>DATNQM010000053.1:0-321044 GCA_036704045.1 Halomicronema sp. | reverse complement strand
CGTATAAAATATCTCTGAATTCTCGCGCGACGGTGCCGGTGTTCATCTGCCAAGAATGGTTGTTTAGCAGATAGTTATCAACGTCAGCGCGGATGGTGCTGTAGGGGCGCACCGGCTCTTTGATAGCGGTTGTGGTTTGCTCGACTTTATCAGTGGCTTCTTTGAGTTTGTTGATGACGGTTTGGGCGTCTAAATCTGATAAGTCGGTACGTCCTAAAACTACTCCCATTAATGTATTTAAAGCCAGGGTTCCGGCCTGATTCATCATGCTAGGGTTTTGGGTTTTACGGCGTTTTTTGAGTTCGTTTACTACCGATTCAAGCTTGCTGCTCAGTTGGTCGGATAGTAGCTCGTTGGGATTGGCAGATTTGAGGTAGTTTATGAGGGTAGAAATGTTGTCGGCGGGCTGTTGGAGTTGGCTACCTACTTGTTTCCAGGCTTTTTCGAGTTGGTCTACGATGCGGTTAACATCGCGCTTGGAAAGGTCGCTGCGGGAACTTACTACATCGACAAAGGTGCTGCGGTCAATGTTTGCCATTCCGCCGCTGCTGACGAGTTCTTTGAGTTGGGGATCGTTGAGGAGGTTTTCAAATTCTGAGCGAATTTTTCCTAGGTCAAGATCGGGGGGTTTGATGGCGGAGAGGTAGTCTTCTACGCTGTCACGGAGGCTGTTGGGGTCAAAACCGGCGGTTAGTTCGCGGCGAACGGCGGCGGCGGATTCTCTGGCGGTTGAGACAACTTGGTTGCTGGCGGCTTTGGCTCCTAGGGCGGCGCTGGCGGTTCCCAGGAGGGCTTGAAAGCCGGCGGTGGCGCTATTGACGACGGAACCTACGAGGGAGCCGACGGTGGTGGAACTTACCCAAACGAGTAGACAAAAGTAGGTTCCCCAGATGACTAAGCCGACGATGGCTCCTAGCCAAGGACTGGAAATTAAGCTGAGTTTAACGGCTAGTAAACTGGCAAAGAAGATGGCGACGCTAACGCTGATGACTGTCCAAATTCCAACGCCGGTACTGATTTTGCGGATGGTTGAACCAAAGTCATTGTCATCATCTTTGCTGTTGTCGTGGTCGTCTCCTTTGCGTCCTAAATAGGAGATGCCGGCGGCGACAGAAAGGTTTGTAAATAATAGTTGAAAGGCAAAAGCTAAAACAACACCTGATAATAATGCCATTAAAAATTCTGGCCCCGAAAAGTTGCGTGCTGCTGTTTCGGCGGTGTTTACTCGCTGCTGTGCTAGCAACTGGGCAAGCCAGGGTTGTCTAGTTGACAGTTCTGTGATTATTTGTGTAATTTGAAACATGAATTTCCTCTTAATAAGGATTGTTTATTTGGCTGGGGCGGTAGAGTGGGATTTTACCCACTCTCTGAGGCTTTAACCAATGCTGACTTGATCGGTTTGTACGGCGGTTGCTCCGTGTACATTTTGGGCAATTGAAACCAGTTTGTTGAGTATTTCTTGGCTTGGGGCTTTGCCTTTGAGGACGATGGTTGTGCCAAGTTGGGCAACATATACTGTGTCAATATTTGCAACTTCTGAGTTTTGATCAAATGCTAGGGCGACACGTTTTGCTAAACCGCTTTGATCGTATTCTCCATGTAAGCCTACTCTTTCTGGAGGAATAGGGGCGGTGGCTGCGGGTGCTGAGGCCGGTTGTTGAGAGACGGGCTGTTGTGATGGGGTTTGTTGTTGGGGGGGTTGGTTTTCTTGTGGTTTTTCTAAGCCAAAGAGTCTTTTTAGCCAACTCATAATTTTTTCCTCAAAGAGATTATGTCTTATCTCTTATTTAAAAATTCATTCTTCAGTTCGTACATCTGCCTATAGAGGGAACTGGGAGATAGATTTTTAGTTTTTTGCTTTTTCCATTAAGTAAATCTATTTAAATAGATTAGAGTTTGTTTTTTGGCTATATTTTTGATGTTTTTAAATAAAAAGTTTAGGTTTTTTGGTTGGTTGGGTTAAGGAGAATAACCCAACTATTTTGTTAAGCAATGCCGTAATAAATCAGCAGAAAGTTATTTTGTTTTGGTGCGTTTGTTGCCGGAAAAAAGTTTTGAGCCTGCTTGGTATGCTCCAATTAGCATACTTAGTGCGATGGCGGCGGGGTGGGGTGGCTTGCGTTTGGTGGTGGGGGTGAGTTGGGGTTCTTGGGCTTCTTCAGAAGCGGGCCAGTTTTCGTCTTGTTCGGCAATGGCTTGGACGTGTTTGTTGCGGGGAATGCCTTGTTGAACTCGATCTTGGGCGGTGAGACGGACGGCATTTTTGCTTGGTACAATTCTTGAGCCGTATCTGTTCGCATATACTTGAGTAAATTCAGCGCCAAAAAATAGGATTTGGGCTGAGAAGTTTATCCACAATAATAGAACTACAAATGAACCGGCGGCACCGTAGGTTGAACCGACGCTGCTGTTGCCTAAATACAATCCTATTAATGTTTTGCCAATGGTAAATAATAAGGAAGTAATGGCAGCGCCTATCCAAACATCTCCCCAGGCAATTTCTGCATCGGGAAGAATTTTATAAATCATGGCAAATAAAACAGTAACGAGGGCAAAGGAAAAGAGAAAGTTTACTATGGGCCAGACTAATTGTAGGCTTGGGATAAGATGCCCTAAATAATTGCTTAAGGCTGCTAAACCGGCACTTAAAATTAAAGAAACTAATAATAAGAAACCTATGGCTAAGACCATTGCAAAGGACGGAAAACGTTCTTTGACAACACGCGTAACGCCGCCACCTGGTTTTGGGGCTACTTCCCAAATGGTATTAAGGGCATCTTGAAGTTGGGTAAAAACGCCGGTTGCACCAAATATTAAAAAGGCAAATCCTATTAGGGTTGCCATAATTCCTTCGCTGGGTTTGCGGGAATTTTCGATCATGGTTTGGATGGCTTCGGCACCTTCTCTACCCACTAAACCTTGAAGTTGTCCGACAATTTCTCCTTGGGCGGCATCTTGCCCAAAAACTAAGCCGGCAATAGCAATAACTATGATTAATAAAGGGGCAATAGAAAAAGCAGTGTAGTAGGCTAAAGCTGCTGCCAAGCGAGAGGCTTTATCTTCTTGCCATTCGGCAAAGGTTTGTTTAAATAGGCCGATAATCTCTTTGAGTTTCACGGCAGGTTGCTCCTAATGATAGATGTAGTTTAGCGGTGGAAGCGTTTTAATAGCCTCTAGCTAAAGGAAGAATTTGTGTATTAGGTTATGGAACTTGCAAATAAAGTAGCGTTAGTTACAGGTGCCGGTTCGGGTATTGGCAAAGCCGCCGCTGTTTTGTTGGCTAAAAAGGGTGTAAAGGTGGCTGTTGTGGCCCGAAAAGATGATGAGTTAAAAGAGCTTGTCAGGGAAATTGAGGGCTTTGGTGGTGAGGGAATGCCGGTGGTTGGAGATATTTCTAAACCGGAAAATATGAAAGTTGTTTATCAGAAAGTCGAGGATAAATGGGGCCGGTTGGATATTGTTTTTGCTAATGCTGGTATTAATGGTGTATGGGCTCCTTTGGAAGAATTGGAGGTGGAAGAATGGGAAAAAACTATTAATATTAATTTAACTGGGACGTTTATAACTGTTAAATATGCTATTCCGTTATTAAAACGCAATGGCGGTTCTATTATTATCACGTCTTCTATTAATGGAACTCGTGTTTTTAGTAATACTGGTGCAACGGCTTATTCTTGTACAAAAGCTGCTCAAGTTGCGTTTACAAAAATGATGGCTTTGGAATTAGCAGAATCTAAAATCAGGGTAAATGTGATTTGTCCGGGGGCTATTAATACTAGTATTGATAGCAATACAGAAAAGCGCAATATTGAGGATGTAAAAGAGCCGGTGGAATTCCCAGAAGGTCAAATTCCGTTGACAGATGGAAAGCCCGGAAGTGCAGAACAGGTGGCACAATTAGTGCTATTTTTAGCTTCGGATCTGTCGGATCACATTACCGGCACAGAAATTTGGATTGATGGTGGTCAATCTTTGCTGATAGGCTAGGCTCTGCTCACCGGCTTATGATATGGTGAGCATAGCCCAGCATACCTTTTGTTTGATTGTATGACAAATACTTTATCGGCTTTTTCTGATATTTCTAATCACCCCGCTGCTCCTTTTATTTCGGCTTTACAAACTCGCGGGATTGTTAGTGGTTTTCCTGATGGGTCTTTTCGTCCAGATAATGTAATGACTCGTGCTGAATTTGCGGCAATTTTATTAAAAGCTTTTCAACGTCCAAGAACTAGAAATTATATTGATTTTATTGATGTTTCTGATTCTTTTTGGGCCGCTGGGGCAATTAAAAGAGCTTTTGAATGTGGGTTTTTATCGGGTTTTCCTAATCATAGGTTTTTCCCTCAAGAAAATATAACTCGTGTGCAAGCTTTGGTGGCTTTAGTTGCCGGTTTGGGTATTGCTTCTTGGGTTGGTGGAGATAGTGGAACTTTAGTTTTATCTGATTTTTATAGTGATGCAGATCAAATTCCTAATTATGCCAAAGAACCGATAACTCTTGCGACTTTTGCTAAGTTAGTTGTGAATTTTTCTGACCTTAAAATTCTTAACCCAAATGCCGGTGGAACTCGTGGGGAAGTGGCTGCTTTTATTTATCAAGCTTTGGTGTGTTTGGGACAAGCACCGACGATTATTTCTTCGGCTATTGTAGAACTACCAAAACCGAAAATTATCCGCGAGGGTAAAAGTATTTCAATTAATGGAAAAACTACGGCCGGTGTTTGGGTTCAGTGGGGTTATGGCAGTTCGCCTCGGACGGGTTTAAGCGAAGTGACGGCGGGGCAAGTTCTGGGAGTTGAGTTATTAAATTCTGGGGAGGTTTTTAAACAGCCGGTGGGGTGGTTTTCTGAGCCAGGTAAACCTTTTATTTTACCCGTTGTCTTAGAAAAATCGTTGCGTTTTTTGGATGTCACGGCTTTATTAAAAGCTAATAATTTGCTGGTAGAAGTTGAGGGAAATACACTCAAAATTATTACGCCACCGGCAGCGATAGATTTGATAAATTTTGAAGATTTAAATCCGGTGAGTAGGATTACCATTAATTTTAACCGGCCTACTCCTATTCAAGTTTATCAACAAAATACTGAATGGGTGGCAGTTTTGGAAGCAACGGCACCGCAATATATTTTAGAACAGTATAGACCAAGACCTATAGACCCACCCGATTTAAGCAATCCAAATGTTAAGCCAACCGGCGATAAAAATGAAGGCGAAACTGCCGTAGCGACAGAAAGACCGAGACAACCTTTTGCTTTTCCGAGTAATAATCAAATCACTCTAAGAAGCAACTTACCGGATGGTTTTGGATTGAAATTTTTTACAGTAGCAAACCCTCCTAGATTGGTTATAGAATTGCGACCTGATGCTTTGGTTGAAAAACAAATTTCTTGGGTAAGTTCTCTGCGTTGGCAACAGCAATATTTACGAATTAATACTGACCGTTTTCCTGTTTATTGGCTGAGTGTAAATTTAAAAGATCCTGAGTTGGTTTTACGGCCTATTTGGGCAGACCCGAATAGTATGGCGGGGACGAGTTCTTTGATACCAATGGCGCAAAAATGGCAAGCTTTGGCGGCGATTAATGCGGGATTTTTTAATCGGAATAATGTTTTGCCTTTGGGGGCAATTCGGCGCGATGGTAAATGGCTAGCCGGCCCGAATTTTAACCGAGGGGCTATTGCTTGGAATGATGAAGGATTGGTAAAAATTGCTCGATTAGCTTTGGAAGAAACAGTGGTTACTGCCAACGGACAACGCTACGCAACGATAGCATTAAATAGCGGTTTTGTTAAGGCAGGAATTAGTCGTTATACAGCGGAATGGGGAGCAAATTATACTCCTTTGTTGGATGATGAAATTATTATTACTGTCGTGAATAATGCTGTCACTGCTCAAACACCTGGGGGAACAGGAACAAATAAAAAGCCGGTGGTTATTCCCAAGGATGGATACTTATTAACTTTGCGTGCATTTGCTTCGGTGGCAACTTCGTTTAAGGTGGGGAATAAAGTACAGTTGGAGACGGCAACAGTACCGGCAGATTTTATGGAATTTCCCCATATTTTAGGGGCGGGGCCGGTGTTGTTGCAAGAGGGAAAAGTTGCTATTGATGCACCGGCAGAACAATTCAGTGATGCTTATGTAAAACAAATGGCGATTCGTAGTTGTTTGGGAATTACACCGGCAGGAGAATTGCTGATTGCGGCAATTCATAATCGTGTAGGTGGGAAGGGAGTCACTTTTGCAGAAACGGCTCAATTAATGCTGAAATTAGGGGCAACAGAAGCGCTTAATTTAGATGGGGGAAGTTCAACAAGTTTATATCTGGGAGGGCAGTTAATTAACCGGCTTCCCGAAACTGCGGCGCGCGTGCATAATGGTTTAGCTGTGTTTAGGAAATAAAAGGCTAATGATTTTTTGGGAATAAAATTATCAATAAAAAAGTTTAGAAAAGCCTCAAGGAGTTGGGTATAAAAAAAGGTTGGGTTGAAAAACCCAACCTACTAAATAACCAAAACTTATTAAGCCTTTAACTGAAATATAACCGTTGTTGGGTGCTTTAAATGAGAGCGTAGGAATTGAAAATGTGGCAAAAAAAGCTCTCTAATCCGCAAAATTAATTTATGGCAATTACTCTGCAAATTCTCCACGCTTCTGATTTGGAAGCCGGCATCGCTGCTTTGCAAGATGCACCCCGATTTTCTGCTGTGATTAACGCGTTGAAAGCTCAATATCCTGAACAAACACTGATTCTTTCATCGGGTGATAATTACATTCCGGGGCCGTTTTTAGTGGCCGGTGGTGATGCCAGTATGCGGTCTTTTTTGGGTCGAGAAGGAACCGGACGAGCGGATATTGTGATTGCTAATAATATTGGTTTTCAAGCGTCGGCTTTTGGCAACCATGAATTTGATCTTGGTACTGCAACTATTGGCACTTTAATTGGTTCTGGAAATGGCTATGTAGGCACAGCTTTTCCTTATCTCAGTGGAAATTTAGACTTTACGAATGATAGTAATTTAGCTGGCTTTGTTGTTGCGGATGGACAAGCACCTCAACCGAAAACAATTGCAAAAAGCACTGTGATTCAAGTGCAAGAGCAACCAGTGGGAATTGTGGGGGCAACAACACCTTTATTGCCTAGTATTTCTTCTCCGGGTGGGGTGGTGGTTTCACCGGCAAATCCCGAAGATTTTGATGCTTTGGCAGCAACAATTCAACCAGCTATAGATGCCTTAGTTGCCCAAGGAATTAATAAGATTATTTTGCTGTCGCATATGCAGCAGTTGCAAGTAGAAATTGAACTGGCTTCGCGGTTGAGAAATGTTGATGTAATTATTGCCGGTGGTTCTCATACTTTGTTGGCAGATAGTACAGATCGTTTGCGGGTTGGTGATACTTCAGGTGGGGTTTATCCAATTTTAGAAACTTCGGCAAATGGTGAGCCGGTGGCAATTGTAAATACTGGTGCTAATTATGAATATGTGGGCCGGTTGGTGGCGCAATTTGATGATAATGGGGTGTTAATTCCGAGCAGTATTGACCCCAATATTAGCGGTGCCTATGCGACGGATGAGCAAGGGGTAACAGACACCGGCAATGCTACGCCTAACCCCCAAATTGTAGCGGTTACAGATGCGCTTTCTGAGGTGATTTTTAGCAAAGATGGCAATACTTTTGGCAAAACCGAGGTATTTTTAAATGGTGAAAGAAACGATGTCCGTACCCAAGAAACGAACTTCGGAAATATCACGGCGGATGCGAATTTATCTGCTGCTCAAAAAGTTGACCAGTCGGTGGTAATTTCTATTAAAAATGGTGGCGGAATTCGCGCTTCTATTGGTGCGGTTGTGGGTAGCGGGGGAAATGACCCTAATGCTGGACAAAAAACGCCGCCGGTGGGGAACCCAGAAGCAGGAAAAGAAGCGGGGGAAATTTCGCAATTAGATATCGAAAATTCCTTGAGGTTTAATAATACTCTGACGCTTTTAACGTTGAATGCAGCGCAGTTAAAACAGGTGATAGAGCATGGGGTGGCGGCGACGGCATCAGGGGCAACACCGGGTCAATTTCCGCAAGTTGGAGGGATGGAATTTAGCTTTGATGCCAGTTTGCCTGTGGGTAGTCGGGTGAAATCTTTGGTGGTGAAAAATAGCGCCGGCAATGTGATAGATACTGTAGTAAAAGATGGGCAAATTGTTGGCGATCCACTGCGGACTTTTCGGACGGTTACGCTGAATTTTTTGGCCGGTGGTGGTGATAGTTATCCGTTTCCGGCATTTGCTGAAACATCTAATCGTGTTGATTTAGTGCCGGCGGGAACGACGGTTAGTTTTACGACGGAAGGGGGCGAACAAAAAGCGTTAGCTGATTATTTGGCAACGGTGGGAAGTTTTAATGGTGCGGATGTTGCTAATAGTGAAGATGAGCGAATTCAAAATTTAGCGGTGCGGCAAGATACGGTGCCGGTGGAAAGTGGATTTAATTTTACAAAATTGGGCAGTTACAGCACCGGCATTACCGGAGAAAGTGCAGCAGAAATTGTTGCCCATGACTCCCAAAGTCAGCGTTTATTTGTGGTAAATGCACAGGCGGCTGTGATTGATATTTTGGATATTTATAATCCTACAAATCCGACAAAAATTGCTGAAATTGATGTCAAACTTTATGGCGCTGTTGCAAATAGTGTGGCGGTGTATTCCCCTGGCGGAGAAAGCGAAAGTATTGTTGCGGTAGCGGTTGAAAATTCTAATAAACAAGCACCCGGAACTATTGCATTTTTTAATCCGAATGGGGATTTTTTAAAGTCTGTTGAGGTGGGTGCCTTGCCGGATATGGTAACTTTTAGCCCGGATGGGTTAAAGGTATTGGTGGCAAATGAAGGGGAACCAAGCGACGATTACACGACTGATCCTGAAGGTTCTGTGAGTGTGATTGATTTGTCTAATGGGGTGGCAAATGCAACAGTAACAACGGCATCTTTTACAGGATTTAATGCTCAATTGGAGGCTTTAAAATCGCAAGGTTTGCGCGTTTTTGGGCCGAATGCAACACTGGCTGAAGATGTAGAACCGGAATATATTACGGTTTCTGCGGATTCACAAACGGCTTGGATTACTTTGCAAGAAAGTAATGCGGTAGCTATTTTGGATATTGCTACGGCGACGATTACAAATATTGTTCCTTTGGGTTTTAAAGATTATGCGGTTAACAATGCCCTTGATGCCAGTGATAGAGATGGGGGAATTAATATCAAAAACTGGCCGGTTTTTGGTATGTATCAACCGGATGCTATTGCCAGTTTTGAAATTAATGGTCAAACTTACATTATCACTGCTAATGAAGGCGACAGCCGCGATTATGATGGTTACAGTGAGGAAACACGGGTTAAAGATTTAATTCTTGATCAAACTGTTTTTCCTAATGCTGCTGAATTGCAAGCAGATGAAGCATTAGGCCGGTTGCAAGTGACGGCAGCAAATGGCGATACGGATGGGGATGGTGATTATGATCAATTGTTTGCTTTTGGGGGCCGGTCGTTTTCAATTTGGGATGCACAAGGCAAGTTAGTTTATGATAGTGGGGATGCCTTTGAACAGATTACTGCTGCTTTGTTTCCCCAAGCATTTAACTCGGAGGGAGATACAGAAAGTGTTGATACTCGCAGCGATAATAAAAGTGTAGAACCAGAAGCGGTTGTCACTGGAGTTATTGATGGAAAAACCTATGCTTTTATTGGCTTGGAACGCATTAGCGGGGTGATGGTTTATGACATTAGTGATCCCACAAAGCCTGTGTTTGTTCAATACTTGAATAACAATAATTTTAGTGGAGAAACCGGCAATGATATTTCACCAGAAGGCTTAAAATTTATTTCGGCAGAAAATAGTCCAAATAATCAACCGATGCTGGCAGTTTCTAATGAGGTTAGTGGCACCGTTACGCTATTTGGAATTCCTGCGCCTACGCCAACACCTGAACCAACGCCAACACCGGTACCGGCACCAACGCCTACGCCAACACCGGCACCAACACCAACACCGGCACCAACTTCTGATAGTATTGCGGTTCCTAATGCGAATACGGTTGAAAAAACACAGGAAGGAGGAGCAACAGATGATACCATAATTGGTGGTCAAGTTGCGGAACAATTCTCTGGTTTAACTGGCAATGATTGGCTCATTGGTAGCGGTGGAAATGATAATTTGTATGGCAATGATGGCAATGATTTTCTATTTGGCAATACCGGCGCTGATTATATTGATGCAGGGAACGGTGATGATTTTGTTTACAGCGGCAAAGATAATGATGTGGTGTTGGGATTGGATGGCAATGATATCTTGCTGGGGGAAATAGGAAATGACCTAGTTTATGGCAATAACGGTAACGATTTGATATTTGGAAATACCGGCAATGATTCCCTCGAAGGTGGCGAAGGAAACGACACCCTACACGGTGGAAAAGATAACGATTTACTATTTGGAAATACCGGTGCCGATATTGTCTGCGGAAATTTAGGAGATGATACCCTCAATGGGGGAGATGGAAATGATTTGATTTTTGGTAATTCTGGAAATGATTTAATTGATAGCGGTGAGGGAAATGATAGCCTTTATGGAGGCAAGGATAATGACAGTTTAACGGGGGGAAATGGCGATGATTTTCTGGCCGGTGATTTTGGCAATGATACTCTGACGGGTGGTGCAGGAAATGACCGCTTTTTGTTGCAAAAACAAAGTGGAAGTGATGTAATTTTAGATTTTACTAACGGAGAAGATGTGATTGTTTTAGGAGGCGGTTTAACATTCCAACAGTTAACAATAGCTTCCCAAGGAACTGCAACTTTAATCCGTAGCGGTGACGAGTTGCTGGCTACCCTCAACGGCACTGATATTTCCCTGATTGAGGCATCTGATTTTGCCCTGATTTAAGTTGGGATAGGTTGATAAAAAAGCCGGTTTATTTAAATCGGCTTTTTTATTATCAGCATTATTTTTATCGTACTAAATCATCAGTAAAACTTGCATATTTTTCTAAAAATAGAGAAATTTATTCTTGGTTAGAATCAATGCTTAAATAGTAACTTGCATCCTCATAAATAAATTCTACTAATGGCTGTAAATCTATCACCGGATCAACATCTTTTGATTTCAAAGCAATCGGAAATATAGGAATATTATCTTAGATATGAAAAGCATATAAATCAGCACAATACCAGTGATTAGCGCGTCGGAAAACGCGAAGGAATAAACACTCCTCCAAACCCTCAAGTCTAAAACCAAAAAAAGAAACGCAGAAGAACCTCTGTGTCCCTCTGCGAAACCTCTGTGTCCTCTGTGTGAAAAAAATCACCCCAACTTAAAGAAAACAACCCCCAAAGGAGGCAAAGTCAAACTCACAGAAAATTCATGTCCATGACAAGAAATTTCCTCAGAATGAACACCACCAAAATTGCCTAAATTACTACCGCCGTATTCACCGGCATCACTATTCAAAACTTCTTTCCAAAAACCGCTAGTCGGCACACCAAGGCGGTAATTATAACGAGGAACCGGCGTAAAATTGCAGGCAATTAAGATTGTTTCCTCAGCATTTTTACCCTTACGAATCAAGCTGATAATGCTATTTTCCCAGTCATTACAATCAACCCAATCAAAACCAGCCCAATCAAAATCTAACTCATGCAGTGCCGGTTCTTCGCGGTAAATGTAGTTAAGATCCGCCACCCATTTTTGCAAACCAGAATGCAAAGAATTATCCAACAAATGCCAATCTAAACTTGTATTATGATTCCACTCACTCCATTGGCCAAACTCGCATCCCATAAACAGCAACTTTTTAGCTGCTTGCGCGTACATATAGCCATAAAGCGCCCGCAAATTAGCGAATTTTTGCCAACAATCTCCCGGCATTTTGTTAATTAGCGAACCTTTGCCGTGAACGACTTCATCATGGGAAAGGGGCAAAATAAAGTTTTCATTGAACGCATAAAGCATTCGGAAAGTAAGCTTATTGTGATGATATTTACGATGAATTGGATCTTCCGACATATAACTCAAAGTATCGTGCATCCATCCCATATCCCACTTAAAGCCAAATCCCAAACCGCCTAAATAAGCAGGACGAGAAACCATTGACCAAGATGTTGACTCTTCAGCAATAGTCATTGTATCAGGAAAATGGGTATAAACCGCTTCATTAAGCCGGCGTAAAAAGGCAATAGATTCGAGGTTTTCATTGCTGCCGTATTGGTTGGGTATCCACTCACCATTTTGGCGGGAATAATCGAGATAAAGCATTGAAGCAACAGCATCAACACGCAAGCCATCAATGTGACATTTTTCTAGCCAAAAAAAGGCACTGCTAATTAAAAAACTGCGGACTTCATTGCGTCCATAATTAAAAATTGCACTGTTCCAATCGGGGTGATAACCTTGTCTGGGATCGGCGTGTTCAAAAAGATGTGTACCGTCAAAATAAGCCAATCCATGTAAGTCGGTGGGGAAGTGGGAGGGAACCCAATCTAAGATGACTCCGATATCATTTTGGTGTAAATAATCCACCAAATACATGAAGTCTTGGGGAGTTCCATAGCGGCTTGTGGGGGCAAAAAAGCCGGTGGTTTGATAGCCCCAAGAAGGGTAATAAGGATGTTCAGTTATTGGTAGAAATTCAACGTGGGTGAAGTTCATTTTTTTGAGATATTCTGCCAGTTTGGGGGCGAGTTCTCGGTAGGAAAGAGAACGGTTGCCATCTTCGGGCACTCGCATCCATGAACCTATGTGCAATTCGTAGATAGAAATGGGGGAATTGAGGTTATTAATTCCGCTACGTTTTGCCATCCATTCGCTATCATTCCAGGTGTATTCGCTATCCCAAATAACGGAGGCTGTTTTGGGGGGAACTTCGCTGGCAAGGGCTACAGGGTCGGCTTTTTCTACTTCGTAATTGTTATGGGAAACGATGTGATATTTGTAGACTATGCCTTGGGAAAGATTGGGAACAAAGCCTTCCCAAATTCCTGATGCTGCGCGTAATTTTAGCGGGTGGCTGTCTTTATTCCAGCCATTAAAATCGCCTTTGACGGCAACGTATCGGGCGTTGGGTGCCCAGACTGCAAAATAAGTTCCTTTGGTGCCGTTATGACTGACAGGATGAGCACCCAGTTTGTTGTAGAGATGGAAGTGGGAACCTTCGTTAAATAAGTAAAGATCGTCTTCGGTAATGAGGGAAAAATCGGTGGTGATTGTTGGGTATGTAACAGTCATAATTTTCCTAATTTTTGTTAGTTTTGTGGCATTTACTAGGCAGTTAACTTGCCCACCTGATGTTAATGGTGGGCAGATTAATGCACTAGGAAAGTAGTTGCAAAATGCGTTGTAAAGGAATGTCTACCCAGTCGGGCCGGTTGTTGAGTTCGTAGCCCAATTCATAGATAGCTTTTTCCAAAATGTAGGCATCCAAAAGCACTTGTAATTCTTGCTTTGTTTGCGGTAAAAATGAGTCTTTGACGGCAGTTTCTAGGTAAGCATTTAGGAAAGCACTGCTAACCCAAGAGTACCAAAAATCAGCCCATTTTTGCATAATAGGCACATTTTCAGGCCGTACCATGCCGCTTTCTATTTCATTGCGTAGTGCCATTTTAGCAGCATAATTAAAAGACTGTAACATTCCGGCAACATCGCGTAAAGGTGAGCGTTTCATGCGACGTTCACTTAAGGTGTGGGCTGGTTCTCCTTCAAAGTCTATGATAATAAAATCTTTGCCGGTGTAAAGCACTTGTCCTAAGTGATAATCGCCATGTAAACGAGTCCGCATTGCAGTAATTTTTAGGTTAATAACTAATCCAAAGCGGTCAAGTATTTCTTCTTTTCGGTTGACTACAGATTGGGCAAGTTTTTGAGTTTCCTCTGGTAAAGTTTTTAGACGTTGTTTTAACAACAGTAAAATTTTGCCCGACTGGTTGCGAGCATATTGATAAATAGACCGTTGATAAAACGAGGTAAAAGGTTCAGGGAAAAAGTCGGGATGTTCTGAGTCTGAAGCAAGGGCAATATGCAATTCACCAGTGCGTTTTCCTAAAATTTGAGCATTACCTAAATAGGAGCCAATGGTATCGATTACCAGTTCAGGAATTTCGCTTTCTTGCCAATTTAGTAGCGAAACATAGGGTAATTCTCCGATTGATTCTGAGAGCACTTCGACTCGCTCAAAATAATCTCGCAAGCTATCCAAAGTGTAATCCCAAGCTGGGCGAGCATCGGGAATTAATTCTTGCAAAATACCAACAGTCATAGTTTTAGCAAGGGGATGTTGGTATTCTAACCACCCAGCTATATTAGCAAAATGTTCTAAACATTTTTTCTTGCCTAGAAATAATCCTATTTCTAGATCAGGGTTAATACCTTCTTCAATTTTTCGGAACAGTTTAAGCATAAACTTGTCCCCATAAAAAATAGAGGTATTGCTTTGCTCTCCTTTCAAGGGTGAAGGTTCTAAATAAGGAGAGTTCCCCCGCAATTGTGGAAATAAATCTGTTAAACGAGCAACTAATTTGCCTTCGATACCTTGATAGGAACTATTGCTGGCAATGGCATCTAAGGGTAAATTCAAAAAGCTCTTATCAGCAACGGCATCAAATAAAATTCCGGCTTCGTTGCTATCGGAAACTTGCAAACGAGCTATCACCGATTGAGACGTTTCTGCTAACAACATTGCTGCTTGTTCTCCCTCGGCATACGAAAGCAGCAAAAGATAAGTTTCTGGATCTCCTTGAATATAATCAACTTTCAAGAAAATCATCTGAGCATTAATATCTTTATAGGGTAAAGATATTGCTTCAACAATTTGTGTGTTTTGAATTGTGCGGGCTTTGCCTCCAAACCAGCGACATCCTTGCAAATAATCTGGCAAAATAGCTTCTAGTTGGGAAACAAATTTGCGAGTTTCTAAAGATTGCGGTTGAGCAAAAATCTTTTCAAAAGTCTTAGTAGCCGTCAAAACTGGTAATTGTGATTGCGCTCTGGGTACGTTGGTTATAGTTGGCTGAAGTTTGAGACTAAACCAATAAAAACTATAGGGGCTAATGCTGAGAAAGTAAGAAGATTCGCTAATAGGTGGAAATTGAGTGCGACCAAAAATTTCCACCGGCACCAACCCTTTAAATGCTGACAAATCTAACTCAACAGTTTGCACAAACCTTGATAAATTTGCCACTACCAAAATATGCTCATCATTGTAGGTGCGGGTAAAGGCTAAAACTTTGCGGTTATCTGGATGCAATAATTCAAAGGTTCCTCGCCCTAACGCTTGAAAGCGATTTCGGGTTGCAATTATGCGTTTCATCCAATACCAAAGCGAGTTAGGATTAGCTCGTTGCGCTTCTACATTGACTGCTGCAAAATGATATTCAGAATCGATAATTACCGGCAAATATAACTTTTGCGGATTGGCTTGTGAAAAACCGGCATTGCGATCTGGACTCCACTGCATCGGAGTTCTTACTCCATTGCGATCTCCGACATAAACGTTATCTCCCATGCCAATTTCATCGCCATAATAAAGCACCGGCGTTCCGGGCAAAGACAATAATAAACTATTCAACAATTGAATCTGCCGACGGTCATTTCCTAACAACGGTGCCAAACGCCGACGAATGCCCAAATTTACCCGCATTTCGGGGTCTTGAGCATAAACGCGGTACATATAATCCCGGTCTTCATCTGTTACCATTTCTAGGGTTAATTCGTCATGATTTCGCAGGAAAACTGCCCACTGACAATTATCTGGAATGGCGGGGGTTTGCGCTAAAATATCGCTAATTGGAAAGTTATCTTCCATCCGCAAAGACATAAATAAACGCGGCATCAATGGGAAGTTAAAATTCATGTGACATTCATCACCTTTCCCATAATATTGTGCTGCATCTTCGGGCCATTGATTTGCCTCTGCTAACAGCATTCGGTTGGGAAAGTTCTCATCAACGTGCCGGCGTAATTTCTTCAAAAATTCATGGGTTTCTGGCAAGTTTTCACAGTTGGTTCCTTCCCGTTCATACAGGTAGGGTACGGCATCTAAACGCAACCCATCTACTCCCATTGCCAGCCAAAAATCTAGCACCTCAATAACAGCTTTTTGTACGGCTGGGTTGTCGTAGTTTAGGTCTGGTTGATGCGAATAAAAACGATGCCAGTAATAACTTTGAGCAACTGCATCCCAACTCCAGTTGGAGGTTTCAAAGTCTTTAAAAATAATTCGCGCTTCTTTGTATTTCTCTGGGTTATCTGTCCAAACATAAAAATCATATTCTGGACTGCCTTTTGGGGCTTTTCTTGCTCGTTTAAACCAGGGATGTTGGTCTGAAGTGTGATTAACAATTAATTCAATTATTACCCGTAAACCACGTTGGTGAGCAGCATCTAAAAATTCTTGAAAATCCTCTAAGGTGCCGTAAATTGGGTTGACTGTGGTGTAGTCGGAAATATCATAACCGTCATCTTTTAAAGGCGATGGAAAAAATGGCAATAACCACAATGCAGTTACACCTAAATCTTGCAAATAATCTAGTTTTCCTGTTAATCCTCGAAAATCGCCAATACCATCACCATTGCTATCAGCAAAGGCTCTCACTGGTACTTCATAAATAATTGCGTTCTTAAACCACAATGGATCATCTTTTAAAGTCGTGTTTGTCATTTTTAATCCTGTCTTTTTTGATGGTTTTTTGTGTTCAGAAAAAATGGATAATTTGCCTATCTCGTGGTTTTAGTTTGGTAATAACAAACTTACTTCCGAATCGAGAAAATATGTGCCGGTTTATGATAGGGATTGAGTTCTAAATAATTATATTCACCCCACCATGTGTAATGTTCATCGTTGAGTAAGTCATGCAATTGATAAGCTTGACTTCCATCGATTTCAAAGGTTTGTAAGGGTAAATAAATCCACCCTGATTGTGTATTGAAAGGATCAAGATTGACCACAACCAAAATAATATCTTTTAAGTCTTCTGTTTGTTTGGTATAACAGATGATTTGCTCATTATTTATTTGTTGAAATTTTAAGTTTTGATTGGTTTGCAAAGCTGAGTGAGTGCGGCGAATTCCATTAACCCGCGCAATGATATTTTTGATGCTGTAAGGACTGTTTAAATCCCAATTTCGGATTTGATATTTTTCCGAGTCGAGATATTCTTCACTGCCGGGTTTTAGGGGCCGGTTTTCGCACACTTCAAAGGCCGGCCCATAAATGCCGTAATTTGCCGCTAAGGTAGCCGCCAACACATAACGAATTACAAAAGCAGGTATTCCCCCATGCTGCAAATATTCGTGCAAAATATCGGGGGTATTAGGCCACACATTCGGCCGAAAAATATCATAGGCAGGCGAGGTTGTAAGTTCTGTAAAATATTGAGTTAACTCCCATTTTGCATTTCGCCAAGTAAAGTAGGTATAAGATTGGCTAAATCCTATTTTTGCCAACCGATACATCATTTTTGGGCGAGTGAATGCTTCTGCTAAAAACAGCACATCTGGATGTTTTTTCTTGACTTCACCAATCATCCATTCCCAAAAATAAAAGGATTTGGTGTGAGGATTATCGACCCTAAAAATTTTAACACCTTGCTCTATCCAAAAATCTACAACACTTTTTAATTCTTGCCAAAGATTTTCCCAATCTTCGGTTTCAAAATCTATGGGGTAGATATCTTGATATTTTTTTGGCGGGTTTTCTGCGTATTGAATTGTGCCATCGGGACGGGCTTTAAACCACTGGGGATGTTCTTTTACATAGGGATGATCGGGGGAACATTGATAGGCTAAATCAAGGGCAATTTCAATGTTATATTCAGCAGCTTTTTTGACAAATTCTTGAAAGTCTGCCATTGTTCCTAAGTCGGGATGTATGGCTTTATGACCACCATCTGCTGAACCAATACCCCAAGGCACTCCTACGTCTGTTTCTTCGGCAGTCGTTGAGTTATTTTTGCCTTTGCGAAATTGATATCCAATGGGATGAATTGGAGGCAAATAAAGCACATCAAAACCCAATTCTGCAATGTAGGATAATCTAGCAATCGCATCTTTAAATGTGCCATGTTTTTCTGGTTCACCACAGGAACGAGGAAACATTTCATACCAGGCGCTAAATCTGGCTTTTTCTCTGTCTACAACTATGGGCAGTTCTTTTTCATAAGTTGTGGCAAAATTGCGGTCTGGATATTTGTTCATTAAACCGGCAATATGCTCGGAAAAAACTTTTTGTTCTATGTTATAAGGGTCTTCTTTTTGAATTGAACGCAACGTTTTAGCACCGATTAAAAGTTGTGATTGATCGTTGCCGGTGGCTCGCTGACTTGCCTGTTCCAACAATTGCGCCCCAATTAATAAATCAACCGAAACATCTTGTCCGGCTTGTATTTTTTTTCCCATTGCTTTACGCCAGGTTAAAAAATGATCAACCCAGGCGGTGATGGTATAGACATAACGGCCCATTTCTGTGACAGTAAAGTTGCCATACCAACGGTCATTAACAAGGTAAAAAAGGGGGGCTTCTAACCAGGCGGTCGAGTCTTCCTTTCGGTATAAAATTACACCAGAAATTTCGTCATGGCCATCACAAAACATATCTACTTCGACGCGGAGCCATTCGCCGGTTGTTCGCTTAACAGGAAATTTTCCCCCATCAATTTCTGGCGAAATTCCCTCTATTTGTACTCTTCTTCTACCTTCTGCCATCAGCATTTGTAATAGATCCTTTGCTTGCGTTTTTAGCTATCCCCATAGGCATTTTGCATCCTCGCTTTCGCTTTAGGAAGCGTTAAGTTTATCGGTCTGTTGAATTTTTTTGACCTGCGCGTTTAGTCCCAGGTCAATAGGGGCAATGGGTTTTTATTGTTATTAATAATAAACTATCGGATATCAAATACTCGAACATCTGTCACAGGTAAGAAGAATGGTTAAGTTTAGGGTTACGAGCAAACAGACTCATATAGTTAAAATTCGGTTTTCTGTATCTATAGTTACAGAATTTTAAAAAGCAAGCTGTGCCATTAGAAGGATGTAGAAAGTTTTTTAAAAGTGTTAAAGTTATGTTATAAAAACAGCAAAAAAATTTCATTTTTATGGGAAATTCTATTGAGTTTAAATTATTTGCTCCCTATAACAATCAAGCTAAACTAATTGGTTCTTTTTCTGAGGGGCAAGAAATTGCGATGGAAAAAGACGACAAAGGTTATTTTCGTAGCTTTGTTGATTTGAAAGATGGGATTTATGAATATAAGTTTCGCATTCAGTCTAAGAGTTGGTCACTTCCATCCGATGAGTGGGTAGACATTAACGATCCTTATGTAAAAGAAATTGACATTAAATCAAAAAATGGAATTGTTCGCATCAAAGACGGTGCAAAAGTTGTTGATAGTTATGTCTGGAAACATGATGATAAACCTCTCCCCTCGGATAGCGAATTGATTATATATGAAATGCACGTTGAAGACTTTTCTGGTGGGAAGGGCGATGAAAGTAAAAAAGGCACTTATCAAGATATTATTGATAAGTTAGATTATTTGTCTGATTTGGGAATTAATGCTATTGAACTGATGCCAGTGGGAGAGTGTCCGGGTGATGATTATTCGTGGGGTTATACGCCGAGTTTATTTTTTGCACCCAATCCCCGTTACGGTTCTACTGAAGATTTAAAACGGCTAATTGATGAGTGTCATGGTCGCGGTATTAGGATTATTTTAGACCAACTTTATAATCATTGTTCAGAAGATAATCCGCTGTTTCAAATTGATCGGGATTACTGGTTTTACCATGACCGGCATCACCCGGAAGACGAGTATTATTGGGGGCCGGAATTTAACTATGATGGCTATGATGAAAATCTCAATATTTGCCCTGCAAAAGAATTTATGGGTGATGTGGTTCGCTATTGGATTCAAGAATATCATATTGATGGTATTCGCTATGATGCACTCAAACAAATGGATAATTTTCCGTTTCTTGAATGGCTTACCAGTGAAGCAAAAAAAACGGCCGGTGATAAACCGTTTTATAATATTGGTGAACACGTCCCTGAAAAACCAGATATTGTTGCTCCCAACGGCCCAATAGATGCCAGTTGGCATGATAGTTTTCATAATTTTATTGTCTCTGAACTTTGTACAAATACGTTTGATTTAGAAAAGATTGAAGAGGTTTTAGATCCACGCCGACAAGGTTATCCTGTAGGAGTTTCTAAGGTAATTAATTATTTAAGTAATCACGATCAAAATCGTTTAATTAGAGATTTTGGTAATTGTGGAGTTTTTGATAAACTGGCTTTTCAACGTATTGAATTAGGGGCAACTATTTTGATGACAGCCCCAGGTGTTCCGATGATTTGGATGGGGCAAGAGTTTGGGGAATATACTTCACGAAAACCGAATGAAAAGAATGCTTTACATTGGTCTTTGTTAGACAATGAAGCTAATCGCAATTTGTTTGATGTTTATAAGAATTTAATTGCCCTACGAAAACAACATCATCATGCACTTTTGATGTCTGATATTGAGTTTTTTCACGAAAATACTGATAGTCATGTTTTGGCTTATGTTCGCTGGAATAATGAGGGGTCACGAGTGGTTGTGGTGGCGAATTTTTCTGGTAATTATTTTGGGGATTATGTGGTTCCAAATTTCCCAGAAAACGGCACTTGGCACGAGTGGAAAGATAATTATGATGTAAATGTAGAAAACAATGAATTAAGCATTGATTTGCCCGAATTTACGGCTAAGGTTTTTGTTTGGCAATAATCTTTTTTTACTGCTTTCTCGTAACCAGGCTTAGCTTAGTTACGAGATTAAGATAATAAGATTACTGCTGAATAATTGCATCTAAAATGATATGAGCCCCAAAGCGGACGGGATCGGTGCAAGGAAGGCCAGTTTGTTGTTGAGTTTGAATGATGGCTTCTCTGGCGGCCGTTTCGTCTAGGTGATGGGTGTTGAGGGCAATGGCGACAACGGGGGCGGGTTGCAAGGCACCGGCAGCACCGGCCACTACTTCGTAGAGTTGTATAACTGCCCGTAAAGGTGGGATAACAACTTCAGGGTTATTTTTGACGTGAATTTGACCGGCTCGATGAACTAATACTAAGTGAGTAGGTTGTGAGCCTCGGATTAAAGGCAAAGTGGCTGTTGAGCCTGGATGTAAAAGTGAGCCTTGACCTTCAATATATAATGTATGAAATTTTTGGCCATACTGAAGGACAATTTGCTCAACGGCACCGGCGGCAAAGTCTACACGAACAGCATCAAGGGCAATACCATCGCCGGCAATCATTAAGCCAGCTTGGCCGGTGGCGATAAATTTGGAATGCAAGCCGCGCCGGTGAGAGGCACGGTTGAGTTCAATACTTGTAGACATTTTGCCAACACTCATATCTGTACCGACGGTAAGAACGCGGCGGCAGTTAAGTGTTCTCGCCCTAGCACCGGCAATACCTAAGTTTGGTGGTTCTTGGCGCATATTCCAAATCCATTGTCCAGGTTGTAAGGCTGTTTCGCTAACAACTTTGGTATGCAATCCATTTGCGATAGAAATGCCTGCTTTGATAGCTAGTTGGACTTCTTCTTGCCATTCAACCGGCAAGGCTCCGCCAGAGGGGGCAATACCAATGGCAAGGACGTTTGGCTGATATATGAGAGCGTCTTGAAGTGAGGCTACAATGGGGATATTGCGCTCTATTCCAGTTAGTTGTGTGAGAGATTCACTCGCACTTTGTTTATCAATGACGGCGACGATTTCCGCTTCACTAAAGCGTAACAAGGCAAGACCGGTTTTTCCTGATGTGCCGCGTATGCCTTCATGTAATAGAATGGCGAGGCGATGTTGAGAGGTTAGCATGGTTTTTTTTGTGGGTTTGATATTTTTTAAAATGCCATAAACGCAGATAAATAAAATCGGTTATTTTTGGGTTTTTTGAATGCCTATTCCAGGGTTTTCGTTTGGAATTAAACAACCTTTTTGTAGAGTAGCGCCGGTGAATAAATCATCGGTAAGATTGAGGTGACTATCAAGGTCTAAATAATCCGCTAGGGGGGCGAGGTGAGACATAGCTGTGTTAGCCAGTGTACTATCAGAATAACACCCAAACATGATTTGTAATCCGCAGGCTTTGGCGGTGTGAATCATTCGCATTGCTTCTGTTAATCCACCGGCTTTCATTAGTTTTATGTTAATGCCATCTACGCATTCTGCCAACAGTGGAATATCTCGACTGGTAAAACAGCTTTCGTCTACAAAAATGGGTAGAGTTGAGTGTTTTTTGAGGTTAATTAAGTCTTTTTCTTGACCTCGTGGTAGCGGTTGTTCTACATATTTTATTTGTTGTTCAGCTAACCATTCACACATTTGAATTGCATTTGCTAAATCCCATCCTCCGTTAGCATCTATGGTGATTTGGGTTGTGGGGGGCGCTTCTTTTTTGACGGCTAAAATAATTTCTTTATCTGCTTCTATTCCTTCGGGGCTACCTAATTTTACTTTTAATATTTTTGCTTGGGTTAAATTTAGCCAGTCTCGGACTCTTTCCTTGACTTTTTCTGGCGTATTTATGCCAATAGTTACGGAGGTAGGCGGGATAGATGCTAAATTTAAACCCCACATTTTCCATAGGGGAAGTTGCGCTTTTTTTCCCATCCAATCATGTAGGGCTGTGTCAATAGCAGCGCGCGCGGCTGAGGGGGTTTTTAGTTCGGTTAATACTCGTTCTATTTGTTGCCGGTTGAGGGGATTAAAGGTGTCAGAAATTTGCGAAATTTTTTCTAAGGCTTTGACTAAGGTTTCTGTTGTTTGTGGTTCAATGCCGGTTGAAAAAGGCGAAGCTTCTCCCCATCCTTCTATGCCGTCGTGTTCTATTTTTACCCAAATATTTGTTGTTTGGGCTGTAGTTCCCCTACTGATTGTTAGGGCAAAACGTTTATGAACTGTAAAGGTTTGTATTTCTATTTTCATGGTATAGATAGGTTTTAAAAATTGACTTTATTTTAGTCTCATTATTGTTTCTTGGTAATTTTCAATTTTTCAAACTTTCTTTTTTGTTCATTTTTTTCTTTGTCTAAATTGGTAATTTTTCCCAAGATAAAATCCGATTACCACCACTTTTTTATATAACTACTACTTAACCCAAAGGTAGGGTTATTTAGCTGAGTTATTACGGATAATTTCACGAATTTCTACTAAAATTTTGCCCAGCATATTTTTGCCGGTGCCGTCTTTTCCACATCCCCAATAATAATCTATGGGTGAATTTTCAACTAGTTCTTCCGTTCCAGTTTCTAATAGTATTTCGCGGATTTCTTGGTGAGTTTGAAATTTTTTTAGTACAGCTTTTCGCATAATATCATCTTTAACTGTTTCCCAGTCCGAACGTAGGGGACGTTTACGATCTCTCCCCATTTGTGCTGCATCTTTTGGCGTTTTTGCTTGTCGAATTTGGTCTGCGTGGGGAGTACCGGCAAATTTTTGGGCTTGGAAATAATGTTCAGAGGTTGGCCAATAAACTCCGTCTAGTTCAAAACCATGCGCGGAAAAGTTGGAAAAGCAGCCATATTTATCGCCGGTAGTGTAAAAGTAGATTGTCATCGGTTTAGGAGTTAGGGCAGCACAAATGCTTTTTTTTCAGATTAACTAAAAATATATAAATTAGCCATAAAATTTTTATATTTTTATGTAAAGTTAAAAAACTTAATTACTTCAATAATAAGATTTTGGCAAGGTAACGGTAAACTCTGTGCCGGTTTCTGGTTCAGATAAAACTTGAATTGTTCCTTGGTGCTTTTGAATGATTTGGTAAGAAATTGAAAGTCCCAGACCGGTGCCTTGGCCGACAGGCTTGGTTGTGAAAAACGGATCAAATAGTTTGCTTTTTATTTCTGGGAGGATAGCTGGGCCATTGTTCCAAATTGTTATCCGAATCAATTCTCCTTCTAGGTTTTCTGTTTTAATCACAATTGTAGGAATCGGTTTATTTTCTTCTATATGGCCGGTTGCCCATTCCTGCCATTTGGCGTCAGTTACAGCATCAATGGCATTGGTTAAAAAATTCATAAATACTTGATTTAATTGCGCGGGATAGCATTTAATTAAAGGCAATTTTTTATATTGTTTTTGCAAGGATATCCCTTTTTTTAAGCGAGAATTTAAAAGAAGCAATGTGTTATCTATACCTTCATGAATATCAACTTCTTTTTTTTCAGATTCGTCCAATCGAGAGAAATTTCTTAAAGACAAAACAATCTGTTTTATCCGTTCCGCTCCCATTTTCATAGACGCTAAAATTTGCGGTAAATCTTCATAAATAAATTCTAAATCCATGCTTTCAATTTGTTTTTCAATGGTGGGTTCCGTAGGGGGGTAGTGCTGTTGATAAAGTTCCACTAATTTTAGCAAATCTAAGTTATATTGAGTGGCATATTCTATGTTTCCATAAATAAAGTTTATCGGATTGTTGATTTCGTGAGCTAAACCCCCAACTAATTGCCCCAAAGATGACATCTTTTCACTTTGAATTAGCTGGGCTTGGGTTTGCTTAAGTTCATCAAGTGTTTTAGTCAATTCTTGTGTGCGTTCTTCTACCCTTTGTTCTAAAGTTTGGCGCGCTGTTTCTAGTTGTTGCGTGTATTCTCCCACCCATTGAACCAGTTGGTTTAAAGACATTGCTAACGAGCCTACTTCGTCATTTGTTAAAACGGGTACAATTAATTTAAAATTAGATTGTTCCGTAACTTTTTGGGCTACTTGATTTACCCATTCTAGGGGACGGGCAATTTGTCGGCTAGTATAAAAACCAAAAAAAATTGCCGTCATTACAGCAAGAATCATACTACTAATAATAATTAGTAAACGCAGTTTTTCCGATTCACTCAGTTTGTAAATTGCACCGATTTTTTGTTCTTCAGCTTTTTTTATAATTTGATTAAAACTTTCGGAAACCCTGTCAAATTCAATGCTGATGTCAATGGCTTTCGAGTCTTTTGTAAAAGTAATTATTTGCTGCTGCGCCTCGGAAATTTCAGAAGCTTTTAAAGATGCTGGATCTATGGTTTTCCAGACAAATTGTGTTATTTTTATGTAGCCATCAGTAGCCGTTTTATAGTTATTTAAAAGGTTTTTTAATTCTCTTGGATCGGCAGCAATATTATTTGGGTATTGATTAACAAAGTTTTCTAAATCGTTAATATTTTTTTTGACTTTCTCTACATCCCCAAAAAACTTAGACGTTTCGTATTCAAACCAAATTGAATCTCCCAACACTGTTATTAAGCGTTGTGGGTGTGAACGCATTTCAAGGACTGCTTTTTCTAGCTCTAAAATTAAGTTTTGTTGAGTATATGCCTGTGTTAATAATTCCTGAGCTTTTTTTTGATGAGTGTCTCCAATTATTAAACCAATTGATGAACCTAAAACTGCAATAATAATTGCGAGAAAATATCCATAACTAATTTTTTTAGCAATACTTAATTTACCCAAAAAAACAAACCATTCTTGGTGAGTTTTTTTGTTATTTTTTGGTTTGTTTTGCTGTTCAGATAAGAGAGAATTTTTTTCCTTTTTCTGGAAAACTTTAAACTGTTGAAACAGCATAAAAAATAATTTTATTTTTTTAAATAATTTTTCTTTTTTAGAAAAAAACCTGAGAGGTTTTTAGGTATTTTTTATACCTACCTCATTAGGTTTAATCATAGCATAAATTTTTAGATTGTGTAATTTTTTTATCTAGCTTTAATAGGTTGATAACCTTATCGTAAATATACGTTAATTTTCAACTGATAGTTAATCAATGAAAACTATTTCTTAAAAACCGTTTATTGTTAACAGAAATAATCCCCTATTTAATCAATAAAATCTCCTTGACCAATGGCTTTATAAACTTCTCGAATCATGTCATAGTCACTATCTTGTGCCGGCTCTAATTTAGAACCAATAAATTTACCTTCCTCTACAGCAGAAAGGCTATCAATTAATTTGGTTTGATTATTAAGCAGACGCTGGCGAAGTTCCTCAACAAACTCAAGGTTAAGCTGGCTACCCGCAACAAATAAATCGTTAGGAAGATCGGGCCCTTTTATAAGCACCGGCAAGTCTTTTTCAGTTAAATTATTTTCTTTAATAAACTTTTCATATTTAACCGCTGAACCACCCCAAGCATCTATCTCACCCTTGTTTAAAGCTGATAGTCCTTTGCTTCGCATCATCTCGACTTTAACATCAGATTTGGGATCGAGTCCTGCTTCGATTAAAAACTTAATGGGACTCAGATGTCCACTGGTTGAACCTACATCCCACATAGCAATTTTTTTGCCTTTCAATTCTCCCACAGATTTAATATTGCTGTCTGCTCGTACACACATAAGAGAATAATAATTTGGCCGTGAAATTCCTATCACAGGAGTGGCGTTTGTTCTTGAGCGAATAACAACATATTCTGAAGGGCCAGTTAATACCAAATCTACTTGATTGGACTGCAACGCCACAACAGCAGCTAGATAATTTTGAACCGGAAAAAATTCAATTTTTTGCTCTAAAATTTCCCCTAAAGAAGAACGCAATGCACCGTAATCTCGCTCTAATTCATCAATACCTTTAACCTCAGTAATCGAAACTCTAAGTTTTTCTGGTTTCGTTGTCACAGATTGAGAAAAAGGCTTATTTTTATTACTATTTCCAGCCGTACACCCCACCAAAAATAAAAAAGAATAAAATAACAAGTTACGTCTTTTCATTTGCTTAATCCTTTTTATCAAATTATAGCTGTTATTTTATTTGGAAACTGTTAAAAAAATCCTAAATTTTATTTAGGGGAAAATTAAATATTAGGTTGATTGAATAACTACACTTCTGTTCTTCACCGGCCAAGCCAATATGTACAACTAGCCACATTTTTACTTTATTAAAATTTTGCTTTCATCCTCCACCGGCCCACTAAAATTAATCATTAACTCATTCAAAAATCGCAGCATATTATTCAAATAATAGCGAGAGTTAGCCTATTTCTAATATTCCTGTTATCCCTTATTACCTAAACCCAATTCTTGAATTATTAATTATTTTTAATTCCTACAAGTATAAAGCTTTTTTCCATCGTACCTCCCCAACAGAAAAATACTATATTATTAGCACCCTATGACCTCCCAATCCCCATATCCTTTAACATAATGCTGAAGTATGCTACCACCTTGAAAGTTTCTTTTTCAGCATTACCAATAAAGGCTTATAAACTGCCCAACTTTTAGATAAAACACCTCATCAGCCTAATTTTTAAAAACTTTCTTGTCCCATCTGCGGTTAAAACAACCAACCGCAGATCCAGACTAGATTTTTCCCAAAAAAACTTAATACTCAATCATCTCAAAATCAAAAGCCGGATGAGAACCACCCAAAGCCAACTTCACAATATTTTGGCAAATTTTTAAACCATTTTCGCTATTAGTTAAAATCACCACACCAGTTTGAAACATTCGTGAACCCAAAGCAAAACTTTTATAAATACCACTATCACCCCAATGCCAAAAAAACTCACCATTTGGAGTCTGTTCAACACCCCAACCCAAACCCCAACCAAGAGACGAATTAATACCAACATTTGGGCGCACCATTTGCGCCAAACTATCCTCATTTAACCGAAACGGACTATCATAAATTCCCGGTTCCATCATCGCAATCAAAAACTGAGCATAATCTCTTACATTCGTCCGTAAACTACCCGCAGAAACCGCCTCTTTTGGCCGGCTTAAAGGATAAACAGTACCCCCACGATCATGCCCATTAGCCGCCATAGACTCAAAAGCCGGCCTCCAAACATAACTACTATTTACCATCCCCAACGGCGCAAAAACATTGCGAATCATATAATCATTAAAACGCTCCTTTGTCAAACGTTCCACCACACTTTGCAAATAAATAAAACCCTCACTAGAATAACTAAACCTAGCCCCAGGATTAAAATCAAACCATACCGGATCATCCCCACTCCAATTAGGAAAACCCGCCGTATGAGAAAGCACCATTCTAGTTGTAACCTCTTGAATTCTTTTATCAGAAATATAAGGTTTTGCCGTATAATTAGTTAAAGGTAAATCCAGACTCAACTGCCCCCGTTCGCACATTTTTAGCGCCGCATAAGCAAACACCGGCTTACTCAAAGAAGCCGCCGCAAAAACCGTATTTTCTGTTACCCTTTCCCCCGTTTTACGACTTTTAACACCAAAACCACCAGCCCACAAAACACGCCCCTCCCTAACAACCGCCACCGCCGCCCCCGGCACCCTTGCTTGCTGCATCAACTGCGGAATATAACCTTGTAAATTTGCAACAATCTTATCACCAGAAACACCAGTTTTTAACTGGGCATAAACCTTACTTCCCCCAGTAGAAGCCAAACCCAAAAACGCAGCACTACCATACTTCAGAAACCAACGACGAGAAAACTCTTCAGACATAATTCTTTATCCTAAAAACCCGTACTTTTGCATACTTCACATATTTTTCACCAAATCGTGACGAAACTGCAACACATCCCTTACCTTTTCCAACCATCCCCTTCTCATTAACTCACCCATCAAAAACTCCAAAAAATCAACCAAAATATCCTACAAATAAAACTTTCCAAAACTTTAATTATTCCTTTTTAAAAAAACTACCTCCAAACTTCCCACAACCAAAACCTTTACCCCCTATCATTTCCCCTTCCCAAACTTCACACTTCTCGTCCTACTTATCCACATAAATCTATGGTGGGCAATGCCCACCGGCCCCCTAGCGAGCATAGCCCACCCTACTTTTTAAAGTCTAGCATGAGCAGACAAAATCAACTCCTCCGTTTCCTCCCAACTAATACACTTATCAGTCACAGAAATTCCATACTTCAACTGTGACAAATCACAAGGAATTGATTGCCCACCCTCATACAAATTAGACTCAATCATCATCCCCACCAATAACTTATTTCCCTCAACTATTTGGTCAATCACACTATTAAAAACCAACCCTTGTTTACGATGATCCTTACTCGAATTTCCATGACTACAATCAATCACAATATTAGTAGGCAAATTCGCAGCCTTTAACTTTTCCTCCACCGCCGCAACTTGATGAGGCCCATAATTTGGGCCCGTATTGCCCCCCCGCAAAATAATATGGGCATAAGGATTTCCTTTCGTCTTAAAAACACACACCAAACCCCGCCCATTTATCCCCAAAAAACTGTGAGGAGTACGCGCTGCTTGCATCGCATTTAGCGCCACCTCAATACTACCATCCGTACTATTTTTAAAACCCACCGGCATCGAAAGACCACTAGCCATTTCTCGGTGAGTTTGTGACTCCGTAGTTCGCGCCCCAATCGCCGTCCAACTAATCAACTCTCCAATATATTGTGGCACAATTGGATCCAGCGCTTCTGTTGCAGTTGGCAAATCTAATTCCGTCAGTTTTAACAAAAAACTTCGTGCCAATTCCAAACCCTTCTCAATCTCAAAAGAATCATTCATATCCGGGTCATTTATTAACCCTTTCCACCCCACCGTAGTTCTAGGTTTTTCAAAATAAACCCGCATGATCAACAAAAACTTATCTTTAACTTTTTCAGCTAAATTTTTGAGTCGATGAGCATATTCTTCACCGGCTTTAATATCATGGATCGAACAAGGGCCCACCACAATAAACTTTCGGTTATCTTTTCCTTCTAAAATATCTTGTATTTCTTTACGATACTTCGCCACCGTATTGCTATTTGCCACCGTCAAAGGTAATTTTGATTTTATTTCAAGCGGACTTATCAAAATCTGCGATGTTTCTATATTTGTGTCTAAAATTTTATTCGGCATTGAGGCAGACCTCCTGATCAGCTTTTCGTGTAAACCTGTGAACATTGTTTTTTTAGGGACGCAAAACTCCCCCTCCCTATAATAGACCCTTCAGCACAGACCCATCTAGGGGGGTACGATTAAAAATATCTTTCAGTTCTTGACATTTGTCTACTAAATATGCACTACTCTCTAAATACCTATGCAAATTACGATCTTAATCTGCCAAAAATTTTAAAACCGATCTCAGCATTTGCCCGAAAAAATAACCAAACCAACCCCTAAAAAAACAATGTAATCTACCCTACAAAAATTCCCAAAAAAACACCAAACCTGTTACAATTAATGCCACAGACAAAAAAACTTCTGCACTCAACAATTCCTTTTACCCCAAAAGAAAAAGCAAAAAGCAGTCAACAGCCACACAAAAATAAAGCCATATAAACCATTTTTGACAGCAAATTTTAGCCGGCATCAAATCTAGCCAGCCGTGCATCTCATCAAGATATCATTGTGGCTGGATGCCGGCACCCATCGCAGAGCATCTGGGTTATTTTATAAAAATGCCGGGAACACCCAGCCTACCCAAACAGTTCAGTTAACTGGCGTTCTTGGGCCAAATCACGGATCAAAGAAAGCTTAGAGCGAATATAACCATTAAGCACACTTGTCTCATCTCGATTGAGAGACTGCTCCTGATTAAACTGCCTGAGCAACCACTGCTCCAAACTAGCATCATCCAAAGTTAACAGAAAATTTGCTTGAGTTTTTTCAACAACTGTCCACAGTTGGCGAAGCATTGAGGGAGTCATACAACCTCCGCATGAGAGTGAATCCATCGATAGCGATGGTTTATAAATCAGTCTTTACGGCCAATGGCCCTAAGACCGGCATCCCATATCTTAAGAATTACTTAATTATTTGGCTGCTCCTACTACGATACCTGAATTTAGAAAAAACGAACTCCAAAACACACAACTTGAAACAACTCTTAGAAAAAGGTTAATAAATAACCTCAGAAAGTGACGAGTTTGTGAGGAAACAAGACACAAACGTTAACGATTGAAAGACTCCTCACTATTTCAGCTAAAAACCACCGTTCCATTTTTTCCGTACAATTGTAACACAGAAAACAATTCTCTCAAAAAAAACCCCTTTCAAACACCGACTCGCTCAAAAGTCCCTTAAAGACAATTCTAATCCTGCGATTAGTCGATAAATCTTACTCAATCTTCATAACTCAAAAATGGCAACACTTTACGAAATTCACCCCCAAAACCCCCAACCGCGCCGCATCGAAGAAATCAAAAACGCGCTAAAAAACGGTGCAGTAATGCTATACCCCACCGATACAGTGTATGCAATTGGCTGCGACCTTAACGCAAAAGCCGCCATCGAAAGAGTCCGGCAAATCAAGCAAATGTCCAACGAAAAACCCCTAACCTTTCTATCTCCCTCCCTTTCCAACGTCGCCCACTATGCAGTCGTAACAGACGAAGCCTACCGAATCATGAAACATTTAGTCCCAGGACCCTACACCTTTCTCTTACCAGCCACAAAATTAGTCCCCAAACTCGTAATGAACCCAAAACGCAAAACCACCGGCATTCGAGTTCCCGATCACCCAATCAACTTAGCCCTCCTCAACGCCCTCGAAAATCCCATTATCTCCACCTCCGCCCACCTCTTTAACGATGATGTCGAGACACCAGTCATAAAAGAGCAAGTCGGACGAGCCGAACTTTTTGACGCCCTAGAAAAATTAGTAGACATCATCATAGACAGCGGCGAAGAACCAGGCTATCAAGTTTCCACAATATTAGATTTCACCAACAGCGAACCCCTCATCCTCCGCCAAGGTTTAGGATGGCAAGAAGCAGCAGCCTGGGGTGCTGTACCGGCAGAATAAAAATCAGGATTAGGCATTGGGGGAAACACCCCCTGTTTTTCTATCCTGATGGGAACAAAGCATAGCCGAACTTTTGTGTGATTAGATTTTTTCAAAAAAATCCTGCATTAACCATTAAGCAGTTCCCTAAACATTGTGCCAGTTAACGAGTCGGTTCATTTGTACCCAGACAAACCAAGCTGTTCAAAAGACACTTCCAAAACTGTCTACTTCCACACACCTAAAAAAACTTCAAAAAAATACCCTTTCTCTCCCCAGCAGACAAACCCAGAATTCTTACACAGCAATCATTTAATTAAATTCAACCCTCCTTTTCCACCGAACCTCCCAGGATCGGTTTTTTTAGCTACTTTTCTAACTGGCAACCTTGGCAAAAACTCCACCAATACCGCTTTGAGTAGTCACACAGCAAACCAACTATCAGCCTTTGAACTCCCCTACAGTCAAAGCATAGAAAGTTGAAACGAAACAACATTAAAAAATTCAGCTTAACTTTCTTGACTCTTATTTAAAAAATTGACCGTGTGCGTCACCAGAGGCTTAACCATGAACTCCCCCCTAACTAATTCTTTTTATCAAACTTCCAACAACTTCAGCATCAACCCGGATTCGGAAAGTGTAGAAAATCAAAACGAGGCTGATAATTCCTCACCTTCAACCGCCGAAATCGATAATCTACCAGGCTTTGACACAGATTCTCTAACTAATTTAATCATCAAAGAACTCCACGAAAAAATTTCCTCAACCTCTCGCAGCGTCCCAGAAGTTGCCCTTCGTTTGGCTAAAGAAATTGAGCGCATTTGTTCAAAAAGTCCCCGTATTCAAAACTCTGGTCAAGTTCGCTCTTGGCAGCAAGTTTTAGCTCGTCATCGTGTCCAAAAATGCTTGCATTACTATCAAAAAGGCTCAAAACAAGGCCGGGTTGAATTGCATAGCAATCTTAGTTCAATGGTTTACAGACACGTTGCTCCTTTGCGCTCACGGTTGGGTTTTCAAGGCCGGTATAACCTGATTGAAGACTTCCTCCAAGGTTTCTATATTGAATCTTTGCGAGCTTTCCGCCGCGAAAATCAAATGCCAGAAAACTATCAACCCCGCACTCAGCTAGAATTAGCCGAATACATGGCTTTTACCGAACAGTTTGCCAAACGCCGGATTAGTTTGGGACGTGGTGCTCAGCAGTTGGTTGTTTTACGCGCTCAAGGTTTTGCTAACAACCAACCAGAAGAAACTGTGCTTGACATTGAGCAAGCAGTCGAGTTTCCCAAAGGCGAGGAAGCTGAATCTCAAAACCGTTCTCATGCAGCCCAGCAAGTGCGTGAACAAATGGTGGCCGATACAATAGACCCGGCGGAGGCTGTGTTACGGGATCGCGTGGTGGCCGAGTTGGTGGAATATCTGGAGGCTCAAGGTCAAAAAGATTGTGTTGATTACTTGGTGTTGAAGTTGCAAGATTTGGCTGCCCAAGAAATTGATGAAATTTTGGGTCTGACTGCTCGCCAACGCGATTACTTGCAACAGCGCTTTAAATATCATGTTGAAAAGTTTGCTCGCTCTCATAATTGGAAGCTTGTACACCAGTGGTTAGGTGCGGATCTTGATCAAAATTTGGGTATGGCTCCTCAACAATGGCAAGCTTTTGTTAGCAAGCTTTCTCCTGAAGACCGCCAAATTATGGAACTTAAGCGTAGTGGTTTGAGTGATGTAGAAATTGCCAAAACACTTAAGTGTACTGCAAAACAGTTACAAAAACGCTGGACTCAACTTTTAAACCAAGCTTGGGAAACTCGGAATGGGGGAGCGCAATAATGAGCTACGCTGTGTTAACGGTTGGAGGGGGTGTTTTTCTCCCTCACCGGCCACCAGCTACCCTTAAAAACTTGATTCGGTTGGTTTTCTAAAAAAGTTTTCTATAGACTTTTTGGGGTAGTTATTTATGCTTATTTCCCCAATTTTTTGTCTAGTTAATTACACCTAAGCGCTCTTTTTTAAGGTTCTACTTTGTCGGCAAGCATCTACTGATGAGGATGATTTTTTTCAATACTCTGCTATGCCCTATCTTCAAAGCCTTGTGTTTAATAGACTTTTAAAATATTACATTTAAAATTTAAAATCTTTAATCTCCTGACGTCGCACTCTTTACAAAAATTCAGATATAGTGGACAAGAACTCACTTTTTTTTTTGTGGCAGTTATGGCAGTTAATCTTGCTTTGGCTCGTTTTTCGGTTAAGCCACCAGCACAGGATATGCCCGCACTCAAGCAAGTCTTTCAGAATGTTGGTGCTGCTTCTTGTCCTTTTCAGTACAATTTTCACTTGCATACGGTTTATTCGGACGGTCAGTTAAAGCCAGAAGAATTGATCGAACAAGCGATTGAGTTTGGGTTGCTTGGATTGGCAATTACTGATCATCACAGTATTGGCGGTTATCAAGTTGCTCAAAGTTGGCTTAATGAGCGTGCTGAGTCTTCGGTAAATGTTTCTTTACCTCATCTGTGGACGGGGGTGGAAATTAATGCGGATTTACTCGGATGTGAAGTGCATATTCTCGGTTATGCTTTTAATCCTGAAAGTTCTTCTATGAAACCTTATTTACAAGGTAAGACAACTAAAGGTACTGATTATCTGGCCGGTACTGTGATTGAGGCTATTCACTGGGCCGGTGGTTTGGCGGTTTTGGCTCATCCTTGCCGGTATCGCGTTCCTGCGCTTGAGTTAATTCCCACAGCGCGTCAGTTGGGGATTGATGGGGTGGAGGCTTTTTATGCTTATAATAATCCTTCTCCTTGGTGTCCTTCGGAACGACAAACAGATTTGGTGTGCAATCTTAGTGCTGAACACGGTTTGTTGAATACCTGTGGTACTGATACTCACGGCAAAAGCATCTTACAACGTTTATAGGTCAAGGTTGGGCGGAGGGGGAGGGTTTTACGCCTCCGTTGTTGTTAGGGTGCAATTTTAATTTTTGTCTAGGTGTGAGTTAAATTAAATTTTAAAAAACCATTTTTTTTGATACATAAAATATAAAATAATAAACCAGAAAATAATTGTACAGAGGGCGAAGAGAAGCGAACCGTTTAGAGGGCCGGCCCAGGGTAAAAACAAATTTTGATATATCCAAGTATAAGTTGTGGCTGTTTTCTCTCCTGTACCAATGTGAGTTTTAATCAGAAAACGGGCTACAATTCCCGAACCCACAAAGAGAAATATGGCGTTTAATCCCATGATTTCAAAGAATTTTGCCCATTTTCTAGCGTTGCGAATTTCTATGATGTAGTAAAGGGCGGCAAGTAATAATAAGGCCCAACCGCTTGTATAAAGAACGTAAGAACTTGTCCATAGTTGTTTGTTGAGGGGGAAAAGATAACTCCACAAATGCCCGATAATGAGGCAAGAAAGGCCGGTGATAATTAATTGAATACAGGTTTGATTTTGGGGTTGGGTGTTTTGTTTAAGATAGCTGCCGGTGAAGTATCCAATTAATACGTTTACGAGGGCAGGAAGGGTGCTGAGGAGTCCTTCTGGATCGAAACCGGGGTTGGGTTTGAGGAGGTGTTTGGGGGTGAGAATGAGCCGGTCTAGGTAGGCGATGAGGGTGCTTTCTCCGTTGGCTGATAGGTTGCCGGTGCCATAGCCGGGGACAGGGATAAATTGCAGTGCTAACCAATATCCTATTAGGATAATAGCAGCGATTAACCATTGTTTTTTTTGCGAGAAGTTGAGAACGATTAAACTAGCAAAGAAATAACAAAGGGCAATTCGTTGTAAGACTCCCATGATGCGGAGGGTTGAAATATCAAAAGGTTTGCTGTTAAAAAGGGCATCAAGGGTGAGGGAAAGTAAGGCGAGAAATAAACCTAGGAAAAATAAGATTAAGGTTCTTTGAATAATACGCTGATAAACAATTTTTGTGGGCCGGTTTTCTGGGGTGTATTTAGATAGGGATAATGCCATTGCAACACCGACGATGAAGAGAAAAAAGGGAAAAATTAGGTCTGTGGGTGTACAACCATGCCATTTTGCGTGTTTGAGGGGGGGATAAATATAGTCCCAACTTCCGGGGTTATTGACGAGGATCATGGCGGTGATGGCGATACCGCGAAAGACATCTAGGGATAGGAGACGGGCCGGTTTAGTAGCAAGATGAATCATAAACCAACACAAAAACAGATTCATCCAGCATATACCCAAAAACCATCCTATCCATTATTCCTAATTTTGGAAGGTGGCCGGTTAAAATTTCATGATAAGTTTGGGTTTTAGCGTATTGGATAAGGAACTAAACGAATTATCTACCAATTTTGTAATATTTAAAATTTCTTTTAAATCAAGATATTTTGCAGGATTAGTAATTATTTTTAATAGGTCCGATGCAACACAGTTGTTAGCTTACTGGTGGTTGACTACTCTTGCACTTACTGAGAAAAATTTCATAATGCTTACTGAGAGCGTTTCGATCTGGCGCTGCGTTTTGATCCTGCGGTAAAGTCAGTTTCCGACCAGCCAAATCTTGGTAACAAGTGTTGATAAGTTCAGGGGCAATTACTACAATATAGGTATCTGGTTGAATTGACAGTAGATGCAGATCGAACAGAGTATGTATGTCAGCCCTGAGCGGCAAACCATTTGTTGGATGATTAGTTTCAGTTCCTTGATATGGAATTATGTGTGCTGCTTCAATAGCTGATTCTACATCACAATTAGTTATTGGGCATTGACCACCGTAAGATTTTAATAACTTACGCCGAAATTCAGCCTGTCCCTGCCGCTGTACAATGGAAGCAGTTATCCGCCGTCTAGCATCTTCAATAGTCTCAGCATCAAAATACCCCTCAGATTCAAGTTTCTGACGCTCAATATTTAAATCGGATTGATTGGAGTTTTGATCAATTGGATCTGCTACAAAATCTAGCGTTGGAACACTCCAAACTTTCACACAACCACCCTGTTCTTCATTTTCAAACGCAGTTGCATCTCCACTCGCTAGTAATTTTCCATCAGCACTGAAATTCATGCTAATTGGCCACTTGAAATCTAAGTATTGTAACTTTTCACCGCTTCTTAGGTTCCATATCTCAATCCCAGTGTGTACTTCAAAAGCGAGCAGTTGACCAGTAGGATCAATTGCAAAGCATCTAGTATGTTCAGACTGTTCACTAAGGCATTGCTGCAATTCTCCAGTTTGTACATTCCAAACTTTAATACCACCACCACCTCTACTTATTAGGCTGCTACCATCTGGAGTGAAGGCAACCGTGCCAAAACCACCAAAGTGACCCTTTAGGACATACAACTGTTGACCCGAATTGACTTCCCATAATCTCACAGTATTGTCATTACTTCCGCTAGCCAGAATTTGACCATCAGGACTGAAAGCAAGACTATTTACTCTAAGATCATGTCCTACACAAGTGCGGATTAGTTCCTTGCCATCGAGACTCCAAAGATAAATTGTTGTTTTCTGTCCTTCGGCAGTTTTGTATTTATTTCCTCCTCCGCTTGCGAGTAATTTATTGTCAGGGCTAAATGCAACTGAATAAATCGGATCTTTGCGTTGTGCAAGTGTACAAATTAACTCTTTTGTTTCTAAGTTCCACAAGCAAACTGTCTTATCAAGACTACCACTAGCGAGAGTTTTAGAATCAGAACTAAGACTGAGAGAGAATATGATATGTGTATGTTTTTCAAAAACAGAATCTAGTTCTTGAGTATCTAAATTCCAAAATAATATCCTACTGCCACTAACACTAGCTAACATTCCATCAGTAGTAATTGGAACTCCATAAATCCAACTAGAATGCCCTCTCAATTCAGCCACGCATTTCCAAGCTTGGTTTAGATCAGACATAGTGTTCAAACAATAATTATTTATAAAAGTGAAATATTAGCAACTCTCACCGTTAGGATTGTAGCAAGTTAACTAATAGTTTAACGGCGTCTGCGGTATAGAATGCCTTATTGGGATAAAAACCACAAAACTATAAATATAGCAATCCTAGGGCGTGTGATCAATTAGGTAAGCTGGAATCAGCAATGCTGAGAATAGAATCGACGAAGGAACAGATGACTCGACGTTACGCGCTGCGAGATGACTAGTGGGAGCGGATAAAAGACATATTCCAGACGAAATAAAAATGAATTATAAAAAAATAATCGTAGGCAACCAACACGCGCAGTAAAGGTAGCCGACGAGCTAAAATAATAAAATTAATGGCCCAAAAAAAGCCTGGCGAGTTGAAATCAACCTTAACAAGTCTTGCTAAGAATTTTGACGTGACCTTGAAAATCAATATAGTGGACTTTGCAACCACTGGGGAGGTTGACTGACCCCATACTGACAGGACGTTGTTGCAAAAGGTTTAATTCTTCGGGATAGCGGGGTTTGGCATCGCCTTCTAACCACACCGGCGGCACCATCATCGGATCATACTCGGCAATGATGTAGACTTTCCCTGGTTGGTTTTTTAACTCAACTTTCTGACCGGCACGATAAGTAATCGCTTCTTGGTCTTCAAAGGTTTCGTCGTTCCAAATTTGTAAAGCAACCATGTTATTCTCCTTCAACTCGCTGGCTATATAGGGTTTAAATTAAGGGTTTCTTGTTAAAAACTCTTGACTTCTTACAAAAATGTTACCAAAGATACTGAAATCTTTGTAAGGGGTTTGAGAGTAAATTTTTGTAAAGATCTTCCTGCTACTAAAAATTTAGTAAGTAATATTGCTCATTAATTTGAGTATCTTGATCAGGCAACCATCTGCCCCCTGTCAGTTGCAATTAACAACTAACCCGCCACAACAAAATTTCTGAATTTGTCAACACCCCTAAGAATTAAACATTAAAAAATAGAAAATATCTAAAGATAGAAAATTTTTAAAAAAATATCTTAACAATTCTTAATAATTCACTTTTAGGCGTGCAAAATGCAAAATAAATTACAAATGAAAAGGATTTTTTCATGGTAAGTAGCAAATTTTCTTAAAAAAATTGAAAAAAAAAGATTGTGAGGCGAGGATAGATGTTTAGACAAAGAAAAAAGTGAAACTCTTTCAGGGCAGTGATCCCCTTCTTTTCCCAATAAAATAAACATCCTAAAAAAGCATAAAATCAGCCTAGCTTTTGAACTATTTTCTATCTTTAAGTAGATGCCTTAATACTTTAAAAGCCGAACTTTGTTGAGTTCGGTTAACCGTATTGCTTAACAAAACATAAAGATATAAAGTTTGTGTAAAGGTAACAGCCTGTGCTGGTTTAAGAGCAGACAAAAATAAACAGCACGACAGAAAAGACTGTAATTTACTTCACCTCAAACAGGAGGTATAGAATGCGGATTGCTCAAATTTCTCCACTATGGGAGTGCGTACCCCCTCCAGCTTATGGAGGTATAGAATTAGTAGTGGCATTACTTTGTAATGAATTAGTAAAGCGGGGTCACGAAGTAACATTATTTGCAAGTGGAGATTCACAGACCCTTGCTCAATTAGAATCAGTACATCCCCGTGCCCTTCGCCTAGATAATTCGGTAAAAGAATACGGCATTTATGAAATGCTGCAACTCAGCCGAGTTTATGAAAAAGCAGGTGAATTTGATATCATTCATTCCCACATGGGCTGTGCAGCCTTACCCTTTGGAAATTTAGTAAAAACGCCAACAGTTCACACTTTGCACGGCATTTTTACTCCCGATAACGAAAAAATGTTTAGGTATGCGGCTAAGCAGCCCTATGTTAGTATTTCCGATGCTCAAAGAGAACCAAGTTTAAATTTAAACTGCATTGCCACAGTTTATAACGGGGTTGATGTCAGCACATACAAATTTTATGAAAAGCCGCAAGATCCCCCTTATTTAGCATTTTTAGGCCGGCTTTCTCCAGAAAAAGGCCCCCATTTAGCCATCGAAATTGCCAAAAAATCGGGCTGGCATTTAAAAATGGCTGGGAAAGTAGATCCAGTGGATAAAGAATTTTTTGAAACCCAAATTAAGCCACATATTGACGGCAAACAAATTGAATATTTAGGTGAAGCAAACCACGCCCAAAAATCTTTGCTGATGGGCAATGCGGTTGCAACCTTATTCCCAATAACATGGCGCGAACCTTTTGGTTTAGTAATGATTGAATCAATGGCTACCGGCACCCCCGTTATTGCAATGGAATTAGGTTCAACTTCCGAAGTAATTGCACATGGCAAAACAGGGTTTTTATGCCACAGCGTTGATGAATGTGTAGCAGCAATTGATAAAGCTGTTCTACTTAATCGCCGTGACTGTCGAAATTATGTGCAGCAAAAATTCAGCGCGGAAACGATGACTGATGGATATGAAGCAGTTTATCGGCAAATTATAAGCCAACGCTTCTCACAAAATGGTCATCTTCATACGGCAAGTTTAACTGCTGTTTAGGTGGATTTTATAATCCACCTTTTTTGTAGGTTCCTCAGCTTGAAAATTGCCTACAGACTAGCCATCAAAAGACTATTTTGTAACGATTAAAATTTCAAGCAGGGTTCATTTCGGGGTGAGGGCGTGTATGTAAAGCCCTCATTAAAACCCCCTCTGGTTTTATTCTTTAATCTAACTCGGTGCAGGAGGGTAAAGGTATGTCTTTTAAAGATAAACCGCCGATTTCTCTAATGAAAACTGATTCTATTTCTCATTCAAAAGCTGAGAGTTCTATATCGCCTTTTGCATCAGCAAAACCGGCTATTCCGGGGCGACAACCCATAGCTTTAATTTCTGATCATGGTGATCCGGCGGCAGAAATTGGCAAAGAAGAAGCCGGAGGTCAAAATGTGTATGTTCGTCAAGTTGGCGAAGCTTTGGCAAAATTGGGGTGGCAGGTGGATATGTTCACCCGAAAAGTCAATTCAGAAGATCCTACAATTGTTCAGCATTCGCCTCATTGTCGAACTATTCGTTTAAAAGCGGGCCCAGAAAAGTTTATTCCGCGTGATGAGTTGTTTGATTATATGCCGGCTTTTGTGGAGGCTTTTGAAAAGTTCCAACTTAAAGAAGGTACAAATTACCCTTTAATTCATACTAATTACTGGATGTCTGCTTGGGTGGGTTTACAACTTAAACAAAAAAGCAATATCCAGTTAGTTCATACTTATCATTCTTTGGGTGCGGTGAAGTATCAGGCTGTTTCTCACCGGCCTACCAGTGCAGAAATTCGGCTTTCAGTTGAGCAAGAAATTTTAGAAAAAGCTCATGCTGTGGTTGCAACTAGCCCTCAAGAAGAGGAAGTTTTACGGTCTTTGGTTTCTGCAAAAGGTCATATTGAAGTGATTCCTTGTGGGACGGATATTAGTAATTTCCGTGTGGTACCAAAAGCAGAGGCAAGAATAAAATTAGGCCTAGATCCTAATGAGCAAATTGTGCTTTATGTCGGCCGTTTTGACCCTCGCAAAGGAATTGAAACTTTGGTTCGGGCTTGTGCTATTTCTGAGGCCAGAAAAGAAGGGAAATTACGATTAATTATTGCCGGTGGTTGCGACGAAGAAGGGGCAGATGGACGGGAACGCAAACGCATTGAAAATATTGTTGAAGAGTTGGAATTATCTGGAATAACGATTTTTCCGGGACGTTTAGATCATAATATTTTGCCTCTGTATTATGCGGCGGCTGATGTTTGTGTGGTTCCTAGTCATTATGAACCTTTTGGGTTGGTTGCTATTGAGGCTATGGCTTGTGGTACTCCGGTTGTGGCATCAAATGTTGGTGGTTTGAAGTTTACGGTTATTTCAGAGGAAACTGGTTTGTTGGTTTCTCCTCAAGATGTGGCCGGTTTTGCCGCAGCAATTGACCGCATTTTAATAGATGAATTATGGGCTAGAAAATTACGACGCTTGGCGCCGGTTCGGGTAAGTCAAAATTTTAGCTGGGGTGGTGTTGCTATTCAGTTAAGTGATTTATACCGGCGACTTTTGGCAAGTTCCATTATGGATGAACAATTTTTGCCTTTGTTGTTACCTCGTCAGCGAGAAAATGTGGTTTCTTCTCCTTCTCGTCTGGCTTCGGTAACACCCGCTAATGTGGGTTTAACTAAGGTTGGTTGATGCTTCAAGTAAATCTTGATTGGGGTTTGGGGATTGGCAATTGTTTTTCTCTTTACCCGTCTTTTAATAGATCAATTTCTAGTGTTTTGAAACACATAAACTGTTTTAAAAAACCCGGTTTTTCTAAGAAACCGGGTTTTTTACATAGGGAGTGGAAAACTAATGGATTAAATGATTGTGAAGTTTTCCTCAGTCAATGATACGGGCTGTATGCCATTTATTTGCGCTACAATTACCCCGCTATTTTTGATGCTTATGGTTGTGTCATTGTTACTGGCTGTGAGGGTAATATCGTTGAAAGTTAAGCCTCTGCTTAAGCCGATAAAATCGACCCCAATTTCAAAGTCAGTAATCACATCGGTTCCTATTCCGGCATTCACAATAAAGGTATCTATTCCGATACCGCCGGTAAGGGTATTATTGCCTTCTCCACCATTGAGGATATCATTACCGCTATTGCCTTCAATGATATCATTTCCCCTATCGGCGTAGAGCCAATCATTACCGGCATTTCCTATTACTGTGTCGTTATCTTTTCCGGCATAAATGGTGTCATTTCCATTGCCACCATCAATTAAATCTTCCCCGATATTTCCAAATTGCAAGTCATTGCCATCGCCTCCAGAAATGCTGTCATTACCTATATCTCCTTGGAGAATATCATCGCCTATTTCTCCTTTGAGAATGTCGTCATTTTGACCTCCTGATACTGTATCATTTCCGTCACCGGCAGCAATAAAGTCATTGCCGATATTTCCAAAAATTAAATCATTTCCTAAGCCCCCTTCTAGGGTATCGTCTCCCATATCTCCTAAAAGAATATCATCGCCAAGTTGTCCTAAAATTGCATCGTTGTCTTTGCCTCCAAAAATTGTATCCTTGCCCTCACCACCGGCAATATAATCAGTGCCTATATTGCCAAATAATAAATCGTTTCCTATTCCTCCATCAATATTATCGTTGCCACCAAGTGCCACCACAATATCATTCCCAGCCTGGCTATTTAGGGCTTCGTTTTGGCTAGTTCCTATCAAGATATCATCGATTTCTTGACCAGATATTGTTGTACTAATTTCGCTATTTGGTGTTAATTGTGGTGTAGGGAATTTATCACTAAGATCAGTTGGATCTGTTGTGGGTTCTGGAGTGGGTGTGGGTTCCGGGGTTGGGGTTGGTGTGGGTTCCGGGGTTGGGGTTGGTGTTGGAGTGGGAGTATTTACAACACCAGATATCAGAAAATTGAATGGGTTTTCATCAGTATCATTGGTAATAAATGAAAGTTCACCGGATAAATTACCTGCTGCTAAAGCATCAACTTGGACACCCAAATTCGCACTTCCTCCCGGCGCAACTGTAGTAGGTAAAGTACCAACCAAACTAAAACCTGAAGGCAATTGTAACCCGCTGATATTTAAATCAGAAGTGCCAATATTTTTAACGGAAAAAGTTTTGCTGACAGGAGAATTAATCTCTGTGTTTCCAAAATTAATCGGCGTTGTCGAATTATCAGCAATCTCAGTAACGCCTTCTAAAAACTGAATTTCTGGAGTGCTACCCAAAAATTCATAGGCGCCACTATCCACCAATGCCGAACCATTATTATCACCATCTTGGGGACGTTGTAAACCCCGTTGATCGGTTGCCGGTGCCCCCACATTTACCCCGCTATCAATAGCAGCACTTCCTGATAGCAAAGGTAGGACTAATGCACCGTTAATTTCTTGCAAAGTTCCCAGTTTTGGGTCGGCAATAGTGATACTTGCAGTGGCGTTATAATCATTACCTAATGTCGTGGCTTTGGCTGGAAATTGAATGTTTCCACCACCGTCTATTAATTCTCGGTTGGTGTTGTATTGAATATTCCAAGGATTGCCGGCGGTATTGTTACTAAAAATTGTATTTTTTACCGTTACTGGCGTGCTGCTATCTGCCAAAATTCCACCCACAGTAAACCCAGCACTATTATTAGCAATAGTTGAGTTTATGATAGTAGCCGGTAAGTTAGTTCCGCCGATGCGAATTCCTCCACCATAACCGGAGGAGGCATCTGTAACTTGGTTGCCATAAACGGTACTATTACTGATAGTAACTTGACCATTATTTGACCATAAACCACCTCCTTGATAAACAGCTTTATTGTTGGCAAGGGCAGAATTTGTCAACGTTAAAGGCACTGATTGATGATAAATTCCTCCCCCCAAAGCGTTGTTATTAGCATCGGTAATAACTTCGTTGTTTTGGATAATGGAATTTTCGACGGAAACGGTATGAGGTGTATAAGCACTTAAGAACAATCCACCGCCAAAACCGGCCCCTTTATTGTCTTCAAACCGGCTATTTTTGATGATAATACTTCCCACTTCTCCGGGGGAGTTTGCACCATCGGTATAAATAGCGCCGCCGTTTCCACTTTGGGCACCGCTAAAATTAGCACCGGCCGTTGTATCGTTATTTAAAAAGCTGCTATTCTCAATGACAGAATTGGTGTTAAGAATGTTAATTGCAGCGCCAACAATACCTTTATTGTTTGTAAATGTACTGCCGGTTACTGTTAAGTTTCCGCCTTGGGCTGTAATGCCACCGGCACCCCTTTCACGAATTAAATCTGTTGTGCCAGAAGTTGCATTATTGCTATCAAAAACACTGTTTATGACAGTAATATTGCTTTCATTTCCACCACGAATACTTGCCCCTTGTTGAGCAACGTTATTTTTAAAGGTGACATTTTCGACAGTTAATTGTCCTAAATATCCTGTACGAACACCGGCACCACCTTCAGCATCATTCGTGTTACCATTCGCAAGCGTAAGGTTTTTGAGATTAATCACAAAACCATTGGGAGTTTGCCAATCCCAATCACTATAAATGATCCGAGTTGCATTATTTCCACTGATGGTTAATCCTGCTGCATTGCTACCATCAATCGTAATGCTTTTGTTAATTTCTAATTGGCTGTTGAGGGTAATAACAGAGTTGGCCGGTAAATTAAAAACAATTGTATCACCGGCAACGGCATCGGCAATCGCTTGACGCAACGAACCGCTACCACTATCATTTGTATTGGTAACGGTAAGCGTTGCTAACAAACCCTGATAATTTGTCTGGGTTTCTGTTAATAAAGGGTTGGTGGCTTCAATAGTGCCGGTGTTATATTCCAAATTCCAATTTCCACCATTTCCCCCATTGCCGGTTAAGTCAGTGGAAGCCGCAACATCCGCCCCCGTCATTTGACTCAATTTCTCAACCAACACACTGCCATTTTCTGCCGCTACATCGCAACCATAGAGCAAAATATCTGCCTTTTCACTAAAGGCTGATTGCCATTTTTGCAGTTGAGATTGATACGTTTCAAGGTTATCTGCCGTAATAGCAACATTGCCAAGTTGCAAGAACCCAGCGCTACCATGAGAAATAATAGAAATTGCGTCAATTTTTTGATTTTGCAACGCATATTTTTCTAGTTCAGTTGTAATAGTTTCGACACCATTACTATTGGTTTCTAAAAACACTAAAGAAGAGTTTGGAACCACTCCAGCGGCAAGACTTTGATAATTTTCTACGCCCTTATCAATAAAGACAATAGAACGCGGAGATAGAGATTGAAAGCTTTTCTCTGTAAGGTTTGAAGAGAATTTTACAGACATTTTGTTGTCTCCAGGTAAAAGATGTTTGGGTAGATACAACCCTGGAGTTTGAGCAAAAAACCTTGCCCAAATTCGCCATTAAATAAATCGCATAAACGCGAAATATCTGCTTGATTTTTATCAGATATCTCTTACTCAAAGTAACAGCAAGGCCGGTTGACCGCCTCTATCTTTTGAGTGATATCTTCATAATTAACCCTATCAGATTCTTTAAAGTTTGTGGGATGATAAATAAAAGTTCCGTGTATTTGCGGAGAACAAGTCTGCAAATTTTACTAAGCACAACTTTTTGTTCCCATTTACCCCGGAACTATTTATCTGTTTTCTGTTATTGAATTTTCTGTTTTGAGTTTTGTTTTTTAGGGATTTTAATCTTTAGAAGCCTTTTTTTTGCTCAAAGAAAGCTTCCCATTTTCCCACTTATTATTGAGTTCGCTTGCGTAATTTCCCTCTTATTCATAAAACAGTTCATCCGACATACTAGCGCCCGCTAAATTTGCTCCTGTCAAGTTCGTCCCCTTTAAATTTGCTCCCCGCAACTTTGCATCTTTCAAATTTGCGCCTTTCAAATTTGCATAGCTTAAGTTACAAGATCGTAAATCTGTCCCCGTCAAATCAGCTTCAGCCAAATTAGCTTTAAAAAGATTAGCCCCCGTCAAATAAGCTTCAGATAAATTAGCTTTTTGAAAATTAACTTTATACAAATAAGCATTAATAAATTCGGCACTTTGAAGGCTGGCATTAGCAAGGTTTGCCCCACCCAAATGTGCCTCGCGCAACATAGCTTTTCTTAAACTTGCGCCCACCAAATGAGCCCCTGTCAAATCTGCTGATGTTAAATTTGCTTCACTTAAATCAGCGCCAATTAAATTTGCATTTGTTAAATCACTGTCATGGAGTAAGGCATTTATTAAATAAGTGCCGGTGAGGTTAGCAGAATTTAAACAAGCCTCCACAAGAACAGCATCGGATAAGTTAGCAAGGCTGAGATTTGCTGCGGTTAAATTTGCTGCAATTAATTTAGAGTTTCCTAAGTCTGCACGTCGCAAATTTACGCCCTGCAATTGGGCTCCACGAAGATTTGCACCCCTCAAGGCAGCTTCGGTTAAATCCAGTTCAATTTCAGGGTGTTTAAGGCGCCATTCAATCCATTTAACTGCCCCTTGTTTTAGCAATTCCAGATGTTGTATATTTGCCATGAGCCGATGTTTTCCTAATCCCAGATTTCCAATTTTCCAATGTATCGCATTCAGCCTCCCATCTGTTGTTTTGGTTGGCGGTGTTTTATTCTTTTCTGCCTACACCGGCCGCCAAATTATCCCGGCCTGGTATATTTTCAATAGCACCAATAGCAGCCCGTGAAGCAGCTAAAATATCGCGTTCTTCTCCGCCTAAATAAAGACGTCCGAAGCTACCCACCGGCAGAATTTCTAATATATTAATAGAGGCTGCTTTTTCAGACTCATTTGCAGCCAAAGCAGCATAAGCAGCCGGTTCAACTTCCAAAACATAAAGAGTTTGTCCTGCCAACAAAAGTTGTCCGCGTCGAGTGCGGTTAATAAGTTGTGTTTGGTGGGGGTCAATATTGCGGATAATTTGACTAGAAATAATCCGGGGTTTAATACATTCTTCGCGCCGCACTCCCAACATATCTAAAATTGCCGAACCAGCAGCCCGCGTTTCGCCTTGTTTACTAGAATGTATTTCTAAAAGTCCATAAAGTCGCTCAACAATTTGCACCCCCGGACGCACAGTTGCAGATTTTAAAGCCACATCAGTAATACGATTAATTTCTATTCCCGGTGAAATTTCTATCCACAACGAAGCATCCCCCGGTAATGGCAAAAACCCTTGGGCAACGGTGCCGATATACGCCGCGTGCTGGGGTTGTAAGCTGTCTAAATATACATAACTGCGTAACTCAATTCCCAAGGTTTTACTCCGTGCAGTCGGGGGACTCTATTTAACGTGCAATATTAGAGTTTACCTTGTTTTGTCAATTGTCAATTGCCAATTGGGAATATCAATTATCAACTGTCAATTGACAACGTGCTATTTTACCTTGGCCACCGGCTCATTTTCCCGTTTATTGCCATTGCTGGAGGTGGGTTTTTGTTCTTCAGCCGGGGAAAAAGCCGGTTTTAAGAGTTTCCATGCTTCCTCAGCTTGGGGCTGCAATTTATCAAAATCTATTTTGGCAATAGCTAAATTTTCAAGAGTTTTGGGAAACGCTTTATCGGTAGCCATTTCAATTTGTTCGCCGGTGAGAGGTTGCAGAGAAAATACCGCCTCAATTAACCCTAAATATTTTTGGGCCCCCGCTTGTTGTTGTTGCAAAGCTGCCCGTTTTAAGGTGAATTCAGCAACAGTTTTTGCTGCTTTTTCCATTGGTTCTAGTTCTTTTTCTGTCCTCGTTTCTTCCGCTTCTTTGAGCAGAGAATGGGAGGCTTCAACAAAAATTAAATCTTCAACTCCTAACCCATCGGGAAAACTATCACTATCCAGCGGGCCAGTTTCTTCTGTCATCAAGCGCAAGGCTTCATCTAGGGCACTTGCTCTTGTTTTTTCATCATCGCCTTTTCCCGGCACCGTAATGGTAACTCCTGGGTGGGCTTTTACGGTATAGGTAACGGTGGCTTTACGGCGTCCCATATTCGGTGTTTCTCCCAACGTGCAATCTTTGCTATTTTAACATTTTTGGGATGCCGAAGGTTTGATGGAAATTGTTTTCCCACCAAGAGCAATTTTGTATTAACCGCCGATTTATGAACTTAATAAAAAACAACAATTACCTAACCTACCACTACCTCATCCAGCATTTCTGGCGGGTTGGCTGGCAGAGATTTTTTGCCCTTAGAATTGAGGTGATTTGCTACCACTCCTAAACAGCGAATGTTATAGGCTTCCAACTGTTTAATAACTTTTTTAACCGCAGATGCAGGCGTTTTTCCTACCGCTACAACCATCAAAACCCCATCAGTATTGTCTCCCAAAAAATGAGCATCCATTAAGTTAAAAAGATGGGGAGTATCATAAATTACTAAATCATAATTGCCTTGAAATTCTTTAATGAGATACTGCATTTTTGATGAGGCAAGCTGACGAATTGAATTAGGCAAAGGTTGTCCTGATGTCAGAACAGAAAAATTATCCATTGCCAAAGGACGCTGAATGAAATTATTGGCCGGTTGATTACTAGAAAGTAAATCAGTTAAACCTTTTTGGTTAGGTAAATTTAACAATTTGTGCAGGCGAGGAAAGCGAAAATCTGCATCTACTAATAACACCCGGTGCCCCATCGCTGCGGCTGTTTTAGCAACGTTTAAAGCAACAATTGATTTGCCATCACCGGCAGTAGCAGAAGAAATCGTTAAAGAACGCACCGGCCGGTCAGTAAATAAAAATCGTAGATTGGCATAAACCGATTCAAAAGCATCAAGAAACAATCCATGATTATTTACTTCCCGGCCATCTTCTACTCGATTATCAACAACATTAGAATAAGGAATTTCTCCCAACAACGGAACTTTCACCGCATCTTCTAAATCAGGAGTACCATTATAAATATTGCGATACTTTTCTAACAAGAAAGCCGCCGCTAAACCTAACAACAAACCTCCCATAATTGCCTGGGTTAATTTCTTTTTCAAATCCGCCGGTTCCGCCACAGGTTTACCTTCTTCATCCACAGATATTTGCGGTTTAGAAACCAATTCCCAAGGCACCTCATTTTGGGCTGCTTCAATTTGTAATGTTTGTCGTTGTGTTAAAAGTTGATCAAGAGTTTTAGTTGCAATTTCTAACTGACGTTGTAAATCATCATACTGGCGAGAAATAGCCGGTACTTGATTAATTTCTTTCTCAATATTCGCTTTTGCTTGAGCAACTTCTTGGGCGCGAACTTGCAGAATATTAATTTGATTATCCGTATCTACCAACTGTTTAATTAAAGCTAAACGAGTTGCGTTTTGCGTTCCCAAATTAGCCCCATTCTCTCCGACTACACTTGTTCCATTACTTCCAATAATTGATGCCGTTTCTTCATTCATCAACGCCAACAACTTTTGACGTTGATTTTCCAAATTTTGCATCTGCGGGCTACCCATTTGAAACCGCGCCGACTCTATAGCAATTTGCCTTTCAATTTCCTTATATTTAGAGACAAGCTGCTGATAATTAGCATTTTCACTCAACGCAGTTGCCGCTAAACCTTCCCCCGGAGTTAGTTGTAATTGCTGTTGTAAATTAGCATAAAGTTCCTGTTGCTCTTTTAACTGTCGTTGAGTATCTAATTCTAGCGTCGTTATATCTTGATTTTGCTTATACAAAAAATCATTCTTTTGTTTAGGATCAGCCAAATCATACTGCTCTTGTAACTTCTGTAATTGCGCTTGCAAAGTCGTCACTTGAGTTTGTAATTGTGGCAGTCTTTCCTCAATAAATTTTACCCCTTGGCTAAGCCGACTTTTCCTCTCTTCCAAACTATATTTTAAATATCGATAAGCAGTTCTTTCTAAAACAAACTGCACTAAATCTGCCTTTTGATCTTGATAGCTAACTTCTATTAATTTTGTGCGAGTCGAAGAAGAATCTCCCTCTCCCACCCGTTTTACCACTAATCCTTCCTTAAGAGCAGCATAACTTAATTGAGGGTAACGAACCCGCACATCTTCTAAAATTTTAGACAACATTTGATTATCTGTTAAAATTTGAATCTGCGTCGGGTAATCTAAGGCAAACATCGACTCACTAGGCATCCCCCCACTGCGAGTTAATGTCGTCGGTTCAGCTAATTTTGCTTCCGAAGTCACAGGCTCAACTAATAACCTAAAAGTGCTTTTATAAACCGACGGCTTTTTTAAATTCAACAACCAAACAGCTGATGCCGCCAACGCCGTGAAGCCAACAATGACATACCACCGACGCAAAGATACCCGCATTAAAGGGCGTAAATTTAAACCTTTACTGGGTGATTGAGTTGTAAACTCTTCCCCATCTTCAGGAAATTCTGGTAAATTTTTGCCCGGTTTATTAAGAGATATTTTGGGGGAAATTTGCTCGACTTCCATCATGTTTTGCCTCACTGGATTATCATCTTACTTATAGTTACAAAGATTTTTTTAGAAGTTCTGCTAAAACTGTCACATAGGGTTCTTTTAAAATCCCCAAATGATCACCCGAAACTTCATAAACCTGCAATTCTCCCACTGCTATCTTTGACCACAATTTCGGTTCAGTATAGTACCACTCAAATTGCGAACAATCCATCGCTCGGAATAAAACAACTTTACCAGCATAGGGTTGAGGTTCGTAATTTTGTATTGCCTGATCGATCATGTTGTCTCGCACACGCCACATTGGCGTTTCTGGTAAGGGAGTTGCCAAGATTTTTGGGGTTTGTTTCTCTAACCTACGGGCAAATTTAACCCAATAGCTGAGAAATTGATTTTTAGCAACCTCTACTCTTTGTTGTAACTTACTCAAGATGTACTGTCCTCTTTCTCGCTGTATATTTTGAAGATGAAAACCTAATTTTTTATGCCAGGGTAGCCGCTTCATAGGATCGGGCGCTAACGTATCAAACAGTGAAACCAACCCCACGTCTTCGCCCTGCTGTCGCAATTGTTGGGCAATTTCTAGCGCCACCAAGCCGCCAAAAGACTCTCCAGCTAAAAGATACGGGCCGGTTGGTTGCTTTTCTTGAATTATTTGGCGATACAGACTTGCTAAATAAATCACGCTGGTTAACTGCGTTTTTTCTTCTTTCGTTATCCCCTCTTTAAGCAGATTAATTTCTGCCGGAAGGTAGAGTCCATAAACGTCTCTTTCCCCATCAAAATGATGCGCCAGGGGTTGGTAAAGCAAAATTCCATAAATACAAAACAGTGGAACTCCTTCCCCGCCCTGATTTAATAATACCAAGGACGAATTATTAACAGTTAATCCTTCTCCTCTTAAAATATTTGCCTGCTTTTCAATGGTTGGCGCTTTTAAAAATGCGGTAATCGGGAAATTTTTTTTCCAAACTTTCTCTATTTCTGATAACAGTCTCACCGCTAACAATGAATGCCCACCTAAATCAAAAAAGTTATCGTTTAGGCTAATATTTCTAACCCCCAAAGTTTTCTCCCAAATTAGCTTTAGTTGCAATTCTAAATCGTCTTTTGGTTCCAAAAAATTTGTGTCTTGCTGAATTCGCTCAAATTTTGGCACCGGCAAAGCTTTTCTGTCTACCTTTCCGTTAGCCGTCACCGGCAAAAATTCCATCCCCACAAATGCCGAAGGCATCATATATTTGGGCAATTTCTCTTGTAAAAATTCCCGAAGTTTTTTCTCGTCTAAATTATCTTTTTGTTTCCCCACCACATAAGCCAAAATTCGCTTTTCGCCACCCTTATCTTCCTGGGCAATTACAGTGGTTTGTGCTACCTCTGGATATTGTTCAATGGCTTTTTCAATTTCTCCTAATTCAATTCGATATCCGCGAATTTTAACTTGGAAATCTAATCGACCTAAATACTCAATATTTCCATCTTCTAAATACCTCACTAAATCACCAGTTTTGTACAGTAAACCAGGGGAAAAATTAAGATTTTGCTTTTCATTTTTTATCCCCTCCTTATTGCCTTCAATCCGGGTTTCATTTCCAGGATTTTCTGCGACTTTAAATCTATCTTTTTTTGTCTCAAAAGATTGGTTAACGGGCGAAACATTTGCAGGCAATTTGAACAATAAATTTGGAATAAACCTTTCTGCCGTAGTTTCTGGCCGATTTAAATATCCCCTTGCAATACCGGCACCACCAATATACAATTCCCCCGCCACACCTATTGAAACAGGCTGCATATTTTCATCTAAAATATACACCTTAGTATTGTCTATGGGTTTACCAATTGGTAATTTTTCTGGAATTTCTGACCCTGGTTCATAACACGTTGCCGTCACCGTTGTTTCAGTAGGCCCGTAAGAATTTAGCCAGCGTATTTTTTCTACACCGGCCAATTTTTGCCAATTTTCATAAGCTTTAATAGACGCTTTTTCTCCCCCCACAACCACCAAACGTAAGGCATCAGGAAGCGCTTGTTTTGTCTGATAAAGTCCGTACACTAACTCATGCCAAAAAGCAGTCGGCAAATTCCATATACTGATGTGATTTTGCTCAGAAAAATTAATAAATTCTGCCGCTGTTCCTATTTCTGGGCTTCTTAAAACCAGCGCCGCCCCCCTAAACCAAGTTGGATAAATTTCTTCAACCGCTATATCAAAACTAATTGTTGAAAATTGCAACACCCGATCCGCCGGTGTAAGCTCAAAAAATTTAGCCATATACCAACTGTGATTAACCACACCTCGATGAGGAATCAAAACCCCCTTCGGTTTGCCTGTAGATCCAGAAGTATAAATAATATACGCTAAATTTTCTGGATTAATTTCACAAACTGGGTTATCAATATTGCCTGTAAAAATTGCTTTTTCCAACCCGTCTAAACACAAAATTTTTCCTTCAATTTGCGGCAGTTTCTTTGACAATTTTTCACTAGTTAATAACACCGGCGTCTTGACATCTTCCAAAATAAAATTAATACGTTCTTTCGGATACTCAGGATCCACCGGCACATAGCCACCGCCAGCTTTTAACACCGCTAAAATAGCCACCATTAACTCAATACTTCTCTCTAAACAAATCACCACAGGAACGTCAGCACCAACTCCCAAACCTATTAAATAATGAGCTAATTGATTAGCTTTTTGGTTAAGTTCATTGTAGGATAATTGTTGTTTTCCAAATACCACTGCCGGCCCATCAGGGTGCAATATAACTTGTTCTTCAAAAACCTGATGAATGCAAAAATTTTCTGGATATTCGCCCTCTGTTTTATTCCAATCCATCATTATTTGATGGTATTCTGCCCCACAGAGATTAGAAATTTCTTTTAAGCGTTGGTTAGGATTTAAACCAATATTTTCTAATAAAGTTTTAATATGCAAAAGTACCCTTTTAACTGTACTTTCTCTAAACTTTTCAGGGTTATATTGAATTTTTATAACCAGTTTTTCTTCGGAAAAACAACTAATAAATAACCCATATTTTCTAAAGTATTCTGAACTTTTTACCTCGTTATCAAATATCAATAAGTGTTCAAAAATATTACCATATTTAGGTAAATTCAACCATTCTTGGATTTGCTCAATATTAGTATGTCGGTAGTCCGCCAAAATCAACCATAATCGCTCTAATTCTTTCACAAAAGAAATAAAATTTTCTTCTGCATCTACAAAAATTCTCATCGGCAAAGCATTAAAACTTCCCGATGTCGGTGTCACTCCAAACACCACATTTTTTTCCCGACTGTATCGACTCAGCAAAATTGCCCAAGCCGCTTGAATCAAAATATATAAATCTATAGAATTTTGTTCAGAGATAGCTTTTAAGAAAGAAGTTTGAGTTAAAGACAATTTAATTTCTTCCGTAACCGGCCCCACGCCCGTTTCCACATCTACTTTGTTTTGTGAACTCAAATTCAAAAAATCTCCCCCATTTATAGGAGGTAAATCTTTTAAAAACTCTTGCCAAAACTGCGCTACATTTGCACCCGGCTCTAAAAAAGAATCTTTAAAATTAGAAGCGAAAGGAGTTTCTAAATTTACAGGTAAATTATTAGAAGATTGGTTGAAATTGCGAGTATTCATAGCTAGTGTATTTGAGCATAAAAAACAAAAAAAATACTTCCTATCGCTTCCTCAAAGCCTAATAAAACCTCAATCTTTGCGATAGCTAAACTTAGGTACTACCGGCATCTCGGTTAGTCCGAATCCACTGAGTTTGTCTGCGTACCAAAAAAGCCAAATAAACAGGAATTTTCCACAAAATATAAACCGGCACAGCTAAAAGAGTTGTCAACGGAAATTCTTCTCGGCCAAATTTTGCCCAAGCCGTTAAAATAGCCAGCAAAATTAATAACCCATCCGTTGCAAATAGCAAAGTCGGAACCCACGAACCCCCCGCCATTTTAATTACAATTGCCAACCCCATAAAAGCCAGCCAAACCATTACTAAAAGCGATAGGGGAGGAACACTTAAATCCAACGCCAACGCCCCTAAATCTAAACGTTTTTGGCTAAAAGATCCTTGCAGCAACCGGGGAACTTGGGTAAGCAGCGTTTGCAAATGTCCATGTTCCCAGCGGGTTCTTTGAGTAGTAGCCGCAGCGCTTTGATTGGGCAATACCCCAGTAACTTTTGCTTCAGGGCAAAATGTTGCAGGATAACCAGCCAGCGCTAAATCCACAGCTAACTGCATATCTTCTACTATATTCCCACTAGCAAGGGGGGCTTTTACAATCACATCCCAAGGAAATGCCATGCCGGTTCCTGTTAGCAAACACGGCAAACCCATCTCTTTTAAGCCCGCCGGACGTACTAAATTTTTTACAGTAAAAGCTAAAGCAGAAATTAAGTTTTTTGCTGAGGAATTTTCGGGACGTTCCATTACATAAGTTGCCTGCACCGGCCTACCAGTTTTTAATGCTAGAACAGCAATTTTTTCGATAGCTTTTTCCTGCACAACACAGTCAGCATCAATGATAATTACCACTTCTGGCGGCGCAACTGCCAAAAACTTTAAACCGTAATCTAAGGCATAGCCTTTACCCCGTTTACTGGTATCATTTCGTTCAATAGCAATGGCACCACAGTCGCGGGCTATTTCTGCCGTATTATCTGTACAGTTATCGGCAATCACAATTAGTCTGTCAGTTGGTAATAATTGCGGCACAATAGTTTTTAAAGTGGCAGCAATAACCTCAATTTCATTGTGAGCCGGTACTAAAACCCCAATGCTTGGACGTTTTGATTCCACCGTGCTACTTTTTGCCGGTGCCATCGCAGCCGCAACGCACTCCATACACAAAACCCCGGCAGGAATTAATAAAACCACAGCAATTGCCAGCAACATCAAATCAAGGATAAACATAGGTTCCAATTTGGCTAAAGTCCGTCGTATATTATCAACTTAACCACAATGGTAAATAGGGTGAATAAAGTTTAAAAATTATCAACAAAATCACCAGATTTTTTACCAAATTTTTTGATATTAAAATCAACGTTTCTCTAAAGTATCCCGCCGCAATTATCTCGTCCCCGAACTCGCAGCGTAGCTAGAACCCCTAGAATTATTGGGATTCAGGGTTGGTATGATTTCTGTTTGCATAGAAGACAAATTTCCCCCATCCAAACAGTCAAGTAAAAAATCTATGGTTTCTCTTTTTACCCACCCTTTTTTAACTGCTAATTCACCAAACCGCAAATTATGTTGACGTTGTTCTTTTAAAATTGTGTGAATTTGCCACTCCTCCAGCAAGCCGGCTGCTTTAAGATACTGCCCTATGGGCTGTGGATTTTTGGCTGTTCCTATTTTCGGTAATTGTTCAACAAAAAAATTAACAGTCTCCGGTTTAACCCACCCCCGCATTACTAACAACTCTCCAAACCTAAAATGCTTTTCTTTTTCTTGAACTTTTAAAATATATTTCACCTGTTCACCAGAAATTAATCCGGCTTTTTCTAACACCTGACCTATGGGTTTTTTTTGCAGGTAACTATTTACAGATTTTTCTTCTAGCTGTTTGTTAAAGGGATTACGGTAAAGCTTTAATTTTTGCAATAAAACTAACCAAAAAATCGGTAAGTCGTCCTGCAAATATCTCTTCCACAACCGCTTAGGTTCGCAGATCAGCCTATAAAACCACTCTAGCCCTACTTCGCTCATCCATTTTGGCGAGCGCGGAACGTTGCCTGCTTCAAAGTCTATGGTAGCCCCAATTCCCATTAGTATTTTGACGTTTTTAAGCTTGTCTCTATTTTTGGCTAGCCATTTTTCTTGTTTTGGCGAACCCACTCCCATTGCTAAAACTGTGGCTCCCGACTCGTTGACTAAATCAATTATTTTTTCACTTTCTGCTTCGTCTTTTTCAAATCCGTAGGGCGGTGAATACGCCCCTATAACAATTTCTCTACCAACTTTTTTATTAATTTTTGTTTGAGCTTTCTTTGCTACTCCTTCTGCTGCTCCTACTAAAAATATTTTTATATTTTCATTAGGCATATTGTGCATATAAAATGCTGGAAATAAATCTGAACCTGATATCTTTTCGCTCAGCGGTGTGCCTAAAAATTTTGCCAAATAAATTAATATTTTGCTGTCGCAAACTTTATAATCAGCCTGTTGGTAAAAATCGTAAAATTCTTTGTCACTTTGTAGTTTTACTAGGTGATCGACATTGGGGGTAAATACCAGCCCTCCATACAGGTCTAGCTTTTGTAATAATTCTGTTGTCGATATGTTATCTATTTCTGTATTCAAGAATGGTATTCTTTTCATTTCTCTGCTCTCCTAATTGATGTTTTAATAAAAATTGTCCTTAATTTACTGGACTTGCTTTCTGGCTCATTGAGAGTTTTCAATTTTCATCAAGCGTCTACCCTCTGCTATAGGCTTGACGATTACTGGAACTTCTTTTTCGTCTCAGTGGGGGTAGCCAGCCACGAAGAGTTTTTTTACAAATTGAACAAATACGTTAGGTACAGGTTAGGGCTAAAGGGGCAGCGACGCGAACGCAAGCCAGCTTTTGCACGAACTCCAGCGCCTAAGAATAAATACTGATTGGGGACTATCAAGTAGCATATCATACCTCTTTTTTTTATTTCAAAAAAATCTACGGTTTATTGATCGGAAAATAGTAGTATTTGTTCCCTGAATTTGCTAAGATGTTTTTAAGCGGACTCATCTCCTATGAAAACAAGACTTGCTTACCTCTAAGTCAATCATTCAGGCAGCAAGATTAGGATCTTCCAATGGAGATAATTTAAGAAATTGTCATCGAATGAAAACTTAGCTAACAAGTCACTCTCCAGTAGTAACGAACGCACTTAAGCTTCATAACAAGCACTCTTTAGAAACACAGCCAAAATACAGACAGGCGAACTCAGAATCATAAAAACCGCCTCATACTCCGGCAGTGAAAACATCTCTAAAAAAGCAAAAAAGATGCTGCTTTCCTAATACCAAGTTCAGCAATAAAAGCATAGAAACTACTGGGAAATACCTATCTATAGGAAGAGTTTGCTTAAGAAAATAAACTACCCAAAAAGAAAAATGAAAATAGCATACCTTGTGAATCAATACCCGAAAACCAGCCACAGCTTTATCCGGCGAGAGATAGCAGCCCTCGAAGCAGCAGGTATTCCTGTAGAACGTTACTCAATACGCCCACAGATGGATTTGGTAGACCGAGCGGACAGAGTAGAAATAGATAAAACCAAAGCTGTACTAGGAATTGGAATGACAAGGTTGATTCTGAGCGCCCTTTCTGTAGCCGTTACTAGGCCCGGAAAATTTTTAACCGCCCTGGGGCTAACCCTAAAAATAAGCTGGGGTGCAGACAGCAGCGTGTTGCACCATTTGGCCTACTTAATGGAAGCCTGCGTGTTGCTGCTGTGGTTAGAAAAACAAAAAATCACCCATGTTCATGCACACTTTGGCACCAACTCCACCACTGTTGTCATGCTGTGCCGAGTGCTAGGAGGGCCGGCCTACAGTTTCACAGTACATGGGCCCGAAGAATTTGACCGCGCCAAAACCATATCCCTAGAGCAAAAAATCAACAATGCAGCCTTTGTTGTTGCCATTAGTTCCTTTGGAAAAAGCCAACTTTTCCGCTGGTGTAACCGGCAACAATGGTCAAAAATTCATATTGTCCACTGCGGAGTAGACCAAGAATTTTTAAACCAACCACCCACAAACATTTCCTCAACACCGCGTCTGGTGTGTGTAGGCCGGTTGTGTGAACAAAAAGGACAACTGTTGCTGATGGAAGCTGCAAAGCTTCTTGCAGCCAAAGGTAAGCAGTTCAAACTGATCCTTGTGGGCGATGGAGAATTGCGAGAAGAAATTGAAGGCGCCATTGCCGAAAATAATCTGCAAAACTGCGTGGAAATCACCGGTTGGGCAGATACCCAAAAGGTAAGGCAAGAAATTTTAGCCTCGCGGGCAATGGTACTACCAAGCTTTGCCGAAGGTTTGCCGGTGGTTTTGATGGAAAGTCTTGCCTTGGGCCGGCCAGCCATCAGTACCTACGTTGCCGGTATTCCTGAACTGATCCAAGAAGGTGTTTCTGGTTGGTTAGTCCCGGCCGGTTCAGTGGAAGCACTTGCCGACGCAATGGAAACTGCCTTAGAAATGCCCGTAGAACAATTGGAAAAGATGGGGAAGGCCGGTGCAAAAAAAGTTCAAGAACAACATAATGCCGCAACCGAAGCACTACAACTCGCTAATCTATTTCTTGCTTACCAAACTGAGCCTCAAGGTACGGAGATTAAAGCTTCTTCTCCGCTTGCAGTCAGTCAAGGGTAATTATTTAGGAGTGTAATTTGGCATAGTTTATGGTTTCTAAAAATCGTAAATAAAGGCCGAGATTGGAGAGCAAGAAGGTTATTTAGTTAGGTTTAAAAATCTAACTTTTAACCAACATCAGGATAAATGACTAGGCAGGTTTTTGGAGTTGTGTAATAGGTCTATAAAGTATGGTTGAAAACAACTTAACTAAAGACAAATTACAAAAGACAAATCACAAATCAGCAGCGATTAAAAATCACCCAGTGAAACCACTAATATGTCTTCTGTTTCCATCAAAAAGTTAGCGATTAAGGGGGCTATCTGGGCAATTGCCACCTACGGCACCAGTCAAATTTTACGCTTCGGCAGTAACCTAATTTTGACTCGCTTGTTAGCCCCTAAACTGTTTGGGTTAATGGCTTTGGTTTATGTATTTATCAGCGGCCTGCACTTGTTTTCTGATGTTGGCCTGGGGCCTTCGATCATCCAAAATAAACGCGGCAATGACCCAGCTTTTCTGAATACCGCCTGGACACTCCAAGTTATTCGCAGTGTAATTCTCTGGGTTGGTTGTTTATTAATTGCTTGGCCGGTTTCAAGATTTTACAATGAGCCTCAATTGGTTTGGTTACTGCCGCTTGTGGGTTTAAACACGTTGATCAGCGGCTTTAATTCCACTGCCCTATTTACTCTTAACCGTGAGTTAGCAGTCAGAGAAATTGCTCTCTATGAAATGGGAGGGCAAGTTGTCTCCATTGGGGTGATGATTGTTTGGGCCTATTTCCATCCCTCAATTATGGCCCTGGTTGTGGGTAGTATGGTGAGTGTGTTCATTCAAATGATTTGGAGTCACCGGCTGAACTCTGGACATCCGAACCGCTTTGCTTGGGAACCAGAAGCCATGAAAGAATTAATTTCCTTTGGCAAATGGATTTTTCTTTCTACAGCCATGACTTTTTTAGCTGCCCAAACTGACAGGCTGGTTTTAGGTAAACTCCTGTCTATCGAACTTTTAGGGATTTACGGCATCGCCTTTACCTTGGCAGATATGCCCCGGCAAGTGATTTTAGCCATCAGCGATAAAGTGATTTTCCCAGCCTTTTCTAAATTTGCCGGTTTGCCCCGAAGCGAATTCCGCGCCAAAATTGAAAAAAATCGCAGTTTGCTGTTAGTTGGAATGGCGGTAATTTTGGCAGTGGTGGTTGCCTTTGGTGATTTGGCGGTAAGTTTTTTATACGATAATCGCTACGAAGATGCGGCGTGGATGTTGCCGGTTTTGGCTTTGGGTATTTGGCCAATAGTTCTTACTCAAACCATTGATGCGGCTTTGTTTGCCGTTGGCAATCCTCGCTTTGTTGCTTTAGGATGTTTCTTCAGCTTTTTGGCTTTGGCGATTGGAATTCCGGGTGGTTATGCTTTGTGGGGCTCTCTAGGGGCTGTGGGCGCGGTTTCCTTAAGCAATATTCCCCCGTATATGTGTATTACTTACGGCTTGTGGCGGGAAAAATTGGCTTGTTTATGGCAGGATTTGTGGTCAACCCTGCTATTTATTGCTTTGCTGGGCGGGGTGTTAGCACTTCGTCACGCTTTGGGTTTAGCTTTTCCGGTTGTCAGTCTGTAATTTTTTAGTTATCTCCCATTTTTGGCTATGAAATCAGTTTTGTATGTCGGAGTAGGTGTTCCCTGGCGCGGGGGTGCTGGTTATCTGGTTCGCCAAAATATGTTTTTACAGGCTTTGGCAGAAGTTGCTGATGTAACGCTTGCTTTGTTTGATTGCGATGCTGGGGTGGAACGTCCAGCTTTTGCCGCCGGAATTTTGCCTTTAGAAAGACCTTTTGAATTGCCTACAAATCGTTTAAAAAATTTGCGGGATGATTTGTTTTCTCCTTTGCCCCGAATGCACCGGGGTGATTGTTGCGATAAGCCCATTTCTCAAATTTCTGGGTTAAAAGTTGACAAGTTTGATGCGGTTTTTGGTTACAGAATTGATTTTTCTCGTTTTGCCGGTGTGTTAAATCATCCGCGTTTGATTTTGGATGTGGATGATCCTGAACATTTGCGACAAGCTGACAAGGTAAAAGCATTTGATGGAGGGAAAATTGACTGGCGGAGTCGTTGGGATTTGGAAAAGTTACGCCGCTATGAATTAAATGCGGTTAAAAGGGCAAAAGCTGCTTTTGTTTGTCAGCCGGTGGATGCGACGGCATTTTATCCCCATCCGGTGTTTATCGTGCCCAATTGTGTAGAAGTTCCTGAAATAAATTATACCAAAAGTGAGATTCAAACCTTAGTTTTTGTTGGGAATATGAGTGGAGGTGAGGGTTCGCCAAACGGCGATGCGGCTAAAAATTTTGTAGAAAAAGTTTGGCCTTTAATTCGCAGCCGGTGTCCGAGTTGTAAATGTTTGTTAGTAGGAGGAATTGAGGATGGTTTACGAGGAGAGTTTTCGAGGGTTGCTGGGGTGGAGGTTTTGGGTTTTGTGGAGGATTTAAAAGCGATTTATGCTTGTCGGCCGGTTTGTATCGCGCCGGTGAGGTATGGTACCGGTACAAGGATTAAAATTTTGGAGGCGATGGCGTATGGTTGTCCGGTGGTGAGTACGTCAAAAGGCTGTGAGGGTATAGAGATTACAGAAAATAAAGAGATTATTGTGGCAGATTTAGAGGCAGATTTTGCCGATGCTTGTGTGAGTTTATTGGGGGATTTTAGCAGACAAGAAAGACTAGGGAATGCTGGAAAAGATTTGATTTTAAGGAGTTATAGTCGTAGGCATCAGCATGAAAAACTTGTAAATTTAATTTCAAAAATTATGTCGTAGTTGGGGAACATTTAATATTTTTATTGTGACTATTTACCAAGGAAAAACTGAAAAAAGATAGAGGAGAAAATTAATGAAAATTACGTTTGTTTTAGGAAGTGGTTTTAATTTGTCTGGTGGGGAGCGTGTGATTTCTATTTATGCAGAACATTTGCAAAAAAGAGGTCACGAGGTGTATTTGGTTTCGCGGGCGAAATGGAAGCCTTCTTTGCGAGATCAATTAAAGTCTTTGATTCGGGGAAAGGGTTGGATTAAGATTAATCCGATGTCACATTTTGACCATTTAGATATTCCTCGGAAATTGACAGAAAGTTATAGGCCGGTTGTGGATGCGGATGTGCCTGATGGGGATGTGGTGATTGCAACTTGGTGGGAAACGGGGGATTGGGTGTGGCGTTTATCGCCTTCTAAGGGAGTGAAGGTGCATTTTTTCCAAGACTATGAAATTTGGGGAGGGAAATTGGAAGAAGTGGATGCGGTTTCAGCTTTGCCTATTCCTAAAATTGTGATTGCAAGTTGGGTTCAGGATTTGTTAAAAGAGCGGTTTAATCAAGTGCCTTTAGCTTTAATTCCTAATAGTGTGGAAACTGATAAGTTTTATGCGCCGGTGCGCGGAAAACAGCCGGTTCCTACGGTGGGAATTATGTACACTCCAATGAAATCAAAAGGGTCTGATATTAGTTTGGAAGCTTACCGTATTGCTAAGCAAACAATTCCTGAGTTGCGGTTAGTTGCATTTGGCAGTGCCAAGGTTCTTCCTGAATTGCCTCTGCCAAAAGATACAAATTATGCTTATTGTGCGCCAAATGAGAAACTTAAGGATTTTTATAGTCAGTGTGATGCTTGGCTTTTTGGAACGCGGCGAGAAGGTTTTGGTTTGCCCATTTTGGAGGCGATGGCTTGTCGCACGCCGGTGATTGGTACGCCTGCTGGGGCTGCACCAGATTTGTTAGTAAAAGGTGGGGGAATTTTGGTGAAGCAAGAAGATCCTGAAGATATGGCTAAGGCAATTATAAAAATTTGCCAAATGCCAGAAAATGAGTGGAAAACTATGTCGGATGCTGCTTACAATACAGCGACAGATTATTCCTGGGAAGAGGCGACAGATCGGTTTGAATCGGCACTTTTTGCTGCTGTAAATAATGCCAAAATTTACAATATTCAATCGGAGCAAAGTACCGCTAGTATTAGTATTTAATTTCAAGCTTAATCTTTAAGGCGGGAGAAGTGTAAAACATCGTTTAAGGTTGGTTAAAAGGAGGAATAAAAACTCAGAAAAGAAAAGATGAAAAATATTTAAAAAGCTGGATTTTCGCATTTTAGTAGAAGATGTCAAGAATGCTTGGCTTAAGAAGCAGTAAAGGTTCAATTTTGGCAACCGGCAGAGGTTTTTTAGATGAATATTATCGGCAATTTAGTGATGTTAGGTTGGATTCCGGCGGTTTTTTATCTATTCACGCAGTTTCCAACGCAGCGAGCCCTGGTGGTTGCTTTTATTGCGGCGTGGCTGTTTTTACCTTTGGGTGAATTTCCTCTGCCTGGTTTGCCAGATTATACGAAAATGTCAGCAACTTGTTATGGGATTATGCTGGCTACGGCGGTTTATGATTTTGAACGTTTTAATTCGTTTAAATTTGGCTGGTTAGATGTGCCAATGTTGGTTTGGTGTTTGTGTCCCTTTGTGTCGTCTTTAGCTAATGATTTGGGCCCTTATGATGGTTTATCGGCAGCACTTGACCAAACTGTTACTTGGGGATTGCCTTATTTTTTGGGACGAATTTATCTCAATAATTTGAAGGGAATGCGGGAATTAGCTATTGGGATGATGATTGGGGGTTTGGTTTATGTGCCTTTGTGTTTAGCAGAAACTCGTTTAGGCCCGCAATTACACCAGTGGATTTATGGGTTTAATCAAACGGTTAACTGGGCGTTGGTTCTTCGTTATGGTGGTTATAGACCAACGGTTTTTATGGAAACTGGTTTGATGGTTGGAATGTGGATGATGGCGGCGACTTTGATCGCTATTTGGTTATGGCATACAAAAGCTATTAGAGATATTTGGGGTTATCCGGCGAGTTGGTTGGTGGGTTTGTTGGTGGTGACAGTGGTTTTGGTCAAGTCTACGGGTGCTTATTTTTATTTGTTAATTGGGGTTTTGTTTTTGTTTGCTGGTCAGTATTTAGGAACGGCTGTGCCGGTGTTTCTCTTGATGTTTGGAATGTGTTATTACGTCTACAATGGCGTGACTGGAAATATTTCAAGTAAGGATATTGTTCCGATTATTACTCAAGCAACAAATGCCGAACGTGCTCAGTCTTTTGAGTTTCGTTTGCAGAATGAAGAAATGCTTTCTAAAAAAGCACGAGAAAAGATTATTTTTGGTTGGGGAGGATGGGGCAGATCCCGTGTTTACGATGAGACAGGAAAGGATATTTCTGTGACCGATAGTTTGTGGATTATTGCTTTTGGAGAAAATGGTTTAGTGGGTTTGGTGAGTTTAACTGCGTCGATGTTGTTGCCGGTGGGGAGTTTATTTATTTTGCGTTATCCTCCGCGTTTATGGGCTCATCCAAAAGTGGCGCCGGTGGTGGCGGTGGCGATGGTTTTGATGTTGTTTATGATGGATTGTATTTTAAATGCAATGTTGAATCCGGTTTTTACTTTAAGTAGTGGGGGAATTGCAGGATTGGTGTTAAAAGAACCGGAACCTAGACAGCGACCAAGACGGGCTTTAGCTCCACAAAAATAATTGTTAAAAGGGGTGTTATTATGGATTTCTCTGATAAACTTAAAAAAAAGTTTTTGTTTTTGGTTGGGTCTGTTTTATTGTTGGTTTTATTGTTGCCAATGGTCTTTGAAAATCCGCAACATTGGAATGCTTTGGCGACAAAAAGTGAGAATGCTAATTCGTCTTTGGGTGTGGGTTTAAATGCTATTGGTGATTGGTCAACAGAGTTACCTTTTTTAGATCATTTTAAAAGTTCAAGAAAGTGGTTAACTCAATGTGATGATGGTCAGGTTGATTGTGAAAAAGGCGAGTGGGATACTCAGGAATATGATAAGTTAAATTTAGATGAAAATGGCTGGGTAAAGTCTTTACCGCGTCCTGAAGATTCTCCAAAATATACGACAGTAGGAACGTTATTGTTGCGGGAAATTCCTAATAAGTTTCCAGGGGGCAAGTATGTGGTTTTGTATGAGGGTGAAGGAAAAATTGAATATAGTTTTGATGCCAAAAAAATTGATGCTGAATCTCAACCAGGACGGGATGTTATTGATGTAAATCCTGCGAGTGGTGCAGGAATTTGGTTGAAAATTATAGAGACTGATCCTAATAATAATGGTAATTATATTCGCAATATTAAAGTAATTCAAGAAGAGTATGAAACTGCGTATAAAAATGGAGAAATTTTTAATGCGGTATTTATAGAAAAGATTAAAAAGTTTCGGGCTTTGCGATTTATGGATTGGATGCAAACCAATAATTCTGAACAAAAAGAATGGCAAAACCGACCCACTACAGAAACAGTTTCCTATGCTTTAAAAGGAGTGCCGGTGGAGGTTATGGCGGCGCTGGCTAATAAAGTTAATGCTGATGCTTGGTTTAATATTCCTCATCAAGCAACGGATGAATATATTAGAAATTTTGCATTGATGGTGAAGGAAAATTTAAACCCTAATCTTATAGCTTATGTAGAATTTTCTAATGAGGTATGGAATTGGCAATTTGAACAAGCACAATATGCTTCGCAACAAGGTAAGGCAAAATGGGGGCAAGATAAGGATGAGTCTTATATGAATTGGTACGGAATGCGTACTGCTCAAAATTGTGATATTTGGAAAGATGTTTTTAAGGATAACAAACAGCGTGTTAAATGTGTTATTAGCACGCAAACAGGTTCGCAAGGTTTGGAAGAAACGATTTTAGAATGCCCTTTTTGGGTAGCCGAAGGAAATAAGCCTTGCTATCAACATGGTATAGATGCTTATGCTATAACCGGCTATTTTAGCGGTAAGTTGGGTGACAAAGAAAACCTCAAAACTATTGAATCTTGGTGGCAAGATTCGGATGGGGGTTTTGCAAAGGCTTTTCAACAATTAAAAGAGGGGAATGTATTAGGAGATGGAACAAGTAGCGATAGTTTAGATAAGAATTTAAATAGTTTTCTTTATCAAGCAAAGGTTGCGAAAGATAAGGGTTTACAACTAGTTGCCTACGAAGGGGGTCAGCATATTGTAGGAAGTTTTGGATTAGAAAATAATGAGAAATTAACAAGCTTTTTTATTGCCCTCAACCGGCATCCCGAAATGTATGCTTTGTACACTCAACTACTCAATAACTGGAAACAAGCAGGAGGTACACTTTTTATGCACTTTGTTGATATTAATGAGCCTAGTAAGTGGGGAAGTTGGGGTGCTTTGGAATATGTGTCTCAAGGGAGTTCTCCTAAATACAATGCTTTGATAAATTTTATTGATAAAAACCCTTGTTGGTGGGAGGGATGTAAAAAAAATTGATTGTTGATTTTGTCTTAATTCCAAAATATAGAAAGTAGAATTCAAAAAAGGAGAAATATAATGCTAAAAAATCTAAAAATTATTTATGCTGCCGGCCCTGGAAATGTGATAAAAACTTATGAATATTGGGCAGATAATCAAGATGACCCCTCACAGGTTTCTGTCACCTATTCTGGTCAATTTTATGATGTTTGCCGAGATTTGGATGCAGAAGGATATGTGATTTCTTCTAATAGTGATAAAAAGCTAGAAAAAAACGGCCAATTTATTCTGGAACACCGGCCACTCCCCGGACGTAATTCGTCGGGAATTTTCTATCATTTAGGTCAAATTTGGTATGGTTTGAGGTTTATTGTTTCGGCGCTTTTATTTAAGGCAGATTTGGCTGTAGTAGCGGACGGAACAACGCATTGGTTTCTTTTATATTTACTGCCGGTTTTTGGGGTAAAGGTTGTCCCTACTTTGCATTGTGTTTTGTGGCGTAAATATCAGGTTCCCAGTGGAAAAGAAAAGTTAATTTTAAATCTCAATCGGCGGTTTTTTGCCAAAGATTGCACGGCAATTTTAGTAGCTTCTGAGGATATTGCTGAACAAGTTAAACAGCTAACCGACAACCAACACGCCCCAATGGTGCCATTTTTGCCAACCTATCGGCGTTCGGAATTTGCCGGTGTGGTTGATCCTGATATCAATGCGTCGCCGTTTCGAGTCTTATTTGCCGGCAGAATTGAACGTGATAAAGGCGTTTTTGATTTATTAGAAATTGCCAAGCGTTTCGCCTCAGAAAATCATCATAATATTATCTTTAATGTCTGCGGTAATGGTTCGCAGTTAGAGGCGTTACGTTTCGCCGCAAAGCAAGCAGGAGTAACGGCAAGTTTTGTTTGTCATGGCTATTGCAATAAACCACAAATGCGGGAAATGTTTAATCGTTCCCACGTCGTGATTGTGCCAACAACAACGGATTTTGTTGAGGGGTTTAATCAAGTGGTGGCTGAGGCAATTTTAGCAGGGCGACCGGTTATTACTTCTGCCGTTTGTCCGGCTTTATCTTATGTAGGTTCTGGCGTGGTGGAAGTTCCACCAAATGACACCCAAGCTTACGGAGATGCGATTTTAAAATTATCCAATGACCAGGATTTTTACCAACAAAAACAACTCAATTGTTTAGCTTTACAAGAACAATTTTATGAAGTTTCAAAAGGCTGGGCTACGGCTTTTACTTCGGTGTTAAAAAACCTTGACAAGAAAGCAAGTTCACCGTTATCTGAAAAAATTACTGTCTAAATTTGAGGAAAAAAACAATGAAAATTGCCTACATTATTCTCGCGCATAGGTTCCCAGAACAGATAATTCGTTTGGTGAACCGGCTTAATACAGAAAACGCTTTGTTTTTCTTACACATTGACAAAAAAACATCCCCAGAAATTTATAACCAACTGACATCTAACCTCAATTTTCCGAATGTTTGGTTTACCAAAAGATTGTCTTGTTATTGGGGAGATTTTGGTATTGTTGCAGCAATGCTGGAGGGAATTAAAGAACTCTGCAACCGGCAGCTAGATTTTGACCGCGTTGTATTTTTAAGCGGTCAAGATTATCCTGTAAAATCAACTGCCCAAATTGAAGAATTTTTTAGCGAAAACCCCGACAAAATTTTTCTCGAATATCAAAATAATTCTATCCCAACAGATGCCACAGGCTGGCCAAATCGCAACTATGACAACATCAATTACTGGCATTTTCGGTTTGGTAGTTTGCGGTTTGTGTTTCCAGGTTCGTTAAATCTCAATTCTTTTAATCGCTATTGTCGAGGAGATAAAAAATGGTTTAAACTTTTGTCATGGTTGTGGTCGGGTTTAATGTTTTTTGTGCCTGTAAAACCAAAACGTAAATTTCCCAAAGGTTTTGAACCCTATCGAGGGTCACAATTTTGCTGTTTACCCCGCAATTGTATCGAGTATATTCACAGTTATTTGCAGGAAAATCCGGGGTTTGTGGAGTTCTTTAAATATGTGGATATTCCTGATGAAATGTTTTTTCAAACTTTGATAGTTAATTCACCATTTAAAGAAAAAATTGTTAAAGACAATAAATTTTATATAGATTGGAATAATCCCAACCCTACACGACCGCGCATTTTTGTTAACAAAGATTATACAAGGTTAGCCTACTCTACAAAATTATTTGCCCGCAAGTTTGAAATGAGTAAAGATGCAAAGATTTTTGACTTGTTAGACCGGCAGCCAAATCAAACAGAAAGCGTTGTTTTTAGCCGTACAAATGCTGAAAACTCCAATCGAGAACCGATGATAATTAGTTAATCTTTTTAAGAGGAGAAACATCTAAAATGGTCACAAAATTTTCCCTAAACAGCCCAACTCGTTTACTGGTAGTAATTGTGAACTACCGCACACCGGCCCTCACAATTGATTGTTTACATTCCCTAAAAAGTGAGGTACAAAACTTACCTGGTACTCACGTTGTCGTTTCTGATAACGCCTCTGGTGATAATTCTGTTGAAGAAATAAGCAGCGCAATTACAAAAGAAAATTGGCAAAGTTGGGTTTCTTTTATGCCTTTAGATCGCAATGGCGGCTATGCTTTTGGTAATAATGCTGTCATTCAGAAAGCTTTAGAATCAGACAATCCACCGCAATATATTCTACTTTTAAATCCCGATACAATTGTTCGTCCAAAAGCCTTAGAAACTTTGGTTAATTTTATGGATGAAAACCCCACCGTTGGAATTGCCGGCAGCCGGTTAGAAGACCCCGATACTACCCCGCAGTGTTCGGCATTTCGCTTTCATACAATCCAAAGTGAACTTGATAACGGATTGCGCTTAGGAATTGTGACAAAACTATTATCAAAATGGGTAATTGCCCCGCCAGTTAGTAATGAAAATTGCGTCACAGATTGGGTGGCCGGTGCCAGTATGATTATCCGCAGAGAAGTTTTTGAAAGCATCGGATTACTCGATGAAAAATACTTTATGTATTTTGAAGAAGAAGACTTTTGTTTAGCAGCAAATAAAGCCGGTTGGCCTTGTTGGTATGTGCCGGCAAGTCGTGTGGTTCATTTAGTTGGGCAAAGTTCCGGTGTTACAGATACCAAAAAACCACCGAAAAGATTACCCGGTTATTGGTTTGATTCTCGCAAAAGATTTTTTGTCAAAAATTATGGCCGGTTCTATGCAGCCGTTGCAGATGCCGTTTGGGTTTTTGCATTTATTTTATGGCGAATGCGGCGTTCTATTCAGCGCAAACCAGACAGCGATCCGCCACAAATTTTAGGCGATTTTATCCGTAATAGTGTAGTTTTAAAAGGAGTGGAAGTATGAGTCAAGAACCAGAAAAATTAGGACTTTTGGCGCAAATAAAAGAAGACTGGATCGCGCATGGTTGTGATTGGACTTTACCTGGATTTCGTGCTGTTGCTGTACAGCGTTTTGGGGTGTGGAGAATGACAATTAAACCCTTGATTTTTCGTGCCCCTTTAAGTGTGCTTTATCGTGCTTTATATCGCAAAGTTCGCAATAGTTATGGCATAGAATTACCCTATACAGTTCAACTGGGCCGGCGTGTAATTATTGAACATCAAAGTGGCATTGTCATTCACGGTTATTCGGTGATTGGCGATGATTGCATTATTCGCCAAGGTGTAACTTTAGGAAATCGTTATTTAGACCGGCCTTTTGATGCACCAAAGTTAGCTAATCGTGTAAACGTAGGGGCCGGTGCAAAAATTTTAGGTAATGTAAGTATCGGTGAAAATGCTTGTATTGGTGCAAATGCTGTAGTGCTTTCTGATATTCCTACAGGAGGTACAGCAGTCGGAATTCCTGCAAAAATTATTACCACAAAAACCGAAGTAAAATGAGTAAAATTGGTGTCGTTACAATTGGCCGAAACGAAGGTTCACGTCTCGAAAAATCCTTACTTTCCTTATTAGGAAAAGTTCAGCAAATTGTTTATGTAGACTCAGGTTCAACCGATGGTAGTGTGCAATTAGCGCGCGCTTTGGGTGTCAGCGTAGTAGAGTTGGATTTATCAATTCCTTTTACAGCAGCGCGGGCAAGAAATGCCGGTTTTTATCATTTACTACAACTTCATCCCGACCTCGAATTTGTTCAGTTTGTTGATGGGGATTGTGAGGTAATTAATGGATGGATAGAAAAGGCTGTTAATCAATTGGAAATACAGCCAGATTTAGCAGTGGTTTGTGGTCGCCGACGCGAACGTTTTCCTGAAGTTTCTATTTACAATCAGCTTTGTGATATTGAGTGGAATACACCCATTGGTGAGGCAAAAGCTTGTGGTGGAGATGCCATGATGCGCGTAAAAGCTGTACAAGAAGTGGGAGGATTTAATGAGAGTTTAATAGCAGGAGAAGAACCAGAATTATGTGTGAGATTACGACAAAATAAGTGGAAAATATTGCGAATGGATGCAGAAATGACTTTGCATGATGCTCAAATGTTAAAATTATCTCAATGGTGGAAACGAAATGTTAGGGCCGGTCATGCTTTTGCAGAAGGCGCAGCTATGCACGGCGGTGAACCAGAACGCCATTGGGTTAAAGAAAGTCGTAGCAATTGGTTATGGGGTTTGCTAGTACCCACTGTAGCAATTTTGATGGCTTTTGTAACTCATGGCTGGAGTCTTTTGCTATTTCTTACCTATCCCCTTTTAAGTTTTCGCATTTACCGTTATATGCGTCATACTTTACCTCAAAAACCCGCTGCTATTTATGCCTTTTTTTGCGTTTTAGGTAAGTTACCCCAAGTACAGGGACAATTACAATTTTATCTCAACCGGCTTTTCAATAAACGCAGCACTTTAGTTGAATATAAAACAGCTTTATAAGAGATAAAATCTTTAAAAATTTAAGGATTATTTAGAAATGTAACCTATAGGAAAAATTTATCCAGTTATAGGTTACTATCTTAATTTATCCAAATAAATTAACTAAAATGAACAAAAAAAATATTCTCTGTATCCTCAGTATTTTTTCAACTATTTCTATATTCTCTCTTCCGAGTAACGCCACCGAAACCAGATGTGGATGGCTAATGAATCCAACCCCCGCCAACTGGTATTTAAAAGACAGCGATGGCCGTTGGATTATTTCAACTCAAGGAGGAACTCAAGCAAAAGGAATGGAAAACCTACCCACTCTTAACGAAAACGAATATGTAAGAACCAATGGTTACTATGGATATGGTTGTGCTTGTTTAGAAGTCATAACTGATTCTGACCAAATGAGAATCAAAAAAATTGAAAGTGGAGAAGCATTACCCTTAAAAACTTGTAACCAAGACCCAAATTTACCAAACATTAATTAGTATTAATAAATAATATTTTGGGGTTAATTTTCCACTCTTCAACCCCAAAATATTCACCATATACCAACAAAAAAATCACCGGCATTTCATCTTAGTTTTAGAAGGCTGACGCGACTCCCCCCAACGCATCGTAAACTCACCCAAATACTCCTTCGCAACATCCCCATTCTTCAAAATCACCACATTCTCATCATTACGCAAATCCGCATTATTAGAAAAATTAAAAGAACCCGTCACCACAGTCTCCCCATCAATCACCAAAACCTTATGGTGAAAAGCACTCGGATTCGTATCTTGGCGCACTGGCAAACCCGCACAATAAAACTTACTCAACTCACTATACTGCGTCTCACTCCCCCGCGTCTCAAAAATACCCTGCACATCCACCCCCGCCTTTGCACGATTTAACATCGCCTTTCCCATCTCCTCATGGGTAAAAGAAAACGCCATAAACCTAACACTTTTTTTCGCCCCAGCAATCAACTCCACCAACTTTTTAGACACCTTATCCTCCGGCGAAAACAACACCCGAACCGGCGTATTATTCACCACCAAATCCTGACTTTCTAGCGTAGACAAACGAGACATCCCAAACATCCCTTGCCACATCTCATTAAACTGTCTCTCAAAAATCTTAGCTACATTTTTTGACTTCAAAACAATCACATTATTATTATTTTTCTGGGTTCCATTAATCGTTAAATTCGTTGAACCAGTCCAAACAATATTATTATCAAACACAATAAATTTATTGTGCATCAAATCCTTTCCCTTATCCGTCTTAACAGGAATACCCGCCTGCTTCAACAACTGAAATTGCCCATGTCCCGGTTCTTTATCCACCGCCAACCCATACTCATCATCCGTCAACCACCGAACAGCAACACCACGTTTTTTTGCCCTAACCAAAGCCTGCGCCACCCCATCCAAATCAAACTCAAAAGCAGCCACATCAATCTGACTTTTACTGCCATCAATATAACCAACCAACCGCGAAACAATCTCCGAATTAGGCCGACCCGGTTCCGTAAAATAAACCTCCCACCACCGGCCACTTTCTCGCTGAAATAAACCACACCCAGAAAGCCCTAAAACCAACAACAAAATCGAAGCCCAAAACAACCTCATAAACCACCTAATTATTTAAACCCAAATATTATATATCCCCCAAAAACCATAGTAAACTAACAACTTTATCGAAAACTCAAACACCACTTATTTTCCAACAAACTTAGTTTTTTATTGCCAATTACGAACTTAATCAATAGGATAAACATTCTCTTTTTCGTCCCCGCACCGGCCAATCCCAAGCTTCTAAAACTCAACAACACCCTAAAAGCTCACCGGCAAATACGAAAACACGTTCTAAGCTAGACTGTAACAATTCATTCAAAATCTGTAACACGCAAACGTTACGATAAAATAAACCATAATCGATTCGAGTTAGAACACTCCCAGGAGCGCCATTGCAGACTGTAGCAGCGTTTCCAGCCGATATTATTAGGCTGAATAACGGATTGACAGTAATCTACCAACACATTCCCGCCACACCCGTCGCGGTAGTAGATGTTTGGGTTAGGGCCGGTGCGGTTGTAGAACAAGCGCCATGTATAGGAATGGCACACTTCCTAGAGCACATGATTTTTAAAGGCACCAACACTCTTGGCCCCGGAGTGTTCGATCAAATCATCGAAAATCGCGGTGGGATGACCAACGCAGCCACCAGCCACGACTACGCCCACTTTTTCATCACCACTGCTGCCCAAGACCTCCCAGAGACTCTGCCAGCCCTTGCGGAATTACTCCTAAACGCCAGCATCCCCGATGATGAATTTAACCGCGAAAGAGATGTCGTCCTAGAAGAAATTCGCTCGTCCTACGACAATCCCGACTGGTTAGCCTTTCAAGCTTTAATGGAAGTAGTTTATCAAGAACACCCCTATGGTCGGTCGGTACTCGGAACCGAAGTGCACCTTATGCAGCACTCGCCCGAACAAATGCGGCAGTTTCACGCCCACCACTACCAACCAGAAAACATGACCGTAGTCATCGTTGGTGGAATTGAGCGAGATGTGGCCCTACCCCTAGTCAGCGAAGCCTTCCATACCTTCCCAACCTCCCAGCTTACCCCTCCTAAGCGAAGCTTCGCCGAACCGCCGATGATCGAAGTACGCCGCCGCCAAATGTATCTGCCCCGTCTCGAACAAGCAAGGCTAATGATGGGCTGGACTGGCCCTGGTGTCGATCAACTACAAGAAGCCTGTGGCCTAGATTTACTTTCTGTGTTGCTTGCAGAAGGGCGAACCTCTCGTCTCGTCCGAGAACTCCGCGAAGAAAAAGGACTTGTTCAAGGCATTAGCTGTAATTTTTCCTTGCAAAGAGAATCAAGTTTATTTACTATTTCTGCATGGTTAGATTCTCATCACATCTCCGATGTGGAAAATATTATCTGCGAACATCTTTGTCATCTCCAACAAACCTCCATCTCAAACGCTGAAATTGCTCGCGCTAAACGATTGCTATGTAATGATTACGCTTTTTCCACAGAAACTCCAATTCAATTAGCCGGTTTATATGGCTACTATCACACCATCGCCGAAGCAGAAAAAGCTGTTACTTATCCCCAGAGAATCCAATCTTTTCAACCGGAATATTTACGCTGTTTAGCTTCACAATATCTGTCTCCTAATTACTACGCTGTCACAACCCTTGAACCTCTATAGGTAAGGCTGCCGGTGTTCTGTTCTCTTCACGATGCTTCTTAAATTAAACATCTAAAATTTCATCATGGCCCCATCCCCTTTGAATCGTATTGTCCACCGCACTGTTTTAGATAATGGCTTAGTTGTTTTATTTGTAGAAAATCCTGCTGCGGATATTATTGCTTGTCGAATGTTTATTCGGGCCGGTACTCTCAAAGAACCCCCCGGCTATTCTGGACTTGCTCATTTACTAGCCGCTGTTCTTACTAAAGGTACCGCAGAGTTCTCCTCTTTGGAAATTGCCGAACGAGTTGAGTCTGTGGGGGCTAGTCTCGGCGCCGATGCGGCTGCTGATTATTTTTTGTTTAGCCTCAAAACTGTTTCGGCTGATTTCCCTGATTTGCTGGACTTGGCTGCTCACCTATTGCGAAATCCTAGTTTTCCCGAAGCGGAAGTGGAACTGGAACGCCGGCTAACTCTACGGAGTATTCGGTCTCAACAAGAACAACCTTTTGCGATTGCTTTTGATCGGCTTCGTCAAGCAATGTATCTCAATCATCCCTATTCTTTTTCGAGTTTAGGAACCGAAGCAACTCTCTCTCAACTAACTTGTGAGGATCTCCACAGCTATCATCAAACTTATTTTCGGCCAGATAATACTGTAATTAGTTTGGCCGGTCGTCTCAGCCCGGAAGAGGCTGTGGAATTAGTTAAGAAATCTTTTGGAGATTGGGAAAACCCACCCACTCTGCTACCGGATATTTACTTACCATTTCTCACACCGGCCCCCCAACAAATCCTTGTTTCCCAAGAAACTCAGCAATCTATTGTGATTTTAGGCTATTTGGCTCCTTCGGTGCGACGAGGGGAAGCCATGAATGCAAATCCTTCTGATTACGCAGCCTTAAAGTTATTAAATACCTATCTTGGTAATGGGTTATCGTCGCGGTTATTTGTGGAGTTGAGAGAAAAACGCGGTTTAGCCTATGACGTTTCTGCCCTTTATCCAACTCGTTTAGAGGCTTCCCAATTTGCAGTTTATATGGGAACGGCACCGGAAAATACATCAATTGCAATCACTGGTTTGCGAGCAGAAGTTGACCGGCTTTGCAATCTTAAACTTAGCGAGGAAGAATTGCAACGCTCGAAAAATAAATTGCTAGGACAATATGCTTTAGGCAAACAAACTAATGCTCAACTGGCGCAAATTTTTGGCTGGTATGAAGTTTTAGGGTTGGGTATAGAATTTGACACAATTTTTACAGAAGAAATTTCGGCAATTACTCCTACTATTGCTATGGATGCAGCCTGCCGGTATTTGTCTGAACCTTATATTTCTATTGTCGGGCCGGCTTCTGCCCTTAGTGAGTTAGAAGTGCCGGTGGTTTGTTGATTTGGGATTAGTCAAAATTGCTTTGTTTCTAACCTATTTCATTTACGGCATTCTATTTTTTCGACTTTTAGATATTTGCCTTTTAAAAGTTTTTATTAACCGCAGATAAGCCCTGATAGGTTAATTTTTAAAAGCTGAATTTATGAGCAGGTTCCCTTAAATCCCCCCTTAAAACAAGGGGGGAAAGACCATTAACCTAATCAACAGACCTTCATAGGCTCATAACAAATACCGGCCTCTTTAAACCGGCGCAAAGCTTCACCCAAACGGTTTAAATCAGCAATTAAACTAATTCGCACATAGCCTTCACCGCCGATCCCAAAAGCATTACCCGGAGTCACAACAACACCGGTTTTTTGCAAAACATCCAAGGCAAAATCCGTAGAACCAACCCCTACAGGACAGGGAACCCAAAGATACATAGTAGCCAAAGTTTTTGGCACATTCCAACCAAGTTGGGCTAATCCTTCAATCAGAAAATCTCGCCGTTCTCGGTAACGATCTTGCACTTGAGTTAAATAAATATCAGGCAATTGCAAAGCAGTTTCAGCAGCTTTTTGAATCGCCGAAAAAATGCCGTAATCTAAATTAGTTTTTAAAGTTCTTAAACCTTGGATAATATGCCTATTTCCTACCACAAAACCCACTCGCCAACCGGCCATATTATAGGTTTTCGAGAGAGTATGAAACTCCACAGAAATATCTTTAGCCCCTGGAATTTCCAGCAAACTCGTAGGCTGATAACCATCAAAAGCTAATTCCGCATAACACAAATCATGCACCAGCAAAATTTGATAATGACGGGCAAAAGCCACCATTTCCTCAAAAAATTCTCGTGGTGCCGTTGCGCCGGTAGGATTACTGGGATAATTGAAATAAAGCATCTTGGCTTGTTGAGCGATATCTTCGGGAATATCCTTAACATCAATCAGCCAATTGTTTTCTGGTTTTAAGATAACACTATGAATTTTTCCGCCCGCAATAGCAGGCCCGCGAAAATGCGCCGGATAAGCCGGTGAGGGAACTAAAACCACATCCCCCGGATTAACATAAGCTATCGCTAAATGTCCTAAACCTTCTTTAGAACCAATTAGAGGTAAAGCCTCACTGTCGGGGTCAAGTTCCACACTATAGCGGCGCTTGTACCAATTAGTAATACAGCGACGAAAACTAGCAGTTCCTTCAAAAGGTGGATATCCATGATTTTCAGGATTTTGTAAAGCCGCCACCGCCGCATCAATAATCGGCTGAGGGGTGGGGCCATCCGGGTTGCCCATGCCTAAGTCTATCAAATCTAGCCCCTGCTCACGGGCGCGGGCTTTAAGTTCATCTAAGCGGGCGAAAACATAGGGGGGTAAGGCTTGCAGCCGATTTGCGGGGGCGATCCAATCCAACATCGAATTCTGGCACTCTCCTGATTGATTTAGGCGCTACGACAAGCTTAAAAGATGTGTTTACTATCAAAGGAATATTAGCTTATCAGGGATTTGCTATCAAAATCCGAGACTACGGGGCCGGTATCAAAATAAATTTTATAAACCGGGCGGGTGGCGTGGGGCCGGTAGTCGTTGGAGACTACACAGGCAAACAAAATTAAAGCAATTAGTTGCCTTGTGGTTTTTGTTTCCAATTGGTCACATTGTTAATTTTGTAAGCAATTGGTCGCATTTTTGCAAACTAAACCGGCCTTTTTACGTTTTAAACTTCCACCGCATCCTCAAAAACAGCAGAAGCAAAACTGCCACGTCCACTTTCCACCGGCGCCTTTGTGGAAACCATAGCCGCCATAAGCTGTTCTGGCACCACCTTAAACGGTAGCCGGTGAATGTCTGAACCCTCAGCACAAGCAATATCAGCCGCTTGCCCTAACTCAGCTAAAGTAATATTCCCCAAACCCAAATCGCTTAAACAGCAGGGCAAATTAATTTCCGAATAGAATTTTAAAAGCTGCTGACGTGCAGTAGCCGCCAATTGATTACCGGCCAGCATTTCTTCGAGACGCAACTGCACCAAAATGCCAAAAGCCACCTTTTCGCCGTGCAAAGTGCCATGACTTGCCAAAATATGCGTTAAGCCATTATGCACTGCATGAGCCGCCACCGTTCGACAGCGAGCACCGCCAATACCCCCGACAACACCGGCAAGTAAAACACTTGCATCTACCACTTCACGCCAAACCTGACTACCGGGGTTTTTCAAAGCCTCTACCGACTTTTGAAACAAAATATCCCGTAAAACTCGCGCTTGCTGAACCGCCGCAATTACCAGAGTATCCTGAGACTGACCACTACTCACCGATGCCTCATACCACTTAGCCAAAGCATCACCAATACCGGCAACCAAAGTCCGAGATGATGCAGTTGCGATTAAATCATAATCAAGAATCAACAACTCTGGGCAGCCAGCCAAAGCCACATCATATAAAAAAGCGCCTTCGGGAGAATAAACATTAGAAAGCCCACTCCAAGCAGCACAAGTCGCCGCTGAAGTTGGAATAGTCACCACCGGCACACCACAATGATAGGCAACAAGTTTGGCAATATCGAGGGCTTTACCACCGCCAAAACCAATAACTAGATCCGCTTCATGGTTGCTAACACCGGCTTTCAAATTCGCCAGACTTTCTTCACAACTATCGGGAGAATAAGACACAAATTGCGCGGCCAGATTTTTTGCTTGGAGGGCCGGTTTCAACCACTGCTCGGCTAAACTCAGAGTATGATTGCCAGCCACCACTAACGGACGGCGACCCAAACGGGCAATCGCTTCACCCTTAATTGCCCCACACCCCCGCATCACTAAACCAGGGGCAACATTCACACAAAACAGACTTTCAACGCCCTCTTGAGCGTTTGTTGGCGTAGAAGTGAGTGGATTAGTCATGTTACAGCGTACTTTGGGAGTTTCAGCAAAAGGAATTTTTAGTTTACAGATTTTTACAGGGTTTTGTGCAGTCTGGTTCTACTAAACTTTTTCCTGTTTTAACCTTATCTTAAGGAGGAAGTTTTGGGAGGCTTCTGCTAAAAACATTAACTATAAATTTTGTGGGGAAGCCTGGATGTCTGTTTTTAAGCGGCTTTTTTGTCTATTTCTATTAGCCACAGGGTTTAAACTGTGGCTAAACAAAATTCTTTACTGCTGGCTAACTTCTACCGGCAACTGAGCGAATTTATCTTTAAAAACTTCCACAGTCATGTTCTCATCATCGCGTTTATAGAGAGAACGTTTCACTTCTCCTAAAAACAGAGGTTGAGAAACACCTGTTTCTGGATGAATAATAGTCCTAGCACGAATTGTTAACTGTTTTTCGCCGGCTTGAGAAAAGCGCCCAGGCGAAAACAAATTACTAGCGGCTTGACGAAGAGTAGCTTCAAGTTCCGACTCTGTAATTTTTGGAGAAACACGAATTACTACTTGAGAACTTCCCGAATCAAAAACTGTTGTATAGTGAACTGCACCGGCAATTTGAGTTCGTGTAATTGGTACAATACTCAAACCAAATAAACCGCCGGTAAGAACGGCCATAAAACCTGTAATTCCCACCAACCGAAACCGAATTCCCCATTTAAATAAAAAAGCTAAACCGGCCAGAATTGCGAAAGCTAGGGTTAAAATTCCACTCCATTGAGTTGCTTTAAAAAAGTCAGCAGTTGTTAGCATAAGTTCCTTGTTCCTAGTTGATTGTAATAATATTCTCACAAGCCGGTAGGGGCGACCAATTTTTAACAGTACACTATTTAGAAATTTAAGGTTTCATACTTTTCGGTAATACTACCGTAAATTGTGAACCCACCCCCCACTCACTTGTCACACTAATTTTGCCTCCCATCATCTGACAAAATCGCTGGCCAATGGCCAAACCCAGGCCGGTGCCGCCATATTTGCGGGTTGTAGAAATATCTGCTTGAGTAAAAGGCTCAAAAATTGTTTCTAACTGTTCCGTTGCAATACCAATGCCGGTATCACTAACAATAAAAACGACATTACAGCCAACAGCAGAACCTAAGATATTCCCTGGGTGATGCTCAATTTTTGCCCGGAGAGTAATGGTGCCATTTTCTGTAAATTTAGCAGCATTACTTAGGAGATTTAACAAAACTTGACGAACTTTAGTAATGTCAGCGTTCATTGTACCAATAGCTGGTTCTAAAACTACTTCTAAAATATTTTTGTTTTTTTGAACAAGAGGCAAAATTGTATTAGTTATTTCATCAATTAACATAGATATATCAAATTCTTCTACATACAAATCCATTCTACCGGCTTCGATTTTAGAAATGTCTAAAATGTCATTAATTAGACTCAATAAATGGTGGCCGGCGCTGCGAATTTTATCTAAATCTGAGTTTATTTCAAAATAGCCTAAATCTTCTGCTTCTTCCTTAATAATTTCGCTATAGCCAATAATAGCATTTAAAGGAGTTCGTAATTCATGGCTCATATTTGCCAAAAATAAACTTTTAGCATGATTTGCTGCTTCTGCGGCCTCAGCAACTCGTTGTAAGTCTTTTTCAGTGCGCTGACGTTCTAAAGTATTTGCCAGCATTTCTGCTACCATTTTTAAAAGAGAAATACTTTCATCTAACCAAGTTTTAGGACTTCGTACCGAATCAAAACCTAAAAAACCCATTAACGTCCGTCCACACACCATCGGCACAACTATTAAAGATTGAATATTTTGGGCTTGAAAATGTTGTTTTTCTAAACTTGCTTCTGGAGGTAAATCTGCAACCAACGGCACATAAACATTTTCAAAGCGCTCAAGTTTATCCATCAACCATCGTACATCAGAAATCGGCACTTCTCGTAAATTTTGTATTTGGCTTTCAATGCCGTCAGCGCACCATTCGTGAGTATTTTTAAGATAGGATTTATCTTCAGAAATCAGAAACAAATAACTGCGGTCTACATTACAAAAATTTCCAACTTCTTGCAAAGCATGATTCACTTCTGCCTCTATTTCATTAGCCGCTAAATTAATAAATTTAGTAGAAAGATTAGTAATTAAGTTTTCAAACTCAATGCAATATTTTAACTTTTCTTCAGCATATTTTTGCTCGGTAATATCATTAAGAGTACCAAAACTTCCTACTAATGTATCGGCATCCCAGAGGAGAGTAACGTGAACAGAAAACCAACGTAGATAACCAAATTTTGTTAAATAGCGTAATTCGGTTTTATAAAAAGTTTCTTTGCCTTTAATTAAATTTTTTAAAACTTTTTGAAGATAATGCCGATCTTCAGGACAAATAAACTCTAAAAAATTCCTTCCCACACTTTCTTTTAGTGTATAACCAGTTAACTCTGTCCAGGCAGGATTCAGAAAGTTTAAAAAGCCGTTACTATTAGTTTTAAAAATAACTTCTTTAATATTATCCACCACTGAGCGATACTTTTCTTCACTTTCCAAAAGTGCTTTTTCAGCTGTTTTGCGGTCAGTAATATCTCGAACAATTGCTAAAACTTCATCTAAACCACTTTTAACAAGCCTCGCCTCATACTCACAAACGTAGTTATTAAATAAAAGCTGATATTCAAAAACTTGTACTTCTTCAGTTAAAAGCGCTTTTTCTAAAAAATATAAATAAGTGCTAGATACTTTGTCTGGCAAGGCGAGGTTGATATTTTTTCCAATAAACTGTTCACCCCCCAAACTTTCTAAAAAATTAGTTTTGGGTGCCTTAAAATCTAAAAAACATCCAAACTTATTGAGGCGAAACATTAAATCAGGAATCGCATTAATCAAAGCCCGGTTATTCATTTCACTGCGATGAAGAGCTTCTTCAAATTGTTTTTGAATAGCTTGGTGAGAAGTCTGATTAAAATTTCGCTCAAAAAAAACTAAAACACCACCCACCGGCAAACCTTGTTCCACAATCCAATTTAATACATAAGAAACCGACAAATTATCCTTATATTTACAACGAAAATTAGCATCTTTTTGACCACAGAATAAATCAGAAACTACAGGCAGAGAATTGTGAAAAAAAGACTGAGGTAAATAGTTAACCTCCACAAATTCTAAAAAATTTTTACCACACAATTCTGCCTCAGACCAACCCAATAAAAGCTCACCTTCAGAATTAATAGACTGTAGACAACCAGAACCATCCAGCCAGCAAATACCGGCCCCAAAACACTCAATAACCGAACTTAAAAACTTGACTTGGGTACCCGCATCCGATTGACTATAAAATTGGCTAACTAACCCTAAAAATTTCTGCCAAATCTCCGTTGTTGGCGGCACAGAACTTTCTGAAAGTCCTAGTTGTTGGAGTTGCTTTGTCAAAAATGAATGAATCATATAAAATAGAAGTTATTAAAAAATACATTTTTATTTTTATTTAACTGTTGATCAAATCTAAAACATCAAACAATTTTACGGCCTCTAAGCAAATAAGTTCGCATTTCCCCCTTACCTTTAACCTCAATAATACCCCGTTCTTGGAACTCATAAAAGTCTCGCAACTTTTCATAGGTAGCACTTGTGACTTGAATATCACCAACCAACCCTTGAGATTCCATCCGAGAAGCAATATTAACCGTATCGCCCCACAAATCATAAGTAAACTTATGAGTACCAATAACACCAGCCACCACCGGCCCCGTATTGATACCAATGCGAATACTAAAAGGTTCCTCTCGTTCCGCATTAAATTGAGCAATTACCTGCTGCATATCCAAAGCCATCTCCGCAATAGAAACGGCATGATCTGGCTGAGGTAGAGGCACACCACTAACCACCATATAAGCATCCCCAATTGTCTTAATTTTTTCTATACCATGTCGTTCTGCTAAATGATCAAAAGCCGAAAAAATTTCATTAAGCATATTCACCAAATCCGTAGGCGAAATATGTCCAGACAACCTAGTAAAATCGACAATATCAGCAAATAAAACCGTCACCTCAGCAAAACTATCAGCAATAGTATTCCAGCCTTCCTTAAGTCGAAGAGCAATAGGCTTAGGCAAAATATTAAGCAACAGCCGTTCCGACTTTTCTTGTTCCTCTTGTAACTGTTTTAAAACCGCCTGTTCTTGGTCTCGCAGACGTTTTTTCTCCAAACAAGCACTAATACGCGCCTTAAGCAAAACCGGATTAAAAGGCTTAGTTAAATAATCCTCAGCCCCCAATTCAATACACTTAACAACACTATCAAGATCATCAACAGCCGAAATCATAATCACAGGGATATGGCGTAAATCGGGGTCAGCCTTAAGCGTTGCCAGCACTTCATAGCCATTCATTTTAGGCATCATAATATCTAGCAGCACCAAATCAAAAGGCTGCGTAGCCAGCATTTGGAGGGCAATAGCACCATCCTCGGCCACAAAAACAGTGTAGCCCTGCCGTTTTAACCGGCGTCCAAGCAGATCGCGGTTTGCTTCTATATCATCAACCACCAGTACAGTAGCGACTTGGGCCTCGGTCATGGCATAGTTTCTTTAATATGTAAGCGCTTGAAAATTTTTCCCAGCATTGAGATTGGTAGGGACACCGGCAAGGTTAACCCTACCCCGTTTGCTGATTCTAAATCAAATTTATTTGCTACAGGCAGGTCGAGCGCGATCACCACTTAGGTTTGAGCCGCTTTTTGCAAAAGCGCTTCAATTTTTCCTAACAAGCGGGTAAATTCCACCGGCTTAGTATCATAATCATCGCATCCAACAGCGATACATTTTTCCCGATCACCGGCAATAGCATGAGCAGTTAAAGCAATCACAGGAATTGAGCGAGTAGCAGCGGTGGCTTTAATTTGCTGTGTTGCTTGCCATCCATCCAGCACCGGCAGCCCCATATCCATCAAAATCAAATCTGGTGTTAGAGAGTTAGCCATTTCCACCCCCTGAGCACCATCAGTAGCAATTGCCACCTCATAACCTTTGCGAACCAAACGACGGGAAAGCATATCCCGGTTCATTTCATTGTCTTCTACCAAAAGAATTTTTGTCATTTGCCTAGGTATCTTGAGCGGTAGGAGTGAATTCGTAAAAAGATGTACAAGTAACTTAGAAAAATAATTATCCTAATACTTATTAAAATTTAACATCTGTTGTCGGATACCGTGCCGGCGGTCACGGGTACAGTTTTAAAGGCTCAATCACTACTAAGAGCAACCAAGCAATCACCTATTTTTCCAAACAAAAAGTTTTGGCTTTTTTGGCAATATATCTGCATAAAGTTTACCCTCACCGGGCCCTTCCTAAACTAGATAAAACCAATTCTCGCACTTGTTGCAATAGTTGTTCTCTACTAAAAGCCCCTTTTTCAAGAATCTGGCGCACCGAACCATTAAGTCTTTCATAATCTTCTTCAGATAAATCCATTGCCGTAATCACAACCACCGGCAAACTTTGAGTTTTAGGGTTTTCTCGCAACTCAGCAATCACCTGAAACCCATCCATTTCCGGCATCATTAAATCCAGCAAAATTAAATCAGGCAATCCCAAATTATTATGCTGATCTGCTGCGGCTAAACCGGCCTTAATTTTCTCCATCGCTTGTTGTCCATTTTCAGCTTGACTAACTTCCCACCCTTCTTTTTGCAACATTCGATAAAGCATTTCTCTAGTTGCTATATCATCTTCCACAATTAAAATGTGACCAGAATTTTTTTTAAATCCGTAACGCTGCAACACTGATAAAAGCCGACTTCGATCTATAGGTTTGGCAAGAAAATCTGATGCCCCCAAAGAAAAACCAAGATTTTTCTCGTCCATAATTGTTGCCACAATCACCGGCACTGAAGCGGTATCAGGATCTTTTTTCAAAGCTGATAAAATACTCCAACCGGTCATATCTCCAATCATCACATCCAAAATAATCAAATCAGGTTTTTGCTCTTTTGCTAATTGCAATCCCATTTCCCCCGTAGTGGCTGTTTGAATATTAAACCCTTCTTTAGAAAGCCTCCTTTCAATTAATTCGCGCACCGCCATATCATCATCTATAACTAAAACACAAGGTGGGGCAGAAAGGCTACCAGGGGTTACAGAAGTTGACGATGCTGATAAATTTGGTTTGCGGTTTTTACGATCCAAAACACGCGTCGGTAGCCAAGCTATAAAATGAGAACCTTCTGAGATGTTACTTTCTACTTTGATATCACCACCCATCAATTGACAAAAGTGACGGGTAATAGCTAAACCTAAACCGGTGCCACCATATTTGCGTGTGGTGGAAGAATCGGCTTGAATAAAGGCTTGAAAAATCGATTCTATTTGTTCTTTATTCATCCCAATGCCGGTATCGATAACTTCAAAAATCAGCCAATTTTCTCCTGGGTGACTATTAGAAAAAATGATTTTTTCTGAGTCGGAAATAACTATTTCGCCGCTGTTGTTAGCTTTGGCGCTTTTTACACTTAGGGTTACTGTTCCGTTTTCTGTAAATTTAGCAGCGTTGCTGAGTAAATTAAAAAGAATTTGCCGGACTTTAGTTACGTCGGCATACATGATGGCTGGTGTAGAACAATTAATATTTAAAGAATTATTATTTTTATGTATTAAAGGTTCAACGGTAGCCGCAACTTCTGTAATTAAACTACTAATTTCAAAATTTTCTAAATATAAATCCATTTTCCCGGCTTCTATTTTAGAAATATCTAAAATATCATTGACTAATGCTAGTTGGTGTTTGCCGGCAGCACGAATTTTTTCTAAATCAGGAATCATTTCTTCATAGCCAAATTCACTTGCATCTTCTTCTAGCATTTCGCTATAACCAATAATTGCATTCAGGGGTGTTCGCAATTCATGGCTCATATTTGCTAAAAATGTACTTTTGGCAGAGTTAGCGGCTTCGGCTGCTTCTTTGGCTTTGCGTAGTTCTTCTTCGGCGTATTTGCGAGCGGTAATATCTTCTACTGTACCTTCATAATAAAGCAATTTTCCGTTTGTATCTCTGACGGCGCGTGCATTTTCTGATACCCAAATTTTGCTTTTATCAAGTTTATATACTTCTGCTTCAAATTCTGCTACTAAATCATTTTTTTCTATTTCTTCTTTAAATTCTTGTCGTCGGTTTGGATCTACATAAATTTCTGTTCCCACATCGGAAATTTTGCTAATTAATTCGGCTGGAGAGGAATAACCATAAATTCTCGCTAAGGCTGGGTTAGCGCTGATATATTTGCCCTCTGGAGTTGTTTGAAAAATCCCATCAACGGCGTTTTCAAAAATACTTCTATATTTACTTTCGGCTTTTCTTAAGGCTGCTTCTACTTGCCGGCGTTGGTTGAGATTACCCGCAAAAAGAAATGAGACATAAACAACAGAAATTAGCACGCAACTTGCAAAGATTATGACTTGATTTTGTTTGCTAGTCGCTTGTTCAATTCGCTTTTCTAAAATTTGGTTTAAATGAGGATAAATAGCATCGTAAAGTTCAAATTGTTTGTTTATGGCATCTGTGCCGGCTTCTTCAATGCTACTAGAAATAACTTCTGTATTTAAAAGATTTTGCTCAATATCTTTAGAAAATTTTTGAACACTAATGACACTTTGGTTGGTTTTACCAGAAAGTTGTGGTTGCAGAGATAAGTTTTTTTTCCAGGCAAGTTCTAGCCCTCTATTAACAGATTCTGTTGGATATTTGATTAAGTTTGAAAGCAAAAATAGTTGATACTTTTCTAGGTTTGTTACTTCTTTTTTGGCAGCAATTTTTGTTATTAATTCTTTGGTTTGGGCAGTTTTTTCTATGGCATTGGGTAGTTTTTCTACAATGGCATCTATCAAGTAATAACTATCTAAACTAGCATCTGTAACTAAATTTGCTTTATCTGCTACATCAGTCGTTAAGGAAAGTATTTCATTGATAATTTCTGTGCATATATTATAAATTTCTTGGGGCGTACTACGAAGTTTTTTAGCCTCCATAGTTTGCCATTTATATTTGATATCTTGCCATTTTTGGGAAGTTTGGAAACTTTTTCCTAGTTGCTGATCAAGTTTATCTATTTCTTGAATATACTTTTCTATCTCTGGGCGAAAAAAGTTAATTTCTTGAGGTTTTCTACCCGAAATTATTTGTTTATGTATTTGCCAGCGAACATTGATGAATTTTTCTAACAATTTTCTTAAAGAAACTGTATATTCCACCCCATATTTTTCTTTTTGGGCAAAACTAATCTCGCCCTTAAATTCCGAAATAATGTGGGAAACAACCAAACTAAAAGGTAAAATAAAGACCAGGATAATACTAACCCATAAAACTGTTTGAGCGTTTTTTCTATTAATAATTTTGTGGGGCATTTTACTCACCTTTTTTTTAAAATTATTTTTTCAAGGTTGAGAAAATATCAAGAATCGAGGGTTAGGGTAGCAAAGTTTAAATAAAGTTAAAAGTCTTGCTACTGTCGATTGGTTTGTTTTTTCTGTGTACTAATGGCAATTTAGCTACAACGCAATCTAATTAACAAAATTGGTGGCTAGTTTTTCTGCCCTTAGTATCATCTAATATGTTATAACCTAACTCTTGACTAATAAAAATATAAGTCTTTGTTTATTTAAAATAAAAAAATTGAATAAAAGTTTACGAACAAAAGTGAAAAGTGTGTAAAAAAATGCTTAAGGATTTACCCTGAGCATCCATTTTTTCACTTTTCACTTTTTACATTTAAACTTTAAGTAGCTAACTCCTGCCGGGGATTAAAAGTTTCTATTTGTCGCAATTTTTCATACAATTCTCTTTCTTGATTGCTGACTTCTTTGGGCGTAACAATAGAAATTTCTACCAACTGATCACCCCGCTTATTATTCCCTTGGGGAAAGCCCTTACCGGCCAAACGCAAACGCTGTCCTGCCCGTACGCCAGCCGGCACGGTAATTTTCACTAACCCATCAAGGGTAGGAACTTCCACCGGCCCGCCTAACACAGCCTCACTGGGAGTTAAAGGCAGTTGACAACGCACGTCTGCCCCTTCCAGCTTAAACAAAGGATGCTCTTTTACCGTAATTTTCAAATAAAGATCGCCACCATTCATACCCTGACCTTTCAAGCGGATACGCTGACCGGTCACCATACCGGCCGGCATATTCACTTCCAAAGACCGGCCATCCTCCAACCTGATCCGTTCATTGCCACCCTCATAAGCCTTTTCCAGAGGCAAAGTCAAACGGGCCTCCACATCACGAGCACCAGGAGTTTTACCAACCGTATAGGCCGATTTACTGGTGCCTGGGCGAAAAGAATCGGGCGAATCCAGCCTTAAAGAAGCCGGCGGCGGAGTGCGAACCTCCGTACGAGTTTTCATCCCCCGACGGCCCAAAAGCTGGTCAACAAACAACTCAAAATCAGAAAACTCGCTAAAATCTTCACTGCCGCTATTTTGACGGCCATTCGGAGACCAACTTTTAGCAGCAGTTTTAGCAGCATTGCGGGCCTGAAAACCTTTTTGTCGCCAAAAACGACTAAATTGGTCATATTGGGCACGACGGTTAGGATCAGAGAGAACCTCGTAAGCCTCCCCAATATCTTTAAACTTTTCCTCAGCAGCCTTATTCCCAGGATTCAAATCTGGATGATATTGTCGCGCCAGACGCCGGTAAACTTTTTTAATTTCCTCACCGGTGGCATCTCTGGCAACTCCCAGAATCTCGTAATAGTTCCGAAAGTTTTGCATCGTTTAGGTGTTCAGTATCATGTGTCCTTTGACGAAATTAAAACCAATCGTCCTCCTCATCATCCCATTCTTCTTGACTGGTGTTAGTACGGGGAATACGGTAATCTCCTTTTGTTGGCCGGCGGGGCGTCGGAGGTTCATCTTGGTAAGGCCGGCGACGGTCTTCACCAGATATTGTCCGTCGAACCGAATCAAAAAAGTTATCGCCTTCCTCTTCACGCGACATCTGATAAACTTCCCGGTTTAATTCATACAAAGCATCTTGCAATTCTCCACAGGCTAAATCCACACCACGCTCATCATTTCGGCTTAAATTATCTCGCAATTCTCGCACCAATGCTTCAATGCGGTTGCGGATACCAGGGGCAAACTGCATTCCGTAGTCAAGCACTACTTCGCGCATTTGCCTTTCTGCTTGGTAAGCTAAAGCTTCAGCACGGTTGCGTTTTTCGACTCGTTCTCGACGTAGCCGGTCTTGTTGAGAGAATTTTTCCGCATCTTGAATCATCCGGCGGACATCGCTTTCACTGAGAGTAGATGCACCGGCAATGGTAATACTTTGTTCGCGTCCTGTGGTTTTATCCAGGGCGCTAACTTGTAAAATTCCGTTGGAGTCGATATCGAGAGAAACTTGAATTTGGGGGACTCCGCGTGGGGCTGGGGGAATGCCGGTGAGTTTAAACCGGCCCAAGGACTTGTTGTCAGCAGCCATTTCCCGTTCGCCTTGGAGGATGTGAACCTCAACAACGGTTTGATTGTTTTCTGAAGTTGAAAAAATATCTGATCGTCTTACAGGGATGGTGGTGTTGCGGGGTATAAGTTTTTTCATCACACCACCAACGGTTTCTAAGCCAAGGGATAGGGGGCTGACATCAAGTAGTAAGACATCTCGGATCTCACCACCCAAAATTGAGGCTTGAATGGCGGCGCCAACGGCTACGACTTCATCGGGGTTGACGTTTTCGTTGGGTTCTCTGTCTATAAGGCTGCGAACAATTTGTTTGACCATTGGCATTCGGGTTCCGCCGCCTACTAATACTACCTCGTCAATTCGGTCGGGGTTGAGGTTGGCATCGTTGAGGGCTTGCTTGACAGGAATGCGAAGTCGTGATATTAGGTCGCTACAAAGTCCTTCAAATTGGGCGCGGGTAAGTCGGGTTTCTAGGTGTTTTGGGCCGTCTTCGGTCGCGGTAATGAAGGGGAGGTTGATATCTGTGACACCCACGCCGGAGAGTTCTATTTTGGCTTTTTCGGCGGCTTCGGTTAGGCGTTGAAGGGCTTGCCGGTCGCGGCGCAAGTCTACGCCGTCAGTTTCTAGGAATTGTTCTGCTAGCCAGTCTACGATTTTTTTGTCGAAGTCGTTGCCGCCTAGTTGGGTGTCGCCGGAGGTTGCTTTGACTTCAAATACGCCGTCGCCTACTTCTAGGATGGAGACGTCAAAGGTACCGCCGCCTAGGTCAAAAACGAGGATGGTTTCGCTTTTTTTTCGGTCTAAACCGTAGGCTAGGGAGGCGGCGGTGGGTTCGTTGAGGATGCGTTTGACTTCTAGGCCGGCGATGCGTCCGGCGTCGCGGGTGGCTTGGCGTTGGGAGTCGTTAAAGTAGGCCGGTACGGTAATTACGGCGCCGGTGACGGGTTGGCCCAGATAGCGGCTGGCTTCGGCTGCTAGTTTTCGTAGGATGAGGGCGGAAATTTCTTCGGGGGCGAATTCTTTTTGCAGCCGGGGACATTTGATTTTGATGTTGCCGGTTTCGTCTTTACGGATGGTGTAGGGTACTCGTTTTGAGGCGGGGTTGAGTTCGGGATATTTTCTGCCTATGTAGCGTTTGACACCGTAAAAGGTGTTTTGGGGGTTGAGCACTGCTTGCCGGCGGGCTAGTTGTCCGACTAGGGTTTCTCCTTCTTTGCTGAAGCTGACGACGGAGGGGGTTGTCCGCATTCCTTCTGCATTGGCAATGACTACGGGCTTTCCTCCTTCCATTACGGCGACTACTGAGTTTGTTGTGCCCAGATCAATGCCGACTACCTTTCCCATGCTTTGTTTTTCTCCTCGCGTCTAAGTTGTTGGCTATAGATATTTTTTTACTTTATAGGAAGGCAGGCGGGATGACTGCCCTAAAAGTTTGTTTTTGTGGCCCAGGGGTTTTGGTTTAGGTTTATTTTATCGTGACTGGCAGCTTGACTTCGGATTGCTGGTTTGCGGTTGGGGGTTGGGGCCGGTGTTTTTGATTGGTTGTTGGTAAGTCACTGACTGTTTTTTGCCGGAAAGCCGGTTAAAATTGTCTGGCTATCAGAGTAGGATATATTCACTACCACTAACCTTTTACCCTAGTTCACTCTTTGTTATGGCTGAAAAATTAATTGTTAAGAATTTTGCGGGCATTAAAGAGCTAGAAATTGAGGTCAAGAGCATAAACATTTTGATTGGCCCTCAAGCTAGTGGTAAAAGCGTATGTGCTAAGCTACTTTTTTACTTTAAAAGTTTTGCTACAGATATTTTATTTGCGGCTCAACATCAACAAACAAAGCGAAATATAGACTCTAGCTATAAGAATAAGTTTAAACAGTATTTTCCTCCTGAATCTTGGGAAAATACAGATTTTTTAATAAGATATGAAATAGCCGATGTCTTTATAGAAATCACTAAATCTCAGAGAAGTTCACGGGGAATTTTATTAAAATATTCTGATTTTTATAACAAAAAACTTCTTCCAGAGATACGCCTTATTTTAGAAAAAGAAGTAGAAAATAAATATTTTTATGGAAAAAAAGATGAACAAGAAATTACGAGAGAGATTAATAAACAGTTGGTTGAGTATCTAAATAAATATCTTGGCAAAGAAGCAGGATTTTTTCAAGTTTTTATCCCTGCGGGTCGTTCTTTTTTTGCACAGTTTGAAAGTAGCATATTTTCTTTGCTGGAAAGTAATAGCGTCATCGATCCATTTTTGATAGCTTTTGGCTCTTGGTATCAAATGCTGAAAAGAATCTCGGTTCTTATGAAACAAGACGATTCTCCAGAAGGAAAAGAAATTAACAATAAAGTGTATAAAATAATAGAAGAAACTTTGTGCGGTGAATATATTCATAAAAATGGTAAAGACTTTTTAAAAACTACTGATGGAAGGCTTATTAATGTGGCAAATTCTTCTTCCGGTCAGCAGGAGACATTACCGCTGCTGATTATGTTGGCGGCACTACCATTTGCTATGCGTGGTCAAACAGTTTATATTGAGGAACCAGAGGCACATCTATTTCCCAGCGCTCAACGCAATATCACGGAATTGATAGCTACTGTTTTTAATTCTCGTAAAGAACAGCTACAATTTTTTATAACAACTCATAGCCCTTACATTTTAACATCTATTAATAATTTGCTACAGGCGGGAAGTCTTTATGAGCAATCTATTTCACTAGATGAACTAGAAAAGATAGTGCCAAGATATAAGGCATTAATGCTCTCTGATTTATCAGCATACGCCCTAGAAAACGGCAAATGCACCACTATCGTATGCCCCGATACTGGATTAATAGATGCCAATGTTATCGATAGTATTTCTAACGATTTAGCGATAGAATTTGACAAGCTTCTTAACCTAATTGAATAATTTATGAAAGAATTTCCCAACTGTGAGGAATTAACGACAAATAAAATCATTGTCTTGAAAGAGAATAAAAGTAAAATGATTTTTGAAAATCCAAATCAAGCTCCGGTACGAAAGATTAAAGTTGATGGGTGTGTGATTAAAGAAGAATCACAAAAATGTGATTATGTCCTTATTCCTGATTATCAGGTGGAAATATATGTAGAATTGAAAGGAACAGATATTCCTAAGGCTATAGAACAACTAGAATCGACGATAGAATTACTTTCCGATAACCCAAAAAAAATCAGAAAATTGTGTTTTATCGTCTCTACTCGCTGTCCAAAAACGGCGTCAGATATCCAGAAAATAGCCAAAAATTTTAAGACAAAGTATAATTCTTCGTTTTATCTTAAGAATATAAAAGAGACTTATGATCTTAGTACAGCATTAGAATAGTTAAAATTAAAATTTTATAATAGTGTATCTGAAAATAATCGGATTTTATTTATGTTTTCAAAATTACGAATCAGAAGTTAGGTTTGGAGACGGTCAAAATGCCATTTTGACCGGCCCGTTCTATACCTCTCCCATACTTTAGCCGTCATTGGAAAACTTTAAACTACTCTTCCTCTTTAATAGAATTAGAATTGCCTTTTTTTGTATTTCCTGAATTGGATTTTTTACCAGGGTCTTTATTGTAAACCCGCAAACGATAAATAGGAGTTTGTTTAAGTTTTTTGACACCACTTAAAATCAGCAGAGTCGTCAAAGTCCCTACTAAACTTATCCGCCACAAACCGCATCCCGCCGCCGTTCCCAAACCGGCTGTTAACCACAACGCCGCCGCCGAAGTAAGACCCTTTACCTGTGGTTTTCTGTTATCTTTGGGCTGCTGTAAAATAATCCCCGCACCTATAAATCCTACCCCTGTTGCTATTCCTTGAACAGCACGACTCAGCGCATTTGTAGCATTAAGATCAATACCCGCTTGTAGAGGAAGCATCACAAACATAGCCGCCCCCACACTGACAATCATATAAGTCCGCAGTCCTGCCGGTCTACTCGGTTGCTGCCGGTTCCAGCCAATGGCACCCCCAATTAAAACCGCCACCCCCAACCGAAAAATAATTGTCACCCAGTCATCAGCACGGAAAAACAGCAAGTTAGTTTCTTGAGTCATAGCGGGATACTCCGGTAAACCGAGCGATTAATGTGATTTTAAGATTAATTTCAGATTAACGTCAAGTTAAGAAGGCTTTTAATTTTCTTTTGGCCGATCCTAACTAGCAAGCACAACATTAAAATTTTTATTTTTAAATCCTGGGAAATTTGAGTTTTTAGTTATTTATAAATGGTAGCTAAAAGTTTATAATTATAAATTACAAATTATTTATTACCAATAATGAACAACAAATCAAAAGTTCGAGTTGTAGCGAAAGTTTTAGCACTATCGGATAAAATTGAGGAGTTAAAAACCCTCTTAATAGAATTATTAGAACCGACCAGAAAAGAAACCGGCTGTATATTTTATGACTTAATGCAAAATCAAACCAATCCCACAGAATTTGTATTTGTCGAAGAGTGGGAAAGTGAGGCAGATTTGCAGGCGCATTTAGCCTCAGCCCATATTCAAAAAGCCCTGGCTAAATGCGAAAATTTAGTAGAAATGCCCCCAGATATTAGGCGTTATCAATTAATTGATATTTAAAAATTGATAATTAACCAATTTTAAGATCCTTGTAAAAGTTGTTTCACCGTAGCCAGTAATTCATTAGGGCGAAAAGGTTTAGCAATATAAGCATCTGCACCTTGTTTCATACCCCAGTAACGGTCAAAATCCTCACTTTTACTAGTACACATCACGACAGGAATGTTGTGGGTATTAGGTTGGTTTTTTAACCACCTGCATAACTCATAACCATTCATGTTAGGCATCACAATATCCATAATTACTAAATCCGGTATAGTATTTTGAAGTTGCTGTTTCGCTTCCAAACCGTCTGATGCCTCAATAACCTTAATGCCATTTTGCCTAAGAAGGTCTGAAACGGCAGAACGTAATGTTACACTGTCATCCACAATTAAAACTGTACTCATTTGATCCTCCCTGCTTGCTGGTTGAAACCACCCTGTTCAAATGCTGGTGTTTCCTAAGCCTAAGACAACCTGATCCCACCTAATACCCTGGTTGAATTTTAGATTTTAGATTTTTATAAGCCTGTTGGTTAATACCATTTAGGCTTGTGATATCTATCATCTTGTTTGACAAAGCAAAATGGTATTCACTGTTGACTCTGGCACTGTAGTTGTACTGGTACTTGTACTGTGGCTGTTCTTTTGTTGCAGATGCAATTGAGCACAGCTTCATCCTAACTATTGCTACCAGAGCAGTGTGACTCAAAGCAATAGCTAGAATTACACTCTTTAGGGCACCCCATCCAATCCAAGGCAAAAGTAAATCTCAAAAAGTTATTTTTTTGTTGTTTTTATTATAAATGATAACTTAATAAGCTTTTTAAAGATATTTTAAAAGTTTTTCACTTTTTAAAAATTACCTTCAAAAAGGCCCAGAGCATTGAAAATGTACCAACTTTAGGATCAAAGAAACTGAACAATCCGCAGACAAAGGGTAAATGTAACGGATTGCAAAGGTATAATGAGTTTTGGGTAGAAAATACCTTAAGAAAATCTAAAGAATCCTACAGGACAATACCATCAATGCGAGTTCTGATCGCCGGAGCGGGCTTAGCTGGACTATCATGCGCCAAATACCTCACAGATGCCGGTCATACGCCGATTGTCTTGGAACGGCGGGACGTGCTGGGGGGTAAAGTAGCAGCGTGGCAAGACGAAGACGGAGACTGGTACGAAACCGGCCTGCACATCTTCTTCGGTGCCTATCCGAATATGCTTCAAATGTTTAAAGAGTTAGACATCGAAGACCGGCTGCAATGGAAAGAACACACAATGATTTTCAATCAGCCATCAAACCCCGGAACCTATTCCCGGTTTGACTTCCCCGATATTCCGGCCCCCTTTAACGGAGTAACGGCCATTTTAAGCAACAACGATATGCTGACTTGGCCAGAAAAAATACGCTTTGGCATCGGATTAATCCCAGCCATGCTTCAGGGCCAAAAATACGTCGAAGAAATGGACAAATACTCTTGGTCAGAATGGATGCAAAAACAAAACATCCCCCCCAGAGTAGAAAAAGAAGTATTTATTGCAATGGCAAAAGCGCTGAACTTTATCAACCCTGATGAAATTTCAGCCACAGTCGTTTTAACGGCCCTCAATCGCTTTTTGCAAGAAAAAAATGGCTCAAAAATGGCCTTTTTAGACGGGGCACCACCAGAAAGACTCTGCCAGCCAATGGTTGATTACATTACAGCCAGAGGTGGAGAAGTGCGACTCAATGCGCCGGTCAAAGAATTTTTATTAAACGATGACGGAACAGTGCGTGGTTTCCTGATCCGGGGATTAGATGGGGCTGCCGACTATACCCTAGAAGCAGATTTATATGTATCTGCAATGCCGGTGGACCCCCTCAAAGTCATGTTGCCCCAGTCTTGGCGACAAATGGACTATTTCAAAAAACTAGACGGCTTAGAAGGAGTACCGGTAATTAACCTGCATTTGTGGTTTGACCGTAAACTTACAGAAATTGATCACTTGCTATTTTCTCGCTCGCCCCTGCTCAGCGTTTATGCTGATATGAGCAACACTTGCCGGGGCTATGCTGACCCTGAGCGGTCGATGTTAGAGTTGGTACTCGCACCGGCAGCCGAATGGATCAGCAAATCAGATGAGGAAATTGTCGCAGCAACAATGGCGGAACTAGAAAAACTTTTCCCCGAACACTTCTGCGGTGATCAGCCGGCGAGCTTACTGAAATATCATGTTGTTAAAACACCCCGTTCGGTGTACAAAGCAACTCCGGGGCGTCAGGAATGCCGACCCACTCAGGTAACACCCATTGCAAATTTCTACCTCACAGGAGATTTCACAATGCAGCGTTATCTAGCCAGTATGGAAGGGGCTGTACTTTCTGGTAAGCTGACAGCACAGGCAATCAACAGCCAACCTAGCGCTAGTCACCAGCCGGAAGCTGCAACAGCAGTGTCAGTTCGTTAACAGCTTACTTGCTCTGAGTGGCTGCGCCAATCCTCATTTATGAGATCAGGCTTAATACAACCCCAAAGCCACCCCCTGCCAAAAAATGCCCTCGAAATACCGAATACGACGTTCTTGACGCGCCGCTACCAATGCTGCAACTGCCACCTTTCCCCCGCATGACAACGTTGGCTTCCCCTGAGTCCGCCTACGAACTCTGCCGACAGATCACGGCGACTTACGCCAAGACTTTTTATTTAGGTACGCTGTTGATGCCAGAGGCAAAACGGCGGGCAATCTGGGCTATTTATGCCTGGTGTCGCCGGACCGATGAGTTGGTGGATGGCCCCCGCGCCCGCCTCACAACCCCTGAAACTCTCGACCAATGGGAAGCACAGCTAGAATCAATTTTTGCTGGCCGCCCTATTGAGGATACCGATGTGGCGCTTGCAGATACGCTTGAGCGCTTTAAGTTGGATATTCAACCGTTTCGGGATATGATTGCCGGTCAACGGATGGATTTATACCGCTGTCGCTATGAGACTTTTGATGACCTTTATTTGTACTGTTACCGGGTGGCTGGTACCGTTGGCCTGATGTCAATGCCGGTGATGGGAATTGCTCCACCGGCCCGCACAGCCCCTTGGGATGGCAATATGCCTCTTGATGCAAACCCAACCGAGGAAGCGGTAGCCCTGGGAATTGCTAACCAACTAACCAATATCCTCCGAGATGTCGGAGAAGATATACAGCGTGGTCGCATTTATTTACCCCTTCAAGATTTGGCCCAGTTTGACTACACCGAAGAAGAGCTATTGCAGGGTGTGGTCGATGAGCGCTGGCGCGAGTTGATGCGTTTCCAAATTAAACGTGCGCGTCAGTTTTTTGTGCTGGCTGAGTCTGGGGTAAGTCGGCTTTCTTCAGATGCTCGCTGGCCGGTTTGGTCAGCACTGATGCTTTATCGGCAAATTTTAGATGTCATTGAAAGCAACGATTATGATGTTTTCAGTCAACGAGCTTTTGTAAAAAAATCTCGGAAATTACTTTATTTGCCGGTGGCTTGGTTACGAGCACAAGTGCTTTAATCAAATGAAAGCAGGCGATTGATGGGCTATAATTTATCCAGCCACCCATAAATCCCTGCCCATCTGCTGTTAGGAATCCAGCATTAAAGTGTTCCTTTTATTACTCAAAATTATTATTCAATTTCCTTTATAGTCAGCCGTTGCACACCTAGCACGGATACGTTTATTTAATTTGCTTTTATTCAGGTTTTGTTGATTTCCTAAACAAAATCTATCTTTTGTAAGATTTTCAAAGTCAGAGAATTTTAAATATTATCTTTACTATCGATTTAAAGTTTGTAAGCTTTCTTCAAAGGTAATTTAGTACATCTACATTGCTTGATAGTTTTTCATTAAAGCATTGCTTAGGGCCGGTGAATCGCTTTATGCTATTACTAGCCACTTTACATTTCGTCATATTTTTAGGAAGTAACCGGCTGTGTCTCCCATCACCTCTCACCTTCAAAGACAGAAACTAATTATTCAACCTCAAGACATTGAAACCAGCGACCAACTATGTAGCTTAGGATTTAAAACAATTCCTAGTCTTCCCCAACTTGTTTATCAAGAAGTACATCGATCTCAATTACCAGAAATTTTTACAGAAATAAGTGAAAATTTACCCCAAATAAGTCAAGATAATTCGAGGTTTTTGTTAACTCGATTGCCCCTAGAAGATAGAGGAATGTTGGTGGAGTTTCTCCAAGCCAAACCGTTAAGCACAATTACCCTTTCAGTACGAAACGCTTGGTTTTTAAAATTACTAATCCAAAAAAACTTATTTTTCAAATACCAACCTATTGTTGATTTAAAATCTGGGAAAATTATTTCCCATGAATGTCTAGCACGCACAACAACAGAACAAGGACAAATTGTAAGCGGCAAAGAATTAATAGATGCAGCAATTTCAACCCAGCTAACTTGCGAATTTGATGAACTAGCTCGCACCAGTTGCATAGAATCTATCGCAGCCCTTAAAACAAATGATACTTTTTTTATTAACATTCTCCCCAATGCAATCATCCGCAATCCCCAATCCCTAGAACACAATTACCAACAAGTCCTAGACTTAGGATTACAACCAGAAAAAATAGTTTTTGAATTAACAGAAGTAGAAGTCTTAGCGAGTTGCCCAAACTTACCAGTTATTATTAAACGTTTGCGCGATTGGGGATTTGGCATAGCCGTCGATGACTTATGCGGCTGTGTTTCCATCGATCATTATGTGATGGAATTTCGCCCAGACTTAGTTAAACTTGACCGTCGATTAATTGATGGATGCTCACAACATCCCCTTAAACAAACCATCATCAAAAGCTTACTCCACTCTGCCCATGAAGAAGGCATATTAGTCTTAGCCGAAGGACTAGAAAGCCAAGCAGATATTAACTTATGCCGAGATTTAGGAGTAGACTATGGACAAGGATTTGGCTTAGGAAGACCGGAACGAACCCTGAAAAAAGAAGCTACTCAATTGTGGGAATTTCCATTTTCCCAAGCTTCTTAAAAACCCATACTTAACCCTAGCTAGACAAGAGAAAAAATAAACTAGGAAAACTCAAAAAACCTATCCGCATCTATCTACCAAAATTATGAGGTTAAAAAATACTCCTCATTTCCCCTACCCCACTCGCCGAAGCAACAAATGATGAGAAAATAACCAAGATGCCCAATAACTGCCTAAAAACAACCAATGCAGCTTGAATTTGTACCCATAGAAGAATTTTATTTTGCACTCACATTAGCAGTGAGAACTCTCGAAGACATAACAACACCAGGCTTAGCAGAACAAGTGCGAGAACGCCTGGAAAAAGAATGTGGAGAACCTTCAACCATCGCAGCAGCTAGTCAAAACACCTTTAACTATGTTTTTGTTGTCAAAGAATGTGATAACAGCCCTTCACCGCAGCTAATGCTATCTATTTCAGACTGGCAAGGCAACCTAAGATTAAGTAGTGATTATGGCTGGACGCTCGATGAAAATCGTAAGCCGGTTCGCACCGATAAAAATAACCAACGCCAAGAATTTTGTAAACAAGTGAAAACCTATCTCCAAAATTGGTTAAAAGTACCCTTACTAACAGCAACTTCAAACTAAAAACCCGAAGCCCCAATAATAACTGGGCGCTTGCGGCTTATTTAAATTGCAGAGCAAGTCGCCCGTTATCCTTGGCATAAAATAAAGAAGGTTAGGGATTGGTTTGAGCGGCAAGCATTTGCTTTAGCTTTTCTAACTCAGAAGCCCAGCGAGGATCGGGTTGGACTGCTTCAGATTGATTGCTGGAACTGGTGGTGGTGCTAGTACGTTCGCTGCCCCGACGAGACTTGTTAGAACGACGTCCGCCACGAGATTCGCGGTCGCCACGAGGTTCGCGGTCGCCACGAGGTTCGCGTTCGCCGCCGCTGGCTTTGGTGACAGGTGCCGGTGTTTGACGAGGTTCTTGGTTTTCACCAGTGGCTGAAACTTCTTCCTCACCGGCTGCTTTTTCGGGTTTATCGCCTTTACCCTTTGTCCGAGGCAAAGCTTTTTCGATTTTTAACGGGTTTTCTTTAAACATAAACCCGTTATATTTTTCGATTAGCTGGTCGGCTTCTTCATCGGTTTTGACGGTAACAAAACCAAAACCCCGACATTTACCGGTTTTGCGATCTGTGATGACTTTGGTTGTTACCGCGTCTCCCATCTCCGCAAACACATCTTGCAGTTCTTTGCGCTCAATTTCTTTGGGCAAATTTCCTACATACAATCGAATAGACATTGAAAGTACCTCCACAATGGAATTCATAACACTGGACAAACTTTTTTTGCGCGTCACCGCAGCAGCTTGCATGACCTCACCCGCACACCACAAACAGCCTGTGTGCAAAACGCAGGCTTGTATTGAACAAATTCAAAAACGCAGTTTCTCTCCACTGGCACACTCGTTGAATAACCTTCTGCCGATATCGTGGAACCGACACTGCAAATAATTTGCTTGTTTTTTGTCCTTGTGCGTAAGCTTGCGATCATCTCTTGGGAATTGAGACTCAACGTTGTTGTTTTTAGTAATTGCTTTTACACCATTAAAAGAGAAACCGCCGTAAAAATTACTTGTGGTCGCTTTGGTTTTAAAGCCGCAGAGATAGTTTCGTTTTTTTGTCTGGTCGGGTGGGTGGCAAGCCACGCGATCACGCATACGGTCGCTCAGCCCAGATTTACTGTGGCCAAAACCTTGTTGGGGTGCTGCTTAATTAATGCAATTATCCCCCAACTGACGCCTCTAAAAGAGGATTGAAGTTTCAAACCCTTAATTAAGGTATCACAGCCTTGATCCTCAATCTAGTTCTATGAATGAATTTTCGTTTTTTTTATTGATATTTTCCTCTAAAACCAGTCAGACGTTCCATGCCAAAAAGCCAGCCGATAGTGCCGGCTGGCGAAAGATTGCTGTGTTGGGAGGAAAACCTGATACCGAGAAGGTAAGCGGGATTGCAATATTTTTTATTGAAGGCTTAGCTATCTCTGGATCTATCAGCTTTCTGTAATTAAACTTAACACTTTTTGGGGAAAAGCGCAACACTTCTTTACAACTGAGGGCCAATAATATGAGGTTTGAGATTTAATCTGGGAGGGTTAAGAAAACAAAATATAATAAATCACTTTTTATTTATTCATTTTTTTATTTAATTTATTATTTTTAATAGAAAGTAGTTGTAGCTTTTTTTTAGTAAAAATTTAAAGGCCACCACGAGAGATCATGTAAATTCCGATCAGGGTGGCGAAACTGGCGCTTAGTAAAGACCAAAAGCCAGGACGGCCGGTATAACGTTGGGAACCGGCAGAAAGGGTTTGCACCTCTACCCAAGGCGTAGCGCCACGACGAAACCAACCAGTCACAACAACTTGCCGGTTGAGGAAGTCCTGGGGACGTGGGAAAGCAAAAAAATTACCAACCGGCCCGAATTTGTGCAAGCAGTGTAATTTAATCAGGCCGGTTTCTGTTTGTAAATGTAAATCTTGACCAGCCCTATTCAAAAGGCCGGTGCGTCCTAGCAACTTACCTTCAAGCCTTACCGGCAAACTGTCAAGGGGTAGTGCATTAGCATTGCTTAGGAGTTTTGGTAAATCGGCAAACTCTTGTAAGGAGGCTGTCGTAATTTCTGGAAAAAAAGCATTATGCCGGTAAAAAGTCCCCCCTCCAAAACCAACCAGCAAGAAACCCCAAAATAACCAGAAATGATCACGCAAAATCCAATATAAATCTCTGATTCTTAGGGACAAACCGGCCCACCCAACCACCCAAAATATCCCAGCAAGAATTAAACCCAACGACAAACCAATATAAGGAGCACCTTGTAAAATTAGAGGTTGCAGTTTTGGTTTAGAACTTTTTGATTTTTGTGGTGATATAAGATCCAATTCGGGGTCTAACTTCCAAAACTTAGCGAAACCGCCAAGAATGAAAAGCCGGTCGCCTAGGGGAGGATGAGAGTTATTAATAGCTAACAAATAACGATAAGGGTTTGCTGTATCCCAACTTAAAAAAGGTTCCACCGGCATTTTTTCAATATAAGAACCAATAGTCACCGCTTGGCGATAACTAACCGGCATCAGTACATCCAAACTTTCTAACAAATAACTTGTAGAACGGTTTTTTTCGATATGTTCTGCCATACCGGCAGCGATTTTAAGCAAAGCACGAGTTAAACCATTGGGATTGCCCGTAATTTGAACACTGTAACGGTCGCTGTAATAAAACCGACGGCGGTTTACCCATAAAGCCGGTAAACGAAATAACCAATAAACCCCATAACTACAAACAGAAATTATCGCAGAACAATGAAACAAAAACTTAGCTTGCCAGCGAGAGATATTCTGCCATTGTTGACCCCAGCGACTTACCTGCCAGTAAATTAAATACGGAATTTGACTTAACACAACCGACCCAGAAATTAAGGCAAAATCCCCATAGAAAATATGCCCAATTTCCCCTGCATAAATTGCCGCAATTTCGTCATCATTTAGCCGATTAAGCAAACCTTGACTAACTACAATACGAGTATTTTTTCGTAAATTGCCATAGGTACAGACCAAGGGTAAATCTATGGGCAGAAGTTTTAAAACCGGCCAAGGGATATTTTTTGAACCACACAAACGCTTGAGAGTTTTAACTGCTTCGGGGCTATATTTTTCTAATAAATTTGTAGAAAAAGGTTTAAGATTGCCAAAAATTTGCAATATTTTATCTAAAAATAACGGGGAAATAGCAAATAACAAAATCAAGCCAAAGGCGATAGGCAAAGATTGATCTAAATAAAAAATCTGAAAGGGGTTAAGTCGGAAAAAGTATAAAAGTTGATTGGTTGTGGACATGGCCCATTGTAAAAAGGCGCGAACAACCCAAAACAAAGCATAGGCGGTGACGACTTGGAGGAGGTAAAGCTGCCAGAGTTTGAGTTGGGGTAAGGCTTTCCAGTTTTTTTCAATTCGGTTGGCATTACGCCACGCAAATGCTGGGGTGGGGGTAATATTGGGCTGGGGTTTTTTGGGTTGTTTGGGACGAGGTGGTGGTGGTGGGGGTAGGGGAGTTTTTGCCTTCCTGGGAACTGGGGGAGGTGGCTGGAGGGGAACGAAACCGATGTCCTCGGCGGGGGGATGGGAGTTAAGGGGAATAAAGCCGGTGGGATCTGGGTTTTTTTTATTGAGGGTGACAAGGGTTTGTTCGGCCCACTGTTTGATTTTAGGGTTGTTGCTTTGCTGGAGAATTTCGCAGAGGTTGATGGCTTTGTTGGTTTGGCCGGTGTGGTCGTAGGCGATGATTAGGCCCATTTGGGCTTTGACAAGGGTGGATGAGGGTAGTTGAGTTTGGCAGAGAAATTCAAGGTGGGTGATGCCGGTGGGGTAGTTGCCTTGTTTGATGGCGTTTAGGCCGGTTTGGAGGTCGGCTTTAAAGGTGGCATCCTGTTTGTTATCGTTGTTTAACGACATAGGGAATTTTTTTAGTTTTTTTCTAACGATAACCTAAATGATTTTTAAGAAGTAGTCTTGCATTTTTTTGGCTATTCTGGTTAACCAATTGTTTAAGGGTAGTTAGGGATTGTTGGGTCTACTCGCACGAAATGGTTACAGATATAGTTTAGTTTTTCGCGGGTAGGGGGAATTTAACAGAGGTGTGGGATGGGTTTGAGGAAGTTAGCGAGGAGTTTTAGTAATTTTTGGGGTTTGTTTTGGGGTAGGGATGCCGATTTGTTGGCTGAAGATTTCAAAGATTTTTTTGATGATAAGTTGGTAGAAGAAAATGATGTAATTATAGTCAGTTTTTCTGGGTGGGAAAGATAAAATTATGCGGCGCTGAAATTTTTTAGGCTTAGAATGCCGGTGATGCTTTATAATACGGCCCATAGTTAGATTCGGCTTTTCAGGAATTGTTGTAACAGAAGCCCAAAGTGGCTATCCAAGATTCCTGATGGCATTATACTCACAAGCGTAAAGTCTTGTTGGATTTATTTATGGACATTTTTTTTGGATTAGAAGGCTGTAAACCGCTTAAAATCATTCAATTTAATAAATATTTTTGCTCTGTGAATCTTTTAAGCTAAAAAAACATCTATATCTTAATGATCTAGCACGTTATTCGTGGCTTAGCCCTAGACCTCAAAAAACTACCCCATCCCTAACATGGCATCTATCGCGCGGAAAAATCTATTTGAAGACATCCCTCGGTTTCTGATCGCCCAAGCAGGTATTTTATTTGCAGTTAGCTTAGTGACGATCCAAACGGGTATTTTACAAGGTTTTATGCGATCAACAGCGGTTTTGATAGATAACTCCAAAGCTGACCTGTGGGTAGCTTCAAAATACATGGTAAATTTGGAGCTAACTTTGCCTATGCCTTATGAAAGAGTTGGCGTAGCAAAAAAAGTTGAAGGTGTCGAAAAAGCTGAAGCTTTGATGTTAAGAACTTCTCTATGGCGAGATCCAAAAGAGAATATTTCTTTGGTGAGAATTATTGGCTTTGATTTTGAAGGGGAATTATTTAAACCCGAACCTTTAAAAAGAGGAGATTTCAAATTTTTACAACAACCCTACAGTGTAATTATTGATGAAAGTATGATGAAATCTCTTAATGTGGGATGGTTGGGAGATCAGGTAATGATTGGGTCATTAAATGCCAATTTGGTAGGCTGGACTCAAGGCACTCAATCGATAGTTTCTAGTGCCTATGTATATAGTTCTTTAGAAAGTGCTGTTTCATTTCTTTATTCGGATCCTTTTGCGATGTCAGGAGATACGCAAATTAATCTTTTACCTGAAGATTTACAGGAAATAAGTTCAGGAAAAATTAGCCCTCAACTTTGGGGAAAGTTGGCTAAAATGCCGAAAGAAAGACTAAAAGATTTAGTAAATACTAGTCCCCTTCCCCCGGAACTTTCCGAACAATTAAGGGGTCTTTCTGGCGAAGAAATAAAAAAAATGGCTCTTCGTCAATCAAAGGAAATGCCAATAAAAAAAGAGCCGATAACTTCTCGAAAATTAAGCGATAAAGACCCGATTAGTTATATTTTAATTAAAGCAACACCTGGAACTGATATTTATGAGCTTAAGTACAACTTAGAAAAGGCTTTTCCTGATAGCCGGGCTTTAACACGATCTGAAATGGCAGAAAAAACCCGCGCTTACTGGTTGCAACGCACCGGCATAGGATTTATTTTAGGATTAGGCGCTATGGTTGGTGTGATTGTAGGAGCGGTTATTGTTGGACAAATTCTTTATGCTTCGGCTTGTGATCATATTAAAGAATTTGGCACTCTCAAAGCTATGGGCGCTTCCGATTGGGTAATTTATGGAATTATTTTAGAACAAGCTTTGTGGATGGGTGTTTTAGGTTATATACCTGGAATGTTATTGTGTTGGGGTTTAGGAAAATGGACTTTAGCCACCCAAGGTATTGTTATTTTAATTACTCCTTTAAGTGCTAGTGCGGTTTTTGGAGTCACAATTTTAATGTGTGTAGGTTCGGCATTATTTGCTATTCAAAAAGTGATTAGTGTTGACCCTGCTATTGTTTTTAAAGCTTAACTACAAACCTTGAAAAATATGTGTTTAGTTAGTAAAAATCTATTTCTAAAAAACAAAGTGACAACAGCAAACGTAATTAAAAAAGTTGAAGTTAAAACTGTAGCTATTACCGCCCAAAAAGTAGCTATGACATTTGCTTCTGGTGGGCAATCTTATCAGGCTTTAAAAGGCATTAATTTGGAAGTTCAACGGGGCGATCTTCAACTTTTGATGGGGCCCTCTGGTTCAGGTAAAACCACTTTACTGACTATTTTGGCCGGTTTGTTGACTCCCAGCGCCGGCAAAGTATTTTTATTAGGAGAAGAAATTAGCGCAATGTCTAGGGCTGATTTGGCGCAGTTTCGCTTAGAAAATATTGGTTTTATTTTCCAGAGTTTTAATTTATTTCCGGCTTTAACAGCTGCGGAAAATATACAATTATCTCTGAAACTTAAGGGGATAAAAAATCGAATTGCTAGGGAAAAAACCCACTGGCTTTTAGAGGAAGTTGGCTTAGCAGACAAGGCGAAATTATTACCAAAACAGTTGTCAGGCGGACAGCAACAGCGGGTGGCTATTGCTCGTGCTTTGGCTGGTAATCCCCAATTAATTATGGCAGATGAACCTACTGCTGCTTTAGATTCACAAAACGGTCATTCGGTAATTGAATTGTTGCGTAGGCTTACAAAAGAGGGTGGTTGTACGGTGTTGACAGTGACTCACGATCCTCGTATTGTCGATATTGCTGACCGTGTTTTTTATTTGGAAGATGGAATGTTAAAAAATTAAGCTAAGTTAAAACACCTGTCGGCATTTCCTGAAAAATGTAACTAAATTTTAAGGATTTTATCAGAGACATTTACCCATAAATATCAGTTAAAATAGAAGGGTACAGTTAACAAAATATCATCAATTGGTTGCTGTAATTGGACAAAAATTAAACGAACGTGCATTTACATAAATTGTCTTTTGATTTTATGGCCTTTTTATCAAGCTTTTCTGTGTAATTTTGGCTTGATAGTTTTGGCCTGAGTGGTAAATTTTATGGACTTATAGGTGAGTTTTTTAACTAAGGTCTAAATTTACCGGCCTACTTAATCTCAATTAAAAAATAGGAGTTAGTACAAATGGCAGACTATATTGTATCGACAGATGGAGCAGCTTTTTTTCTTTCGACTAATGCTGATGGACTCCCTTCAAATCCGTTTAAATTGAGCTTTTTTCCTCAAGCAAACCGACGTCTAGTGGTGGCATTAGATGGGGATGATTTTATTGATGGCACGCCGGATATTGATCAAGTAAATGGTAATGTGGGCAATGATAACATTTACGGCTATGCCGGTGATGATTTTGAAATGGGTGGCCGGGGAAATGACGGCTTGAATGGTGGCGATGGCAATGATTTTTTACACGGCAATCTCGACAATGATTTTCTGTTTGGGGATGCAGGTAATGATATTTGCCGAGGCGGAAAAGGTGATGATTTTATCAGTGGCGGAGACGGATCAGATTTAATTGTGGGTGAGTTAGGTGTTGATATTTTGATTGGTGGTGCGGGTAATGATAACTTTATTGTCCGTACAGATACAGTTACCGATCCTTTAACCGGCCAATCTTTAAGTAACGCTGTTTTCAACGTCCTCGCAGCCGATCAAATAGTTGATTTTTCTTCGGCAGAAGGTGATAAAATTCTGTTGCCTGGAGTTAATGGGTTTACGGATTTTGCTCTCGAAGATGTTGATGTCAATGCGGATGGACTCATTGATGCAGCAATCCGAACAGTTAGCGGGTATGTGGGCGTTATGTTATCGGTTGCACCGGCAACTTTAACCCCCAATGACTTTATTTTTGACCCCCAAGCAACGGCTATTTTTACAACAGCAACTCGCGCTTTAGTCACGCCGCCGGTGCTTGCTTAATCTAACTTTATTACCCCCATTCCTTTTTGAATGGGGGGTTAGGTTTTTGACCTTACAAAGGTTCAGGTTGTTGACCCGAAACCACCGGCGCTGAAGCATTTAACTTCAACTCTGGATGATCGCCTTCCACTTGATGTAAATTCCAGTCATTTTTAAACAACAAAACAGGCCGGCCCCAACTATCTTTTACCGTCACAGTATTAAATAACCGGCCTACTTTTTCCAGCGCATCCCAACCACCGGCAACCCAGCGAGCTACAGAATAAGGCAGTAATTCTAAGTAAGTTTCCACACCATATTCACTCTGCATCCGAAACTGGACGACTTCAAATTGTAACTGACCAACGGCTGCTAAAATGGGGTCACGTTTTGCGTCATCCACCGAATACATAATCTGCACTGCACCTTCTTCTCGCAATTCCAAAACCCCTTTCCGAAACTGCTTAAACTTAGAAGGATTAGGATTTTTCAAATAGGCAAAAAGTTCAGGAGAAAAACAAGGAATGCCTTCATATTCAATTTTTTGGCCGGTGTAAATAGTATCACCAATGGCAAACATTCCAGGGTTATTTAAACCAATCACATCGCCTGGATACGCTTCTTCAATAGACTCTCTTTCTTGAGCAAAAAGTTTTTGCGGACGGGATAAGCGAATTGTTTTGCCGGTGCGTGCATGATTCACACTCATGTCTTTTTCAAACTTGCCGGTGCACACCCTCACAAACGCGATACGGTCACGGTGTTTCGGATCCATATTAGCTTGTAACTTAAACACAAAGCCGCTAAATTGTGGATAAGTCGGCTCAATTTCGCCCACCGTACTTTTGCGAGAACCCGGTTTCAGAGCATACTCCAAAAACGAATCAAGGAATAATTGAACCCCGAAATTTGTCATCGCACTGCCAAAAAATACAGGCGTCATTTTTCCAGAATGAATTTTTTCTAAATCCAATTCTGCGCCTACTTCTTCTAGCAATTCCAACTCATCTTTAAACTTGTAATAAAGGTCTTTTTCCAGCAACTCTTCAAGGCGGGGATCACCTAAATTAATCACCGTATCTCGCGCTTCTTTAGAACCATGCGCCATACGTTCAAACAAGTGAATTTGTTTTGTGTGCCGGTCATAAACACCTTTAAACCGGTCTCCCATACCTATCGGCCAATTCACTGCATAGGTTTCTAAACCTAATTCTTTTTCAATTTCATCTAATAATTCTAAAGGTTCTCGTCCGGGCCGATCCATTTTATTAAAAAACGTAAAAATCGGAATTGCCCGCATTCTGCAAACTTCAAATAATTTGCGAGTTTGTGGTTCCAAACCTTTCGCCGCATCTTCTAACATCACAGCATTATCCGCTGCTGCTAAAGTACGATAAGTATCTTCGCTGAAATCTTGGTGTCCGGGCGTATCCAGCAAATTAACTTGTTTACCGCGATAGGAAAACTGCAACACTGTAGAAGTGATAGAAATTCCCCGCTGTTGCTCCATCGCCATCCAGTCAGAGGTGGCGTGACGCTGTGCTCTGCGTGCTTTAACTGAGCCAGCCTCGTGAATAGCGCCTCCGTAAAGTAACAATTTTTCTGTTAGGGTTGTTTTCCCGGCGTCCGGGTGAGAAATAATTGCAAAATTACGGCATCGCTCGACAGCGCTTTGAATTTCTGTTTGCAGTTCAGTTGACATAGACTCTATTGTGGGAGGCTCAGACATTAAATCTTAACAAAATTTTTAACGAATTGAATTTTTTTATAAATTTTTGGCGTTATTTTCCGCTATTGAAATCAAGAATAACATAAGCAAATGGCCCAAAGGTAGGGAAATTCCCCCCGGATTTCACGTTTCATTGATGATTTAGGACAACGTTAAAATACAATTAAAGAAAATTCTAAGCCAGTGAGGGCGCTTTTAGTATGTACGATTCAGACAAACGTAAACTTTTATCTGCTTTATCTCATGGTTCTATCTTTTTCGGTGCTCTGTGGGTATTTATTGGTGTCCCCCTGGCAATTATGCTGGTTTCAGATGACCCTGTAGTTAAAGATAATGCCAAAGAGTCTTTAAATTTTCACCTCAATGTTTGGCTCTATGAAATTATTATTGGAGTCCTCTGGGTTTCCATTATAGGTATTCCTTTAGCGGCGCTTTTAATGATTCCTTTTGTTTTGTTCCATTGGGTACTGCCGGTGTTGGCTTTATTACAAATTTTTGCCAATCCCGATAAACCCTATCGTTACCCGTTTATCTTCCGAGTTCTGTAATTTTTGGTATGGGGGCGAAAACAGAAAAATTCCTCTGTAAAATTAAGTTAACGCCCCTACATTTTCCTTTTATATCATTTTAAAACTTTCTATAAAAGGCATTTAAAATTAGTCATTTATTTTCTCGTTGGGGGAAGATACCCTCATTAAATCTTCAATATTTTGGCGCATTGTAGCGCAAATTGCATCAATAGGTAAGTCATTTTTGTCGTAGCCAAAAGGGTTTTCAATTTCAATTCCAATCTCTTCAATTCCAAATAAAGCAAAACTCAAAATAGCTACCACCGGCACCATCCACCAACTTAACTCTTTCACCATTTGAAAAGGCAACCCTAAACAATAAATTAACAACAATTGTTTCAGGTGAATTGCATAAGCCAAAGGAATAGGCGTGCGTAAAATCCGCTCACAGCCGGTCAACGCTTCAATCATGTTATTTAAGTGCTGATTCATTGACATCACTTGATAACTGTCAAGGCATTTTTTTTGCTGTTGTTGTTTAAAATAATCTCCAATCCAAAAAGCAATTTCTAAGGGCGGGTTAGCCATTTCTTGTAATATTATATAGCGCGAAGGCGAAATTAATTCCTCAACTTCGCCATTAATTTTTTCCCCACGCAAATGTAATTTCATTGCCACAGCAAAAGCCACTAAAAGACGTAAAACTGCCTGCTTTTCTTCTCGGCTTCCTGCTTGACTTTCATCTACAAAGCACCAAATTTGACGCGCTAAATTTCGGACATTAATAACTAACGTGCCCCAACATTTTCTCCCTTCCCAAAATCTATCATAAGCAGTATTTGTCCGAAAAACCAACAACAAACCTAAAACCAAAGACAAAACTGGAATCAAAATGCTCGGCCAAGAAACCGGCCATTTTAGGTCATACAAAACTGCAACAAACAGTCCAAAAATCGTACATAAGAAAACACGAGGCATAATCGAAACAATCACTGAGCCTTCAACTTGGAAAGCCAACTTAAACCAATTTTGTTTTTGAGTGTTCATACAAATCTATCTCAGTCCTAGCCAATTTAATCAAGAGTATATTAAACCAAAAACCACCTTAGTAAAAAACATCAAAATCTCTAAAAAACCACTTTAAAGTTACCATTTTTTCTCTAAAAAAATTAAAATTTTATCATTAAAATATAGCGGTTTTCAATCATATCAAGTACAAAAACAACCACCCCAGGGAGGTCAGCATATAGAAAAATAAGTAAGTCAACTTAATTAAATTCTAGGTAATGTAGGTTAGGTTGAGTAACGAAACCCAACACAATAGAGGCTTTGATGGGTTGCGCTTACGCTCGAAGCATCCTACAAATAATTAAGTCCTTCTACTTAATATAAATAAAGCCCTTAAAAAATCCTAATTAATCAGGTAAATACTTAACAAAACTCTATAATTCATTTAAGGAAAATCCACCCATAGCCTTGTAGGAAAAAGTAAATAACAATTCCTAAAAAGTTATGCTGAAAAAAATCTTGAGTATTGCGGCTGGTACCCTTCTAATAACCGGCATTATTCCAGCCATAGCCAATGCCGGTACAGCCGTTCCCATTACATCAATTCGCTTTGTAAATCCACAAAAACCCGGTGCAGCGCGAGCGATTATAATTGTTCCAGATAAAGATACAACTCGTCACGTTTATGGCGGCAGATTAACGCTGTATGACGTTCATCTTTCCAAAATGTTTGAAGTTGCCAACGGCTACTGTAGAGATGGATGGAACAGCGTAGAATGGCATTATTTCGCCGGCAATGGCAACATAAACATGGGAAAATTTTTCATGGATTGTAAACTGGTAAGAGATATCACCTTTGCCTATGGCACCGGCACACCAGAAAGAACCGTAATTACCTATGGATATGGAGCAGCAGCCGATAAAAAAGTAGTGAACTTGCCGGTTTTAAATTTAAATGGCAATAAAATCCCTAAATTTCAAAACTTTCTCTCCCGATTTAAACCCATAGGAAATGCCCAAAGATTGGATATACAATAAAAGTCAATTTTCCTACCCTTGCCAGCCAAAATACTCCTTAGCCGGTGGATTAACTGTAGCTACTTCACTACTCCACCGGCATATCAATACAAAAAACCATTACCCGCATCAACAACATTAATAAAAACCGACATCAACCAAATAAATTTTAAAAAAAAACTGCTTTTAAAATCATCTAAAATTATCCAAACACCCGAAAAAGACAATATTTGCGAAAATGATCACAGCATCCCATAAAAAATTCTGTGAAACTGGCCTATTTTTGGAAAAAGGTACAGAAAGTCGTGCATCCCCTATTCAACCAAACTAGCGAAAACAAAAATTAGCCTAAAACAAACAATAGCCATTATCCTATATCCTATGCTCCCAACCTCTACAAAGCATCAAGATCAGGGGATATTTTGCCATTTTCAGGTACATTGAAATGCAAAGCTAACAATTTTTACTCAAACAAAACCATTTTGTGACTTTATCCCATGAAAGCAAATAACCTCGACTGGTTGCAAATCGCTGAATATTTGTCAATTTCTGGCTCTTTAATTGGTTCTGCTGCTTCTTTGGCATCCCAGCAAGTCATCTATGCTGCCGTTCCCCTATCCCTGTCATTAACACTCAATTTATTTAACCGCCAGCGCACCGAAAACCTAACCAGAAACAGACTAACCGCCGCCGTCACCCAACTCGACGAAAAACTCACCAACATAAACAGCATAGTTAATGAGCGCGTGTTTGAACTAAAAACCAATATAGCCCAACTTAACGAAGAAGCCCAAAAAATTCAAGCCAACCAAGACCTAGAAAGCCTCACCGGCACCATCTTAAACCTGCAAAAAAAATTCACCGTTTTAGAACAGTCTGTAACAACCCTCAGCACCCAAGTTGAACAACTCACAGAACAAACAAAAATTTCACCACCCAACGCCCTAACCGTCGCCCCACCTAGACTGGAAGAATATCAATCGGCAACAGATTCTACTTTAATTAGAACCATACCCCTTAGAGAACCGGAAACGCCGCCTGGGCCTCAAGATATCGTCAGAAAATATCACTGGTAAAACCAATTTTACAACGTTTTTTAGTTAGGATTGGAATTGTTAATTTTTTCTTTGGCGTTTTTGATATAGCCTTTTTCACATCACTATGGTCAGCCAAAAACCCGGTTATTCTAAAAATCGGGTTTTTATAAACTCTCGTTCTGCTTCAGACAAACTAAAACCGTTGTAGTTACTACACATATTTTAACAATAACCCCTGTAGAAGCCCCGGTTTTTGTTAACCAAAAATTTTATAAACTCTTCATAATTGATTGATTCCTGACTTTTTTTAGTCACAAGTGTCATCGGTCATCTACCCAAAAAATTGGATAACTAAACCCCAATTAACTTTGTTATACTCTTGATTAGAATGGACAAAAATATGAACCGTAAACTATCGCTAAAAAATAGGCTACTATTAGGTTATGCCGTGCCGGTCTGTGTGTACCTGGGAGTGGGAGGCTTAGTCTACTCAACAGCCAATCAAGTTTTTGAGACCTTTGGAGAAGTGGAAAGAGTCCAGAAAGTCCTCATCGAAACAAATGCTATTTCCAACTTAGCCCAAGTTATGATAGGCAACCTGCGCGGGTATATCATATCCAAAAACCCAGAATTTAAGCGCAACTATCAAGAAAGCTTTACCACCCTTAAACAACGAGCCATTACAGCAGAAAGTTTAATTCGCAACGCCGAACAAATCGACCGTTTCAGAAAAATGCTAAAACTTGTAGATAATTATGATGAATATGCAATAAAAAACTTTCAGCTAGTCGATGAAAATAAAATTCAAGAATCTTTAACCTTATTTAAAACCGGTAAAGGTACAAAATTTGTAGAGGAATTTGAACCCCTAACCGTAGATTTTGAAAAAAATCAACGCGAAATAATAATAGAAAAAACTATCGAAGCAAATCAAGCCTTGCAGTTTTTGCTAACAGTAATTGTATTCAGTTCAATTTTAGTGATCGTTCTTTCTGTGATCATCGCCTTAACTATTTCTTCTGGAGTTACCAACATCATTAACTCTGCTATTGGCACTATTGCCAGTTCCTCCACCGAAATAGCAGCCACCGTTGAAGAACAAGAACGTAATTCCAGTCAGCAAGCCTCATCAGTACATGAAACCACCGCCACAATGGATGAACTAGGCGCTTCCTCCCGCCATGCAGCCGAGCAAGCAGAATTATCTGCTGAAAACGCCCGTCAACTATTAAAATTAGCCGAATCTTCCACCAGTGGTGCAAACCAAGTATTAAGCCAAGCTCAAACCGGCACCCAATTTGTATCCCAAACAATGGAAGAAATAATACTTTTAAAAGACAAAGTAGAAGCCATCGCCCAACATATTAATCATCTCAATCAACAAGCTAATCAAATTAACAGCATCACCGAGTTAGTGAGCAACGTTGCCAATCAAACAAATATGTTAGCGCTAAACGCCGCCGTTGAAGCTGTCAGAGCAGGAGAACATGGAAAAGGTTTCGGCATTGTCGCCACAGAAATTCGCAAATTAGCCGATCAAAGCAAACAATCAGCAGAAAAAATTAATCTTATCATCGAACAAATAAAAGTCGGCATTAACTTAACCGTCAATGTTACCAGTGAAGGAGTAAATAAAGCAGAACAAAGCATCAAACTATCCCGCCAAACCTCAGACAACTTTATCAGCGTTGCACAAGCCATCAACGACATTATTCTAAACAATCAACAAGTCTCCCTTAGCGGTATCAACAAAGTCGTTGAAAGCTGCCAACAAATCTCTTTAACCGCCAAACAGCAAGCAATTGCCATTGAGCAAGTTGTCGAAGCCATGAACGCTATTAACCAAGGAGCAGCCGAAACTGCGACGGGAATTACCCAAACAAAAATAGGCACTCAAAAGCTCAATGAAGCTGCGGTTTATCTCAAAGAAATACTTTAATAAAAATCAGGCCCATCTAACTTTAAGTTGGGGCCTGAATCTTAGTCAGAAAAATTTTAAAATTCTATAGTTTTTTAAAAAAAATCAAGAAGATTTTATCAAAAAATGTCAACTTTTTATTATTCTCTAACAATTTCATACATATCTTCCACAAGCACATCAAAAACGCGGGCTAACTTATGCAGAGAAGTCACATCCATTGAAGCAAGACCAGCCGAATTAGCGTAGCGAACCAAACTTGTGTAGGGTACGCCAGAAAAATCAGCAACTTGTTTAATAGTCCAGCCTCTTTCCGAAGCCAATTCATAAATTTTTAACCGAATTAAACCCATAGTTGACAACTTTTCAAAAATGATATTTAATAGTTATAACAAAAAGGCGAACGCCAGACAACAGGTTTCCAGACCTCTAGCATTCGCCCCTAAGTAAATCAAATAATATTATTATGGTAACAAAATTTAAACCAACAAAACAACCCCTCTACACTCCCTGGCACCGGCTGACTCGATTCGTCACCAAACAAGCCATAGCCATCTTATTAGGCGTCAGACTGCAAGACATAAACCGCATCGAACGCTGGGCAAAAGTGCTCCTGGTAGTTGGCCCCCACCTCAGCCGATTTGTCAGCTATGCCGATTTGCCACCAATTCCAAACGTTCAACCTCCCACCGCCAAAGATTACCTATACTGGCGGCGGCGTTGGGGCAAAGTCGCCCCCAAATTTTGGGCAGAATTTTATATCCAGCAATTTGCACAAGCCAACAGCAGCCAGGAACTCTTCAACTGGACACAAATTGCCACCATTGCGGCCCAAGATATGCCCCTTGAGCAAGCTAAATTGATGCAAAGTAAATATAACCTTCAACAAACTGGTCCCAAATATTTTTAACAAAAACCGGCAGAGTCAAAAAACCTTAACAATAATTCTATCTTCCGGTACTAGTTGGGGCCGGCCCCCATCAGCCAAGATAAAATTAAACTCCCTAAACAATTATTCCTATGAAATTTAACCTTGGGTGCCTCCTCGCCTACGAGATATTGCAACCCAGTACCCTTATATTCAACATTCGACCCTACAATAACAACCACCAAAAAATTAACGAAGAAACCCTAGAAATCACACCCAAAACAGAAATAGAAGCAAACAACAGCGATCCAGACAAAGAAAATCGCTACTTTAGAGTCAACGCAAACCCAGGAAAACTAGAAATAAATTACCGCGCCACCGTTGAAACCTCTCCCCTTCTTAAAGAATCAAGCCCCATTATTGAAGTCTCCCCCGCAGAATTACCCCTAGAAATATTGCCCTACGTTTTGCCCAGCAGGTATTGCCAATCCGATCAACTAATGCAACTAGCAGACAGCGAATTTGGCAACTTACTGCCCGGATATAGCCGAGTTCAAGCAATTTGTAACTGGATTTATGAAAAAGTCACCTATATTTCCGGCAGCACAGACTCCCAAACCTCAGCCTATGATACAGCCATTCAAAGAGCCGGAGTTTGCCGAGACTTCGCCCATTTAGGAATCGCCTTTTGCCGAGCCCTAAACATCCCCACCCGATTTGTTGGAGGCTATGCCTATGGCTTAAATCCCCCCGATTTTCACGCTTATTTTGAAGCTTATCTCAACAATGAATGGTATTTATTTGATGCCACCCGCCTAGCACCTTTAACCGGCACCATTCGCATTGGCACCGGCCGGGATGCCACAGATGTCTCCTTTGCTACAATATTTGGAGCGGTAAAAATGGAGCAAATGAAAGTATTTATCGAACCAGTTTTTCAACAAAACACAAACTTCTATCCAGAACTTTTGCCCACAACCAAAGCCATCATTACCTCGAACACACTTCGAGTCCCAAAACAAACATAAACTAGATAGCTGTTGCTCAAATAGAAGAGCCGCGAATAGCAATAATATTTAAAGTTGCCGCCATATCCATAGCAGAATCTAGGGCCTTTAAATCTCTTACATAACCTCGGTAAGTAAACAACTTATATCCTCTGAGTTGGAGGAACTCAGCCACCGCCGTATTAGAACCTTTAGAACCGGCGATATTTTCATAAAGAATAACCGGAGAAAATTGCGACAAAATTCTTTCAGAGCCGGCTAAAACCGACATTTCATGACCCTCAGCATCAATTTTGAGAAAATCCACTCTACTTAGATTTTCCTCATCAATGAGACTATCTAAAGTAAAACAACGGACATCCTCAAAAGATCCTGGCGGCATATTCGGTGAGCTTTCTTTTGTCGTAACCTCATTTAATTCGCTTGCAGAAAACAAAGATAAGCGTACAGTTCCTTCGCGATCACTTGCAGCGCCGGCACAAACTTTTACCCAACTTATATTATTTATACGACAACTTTCTTCTAAACAGCGTACACAACCAGAAAACGGTTCAACAGCCAAAACCCTCCCCTGAGATCCTACCCGTTGGGCTGCGCTGAAAGTATAAACACCAACATTAGCCCCCACATCAATAACCGTCATACCATGCTTAATAGAACTTCGCCAGAACTCCATTTCTTTTTCAAACCAATCTCCCTCAGCAAGTAATACACTCGTGACATAACTGCGAAAACTTGGCTCCACTGCTAAAACAAGATTTTGGTCAAAAGCCACATAAGTCAGAGGAGAATCCCCATTTAACTTAGCCCACTGTAAGTCTAAACTCTCAGGATTTTTTTGAAGTTTTTGTTGAGCAATACCTAACCAAAAATTAGCTAGGTGTTTTTGTTTTAAATCTCGATAAGCCAGATAAAGTGCTTGAAGAATAGGAGGCGCATCTGTAGAGAGAAGTCTAGCCCGATGTAAGTAAAAAAGACCTTCTTCTTGACTGTTGACAAGACTGGATATTCCCAGCTTTAAATTCAAAGATATAGAACTCGAAAAAATGTGAGACGCTAAGTGTAAAGCGCGGAGGCTAACGCCGGTGTAAAAAGCCAGTTGTGAACGACAAAGTGCTTCACTCAACAAAAGTAGAGATTGTGCGTAGCCTTCCTCAGCGTTTAATAGCTGAATTATTAACTCCGAGTCAGCATTTTTTAAACTACTAGAAACAGAAGGCAAATATACAATACCGGGGAGTAGCTTTTCAGTGCCAGCAAAAGCCGGTTGCAGAATTTCTACAAAAGTATTAAAAGCTAGGTGTGCTGATGTGTACATTTCTCCAGTCATAGCCTTAACCAAAGCCAGATGGGCAGCACACAGAGGGTTTTTATACAACTGGACACCCCGATTTAAAGCATCCAAAGCCATATCAAGATATATTGCTCGCAGAGATAAATCCTCGCACTGTTCAGCCTCGATGAGTGCCACCACAGCAAAATTATTAAAATCTAAAGCCGAGGTAGGGTTTTCCCAAGATGTCCCCTCAAGAAAGCTGACAACAAGCGAGATAGAATGTGAATCAAGATTTGGACAAGTGCGTTTGAGATATTCCCAGTAGCAATCAGCTTGATTGTTTGCCATAACGCGGAGCAAGTTTTGAATGATGTTTCAGCTTACCACGCAAGGGCAGAGCAGCTTTATGACCAATTCTCACCACAGGAGATAAATTTTTATACGAAGGAGGGTTGTTATTTCGTTTAAATAATGCGTGCTGGTCATTAAAATCGAGTCAGTGTTACATTTCTAACGTAAAGGCTGATTAATCTGAGCCAAACTTGTAAAATAGCTTACCGCGCTCAAAAAAGGTATTATCACCTCTGTGAGTTATTGCCTCAATCCCAACTGCCTCAACCCAAGCGATCCCTTAAACGCTCATAACCGCATTTGTAGGCATTGCGGTTCGTCTCTATTGCTACAAAACCGTTATCGACTGGTTCGCCTCTTAGGAGAAGGTGGCTTTGGGAAAACCTTTGAAATTTCCGACACCTTGGGCACCGCTAAAGTTTTAAAAGTTCTCACCGAAAATAACACAAAAGCAATTGCCCTATTTGAGCGAGAAGCAGCGGTTTTAGGGTGTTTACAACATCCTGGAATTCCCAGAGTTGAACCAGATGGCTATTTTACTTTTTCACCTCGCAATAGTCCTAAACCGCTGCATTGCTTGGTAATGGAAAAAATCGAAGGGTCAAATTTAGAAGAATGGTTTATTAATATTGGTTCCTCTCAACCTATTAGCCAACAACAAGCTAAAGCCTGGTTAAAACAACTTGTTGAAATTTTAGATAAAGTTCATCACGAACAATATTTTCACCGCGATATTAAACCTTCTAATATTATGTTGCGGCCCACCGGCCAATTAGTTTTAATTGATTTTGGCAGCGTCCGCGAAGTGACTGGCACCTACCTTGCAAAAGTTGGCGGTGGGGGTCATAAAGTTACTGGTATTGTGTCTCCAGGTTATACTCCACCCGAACAAGCTAATGGTAAAGCTGTGCCCCAATCGGATTTTTTTGCGTTGGGACGCACAATGGTATTTTTACTAACAGGCCATGACCCTAATGATTTCAGCGAAAATTCTCGAAACGGTCAATTAATTTGGCGAGAAAAAGCACCTCAAATTTCTCCAAATTTGGCCGATTTAATTGATTATCTCATGGCTCCTTTTCCAGGGAACCGGCCCCAAAATACAGGGGTAATTTTACAAAGATTACATGACCTTGATAGTCCTGAATATTCCCAATCTAGCACACCGGCCAGTCTGCCTGCTTCTCCTCCGCGCTCTGTTACACCCCTGGCAACGTTACCCCGTTCTAAACGCAAAAGACGCTCTCAAAAAAGTAATTCTAACTCTAGCAAAAAATCAAAAAATAATAGTTATAAAGTTAGTGCTTTTATTACTTTATTACTTTTTGGTGGTGGGGTGACAGTTTTATTAACAGCCGTTGGTAGCGAATTTTATGATTTGGTTTTATCTCAGGGGAGTAATTCTGTTATCTTAAATGAAGAAACACCGATAAATAATCCAGTTAAAAAATCCGAAAATAGCTGGAAAAAGCCGATTTTAATTAATACTTTGTCAGGTCATTTGTGGGGGGTTAATTCTCTTGCTATTAGCCCGGATGGCCAATTATTAATTAGCGGTTCTGTTGACAAAAGTGTGAATATTTGGAATTTACCCCAGGGGAAAATTATTCACTCGATGAAAGGTCATATAAATGAGGTCTGGACTGTTGCTATTAGTCCCGATGGTAATACGGCTGCTTCTGGTAGTGGCGATAGTACAATTAAACTTTGGGATTTGGCTACCGGCACTCTAAAAAAGGAGTTTTCTTCTCAAAGTGGTTGGGTGGTTTCCCTTGTCTTTAGTCCCGATGGTAAAATGTTGGTTTCTGGAGGGGCTGACAGTACAATTAAAGTCTGGGATATGGCAACTTATCAACTGCGGGCTACTTTTCAGGGACATTCTGAGGGAGTCGTGGCGCTGGCTTTTAGAAATGTTTTGCCTATTACACCGGCCCAACCGGCAGTTAATCAACCCGAAAGTAATATTTTGGTGTCTGCCGGTGGCGATAATAAATTAATGTTTTGGGATGTCTTATCGCGGTGTGATGTCGGTCAATCTTGCCGACCTCTACAAGTTTTTGAAAGTCTTTCCCGACGTTTACAAACAGTCGCTTTTAGTCCTGATGGTAATACCCTTGCAACTGGCAATGGGGATGGCAGTATTGATTTATGGAATTTAAACACCGGCAAGGTAGAACGAACTTTTTTCGGCCATTCTGATGTGGTGAATTCTTTGGTGTTTAGTCCTGATGGTAAAATGCTGGCGTCGGGTGCCGGGAGTTTAGATAGTACGGTTAAACTTTGGGATGTGGCAGAAGGTCAATTACTCGATACACTTAAAGGTCATGTGGATAGTATTCTAGCCCTGGCAATTACTCCCGATGGCAAAACTTTGATTAGTGCTAGTGAAGATACTACTATTAAACTTTGGCTTTTAAGGTAAAAATCTTATTTTTTGTTTTGTCTTTTTTCCTTAGAGTTTTGACAAAAATCCCATAAGTTTATAGCAATTAATAATTAATAAAGATGTTTAATTTAGAGAAGTCTCAAGGGGATGATAAGCGTTTAGAACAATTCTGGATCTTAGCCCTTATGGCGGCGGCATTTTTTTTATATAGTGTTGATTTGGGAAATTCGCCTTTGCGTGATTGGGATGAAGGTATTGTTGCCTCGGTGGCCCGTGATATTTTTCGTTCTTCTAATTGGCTTTTTCCTACTCAAAATGGAGAAGTTTATTTTAATAAGCCTCCTTTAATTCATTCTTTAATTGCTGTTATTTATCAGTGGGCTGGAGTTAATGAGTGGTCGGCAAGATTGGTGCCGGCTATGTTATCGGCTTTGGCTGTTCCGCTTTTGTATGGGGTGGCGCGAGAGGTTTTTCCACTGCGGACACCGGCCCTTTTTTCGGCTTTGGTTTATCTTACCTTTTTGCCGGTGATTCGGCATGGCCGGTTGGCTATGTTGGATGGGGCAATTAATTGTTTTTTCTTATTAACAATTTGGTGTGTTTTACGTTCCCGTCGAGATTTACGTTTTGCTTTGGGTATTGGCTTTGGTTTAGGTTTGGTGACTTTAACAAAAGGAATTTTGGCAATACTTTTATTGGCAATTGTCCAAATTTTTATCCTTTGGGATACGCCGCGTTTATTACGTTCTAAATATTTGTGGGTTGGCTTGTTTTTGGGGCTGTTACCGGCCTGCGGTTGGTATGGAATGCAAGTAATACACTATGGTGATATTTTTGTCAAAAATCATTTATTAAGTCAATCTTTTAACCGCATTGTAACGAAGGTGGAAGGAAACACCGGCCCGGTTTGGTATTATCTTTTAGAAATTTTTAAATATAGCTGGCCTTGGTTATTTTTTGTGCCGATGGGCTTAAATTTGGTTTGGGAAAATCGCACTATGGGTTGGGCAAAGTTAATTTTTGTTTGGGGTGGAATCTATTTAGGAGTAATCTCTTTGATGCAAACCAAATTACCTTGGTATGTGTTGCCGGTTTATCCGGTATTGGCTTTGGTTTGTGGTGTCAGTTTAGCGGAAATGTGGGGAAAGAGGGTTGTAAATAAAAGATTTTTACCTTTAGCTAAGTTATACAAAGGAAAAATTTATTCACCTTGGTGGGTGGCAGTATTTGGGTTGTTGGCGGTAGTATCTTCAGCTGGATTTATTTATTTTGGGTTTGGGCCGGTTGTAGAAAGGGATATTCAGTTAGTGATGGGCTGTGTGGCATTAACAATGATGATCGTAGCCTTTTTAATTTACCAAGAAGATCCGCAGTTTATTTTAGTTTTATTTTGGGGATGTTATTTATCCTTAACGTTGTTTGTAATGAGTGATAATTGGGTGTGGGAATTAGCAGAAAGTTATCCTGTTAAGCCGGTGGCCGCAATTATTAAAAAATCAACTCCAGCGGGGACAATTGTTTATACATCCTTTGGATACAACCGGCCTTCTTTAGATTTTTATAGTGACAGGCGCGTAATTTCTGCAAGTTTTGAACAACTCCAAAAACACGCCCAACAAGATGATAAACCCTATTTATTATTAGATGAAAAGGTATGGCAGGAAATCAAAATAGATGGTTTAAAAGAAATTCAAAGAGAGGCCGGTTGGATATTGGTAACAAAATAATAAGTACCAATAACTATTGACAAAATACAAAACTAATGTATAGATTCTATACTTTCGGAAACTTCTTCTAATATTTTCTGAAAAGGATTATCAGTGGAGGGTATCCAACCGGAGAGAGTAACAAAAGTGACACCGGCGGCCACAAAACCGGCCACCACAGCAACAAGAGAAGGACGTTTTGATAGGCGAACATCACGCCAAACTCGTGCCAGAGGACGGCTTTGTTGACGTAGAGTACGCCCCACCGCTAGACGACGAAAATTAAAAGGATCACGGACATAATGACCACTAGCAGAAATAACCAAACGTTCTTGGCAGTAGGGGCAAGAATAAAAACCGCCTAGGACAGGAGTAGAAGGCAGAGTGCTAGTGCGTTTACAAATCGGGCAACTGACGGAATGACTGTCAAAGATGTGAGCGTTCATTGGTTTATCCCGCTTTCCCAATAAAAGTGATAAATTTTGGGGGACTTGTTGATAAAAAGGGCCGGTGAAAAAAGCCGATGGTTTGAGAAGTTGGGCATCGGAAAGCCTATCTGCCCGACACAGCCCTTTAAAGAGGACTTTTGCTGGCGCTAGTGGGGGTTTATCTTGCAGCGCAACATCCCGAAAGCCTTAGCTTTGTGCCAGAGGCCGATTCCGCTGTGGGAGTTTTTCCACCTATTTCTAGTCTACTGCCGTTATTTGAATCTTCCTAGGAGGGGGAGTGGGTGAATTGATAGGCAAACAAGTGTTTTAGCTTTGAAGATTAGGGATTTGCCAAGATAGTAATTTTTGTAAAGCAGGGCCATCAGTCAGATTGTAGTGAAGCGGCGTAAGGGTAATGTAGTTCTGGCGAATTTTTTCAACATCCGTCGGGATACCGCCAGGGAGATGTAAGTCGTGGGGTTGTTCAACTTCTTCAAGGACTTCACCGGCCAACCAGTAATAGGTTTTGCCACGCGGATCTACTCGTTTTTGGAAGACATCAATATAGCGACGCACTCCCAGACGGGTGAGGACAACACCGGCAATTTCTTGACTGCTAACCGGCGGAATGTTGACGTTTAATAACATCAGGGCCGGTAGGGGATTGTTTTCGAGGTCGTCTAGTAGCTGTTTGGCGTATTGGGCGGCCGGTTTAAACTCTCTCATGGTGTAGGAAGCCAGGCTAAAAGCCATACTAGGAATGCCTTCGAGTAATCCTTCCATAGCGGCTGAGACGGTGCCAGAGTAGAGGATATCGCTGCCGAGGTTTTGGCCTTGGTTGATGCCAGAAAGGACAAAATCTGGTGGGGAATCGAGTAGGGCCCACAATGCCAGCTTTACGCAGTCGGCCGGTGTGCCAGAACAAGACCAGGCTTTGACGGCGGGGTGGAAGATGGACTCAACAATTTCGGCGCGGATTGGGTGATGCAGGGTAAGGCCGTGTCCGGTAGCTGAGCGTTCTTGGTCGGGACATACGACGTTTACTTCGTGGCCGGCGGCGGCTAGGGTGTTAGCAAGGGTACGAATACCAAGGGAAAATATGCCGTCGTCGTTGCTTAAAAGTAGTTTCATGGTTGTGTGGTTGGGGTGTTTTGATGGAACCGGGCGGATTTAGTAGGATGGGTTTGTTGGTTAAGTTGATGTCCGCCGATGGGGTTTGCGGTTTAGGGCTGTGGGTGTGGGTCGGTTCGGGTTAGACTCGGATTGACTGCAATTTTTAATGATATCTTTGCGATGAGTACGACTGCGCTTTCGGATTTAGAGGCTCAATTGGATTCGCTGCGTCACGAGGCGCAGCAGGCTATTAGGAGTGCTGATAGTTTAGAACGTTTGGAAGAGTTACGGGTTGGCTATTTTGGCAAAAAGGGTCAACTTTCTAAGATTTTAGGCGGAATGGGTCGGTTAGACGCTGCCGACCGGCCTCGTATTGGGGCTGCTGCTAATCAGGTTAAGGATGCGCTGCAAGGTGATTTGGATGCGAAGCGGTCGGCTTTGGAATCGGCTGCTATTCAAGCTCAACTTGAGTCGGAAACGCTGGATGTTTCTATGCCGGGGGTTTCTCGTCCCCAGGGTCGTGTTCATCCTTTAAATGGGATGATTGACCGGGTTTTAGATATTTTTGTTGGGTTGGGTTATACGGTGGCTACGGGCCCGGAAATGGAGAGTGATTATTATAATTTTGAGGCTTTGAATACGCCGCCGGATCATCCTGCTAGGGATATGCAGGATACTTTTTATTTGCCGGATGGGAATTTGCTACGGACTCATACTTCTTCTGTGCAAATTCGCTATATGGAAAATCACAAACCTCCGATTAGAATTGTGGCGCCGGGTCGTGTTTATCGTCGTGATACTGTGGATGCTACTCATGCGGCGGTTTTTCATCAAATTGAGCTTTTAGCTATTGATGAGGGTTTGACTTTTAATGACCTTAAGGGAACTCTGAAGGAGTTTTTAGGGCAAATTTTTGGGGAGGATTTAGAAATTCGTTTCCGGGCTAGTTATTTTCCTTTTACTGAACCTTCGGCGGAGGTTGATGTGAAGTGGCAAGGTAAGTGGTTGGAGGTTTTGGGTTGTGGTATGGTAGACCCAAATGTGTTAAGAACTGTTGGCTATGACCCGGAAAAATATACGGGTTTTGCGGCTGGTTTTGGTGTAGAACGTTTTGCTATGGTTTTACACCAAATTGATGATATCCGCCGTGTTTATGCGAGCGATTTACGCTTTTTACGACAGTTTTAGTTTGGTTTTTGGTCATTTTTATGACGTTTTTTAGTCTGCTATGGTAAGCCAAAAGTCCGGTTTATTTAAGAACCGGGCTTTTAGAAACCTTTTTTCTATTTAAGATGAGTGAAAATTGATAAAGGAGTCTTGACAAATGACTTAGATTTGTTTAAATAGGTCTATCTATAAGGGGATTGCTTCTATAATTTCTTGCAAATATGAGTATTAATTAATCCGATGATAAAAAATGATATGACGGCAATGGAAAGAATACATTGGTTAAGATTTGTAACCCAAATTAAAGGATCGGTTATTCCTGCTGTTTTGGGGAGAGTTATATTTTGTGGTTTTCTAGGATTTATTGTTTCGCTTTTGTTTTATTTTAAGTTGCCGGTTAATACTCCTATTTTTGGGTTTGTTCCTAATATTGTGATTGGTTTGTTGTTGGTTTTTCGGACAAATACGGCCTATGAACGGTTTTGGGAAGGGCGCAAACTTTGGGGTGGTTTGGTTAATACGGTTCGCAATTTGGCAAGACAAATTTGGGTTGCTATTGATGAAAAAGAACCTCAAGATGCTCAAGAAAAAATAGCAATTTTGCGGTTGCTAGTTGCCTTTGCAGTGGCAACTAAATTACATTTGCGAAGCCAAAGTGTTAACGAAGAATTAGCGGCTTTAATGTCTCCAGACCGTTACGAAAAACTTAAAATGATGAATAATCCTCCTCTGGAAATTGCTTTTTGGATTGGGGATTATTTACAAAAACAACATGAACGAGGTTGTGTGAATAGTTATCAACTATCGGCCCTTTATAAGCTGCTTGATAGTATGGTTGATATTTTGGGAGGCTGTGAGAGAATTTTGCGAACTCCGATGCCTTTGGCTTATGCTATTCATTTGAAACAATTGTTGTTTATTTATTGTTTGTTGTTGCCTTTTGAAGTGGTGAGTAAGTTAAATTGGTGGACGGGGCCGGTGGTTGGTTTAGTTAGTTTTATGTTGTTTGGTATTGAGGAAATTGGTCTGGAAATTGAAAATCCTTTTGGGTTAGATGCGAATGATTTGCCCCTCGATACTATCTGCGGGACGATGTTACGAAATATTGAAGATTTAATGTCTCTTTATCCTAGCGTTCACACACATTCGGTGAAGTGGGCGGATATTTCGGAATCCTAAATTTAGGGGTTTTCAAGATTTTTTTTGATTTCTTTTAAGCAAAGTTGTTGGGCTTTTTGAAAGTAGGCAGACATGATAAAAGCCATGATGGGGTAGGCTAGGGGGGAGGTTAATTCAAAGTAAAATTCCCAGTTGAGAAAGGTTAATTTTGGGGTGTTGGCGATGGGGGAAAATGTCCAGTCTCCACCGCCTTTTTTTACTAAAAATGAAAAGGGTGGTTTAAAGCCTTTCACTAGCTGATAAGTTTGTTTTGTGGGTTTTTTGAGGATGATAATTTCTTCGTCAATGATGGAGTTATCGGAGTTGGTGACGCGACGGGTTACGCCTTGCTGCATTTCTATTCCCCCAACTATTTCTGCTTTGATAATACTGGGGATAACTCCATAACCTTTAAAGACTTTGGGTAAATTTTCTACGTTGGTTGCAAAGTCAAAGACTTCTTCGGGTGTGGCTTGAATTTCGATGTCGGCTTTGCTGTAAATTTTCATGTTTTTTTGGAAATAAAAAGTGTAAGTAAGTTTTTTATGGTTGCTTTATTGGTTGTATTTTAACTCTTGTTGGACAATGATAAATTAAGAATAAGGCTATTTTTTGAAAAGTGGCCGGAAAGTTTGGCTCATTTTGGGTAAAATTAAGTTGTTATCTTCTAAAAAAATTTATGGCAGTTATTCACTTAGCAATTGAAGGAAAAGGCGCTGTGGAAGCCGCAGAAGCCCTTGTGGCGAGTCCTGATATTAACGGAATGTGGCAGCCTGTGAATGCAACAAGCCGGGAGTTTGTTGACTCGGTGATGCTTAATATTATTTTGGTTTCTAGTGGGGAAAAACTTTCTCAAGAAATTAATAGTTGGTATCAGCGTTATAAAAAGGCTGAGACTGATAAAAAAATTGATAATGTGGTTTTGGTTGCCAATGGAAAACGTCTTGTTATCAAAAATTCAACCCTTGATGAAATTCGAGATGTAATTTTTGGGAAGTAGATTTTTTGGCTGGGTGAATAACCCAGCCGGCTTTTAGGGAAGTGTTAAACTGAAATGAAGGAGTTTTTGGAATTAAGTTTATGCCTTCACCTTTTCCGGGGATGAATCCTTATTTAGAACATCCTGATTTTTGGCCAGGAGTTCATCACGCATTAATTAACAAGATAGGTGAGTTTTTATCTCCCCAACTGTTTCCTAAGTATCTGGTTTCGATTGAAGTGCGAATGTATGAAACGGGAGGCGATGATTCTGTTTTGGTGGGTATTCCTGATGTGACGGTACAGCCTTCTGTTAGTGCCAAAAATCCCACAGAAACTAATGTGGCGGTTGTTGAGTCACCGGCACAACCTCAAAGTGTAATCCTTGCTGTTCCAGAAATTGTGAAACAAGGGTATTTAGAAATTTTAGAAACCGAAACAAAAGAGGTAATAACGGAAATAGAACTGCTTTTGCCGGTGAACAAACGTTCTGGAAAAGGACGGGAAACTTATCAAAAAAAACGTAATCAAGTGTTAGCTAGATTTACGCATTTGGTGGAAATTGATTTGTTGCGGAGTTGGCAACAGATGCCTTTAGTTGGCAATGGAATTCAAAGTGATTATCGAATTTTGGTGAGTCGCAGTAACAGCCGGCCTCGTGCTGATTTATATGCCTTTAATTTACGCGATGAGATTCCTAAGTTTCCCCTTCCTTTGAAATCAGAAGATGAAGAGCCGGTGGTGGATTTACAATCGTTATTAAATACTATGTATGATGTATGGAATTATGGGGTCAGAATCAATTATAGCCGTGAGCCGGTGCCGGTTTTTTCAGACAGTGATGCAGTTTGGGCTGATAATTTGTTGAGAGAGAAAGGGTGCCGGTGATTGTTGAAAGGCTTATCACATATTTTTTTATCTGTGGTGAAAAATGGTTAGGCAATTTTTAGGAAATAACCGGCCAGCCACCCTGGGAATAATCTAAAAAACTGGTATCAATAAATACAACTATTTAAAGAAATATTAAAAAAAAATAAAGAGACAACTTGTCAAACTTAATTAACCATTATCTTAGGATAGACATCAAAAAAACTGGCCCAAAAAAGAGGCGAAAAAATGGATTTTTTTTCTAATACAGTAGCCTTGTCGAGAATGCAATTTGCAGTGACGGCTATCTTTCATATGCTTTGGCCAATTTTAACAACTGGTATGGCAATTTATCTGGTCATAGTGGAAGGAATATGGCTAAAAACAAAGAATCCAGACTATTACAAACACGCTCGTTTTTGGTCAAAACTGTATGTCTTAAACTTTGGAATTGGAGTTGCCAGTGGTTTGCCGATGGAATTTCAATTTGGTACAAATTGGGCTCCTTTTTCGGAAGCTGTAGGAGACTTTTTCGGGAGTATTCTGGGTTTTGAAGCTTCAATGGCTTTCATGCTAGAAGCCGGTTTTTTAGGAATTATGTTATTTGGATGGGAGCGCGTTAATCCGATCATTCACTATTTTGCAACAATAATGGTGGCGTTTGGGGCAAATTTATCAACGTTTTGGATTATAAGTGCGAATTCTTGGCTACAAACGCCTGCCGGTGGTGAAGTTGTTAATGGCAAATTTATTGTCAGCGACTACTTTCAAGCAATCTTAAATCCCTTCATGGTAAAAAGCGTACTACATATGTTTTTTGCTACGCTAGAAACCTCCTTGTTTGTCATTGGAGGAATTAGCGCTTGGTATATTTTAAATAATCGGCATACAGACTTTTTTGCTAAATCTTTAAAAATAGTTTTAGCCGCCGCTATAGCAGTTACACCGTTGCAAATTTACATTGGACACCTCAGCGCCGAACAAGTATATCATTACCAACCAACGAAACTTGCAGCAATGGAAGCCAAATGGGACACCACACCGGCAGGACAACCTGCTAACTGGAGTTTTTTGGCAATTCCTAACGAAAAATCTCAAAAAAATGACTGGGAAATATCAATTCCCAACGGCTTAGGCTACATTCTTGAATTCAAGAAAAACCTTTCTGAACCTGTCCTGGGACTCAATGAATGGAAACCCGAAAATCGCCCTCGTATGGTCGGTTTCATTTACTATTCCTTCCGCCTAATGAGCGGTATTGGATTTTTCTTTGTTGGTTTAATGTTGTGGAGCTCAATTCAATGGTTACGAGGCCAACTTTCCGCAGAAAATATTAGCAAACAACGTTGGCTTTTGCGAACTTGGATTTTTGCCGCGCCCTTGGGATATATTGCTGTTGAATCTGGGTGGATTGTTCGCTGTGTAGGCCGGCAACCTTGGGTGATGTACGAAAAAATTCGTACTGCTGATGGCGTTTCAAATTTACCAGCCAGTCATGTTTTAACTTCCTTAACCATCTTTATTATTGTTTACCTTTTCCTTTTTGTTTGTGCACTTTATTTTGGCAGCAAAATTATCAACAAAGGACCGAATTTAGACCTACCAATTCCGGGGATTGAAACTCAACCGGCTCTCGATACTACCCCCGCAACCCATATACCTGATAGCCGGCCAGCAGAAGCACAGCAATAGGAGAATTTATGCAAGCTTTAGAACATTTTTTACCCCAAGTTTGGTTTGTAATTTTAGCGCTTTTCCTATTTCTTTATGTCATGCTAGATGGCTTTGATTTGGGAGTTGGTATTTTATCTTTAACATCCAGCGATGATGAACGCCGCAGCATTTTAATGACTAGTTTAGGCAATGTTTGGGATGCTAATGAAACCTGGTTAGTCTTGATGGGAGGAGCATTATTTGGTGCTTTTCCCCTCGCCTACGGCACGATTTTAACTGCCCTTTATATCCCGATTATGGTAATGATTTTGGGGCTAATTTTTCGGGCAGTTGCTTTTGAGTTTAGAGAACACTCAAAACGGAAATTTTTCTGGAATTTAGCTTTTAGTGCTGGTAGTTTTATTGCTGCTCTCGGTCAAGGTTTTGCTCTGGGTAGTGTGTTAGAAGGAATTAAGGTGGATGAGGCTGGTCATTTCATTGGAACTCCTTGGGATTGGTTGGACTGGCGCTCTTTTTTGGTGGCGATAACCTTAATTCAAGGCTATGTTTTGATCGGCTCTACTTATCTAATTTTGAAAACTGAAGGTGAGTTGCAAAAAACTCATTATCGGACGGCTAAAATTGCTGCTTGGACAACTATGTTGGGTGCTGTTTTAATTACAATTGTAACGCCAGTTTTTTACGAAAGCGCTCGTACTCGCTTATTTTCTCCACCTCTTTTTTACATTTTTGCGGCGATTCCTATTTTGGGTGTATTTCTGATTTTCCTGTTGATGAGAAGCCTTGACCGCAAACAAGAGCTTGCATCTTTTATCTGGACAATTTTGATTTTTTTACTGACTTTTTTGGGGTTGGGTTTGATTGTTTTTCCCTATATTATTCCTCCCAAAATTACTATTTACCAAGCTGCTGCTTCTCCTAGTGCTCTGGCTTTTATGATTATTTTTATCGGCTTTCTCATCCCTATTATGCTGTTTTACAATATCTATCAGTATGTTGTTTTTCGTGGGAAAGTTGGTAGTAGTCATTATGGGGATTAATTCTCAGTTTGATAGCAAAAAGTTTTGTTATTTCTGGGCCTAGATTTGAGCTTTTTTTTCACACAGAGGTGAGGGAGGTTAGCACAGAGGTCACGGAGGTTGGGAGGGGGTTTTGTTTTGGGGTATGATATATGCAGTGGTTATTTTTTTGGGTCACTAAATTCTGGATTTTTAATGAAGTTTTCATCGGTTAAACTTTTTAAAAATTCTAATAAATCTTTTCTTTCTTCTACGGTTAATTTAAAGCCTGTAATAAAGTTACTCTTTAGTGGATTTTCGCTTCCAATACCCGCATACTTTCCCTCGTGAATTGTTCTACCACCGGCTGCGTAATGGTCTATTACTTCTTCTAAACTTCCAATGCTTCCATCGTGCATATACGGTGCTGTTAAGGTAATATTTCGTAAGGTTGGGGCTTTGAATTTTCCCATGTCTGTCGGCTTTTCTGTTAGTTCATAAATTCCTGTGTTTTCTGGCGGATATCCTCCTTTATCATCAATATTATAAAGGCCGGTGTTGTGAAATGCAATTTCTTTAAAGGCCAATCTTTCGTGCATAATTGAATCAGAAAAGTTAATTCCTCCGTGACAATGAAAACATTCTAAACGTTCACTATTAAATAAGGCTTCTCCTCGCTTTGCTGACTCGGAAATTGCCTTTTCTTTTCCCTCAAAACGATACCGATCATAAGGCGAATTAAAGGAAATTAAAGTTCTCTCAAAAGCTGCGATGGCTTTGGCAAGATTAGTAATATTAATCGGATTTTTTTCTTCAAAAGCAACCCTAAACATTTTGGAATATTTCGGATCTCTTTCTAGCATACTAATAATTTGTTCTTCCTTCCCCGCCATCCCCATTTCTACAGGATTGTCACCAAATAAAGGCACTAATAATTGATGTTCTAAGCTATTCTGGAAAGGATTTGCCCAAGTTAAAACTGAACTATAACCGACATTTGTTAAACTCATAGAGTTACGCGGATGTTTTTCTTTTGTTGCTCCCTCAGATACAATTTTATTATCGGCAAATGCTTGTGCTTGAATATGACAAGATGCACACGAAAATTCTCCGGTTACTGATAGCCGTTTTTCGTAAAAAAGATGTCTCCCCAACTCGACTTTTTCGCCATTCATCGGGTTATCTGGCGGTACTATTGGTTTCGGTGCCCAACCAGGAAGATTCCAGTTATAAGAAATAGGAGGAGTATTCGCAATGGCAAGTTTTTCTGGTGTCAAAACTTGACTGAATGCCATTGCTAAAACCCCAGAAAAAACAGCAATAATTACAAAAAAAGGCACCCGACGCACGCTCATTATTCTACCCTAAAAAATGTTTGCCCCGATGCAGTTTTGCCATTAAACGGCAATCCTAAATTTAGCATGATTCCCTCACAATCTCCATCTGTAGGTGCAGACATACAACCCAAAGGAGTATCTGGTTGATTTGTAGCTAAATTATTATTGGCAACTAAGGTTTTTAAGTCAGCAATTATCGTGTTTTTTGAAATATCAAAATTGTTGAAACTGACTTTAGATATGTTAGGATTATTACAGTTTGTCGGCTTTTGGTTTTCGCTTGATGCTTGACAGCCGGTGCTACCAAGATGAATCATAAAACCTGTATTTTTACCATGATTATTATGAGCAATTTGTTTGTCTTGATTGTTCCCACTACTGAAATCAACCCGTAAAAATTTATAGCCTCCTCGCCAATTCCACCACAGAGAAGTTAAATTTAAAGGAGATGGTGCTAAAGCGGCATCTGCGTGGTTAAGATTAAACGGAACTCCTAGGCTAAATTGCACACCTTTATAATTGCCTTTTGGCACAGTTCCTACCACCATATCTCGCATTTCTGCGGTTCCATTTGCACAAGCACCGCTTTTATTTTCAAAATCTAATAAAGCTACATTTTGATATTGCCATTTTCCATCTTGAGTAAGAATAATGGGGACAGTTTTACCCGTTTCATCTATCAACGCTACATCAAAAATATACAACCGAAAATCTGTCGGAGTTACAGATGTATCCGGTGTTCCTAAATTGTACACTTCTTCACAATTAAACGCCTTATCTCCCACCATGCCTTTAAATTTTATCTGAACTTCTTGGCTATCAGATTCCTGTGCTTGGACAAAATTGCCAGGAGTTCCTAAAAAAACACTTAAACTTGCTAAGGTTGAACAAAAAAAATGTTTATTTTTCATTGGCTTTACAGCTTACGCACAAAAGTTAGAAGTTTTTAAAACTACCTTAAATTGTTAACCATGTCAAATGACAACCTGTCAAACTTGGAAACAAATTAAAAAATTATAAAATAAATATCAATAAACAATAAAAAGCTGTAAAGTTTACTAACAGAAATAGCCCTTTCGTTACTCGCTGGTTTCCCCATCGTCAATCCTCCACCTCAAGAGATGACACCTTTACCAAATTATCGCCCCAAACAACTGTCCCTCGGCCCCTTAGAAGCAGAAATTTTAAATATTATATGGGAACTCGGACAAGCAACAGTAAAAGAAATTCACGAATATATTTTAGCTGACCCCGATAGAGAATTAGCCTATGCTTCAGTAACAACAGTGCTGCGCCGGTTAACAAAAAAAGGCTGGCTAACTTGCGACAAAAGCAACCGCACATATATCTGGAACCCTTTAATTTCTAAAATCGATGCAAAATCTTTATTTGCTTATGATCGGTTGCAAGAATTTTTAGCCGTTGGTAACCCAGAAATAATTGCTGCATTTGCTGATAGCTTAGATACTGCAACTTTACAACAAATAGAAGCCATAGCCGACCGCATTCAAGCAGCAAGCCAAGCCAGAGAGGAGAAAAAATAATGCACTTTCTTCTAATTTTAGCTGTTCTTTTATTAGCTAACATTTTGCGCGGAAAATGGAAAAATCCTAAAGGCAATTGGATAAAACGTTGGCAAAAAGCTTTATTTTTATTCCTTTTTCCACCGCTGCTATTACTAATGACAGCAATCGCAATATTTTGGATGGGAGTTGGTGGACAAATGGTAGGATTTTGGGATGGATGGCTGAGTTATTTGATCGCCGCCAGTTTTTTAATAACAGCCCTTTTAACACTTATTAAAATTAGCCAAGAAGCCAACTATATCCTTAAACAAACTCGTAGCTATCCCATCAAAAAAATTGCTAAAAAAAATGTTAGAATTATCAATACCCCTACTTTAATAGCGGCCCTTGTTGGGCTTTGGAAGCCAGAACTTGTCATCAGCACCGGCCTTTTAGAAACCCTCCCTAAAACGCATATAGAAGCCGTTATAGCCCATGAACAAGCCCATTATGAATATAGAGATAGCTTCACATTTTTTTTCTTAGGATGGGTGCGTAATTTTACCAACTTCCTGCCAAACACTCAACTTTTATGGGAAGAATTATTAATTTTAAGAGAATTAAGAGCCGATGCAAAAGCTGCCCAAAAAATTGACAAATTAATCTTAGCAGAAGCCTTATTATTAACCTCTCAAACTATGCAGAAGCAACCAGAAATAGCCTCCATTATTGGTATAATTACTACAGGCAATAGACTCCACGAAAGAATAGAATCACTATTAGCAGAAACCTTACCGATGACTCAGGAACATAAAACACTCTGGCTTACCTTAATTCCAGCATCTTTACCCTTATTAATTGTCCCATTCCATCAATAAAAAATACTGGATAACAACCTATACCCCTCAATCCCATCGCTTGATTTTTAATATAAAAACCCATCCAGCCTTCCCAGCCCCACCCCGCCATATCAGCCCATAGAATCATCAACAAAACATCACCCACGCCACAGCCAAAGTCCAAAAACTTGCAAAAATCACCAACCAATAACCGCATTATAGAATTGCCACCGGCCCCCACATTTGTCAAAATAGAACAAATCAGCCGCCGCTGAATAAAAAACCTTTCATAAAAACTCCTCTCAACCATGTAGAATCTGGAAGGATTCCCAAACTCTCAACATGGACTGGACAACCCCTTTAAAATCTCAACAAGCAGACTTTATTAAAAGGCTGAAATCAACACCGGCTAATCTTTTGGACAGCCAAACCAGAGGATGTCACAGCGAAACCGTTACCATCTCAGGCGAAAGACTCAAACAAATTCGCCTTGATTGCAAAAAACTAGTTTTTCAAGAAGAACTTACAGGTTCAGTCCGAGAAATATTGCGAACCTATTTACAACATTATATTTGTGAAGAAGCCATTGCCATTTGCTTAGATAACCTGATTACAAAACGCGAAATTGAAACAATCAAAAAACCAAAAGAAAACGTACACTTTACCCTCACCGGCAGCCCAGAAATAGGCATACACATCGCCACAGCCCAAGCCGATCCCGACACCGCCCAATGGAACATCCAACCCTCCCAATTGCACCACAACAAAGTTATAGTCTGCCTATTACTAACAGAAAAAGTAAGTGAAAAAAACTCAAGTTTTCACCCCATCATCGCCGGATTTTTACCAGTCAACCAAATAACAAACCCCCAAATTGCCCAAACCCTAAAAATCACCGATTTACTCTATGCCGGCGGTTTAGCCAGCTACCTACAAATTCCCACAATTCAACCACAAAAAGACTGGCTGCAAATACTCACCGGCACCTCAACCTACGTCTATCCCCTCGCCATCAGCGGCGACGGCAAAATATTTGCTTCTAGCAACTATGACGGTAGCATCAAACTTTGGCAACTAGACCACCCAGACCTCAGCAAAGCCCTAGCCGGTCAACCCCGGTCATTTTATCCCATTTCTAGCAACACCGGCAGCCAAAACCTCGCCTCCAACAGCACCGACAAAAAACTTAGCCTCCTACACACCGGCACCGCCAACCTACTGAGATCCCTAGCCGGCCATACCTCCGGCGTCAGTTCCATAGCCCTAAGTGCCGACGGTCAAACCCTGCTTAGCGGCGGCTACGACGGCACCATCAAAATTTGGCTTCTGGGCACCGGCCAGCTACAACGCCGCATCAGCGCCCATTCTGGCATGATCAAACCCCTCGTCATCAGTACCGACAGTCAACTCATTGCCAGCGGCAGTATTGACAAAACAGTAAAAGTATGGTATGCCGAAACCGGCGAACTTTTACAAAGCCTTCCCCCCCATGCCGACGCCATCGTTTCCATCGCCATTGCCAACCAACTATTAATCAGCGGCACCCAAGACGGCACTCTTTCAATTTGGGACCTCCAAACCGCCAAACTTCTTAAAACCCTTAACGCTCACTGTGGCAGCGTCCGCTCCATCGCTATTAGCCCAGACAAAAAAACCCTTGCCACCAGTAGCACCGAAAAAACCATCAAACTGTGGAACCTAGAAACCGGCCAACTCGAAACCATCCTCACCGGCCACTATGACCCCATCGTTAACCTAGCCCCCAATCTCAACAGCAAAACCCTAGACCTCAGCCTCCATCGGCACTCAAGCCCCGGATGGTAATAGCAACCCCCACTCTAAGACCAGCCAGTTTACATCCCCAGGAATAGCAAAACCAATTAATAATCAATCCCCCCTATTCCCTAGTAACTATTCACCATTGACCAATGACAAAAAAGCCGGTATTAAGATATAACCAAAAAGTAATTGTGTCCCTGTAAATAACTTGAAACCTTAAAACCATGTCACCTCAACCTTCGCCGGCTGTCCTCCTCGTGGACGGGTACAACATCATTGGAATTTGGTCAAGCCTAAAAAAAACCCGCGACCGCGACGGAATGGAGGCTTCCCGGCGAAACTTAATTGAGGCAATGGTAAACTACAGCGCCTATCACGCTTACGACACCCGCATCGTTTTTGATGCCCACTATCAAGACACCCCAGGCAACCGCGAAGAAATCACCCGTTATCTTTCTGTCCACTATACCGAATTTGGCCAAACCGCCGATACCTTTATTGAAAAAACCTGTGCCGGGTTTCGCTACGAAATGACCCGCACCAAACAACGCCTTATCGTTGCCACCTCCGACCGCGCTCAACAACTAACCGTCGTCGGTTATGGGGCAGAATGGATGTCTGCTCAACAATTAGCTTTTGATGTGGACTTCTCCGCCACCAACCGTCGCAAACAACAGTCCAACAAAAAAAACTCCCGCCGAATGCTCTTTAGTTCCCTTGATCCAGCGGCTCAAGAACGCTTGGCCCAAATGCGGATGGGCCATCGCCTTTAATACAAACTGTCCCCAAAAAAAATTTTCAAAAAATTTGTCAAAGGTACTTGCCAAATCTGGCTAGAGGTTGTTATTGTATTAAAGGTGATGCGAAACGTTCCTCGGTAGCTCAGTGGTAGAGCGGTCGGCTGTTAACCGATTGGTCGCTGGTTCGAATCCGGCCCGGGGAGTTTAATAAACTTTAGATATAAACCTTAGATTTTAGATTCAATTAAATTTGAACCTGAAAAAAAATCTAAAACCCAAGGACTAAAGTTTTATGTTGGATAACTTTAAAAGTTTCTGGTCTCTTGACCCTGAAATAACTTTTCTTAATCATGGCTCCTTTGGTGCCTGTCCTTTGCCGGTTTTAGCCGCCCAGCAAGCCTTTAGGCAACAGCTAGAAAGCGAACCAGTGCGGTTTTTTGGCAGAGAATATGAACCGTTGATGGATCAAGCAAAAGCAAAACTAGCTGAATTTGTAGGGGCTAACAAAGATGAGATAGCTTTTGTTCCCAATGCCACAACGGGGGTAAATACTGTTTTACGCTCTTTACATTTTAAACCAGAAGACGAATTACTAACGACTTCTCACGAATATAATGCCTGTCGAAATGCCTTTGATTTTGTAGCAAAACAAAGTGGGGCAAAAATTGTTATTGCTGAGATTCCCTTTCCTATTGTATCGCCAACGCAAATTATTGAAGCAATTTTGCAAAAAGTTACCTCTAAAACGCGCCTTGTTTTAATCGATCATATTACCAGTCAAACCGGCCTAATTTTCCCTGTTAAAGAAATAGCAGAAAACCTCACTGATCGGGGAATAGATATTCTTATTGATGGTGCTCATGCACCCGGTATGATTTCTCTAAATTTAAAAGAAATTGGGGCAACTTATTACACCGGCAACTGTCATAAATGGCTTTGTGCCCCCAAAGGAGCAGCTTTTTTGTATGTGCAGAAAAGCCGACAAGAGTTAATTCGTCCTTTAACCATTAGTCATGGGGCAAATTCTCCACGTCAAGACCGTTCTAGGTTTGAGTTAGAATTTGATTGGATGGGAACTGTTGACCCTTCATCATATTTTTCTGTGCCGGTGGCGATTGATTTTATGGGTTCCTTATTAGCCGGTGGTTGGAAGGAATTAATATCAAGAAATCACGAGTTAACTTTAGCAGCGAGAAATTTGCTTTGTCATAAATTACAAATGCCTTTGCCTTGTCCTGATGAAATGATTGGTTCGATGGCATCCTTGCCTATTTCTGATGGTGATGCGATGGAATTACACGATATTTTGTTTGATGAATTTGGCATAGAATTGCAGATTATTCCTTGGCCTCAATTAGATTGCCGTTTGTTCCGAATTTCTGCCCAAATTTATAATAATTTGGAAGACTATGAATATTTGGCTGAAAGTTTAATTAAAGTTTTGGCTGGTTGATGTTTTAAAAAGTGTTTAAATAATCAAAAAACTTCATGGTTTTTTCCTTTTTAAAGCTTTATTCCAAATCTATCAAACACTGCTAAACCTACCCCCTTTATATGGGGGTGGGGGGTTTAGGGGGTAGGGCGGCTTCCTGGAACTGTAGTAATAATTATAGAAATTGGTATTAGTATAGCGCTTTTTAGAACAAGTTTAAAAATCACTTTTTGTCAAATTTATTAGGTTTTTAGAAAAATTTTTATATAACTGAAAAGTGGTTAAAAAGTTTTTAAAAACCTAATAAATAGCAAAATATTCAAAGCCTTAATAACATTATTTAATTAAATCACAACCTCCTTGTTTAAGTTTGACATCGCTACCCTCTCCAGACTTTATCCAAAGTTAAAAAACGCTAAAGTTCCGTATCCCTAAAAAGATTTATTCCGATAAACAGCCATCAAAACAAGCATAGAAGTTATTTTTACCATACCTGCAAAACTGTCAATCTCCACACAGTTAGATGCTATTCCCTGAATCCCAATCCTAAAATTAACAAAGGAAAAAACTATTTATTTCCCGCTACACTAGAAAATGTAAATAAATGTAAAGCCATGAAAGATAAAGTAGCAGTTATAGTGGGAGCCACCGGCGGAATAGGCTCAGCAGTCACCCGAAAACTAGCAGCCCAGGGAGTACATCTCGTCCTAGCAGCCAGAGACATCAATAAATTAGAAAACCTAGCATCGGAATTTTTAACACCCTCCCATCTGTTGCCGGTGCAAACAGACATCACGGATCCACAGCAAGTTGAAATGCTCATGAATAAAGCCGTTGGGCAATTTGGTCAAATAGATATTCTGATTAATGCTGCCGGTGCCGGCATCCTCAAACAGTGGAACAAACTAGAACCGGCCGACCTCGAAAAAATGATCGACCTTAATCTCAAAGGTTGCTTTTACACAACCACAGCAGCCGCTAACGTAATGAAAGAAAAACAAAGCGGTCATATTTGCAACATCATAGGCATTTTAGGAAAACACACAATGCCAATGGCAGCCGCCTATTGTGCCTCAAAATTTGGTGCAGTAGGCTTTAGTAAATGTATAGCTGAAGAACTAAAACGCTACGGTATAAAAACTACCTTATTTTACTTTGGTGGAATAGACACACCATTTTGGGACAATATTAGCCTAAAAGTAGACCGTAAAAAAATGCTAAGTGCAGAAACCGCAGCCGACGCCATCCTGTTTGCCCTCACAGCCCCACCCCAAGCCGTACCAATGGAAATTAATATCCAACCAGAAAGTCATCTCTTTTTCTAAGTAAAAAAAACCTTTTCCAAATAGCCAAAAAGCCATCTCATTTATCTAAATTTATCAGCGTTTATCTGCGGTAAAAAAACTTCACCCATGCAAATTGATCACATCCATTTCTACCTAGAAAACGCCAAACAATGGCAAAACTGGTTTAAAAATCACCTCGAATTTGAACCCATTGCTACTAGCATCAATTCCCACACCCACACGGAGATTCTCAAAACCGGCCAATCGTATTTTCTGCTATCTTCCCCGCTTAGTTCTGCCAGCCCTGTAGCCGACTACCTCTCTCGTCATCCTGCCGGTGTAGCAGATATATCATTTGGCATCAAAAATATAGAAACCTTGGTAAACCAGCTACCCCCAGAACAAATTATCGAGCCGGTGAGGCAAAATAAAATAAATAGCAGCATCTTAAAATGGGCAAAAATCAAAGGATGGGGAGATTTAACTCACACTTTAATCGAAACCACAGGCCCTATTTCCTTAGACTTCAAATGGTCAACTATCCTGAATAATGAGTTGACACTTTTGCCTCCATCAAACCCACCTAATTTACCCATTTTAGGAATTGATCATGTAGTTATAAATGTTGGTGCTGGAGAACTAGAACCGGCCATTAAATGGTATGAAAAAACATTAAAATTAACCCGTCAACAAAGCTTTAATATCCAAACAAAAAACTCAGGATTGCGTTCGCAAGTTTTAATATCAAAAGAAGGAAATGTTAAATTACCTGTTAATGAACCCACCACAAAAAATTCACAAATCCAAGAATTTTTAGATATAAATAGAGGGGCCGGTGTGCAACATATTGCCCTTGGAACAAACAACATCATTAACACAGTTAATCAAATAAGAAAAAAAGGTTTAGCCTTTATAGAAGTTCCCCCTACTTACTACAGCGAACTACACAACCAAGGAAAAATAAATCTTTCTCAGCAAGACTGGCAAGAAATTCAACTTTCACAAATACTAATAGATTCGCAACCCCAAATCCCTGAACCTTACAGCCAAAAACCTCTTGAGTTTCCTCTTCTTTTGCAAACCTTCACCGAGCCAATTTTTCAACAACCCACCTTTTTTTTCGAGTTAATAGAACGCCGTTTAAAAGCAGAAGGATTTGGAGAAGGAAACTTTCGTGCTCTTTTTGAAGCCATCGAACGTCAACAAATAAAACGTAGTCATTAGCCCTTAGTTTTTTGTTTTAACAGGTTTTTTAAAAATAACTAATGACTAATGACCAAAGATAAATTATCGCAAAAAGCAACTTACCAACCAGAGGACAAAAAACGCAATTAAGGTAATAAATTTTTCCTCAGTTAAACCCAACAACGCCACCTGAGAAAGTAGCGCCCCCAAAACCAAACCAGCAATCAAACCCGTTAAAGTTAGCACCAAAGACCGGCCAAACCGGCGTTCCTTGCGATTGAGAAAATAAAACGCTGCACCCACCCCCAAAGCCAAGGATAACTGCAACACCGAAGGCCCAATCGTAGACACCGCACTTAAAACACCCAAAACACCAAATACCCCTGCCGGCCACAAAATCTCTGCCGGTGCAGGCCGGTCGATAAGCTTTTGTAACCAAGCGGGGCCATTAGGAGCCGGTGCAGAGGTAGCAGCCGGTGGAGGAGTCAGCTTTTCAGGAAACCGAATACCTTCGGGCACCTTAATTTTGCCCTCTTGGCGCATCCGTAAACGCTCCATCAAAATCGCATCATAAGCTGCTTCAACCATTTCTTGACGCTTGCGATCCCCACTATATTGCTGTAAAAGTTGATTGCGAGCATCTTGGATTTCATCAAAAGAAGCAGTTTCCTTGACACCAAGCTTTTCGTAGTTATTTTCGCTCATTTTTTTTCTTAAACCTCCCTGCCCTAAAAATTAGCTTAGCTTGATATCTGCCTACAAGTTTTGCCAAAAGCTGGCCTCCTTACCCTCAAGCAAGTTCCCTGCTGACAATTCCTGACCATTGAACCTTTCTGAGATTATCGCGCCGATAGGAAAAAAAATGTTCAGGAGTTTGATAAGTGCAATAAGGCGCAATGGCCACTTGTTCCGGCGCAACCCCCAAATGTTCCAACTGCAAACTAATTACCCGCCGCACATCTAAACGCACCTTTCCCGGTTCTGGATCATCCAACACCGGCGAATCTAAAATCTCCTGTAACATCGACGGTAGCTTTTCAGAATCCGAAGCCGCCATAAGCGAAGCACAAACGGCCTCAGCCACATCTTCCGACACTTGATAAACTTCACCGGCAATTGCCGGCCCCATCGCTATTCGCAAATCCTCTAACCGGCAGCCTTGTTCCTCCATTCGCAAGATCGCCTGCGGTACAATTTTAGCCGCCGTACCACGCCACCCAGAATGAACAGCCCCCACCAAACCGGTTTGTGTATCCGCAATCAAAACCGGCGTACAATCGGCACTCGCCACCCATACGGCTTGCTGAGATTGTTTTGTTACCAATCCATCGGCTTCTGGATAAGTAACAGTTTCCGACTCTGAAGAAGGCGGGTTTTCTATATCACATATTTGATTTGTTGTCAATACTTTATTTCCGTGTACTTGCTTCACCCGATAAACCTCAGCTTGTGGTTCTAGGGAAGCCACCAATTCAGCCGGTGAGCGAGGCCAGCAGTGGTGAGTAAAAAAGCCGTGTGGCCATTTTTCCAAAAGACTGCAAGTTAAATAGGGCAGTTCGTTCCAAGTTTGCCAGTGCCAAGTGTACATGAGATTTTGGTTTTGTTTCGATGGTAGCTGTTGGGACGTAGACGCTAGATTTTCTTGTTTAGATTCTTAAAAGTATTTATCTGGGAAGCCTTTAGAGCAACCCGATTGCTCGGCACATAATACATATTTTACTGACTCCTGACGATTTCCGACTCGTGCCGGTGCCCGTCACCCCATAATAACCTCAGCCATAATTTGTTTTAAACTGGCTGCCGATTTCCGGGTCAGAATTTTCTCACGAGAAAGCAAGATTAGCACTCACCAAGTAATCTATCAATAGTCGAGGCCGATTTGTAAAAAGTAGATTTTTTCTATAGCTAAAAATTTAACAACCCCAGTAATTTGATGAAAAAAACCACCGCTTTTTCAACAAAAACCATCCAAACCAAAGCCCAGGGCTGAATTATTTTAAAAACACCACCTCAATCTTTAATCTTGCTAATAATGGGTTTTCGCATTACTTTAGGGTGAAAATTTTCAGTCTATTGTCTAAACTTTCCCATTAATTCATTCCTAAGATAGATGAAAAAAATAATTATTATTCATACCTCTCGAACTCCGGCTAGACAAGAAACTTTTTCACAAAAACAAACAACATTACCCTATCTGCCCTAAGTATGGATTACTATAAACTTTGGTTCGACTGTTCCTAGGGTGGCCCCAAAAAAGCTGACACAAACTCGTATAAACCCTTCATTCATTTCTTCAAAACAATACAAGAGTCTGGAATATGCAGAAACCGTTAGGAAAGCCTGGTTCTAGTTACATAACCCTAATGCGCGCCATAGTAGGCTGCGGCAGTATAGGAATACTCAGCAGTGGCCTTGTGATGGCCCAAAGCCAAGCCGCACCCGATGGCATGATTGATCCAACAACTTACTCAACTCCCGTTAATTTAGAACCGGCACCAGCAGACATAGCACCAATTGCCCCCCCAGAAGCAGCACCAGTAGACATCCCCATCCCAGAAGCGGCCCCAGAACCGCCCCTGGACTATAGTAATGTTTATATAGATCCAACAAACTATAATGTCGGAAGCACAGAAAATAACTACGAAGAACCGAACTCAGTTGTTTTATCGGAACGTTCCAGCGGTTGTGAGGCAGTCTTAGGTGCCGGAGAAAGCCCTTCGGGCGGAGTGTGCGGTGGTGGAGTAGAAGCACCGGCCTACGAACCCCCAGCCACAGCCTACGAACCCGAACCAGTAGCACCGGCCTACGAACCCCCCGTAGCACCACAAACAGCCGAAGCAGGTTTTCCCCCCCTAGAAGTCCCCTATACCCCCACCTCTGAACCTGCTCTAGCCCCAGCAAGAGAGCCACAAATCGCGCAACAAGAACCAAACAGCCCTTACCCTGCCTACCCACCTTCTAGCCCAGAATACCAGCCAGAAACCTATAGCCAACCCCAAGAAGCTTTAGCCAGCGATATCCAACCTATCAATGTTGGCCCCGTAAGCGTCAGCGCCAATGGCATCGGTTTTAGTTCCACAGTCCCCAATGAGGGATACAGTTACAACCCATCAATGTCAAGACCACCCTTACCGATGTTCCCCGGTAACGGCAACACAAGCATTTTATTTCCCCTGAGTATTCCCGCCCCCATCACATCAGTCTTTGGCTGGCGCATTCACCCCATTTCCGGCGGAAATAGCTTCCATAGCGGTACAGACTTAGGGGCACCTATGGGAACGCCGGTACTTGCCGCCTTAAAAGGCATCGTCGAAGTTGCAGACTACCTAGGCGGATATGGTTTAGCCGTGATTATTAAACATAGCCAAGGTACCCAAGAAACCCTTTACGCCCACTTATCAGAAATCTTAGTCCGCCCCGGACAGCAGATAGAACAGGGAACCCCCATCGGACGAGTGGGCAGCACCGGCAACTCCACCGGCCCACACCTGCATTTTGAATTCCGTCAACTCACCGCTAACGGCTGGGATACCCTCGATGCCGGTCGCCAACTTGAAGTAGCAATGGCACAAATGGTACAAGGATTCCAAACTGTCCAAACACCGCCTATACCGCCCTCATCTAAAAAAGGCGAAATTCCGGTGATTGCCCTACCGGCACCCCAAGCCCCCATCAAAGGGCCGGTTCTTGAAACTGCATCTGTAACAGCCAAACCACCAGTATCTCAAGCCGCACCGAAAGTTCTCTCCCTACCCCCCGTCCCCCCCATCGAACCCAACAGACAAGCTAGGGTAAATTAAGTACCTCAGCCCCCCGTCCATTGGGGGGTTTCTTTAATTTTTTTTTCTGTCGCCACCGCCCACCACAGACACGCTTACATAAACCCGTGTTCTGCTAAAAAATCTTCCGTGATACTGTCTTTGGCTTCTCCTGACCCGTTGTGTAAGGCTGGCTTGAAACCAAGAAATTTTTCAACATATTTGCCAATAATGTCGCCCTCAAGGTTGACAAAACTACCTGGTTTGAGGTAATGCAAATTAGTTTCTGCCCAGGTAACAGGAATAACAGCGACTTTAAACCAGGTACCGGCCTGGTCACATTCGGCGATAGTTAAACTAATGCCATTTACGGCAATGCTGCCTTTGCTGACAATATATCGGGCAATGTGACTGCTGCTAACAGAAAAAGTAACTTCCCAAGACGAAGCAGTTTCTAGGGCTTCCTGCAAACAGCCGGTACCGTCCACATGGCCGGTGACAAAATGCCCTCCTAATTTACTCCCCACCCTCAACGAAGTTTCAAGGTTCACATAGGAAGATTCCTCTGAAAACCCCAGCGTTGTGCGACGCAGCGTTTCTGGGGAAGCCGCCGCTACAAAACCATTTTGGAGAATTTCCTCAACGGTGAGGCAAACCCCATCCACTGCTACACTGTCGCCAAGCGCTAAATCTTGTAAAATCGCCTTAGCACTGGCTGGGTGGCATACAATTCTTACTCGCTCAGAGCTTATTCGCTCTAGGGTGCCTAGTCCTTGAATCAATCCTGTAAACACAGCAGTTTGGTAATATCTGATCGGATATTTCCCTATTGTTGGCCGGTGAATCCTTCTGTGGCAAGTAGGTAATCTTTGAGAGTAACCAGCTTTTCACCTTCTCAGCGCTGTGGTTGTCAATCAGGGAGGGGATCAAGGCATACTGGAAGTCAAGCAGTTGCCATAAACCTTCTCAGATGGCCGACAACTACTATGTTGACCGAGCGCACTTTATATATATCTTTCCTTAAAACTATGACTTTTGATTAAATTTACTTATCTCACTGGCCGATACTTACCGGCCCTTGGTTTTGTCCTTCTAACCCTGCTAAGTCTTGGCTGACTTGTTTATGATTCCTTTGCCGATAATATTTTAAGAGGTTAAGCCGATGATTGAGATGAAAGTCGCTGGAATTGTTCTGGATGCAGCTACGCGAAGCCCCATTGTCCTACTTAGGGATGCAGCAGAACGTCGTGCACTTCCTATCTATATAGGTCAAGATCAGGCAAAGGCTATTATTAGCGCCCTAGAAAACCAAACTCCCCCTCGTCCACTCACCCATGATTTGATGGCAAATATTTTACAAGAGTGGAATATGACAGTTGAACGAATTATTATTCACTCTTTACAAGATAATACTTTTTATGCAGTGCTAACTATTCGTCAAGGGGAAGTTAAAAAAGAAATTGATGCCCGTCCTAGTGATGCCATTGCAATTGCTATTCGTACAAATAGCTCTATTTGGGTAATGGAAGAAGTTATTGCTGATGCTTCTATTCCTGTTGATCGAGAAGCTGATGAGGCAGAAAGACAAGCTTTTCGTCAGTTTTTGTCTAATCTCCGCCCGGAAGATTTCACGAAACGCGATCAAGGTAGCCCTGGCTATAATTCTTGAGTTTAGATTAGGGATGGTTGAAAAAAACTTTTATTTTTCCTCATGTTTTATACCCTATTTCCTAATTTTTCATACCTCCCCCTCTAGGGGCGGTGTCCTGTCCGCCCTAAATCCTTAATTCCCAGTTTCTATAATGTTTTACCGGCGTTTTGGCAAAACTAATCTTAATTTTTCTGTGTTTTCTTTGGGAACAATGCGTTATTTAAACTCCAGAGAAAATGCAGTACAAACTGTGGAAAAAGCGGTCAGTTTGGGGATAAATCATTTAGAAACTGCTAGGGGTTATGGTCAAAGTGAGGAGTATTTGGGGTGCGCTTTTTCGGATGGTTTATCATTGAAACGTCAACAGTTTTATGTGACAACAAAAATACCGCCAACTCCTAATGAAAGTGACTTTGATAAATATATTGATGAATCTTTAAATAGGTTAGGTCTAAATTATATCGATTGTTTGGCAATTCATGGTTTAAATACTTGGCAACATTTGGAATGGGTGCAAAACTCTCAAGGCTGTATGAAAGCTGTAGAGAAGGCGCTGGCAGATGGTCGTATTCGTCATGTAGGGTTTTCAACTCATGGGGATTTAGAGTTAATTTTAGCGGCAATTAAAACTGATTTATTTGAATTTATTAATCTTCATTATTATTATTTTTTCCAGCGGAATGCACCGGCCATTGAGTTAGCTGCACAGAAAGATATGGGTGTTTTTATTATTTCTCCTGCGGATAAAGGAGGACAACTTTACACACCTCCTGATAAATTAAAAGCATTATGTGAGCCTTTTACACCTTTAGAATTAAATTATCGTTTTTTATTAAGCGACGTACGCATTACAACTCTTAGTGTGGGTGCAGCTACACCTTCAGAATTAGATTTACCTTTGAGTTTTGCCGGTGCAACTGCAAGTTTAACGAGTGCAGAAATGGCAGCTTTTGAACGCTTAGAAACTGAGGTAAAGCAAGTTTTGGAGACAGAAAAATGTAGTCAGTGTATGGCTTGTTTGCCTTGTCCTGAAAACATTAATATACCGGAAGTTTTACGGTTACGGAATTTAACTTTAGCCTATGATATGGTCGAGTTTGGGAAGTATCGGTATCGGATGTTTGAAAATGCCGGTCATTGGTTTTGGGGGATGAAAGCAAGCCGGTGTACGGAGTGTGGGGAATGCTTACCTCGCTGTCCTGAAAAATTAGAAATTCCACGTTTGTTAAAGGATACTCACGAGCGTTTGAACAGTCAAGAAGGAAGACGCCTTTGGGGTTAAGGTTCTGTCTGTCAAAACTATCCAAATTAAACTATAAAATTATGAATAAAGGGCAGTTTGTTTTATTTAGTTTATGGCTAACACTCACCGGCACTTCAACGGTTTTTGCCCAAGAAACGCCGGTTCAAGAATTTGTACCTGAACTTTCTTTAGAACAAGTTATTGAACAAAATTGCGGTACTCCCCGTCCAGCTATAGAAAGGCCAAATCTTCGTTATACTCGGACATTAGCATTACCAAATAGGGCTGATGTTACTAGCGATCAAACAATTTCTCAACAAGGTTTAACAACGCCTAGTTTATGGTTTGCCAAAGAAATTTATGCAGGAAAGCTTATCTCAAATTGGCTTGCTTATGCACCTAACGACAACGAACCTGGGCGAGTAGATATATTTGTAAATCGTCAATATTGGAGTTTATTAAATTATCTCGAACGTTATCAAATTGTTAATAAATTTGGTCTAGTTGCATGGGATTATCGTTATAATCTAAGATTTTTTAATCCTCAAGGTAATTTTTTGGCGGCTTATACTTGTGCCGGTGATGTTAATTCTCCCCTTTGTCGTATTTGTTTAGATAGTACACTAACTCCTTCGGGGGGCCGGCGCTAAAAATTTAACACAGGTTTAGAGTTAATTTGCTATAGGTTTTTTTTGGTAAAATTAAACTTCTTTCTCTACCAATTTCTTATCATATTTGGTATTTATTCAATAATCCCATAGCATTTTTTAGTTATTTGTAGAAATCTAAAAATCGGTTTTTAAAAACCTTTATTTACATCAGATAACCCAAAACCACTATAAGCGAATCTCCTCCCATAATTTTTTGTAGTCTTCGAGGCTTTGATCTGGCAAAGGTTGGATAAATTCTGATTTTTGGAAAATTTCGGCATCGGGAAATAATAGAGGTTGAGATTTCCAATTTTTCGGAAATTCGGAAGTTTTGACACCGGCAAACACCGGCGAGGATGCCTTAGAACGCAAACTTAACTGACTGGCTATAGATGGTTGCCAACAAAAATCTATCCAGTTATCTCGCAAATTTACCTCTGCCGGTGCACCTTTTGGTCGTACCCACAAATCAGCCCATAACGAAGTTCCCGACAGGGGAATAACAGCACTAATTTTTTGTTGTTGTGCCAAAATTGGCAAAATATCTGAAGACCACCCAACCGCAACAGCAGTATCCCCTAAAATAAGTGGTTGTAAATAAGCACTAGAACTGTAAAGTTTTACTTGCTGGTGTAATTTTTGCAACTCTTCTTTTAAGTTTTTAACTTCAGCAAGTTGTGTAGTATTATAGGATTTTCCTAATTTTTTTAAAGTTAATCCAATTACTTCACGGGGTTGATTGGGCAAAGATATCATTTCTTTAAGTTCTTCTTGCCACAGATCCGCCCAATCTTGAGGGGGTTTGATTCCCAAAGCTTGCAATTTATCGCGGCGGTAAGCAATAACAGTGGTTCCCCAACGATAGGGCGCTGCCCATATCTTCCCCTTTGGATCTACTTCGCCATTATCATTTCTGGTTACTAAAAATCGCCAACGTTGAGGCAATTTTTCCCAATTAGAGACATTTTTTAAATCTAGCGGTTCAATTAGTTTTTGCTTGATGGCTGTTGCTAACCAAAAATCTCCCAAAGTAACCAGATCCGGCAAAGATTGAGATTCTGATGAGTTGAAAAAAGGAATAGAAACAGGAAAAATTGATGTTTGCGACTTTGCCTGGGGTTGCTGCCAATTTTGAAGCTGAGTAAAAAGGTCTTGCAATTGCGGTTCGGTTTTAAAATCTAAAATTAAACCACGCTGCAAGCTTTTGCGGAATTGATTCAACACCGGCACCGGAATTGAATTTTTTAGTAATCTGACTCGTAAGGCTGCTGAATTTTGGCCCCCACACCCAGCCATTAGCTGAGTGAGGGCAAGCATACCGGCACCTGAAATAAAAGACCGTCGATCCACTTTTTATAAAATGCGTTTTTCTAGATACTGACCAATCATTTGCTGTTCTCCCGCCCGCGAGATGATTGTGCAGCGCGTGCGGTATTTGTAGCCGATTTGTTTAAGTTCTTCCTCGAATACAGACCCATTGTACTCTGTTCGCAGGTACAGGGTTTGTGGGTTTAGCATTCTATATTGTGCTGTAACGGGTTTGGGTGTGGCAAAGCCCCGATCTCGGTAAAGTATTTCTCCTCGCACTCCAAAGATGGTGGAACCGGCAGATTTTTTACGTCCTGACTCTGCTTCATAACTCTGCCAACTTATGCTGGTTCCGCATAACAAAGCTTCGGCTTCACTGAGTTGGTGTTTTGCTGCCAGTTTTATTAAATCTTGGTGTCCAGTTTCTAAAAAGTTTACTTTTATTAGGGTTTCGATGTCTTGAGTTTCTCCGTCTGGGAGGGTGTAATAGCGTCTTTCTGAATGCCACTCTCCCTCTGAGACACGAAAAAATTCTTGTAGTTGTAGTTCTGGTGTTGTTTGATGTAGTTGGCTGGTTGGTGTCATGGAAATTCCTCTGTTAGCAGATATAGACAAATATGTAAAATAATATGTAAAATCTGCTGTTAATTTTGTTACTTTTCTTAATATAAGGTAACAGATTTTAGTCTCGTTGTTCATCAGCCCCAAGGTTGATGTTCTTATTTTACGTTTTAACTACATTTAAATTACATATTTTTCAGCAAAACAAGCCTTAAGTTAATGAACCAAGGCTTGTATGACCTTTTTCTATGATTAGTAAAAATAGATAAGTATTTATGATTATGCAAATTAAGTGATTTGTTTATAAAAATTTGGCGACGTACCAGCTAAAGCAAATTTAAAAAGTGTAGAGATTGGTTGATATCATATAAAAGTATGGGTCTGGTTGTTCGTATTGTTTGGCTGTAAATAGGTTTGTCTAAAGCGAATAAATTTTAAAATTTTTACCAAAGTAAAGCTACATATCTTTTTGGCTAAATTATTAGCCGGTAAAGCTTTAATTCCAGTGAAAATGTAAACAATATTTTTTAATAGAACATTTTTTAACTATTTTTCACAAAGTGTATCAGGAGTTGCTTTTCGTATTAGTTTTTCTCAAAAGTTAAATAATCTAAAAGATAATTAAGTTTTTGACAAAAATTATATAAAATTTATAGAAAGAAATTAAGTCATGGGGGGATTGGAATGGAAACACTACAAACACAAGTAAGTACATTAACTCATAAGGTAGATGAACTTTATCAAGTGGTGGAAATACTTAATAACAAAATTTCCGAAGCAATCTCAGAGGGAGACGTAGGAGCGAAAGCAAATTTAAAAAGCGTGTTGAATGAAGCAAGCAGTAGTTATTCTAGCCATAGTGTGCTTAATATTGCTTTTGAACACAAAGACGTACTCGCCGATAGTAATTATCTGGAAAGAAACAGTCTCAACAGCGAACAAAATATTGCTCCAGAAATTCAAATTCAGCGCCTAACTGCTCAATTAACGGCAGCATATAATCGCATTGCAGCCCTTGAAGAACAGTTACTCGCCCAAAGAATTCACTCTTAAGTTTTTTTTAGAGAAAATATCTGCTCATTTAAAGCTTCAATAGCATGGAGAAGTTGAGTTTGATTCCAGTTTTGATATAGGTGGGCTGCAATTGCACACCCACCGGCACCGGTACCTTCTTTGACAAAACCTTGTTCGTAGGCTTGTAAACCGGCAAAACAAGAATCGGCAAAACTAAGCTGTGTAGCGAGTAAAGGTACTGAACCAATCAAACGAGCTAGTCCTACCGTGTCGCCAGTGGGGTCTTCTGCAACCCAACGGGTTGTGCCGATAATGATTTGATCGGGCTGCCAATCGAGGCGATATGTGAGGGCAATTTTCTGTAGGAGGGCATAAACGGCTAACATTTGGGTGCCACCGGCCAACAAAACGCCGGCTGTACGGGAAGCAGCAATGGCTATACCGGCAACGGTAATTTGCATCGGATCTCCGACGGCGGCGACAAGTTGAAATGGTCCGGGGTTAGGCAAAAGTCCTATCGAATTTTGGAATCCTTGAGTTACAATTTCCCACTTTTGTTTGTGATTGCAGGTGGGATGAGAACTGTTGACCTTGCCGGCGGCGGGAATTGAGAGTGCGGTTAATAGGGCTAAGGCGGTGGTGGTGCCACCTACGACGCATTCACCGATGATTAAATAGGGATGTTGTTGGGCAAGTTTTTTTCCCCATTGTAGTCCTTGTTCAAATAGGTGTTTGACGGTGGAGATTTCTAGGGCGTTGCCGGTGCTGAGACAGCGGGCCGGTGTGCCATTAAGATCAATATGAGGGACGCTGGGAGGAACCGGCAAACCAGCATTGAATAAGTAGGTGGGAATATTTTGGGCTTTGATGACAGCGCGAGAGATTAAAACCGGGGAGGTGCCGGTGTCTAAGGGGGGTAAAGGATAGTGAGGGTTGAGTTGGGGGCCATTATGCAAAAATTCTGCATCAGCAATGGCTGTGTAAAGCCGGTCTTGGGGGGTTGCACCGGCCGCAGAAATATGGGGAATTAGGCCGGTTTCTGTAAAGCCTAAAATGCAGGCAAAGCCTGGCCGGCAACCACGATAGCGTTTTACCCAAGATGAACCTTTTTCTAATTCCGTATAAATCTGCAACATTTGTTCTCTAGGGCCGTGCCCCTTGGCTGTCCTCAGCAATGCCTATTCTTCATCTATTAAAACTTGTACCCACATCGGCGGTGCCGGGATAGGATTACCAATTCTTTCTAGCAACAGGCAAGCAGCTAGGTGAACTGCAAACAAATAAACTGCATTACTTATTAATACTAAACCTAAACCTACTATTTGAATAATAATTAAACTGGGTTGTTCTAAAAGTCCTAATTTTTCAAATATCCATTCGGCAATTTGGGTGATTTGAGTTGTTACATAAACCCACAAATCTTCCCCTAATAAAATTGACATTAACCAAATCCGAAAAAATACCCCAAAGGAAGCGATGAGAGTGCCTAAAATAATGGAGGTATTCCAGTCTGCGCCTCTGCGCCACAACCAACCTAATAAGACACCTAATAAACCAAAAGGAATGACAAATAAAATACTGCGAGTTGGCCCCATGAGGACTGAGAGAAGTAAGCCAGAGACTAGGGCTGACATCCAAGCGGCTCTTTTTCCCCAGCGGAGGTAAACTAGGGCAATGGGAACGGGAAATAATATTCTTAACACCGGCCCCAAGGGTAGGTAATAGTTTATTACCCAAATTAAGCTGGCGGTACTGGCTAAAAATGCTGTTTCAACCATTACCAGAGGAGGAGAATTTAGGGGGGTGCCGGTGGATGATAGAAGAGAATTTGTTTGGGTTTCTAAGGGAAAATTTGGGTTACTTTGGTTATCAGTCTCAGAAGTTTCTGAGTTGTTATCAGCATCATCTAACTTATCTGTAATCTCGTCGCTCATGTATGCAAATATAGAGACATTTTTGAAAGTAAAGTTTTTAACTAAGCAAATTAGGGGCAGAATGCCGGTGGTAATTCTACACTTTTGGGTGATCTTGCTGAATTACTAACACAGAGCAGGGGGCATTGTGAACCACATAGTTACTGACGCTACCCAGCAATGCTTCCGTTAGGCCGGTTCTTCCCCGCCGGCCCACAACTATCAGACTAGCATTCCAGCTTTTGGCTAACTCACATAACCAGTAGCCAGCATCTCCAACTTTACAGTCAAATTCGGCCATAATTCCATACTCTGCTGCTTTTGAGCAAAACTGATCTAACATTGCTCTACCTCTTGACTGGAGGCTGTCTAGGCGAACTTGTTGAACTTGGTAAGCTTCGGTAACTACCTCTGGGGTTAAACCAAATTCGCCAGGCATAGGAATAACTGGCTGAGCGATGGTTTCTTCACTGATGCAATTAAATAACATTAGACTGCCAGCGCTGGCCCTGGCAATATCAAGGGCTTCGGAAAAGACTAGTTGACTGAGGGGCGAGTCATCAATGGCGACGATAATTTTTTGGAAAGTCATATTTTTTGGTGTTGTAATCTTGACAAAAAAGTTTTTATGTGGTATGCAAAAATTTTTTTAGGGGGTGGGTATAGGTGATAGGGTGGGCTGATTTGTTGGTATTTTATAGCTTACCTGATTTGATTAGTCTGTTGGGTGTCAGAATACGTTTTTTAGATATTGATTGACATAATTTTGGCCAATGCGTTCTTGTTCGAGACGTTTTTTGTGAAGGCATAAATAGGAATATAATGTTTGTTCTGGTGGGGTAAGATTAGGCAAGTTTTGAAAGGTTGAATTTTTAGGATCGGAAACAATAAATTCTTCAAAGGTTTTAAAGGTTTCTTCGTCCATCATTAGGGAAATTGTTTGAGGGAAATAAGTTCTAAATTGAGAAAGAATTTTAAAGCCATGTTCATCGATATCACCCCAGTAAAAAATTGAGCAATTTTGCAGCCATTTAACCGATTTTAAGAGTTGACTTGCATAACCTTTACCAAATATGGCGATGCTATTTTTTAAAGGTGGAAGGGTTAAAAAGTTCATCAGGTTTTCGGTGATTAAACAGCGATTTTGTTGGAAGGTAAGCTGTTGAAATTCGGAGATTGGTGTTTGAAAGTCAGCGATGGGAAAGTTGTAGAGAGTTTGGAGAGTTTTATCTAAGATTCGTAGATAGAAAAAGCTTATATATTGCCTGATTATTTTTATATTTTTGTTTCAAAAGCCTCTACTTATACCAATCATCAAGATACTCTTTAGGTAACGATAAAAAAAGCAATCAGAATAATTCTCTTGGCAAAATTATATATAATCTTCTAGTTTACTTTCTAACTGAAATGCTCATAATCCATAACCAGCCAACCTAACTAACAACACTTTTGAACCAATAGCACAAAAGCAGGCCAAATGCCTGCCTTTGAAAAGCTATAAAAAAGCCTAACTATTTGTTTCTATAACTACACCAACAGACGCTCAAGCGCGTGCATATCGGGAATACGAAGCACCTCCCGATCTCGGACAATTAAACTTTTCTTCTCAAGCTTGCTCAAAACACGAGTCACCGTTTCCCGCGCCAGTCCGCTGAGACTGCTTAATTCACGGTGAGGTAAATTCGGGATTTCTGTACCTTCGCTTGAGATTTTACCTTGCCCTTCTGCCAGAAACAGCAAAATATCAGCCACCCGCGACGTACTGTCCGACTCCCGCAAACGCAGACGGCGATTGACTTGCCGCAAACGCCGGCCCATAAGTTGAGCCAGTCGAATACCGGCCAAAGGTTCAGTATTAAGCAACTTAACAAAATCTTGGGCCGGTAAATTGCCAATAGTCGTAGGCGCTAAGGTAATTACATCCGTTGAACGAGGCACCTCATCAAGAGCAGCCATTTCACCAAATAACTCTCCTTTGCCCAAAATATTCAGCGTTACTTCCTTGCCATCTAAGTTATAAGTGCGTATTTTTACCCAACCATCCAAAATAAAGTAAACAGAACTACCCCAGTCATTTTCCAGCAAAATCACCTGATTGGCAGGATGAGATCGGCTGACAATGTGGGCAGTAGCTTTAACCACAATTTCTTCTGGTAAACCTGAAAAAAAAGGTGTTGAGCGAATCAACTGCTCAACATTATTTGCAACGGACTCGCGGTTGTATCGGTCTTCCATGATGGGGCCATCTTTTCATAAACGCTCTTGAAGTGGATTCTGCTAGAGTGGGGTTGCGGGTTCAGGGGGGAGATTTTGGCGCACACAAAGTAACGTTCCACTCGGCCTGATCATAAAATTTTTGAGTTGCACCCGTATTATCCAACAAACCTATCTAGTTTTTTTATAAAGAATACAGACGAGTCTGTAACTACACTTTTTTCTGGCTGTCGGTCGCATTTAGGCACATTTACCCATTTTGCCAACGAAAGCCTTTCTAGCAAAGCACTTAGAGTCTGTATTTTGATCAGGTAGTCAACTTTAACAGATTTTTTGGAGGCTGGTTTATCCCCACGTTGCCAACCAAAAAGCCGACAAAAGGCCGATGACCTATACTCAGACTTTTTAGCTGGTTTTGCCAGCCACTCACTTTAGTTAGATTTTTTTTGCTACTCATTTTTTCTATAGTATTTTCTTTTTATTTGTTTTCTCCCTTATTTACGGCCATAAGTTTATCAGGTTTTGTGGTTGTTGTAACTTAATTTTTTCTTTTTCTATTGTACAAGTAAGTGTTGCAATCATTTCGTCTCTGAGAGAATTTATCTATTTTTAGGGTTGTTGGAATTTTCTACATATCTTGTTCTGGTTGTAGGAAGTCTTTTTGTACACTATAGACTACCTAGCAACTTAGACCAAGACTATAAAATATTTCTATTCGTTAGACATTAAAAATCTAAACATTTTTCATAAAAAAATGCTAGACCAATTCAATATCAAATTTTCCCTCTTAAGCGTAGTGATAAATTTTAGCAAAAAGCTTAAAATCATCAATACAACCTCAAAAAAAAGAATCAGCAATTGCGAACAATTAAAATTTCAAAAAACTCAACACAACTATTGTCTGCTGACTTTTTAACAAAAATAGATGATATTTTCCTGCCAGCCTACAAATACTGCGATTACCAAATAGGGGCCGGCCTGATTTTGCTACACCGGCCAAGTGATGATGACAACTAACCAAGCTGCATACCTTCATTTCTGAAAAGCATTTTGGTTCCCAAGCATTTTCCAAAAAGCAAAAATCTAGCTTACCGGCCGGTCACACCAGTCCAGAACCCGATTCCAAGCCCACCAACAGTCAGGATCTTTAAATTGAGTTTGACAAGACAAACTGCTGATATAGCCAACATGACCCCCATACTCCGTCAAAACCAAATCTATCGCAGAGTTGTCTTTACAAGATGCTTCTAACTCTGGTATCAGCGTAGGGTCAAACATAGGATCATCAGCGGCATAAAAAATTAGAGTAGGTTTGTAAAGAGAGGGCAAAAAAGATAGAGGACTGCTGGCATCATAATAAGCCTCCACCGAATCAAACCCCAACCGCCCAATAACCAATTCATTGTCAAATCCCCAAATGCTATTAGCCCGCTTAATAGCCTCTGGATCAATATCTTTCGGGTGCAGTTTGTGCAAATGCCAAGCCAATCGTTTTAATTCTTTAGCAATAGCTTTTTCTAGGTATTTACCAGTGGGATGCTGCAATAAATAAGACAAAGAACGATTCGAGTCTACACTAGGACAAACAACCGCCCCACCGGCAATATCACTTTCCGATAACCCCAACTCTTCACATAAAGCAACATCCTGGGCTGTTTTAATACCCCACAGAGCTAATTGTCCCCCCAAAGAAAAGCCAATCAACCAAAAAGGAGCCGGACAGCCCAAAGCTTTCGCCGCCGCCGCAATGCGGACAAAATCTTCACCCTCGTATAAACCATCCGAACTAAGAGTAGGAGAAAGTTCTGCCGTTTTACCGTGTGCGCGCCAGTCAAATAAAACAACCGCATAACCTCGCGCAAAAGCTTTTCTAGCAAACAAACGCAAATACCATTGATTGTCCAGGTCGCCGGTGATGCCATAGGTGGCAACAAAAGTACCGCGAGGGGCTTCAGGAATAGCCACCAGCCCAAAAATCGGAACTCCCCCAGCGCCGGTAAAAATTTTTTCTTGATAAACCGGTTCGGGCTCTTTAATGGTTTTTTCCCAGTTTAGGCCGGCTTGACGAGCAATATACACGGTCATAGCTAAACCGTTTTGCAGCCAAAGCGGCGGCGAGTAGGAAAGAGCATCTATCATTAGCGACTTTATGAAATCTTCATAAATAGCATAAAAGATTCTGGCTCTGATGCTTGATCAATAAAAGTCAGAGTTAAAGGTTTTTTGCACTATATACGCCCGTAATAATTTATAAAACTTCCTTCTTATAACCCTTAATAATAAACAACTTCAGCAAATCTAATTTACACTTTAAAACTTAAAATCTAAAATCTAAAATCAGACTGACCTCAATCCAAGTTAGGATAAACGGTAATTTTGATGTCAGATTTTGTAGGACAGAAATTACATGAAACGGTATTTGTCACGATTACTAGCGCTAGTTTTGGTCGTTGGAATTAGTTTAATGGGTTGTTCAGGAGCCGATGTATCAGGCTTCACCGGCAACTACCCCGAAGATACCATTAAAGTTGTCAGCAGCCTGAGAACCGCCATTGCCTTGCCCGATGACTCCCCAGAAAAACCGGAAGCCCAAGCAAAAGCACGCCAAGCAATCAATGATTTTGCATCTCGCTACCGCCGCGATCCCGCCATTGCTAAATTGCCCTCCTTCAGCACCATGCGGACAGCACTCAACTCTCTAGCCGCTCATTACGCTTCTTACCCCAACCGGCCTGTACCTCAAAAATTAAAGGAGCGCCTAGAACAAGAGTTTAAACAAGTCGAACTAGCTATCAAACGAGGAAACTAATGGCGTTGGGGAGATGGGGAGAGAAAACTTCTCCCTCTTTCCCCGCACCAGATATTCCTGATGTCGGGGTGCAAGTTAGAAAACTTAGCAATTAGCCTTTTTGCAAAAAATCGCGGTTGAAAAACACAAATCAAAACAATTTAACCGATTTTTTCTTCAAGTCTATTGCAGTCAGTTCGTTTTGGTAAATTAAATTACGAGCAGGCTGTAATTTTCGTTTAGCACACTGGCATATTTTAACCAAGTTATGAAGTCAGCAAAAAATTTATTAAGTGAGCGAGTTTGGCAGATTGGCTATCGTTATGGCGTAACTGCTTTGATGGCTACAGGTTTTATTACTTCTAATGTCAATGTGCAACCGGCTTTTTCAGCATCTACAGCTTATTGTCAGCAAACCGTTGAAGAAGTTAACGAAACAGACGCTTTAAGAAAAGCAGCTTTTAGTGGCGATAGCAACGCAATGCAGCGCTATAAATCGCGGGTGGTGGAAAAATCGCGAAGTTTGCAAGAATGCCGCCGGCGGACTTGGCCACAAGTTCAAGCCATTTGGTTACGATTATATCCTTGCGATATTCAAGATGGAGTTTTAGAAGGCGTTTTAGACCGAATTGTAGCAAGAGGATACAATCAGGTTTACGTTGAATATTTTTATGATGGCCAAGTTTTACTCCCAGAGTCTCAAAATCGTTCGGCTTGGCCTTCGGCAGTCCGTATTCCAGGGGCCGAAAATGTCGATTTATTTGCCCAAGCAATTCAAAAAGGCCGTGAACGTGGCTTAAAAGTTTACGCTTGGCTATTTACAATGAGTTTTGGCTATAACTATGGGCAACGTCCCGACCGTCAGCAAACCGTCGCCCGCAAGGGAAACGGTCAAACCAGTGTTGATACTAACAGTGCTGAGGGAGATGACATTAAAGCCGCCGAAGGAGATGTAAGTAAGCTGTTTATTGACCCCTACAGTCCGCAAGCACGACAGGATTATGCTTGGATCGTAGCCGCAGCCCTACAACGCCGGCCTGATGGAGTCTTATTTGATTATGTCCGCTATCCCCGTCAAACCGGCACCGCTTCGGTAGCAACTAAAGTTAAAGATTTATGGATTTATGGTGATGCAGCTAAAACAGCGCTATTGAATCGTGCTTTAAATCAAAAAGGACGGGAATTAATTCGCCGGTATCTTGAACAAGGTTCCATTTCTACGGCGGATGTGGATGCCATTAATAAAATGTTTCCCTCCGAACCTCAGCCCATGTGGCAAGGTCGCAAAGTTAATAATACTCAGACTGTTTCTTCCTCCTCTCCTTCTGCTGCTAATCCTCCTGTCTCAGTGGCCCAGTTACAAGCCGAACTTTGGTACTTAAGTGTGGCTCATGCTGTCCAGGGTATTGTAGACTTTGTGAGTTTGGCTTCGCAGTCGGTTCAGCGTCAAGGTATAGCTGCGGGGGCTGTGTTTTTCCCTGGCGCTAATAAGCCCGTCGGTACAGGCGGTTTTGATTCTCGTTTACAGCCTTGGGATCGCTTTCCTCCTTCTATGGAATGGCACCCGATGGCTTATGGTAAGTGTGGTGAAAGAAATACAAGTTGTATTCTTGAAGAAATCCAACGGGTACTTAGTATGACTCCTGGTGGTACTCAAGTTATACCTGCTTTGGCTGGAACTTGGGGCAATGGTTTAAAAGACCGGCCTCCTTTGGAAGTCCAAATGCAGGCAATTCAGCGGGCTTTTCCTCAAATTCGCGGCGTTAGTCATTTTGCCTATTCTTGGCAGGAACCAGAGGCTGATCGAGACCGCAAGTTTTGTGAGGTTCGGTGATTTTTTTCTGGAGGGGTTTTTTTTTCACACAGAGGCGTCGGAGGGAGGCACAGAGGTCACAGAGGGTTTTTTTGGTTCAGGTCTCTGTTTGAGTTTTTTATGGTTTGCCTCTGTGTGTTTTTTTGAGGTGGTTGGTTATTGGCTAGTTACGAAGCAGAGGCTGATGGAGACTGTAAGTTTTGTGAGGTTTGGTGATTTTTTTTCTGGAGGGGTTTTTTTTCACACAGAGGTGTCGGAGGGAGGCACAGAGGTCACAGAGGGTTTTTTTGGTTTAGGTCTCTGTTTGAGTTTTTTATGGTTTGTCTCTGTGTCCTCTTTTTGGGATAAGCGTTTATTGGCTAGTTACGAAGTTAACCAGTTTGCCGGGGACGACTATGATTTTTTTGATTTCTTTTCCTTCAAGATGGCGTTTTGCAATTTCTGATTCACGGGCTATTTTTTCTAGGGTTTCTTTGTCGGCAGTGGCTGGTGCTTGAATTGTTCCTTTTGTTTTGCCCATAATTTGAATGACAAGGGTTATTTCATCTACTACTAATGCAGATGTATCAACTTGCGGCCAAGATTGTTTATGTACGGAATCTTGTTTGCCGGTTTGATGCCACAATTCCTCAGCAATATGCGGTGAAAATGGTGCGAGTAATGTAATTAAAGTTTCGATACCTTCGACATACACCGGCGAATTTTTACAAGTTGCATCATTTAAGGCATTGCTAAGTTTCATCATTTCAGAAATGGCAGTATTAAATTGATACTCGCCTTCTAAGTCTTCGCTGATTTCTTTGATGGCTATGTGAATGGCTCGCCGTAAGTTTTTTTCTTCTTTTGTTAGTTGGTTGTTGTTTTTTGCTGGTGTTTTCTGGGTTGCTGCAAATTCTGTTACTAAGCGCCACACTCTATTTAGAAAACGATATTGTCCTTCTACGTCGGCGTCATCCCATTCTAAGTCTTTTTCAGGTGGCGCTTTAAATAAAATGAACATCCGCGCGGTGTCTGCGCCGTATTTTGCCATTACTTCCAGAGGATCAACGCCGTTGTATTTCGACTTCGACATTTTTTCGTAGAAGACTTGCAATTTTTCGCCGGTTTCTGGATCTTCAGGATTGGTTGGATCTTTAATTTTGGTGGGGGGGACGTATTTGCCGGTTACAGGGTTTTTGTAAGTGGTTCCCTGTACCATTCCTTGCGTCAGCAGACGGTTAAAGGGTTCGTCAAAGTTTAATAACCCACAATCACGCAATACCTTGACAAAAAAGCGGGAATATAGTAAATGCAAAATGGCGTGTTCGATGCCTCCGACGTATTGATCTACCGGCATCCAGTCGTTGGTGATTTTGGGGTCAAATGCCTGGTTTTCGTTTTTGGCGTCGGGGTAGCGTAGGAAGTACCAAGACGAATCGATAAATGTGTCCATTGTGTCGGTTTCCCTTTTGGCGGGGGTTCCGCAATTCGGACAGGGGACGTTTACCCAGTTTTCGAGTTTGGCTAGGGGGGATGCGCCGCGTCCGCTAAATTCGACGTCTTGGGGGAGGCGCACCGGCAAGTCTGCATCGGGCACGGGGACTGGGCCGCAGTTGGGACAGTGGATGATGGGGATGGGGGCTCCCCAATAGCGTTGACGGGAAATTAGCCAGTCTCTGAGCCGGTATTGGATGCGAGCTTTGCCGTAGCCTTTTTCTTCTGCGTATTTGACTACAGCTTCTTTGCCGGCTGTTGAGGCTGTGCCGTCAAAGGGGCCGGAGTTAGTCATTATACCCGGTTCTGTATAAGCGGCTCTTAAGGTTTCTTCCGCTGTTGCTGATTCTGGAATGATAACGACTTTAATAGGGAGATTTTGTTCTTTAGCAAATTTATAATCTCTCACATCGTGAGCAGGTACACCCATGACAGCGCCGGTGCCATATTCGTATAGCACATAATCGGCAATCCAGATGGGGATTTCTTGGCCGGTGAAGGGGTTTATGGCTGTTCCGCCGGTGGGGATACCGCGTTTAGGTTTGTCTTCGGCTGTGCGGTCGAGTTCGCTTTGTGTGGCGACTTCTTTGATGAAGGCTTCGACAGCTTGCTGATTGTCTGCTGTTGTAACTTGGAGGGTGAGGGGGTGTTCCGGTGCCAAGACAACGTAGGTGACGCCGTAGACGGTATCGGGACGGGTGGTGAAAACGGGGATTTTTTCCTGTGATCCGACGATGGGGAATTCGAGATAGGCTCCGGTGGATTTTCCGATCCAGTTGGCTTGCATGAGTTTAACTCTTTCTGGCCAGCCGGTGAGTTTGTCGAGGTCGTTTAACAGTTGTTCGGCGTAGTCGGTGATTTTGAGGAACCATTGACGGAGGAGTTTGCGTTCAACTTTGGCACCAGATCGCCAGGATCTTCCTTCGTTGTCTACTTGTTCGTTGGCGAGTACGGTTTGATCGATGGGGTCCCAGTTGACGGCGGCTTCTTTTTGGTAGGCGAGGCCGGCTTTATAAAATTGTAAAAATATCCATTGTGTCCAGCGATAATATTCTGGGGAACAGGTGGCTAGTTCTTTGTGCCAATCGAAGGATGTGCCGAGTTTTTGGAGTTGCCCTTTCATTTGGGCGATGTTTTGGTATGTCCATTTGGCGGGGTGGATACCGCGTTCTATGGCGGCGTTTTCGGCGGGAAGTCCGAAGGCGTCCCACCCCATCGGGTTTAGGACTCGATACCCTTGCATCCGTTTAAAGCGAGCGATTACGTCTGGTATTGTGTAAACTCGGACGTGGCCCATGTGCAGGTTGCCTGATGGGTAGGGGAACATTGACAGGACGTAAAATTTAGGTTTTTCGCTGTCTGTTGAGGTGCTGTCTGTGCTTTGTTGTTCCCAGGTTTTTTGCCATTTTTGCTCTAGGGATGTTGGGTTATATCGGGACTCCACTTTTTTATACTCCGCGCTGGTGAGGGTTGTTTTGTTTGCCTATTTATTTTTGCACGTTGGGGGTTTGTGTCGGCTTGTTTGGCTTTGCAATATGTATGTATTATGTTATACCACAAAAGGTAGGGCGGGATGCAAAGTTTGATTTATTTCGATATTTTTTGGGCTTTTTAGTGGGGTAAATTATGTTAGGCAAGGTCAATAATTACAACTCGCTTGATCGCTTATTTTTTTTGTTTATCCTTTCCTTAAAAAAGGATTTTGAGTGGTTATTTAAAATTTGGTTTTGAGTTTTTACAAAAATTTAAAAAGTTTATAGTATTTTCAGTGAATCATTTAGCGATTTTATGATAAAACTTAATTAATATTTTGGTTTTTTGGAAAAAATAGGAGTCTTTACTACAAATAAGCCGGTTATAATGATTTTTGAAATTATCGATCTGGGTGAATATCTACTACTACAGTTTAGCCAAACCAAGAAGCAAAGAGGAAGAAAAAATGGCATCAATTTTTGGCACTTTCGAGAATGACACCCTGATCGGCATCCTCGGAAACGATATAATTTTTGGTCTGCAAGGTGATGATAGTCTCCTTGGGCTTGTGGGTAATAATGTTATTTTTGGCAATGAAGGTGACGATATAATTTTTGGGAATGTGGGCAATGATCTTTTAATTGGAGGTACAGGCGCAGATTCATTATTAGGAAGTGATGGCAATGATACTCTTTATGCAAATGAAGATGGTAATACTTTAACAGGTGGTGCCGGTGAAGATTTATTTGTACTTGAATTAACTTTGGGTTCTGAACCAGATATTATTACGGATTTTGAATTCGGTATAGATAAAATTGGTTTACCTCTTGGCATAAATATTGAAGATTTAAATTTTACAATTATCTCCAACCCATCTACCTTTAGAATTTTAGATAATGGTCTTTTGGAGGTGGTGGAAAGTGGAGAAATTTTGATTCAAGTTATCCAAGCAAATCAACGTCCTGTGACGTTAGCACGCCTCCCCTATATTGGGGAAGTTCCAAATATTAATGACCCCAATAATTTTATAACCAACGTTAGCCCTATCACTAGTATTATTGAATTTAGTTCTCCTAATTTTAGTGTGGTAGAAAATAGAGATTCTTCTAATTTTATTGTTTTGAATCGTCTTGGTGATACTAGTAAAGAAGCGACAATAACAGTTAATTTTAACCCTGTAATTTCTAATGGAATTAACAATTTTTCCTCACCCCCTATTACCGTAACTTTTGCCCCTAGAGAAACCTCAAAAGTAGTAAACATTCCTACTATTAACGATACCATCGTTGAAAATTCAAAAAACTTTAATTTAACTTTGTCTAATCCTTCCGTTGGCACTAGTATAGGGGGACAAACTACAAGCAATTTATTGGTAAATGATGATGACAGTAGCATCCAATTTTCTAGCCCTAACTTTACTATAAATGAAAACGGAAACCCTGTTTCTGAAATCACCGTAACTCGCAGCGGCAACCTTTTCGCAACTGTTAACGCCACCCTAACCCTCAACAACGGCACAGCTACAGCATCTCAAGATTATAATAATAATCCCATAGAACTTATTTTCAATTCAGGTGAAAGTGTTAAAATCGTTAGCGTTCCTATTGCTAATGATACCTTATTAGAAGGTTCAGAAACTATAAATCTTGAGTTAGAAAACCCGTCTGATCAAGCAATTATTGGTTCTACTGGTACGGCAATTTTAACAATTTTAGATGACGATATTTCTTTTCAATTTAGTGCACCTACCTACAGAATTAATGAAGACGGGACACCTATTTCTCCTGTTACCATTATCCGTAACGGAGACCTAACAAAACAAGTCAGCGCTACCCTTACTTTAACAAATGGAACTGCTACATCTCCAGAAGATTACATCAACAGTCCAATCGAAGTTATTTTTGCCCCAGGAGAAACTAGCAAAGTTGTCAATATTCCCATAGTCAATGATTTACAAAACGAGTCCTCAGAAACGGTTAATTTAATATTAGGAAATCCCAGCCAAGGAGAAAGTATCAGTGCCAATAATATAGCTGTTTTGGAAATAATAGATAACGATCCTATCCCGACACCGGCACCTCCACCAACACCCACTCCACCATCAGCTACTCCAGGGACAATTGAATTTAGTCAAAGAAGCTTTATTATCAACGAAAATGGCACATCTCTTGCAGCAGTTACCCTCATTCGCACAGGTGGAAGTGATGGCATTGTTAGCGCCACAATTTCCCTCACCAATGGCAGCGCTATTGCCGGTCAAGACTACAATGATACCCCAATAGTAGTTACGTTTGCAGAAGGAGAATTAGCCAAAACATTAAATATTCCTATTGTTGACGATCCCCTAGTTGAAGTTTCGGAAACCATTAATCTTAACTTAAGTAATGCAACGGATGGCGCAACTATTGGAAATCAAAATACAGCCACTCTTACAATTGCTAGAAGTGATATGCCGGCGTTATTAGACTTTGAAAATGCCGGTAATTTAAACTCAGTACAGAATTTATATGCTTCTCAGGGAATCACTTTTTCTGACAATGCTTTAAGCATCATGTCATCAAAAGCCTTAGATTCGTTAGGAAGAAACGATGAATTTGGCGGAAACTTCGGTACACCACCCAGCGGAGTTACAGCTTTAACCTATGGCGAAAATAATCAAATTATAATGAACGTAGTAGGAGGATTTGATAGCCAACTGTCATTTTTCTATGCCTCTCCCTATCGCACACATAACGTCAGAATTTATGATGGATTAGAAGGAACCGGCAATCTTTTAGGTTCAATTTCTTTGCCCCAAACCCAGGCCGGTTTCTTACCCGATGCTTACGCTAATTTTAATGAAATTATTCTACCTTTTTCTGGCATTGCCCGTTCTGTTTCTTTTGGTGATTTTGCAAATAAACTGGTGTTAGACAACATCATACTCGGTTCCTAGTTTGACCTTAGCCCTCTTGGTTTAGTTGCGCTTTAGCCCTCTTATTTATAAAGCTAAAGCGCCAAAACTACTATCGGTTTACCCCTGGTCTTGGTATGATTACATCAGTAGGATCAAAAGCCGGTAAAATCCCCCGTTCTTGAGCAGAAATGGGGGCTAAACTGTCTTTATTTACAACACTAGTACCGGCACTTCCACCCCCCAAAGGATCGCTAAGCCCATTAAGAGAATCCATCAAAAAAGAATCTTTAAATCCACGACTATTAAACCTTCTTTCTTCTTCAGAAAAATTAGGTTTTAACCTTTGTTGTTGAGGTTTCACAGTAGGCGTTTCTTGTGCTAAAACTGAGGGAGTTATAGGGGTGAAAACCAAAACCAGAAGTGAAAAAAACTTTAAACAATTTCCTAACTTTTTATCAAAACTTCCAGCTACAACTTTAGAAAATTTTAAGCGACAGCCAAAAAAATATGTCCAACAATTGAATAAATCCGCACTATATTTGTTATTAACATTCTTGAAAAAAGTCATAATATTATCTCCTTAAAAACGAAAAGTTGTCCGAACAGTTCCCACGAAAATTTCATTATTATTTGAATTATGTTCTGGATTAAACACTACAAAAAAACCAGGAGTAATCCAAATATTATCAGTTACCCGAAACCGATAAAACGCCTCCAAATGTAAAGAAGTACCTTCATCTTCCCCCAAAAACAAATTATTACCTCTTACTAACTTAGGTGGTTGACCAAACAAAAAAGCCAACAAATCTCCCTCTCTACCAAAAGGATCAGAAATACCCACAGAAAAAAGATAAGTGGTTGTTGTTGCAGAGGCATCACTTACCGTCGAATTACTAAAAATCCAACCCCCCCAACTTCCTAAAGTAATTTTACGATTAATTCGCCATTGTAGAGTCCCACTTAGGGCTTGAATTTCTGCCGGTTGATTTAAAAACCCATTCGTATCACTAATAAAACTACCCGTAAAAGTATCCAACCGGCCCTCACTAGAATAGGCATTAATATAACCCAAACCCGTCAAAACATTATCCACCGGCTTAGCCAACAACTGCACCCCCAAAGCACTGCGATCTGCACCAAAAACCCCCTTACCTCTTTCCGAAACATTGCTATCACCCGTCCCGTAAGCCACCTGTAAACGCAGCCTATCCGTCACCAACCAATCAAAACCTAACCCCGCATCTAAATTACCAATTTTAAACAACGGACTCGCCTCCGCAAACCGAGAAAGCGCACCCCTTCCTGCATCAAAATAAGGAGAATTTGCTGTTAAAACAGTGCTGAGACTAAACCCCACCGGCCTAAGTGTAAAAACCACTCGGTCATCAAATGCAGCAAAGCGATATTCCACCTTATCCAATTGAACTTGATTACTTGTTCCTCCTTGATAAGAAAGCAAAGCCATATCCGTATTAAACACATCAGGACTAGCTAAACCACGCCCTTCAAAATTGCCGCTGGATAACTCCAACCTCAGCCGATCTTTCCCCGTAAAAGTTGAAACTATACCCACCCGCGTTAAATAAGTAAAATTGGGTTCACTGCGTCTCCCAGGTGGATTTCCACCCGCCGAACCAGTCAAACCAAAAATTGCTTCTCCGCCCAAAATTGCCGTAGGAGTAATTGTCTGTTGTTCTAGTTTACTTGTTCTTTCTTCAAGACTATCAACTCTCCCTCTTAAACTTGCTAATTCTGTTGCAAATTCTGTTTGTAATCTTTGCAATTGTGCCAAATCTTCTTGCGTAGCATAATTACTTGTTCCACTACGAATTATTTCAGTAACTTTCTCTAAACAAGAATTTAACCCCGCTGCAAATTCATACCTCGTTAAAGCACGATTTCCCAAAAACTTGCCATCAGGATAACCACTAATACAACCATAGCGCTCAACCAAATTTCTCAACGACTCAAAAGCCCAATCCCCCGGCTGCACGTCAGATAACTGTGAAACCGCTGGCATTTGACTGCTTTCTTCTATTGGGGCCGGTTGATTAATATCAGCCACTATAGAATTAATATCGCTTTGCAGCGGTTGCAAATCGCCCGCCTTACTCAACTTTGGTTGTGTAGCCTCAGCCTTGAAGCTAGGAACTACAGCCAAAAGCACAGCCGCTATAACTATAAATACCTTCATTTTTTCACACACTCCTCACACCTAGATAGCAGAAAACACTGCTTACTCCGAAGGTAACTAAGCCAGACTACACGATTTTCAGACGAATCTAGGCAAGGTATCAAACCATTTGTCTGTTGTCGTTTTTTGTTTAACTTCTGGCCTCGACACTCACTCATTGTAGATTAGCTATCACCGCTGACTCCTTACAAAGGACTAAGCACTAGCTAATTTTTCCTGCTTATTCTTTCCCCTCAGCCCCTCTTTTGAAGAGGACTAGATACCCTTAAATCCTCCTTAAAAAGAGGGACTTTAATACTCTTTCTCCCCACTTTTTAAGGGGGGTTGGGGAGGATCGTGGCGTTTTTAAAATAGCGCCTCCGAACTAAGGACAAGGATCACCCAACAACAAACTTTCACACCCCCCAGAAGGCCCATCTCTTAATAATGAAGCTTTATCAAACGTAAACTCCTCATAAATATTTTCAATAACATCATCAACCGGCAAATTTTCTATTTCTTTTAAATCCACCGGTGGCTGTTTAAATATTAACGGTATCTTTGCTAATTCCACTTCACTTAAAAAATGAAGTGACTGTATACCGCAACTATTTTCTGCACTTAATTTTGGGTCAATACAAAAATAATTATCCTGAGCTCTCCCCCTTCCATGAATTCCAATTAACTCGCCGCTACTATTAAAAACCGGCCCCCCACTCATTCCTCGGCGTGTTTGATTATCATAAAGCATACTATACCCGCCATCCCCTGATGGAGGATTAACAATCTTTGTTAAATTCCCTGCCGAAAATTTTCGCTCGCGCTGCGCTGTTTCTTCTTCGGGATTGGGCCATCCAGAAATATAAATAGGTTCGCCTTTTTCCATTCCCTGGGATTTTCCCATCACCGCAATGGGATAATTTTTATCGCTTTTAAATTTAACAATTGCTAAATCAAAACCTTCTATTTTTTCCCCTAGGTTTTCATCTTCTTTGCCAAAAAAATGAATATTGTCTTGGGTTTCTACATCATCGACAAAATGCACTTCTCCATCACTTGTTCTTACGCCATAAACTACTTCTCGTGTCCGCACAACGTGAAGCGCTGTTAAAACATAATAATTATTGCCACTTTTAGCCACAATTACTCCTGATCCAGGGTTCCATTCTTGTCTGGCTTCGATATCTCCTTTTTGTAAACCCTGGGCAATGACTACTGTTGTGTGGGATGCTATGGCGTTAACTTGGTTTTGTGTTAGGTCTTTTTGCGCCGCAATAATGGGTACTGTTACTACCAGAGCAGCAACAGTACCCATTAAACACGCATATAGTTTGCCGGTAAAGGGCATGAATAATTGCGACTAGAGGACTACGAACAACAGCAAAAACAAAGAACTTGTGACAAATTTAAAATAATTGCTGGACTAATTTATTCAAATCTACATAGGATTGCCCGCCTGATTGTTGAATTGGCGTCCCGCTTCCAGTGGCGGCAAATAATCTTTGTAAAACGGCGTTGGGGTCGTTTCCACGTTTTAAAGTAAATAATAGATTGTTGTTATTACAACCGCCTTTTGCATTATTAACTGTACATAAAACCGGCAAACCATTAACACGACCGGCTGTTAAATATAAGCCATTTAAAGAGCCACCATTACGTTCTACAGCGCTATTTAACCGGCTTGTAACTTCTTCACAACGCACTTCTGGCGTATAACCGGCATCGCTAAATTCTTCGGTTTTCCAAACAATCAGCGGGTCAGATATTGCGCCATTATTTTTAACAGCTACGGTTACATAATAGCCATCTTGCTTGCACTCAAACGAACCAGCCGATTGAGCCATAGTTGGGGCTGTGTTGAATAGGGAAACACCGGCTACGGAAAGCAGGCCGGCTGTAGCGAGGCGGAAAATAGATTTAAAGTTCATAATTTTATTTTTTGGGGATCGAAACATTGGGTAAGGGGTAACAAGGGCAACTTGCTGAGAATTTAGGTCTCCTAATTTTAGGTGATCTAAATCACAACTCAACCACGACAAGATCACTGACGCAAAATTGCCTAATCAAGTTTCAGGGTTGATATTAAGTTGTTGTAATGATCTTAGATCGACGGGACTGTCTGCTGCTATAGGCCAAATTAAATAGCTGGAGGCGGAGTTGTCTGCTACTGCCGGCCGGGCTGTCGCGCTTTAGCACTAAAATCTTAGCAACGAGGAAGTAGCTGCTGCTTTTGCTAGGTGGGGTGAATGAAAATGGTTTCGAGTCGCTTTACTCTTTCCGATTTAGACGCAGCTTATAATCAGACATATCAGGAAATCTCACAAATCCCTTTATTGCTACCTTTTAAACCTCTTCCCCCAGTAGGTCTGACTTTCCAAAAGCAACATATCTATAGGGTTTTTCAGCAATATTAATCATAGAGCCGTGAAATAACAGGAAAGCCATAAACTCAAGACAGAAAGCCGGTTTCTTTAAGAAATCGGCTTTCTCATTGCCTTGATGTCAGTTTATTTCTGGCCCACTTACTTAACGAGTGGGTTATGAGAAACTGACAGGATATAACTTACCCTATGAGGGCTTTTGTTCCTCTTTTTTTTCTGGTTTTTTGGTCAGACTCAGGCTATCAAAGTTGTTCAAAAACTCATTGAACTTGATGGCTATAAACCCATCCTTAGTGTCAGAACTCGGATCTTCCGCTGCTTTCGCGTCGATCTTATTGTCCTTCCCCCAGGGGTTCCGCACTAGGATCATCTTCTGAATCTCTGTGACAGTATTTCCGTTGGAGTCCTTCATGGTTTTTCCTTCAGCATCCTTCTTTTCAACCGTAACTTCATAGACATTGTGGACACTGTAGGCATGGCCCTGCTGTAGTACCCCACCATATAATGGCTTCTGGTCACCGCCGCCCAAGTTTTTTGTCCCAGCCACGACATAGCCCTTTTTTTCTAATGTAGTTTGAATGCTCTTAAAGATTTCATCGCGTGTCGTTGTTGATGTTTGGCCACTCAACTGCCCATCCTCCGTCACAGTTGGAGATATGTACAGCGTATATGTTGGATTGGCGGAGTCAGGATTCCAACCAAAAGTTTCGCTTAATTGAAGACCTGTAATCCATACAAGAGCAGCCCCCGGATTACCGCCCTTGTTTATGATCTCGTAACCACCTTGGCGCTTCGCAAAAGCCCGTTCAAAAATGGAGGGCCAGATGGGGCTTTCCCCTGACGCATCGGTCGGTTTGGGCTGTTCAAGTTGCCATCTTGCCCCATACAATTTATCTGATAATTTAAGTTTTACCATCCGGCCTTGGTAATTGAATTCCGTCGGATAGGTGAGGACCTGGTTATCCACAGTGAATGTCTCTTTTTGGCCTTTGTTGTTGTACAACTTGATGTTGAAGTTATTCCCATTGCGAGTTATGGCATCCTCATCCTTAAGCGCTGAACTCACTGCATCGGAAGCTTTGCTGGGATCTTCGATTTTGCCGAAGGTAGCTGTCAGGGCTGCCATAAAGAAGCAATCGCCGAATGAACCCTGGTGCATCGCATTGATTGGGATTGAAGTAATCTGACCACCAGTGAGGGGTTGATAAACCGTGTCAAACTCTGTTTTTGTGCCACTGATATTTATTGTATTTTTCTTTGGTGCATCCGGTCCTTGAGAATCCGACGAGGAACCGCTTGCCCCCCCCAACTGAATGTCATTTCCCGCACTGGCACTGCTGCCAGAGGTCTGGGTCACCGTCCCCGTCACCGTAGTATTCAGGGTGTAGTCCCCAACGCCCGGCGCATCAACACTAGAGGCATACACCACATATTGACCCCCTTGCGCTGTCGTGAAACTCACTTGAGCATCAAAATTGCCCCCTGCGGTGTCGATGTCATCGTTTTCTGCAACCACTTCGCCAGTAATGAGATCCACCACCCGCAGATAGGCATCGAAATCCTTAGATTCCTGAGTCAGCCTCACCGTTAACCCAGCCCCTAGATCTGACAAGAGATAGGGATCGGCGTAGTTGTCCGGATCGTTCGGATCGGAGTCATCGTTTTGACTGAGGGTTCCAGTGATGGGAAGACCGGGGAAGAGCGATTTATAACTTTCAATGTCAACGCGGCTACCGAACGAGTTAATGGCACTAATTTCGTAGGATGTTGGGACACCAGGGGCCGTCACGTTGACGTAATAGGTGCCAGGGTCGATGATATCTAGCTGAATTTCATTCGTCCCCTGGGCAACGATCTCATCGACCTCTAACTGGTTGTTGCCATTGCGATCACTCCACAGGTTCAGGTTGAGAGCTGCTTCCTGGTAATCGGTCAAGACATCCAGATATCCGCTATTGATTACCTCTAGGCGATAGGTATCTACCGCATCGGTTCCGCCAACATAGTCATGCAATTCAGCCTCACCGTCTGGTGGCAGCAGGCGAGCGGTACTGGGTTGAGAACCAGCCAAATCCCGTGCTACGGTTCCCGCAACCCCCGCCACGTTCAGGTTGTAGTTCGTGTCTCCCTCAAATTGCTCCACTGACAGGAAATAATTTCCGGGCTTGAGGGTGACGTTTTTGATAGTTTCATCGGCATTGCCTGATCGCACAGACTGGGAAATAATTTCATCCTCTCCCAATTCCCCATCTGCATCAAGATCCTGATAAATTGCTAGATCCGCATCTGCACTCAAGCCCGTCAGACTGAAATCAACAATACTTGTTTCCGCCACCTGGAATTGGAACAAGTCCACATAATCGTCATCCCCCACTTGCCCTTGAACGCTTACTTGCCCTGGTATCGAGCTTAGTATCGTCGCCCCCACTTCTGTATCGTCGAGGGTGGCACGCACAGTGCTGAAGGTTCCTGTGATTTGTTCTGCGCTCACTCCCTGCACCTGCGCCAAAATCGCTCCCGTAGCCTTCAGGGAAATAAACGTATCAGATCCAACGGTTTCCAAGGTTAGATCCGCTTCCGTGAGGGCATCATTAGCTCCATCAGTTAGGGCAAATACATCTTCGCCGTCTTGACTAAAATCGGTGATCACATCGGCAAGGGCGCGATCAGTAGTGCTATGGCGGATATCTAAAACAAACGCATCCGAGCCATCGCCCCCGGTTAGAGTGTCTGTCCCGCTATCTCCTGAGAGGAAATCATCACCGTCCCCGCCCAACAAGTTATCATTTCCCACCCCGCCATAGATGACATCATTGCCTCGTTCTCCCAGGAGCAGGTCTGCTCCCTGGTTGCCGAAAAGCAAATCACCCCCACGACCACCGTAGAAGGTGTCAGCCCCCTCGAAACCAGAAATAATATCAGCCCCAGTGTTGCCAAAGCTAACATCCGCATTGCCCGAACCGCTGATGCGATCACTGCCATCTAAACCGCGAATGGGCATACCAAGGGGATTTTCGGAACTGGCTGCAAATGTATTGGCTGTGTTGTTCAAATCTAAAAAATTGTCAGACACAAATAGCACTCCTGAAAATGGACAAATTTATCGTCAATGCGAGGGAGAGGGCAGCTTCAATAGAGGCATCACTTGGTCAATAAAACTTTTAATTGCCCAGGCTATCTAAAAAAATACTCCTGGTTCCATAAAAGTACAACTTTGGGTAGATGACAAGGGTTAAATAAAAAATATTTATATGGTGGCCCTAGTGCAATGAACAGCAAGTTTGGATACCGCAAGGGTATTATTTGTGGTTGTGCGAAGATGGCGGAGAGCAATCTAAGTTTAATCGGTCGCTATTACCTCAACGTGAGGAAACGGCGCTATTTTTCTAAACCATAATGGTTATACTAAATGTCGTTTTTTAACTCTCATATAAGCCAAATTAGCTTTTACAACTTGTGATATAATTAATACGCCATTGAACCGATAAATACAGGCCAAAGCAACGCAAATAGTATCACTCAGCGATAAAAAAGAGTTAAGATCCATAAGATTACGCTTGGAATTTGTATAAATTAGCTAAAAAATATTTTTTATATAAAAGGAGAAAGCAAGGGTGTTGAAAGTTTTCGTCTACGGAACCCTAAAACCTGGAGAGTATAATTATTTACGGTTTTGCACCGGCTCAATTGTCTCGTTTCAACCGGCTATTACGCGGGGAAAGCTTTATTCATTGCGAGTTGGGTATCCTGGGATGGTAGAGGAAAACGGTCTTGTACAAGGCTTTTTACTATGCTTTAAAGACGATGCCGTGTTAGAGGATCTTGACAAACTCGAAGAATACAACCCAAACCGGCCCGCCGACCAAAACGAATATGAACGAAAACAAGTAGAAATTTTTACCTCCCCAACTTCGCCACCACCAACAACAGCAACGTTTGATGAAGTGATAGCCGGTTGTCAGTCCTTGGGGAAAGTTTGGACGTATTTTATGACAAAAGAAAAAGTGAAAGAATTGGGCGGAGTTTTGATAGAGTCTGGCTGTTGGGTTGCCGATGATACCCCCTATGTGGGCCGGTAGTAACAATTAAAATAGATCCCTAAACAAAAAATAAAACCCCCAGAGGGGGTTAGAAAACTTGGTCAAAGAAACCTAGTTTTTGTAGTATTATTCAACAATCAAAGCTCTAGTAATAACAGACTTATCAGGATTAGCCACCGGTGCCTTGGGAATTTCAATAACCGGACTATTTAAAGCAATCATCAAACCATCAGAAGACACACTTGTTTGAGGAACTTGGGCAAGTTGTGGCGTAAAAGATTGCTGACCCATTAAACTAGAAACACCAGCAATAAACATCGCTGCTATCGCACCACCGCCTAACAAAAACAGTCGTTTAGGCCGACGATCTAACTTAACAAAAACTTGTTTTGCCGTTTCTTCTGCGGTCATTGCAGATACCGGCACCGGCATTTTTTGGAAGCCACCGCGCAAGCTCATTAAACGAGAGTACAAGCGTTGCATTTCTGGCTCTTGTAACCACTCTTCGACTTGACGGCGTTCTGTAGCCGTTACCTCACCATCAAGGTAGGCACTCAGCAATTCAAAACGATCACGCTTAATTGTATTCACGGCTTTTAGTACAGACTCATACTTATCAGGGATTGTAGCATCGAGCGAGTCCCCTTGGGGATGCTGCCGAAAGTTATGATTATTTTCAAAGTCAGGGGTCATTGCAACATCACCGCCATTTCAAAATTTGTGTACCGCACCCAAAAAAATAACCTGTATTAATTTACTAAACTGCTCAAATCAATTTTTGTTAACAAGGCTTATAAAAACTTTATCGGCCATCAAGATAGCTTTGTAATTCGACTTGCAAACGCTGACGAGCGCGAGCAATTCGTGATTTCACAGTTCCGAGAGAAACGCCGGTGATTTCAGCTATTTCTTCATAAGCCATGCCATCAATTTCTCTTAAAACTATTGTAGTCCGAAAAACTTCTGGCAAATCGGCAATGGCGGATCTGAGTTTGTCATAAAACTCTGTGGTGGTCAAATTTTCCTCTGGGCCTGGTTCAGCCGAGGCAATTTCCCAATCCATCTCTCCATCTTCTAGCATTCGAGGTGCATCCAAAGAAAGAGGATCACGCACTCGTTTGCGCTTTCTAAGTTCATCGTAAAAAAGATTAGTGGCAATGCGACTTAACCAGCCCCGGAATTTTAGGGGGTCATTTAAGCGCTTAACATTGCGATAAACACGAATCCAAATTTCTTGGGCCAAATCTGCGCGGTCTTGCCAGTCGGGCGCCAAATGATATAAAACTTTTTCAACATGAGACTGATACCGGCGCAGCAATTCGGCAAACGCCGCGCGGTCTGGGTGCAGCCCTTCCTGGCACCGCAGCACCAAGTCATAGTTAGAAAGTTTTTCTGGGGGCAGTGGCACTTGAGAAACTACTGTTGCCTCACCCGTTGACCAAGACAAAGGAATAGACTGACTCATGGCTGGAATAGGTTTTGTAACATTCCAGCTTTTATGACACTGAGAGCTAAATTAAGGTTCCCGCTGATTTTACAGGGTTTGGCCCTAGTCGCTGCCGGTGTGCCAGTCCTATCAAAAGGCCAATCAGGCATAGGCTGTGAAACAACCCATCGATTGTAGCAATTTTTGTTATTCGTCCTTATGTAATTTGTAAGGGGGCCGGTACGGAGGAACTGCCGCTACAGTTATTTTTCAACAGTCAATAGATGTTTATTTTTTGAGGATTTTAACAACTTCCCACCTCTTCACAAGCCCCAATACTGACCCAATTACTTGACCCATCTTGCCAATGCTCTTTTTTCCATATTGGTGCATTGTGTTTAAGCGTATCAATAGCAAACCGGCACGCCTCAAACGCCTCACCACGATGGGGACAACCTACCGCCACTAACACACTAATTTCGCCTATTTCTAGCTTGCCGGTGCGATGATGAATCACCACCCGACGGACATCAGGCCACCTCACTCTTATCTCGGCTGCTATTTGACCAAACACTCTTAGCGCCATCGGTTCATACGCCTGATATTCTAAAAACACCACCGGCTTACCATCGGTTTGATTTCGCACCGTACCGCTCATCACCACAACAGCCCCATTGCCCGGATCGTCGGCCAGTGCGTACACATCCTGAAGTGATAAAGGTGCAAACGTCATCGCAAAATTATCACCGGGATAAGAAGGAAATTCACTTAAAAATGGCACCACTGAAAGATTCATATTAATACTTGATTTTGTTAGTTCACCGGCCTCAATAGCCCAATAAAATCCCTCTACTTTTCTACTTTTCCTCCTCCCATCAAATAAAGCAACGCCATCCGCACGGCCACACCACTTGTTACTTGTTGCGAAATTAAACTGAATTCCGGGTCATCCATCAAATCTGAAGAAATCTCTACTCCGCGATTCACCGGCCCCGGATGCAACACTTTTACATTAGACTTGCACAACTTCAACCGTTCTCTGGTAATTCCAAAAAGCTGATGATATTCTCGTAAACTAGGCAAAAGATTCTGATCCATCCGTTCTTTTTGTAACCGCAAAGTCATTACAAAATCTGCATCTTGTAAAGCCGGTTCCACCGAGTGATGCAAAAATAACTTCCCTGGCCGGTTTTCTCCGAATGCAGCAAATAATTGTGGCAACAAAGTTGGAGGTGCCGCCAAATGAACCTCTGCACCACTAGCAGTCAAACTCCAAATGTTAGAACGCGCCACCCGCGAATGTAAAATATCCCCAACTATCGCTATTTTTTTTCCTTCTAAAAGTGATAGACGCGGATTATTGCTATCTAAAATACAGCAAATTGTAAACAAATCCAGCAAACCTTGAGAAGGGTGTTCATGCTGACCATCACCGGCATTTAAGACCCCAACTTTTGCCCCTAAACGATCCATTTCCATAGCAATTGCTTGGGGAACACCGGCCTGTTTATGACGAATCACCATCATATCCGTACCCATCGCCAAATAAGTTTTAGCCGTATCTAAAATCGTCTCACCTTTTGTCAAAGAAGAAGTAGAAGCGGCAAAATTTAACGTATCGGCAGAGAGACGTTTTGCAGCTAATTCAAAACTGCTACGAGTGCGAGTAGAAGGTTCAAAAAATAAGTTTGCAACCAGTTGACCTTGGAGGGTAGGTACTTTTTTAAGTCGGCGAGATAAAACTTCCCTAAAACTACCAGCCGTTTTTAAAACGGTATCGTATTCTTCTGCTTGAAAATCAGCTAAAGATAAAACGTGTCGGCGAGTCCAAGTAGTTGTAGGCATAGAGGGGGGATGAGTCAATAATCAAAGCGTCGATGGTCATTTGCCAAAAGTCTAGCAGCAAATTTTGGTTAACAAATTAGTCTTTACCCATAACGAATGACCAATAACTAATTATCGAACAATATGCAACGCCAGAGAAATTAGCGACAAAAATGTTAAAAAACCAACTGCATCAAGCAGAGTAGTCAACAATGGGCCGCTGATCAACGCCGGATCAAGATTAACTCGTTTGAGTCCCATTGGTAACAAAGTTCCCATTGTGGCGGCTACAAAAACATTAATAGCCATCACCAAAGCAGCAACTATCGCTACCCACCGCTCATTGGCCGGCGACCAAATCAGGGAAAGAATTCCCAAAGAAATTCCCAAAGCTACTGCTGTTCCTATACCTGCCAGGAGTTCTTTGCGTAATATACGCATGGTATCACTGGGGGTGACTTCGCCCACGCCTAAGCCGCGTACTGTAACAGAAAGGGCTTGAATGGCAACATTTCCGCTGGCGTTTGACAAAATAGGCATAATGACGGCTAAAACCGGCACCACCGATATCACCTGCTGAAAAGGTGCAATGGCGCTGGCGGCACCAATATACAGGCCAATATTGCCCACCAGCCAAGGTAGGCGTTTTTGGATGGTAACGAGGGGAGGAGATAAGGCTGCTTCGTCTCCACCGCTGACACCGGCAAGTCTTTGGATGTCTTCGGTGGCTTCTTCTTCAAGGATGTCGATGACATCATCAATAGTGACAATTCCTACTAGCCGGTCTTCTCGATCTACCACCGGCAATGCAATCAAATCATACCGCTTCATCAAACGGGCAATTTCTTCTTGGGGCATTTCTGTCCGCGCTTTAATCACCCGTTCGCTGGCAATGTCTTTAATTTTGGCTGTAGGAATAGAGAACAATAATTGCCGTAAAGAAACAACGCTGACTAATTTTCTGTTGTCATCTGTTACATACGCATAGTAAATTGATTCTTTGTCTTGGTCGCTTTTACGCATTTTTTCCAGCGCTTCAGCCACCGTCAACCCTTCACGCAGGCGGACATACTCGGTGGTCATTACTCGACCGGCCGTGTCTTCGTCATACCCTAAAATAGTTGCAGTTGCTTGTCGTTCGCTGGGGCTGAGTTGTTGCAATAGCCGCTTCACCAAACGGGCCGGCAGTTCATCAAATAAGGCAGCCCGGTCGTCGGGGCTCATGGCTTCCATAATTTGACATACTTGCACATCATGCAAAGCTTCGAGTAGTTCTTCTTGCACTTCAGGCGGCAAGTATTCAAACACATCTATCGCTTGGGCTTTGGAAAGCACACGGAATGCCAGCGCTCGCCGTTCCGCTGGCAGTTCTGCAATATAGTCTCCCACATCAACTGCTGGCTGACTGTTTAATTGCAGCTTAAGCTGATTGAGGTCAGCAATGGCGGAAAAAGAATTAGTCTTTTCCTGGGTTAGCATTCATCCTCCTATGTCTCCCCCTCGCTGGGAGACAAGTTTGGCCACCCAGCTTAGAGGAGTTTATTACAACTGTCAGGTGATGGACTTTGGTCCATAGATTTCAAAAAATGCAACATCGGTTCTGCGACTCGCAGATCCGCTATTTTCCAGGGTATCTCAGTCTGGTTAAATCGACAATCTGTTTTTAGGGCAAAAATAAAATTTTGGGGAGTCATAATTTTTATGAACAAAAAAGAAATATTAATCACTGGCTTGCTGTTAATTTTTGTGGTTGGTTGTGTTCCACAAACAAAGCAACTACCGGCACCTCTACCCACTCAGGTTTCTCCGTCAAAGCCGACAAAAACTCCTTCTTTGAAAGCCTCGCCCACGCCGGTTCCTCAACCTACCTCAGCCCAGAAAATGGTGTCGGTGACGGTGTATAAGGCGGATAGTCAGTGTCAGTCTTTGGTACCAGAGAAAGTTCAGGTGCCAGTAGAGTCTTCGCTAGAGGCGGCAGTGGGAAAAGTGGTGGATCGCTACGATACTGGGGATTTTGATGTGGCTGGCTATCGGGTCAGTGTGGATCAAAAAACGGGGGTGGCGACGGTTGATTTTAGACTTGCACCTAATTCTAAGCGCCGTTTTGTTTCTTTATCTAGTTGTGAACAATTTGCTTTATTCGGTAGTTTAAAGAGGACTTTAACAAGTAATTCTACTTGGAAAATTAAAGAGGTTCGTTTTACTGAAAGAGGCAAAGAAATTGAAATTTAATTTTTTTAGTAATTTTTCAAATAATATTTTGATCAATTAACAGTAACGTTTACCCGAATTGTGAAACGGCAGGATCTCCGGTGATATACCACCGCCAGGGAAATTCTTTTCCTTGGGATAAACCGATACGAGTAGTTTGGGTGAAAGTGATAATTTTATTGTTGATATTTTGCTGAAATTCGTTTGTGCGGTGTTCTAACCAAAAAGGTTGTCCGTAGTCTAATTTTGTGCCGTTTAAACTAAGGTCAATCAGCAATGTTTTACAAAGTTTTCCTGGGCCAGCGGCGGTACGATGGGGTTTGCGGTTTTTTTGCAAATCTACCCAAGGAGGGATGGTTTCTAATTGTAAGGCACGAATTAATACGGCGCTGGGGATGTTTTCTTGATCAGTAACAATGTTGATGCAATGATACATTCCGTAAATTAAATAAATATATGCTAATCCTGCGGGCCCAAACATAATTTCGTTACGTTTGCTACGGCGCCGGTAGGCATGACAGGCGGGATCTTCTGGCCCATAGGCTTCTGTTTCAACAATGGTACCTTTAATCAAAGTTCCGTCGGGAAATTGGCGTACTAAAATGCAACCAAGCAAGTCGGGGGCCACTTCTGTTGATGGACGTGCAAGCCATAAATGGTCTACAATTCGATTAGCATGAGTTGAATTCATGGGGATTTGTGCCGGCATCGAAGCTGTTTTAAACTTCTATTGTAGCAAGTTTAATTAGGCTAAGTTTGTTGGGACAAATAAGCTTGTATCTGTTGTTTGAAATCAATTTTGGAAAGGAAAATGGACGTTAAATTAATTTTGGTAGTTTTGACTGGTGTGTTTACTGTAGCTTGTCTGTTTTTTGGTACGAAAAACGGTTTCTATGATAGTGATAATTATCATGGAAATGGTTCTGCTCACTAATTAGGTGGTTTTTTTTGGCGTTCCACAATAAGGAATGATTTTGTAGGGGTAAACGGTGGCGGTGGTTGTCTCAAAACCCTTGAAGGGCTGGCAACCCTGCGCCGCCCTTACTAACAGAATGTGCAACCCCAATTTTTTGATTCAAAATCAAAGGATTTTTTCAGTCGATAAGGCTGAGATTTATTATAAAGATGGTTAAAATTAATAAGTCCTAGTTTTCCGACCAAAAATATCCTTTTTCTCCGGTTCCTTTACCAACCCATTGTAGGGGTTTATCACTTTTTTTTACATAAAAAATAATACGGTCAGGGTGGGTGTCTGAGTGTTCGTATTTTTCTACTAGTCCTTGTTTATAAGAGGGAAGATTTTTCTGGTCGTGGAGGGCTAAATAGTGGGCGGTTTTGGCTCGGTTTTCAGCTATTTTCCAATTTCCAGTCTTAAAACGGCCATCTCCTAATTCTTCAATATGAAGGCCATTTTTACAGATTAAATGAATTCCTAAAACTTCAGGCATGATTGATAGGATTCCTGACTAGATGTTAATAATATTAACTCACATTTTTGTGATTACAGGTGTAAGAAACTGGGGGTTTTTAAAACATATTAGGTAGGATGAAAAAGTTAGTTGTCAGTGAAATTTTTTTTGGGTGTCGCTTTGCAATAATTAAGTATAAAAAAATTAAGCCTGAGCGAAATAAAACAGACCGGCCAGTGTGATAATTCCGACAATTAAAGCCAACCAAATAAATCGGTTATCTTTTGTGTTAATTTGGGATAAATCTAGGGGTTCTGGTTCAAATTTTTGAGTGTTTTTTGCTGTGGATTTAGAATTGCCACCACCGACTGCTTTAGCGTTGTTTTCGCTTTCGTCAAGGCCGGTTAAGTCGGGAATTTGTATCAGCCATTCAGGACGAGTTTGCAATTTTGGTGCTTCTAAAATTGAGAGTAAACGTTTACTTTGTTTGCGGGTTTCAATGTAGGGATGGTTGTTAAGGGATCTACACAATGCAAGGGCTTCTGGACGCTGATCAGCTGCTTCGTAAGCGGTTACTAACCAAATTAAAATTTCTCCGCCTAAACTTGAATTTCTTTCAACAAGTGATAGGGCTTTTTCAAGGTTTTGGACAGATTGCCGATATTGTCCGCGCTCAAAGGCGATTTGACCGGCTTGGAATTCAATTTTGGCCTGTTCTAAGATGTTTGAAGTCATTGTAAATGAGAGATTTAAATTAAATAGATGTTTTTTCTATTATAACAAACTCATTAATCAAAGGGGATACCAATCAGTAAAACTCTGCTTATTTTCTTAAGTTGTTAAAATAGTTTACTTAATAAAATAATGTAAAACTTGTTGCACAATGAGGTAAAATCAGGAAAAATGAGCGCAGGAGAATCTAGGCCGGTGAGGGATTTATTAAAAGGAGTAAATTTGTATTTAATTGGCATGATGGGGGCTGGTAAAACAACGGTCGGTCGCCTATTAGCAACCCAACTAAATTATCGTTTTGTAGATACAGATGAAATGATAGAAAAAGTTGTGGGGAAGTCTATTACAGAAATTTTTGCCGAAGAAGGAGAAACTTCTTTTAGAGAATTAGAAAGCAAAGTTTTGGGAGAAGTTGCAGCCTATAAAAATTTGGTAGTAGCAACGGGCGGAGGAATTATTTTACGGCAGGAAAATTGGGGTTATTTAAGACATGGTGTTGTGGTGTGGTTAGATGTGGGCGTGGAACAACTTTATGCCAGAGTAAAAGAAGATAAAAGCCGACCTCTGTTACAAGATCCTAATCCAATGGCAAAGCTGCAAAGTCTTTTGGAAAGTCGCCAAAGTTTGTATTCTCAAGCGGATGTGCGGGTTAGGGTAGAAGGTAGTCAAACTCCCAAACAAGTTGCGGCTGTTGCATTTGAGGATATCCGTAAGGCGTTAAAAACAGACCGACAGCAGGAGGCGGAATTAAATTAGTAACAAATTGTCAAAATTTCAACAAATAAAAACATTGTTCACCGACCCTTTGATCGGTAAACTCAAATTTATCCTATTTGTATCAATTGATCGCCAATGCTAACCGAACAAGAATTCTGTAAGTTAGACGATGCAACGCGGGTGCGAGTCCTAAGTGAAGCACTGCCCTATATCCAAAAATTTGCCGGTCGCACCATCGTGATAAAATACGGCGGTGCAGCCATGAAAGATAGTTCTCTCAAAGATAAAGTTATCCGAGATATTGTGTTTTTGGCTTGTGTTGGTTTGCAGCCGGTGGTAGTTCACGGTGGTGGGCCAGAAATTAATAGTTGGCTAGATAAATTAGGAATTGAACCGCAATTTAAAGATGGTTTGCGTGTCACAGATGCACCCACAATGGATGTGGTAGAAATGGTTTTAGTTGGGCGAGTAAATAAAGAACTGGTTTCTTTAATTAATCAGGCTGGCGGTCAAGCAGTGGGACTTTGTGGCAAAGATGGAAACTTATTTGAAGCCCGCCCCGAAGGTAAGGAAGGTATAGGCTTTGTGGGTGAAGTTAGCCAGGTAAATATTAAGCTTTTGGAATCTCTGGTTAATAATAAATACATCCCGGTGGTTTCTAGTGTAGCAGCCGATAAAAACGGGCAAGCTTATAATATTAATGCCGATACTGTAGCCGGTGAACTTGCCGCAGCGTTGGGGGCAGAAAAATTAATTTTGCTGACCGATACTGCCGGCATTTTAGAAAATTATAAAGACCCTTCAACGCTAATTCCAAAATTAGATATTCAACAAGCAAGACATTTGATTGATACTGGTGTAGTGGCCGGTGGAATGATTCCAAAAGTCCAATGTTGTGTGCGTTCTCTTGCCCAAGGAGTCAAAGCAACTCACATTATTGATGGTCGTGTTCCCCATGCTTTACTGTTAGAAACTTTAAGCGATGCGGGTATTGGTTCAATGTTGGTGAGTTCCGAGTTTATTCGTAGCTAGGTTATTTTTTTAATAAAGCCGGTTTGCCCAAAAAAATCGGCTTTCTTCAACCCAATTCCCCATCGCCAATAGCCAATACAATAAAAATTGTAATGCTGAGTTTAAATTTATTTAAATTATTACGGGGATGTTGTGATTATATCGTATAGTAACCGAGAAGCGATGCTAGTCATAGCAAGCCTCTAAACCATCCGAAAAAATGGAGTTTGACAAAAAATGAACTTGCCTGTCATTTTAGATATAACCCTCGGCTTAATTTTTTGTTATCTAATATTAAGCTTAATGGCTTCTGAAATTCAAGAATTAATTACAACAATTCTGCAATGGAGAGCACAACACTTAAAGAAATCAATAGAAGTTCTAATCGCTGGTAGTGTCGATGAATCTACACCAGAATCTCAATCAGCTAGAGAACTGGCAAACTCTCTTTATGAACACCCTTTGCTGAGAGATTTGAACCAAGGAGCAAAAGGCTCCATAGAAAAAGGATTTCGGAAAATAAGCGGCGGAATTGCCAATTTAATACGCACATTATCTCCCAAAAAGGAAAACATTTTTGGCGATAAAAAAAGCGGCCCTTCCTACATTCCTCCAGATGTTTTTGCTAGAACATTAATCGACCAATTAAAAATTAAAGAACTAGCGCAAATGATTAGCTATGCGCGAGTTGAACGATTCAAACAACAAAACTTACTACAACAGATTGTCGGAATTTATCAAGATAGCGAACTTGCCGATGAAAATAAAGCCCCTATCCAAAAAGAATTTGTGAAATTGGGCGAAAACTTTGATGAAATTTTAGCAGATTTTAAAGCCCAAAGAACTACCCTAGATGGCACAATTGACCGGATGGCAATAAAAATAAATACTTTTATTAAAAACTGTCAGTTGACATTACCAGCAAATGATTCTTCCCTAGAAACTTTTTATAGTCGCCTTGCAGTCTTTCATCAAGATAATTTTAATGAAAGCGAAAGAAAAGCGCTACTTGGTAGCCTCAAACCAAGCCTAAATGAAGTAGTGCAAATTATTACGAAAAATCCCGAAGTTTTTGCGGAATTTGAAAAAATATTTCAAGATAAAAACAGCCCAACCTATCAAAGTATTGTACAATTAATTGATAGCTTACCTGTATCACTAAAACAAAGTTTGAGTGAGCTTGCTAATCGAGCTAAAACCGGCACACTGAACATCGAAGAAGACCTACGCAACTTACAAAACCAAGTAGAAACATGGTTTGATCATTCGATGACGAGAGCCTCTGGTGTATATAAACGTAATGCAAAAGGCGTAGCAATTTTGATTGGTTTAGTGGTTGCCATAGTGGCTAATGCCGATACAATTCATATTGTCAATAGCTTGTCAAAAAATTCTGTTTTGCGAGCCGCTATTAGCCAAAATGCTCAACAATTGGTGAGCAATAATCCTGCCAGCGATTTGTCATCTGTAAGAGCATTAAATAACCAAGTCAGAAAAGCTTTAGATGATGTACCTTTACCGTTGGGATGGGGAGCAGAAAATGTCAAGGAACAGGCAGAACGTAACTGGCAAATTCCATATTTACGACAAATTTTAGGCTGGCTTGTCAGCGGAATTGCAATTTCTATGGGGTCTTCTTTTTGGTTTGATTTACTCAGCAAAGTCGTTAATGTGCGGAATGCTGGAAAAGGTAATTATCCGACGAAAGATGATAACCCTAGCACTTAATTATTAACTGCTATAGAGCAACTTAGTATTAAGCTTTGCCTTAATTGATAACAATTTAAATTCCGAAATTCGGTTTCTAAAAACTTTCCTAAGAAGCCGAATTTTTAGCATTTACTAACAAAAAAATATAGATTTTATTATCATTTTTATCCTACAAATATTCTTGTCCTGCTAATATCGCCCAGTCTGGAAGTTACCATATTTCATCTTACCCAAGACATAAATATATAAAAGCCTGCTGTCACCGTGATCTCGCTCACAGTAAAACCATTCTATTTAAAGATAAACTAATCGTAAAAGTAGGAGCCGTTAACATCTCCGTCTGTTTGGCCCGTCTTAGTCCCACTATCGAAATCAATGAAAAAAACCCCTTTTCATCTTTCTATCAACTTCTCCCTACGACAGAGCGAGTTCTTGCATATCGAACAACCAACCGGCATTTATCAGAGCCTAACCCCGATTCTATTGCAAGTATTGATTGTTTTTGTAGTTTATCTATTTATTTTTACCCAAAAGATTTTATCATATTCTAGCCAACTAAAAAACTTGAATCAACCCCCCGATATAGCCTTTATTTAACAACGTTAAGGTAAATTGCAGTTGCAGATTAAAATAAAACAACAGGAGATAAAATAATGAACAAAGTATTAACAGACCTAGAAGAGAAAAATGCAGCCCTAGAGAACAAAGTTAAGGAACTCACACAACAAATTCATGAAAAAGACCAAATTCTGGAAGAAAATCAGGCAGAGTTCAGTCGTTTAAAAGACCATTTGATTCAAATGGAAAAAATGGCAATGCTAGGGCAAATGGTCTCAGGAATATCCCATGAAATTAACAATCCTATTAACTTTATTTATGGAAATTTACCTTATGTAGAAGAACACATAGAAGCTATTTTAAAAGTTTTAGAAACCTATCAAAGTGTCTATCCCACTAAAAATCAATCCCTAGAAAATGTCCTAGAAGAAACAGAAATAGATTTCGTTTTGGAAGATTTGCCTAGGCTCGTTGAATCAATGAAAGTCGGGGCTGAGAGAATTAGGGAACTAGTATTAAACCTACGAAATTTCTACCGTTTAGATGAAGCACAAATGAAAGAAGCCGATCTCAATGCTGGTATTGAGAGTACCTTAGTAATGTTGCACAACCGCTATAAACAAAAAATAGAAGTTGTCAAACAATTTGGCGATTTACCACCCGTCGAGTGCCATATTAACCAGCTAAATCAAGTATTTATGAATTTGCTTGGCAACGCTATTGATGCGCTTTTAGTAAAAGAATTACAATGCTGTGAAGAAAATAATAAAAACAGCAGTTCCCAAAAGAAAAAAATTGCCATCACCACCCAAAAAATCGCCGACGATAAAGTTTCTATCACCATCTCTGATAATGGACTTGGAATTTCAGCCGAAGTTAAAAACCGTGTCTTTGAACCATTTTTTACCACCAAACCTATAGGAGTTGGCACCGGCTTAGGGTTATCTATTTCTCATCAAATTGTTACCCAAACTCACTGCGGAAAAATTTATTGTTTTTCCACCCCAGGCGAAGGTAGTACATTTGTTGTAGAGTTGCCCATACACCAACAAAAACAAGCCCATGACAAACTAAAAGAAACAAATAATCACCTTTTTATAGCCAAAAAAAACTAACAAAAACCTTAAAAAATAAAAATAACTCTTAACTTCCAATTGTCATTTTCACGCATAATTTCTACTTTGCTGATAAACTCTCGGAAATAAAATCGGCGTTCTGATTCTGACAAATCTAACCAAAACTGTTTTAGAGAAACCGCCTTAGCAATTTCCCGTAAATTTCCGGGCGGCTGTTGAGAAACTTGGCTTTGTAAATCAGCAATTTCGGTGCGGAGTTTATATATTCGTAATTGTTCAGTTTCTTGATCTAAAATGCCGCTTTCCCGCAGCGCCGGCAACTGTGCTAAAATTTGCTCTTTCGCTTCAATTTCTGCACATAATCGTTCTTTAACTCCTTCCCGACGTGGCATTTTTAAACCGCCGACTGCACGAGGTAATTCTTGACAAATTACTTCAATTATTTGATTTAAAATCTCTTCATAAAGCATTGATTTACACTTAGGCTGTTTAGAACAATTTGTGGGTCTTAAATAAAGATATTCTCGCTGTTTTCGATACGCCGTCACTCGAACCACAGTCATCACAGAACCACAATTTTCACATACTACCAACCCAGAAAGAGAACGCGGCGCACTTGCACTGCGCGGCGGCAAAGATCGATTCCGGCGTAAAATTCGCTCCACTTGTGCCGCTTCTTCCCGCGAAATAATCGCTAAATGAGTATTACAAATTACCTCTCCATTTTTAAATGCTAAATCTCCTCGATAAACAGGATTTATTAACCAATTTCTGCCAGTAGCTACAGAAATTTTTTTACCATATTTTTGCTCTAAATAACGCACCGCACCCCGCAAAGAACCATAAAGCAAAAAATGTTCAAAAAAATCTTTTACCACCGGCGCTGCACTGCGATCTAAACCATAACGATCCTTAGAACGCCTATATCCATAAGGTGCTTTTCCGGGTGGGGGTAATGCCTTAACACGGTTGCGCGCGTGCCCTTGGCGAATTTGCCGACTACGTTGATTTTGCTGAATTTCACTAATAAACTTCAACAAATCTACTCGGTTAATTTCTTCTTGAATTATAAACTGCGATTCAATTGCTACAATTTTTAACCCTAATTGTTCTAGTTTCGCCAATACTTCACAGACATTTTGTACAGTATCTCCTAACTCTTCTAATCGACGAATTAATAAATATTCTGCCGTCTCTTTTTTGCAATCTTTAAAAAGCTGTTTTAGTTGCGTTCGTTCCCCTAAATCTGTATAAATTTTATCAACTTCCCATCCCCACATCCCAGGATCAGGAATACTTTCCAGTAGAGGATCACTGTAGGAATATGCAATAATTTTCATTATGGTTAAACTTTAGCAAAAACCCTCATTCGCTCAATTCAATAATATTTCCATCCGGGTCTTCTGTAAATAAAGCAGGTCGTCCAGACGCACTCATTTGAAATTTACAACCACACGAAAGTAATTTCTCTTTAGCATTTTCCAAACTTTCTACTCGTAAAGCTAAATGCCTATTGCGTCCCCATTTTTCCTCATCAACCCGATCCACCAGCACTTCAGCTACAACAATTAAATGAATTTGAACCTTCCCAATTTCATACCAAATCCCCGGAAATTTTAACACTCTTTCAATTTTTTTTAATCCCAAAATTTCTCCATAAAAATATTCAGACTTTTCTAAATTGGTTACCAAAATAGCAGTGTGAAAATATTCAGTTACTTGCATAAATGTAATAAAAATTATTCTACAAAAATCAACAAAAAACTTGACTTTTCTATTCTAAAAACCTAAGTATTATATCATACTTTACCTAAAATTATTAACTTAATTTATCTATAAAAAACTAATCTTTACCATAAAAAACAGGCAACAATAAATTTTTTAACCAGTAGTCATCAACCTCACTCATCACAATATATCATTCTGTTATAGCTTCTAAGGCCAGCCTAAAGATTAAAAAAATTAAATATACCGAAATTACCTTACTTTCCTTGGGAACAATAAAAAAGTCAAAAACATAGCACTCCTTTACCCTACCAGTCAGCCTACGACGTCTTTTACTCTTCCTTCGTCACAAAACTTGCAATAAAACCTTACACAAATAAACATTCACTTGAGCTAAAGTAAAAACAAGCCTAAATTAGATTTCTCTGAATTGTCTCATTAAAAAACCCTAAAAATATAGTATTAAACTTTCATAGAAGGATATAAAAATGAAAGAACTACCCTCAGAATACAACTTTCAAATCTCAAAAATTCTACCTCTAAATACCCCACAATATTCCGAAGAAGCCCTAATTATTCCCACCAATGAAACACCAGTTACCAAAAATTTTAATCGAGAAACTCTGCCATTAAACTGTCTAAAAAGCTTAAACTTTACCCAAGAAATTATTTCTAATATAGTTTTAACATCAGATAAAAAAACCCTTGTTACCACCGGCATCCACAACACCATAGAATTCTGGGATACAGATAACTACCGCCTAACAAATACCCTCACCGGCCCCTCCGATGAAATTCGATGTCTTGCCCTCAGCCCCGATGGAAAAACCCTCGCCAGTGGCAGCGATGACTGTCAAATAAACCTTTGGGAACTCCCTAACAAAACCCCTAAAAAAACCCTTACCGGCCACACCCAATGGATTGCCTCCCTCGCCTTTAGTCCCGATGGAAAAACTCTCGCCAGCGGCAGCTACGACAGCACAATCAAAATTTGGGAACCCAACAAAGGTAAACTCAAACAAACACTTCAATCCCATCAAGATGCCGTTTTTTCTATTACCTTTAGTCCCGATGGAAAAACCTTAGCCTCCGCCAGCCGAGACAACACCATCAAAATTTGGCAACTCACCACCGGCTGGCTACCAAAATGGCAAGAAATACAAACCTTAAAAGCACATACCTCCTCCATTTTTGAAATTATATTTTCCTTAGATGGCAAATTCCTAGCCTCTGCCAGCCGCGATCATACAATTAAAATTTGGAATCTACAAACCGGCGAATTTTCCACCAACCTACCAGCACATTCCGACTGGGTACATTGCATTGCCATCAGCCCCGATGGGCAACATCTTGCTAGTGGAAGTGCAGATCAAACTATCAAAATTTGGCATCTAAAAACCGCACTATTAAAAACAACCCTCACCGGTCATACCGGCGAAGTTTTATCCCTTACCTTTAAAGATAGCAACACCCTAATCAGCGCCAGTGCTGATAAAACCATCAAATTTTGGCAACTTGATTGATACTAATTAAATCAAAGTTTACCCCCACTTTATCTCTGGAAATCCCCTTTTTATCTTCTTCCTTATGCCCACAAAATTTTAACTATTCTTATCAGAGTGCAACTGACCTATTAAATGAATTAATTCCGGTAAAATTAACTTTTCTACAGCCAATTTAACCGCCCCCGAAGACCCCGGAATAGAAAACACAATTTTTTGGCGATAAATCCCCGCAATTGCCCGTGAAGCCATCGCCCGTGAGCCAATTTCTTGATAGCTTAACCACCGAAAGATTTCTCCAAATCCCGGTAAAGTTTTTTCAAACAATCCTGAAAGAGCATCATAGGTAGTATCTCGTGGGGCAATGCCGGTGCCACCATTAAAAATTAACACATCCACATTACAAGCAACGCTCAACTCTTCTAGCTTTTCCTGAAGTAAGACAGGTTCATCTTTTAAAATTGCATAAGCTACCACCAAATGACCGGCTTCCGTAAGCAACTCTTTAATTAATTGCCCACTTCGATCCGTCTCAGTCGTTCGTGTATCGCTAACCGTAATTACTGCACAATTAACCTTAATTTGTGCTGAATCTGGGTGAGGAGTTGCCATAAATTTTTAGCTTTCTCCAACAAAAAATTAGCTTTTGTCTAAAGTACAAAAAAGGTTTTTAAAAACTACATTTCTCTGAATTTCCAAGTTTTCAAGAGCCTCTCATTAAAAACTCAAAATATCCACAAATTAATTAAGGCAAAGAAAAAAATAGATAAAATTAATCTAATCTTTAAACAGCCCTATTTATATATTTAAACAAGCGAGAATTAAGAACAAAATTCTTAATTCCCCTTGCGAGGAACCGTTAACTGCCGATGTGGCAGACCTATCAAGAAGACTTCGTAAAACCTAAGCCATTCTCATTGGCATAACGCTCCATAAAACGCATAAAACGCTCCCACTCTTCCGGGGTTTTCATCACATAAATTGCCTCAAGGGCAGAGGGCTTACCATTGACAAATTTTCCCTTAACTTCCCGTGTTGAAATTTCCCCTTCTTCATCAATCATATACATCCCAGTAATCTCATCGGTGCTATCTTGAGCGAGAGCTTTGGGACTTTGGAAATAAAAAGTAGCAGTGCCGTTTCTGCCATCCTTGGAACGGGTAAGACGAACATCCGGCACCACATCCTCAATAATTCCTTTGGAAAACTGTATTTGAGCCATAATAATTGCGCTATTAAACTTTGACAATGCTAACCCTATCATCCCATCTTAGGCGTCAACAGCGCAAACTCTCAACCGAAACCACCGGCTAACCAGCCACCACAATGTAACTAGAATTAACAGGCTGGGCTTGCCCCACCGCCACCAACGACTGATAAACAAGCGCCGCTATTTCCGCACGATTGATATCTCGCATCGGATTAAGCACTTGCAAATAGGGGTAATTAACCACAATATTTTGCTCGGTTGCAGTTGCCACCTCATCGGTTGCATAACTAGGAATTTGAGCGCGATCACTATAAACAAACAAGGAATTAGGATTTCCACCCACCAGCGCCAAACCATTAATTAAAGAAACAATTGCCTGAACTCTTGTCAAATTTTGATTAGGGCGAAAAGTTCTATCAGGAAAACCGGCAATAAACCCCATTTCGCTAGATTTGCGAATTGCAGCCGCCGCCCAAAAAGAAGCCGGTACATCGGAAAAAGTAGTCGCCGTTTTTTTAGCAGGAAGGTTAAAAGTTTTAGCAAGCAAAGCCGCATATTGAGCGCGAGTTAAATTAACTCCTGGCTTAAATGTTCCATCAGGAAAACCAGCAATAAAGCCTTTATCTACCATTGCCGCAATAAATACCTCGGCCCAATGACCTCTAATATCTGTTAAGCCAGTGGGGGGAACCGGGCTAGGCGACGGGCTGGGTGTGGGGCGTGGCGTGGGCGTGGGACTAGGGAGAGGTGACGGAGTTGGTGAGGGTATTGGCGAGGGTATTGGCGAGGGAGTTGGCGAGGGTACAGGTGCCGGCACCACATTCGCAACTAAATCAATATCTCCTTTTATTTTGACGGGGTTAATTTGATTGCCAGCAGAAATAATTTGTCTTGATGTAGCATTTTGTAAATCAAATTGAGTGTTATCTCGGAATATATTTCCCCCCGGATCTTGGCTGTTACCTAAATCAGGAATAGCGGTGCCAATTACGGTAATTCCATCTTGTGTATTTCGTTCCACAATATTTTTTCGTAACACCGGCCTTGCACTTCCAGAAATTACCATTCCGCAGCGATTTTCTCTGATTTGATTATCTGTAACCAACGGTGCAGAATTTTCGCCAATTGCTAAAGCATAACCGGTTGCCCGAAACACATTTCGGCGGACTTCTCCCTTAGCATTTTTCACAAAAGAAATGCCGTTACCGCCGTTTTGTGTAAATACATTATCTGTCACTGTGGGTTGAGCAGTGCCGGTGGCGTACACACCCTCACGGACAGAGTTGGTAAAAGTATTATTCGCAATAATAGGTGCAGTGGATTCTACCCAAACGCCGGTGCCACTACTGGCGCGGTTTGTAACAGTAACTCCCCGTAATTGGGCTTGGTTATCCATCCAAACAGTGATGTTTTGCTGCCCAAAAGTTGGGCTTTTGTAGGGGGCGCTACCTTCAATGAGAACCCCGCTACCTTTATTTGTTTCGCTCCCCAGTAGGGTAACACCGGCCGGTATCACAACAGGAAAGGCTTCCCCAGAGGCTGCACTGTAGGTACCAAGATTAAGTTGAATAGTGGTGCCACTATCTGCCTGTTGGAGAGCGCGGTAAATTGTTTTAAAAGGCGCTGATTGCGTGCCAGAATTGGTATCTCTGCCGGTACTTGGATTAACGTAAACAGTTGCCATAGATGAATTTTAGAGTTGGGATTTTTGATTGTTTTTTTAATATGCCAGTTTTTATTTCAGCAAGTCAGAACCACTCCCCGGTGGAGCAACCGTCGGCGTTGGATTTGCTGTGGGGGCCGATTGATTGGTTGTGGGGTTTGGTGCCGGTGTTTGGGTGGTTTTAGGGCCGTAGATACCCACCATAGTGTTAATTAGAGTTTCTCTTTGGACTCGGTTGAGTTTACTAATGGCGGCTATATCGCCTTGAAAGGGGTTTTCTGTAAGAGTCTCGCGCCCCGGATAAACATTTTTTTCGATGCGTTCGTTTACACCCAGATAGTCTGCCAGAGTATGTTTCCAGTCCAGCCGGTAAATGGGAAGCCGGCCCTTGACAAAGATGTGATAGCGGATAAACCGACTCGCTAGAGTATTACCTTTGTCTTTTTCGCCGCTTTGTCGGTTCGTGTAGTTGTTTTCTTTGGGAAACTCAGGTAGGAGTTTATAAACTTGTTCCGCAGCGGTTTGCAAGGGAATTCTTTGGGCAAATGCCGGTGGAGTTTGGTTAGTCCCGCCTAGGGGTATCACTCCACCAGCCACCAAGGTCAGAATCAGGCTGGTTGCCGCTGCTATTAATATTTTCCAATACCGCTTTTTAGCCATTCCTTGCCTTTTTCTGTTCATTTGCACAGGCGATCATTAATTTTTATTTTTTCGTCAATGCCTTAAAGAACTAAGTTTTGAGGGAAAATCTACGCTCACAAAGGAGTCTGGATTTTCCCTCAAACCCATGCAATCTAGTCCTAATCTCCGATAATTTCCGGTTGAGTCAGTTCATCGGACATTTCCATAATTGCTCGCAAAACCGGCTTCATCATCGGATCATCGGGGTGCTCGTAATCTTCATAACGCCGGCGTTTGGCGCGGTTTGCAACTTGTACAGTGATGCGATAACGGTTGGAAGAATTACAGATTAAGTCTTCTGCTTTCCGCATCAGGTGGGTGGTGTCGATATTTATTCGTTTGTGCATGGGTTGGTTTTTGCTCTGCCCAGATTTAACACTGCACATATTTTAGCTTTCTATTGTGCCAGATCAAAAATCTCTGAAGTAGCTGTTGTCAGTTAGTCGTGCCTGTTGGTTTTTGTTTATCCTGAAGTGGAGATTCAATTGCAGTATTTTTGTCATCGGTCATTATCTTTTCTGCCTTGTCTTTTGTCCTAATGTTTTTTTTAAACCCAACCCATTACACCTTTAAGTTTTATGTTTAAGCCCCAACCTTTTATTTTTGCTTTTCTTACTTTGTTTGAACTAACATTTTTATTTTCTGTTAAGGGGTGTTCTCAACCACTTTTTGTAAAACAAAACAGTGTTTTTACTCCTTCTCCAAATTTTTCTTTTTTATCTACAAAACAAATTGATTATTTTTTAGAAGTTGCTATGGGTTCAGAATTTTCTCAGTCTAACTCTGTGGTGAGAAAATGGCAGGGAGATATTAAAGTTCAGGTAATAGGAACGCCAACGCCTGAAGATATTACTACACTTGTTCAGGTTATGAATGAAGTTAATTTTTTAGCTGAGGGCAATATTAATTTACGTTTTGACAACCAAAATTCTCATATAAAAATCTATTTTGTTCCAGAAAGGGAATTTGCCAACTATGAGTCAAATTACCAGCCGGTTAATTATGGTTTTTTTTGGACTTATTGGAATAATAACCAAGTTATTACAAAAGCCAATATTTTAATTACAACGGAAAATGTAACACAAAGAGAACGCTCTCATCTTATTCGAGAAGAATTAACTCAATCTTTGGGCTTAATGAGGGATTCCTATCGTTATGACAACAGTATTTTTTATCAAGGTTGGACGGATGTTAACGAATATTCTCCCATCGATAAAGTTTTGATTCAAACACTTTACCGGCCTCAAATTAAACCAGGGATGAGTCAAGAGCAAGTGCGACAGGTTTTAAGAAGTTTGATACCTCCACAAAACCCTCAACAACCTCTGACTCATCCGCTTAGGAATTAAAACTTTTTATAGAAACCTGCTGTATTTAAGAAATCAGGTTTCTTGAGGATCTGACTTTTTTGAGAAAAGCTATGATCAGATTTGATAAAACTAGCGAATCCAATACGAAGAAACCCAAGCACCATTACTGAGTTGAGCCCAATTACCGCTATACCGGCCAGACAAAGAAATCGAACTTCCGTTTGCCAAACTGCCAATAATTGCACCACCGGGGCCATTTCGCATCAACAGAGGGCTACCATTAGTGGCGACACGAGGGCCACCGGCACCACCACCACCACCACCACTATTGCTACTACTTGCAACCCAGTTACCAGCAATCCAACCACCATTAGAAACCTGAATCCAGCCATTGGAGTAACGGCCGCTGGTGGCAACTGTAGTGCCATTAGAGTAACTACCTATCACAGCATAGCCGGTGCCTGGGCCCGAACGAATCCGAAGGGCGCTGCCATTTGTAGAGACTTTGACACAGCCACCGTAAGAACAGGCAGCGGCTTGGGCTTGTTCGGGCACTGCGGAGAAAACCATTAGAGAAATAATTATTCCGGCAAGGCTGATCCAAGCTGAACTAGGAAATTTTAATCCCATCTCATCAAGTGAGCGTAATTGTGGCGGGCTGGGATTTTCGTATGCAGCCGTCAATTCAACGAGTGCTAAGTTTTCCATGAGTTTTTTTGCCTCAGATTGATTTGGTTAAAGGGTTTTGTAGATGCTTCCCAACAATCAAAAAAGCGCTTATGTGTGAAAACACATATACAAAATGAACAAGCCTGTGTTTTTTATAGATATCCGTAAAATTACGGAGTCTCGATAGAACCATTATTACCTTTAGAAAAGTCTATGCCAAGAGAAACAACGTAAAGTTTGATGGCGAAAGTACCCAACCATGCCTAATTTTGGTGCAATCGAGTTTAGCTCGGCATTTGTATCTTCAACCAACCCGGAAACAGTGGAGAATTCCCTATATATTTCGATAGATTCGGGCTGAAATTGGTCTTGCCCACTTGCTTTTTATGTATATTATTGTATTTTAATTAAGAATTGAAACAAAAATTTTTTGTTTTTAACCTAAAAATAAAACTTTTGAAACGTTTTTGAAATGGGGGTTATAGATGCAAATACTGGTAAATTCTGTTTCTCAATCGTTACAAAAACCCAAAAGGCAACCGCTAAAGGTGATTGCGTTGGGAGATAGTCTGGTTTATGGCTACGGAGATCCAGAGGGAGGCGGTTGGGTAGAAAGGTTGCGCCGCTGCTGGATGTATTCTGGAGATACTGGGCCTGTTTTATACAATCTAGGTGTGCGAGGAGATCGGGTGCGTCAAGTCGCAAATCGGCTTGAGATGGAGTTCCGCCATCGAGGAGAGTTGCGGAATTCTTTGCCAGATGTATTGATTTTATCTGTGGGGGTAAATGATTCGGCTCGTATTGCCCGTCCTAATGGACGCAATTATACAGAGTTAGGTTCTTTCCAAGAAGATATAGCAGCTTTGCTAGATATAGCAAAGAGTTTGTGTCCTGTATATTTTGTGGGAATGGTGCCGGTGGATGAAGAAAAAATGCCGTTTTTAGATTCTTTTTACTATAGTTTGGCAGAGCAGTTTCGCTATAAAGAAGCGACAAAACAAGCTTGTTTAAGCCGTCAGATACCCTATTTAGATATTTTTGATTTGTGGATGGCAAGAGGAGAGAATTGGCGGCAGTCGCGTTTGTGCGATGATGGATTGCATCCAAATGTGGCTGGTTATCAATTTTTGTTGCAAGATGTCTTTAGCTGGGAACCGATTTCTAGTTTGGCAAAAGTCCCAGATACAAATAGACCGTTTATAGGATAATCATTATTAGGGATTTTGAAAATTTAAATAAAGCCGTTAAATCCTTAAAGCTAAAATCCCCCTACATCGCGTTGTAAAATCTAAAATCTGAAATCTAAAATCAACATGATAGAAGTTGAGGGTCTAAGCAAACTCTACGGAACAACTCGCGCAATTGAAGACGTAAGTTTTACTGTCGAGAAAGGCGAAATATTGGGTTTTTTGGGGCCAAATGGTGCCGGAAAAACCACTACAATGCGAATTTTAACAGGCTATCTCCCAGCCACGAAAGGAACCGCCCGCATAGCAGGTTATGAGGTGCATGAAAATTCAATGGCAGTCCGAGCTAGAATTGGCTACTTACCAGAAACGCCGCCCCTATATCCAGAAATGACGGTTAGCTCATTTTTGTATTTTGTGGCGAGTTTAAAAAGGGTGCCGGCAGGGGAGCGTAAAGAGCGGGTAGAAATTGCTCTGAAGCGGTGCAATTTATTGGAAAAAAAAGATGTTTTAATTCGGAAGCTTTCTAAAGGTTTTAAGCAGCGAGTTGGCATTGCTCAGGCAATTGTGCATGATCCGCCGGTGATTGTTTTGGATGAGCCAACAGTGGGGCTAGATCCTCGTCAAATTATTGATGTGCGGAATTTGATTAAAAGTTTGGCTGGGGAACATACGATTATTTTGTCTACCCATATTTTGCCTGAAGTTAGCATGACTTGCAGCCGGGTAGCAATTATTAATCGGGGGCGTGTTGTGGCTATTGATACTCCTCAAGGATTGATGGCACAATTGAGTGCCGGTTCTGGTTATGAATTGGAGATTAAGTTAACAGAAAAAGAAGATTTAGAGTCGGTAGTTATTCCCTGTTTAAAAGCTGTACCGGGAGTGAGTGTTGTAGATGCGATTTCTTTTGATTTATCAGAAAATCGGCAAAAGTTGCGAGTGATTTCTGAACAAAATTCTGAACCAGCCCCGGCAATTGTTTCGGCGTTGGTTGGTGCCGGTGTTGGGTTGTATGAAATGCGCCGCACCAGAGCAAGTTTAGAAGATGTATTTTTGGAAGTGACAACGGAGGAAAAAAACGAACCTATTGCTGCCGGTGCTACGGTGAATGAAGAGGTTGTAGAAGATGCTGAATTGCCAGAAATTGCTGAAGAAAAAAACGAACCTAGGGGCGATGATGATGTAGAATCAGACCTTTGGGTATAAGAAAGTCAAAATATAGGGATTTTGACTTTATAAGTTTAGGAGAAACCAATTCAATGAAAGTGATTATGGGCAATTTAATGGCAATCTATCGAAAGGAATTGCTGGGTTATTTTGTTTCACCTTTAGCTTATGCAATTGCCGGGATTTTTTGGTTAATTTCTGGATTCTTTTTTGTAGCTTTGTTGTTAGGAACTGATGGCATTATTGCTCAGGCAGCCATGCTAGATGTGCAAAGACAACAAATGGGAATGACGGGTCAACCGTTGGATGTTGCTTATGAATTTTTACAGGCTTTCTTGCGGGTGATGGGGTCAATGTCTTTGTTTATTTTGCCGATTCTTTCGATGGGGTTATATGCTGAGGAACGCAAGCGGGGAACTTTGGAGTTGTTGGCGACTTCGCCGGTGACTAATTGGGCGGTTGCAGTTGGGAAGTTATTGGGAGTTTTGACGTTTTTTGCGACACTTTTACTGCCAATAGCAGTTTGTGAAATGATTGCTTTAAGTGCAGCCAAACCTGTTTTTCCTATCTCGTTGGTGTTGCTTGCTCATGGGGGTTTGTTATTGCTGGCAGCAAGTGTTTTATCTTTGGGTATGTTTGTTTCTTCGTTGACAGACAGCACCATTTTGTCAGCTATTTTAACCTTTGCTGTAGTGTTATTTTTGTGGGTGATTGATGTGGCGGCAAATGCTGTAGGCGGGCCGATTGGAACAGCTTTAGGACATCTATCATTATTGAAACATTACTTTAATTTGCTTGGCGGAGTTGTGGATACGAGTAGTTTAGTTATGTTTGGTAGTTATATAATTTTGGGAATTTTTTTAACGGCTCAATCTATCGAAGCTTTACGCTTCCAGCGGTCTTAATTTTAAGCAAATAAATCGGGGAGAAGGAAAGGTAAAAAGTTATGACAATTGCAAGAAAAAATAAATATTGGAAATATGCCTTTTGGGTTGGGCCGTTGTTAATTGTAATGGGGTTAACGGCGGGTGTGGTTTCTGCCGCTTGGGTGCCGGTGCCGACGGGTTTAGTGATTGCTGGGATTGTGATTTTGATTGTTTGGTTTGTACTGCAAACAAATGATGATGAGAGTTTTTGGGGTAAAAGATCGACGGTTGCTGGTAGCAATGCCTTAGCAGCAACTTTATCGGTTTTGCTAATTTTAGGATTGCTTAATTTTATGGCAGTTCGCTATCCATTGCGGATAGATTTGACAGAAAATCAACAATACACTTTAGCTGCACAATCTAGGGAGTTAGTGAGAAGTTTAAAGCAGCCTTTGAAGGTGTGGATTTTTGACCGAGGGCCGGTTCCTCCTGATAAAGAATTGCTTGAAAATTATCGCAGGCAAAATAATGGAAATTTTAGTTTTGAGTATGTTGATCCGCAAGCATCGCCGGCGTTGGCGCAGCAATATGGTGTGACAAGGTTTGGGGAAGTGCATTTGCAATTAGGAGAAAGAAAACAGTTTTTGATGAATGTGGATCAGCAAAGTCGTTTAACAGAATCAAAACTGACTAATGGAATTGCTCAAATTACGAGTACGGGAACTAAAAAGGTTTATTTTTTACAAGGTCATGGCGAGAGTGGTTTGACTGCCGGTCAGGGGGCAATTTCCGAAGCAGTTAAGAATTTAGAAAATAAAAATATTACCAGTGAGACTCTTTATTTATCAGAAAAAGGACAGGTGCCAGAAGATGCCGAAGCTGTTGTGATTGCCGGCCCAAAAAGAGCTTTATTTGAGGGGGAAGTTAAGGCTTTAAAGGATTATTTGAACGCCGGTGGAAGTTTGATGGTAATGGTCGATCCGCAGGTTGATCCAAAGTTAGGTAGTTTGTTGGAAGAATGGGGTATAAAACTAGATAATCGGTTAGCTATTGATGCGTCTGGCATTGGTCAAAGGATTGGTTTTGGGCCGGCAGAACCTTTAATTACAACCTATGGAGAACACCCAATTACAAAAGATTTTAAGGGTGATTATTCGGTTTTTCGTGGGGCAAGACCTTTAGAAACTCGTGCAATTGAAGGAATAGAACAAACGCCTATTTTAGTAACCAATGAGCGTAGTTGGGCAGAAAGTAATCCGCAGAAACAACCCCTAACATTTAATGCGGATACAGACAAACAAGGGCCGTTAGTTTTGGGTGTGGTTATGACGCGTAAGGCTGGTTTTGAAATAGCTTCACCGGCGAAATCTTCCCCCGCCCCAACGGAAAAGCCATCTGCGAATGCAACGCCTTCTGTAAGTCCAAAACCGACAGAATCACCTACTATTAATCCAAAGCCGGCTGTTTCTTCTGGGGAGTCGCGTTTGGTGGTAATTGGAAATTCTAGTTTTGCAACGGATGGGGCTTTTGAGGAAGGTTTAAATGGTGATATTTTTTTAAATTCTGTGGGTTGGTTGAGTAATTTAGATAGTCAGTTGCTATCAATTCGTCCCAAAGAAGTAACTAATCGCCGCATTAATTTGTCGGCTCAACAAGGGCTTATTTTAGGTTGGATGGCTTTGGCTATTTTGCCTCTTATTGGCTTGGTTTCAGCAGGGCTTTTGTGGTGGAGTCGCCGGTGATTGTAGCTTCGTTTCTTGAACTATGAAAATTTGTTGAGGTTGGTTTTACTACACAATCTCAACAAATTTTTAAAACAAAAAAGGAAAAATTATTTGACTATGAAAATACAAAAAACTACTGTAATTTTAATGGTTTCTGCGGTACTTTTGGGTGGCTTTGTTTATTTATATGAAGTTCAAGGATCACCAAAAAGAGAGCAGGTAAAGGCACAACAGCAGCAACTTTTTAGATTTAAAGAAAGTGATGTAGAAGCTATGACGTTAACTACACAAAAACAAAAGTTAAAATTTGAACGATCAACAGAGAAAGGTTCTACATGGATGTTACAGGTGATGGAACCGACTTCCTCTACTTGTGCGACACAAACACCGAAACAAACTGATAATAAATCGGCAGTTTGTGAAGCGCCTTCTGCTGGTCAGGTGTTGACAAGTTCACCGGCACCGGCGGTTAATAATAATGAGAAAGTGCCCGCCTCTGATGCGTCAGTGGCCTATTTATTAAATTTAGTTACTTCTGCAAAGTTTGACCGCAAAATTACGATGGCAGATCCTTTAAAACAGCGACAAGAATATGGGTTAGATGGGCCTCTTGCGACTGTGGAAATGAGGTTAAAAAATCAGCAATCTCACCATTTAGTTTTGGGAAAACCTGATTTTAATAAGAGTTTTTTGTATGCTCAAATTGATCCATCGGCGGATGTATCGAAAGCGTTAGATGTAGTGTTGGTGCCGGCGGATTTTGAAAATGCAGTGGATAGGCCGGTTTCTGAGTGGAAAAAGGAAGAAAGTAAGCCAAAATCTGAAGAAAAGCCGAAGGATACTAAGCCAACTCCCAAGGATAAACCGACTCCCTAAGTGTAAAGGCTAAATATCTGGTAATTGTTTAAATCGGAATTGGTATGAAACCATAAAAAATGCCATCATAGAAACTTTGGTTTTCCCATGATGGCATTTTGACTATTCTCTTAGTTTTAAACAGCCTTTTAAGTTTTAGTCACTAACTTCGGTGGTGGCTGTTTGATTTCCTGATGATGCACTAAACCCAGCTGTCACCATACTAGACAAGCTAAATTGCACCACAGAAACTTCCCCAGGACGGTTGGCCAAAACTTGGGAACTACTATTATCGATAATGGCATTGTAACTTCCTAAAGCTGCTAACAACTTGGTGGCATCAACGCCTGTTACTTCACCGCCATCATCAGTTAAAAATAATCCTTGTAAGCTTTTTGCTAAATTTTGAGCCAAAGCACCAGAAATTCCTCCCCGTGTACATGAAGAAATAAACTGACCATTATTTGCCTCATTTTTAGCAATCAAAAGGTTGAGGACAACTTGCTTAGACTCAAACGCAACTACTCGTCCTTGAACAGTTATCGAACCCGGAGCTCTTAACTGCGCCACTACTGACCTTGCCGCGAGACGAATTGCATTTTGGATTGTAATATTAGCAAAAGAAAATGGGCCGCCAATGTAGCTGGCAATAAAAATTACACCGGCTCCATTATTGTTATTGCCAGTAGATGTATTGTTATTTCCAGTAGATGTGCCACCACTACTAGTAGAAACTGGTATTTGAGTCGGCTTATCTTCTGGTTTACCTGCAATATCACCAGTTGTTACGATGGGGCCGGTAGCATCCGATAAATTCCCAGCCACATCACCAGTGGTAATAATGCCACCAGTCGCATCCGACATATTACCGCCTTTCCCGTTGCCTTGACCCTGACCTGGCTTGCCTGCCACATCATCATCACCACCAGGAGTAGTCGGAGTATTGCCCCCACCTTGTGTAGGAGGAGTTCCAGCATTACCACCAGGAGTTGGCATAACATAAATCGCCACTTGTGTTGGATTAACACCCAACTGAATTAAAAGAGCTTGTAGAGCTAAAAGCTCAACCGGAGGATTCTTTACAAATTCTACATTGGAACTTCTCACAACTTGTTGAAAAGCCGTCATTACCAATGAAAGCTGAGTAAAGTTAATACTTCCATCCGCCTGAATCAAACCTTGGAAACCCTGGGCTAAACTTAAAGCCAAATCACCACGAATGCCAATGCCCACAAAAGCATTCACCGCCGTAGTTACATCAATCCTACCTAAAATTAAATTTAACAACACAGTTTGAAATTGACCATTTACAGCCCCACCACCACCGGAGAAACTGCCGGCATTCAAACTTTTAATCAGCGCAATCAAACTGGCACTTTTACTAGCATCAAACGCAATAAAAGAAAAATCCAATTGATTTTGTGTTAGCTGACTTAAAATAGCTTGCAAAGCTAAAAATTCTGTACTTGGACTCAAAAACAAATCTATGTTGGCTGAAGATATAATAGCCCGATAAGCAATAATCACCTGAGCTAGTTGCGCTTGATTAATAGTGCCATCTATCTGAATTAAACCCCGTAAACTTGTAGCTATCTTCATAGCTAAACTGGGTTCAATGCCACCTCTTACAAGCATTTCAACAACATAAGTAATATTCGTATCGCCTACCAAAAGAGCGGCAAAATTTTGCTGAATTTCTTTTGAAATAGCTATACCGCGAATATTAAATAGCGTAGTTGTCACCAGCTTGACAATAATTTGATTAAGTGAGCCGGTGTAATCTGAACCATTACCGCTAGGAATAGGGTTAGCATTATGACCAGTTCCATCAGACATATTGCCAGCATGAACCAGAGGGGCCATTTGAAGGAACATTAAAGAAGAACCAAAAGCACAACCAAACTTGACAAGATGTTTTCTATTCATGGCTTTTTACTCCTGTAAGAAATTAGAAAGAATACGGAAAACTGTAACCAATTCCCAAAATAAATCTCGCCCCATCCCCAGCATTGCCAGTAATATCAGCAAAAGCTGGTGTAATGACAAGAGGGATATTTTTAAACGGAACAATAGATGCACCCAAAGTCAAATCTTGACCTGTCCAGTCCGCAATTAAACTGACTGGTTCAGCCACCCGTAAACCCAAACTGCCAAATACATTGACAGAACCTTCGCCATTTTCAAAATCTGATTCAGATTTAAAACGACCTGTACCTAAACCCAGAGAAGCAGTAAGGCTACTAAAAGGTTTTTGGGGGTTATCTTGGAAGCGAAAAACTTTACTAACTACTCCATAAACGCTGGTGCCTGAATCGGTTCCACCCCAAACCAGTAAATTTTCAACCCCAACAGCTACACCCATATCATCCGGTAAGAGGCGGTGTAATTTAAAACTGACACTGCCGCGTCCGAATGCTCCTGGGTCGCCGCGTCCACTGTTAGCCAAGTCTAAAATAGCGACTGCTACTTCAAGACCAACAGATTTTTGGGCATCTCCCACACCGAAGCCCAAAGAGACGGCTCCATCAGCACTTTCGGTGTAACGAGTACGGGCTTGAAAACTTGCTCCTATAAAAGCATTCCCATAATCGGCACCAAAAGCTGTAGGACTACCAGAACTTGATCCGGGTGAAATGGAACTAAGATTTGGCAACAGCAAAGCTGCTTGGGGAATGGGAATCCTTAACTGCTCTTTGAGGGTGGCCGCATCTTCAGGTGCTGGGGTAGGTTGAGGAGTCGGTTGCTGGGCAGTTGGCTGAGGAGGTTGGTAGCCGGCAATATAACGGCTAGCAGGGTCAGCAGCAGCGACTTGGGGGACAAGACCGGCTTGGGCAAGTGCTTGATATATTAGTGCTGCCGTTTCGGCTCTAGTGGCGTTTTCATTGGGTCTGAGCCGGTTAACATCCGGGTAATTAACCACTAATTGATTTTCTGTTGCAGCCGCTACACTCGACAAAGCATAGGAAGGAATTTGAGAAGCATCTTGAAAATAAGTGGTTAAAACGCTAGATGCTGGCGCACTGGCCGGTAAATTTAACCCATTGCTTAAAGACACCATCACCTGAACACGGGGGATATTTTGCTCAGGATTAAAAGTATTGTTTGGATATCCCTGCAAAAAGCCAGTCTGGGATGCTTCTTGAATGGCATCGTAAGCCCAATATCGGACGGGTACATCCGAAAATTGAATTGGGTTTCGTACCACATTCCCACTAAAGGCTTTACGAATAATGGCGGCAAACTGGGCCCGCGTCACCGGCTCTTCTGGGCGAAAGGTTCCGTCTGGAAAGCCGCGAATAATGTCGCGCTCAGCCAAAGGGGTAATAAAACTTTCAGCCCAATGTCCCTGGATATCGTTTAAGGTTGTTGCTTGAGCCAAAAGTGGCTGAGAATTTGGTGTAGCTTGGGATTCTACGCCTTCTGTACCCACAATATTTGCTATTAATTCAGCTTTTTTGGCTGTCAATGGCATCTGCTCGGAAACTACAGCTTGATTATTTGCTAAAGCTTCTGCCAAGTTTTCTGGGTCTTGGGCAGAGGATGTTTCTCTAGCTTGGTTGAGGTTTTCAAGCCAGTATGCCGCCGAAGCTGGTGACATGAGCATCAAAGTGCTGAATAAAGAGCTTATAGACAAAAGGTATTTTCCGCATACCAAAAGCTGTTGGCCCGTTGGCCTGGGATTAGTTTTAAATCGTGTTGATTTCACAAATTTACTCCTATGACTCCTCACAAAAACTGTCTTTTTATGCCTCGGCTTTTGGATAAATTTTCCGGAAAGACAAGTAACTAGACAGTTAACAATAAATATATAGGAATCTCCCAGTCAGGCAATCAGTTTTATCCTGTTCCAAACAATAAATTTTGTTTGGCTTTGGCCCCATCCTTGCTTAGCTAAGCGTCCCGTAGGTTTAAAATCCTAATGGGTGGTGGGCCTCCTGGTATCACACTTAAAAAACTTCTATATAGCAAGATTTGAAAGATTAGAAGTTTTGGGAAGTGGTGGTGGGAAAAGACCATAACAACTAACTTTTTTAATTTAATGCCTAGAATATGCCAACCGCCTTGACAGGTTGTTGGCAGCATTAATTTTGCCGGTTAGTTTGTTTGTTCGGACGGGAAAGTTATTTCAATAGTTCCCGTTTTTGAAACAGAAAAATTTTGGGTATTTTTAGGCAGATAATGTGTCAACACTTTACAAAAACTTTAAATTATAAAAAATTAGCTTAAAATTTTGGGCAATAGGGTTGTAGTACGCCAAAGTGGAATGAGAGCGAAAGTATCCCAATAAAAATTTTGAAGAGGACATAAGACTATGGCGATTGCGACAATTAACCCAGCAACCGGCGAAGTCCTACAAACCTTTGCAGCGTTGACAGACGTAGAGATTCAGGCAAAATTGGAAGCTGCACAAAGGGCTTTTTTAACTTACCGACGAATTCCCATAACACAACGGGGTGAGTGGATGAAGGCGGCAGCAAATATTTTAGACCGGCGCAAAGAAGAGTTTGGAAAAATAATGACGCTGGAAATGGGCAAGCCTTTAAAATCTGCTATTGCAGAAGTAGAAAAATGTGCTTTAGTTTGCAGATTTTATGCAGAAAAAGCAGAAAATTTTCTCTGCGATGTGCCGGTGGAGTCTGATGCCGGTCGCAGTTTTGTTCGCTATCAACCAATGGGTGCTATTTTAGCGGTGATGCCTTGGAATTTTCCGTTTTGGCAGGTGTTTCGGTTTGCGGCACCGGCTTTAATGGCGGGAAATGTGGGATTGCTTAAACACGCTTCTAATGTTCCCCAGTGTGCTTTAGCCATTGATGAGGTTTTTCAAGAAGCTGGTTTTCCCGAAGGAGTTTTTCAAACGTTGTTAGTGGGTTCGGATAAAGTTGCCGGTTTGATAGCAGATCCGCGTGTGATGGCGGCGACTTTGACTGGTAGTGAACCGGCAGGGATGGCTTTGGCTGCTGCGGCGGGGAAACATATTAAAAAAACTGTTCTCGAATTAGGCGGAAGTGATCCGTTTATTGTTTTGCCAAGTGCAGATATGGATGCGGCCGTTTCTGCTGCTGTGGCCGCAAGGTTGCTGAATAATGGTCAGTCTTGTATCGCTGCTAAACGTTTTATTGTTGCGAATATAATTGCAGATGAATTTGAGCAAAGATTCGTAGAGAAATTTAAAGCTTTGCGGGTCGGTGATCCGCTCGATGATAAAACTGATATTGGGCCTTTGGCGACTGCGGATATTTTGAAGGATTTAGATGGCCAAGTGCAAAACTGTGTGAAAAAAGGGGCGCGGGTTTTGGTAGGAGGTCATGCTTTATCTGACCGGCCTGGTAATTTTTATGCGCCTACAATCTTGACAGATTTTGCTCCTGGTTCTCCCGCTTATTCTGAGGAATTTTTTGGGCCGGTGGCGTTACTATTTCGGGTGGCTGATATTGATGAAGCGATCCAGTTAGCAAATAGTACGTCGTTTGGCTTGGGTGCAAGTGCTTGGACGAAGGATGCTTTGGAAGCAGAACGTTTTATGGAGGAGCTTGAGGCCGGTGCTGTTTTTATTAATGGGATGGTGAAATCAGATCCACGTTTGCCGTTTGGCGGAATTAAACGTTCTGGCTACGGTCGAGAGTTAAGTGTGCAGGGAATTCACGAATTTGTCAATATTAAGACAGTTTGGGTGAAATGAAGCTTGTAAAGATACAAAAATGTAGGATGGTTTTTATTTTTATAAATCATCCTACTAATGAGTTTAAATTTTCGACAACTAAAAAACAGGTAAAAAGAATATGAGTGAAATGAATACTGCTGAGTTGCTGGTACGCTGCCTTGAAAATGAAGGAGTTCGTTATGTTTTTGGGCTACCAGGAGAGGAAAATTTACACGTTTTAGAAGCGTTGCGTAAGTCTTCAATTCAGTTTATTACAACTCGTCATGAACAGGGCGCAGCGTTTATGGCTGATGTTTATGGTCGTTTAACGGGTCAGGCTGGGGTTTGTTTATCTACGCTTGGGCCTGGGGCTACTAATTTAATGACTGGCGTGGCTGATGCGAATTTAGATGGGGCTCCGTTGGTGGCTATTACCGGCCAGGTGGGGACAGATCGAATGCATATTGAGTCCCATCAATATTTAGATTTAGTGGCAATGTTTGCGCCGGTTACTAAGTGGAATGCTCAAATTGTGCGACCTAGTATTACGCCGGAGTTGGTAAGGCGTGCTTTTAAATTGGCGCAATCAGAAAAACCGGGTGCAGTGCATATTGATGTACCGGAAAATATTGCAGCAATGCCGGTAGTTGGGCAGCCGCTTAGTAAAGGTGATAGATTGCCAACTTTTGCTTCTTTCCACAGTATTGAAAAGGCAGCAAAACTTATTTCTGATGCTAAAAATCCTTTAGTTTTAGTCGGAAATGGGGCGATTCGTGCCAATGCCAGTGAAGCTTTGACAGAGTTTGCTACTAAGATGAATATTCCTGTGGCAAATACTTTTATGGGTAAGGGTGTAATTCCTTATACTCATCCTTTAGCTCTTTGGGCAGTTGGTTTACAGCAACGGGATCATATTAGCTGCGGTTTTGATAATACGGATTTGGTGATTGCTATTGGCTATGATTTGATTGAATATTCGCCGAAAAAATGGAATCGGGAGGGCAAAACTCCTATTGTTCATATTAGTGCGATGCCGGCGGAAATTGATAGTAGTTATATTCCTGAAGTTGAGGTGGTGGGAGATATTTCTGATTCGCTTCAAGAAATTATTAAACGGGCTGATCGAAGTGGAAAACCTGAACCTTCTTATGCGTTAGAATTACGCGATAATATTCGGGCTGATTATGAGCGCTATGCGAATGATACAGAGTTTCCAATTAAGCCACAAAAGTTACTTTATGATTTGCGACAGGTAATGGGTGCGGATGATGTGGTGATTTGTGATGTCGGTGCTCATAAAATGTGGATGGCGCGTCATTATCATTGCGAAAGTCCGAATACTTGTATTATTTCTAATGGTTTTGCGGCGATGGGTATTGCTATTCCTGGGGCGATGGCGGCTAAGTTGGTGTACCCAGATAAGAATATTGTGGCGGTGACGGGGGATGGTGGTTTTATGATGAATTGCCAGGAGTTGGAAACTGCTTTGCGGGTAGGAACTCCTTTTGTCACGATTATTTTTAATGATGGTGGCTATGGTTTGATTGAGTGGAAACAACAGAATCAGTTGGGGCGCAGTGCTTTTACTCAATTTACTAATCCAGATTTTGTGAAGTTTGCCGAAAGTATGGGGTTAAAGGGGTATCGGATTGAGTCTACGGCTGATTTTATTCCGATGCTTAAAGATGCGCTTTCTCAGTCTGTACCTTCGGTAATTGATTGTCGGGTTGATTATCGGGAAAATCTGCGTTTTACTCAAAAAGCCGGTGAGTTGAGTTGCTCGATTTAGTGATAGTTGATTTGGGGTTTTTTATGGTAAGTTAGGATTGTTAAAAACTCGGTTCCTCCAAGGAACCGAGTTTTTAATTTAATGGGTACACGAAATTTTGAAAAGTTGGAAGTCTGAATGAAAATTGCAACGTGGAATGTAAATTCAATTCGTAGCCGATTGGATCATGTTAAAGGGTGGTTATTAAATAATTCGGTTGATGTTTTGTGTTTGCAAGAAACTAAGGTTGTGGATGCTGATTTTCCCCGCTCAACTTTTGATGAGTTGGGTTATCAGGTTTATGTTTATGGGCAAAAGTCTTACAATGGGGTGGCGATTTTAAGTAGGTTGCCGGTGGTTGATGTGGCGATGGGTTTTGGGCCGGTTTTGGGTACGAATGGGGGCGATTTTGAGGAGCAAAAACGGGTAATTGCAGGGACGGTTGATGGTGTGAGAATTGTGAATGTTTATGTGCCGAATGGTTCGGAGGTTGGTAGTGATAAGTATGTTTATAAGTTGGGTTGGTTAAAAGTATTGCGAGAGTATTTAAAAATTTCTATTGACAAATATGATTGTTTGTGCATTTGTGGTGATTTTAATGTGGCTTTAGAAGATAAAGATATTCATAATCCAAAAGCTTATAAGGGACAAGTAATGGCGTCGGAGCCGGAAAGAGAGGGGTTGCGGGAAGTTTTAAGTTTAGGTTTGGCGGATACGTTTCGCAAGTTTAGTGAGGAAGGCGGACAATATAGCTGGTGGGATTATCGGGGTGGTTCGTTTGCGAGAAATCGCGGCTGGAGAATTGATCATTTGTATGCAACATCAAACCTCTACGAGCGAGCGATTGGGTGTTTAATTGATATGGAACCAAGGAAGTTGGAAAAACCGAGCGACCATACGCCAGTGATTTTGGAGGTTTAAAATAAACGACATCTGCAAATATCCAAAAGAGGCAAATTTATGTTTTTAGTCACGGGCGCAACTGGGGGTTTAGGCAGACGAATTGTGCGGTTATTGCGGGAACGAGGGGAACAAGTTAGAGCATTTGTACGCCTCACTTCTCGTTATTCTGAGTTGGAAAATCGAGGCGCGGATATTTTTATTGGAGATTTGACGCGAGAGCGAGATATACAAAAAGCGTGTGAGGGAGTTAAATATATTATCAGCGCTCACGGTTCTAATGAGGTGAGTGGGGGAGCCCAGGCGCTTGATTATCGGGCAAATATTGATTTAATTGATTTTGGAAAGACGGCTGGAATTGAGCATTTTGTGTTTATTTCTGTGTTGGGTGCAGATCGGGGATATGAGGATGCGCCGGTGTTTAAAGGTAAGCGGGAGGTTGAAAAGTATTTAGAAAAAAGTGGGGTAGATTATACAATTTTACGTCCTTCTGGTTTTGCTTCTAATTTGTTAGTTTTGGCGGAAAGATTTCGGCAAACCGGCATTTATTTAAGTGTGGGTGATTTGCGTAATAGATCGTCGGTTGTGAGTACGGATGATTTGGCTAAAATTGCTGTTGATTCTGTTTTTATTGAGGGGGCTAAAAATCAAATTTTTGCGGTTGGAGGGCCGAAAATTTTGTCGCGTGAGGAGATTCCGCAGATTTTTGGGAAGATTTTTAACAAAGAGCCGGTGATTGTTAATCCGCCACTTTTGGTATTAGATGGTGTGCGTGCGGGGTTGGGTTTGTTGAATCCAAAATTGCAAAAGTCTCTGGGTACTTTTCGGACTTTGTTGGGAAATGAGTTTTTTTGTACTGCGGAAGAAATTGCGCGGTTGGAGGCGGTTTTTGATATAAAAATGGAGAGTTTTGAGGCGTTTGTGCGCCGGTATTTAGGGGTTTGAGTTATTTGCTCTGGGTTGAAACCCAGAGCTACATAAAAAAGCTCTTACCGGGACTAGTGAGGGTTTTTAGGATTGTTGTACTGCTTTTTTAACTACGTCTAAAGGTAAGTCTAAATACTGAGAAATTAGTTCTAACGTTAGCCCTGCTTGTCTCATGCGCTGGGCGGCTTCTAGTTTACCTTGTAGCAAACCTTCTTCTTTACCTTCGGCTAAAGCTTCCTGATAAACTCTGGTTTGTTTCAAATCATTTAAACCTAACATATTCTCAATTTCCTCCCTGCTTTTTTGTGGTAATTTGTACAAAATGATCGTTTCAATTAAATCGATTATGCCACGCTGAATGTCGGCATCTGATGTCTGCTGTTTGGCTTGTTCTATTAATGTTCTTGCTTTTTGCGGCGCCGTTGTTTCAGGTTCTACGACCAGTTTAACAATTCCTACACCCAAATTGCTATCACTAGGATCTAGTTCATCTAAATAAATGCGCTTGACTCGTTGGAGGTTGATTATTTCTCCAAATTGTAAGGTTTCTTCTCTTTCTATGCTGCGGGTGGGATAAATGATAACTGCATTCCAAGGATAGGGGGGTTTTTCCCGACGTAGGTAAATACACAGTTCGGCAAATAGCCGGTAATATAGTTCCTCATCTGGCTGAAATTGCACTTCTACGATGTAGAAAGGTTGCTCTGAGGTGTTGGTTGTGGGTAAAAATAATCCGTCTAGGCGAAAGGCAATTTGTTTGACTTCTATGGAGGTGAATTTATAGTTGTTTGCTAGGGTGGGTTCTTTGCCTATGAGTTCAAAGAAGATGCTGGGATATTCTTGAAATATGTTGTAAAAAAGTGTGTCGGTTTTCACGTTAAATGATTAAAGATGGTGTCGTTTATAAACTTTCAAAGTAGAGGAATAATAAAGCCCGCCGGTGCAGGCTTTTTGCTTTTATACGACACTTTTTAGGCTGCCGTTTGTTCTTTGGCTTTAAAGTAGTGGTAGAGGTTAGCAACAGTTAAATCTGGGATTTCTTGCCAGTTGGAAGGGGCTAAGGCGTTCAGGTTGTGAATTGGGGCTTGCTTGCTGATGTAGGATTCATGCTGCCGACGCAGTTCAGGTTTCACTATGAATTGCAATACATCTCGCAGTGCTTGATAATGCGATTTTTGCTGGATAATATCATATAAAGCTTGTTCTGGTGGCGGTTGCGAAACATCATTAGAAACTGTTTTTTCTGAACTTAATGCAAGTGCTTTTTGCTCTTCAGGAGGTAGCATTTGGATTTTAAGTGCCGGTAAATCTTGGGTATGAATACGAAGGATTTCAGGAAATAGAAATGCTAACTCATCCTCCGATCCACAAGCACTCGCTACTATAATCGTATCGTGACGAATTTTTTCCTCTAAATGAGAAAGACAGTAAGTCGCTGCATTGGGCTGCTTTTGCAAGAGAAAAATTAAAGCTCTTGTTTGTTCAATTGCCCAGCTACATTCCATTCGGCGCAGTTGCCCAGCCGCACAAGTTTCTGTATAAAGTTGAGGATTATTATAATCAGCTAAAGCTTTAGCGAGCATATCTTGTGCTGTTTGAAGATTGGCATTTTTGCCGCTCTCATCACATTGCAAAGCTAAATTAATCAATTTAGTAGCCTGTAAAAACAGCCCGTAAGCTTCGATTAATACCAAACGATGAGACTGAAATTTTATATCGTTCGCTACCTCATCAATGCGTTTAATAATTTCTGTGCCTTGATCTTTAAATGCTTGTTTTAGATCAATGAAACCATTTTTGACCTCTAGCCTTAGTTGTTTAACGTCTTCCCGTAATTTCAAAGTCTGCCAGAGGTTAGCGCCTGACAATGCAACACCTGCAAAAGTGCCAACACCAATGACGGCTGTAGTCGCTTGTAAGACACCTAAATTTGCTTGAATTTGGCCAATAGAATGTATAATATTGTTCTGCTGCTCTATAAGCGTGCCATATAATTTGTTAGTATCATAAGTATCTTGAATTTTTCCAATTAGGTCAACAAAGCCTAGGGGGCTTGTAAAAGCTGTAGTTATAATAAGAGGGTCGTGGCTTATGGTATCTATTGTAGCTTTTACAACAGGATCATTCGTTATGTTAAGGATTAGTTGAGCAGTAACCTTTACTCCGGCATCAAATCCCGTAATAAATTCAGAAGGCATATTTGTTTGGGTGGAGAGAAACGAAAAAATAGAAATAACTCTATGGTAGCAGTCTTTATTTTTTTTTATAAAAGGAAAAAGGCAAATGGGTAAATCATTGCTAAGCAGACAATTTTCGCAATTGCGGCTGGAAAAAATTACTCAACAGCCTCCTAGGTTTTAGGACTACTGATGCGATAAAATTACAGTGGGTTTCCTTGAGATTCAGCCGATAGCTAGATTCATTGTAAAGACCGCCAAACAATAGTCCTCTATATACTCTCTCTAATGGTAAATTTTTATGAACCAATATTTTGATACTTTGCAGCTTTTGAAAGATGAGGCGTATCAAGTTTTAAACAATGTATCTAATTCAGTAGAAATGCGGGCTGCGGCTGAAAGCTTAAACGAATCTACACTACCTTGTATCGAAGAAATTAAACGCTCCGCAACCACACTTAAAAATTTAACCCAAATCTGTATTAAAAATTTAGATCATGCTGAAGATGTTTGGTTAAGTAAAGCCAAAATTACCGAAGTACCCACATCCGAAATCTGGGAACAGATTGGAGAACTTACTGGACTTAAAGTGAGAATAAATTTGTTAGCAGAACAATGCCGCATCGAAGTCATTAAACAAGTTAACCAAGTCTGGGAAGAAAAAGCCAAAAACGCTAGAACTCTGAATTTTTGGGATAATGGAAAAAAGGTATTTAAAAGTTCCCTCAATTTTTTTGAAAAAGATAGGCTTTTTAAGCAAATTCGTAGCGACATGGATTCTTACGAAAACCAAATTAATCTGGCTCTTACAGAAAGTTTAAAGTTAGTTCTTAATCAGGTAAAATACCTAAATATACAGACACTTAAAAAGTGGATTCAAAGTTTTGATACTACCCTACAATTAACCCTTTTGGGTCATTTAGAGGAATCCACAAAGGAAGTAGAGTTGAAGTTTTCTAATTCGACTTCCCTCCCCAGTGAATTTGATAAGGGATACAAGGAAACTCTCAATATTCCTTTAAATAGTCTCCTCCAAAAAAGTATGATGGGTGTTAGTTTAGATCAATTTGAAGACTTTAGTAAAGAAGTTGTTTCAATAACAGAAAAACTTATTTTATCAATTTTTAACGATAGGCTGAATTCAGCAATTAAAGTAATAGAAGAATTAATATTTTTTTATAATGATTTACTAGACAAACAAACACGATACAGGCAAGAAACCCCCGAACAGCGAGAAGCAGAAAAAGCCTGGATTGACCAACAACGCCTACAACTCGCACAAGTACAGCAAGGTACTGAAGCTATCTTAGAGGCCGGTAGTTTCGCAGAAAGCCTATCAGAAAAATAGTTCATCAATTCTACCGGCACCTTTTTTCAACAATTACCAAAAAACATTAAGTGCAAACCCAAAAAAACCTAAACCTACCCCATCCAAAAACCCCAAGCCAAACCCAACAAAATCGCCACAAAAGCCCCAATCAAAGTATTAATAAAATTAACTACCTCATTCGTCAACCAATCAAACTTAGATTGCAAAGTTGCGCCAATCACACTCTCCAAATTAGTCGCCACAAAAGCCGCCATTACACACAATAAAACTCCCAACAAATCAATCATTCCAACCCCCCAACCAACCAAAGCAATTACAACAGAAGCCAAAACCCCCGCCAAAGTCCCCTCCAAACTCACAGCCCCCTCCGTACCCCGTTCAACAGGCTGTAAAGTTGTAATCAAAAACGTCCGCTTTCCATATACCTTACCTATCTCACTTGCAGTAGTATCCGATAACTTAGTGCTAAAACTCGCCACATACCCCAACAACAACAAAGGCACCCAAAACTTACCACCCCAAAAACCCGCCGCCAACACTCCCAAAGCACACAAAGTACCCGTTAACGCCGAACCCCAGACATTCTCAGGCCCACGCGCCCCCGACCGCTTCTCCGCTATCCCCAGCGCCTCCTTCTGCTTTATTCCCACCCGCGTAACCGCCGAACCCACCAAAAAATAAAACATCACCACCCCATACCCACGCCACCCCAAACACCCCCAAACCAAAACCCCCAAAACCCAGGCGTGTAACAACCCTGCCGGCGTCAACAACTTTTTCGGCACCAAATACGCAACAACCAACAAAACCGTATTCAAACCAACAGCAACTAACCAAGGATTCAACCCATAAACTAGAGATAACATCGCATTCACCAAAAACTACAAATTCATTATGAACCAAGTTTTATTTCATCTTGCTTTCCCCGTCGGAAACATTGCCCAAACCAAACAATTTTACGTCGAAGGATTAGGCTGCCAAATTGGCCGCGAGTCCCCTAATTCCCTCATTCTTAACCTTTATGGACATCAAATTGTAGCCCACCTCACCCATGAACCCCTAACCCCTCAACGCACAATTTATCCCCGCCATTTTGGACTAATTTTTACTTCAGAGTTTGACTGGGAAACCTTACTAAAACGCGCCCAACAAAAACAACTTACCTTTAGAGAAAAACCGAAGCGCCGGTTCACCGGCCAACCCACCGAACACCGCACCTTTTTCTTAGAAGACCCCTTTTATAACCTCCTTGAATTCAAATATTATTGCCATCAAGAAGCCATTTTTGGAGTTAAAGAATTTGCCCAAGTTGGAGATATTTTATAGCCACAATAAAAATAATAAAAACCCAGTTTCTTCGAGAAACCGGGTTTTTAAAAACTTTCAAATACAAGCTTACAGCTTTCTAATAAGCTTAACTGCGTGTTCCAGTCAGCGCAACTTTTGAAGCAGATTCACCAACCATTTTTAGCTGCTTGTGCAACTGCCAACTTAACACGCTAAACACGGATAACTCAAACGCAACTATCCGAAAAACCTGAACTAAATCAACATATTTTAGAGCATCCCAAGGCCAGATTGTCAACAACAACAAACCGCCATTATTATTACCGGCAGAAATTGAAAGTATCCCCAAAGCAAACGGCAGTACAAACAAAAGACTACCCACAGAACCCGCCGCCCAAAAAGCTCGTTTTGGAGTTTTCATCAACAGAGTTAATTGCATCAAACGAACACAAATTATTACCAAACTCCCCAACAACATCATCCCAGCAAAAGCCGTTTCCTTCGCATCCAAAGGTGCATTCCAAAGCAAAACCCAAGCAATCATTGGCGCAGTTGCAATCATACAATTAACCGCCATCGCCACCAAAGCCGGACTTTTTTCACCCCAAACTAAATCTTGCCAAACAGAAATAATAACCCCACTTTCCTTGCGTTTTGCTAAATGTTTATAACGTGCCCATTCGATTAAAACTTGTCGATTGGGAGACAACGCAGGTATCAAAATTAACAACAAGAAAAACGTCAACAGTAGCCCATTTTGCAGATTTGTAAGATACTGCGAAGAATAACCAGACTTCGGACTTTGTAAAGCAAAACCCAACAATTCCACTGCAAAACAAGCCGTTATTAAATAACTTTGACGTTTGCTTAACATCGTCGCTTCATCCGAGTGAAAACGCCGGTTCAAAGCTTGAGAGATCCAATAAGTCCACAACCCATAATGACAAAGCAGAAAAAGCACAACACCAAATCCCGCAGCCCCCAAGGGTAAATAAAACCACTCCCAAGAATTAATCATCCCATGACGAAATGGCAAATCATAATACTCCTTACCAGTGAAATTTATCAAATAAGGAAGCACAACCGACGGCGAAAACAAATTCAAAAAGTCAGCCGGACTTTTATCAATGAATTTGTAATTAATCGCCATCAAAAATGAGAAAACTATACCGCTTCCTAACCAAGGTTGAAAGCCAGCCAACCAAGAAGTCATGGAACCAAACAGCAACGCCCCACTATAGAAAAACGCACAACTCCCAACAACAACCAAGTAATAACTGAGAATTTCATAACCAGGAATTCCCGCAGAAAATCCCGCATACAAATGAAAAGGCAAAGCCACCAAAGCCGCCACATAAAGTAACAGCGGAACACCCAAAATTTTGCCTAGAAAAATATTCTTACCAGACTGGGGACTTAAGCGGATAAAATTAAGCGTTCCCCGCCGTTCTTCATTAGCTAAATCACTAATGAGCATATAGGTTCCTACCGTTAATAAAACAACGAAACCGCACACACTCAATGCTACAAAAATCTGTGACCAATGATTTTCCCACCAAAGTTGTAAATTTATACCATCAGTAGGGCAGTTTTGGTCTAAAACTGTTCGCAGTTCTGAAATTTTTTGATTCAGAATTTTGATTTTTTCATTCTTTGAAGTTCCTTCCGCAAAATCGATAAAAAACTTAGTATTTGGGTTATCATAACCTGATGAATACTGAATTTGACTCAGTTGATTTTGCAATTGATTTTGTTGCTGTTGATAAGGCAAATAACTATCTTTAAGTGTGCAATACTCACCCATAATGTTGTACGGATGAACAGGAATTTTTTGCAAAAAAGAAGACAAAACTAATAATTGACCACACATCGAAGCCAACGCCGCAATAAAAATATTACGACTTTTCAACCGGCCCTTTAATTCTCGCAATAACTGCGGGTTCCAATTACCCAACTGATCAATTAACTTTTTCATCGTTTGTTAGTCCTTTCTTATTCACCACGAATTCTTGATAGTTCTCTTTTGAACACTAATAAACGCAAAATGACGTTTAAGAAGCTTGCTTGTGTCCTAATTTCAAAAAAATCGATTCTAAATCTTCTCTAGTGCAATGAAACTCAGACAAAGGAATTCCAGACAACACCAAAGAACGCAACAATTCTGAAGTTTCTTTCGGGTCTCCCGAAAAATGCACCCGTAAACTTTTAGTACCTGTAAGCACTTCCCACTCTTCCACTTTTGGATGATTTTTTAACTCGGATTTCAGAGATTCTAAACTTCCCAAAGTAGAAATTATTATCTGTTGGCGGCTCAATTTTGTGTAGAGTTCTTCCAGTTTAGCACTCTCCACTAAATAGCTCAACTCCATAATACCAACTGACGTACAAAGTTCAGCCAAATCACTCAAAACGTGGGAAGATATTACAATTGTCATCCCCGCTTCTCTCAACGTTTTAATAATTTCTCGAAACTGCATTCTTGCAATTGGATCTAAACCAGAAACCGGCTCATCCAATAACAGCAAATACGGTTCATGAATAATAGTCCTCGCAAGACTCAGCCGTTGTTTCATCCCCCGCGACAAAGTAGAAATTTGACTATGACGTTTATTTGTTAATTGCACCAACTCCAAAACTTCACAAAGCCGACGTGAACGGTGGGGTTCCCGCAGAAAATACAACCGAGCAAAATAATCTAAATAATCCCAAACCACCAAATCATCATAAAGCGGAAAATCATCAGGTAAATACCCAATTCTCTGCTTAAGTTTGGGATTACTATTATCTCTAAGTAACCGTTCCCCATTGATATAAATTTCGCCGGTAGTCGGTTCCTCTGCGGTAGCTAACATTCGTAGCAAAGTCGTTTTACCGGCACCATTAGGGCCGATTAATCCGTAAACTTCGCCACATTCTATCTGAAGATCGACATCATTAACTGCAATGTGCCGGTCAAATTGTTTCGTCAGTCCGCGAACATCTATTGCAAGTTCTTTTGGCATAACGGCGGGGGTTGTAACAGTTGATAAGGCCGATTATTAGCTAATCTAGCCTACCCCTACAGCCGGCGTCCGTAAATTTTCGGAAACAAAAAAATAAAGTTTTGTGAAGCATTCTTAAATTAGATTCTGATAAATACCCTCAGCCACCGCAGTTTGAAACTCATCTAATGCTTGAAAACTTCCCACTTCCCAGCCGAGTTCAATAATTGAACAAATTATCTGAACCACCGGCACATCAGGAAAAATTCCACTTATCTCAGACATCACATACTGAGAATTTTTAAGCAAATAAATCGCATCAATAAAATTAGCAAACAGTCTTTGATACAAATTCACTTGCAATTCAGAAATTTTGCCATCAAGTTAGCTTAAAAGTATCTACTAATTCTCAAACTAGTTTTCAACAAAACTAATCTCAACGGTCGGATGTCAGATATTATAATATTTCTCCCCAAAAATTCCACCACACTCAAACAACAACCTATGACCCAAAACTACCGCATCACACTATTACCAGGCGACGGCATTGGCCCCGAAATCATGGCCGTAGCGGTAGACGTCCTAAAACTAATAGGCAAACAACACAACCTAAACTTTCAATTTCAAGAAGCCCCCATCGGCGGCGCCGCCATAGACCTCACCGGCAACCCCCTACCGCCAGAAACCCTAACAACCTGCCAAAACAGCGACGCCGTAATCCTCGCAGCCATCGGCGGCTACAAATGGGACAACCTCCCCCGCCATCAAAGACCAGAAACCGGCCTCCTGGGACTACGGGCCGGCCTGCAACTCTTCGCAAACCTCCGCCCCGCCAAAATACTCCCCCAACTCATCGACGCCTCCAGCCTCAAAAAAGAAGTAGTCGAAGGAGTTGATATCATGGTCGTCCGCGAACTCACAGGCGGAATATACTTCGGAGAACCCAAAGGCATTTTCGCCACCGAAACCGGCGAAAAACGCGGCGTAAACACAATGGCCTACACTGAATCAGAAATTGACCGCATCAGCCGAGTCGCCTTTGAAACCGCCCGCAAGCGTGGCAAAAAACTGTGTTCCGTCGATAAAGCCAACGTCCTCGAAGTGTCCCAACTCTGGCGCGACCGCATCACAGCCCTTTCGGCCGAATACTCCGACGTCGAACTTTCCCATATCTATGTAGACAACGCCGCCATGCAGCTTGTCCGCTGGCCAAAACAATTTGATACCATCGTCACCGGCAACCTCTTCGGAGACATCCTTTCCGACGCCGCCGCCATGCTTACCGGCAGCATTGGAATGCTACCCTCTGCCAGTTTAGGAGCATCCGGCCCAGGAGTCTACGAACCCGTTCATGGATCAGCCCCCGACATTGCCGGCCAAGACAAAGCAAACCCCCTAGCCCAAGTTCTCAGCGTCGCCATGATGCTACATTACGGACTAAACCAGCCGGTTGCTGCCCAAAAAATTGAGCAAGCCGTTCACCAAGTCCTAGACCAAGGCTACCGCACCGGCGACATTATGTCCGAAGGCATGAAACAAGTCGGCTGTAAACAAATGGGCGAACTGCTACTCAAAACCCTAGAACAATAAAAAACTACAGATAAACTCAGATAAACGCAGATGGTTTACCTGAGTTCATCTGTGCTTAACAAAATAACCATGTGGCAAAAAATAGCCGAACACATCTCTCAAGTCACCGCCGAAAAATTTCAAATTGAAAACCGACGTTCTGTCAGCGGCGGCTGCATTAACCAAGGATATCAACTCACCTCGCGCAACCAAACCTACTTTATAAAACTCAACCGCGCCAGCGACCTAGCTATGTTTGAAGCCGAAGCCCAAGGCTTAGAACAAATGTGGGACACTCAAACTATTCGCGTCCCCCGGCCTATATGTTGGGGAACTGAAGAAAACTCTGCCTATTTAGTTTTAGAATGGCTTAATTTAGGCGGCGCTAACAGCGAAAAAGCATGGCATCAAATGGGCAGAAAACTCGCAGCCCTTCATCTCTGGAGTCCTCCCAAAAATTACCCAGCCTTCAATCAATTTGGCTGGGAAATAAATAATACTATAGGGTCTACTCCTCAGATAAATAATTGGACAGAAAACTGGGCAGTGTTTTGGCAAAAATACCGCATAGGTTATCAATTAAAACTTGCTAAAAGTCGCGGTGCTGATTTTCGCTTAGGAGATGAATTATTAGAAGCTATACCGGAAATATTAAGCAATTACCAGCCAAAATCTTCCCTGGTTCATGGCGACTTATGGGGTGGTAATGCCTCGGTAACTTCATCAGGAGAACCAGTTATTTTTGACCCCGCTGCCTATTTTGGTGATGCTGAAGTAGATATTGCTATGACTGAGTTATTTGGTGGGTTTTCTCCCGCTTTTTATCGCGGATATCACGAAGTTTTACCCCAGCAACCAGGTTATGAGAACCGAAAATTGTTGTACAATTTATATCATATTTTGAATCACTTTAATTTGTTTGGTGGTGGCTATGCTTCCCAAGCAGAAAGCATGATAAGACAGCTTTTATCGTAAGGAAAGTTACGAATTTCTAAGATTGAACTAGGTCTGAAAAAGCATTTTAAACTTTTTAAAAACTCCTTTCTTTTGTTGGTAAAAATAATTTGAATTAATTTGAATTAAAAATTATTTTTACAACATTTTAGGGGTATTTTTTAAACTTTGGTAGAAAAAAAATTTTGAGAAATGGTAAATGACCCTTTATTTATTACCACGTTTGCCGGTCGCCATTTTGATATCGCAGAATGCCGTTAGTTGCGGAGTGAGAAGTTTCAACGTTGTTGCTAGCAGGATGCTGGACAATTTGCAGGCCGGTGGATGGCAGAGAGACGGTTTCTTTATTGGAAGAAACATCATCATTAAGACGAACAGGAGAAGGCAACCAATAAGCCAGTACACTTGTCAGTCCTCCCCAATATAGTGCCCTTTCATTATCAGGAACACCGGCCACAAGCTTATAAACACACAAAATCATCACAACCGTACTAAAAGTAAACGGAATGGCTAGCGGCCAGCGAAACTGTTCTGAGTTTTTCATAGCGGTTAATTTGACAAAACTAGGTAAGTTCATGGAGAGTGTTTTACAATCAAATTCAGCAGCATCTCTTAAATAGATACTGTTTTTTATCAACTATGCCTTTTTACAAAGCTCTAAAGCTGGATCAGGACAAGTTGAGATTGGCACCGAAGAGAATTAAATGCTTTTTCCTTATAAACAGATAAAGATAGAGAAGTCTAAGTTTTTAGACGATGGAATGCGCTTTTTGAAACGTAAATATAAAAAAAATTATTTAATATTTACAATCGAAAAATTGTAGATTCGCAAGATAAATTTAGCTTAGGTTAGATATAATCTTAAATAGAAAGTTTAAGACCAAAACAAACGATGCCAGCAAAAAAACCTTTGTCCTCAGCTACAAACCAAGCACTGCTCTGGCCAACAGTTGAGAGAGAGAAAACATTATTAATTGGCCCTCAGCTATAGCATCAAAGCCATCGCTGGTTTATAGTTTCTGTAAAATTCTGTTAAACTTTCTGCAACCAGAGTACAATTACCAGCATAGATACAACCCTTGTACCAAAGTGAAAAAAGCTCAGCCTCCCAGACAAGCCCTTGGCTTTCACAGTCAAAGTTGGCAGTTAACAGATGTGAGTTTTCGATCCAGACTGTCTGCTGGAAATCCAAAAAATAACTGTGTTTGGAGGCAATCTAAATTGTAACCAAAAAGCAGTTTATAGAAAAAATCCTCTCTTGCCAGAACGCGAGACTGGCCTTATTCATATTTGAAAGGGGAAAAAACTCGCGTCAATCCCTGTAAAATCTGAGAATGATTTACCCAGCTTTTGAAAAATTACCTATTCTTGGAGAAGCCACCTATGCTAAACCGCAAGATTTATCAACTATGTTGCGATGGTCGGGAAGTCTCCATTTTCTTGCGGGACCAGCAACGTTGGATAGAACGTGCTCAAGTTATAGACATTGAAGGAGACTTAGTGACACTGCGCTATGAAACGGACGAGGAAGAAGAAATTTGTTCTTGGGAAGAGATGGTACGCCTAGAAAGCATTGGTGCGATCACCCAGAAACTAGCCTCAGTACCGCGTGGAAATGTGGAACCTCTCGTTTCAGATGACTGCCCAGAAGCAGAACAAATTCGTAATACCTTTCCCGATACCAATCAAGACTAAGAACTGAAAGCTATCAGAAGAATGCGGTCAGGAGACAGCTACAAAAAACAGCGCGTCTTGGGGTTGGCTGCCCCCATTTTAGAAAAATTTACTGACTTAAAGCTGACCGCTTGCTGACAGCACCAGGTTGGCTCAAATTGGCTTCTGAAACTCTGTAAAATAGGAAGTCTTGAACTAGAAAAACCCGAAACAGAGCAGCCAGATAAACTCAAAAAATTAACCAAAAAAACAAATTAAAACGCCAAGTCATAGACAGAGAAAAACCCCAAAAAAGTGTCGTAGATTACTGTTTATTTTTGGGGTTTATGGCAAAGGCGGTCGAATAGAAGAGTTTTCTCCCCAGTCGCGGCAAACAAAAATTTTTTCTTGATTGTGCCTTGATTTGTCACTGTTCATTTTCCTGGGAATTTGGATTTTGCCTTGAAGAAATTGGCAAATTCACTTCCTCAAATACCGGACAATAGCCATCGGGTGTGACTTTAAATCCAAAAAGCGGTGAGGTGGAATTCCAGCAACGCTGTCCTCGATAATGAACACAACGACCACAGCAATCCACATCCAGAGGCACGTCGCGTTCACTGCCCTGAGAAAGTAACTCCCGCTGAGAAAGTCCCCTTAAAACTAACTCTTCACCTTGCCAGCGAGCGACCACCAAACCAGTATCGGCGAAATTTTGCCAACGGGAACTCAGGGAAATTGCATTTGGCAGACTAATGGTTACTACCGACTCCTGCTCTACCAATTCTCCCTCGTAATGAGCTTCTGTTACCTCTGGCTGCATAAACGTCTCTCCAATGGGAAGTTCTACAGCCATACCCGCTGCCGGTAAATGCAGCTGATAGCGATTTCGCAACTCATCCAAATTTGTGAGATCCGCCAAATAGGCCGGTGAACCGTGTACAAAAATAACGTGCTGGGGACGCAAATTATGGATTAGTTGGGTTGTGCCGGGGCCATCGCAATGTTCTGCTAACAAATAACTTTCGGCCACCACCGACGCAGAAACATCTACCTGATCCAAAGGATTTTGATAACCTGGATGTTCTGGAAAGAGCACCAACCAAGGGCCGGTATCCTCGGTACAAAACTCGGCCACAGAAGCTGTTTCTTTGGTAATCACAATACAAGGGGACCGGCCTACCAAGCCCCGCTGCTCTCGTTCCAGTCGGCGAACACGGGGACGGACACGCTCATCCCAGAACAGCGGTTGATGTTTAGCAAAATTTTGAACCGAACTAGGCAACTGGGGCAAAAGCTCCAAATAAGCATCACAGCCCACAGCCACCGACTCATCTACCCAAATATCGATATCTCGGCCGGTAAAATGATGATGACTCCGCAACAGCATTAACATTTCTTGCCCTAAACCCAAAACCGGCACTGGCAACAAAACACTACGCCGCTGTGCAATGGCCCCATTAATCCGCTCAGCCAGTTGGTTTTCTTGACTGCGCCGGTGGGCCATCCGAACGGTGCCATAACTGCCTTCTACAATTAGCACATCGGGCCCCAAGCCCCGCAATTCTTCTAAATGTAGCCCCTCCACTAACCGGGAATTAGATAACAAAAAATCTCCTGTATAAAGCACTGAGTAATTTCGTTCTCGTCCTGCATAGGACAACAAAATGGCACTCGCGCCTGGTAAATGCCCCGCCGGATACAATTGAGCTCCGAGTCCCGGCCGAAACTCGACAGGCGAACGTAAAGGCAGAGCTTGACAAAAGTATTTGTTTTGTGGTAATTCAATTTCCGGCCAATTTAGCGGTAAAAGTTGGGCCGTCACCTCACTAGCATAGATAGGTAATTTTGGGAAAGCTTGATGCAGTGGCAATAAGCCTCTGGCGTGATCTGGATGAGCGTGAGTACACAACACTAAATCTGCCGGTGGTTGATTTCGATTGGCAATTAACGGTTCGGTGTCCGTTAATCCGCAATCCAGTAAAATCCGGTGGGGTCCCATACGCACCAACAAAGATATTCCCTCTGAAGCATGACCCACGCCATAGGTGTACATCTCCAACTCCAACACTCTGCTTACCTCAAATTTTTAAATTTGTTTGTTGTTAAAGGCGGTTCGGAGCGTCGCTAGAATCCGCTAAAACCCTCACATTTTTTAGGTGTGACAGTTTTGGCCCCCCATTCATCACGGCGCTGTGTTTATCAAACTGTTGTTCGCAAGATATGTTTTTGATGCTACCAAGCTTGGAGATCCAAGCTGGATTTTTTTGCTAAATAGTCTATTGGAGTCGGTGTCTGTTTCCAAATTTGTTTAGAATTGTTGCAAGAGAGTTGTATTACCCGACACATTACGGCTAATTTTAAAAACCAGCTTCCCTAAAAGGCTGCTACTTTTTTCTTGACAGCTAACAACCCTTAAATTTTTGAAAATATATGCTTGAAAAGTTTCAAGATTTTTTTGCCTGTTGCACCGGCACTTGGAAAACAGAGCGCACCTATCACTACCTAACTCGCCGAGAAGTTGAGCGCTCTCGTACCGAATTTACGGTTAGGCCGTTAATTTTGGATGTCAAAGTTAAAGTGATGGCCGATAATGGCCGCACTCCTCCTCCCGATCTTGATAAAATGCCTGGTTTCCATCTTGCTTTTGAAACTGTCTCCGAAAAAGGCGAATTTGTCTCTCAAGAAATTAATTTGCTTTTTGTCCCCACTACTGACACTTCTTTGCCTATTCTTGAGGGCGATTATCTCAGAGACAGGGCGTACGAAGAAGCTAAGCCGATGGTGGCTCATTTTCGCTTCAATAGCGACTCACGCGAGTTATTGATGACTACTCATTACACTCGCGTTGTCTCGGTTGATTCAATTACTCTGGTTAATCCTACTTTACGACTCCGCAAAATTGTTAACTATCACCGGCCTCCTGTTGGTCAGCCCCTCGAAAAAGTCGCTTTGGTTGGTTTTGGTGTGGAAATAAAAAGTGTTTAACCTCTCATCGGGCTGGGGTCTTGTTTCCTTGTCCCGATTTTATTTTTTGATTTGCTCTCTCCTGATACAAGTTTATATTGCAAAATATTCTAAAAACTTAATATTTATTAAAACTATTTAGGAAAAAAGCTGCCTACTTCCCGACAAAACCCTGGGAATTACTAAATTCAAATGTTCTGGTAAATGTTAAGTTAGATATCATCAGGAAAAAAAGTATTTTTTTTGCTTTCTGCTTGATCCTTAACGCTCAAAGGTCGATCCTTTCTTCCTTGTCGTTCAGTTGAAAATTCCAAATGCTCACCAATTCGATGTATTTTGGAATATTGGCTGTCATAACCACGCCACATAACCAGTCTGTTACAGAAGATGGCAAGTGCCCATAAGTCCGCTTTATCTGGCGGAAACTGTTTTTCTGACTGGCTTGGCAAAGGGACTTGAGCTTATTTTTGTTTTATTTCTAATAAGAGGTGTTTTTCTATGCTGGGGATCACAACCACTGGGCTTTCTTCAAGCAACTACAATAACCGTCTTTTTTATGTAGAGGTAAAGGGGCTTGGAGGTAATGATTTGGTGCGAACAAGTCATCATACTTTAACTGTGCCTTATAACCAACTTTCTAAGACGATGCAGCGCATTAATCGTCAGGGAGGTCATATTGTTAGCGTTAAACCGGAATCTGCTTTACATTTAACTGAGCAATTAGGAGATTATTTGTCTGGTGTGCCGGTTGATGTGTTGCAGCAGACGGCTTCTTCTGATGCTGGTGATGCGGAAGCATCGGTGGTGAATGAGGTTATACCCAGACTGGAATTAGTCGAAACTGCTGAACCTGAACCTGTTGAAGCGAAGGTGGAAGCGCCGCCTGAAGTTGAAGTTGAACCGGCTGAGGCGAAGGTGGAAGCGCCAGTGGAACCTGAACCGGCTGAGGCGAAGGTAGAAGCGCCGGTTGAAGTTGAACCGGCTGAGGCGAAGGTGGAAGCGCCGGTGGAACCTGAAACTGTTGAAGTTGAACCGGCTGAGGCGAAGGTGGAAGCGCCGGTGGAACCTGAACCGGCTGAAGTTGAACCGGCTGAGGCGAAGGTAGAAGTGCCGGCTGAAGTTGAACCGGCTGAGGCGAAGGTGGAAGCGCCAGTGGAACCTGAACCGGCTGAAGTTGAACCGGCTGAGGCGAAGGTGGAAGCGCCAGTGGAACCTGAAACTGCTGAAGTTGAACCGGCTGAGGCGAAGGTAGAAGTGCCGGTGGAACCTGAACCCGTTGAGGCGAAGGTAGAAGTGCCGGCTGAAGTTGAAACTGCTGAGGCGAAGGTAGAAGCGCCGGTGGAAGACACCGCAACAAGCACTAAGAAATCTACCAAAACTAAAGGCATTCAACCGACTAAAACCACTAAAAAGTCTACAAAAACCACAAGTACCAAAAAAACACGCAAATCTAAATCCTAAAAGGTGAGGGGGTTCAAAGCCTGAGATTTGTTTTAATCAAATAATCAATTAACTAGGGCGATGCTTCGTTGCAGCTAAACGGACAAGGAGTAGGCTATTTCAGAGAAATGGGTTGACTTTTTGATTGTGAAAGGTTGTGGAATGCTCGTCCTTAGTTTTTTGGAAAAAATAAGATTTTGTAAATATTACATTTACATAATATTTAAAATATTTTTGTTTTTTTCGTTACTTTTTACCAATTTTGCGAAGTTTTAATCACTTTATATTTTTGACTATTAGATTTTGAAATAGTAACGACAGGCAGACGGTTCGGGCAACAACAGGGGGATTGTCGCCACAGTGATCTCGTGGTATTCAAGCGTTCAGTAATTACTAAACGTTTTAAACGTGATATAATAAAAGAAACTACTGATAGGTCAAAAAAACAAGCGTGGAACAAGAAGAACGAGAATTAGAACAAAAGCAATTTATTGAAGAATTCGCCCTACTGTTTGAGTTAATGGCGCTGCCGAGGATGGCGGGCAGAATTTTAGGATGGTTAATGATTTGCAACCCCCCACACCAATCAACCGGCCAGTTAGCAGAAGTGCTGCAAGCGAGCAAAGGTTCTATTAGTACGATGACAAGATTGTTGATTCAAAGTGGATTAGTGGAAAGAGTCAGCTTACCGGGGGAAAGGCGAGATTTTTTTTGCATAAAATTGGGTGCATGGCCGGCGCTTCTTAAACAAAGAATGGCACAAATTACAGCTATTAGGGAATTGGCAGGAAGGGGGTTGAAGATATTAGAAAATGGCGAACCCCAGCAGGGAAAACGGTTACAAGAAATGTATGAATTTCACGGATTTTTTGAAAGACAATTTCCTTTGCTTATCGAACGTTGGGAAACAGAACAAAGGCAAAATAGCAGTAATTTAAAGTAAGTAGGCGAAAAGTTATTTTGTCTTTAGTTACTTTAAAAAAGGCTGTTATGAGCTTAGTCGGGGGAAGGATGCGTCTGGCGTTAAGAAAATTTTGTAGGTAAAAGGAGGAGAATATTGATGAATTTTTAGGAGATTTTTTTGTTATTCAAGATAGTTTACATTTTGTTAAGCTATAATGAAAGTTAAGGTTAATTGTTTTAGAGGGGTATTTTTGAAATATGAATAATTTGCCAAATTTTTAAATAAAAAACCATATAAAGGAGGGAATTTAAAATATAATAATTGTAAAAAATAGAGGTCAAATAAACACAAAATATGCAGGTTTTTATTTTTATATAAAGTCAGAAAAATTATGCAACTGAAAACTTCCAAAGATAAAAAATCAGTTTCCCAAAAGCCGAAACAACCACCGGCACCAGCAACATTAAAGCTAAAAGAAAAGAAAAAAATCAATCCTTGGCTGTTGGGATTGGTGGCGGCTGGAATCGTGGGAATAGGTGGTGCCGGGGTGGTGGCGCTGAAAAATAGCTCTCCTAAAGTGGATATAACAACGCTAACGGTGCCGGTGGAGGCAAAAAAGGTTACGGTGAGAATTAGCGCCTCTGGAAGCGTGCAGCCGGTGCAGCGAGTGAACTTGAGTCCAAAAAACTCAGGTAGACTGGCAGAATTATATGTAGAGCAGGGCGACCGTGTGCAAGAAGGGCAAGTAATTGCCAAAATGGAAAGTAGAGATATAGAAGCGCAAATATTGCAAGCGCAAGCAAGGTTAGAAAGTGCGAAAGCCAGACTGAATAAACAACAAGCAGGCAACCGCAGAGAAGATATTATTCAAGCGCAGGCACGCTTAGATCAAGCTAAAGCTAGTTTAGATCAAGTAAGAGCGGGGAGCCGTACGGAAGAAATTGCGGAAGCCCAAGCCGGTGTTACGAGGGCAGAAGCACAAGTAGAGGAAGCGAGATCGCGGTTAAATTTGGCAACGAATAACGTCAGACGGACGAGACCGTTGGTGGCTGAAGGAGCATTAGCCGGTCAAGAATTAGATAGAACAATTGATGAACAAACAAGAGCCCAAGCAAGTTTAGAACAATTGCAGGCCGGTGTAGAAGAAGCGCGACGCCGGTTAGAGAAAGTGCAAAACGGTTCTCGTCCCGAAGAACTTGCCAAAGCCGAGGCAACTCTTGCGGAGGCACAAAGCAATTTAGATGAATTACAAAACGGGTCTCGACCCGAAGATATTGCTCAAGCAAGGGCAGAAGTAGCAGAAGCAGAGGCGCAAGTACAATACTATGAAGTGCAACTTGAGGATACAAAAGTTCGGGCACCTTTTGCGGGAATTATTACTCAAAGATATGCCATTGAAGGGTCTTTTGTGACACCGGCCACTTCTGCCTCTGATGCGTCTTCTGCGACATCAACTTCAGTTGTGGCGTTGGCGAAAGATTTAGAAGTTTTAGCAAAAGTACCGGAAGCAGATATTAGTCAAATTAAAGCCGGTCAAACGGTAGAAATTGTTGCGGATGCTTATCCGGGGGAAGTGTTTAAAGGCCGGGTAAGATTGATTGCCCCAGAAGCAGTAAAAGAGAGAGATGTGACGCTATTTCAAGTGCGTATAGAAATTACCACCGGCAAAGAGCAATTACAATCTGGAATGAATGTAGATTTGCAGTTTTTAGGGGCAGAAATTAATAATGCAATGGTGGTTCCTACGGTTGCCATTGTTACGAATAAAGGGCAAACGGGGGTTTTAATTCCTGATGAAAAAAATCAACCTAAGTTTCAACCTGTGACCACCGGCACCACTATTGGGAATCAAATTCAAATTTTAGAAGGAGTTAAATCTGGAGAACGAGTGTTTTTAGAATTGCCTCCTGGTAAAAAGTTAGAAGATATAGTCAAAACAACTAATAAATAAGCTTATGGATATTATAGAAAGTGTTAAAATGGCGACAACAACTCTGCTGGCAAATAAACTCCGCAGTAGTTTAACAATGTTGGGTATTATTATTGGTAATGCCTCTGTAATTGCGATGGTGGGAATTGGCGAAGGCGCTCAAAAATTTGTTAGTGAACAGGTGAATTCTTTGGGGCCGAATTTGTTGTTTGTGATTCCGGGTAGTCCTGAAGCACAAAGTCGGCCGGTTTATCCGCCGCAAAATTTAGTTTTAGCAGATGCGGAGGCCATAGCAGAACAAGTGCCTTCGGTGGCGGAAGTGGCACCAACATTAAATGGCAGTGCAGTTATTAGCTACCGCAGCAAAAATGCTTCAGCTTCAGTGGTAGGAACAACACCGGCATTTTTAACTGTGCGAAGTTTTGATATGGCGAAGGGCCGGTTTTTAAATAATTTGGATTTGCAAAGACAAGAAAATGTTGTGGCGTTGGGTTCAGAATTAGCAGATAAATTATTTGATGGTAAAGACCCTATGGGGGAGTATGTTCGAGTGCAAAATACCAGTTTACAAGTGATTGGAGTAATGCAGCCAAAAGGGTCTAGTTTTGGTGATAATCAGGATATGAATGCCTATGTACCCCTAACAACAATGGCGAACAGAATTGTGGGGCGGACTTCTCCCTATGGACTTCAGGTAACATTTATTTCGGTGTCTGTGAAGGAGGGAGAAAGTATGAGTAAGGCGCAGTTTCAGATTGAAAATTTACTAAGGTTGCGCCATAAAATTATTGATGAAGATGATTTTACTGTTCGTAATCAAAAGGATTTGTTGAGTATTTTGGGGAATATTACGGGGGCTTTGACGTTACTTTTAGCCGCCACAGCTGCGATTTCTTTGTTTGTGGGGGGCATTGGTATTATGAATATTATGCTGGTGTCTGTGACGGAACGTACTAAAGAAATTGGCTTGCGTAAAGCAATTGGCGCATCACCGCAGGATATTTTAATTCAGTTTATGATTGAGGCTGTAATTTTGTCGGCGGCTGGGGGTTTAATTGGTACTTTAGTTGGGGTTGGAGGAATTGTTTTAGTTGGAATGGTTACACCTTTAAAGGGCGGAGTTTCTTTGACTGCTATTATGTTTGCAACGGGTATTTCTGGCGGAATTGGTTTATTTTTTGGGGTAGTTCCTGCGCGTCAAGCTGCTAAACTTGACCCAATTGTTGCTCTCAGAAGTGCTTAAAAAAAACTAGTAATTCTGTTTTGATGTCTGGGAAGTAAAAAACATTTTACTTAAGTAATTCCTGAAATATCAGCACTTAAAATTACTGAAATTTTAGTTTAGGGCTGGGGTATTGCCGGCTTAATGTATTTAGAATTTGCTCTTACAAAACACTGACCTTCTTTAATTACAACTCTTAACCAAGGTTTATCAGTTTTGTCTTTTTGAATAACAATTACTTCGTCGGAACCTCCTCTGCCAAAACTCCCAGCTTCAAGAACATCATTTTTAGCAAATTGGCGGATAATTTTATTCTCTGTTCCGGGTGCTTTTCTACAGTTTAAACCATCACTTAAAACCTGCCAATATCGATGTTCTCCTCGCACTCCTTCCAGTATTTTTCCATCCCTATTAATTTGTTGGATTGAGTAATAATCTCCCTTTTGATCTGCCACCGGCAGTTGTGTGTTTTGATAGGGAATTGGGCTGCTAGAAATTAAAACCGCTACTGTGACAGAAAAAAAAGACTGTAACATATTTCAACCCTCTCAAAACAATTAAATTGTTACTTTCTCTTCGTCAAGGTTATAATCTATTTAGATTTTTGCCTTACTGAAGCTTTTTCTACTATTCTTGCAAATTTTCTACAAATCAGCCAAAATTTTCTTATGATTTACAAATCTGCAAATCAAAGTTCTTTAATTAGCCAAGAAACAAGCAATATTGCAACTCAAAATAAAGTCATTGTTCAGCTTGAAGATGTCTTTAAAGTGTATGGGATGGGCAATACAGAAGTGCGGGCGCTAAATGGTGTGAGTCTCACCATTGAAGAAGGAGAATATTGTTCAATTATGGGCGCTTCTGGTTCGGGAAAATCTTCAGCAATGAATATTATTGGTTGTCTTGACCGGCCCACCAGCGGACGTTACTATTTAGATGAATTAGATGTGGCTGAATTGCCCGAATCAGATTTAGCTAGTATTCGGAATATAAAGTTAGGATTTGTCTTCCAGCAATTTCATTTATTAGCGCAATTAACAGCCCTAGAAAATGTTATGTTGCCAATGGTTTATGCAGGAATTTCTAGCAAAGAACGTAAAGAACGCGCAACGGAAGCATTAATTCGTGTGGGCTTAGAAAATCGTTTAAATAATAAGCCAAATCAATTATCTGGGGGACAGCAACAGCGGGTAGCTATTGCGCGTGCAATTGTTAATCAGCCAGTTTTATTGTTAGCAGATGAACCTACCGGTGCCCTTGATTCTAAAACCACCCAAGAAGTGATTGATATTTTTTCCGAATTAAACGCCAGTGGTATTACGATTGTAATGGTAACTCATGAACCGGATGTTGCACGCTGTACCCGTAGGGTGGTATGGTTTAAAGATGGTGAAATTGTCCACTCAAATTTAAAACCAGAAGAATTAGGTCATGCTATTTTTTAAAGAGTAGACTAAAAGCCCATTTCAAACTAATTTCTCCTAAAATAAGGTGCATTTCTATTTTCCAAGTATCAAATAAGTCTAGGAAATTTGGCGGAGATTTATGGGATTTTTATTCTGTTTAAAACGCTACAAATTTTTCTTGGGTTTAATAGCATTTTTGCTAGTAATTTTTAGCAGTTTTAGTAATACCCTACTCCCTAAATCTTCAGCTTTACCAGAAATGGCATCATTGGAAATAAAAGAAGGGTGGGAATATCGATGGGGAGATTCGCCTTTAGATGCTTCAGGAGTGCCAGTTTGGACCTATGAAAACTCCCCGACTTCAGATTGGAAACCCCTTACAATTCCCGCGAAAATTCCTAAACCGGCTGGGGTAAAAAGTGCGTGGTTTAGAGTTAAATTACCGGGAGGAAATTGGGACTATCCTACGCTTTATATTACAGGAGTTTCTTGGGCTTATCAATTTTATATAGGCCCAGAAAAAATCGCTAGTTTTGGTAATCTTAATCAAGAAGGAAACCTTTATTTTAAACCTAAACTTTGGACATTAATTCCAATTTCCAATGATTTTGAAGGTAAATATTATTACTGTCGTGTTTATGCAGCAAAAAGACAAAACTTATTTGTTGGTAAAAACCGTCACTTAACCCTAGGATCTTTGCCCGACATTATTAGATACATTACCTACAAAGAACTAAATAAATTTTTAATTGGCTGCTTAGTAGTTTTTGTAGGAATTGCGGCTTTTCCCTTAGCGTTATTTTACAAAAATAAGCTTTATTTTTCTTTTGCCTCTCTTAGTTTGTGTTCTGGGGGCTTTACCATTGCCAACAACGAAATTTTATTATTAATAATTAACCCTCCACCATTTTTATTTTATATTGGTTTAGCTTTTTTGCTATTTATGCCAGTGGGATTGTTCGCTTTTTATGAACAACTTTTTGGCTTTGGGCCTAAAAAACTGATTCGCCGATTATGGCAACTACATTTTGTCTATGCAGTGGGAACTTTATGTTTATCTAATTTAAATATTATCCCCTGGAATACAGCTATTTATATTTTCTTTGTTATTCTTGGCATTGGCACAATATTTTTATTAATTTCTGGTATAAAAGTCGCTTTAAACGGAAATGTAGAAGCCAAAATATTAACTTTAGGATTTGCCTTTTTTGGTCTTTTTTCCTTACCGGATATTTTAAAAGGATTAGACATCATTAACTCTCCCCACGAAACCTACTACTGGGGGCTATTAATATTAATGATATGTTTAGGAATTATCTTAGAACGTCGGTTTAGCCAAACAAGAAAACAACTACAAGCCCAAAATATTGCTTTACAGCGAATGGATAAACTCAAAGACGAGTTTCTTGCCAATACTTCCCACGAACTTCGCACCCCTTTAAACGGCATTATTGGCATAGCAGAATCTATGATTGATGGGGCAACCGGCACTCTTTCTCCGCCACAAATTACGAATCTTTCTTTAATTGTTTCTAGTGGACATAGACTAACTCAATTAGTCAATGATATCCTGGATTTTTCAAAATTAAAACACAAAAACATTGACTTACAACTCAAACCAGTAGGAGTAAGAGAAATCACCGAAATTATTCTTACCCTTAGCCGACATCTTATCAGCAACAAACCCCTAAAACTTATTAACAATATACCTGCTAACTTACCACCAGCAAATGCCGACGAAAACCGGCTTCAACAAATCCTTTATAACTTAATTGGAAACGCCCTTAAATTCACTGAAACCGGCATCATAGAAATTTCAGCAAAAGTGCTAACTGAAGAAGAGGAAAAACTAAGAGGAGAAACCTCCTCCAACCAGTATCTAGCCATCAGCGTTAAAGACACAGGCATCGGCATTTCTCCAGACAAATTTGAGACAATTTTTGAATCTTTTGAACAAGCAGATGGATCAACTTCTCGCATTTATGGGGGCACCGGCTTAGGCTTAGCCATAACTAAACAACTCGTAGAATTACACGGGGGTGAAATTTCAGTAAAATCAGAACTCGGCAAAGGTTCAACCTTCACTTTTACCCTGCCAATGTATATTGGAGATAATAATTTATCCGAAAAAATAGCCGCCATTTCAGACACAACAGAAAACTTTACTATAAGCGATAACTCAGAAAAACTCCCCCTAGAAAACAATAATTACAACGAAGTAATTACCCAAACTAATCTCATCAATAATTCCCCATCATTTATCTCCAAATACCAAAACAAATTTAAAATCTTAATAGTCGATGATGAACCCATAAACTTACAAGTATTGCTCAATTATCTCTCTCTTCAAAACTATGAAATTGTGCAAGCTACCAATGGTATAGATGCCCTAGATGTCTTAGAAAATGAATTTAAACCTGATTTAATCATTCTCGACGTAATGATGCCCCGAATGACCGGCTACGAAGTTTGTAAAAAAATCCGTGAAAAATTCCAAGCCAATGAACTACCTGTCGTCTTATTAACTGCCAAAAATCAAACTAACGACTTAATAGAAGGTTTAGAAGCCGGTGCCAATGACTACCTAACTAAACCCATCTCCAAAAACGAACTTCTCGCCAGAATTAAAACCCACTTACACCTAGCCAAACTTACCCTTTCCTATGGTAGATTTGTTCCCCACGAATTTTTAAAATTTTTGCAAAGAGAAAGCATCATAGATGTTAGTTTAGGCGACCAAATTCAAAAAGAAATGACCATTTTGTTTTCAGATATTCGTTCCTTCACCAGCTTATCTGAACACATGACACCCAAAGAAAACTTCGACTTCATCAACGCCTATTTAAACCGAGTTTGTCCCGTCATTCGCACCCATCAAGGCTTCATAGATAAATACATTGGTGATGGCATAATGGCACTTTTTCCTCATAGCCCAGAAGATGCCATCAAAGCAGCCATAGCCATGCAAAAACAAGTCACCATTTACAATCAATCTCGTAGCAAAAAAGGCTATCAACCCATCAACATAGGCATAGGTTTACACACCGGCACTCTCATGTTAGGAACCATTGGCGAAACCCAAAGAATGGAAACCACAGTTATATCAGACGCCGTAAACCTTGCCTCTCGTCTCGAAGGATTAACAAAAACCTATGGCGCTGGAATTATCATCAGTGAACCCACTGTACAAACCATAAATAGCTCTATAAAAGATCAAAGTCGATTTTTAGGCAGAGTCAAAGTCAAAGGCAAAAAAGAACCAGTTTCAGTATTTGAAATTTATGGCGGGGATAGCCCTCAAATGATTGAACTTAAAACCCAAACGCGCAAAAACTTTGAGCAAGGTTTAGAACTTTATTATAGCCAAAATTTCCCCGAATCTCATCAACAATTCCAAAAAGTTTTAACCATCAACCAAAAAGATATAGCCGCAGAATTTTATCTAAAAAACTGTGAAAAAATTATAAATAGAGGAATACCTGAAGATTGGGAAAACTAAAAAAATGGGTGGGCCATGTCCACCGACCAAAGCCCACATCACCAACATAATTACGAAGCAGATAAACCGATATTCGCCTCCGTAGCAACCTGTTCAACATTATCCTTTGCTAAAGTTTTCAAAACCTCCCTAGCCTCATTGCCTCCCAAACGACACAAAGCCTGAGCAAGGCGATGACGAATCTGCCAATCAGGATTATTAACAAACTCAACAAGCAAAGGAATTGCCCGCGAATCACCCAACTCTCCCAAAGAACTAATCGCCGCCATTTTTAACAAATCTTCCTGGGAATTTAAAGCATCTTTCAACAAATCAAAAGCCCGAACACTTCCCAATTCACCTAAAGCCGCCACAATACTAAAACGCACTAACCATTCCCCAGAAGTTTGATAAACCTCAGCTAGATGATCAAAAGCATCTTCTAAATGCAAACCTCCCAAAGAATCAGCCGCTGCTGCTTGCACATCAGGCTCAGGATCATTAAGCAAACGATCAGTCAATAAATCGTAAGCAAGTTGTAAATTTTGATTGCCTAAAGAAGCTAACTGACTAACAGCAGCATAACGCACACGAGCATTTTGATCTGCTGCGGCAATTTGAGCCAATTCAAACGCAACAACCGGATCAAGTTGGCGAAATAAATTAACCGATTTCAGGCGTTCGCCTAAATCTTCAGAACCTAAAAGCTCTCTAACAGACTCAGGAGTGATACTCATTTTATTCTTATTTCCTACCCAAAATTGCTAATTGATCATCTGCCGAAAAACAACTTTATTCTGGAGAAGCAGCCATTGCTCGCACCACATCACCCCGCGTAATAATCCCGACTAATTTACCGCTAGAATCTTCTACTAAAAGGCGATGAATTTGACGTTCGTGCAACAAGCGAGCCGCATCTGATACATATTTATCTGGTGAAATAGAAATGGGATTTTTACTCATCACTTCTCCCACCGTTTGGCCCAAAGCTTTGTGGAGTTCCTGTTCATAACGCCCAGGATTTTCTAAATAAATGACGCTATCGAGCACCATAATATAAGCCGGCGGAGTAACACCGGTAGCCTGCCACATTAAATCACCCTCGGAAAGCACCCCCACTACCTTGCCAGACGCATCAACCACCGGCAAACCACTAATTCGCCGCTCTGCTAAAATCTGAATTGCCTCTTGGAGAGGAGTTTCTGGCCTTACCACAATTGGGTCAGGCTGCATTACTTCGGCCACAGTTTTAGGCATAAATAAGTTTGTAACATTAAAAACAATCTAGGAACTAATTTTAAAACGAAATTAGAAATTAAAAATTAGTGTCTTAATAGTCACTGTCATCACATATCATTATTCGTTACAAACGTTAAGATCGAAAATGTAAAGAATTTTGAAGCCATCGGCGAACAATGACACAAACACAACAAGAACAACCGCCACAAAAACAACAGCCAAAGGAACGCTGTGTAATGGTTTGTCAACACATATCTTGCCAGAGAAACGGCTCTGCTGAAGTCCTTAAAATATTTGAAAAGCAAAATATCCCCGGAGTTAGCATTGTTCCTAGCGGTTGTATGGGACAATGCAGTTCTGGGCCAACGGTTCGTGTTACCCCGGATGAAATTTGGTATTATCGAGTTCTCCCTCCAGATATTCCCCAAATTGTTCAACAGCATCTCATTGAAGGGGTGCCGGTGCAAAGCAAATTACACCCCCGAATTCATCCCCGTATTTCTTATTAAAAACCGAACAACACAGAACTTTTTAAAAACTGTCTGTGTTGTCTTTTGTTTTAAAAAAAATTATTCCGTAAAAGATAAAATCCAAGAGCGAATTAAGTTGTTAACCTCCCCCGGCACCTCATCGTGGGGACAATGCCCAGCCTTTAAATAATACTCGGTTAGTTGCGGATAATATTGACGAAATAAAGCGCCTCTTTCTTTGGAATTCATCCAAGGATCAGCCTCGCCCCATAACATCAATAAAGGACATTTTAGTTTAGCTAATAACACATCATTTTTTTCGCCTTGCGGAGACTTGAAAACCGAGTTAAAAACTTTGAGGGCACCCGGATCACAGGAAGGGCGATAAATATCTTCAACTAGTTGATCTGTAACGGCAGATTTATCTAAATAAACCTTTTCTAAGGTTTTGCGAATTACAGATTTTTGGCGCGTATAATTGAACAGAAAAAAACTAAACCATTCTTGCAATATAACTGCTTGAATGCCTTGTTTAAAAGCTTTGCGGATCGGGCTAGGTTCTGGGGCTGTTTTTGTAGAAGTAAAGGGGCCGGCGGTATTAATTAAAACTAAACCAGTAGCAGATTCTGGACGCTGTGCAGCCACACAGAGAGAAACATAACCTCCTAAAGAATTGCCGGCCAATACAACAGGTTTTTGGATGACTTGAGTAATAAAATCATGTAATTGATCGCGCCACAAATCACCGCTATATTGCCAATCAGGTTTTGTGGAACGACCAAAACCCAGTAAGTCGATGGCCCAGATATCAAATTCGTCCGCCAAACCAGCCAAATTTTTCCGCCAGTGATCGGTGGATGCGCCAAAACCGTGTACAAGCAGCAAAGGAGGTAGTTGACTAGAAGTGTTGCCGGTGTGGACATAATAGATAGACTGTCCTCGCCATTTCCAATATTCTCCGGGGGTGGTGGGTGTAGTAAGGGTTGCTTGCATGGCTTAAAAAACAATGTCTTTACTGAAGTTTTGTAAACAATTATAAAGCTTTTTTAAGTTTAGATGCCGAAGTTGGTTTTCAGTAGCTGGGAGATAGCAACCAAAAGAAAAACTTTAAAAGCAAAGAATGAGATAAAATTTCCAGATATATTTTGTACAACCATCGGCATCTCGAAAGTTTGAGGAGTTTCGCTATGCGACTAACCCCTGCACATCAAAGCAAAATTTTCTCGTTCCAGCAACTATGAACTGTAACAGCAATCAAAGATGGCACAGCAGAAAACACTAGAACTCGCCAAGCTTGGCAACCCGCAGGCCATTAAAGTTTTGATGAATCAATCTCTACAACCGAAAGGCATTACGGTTAAAGTAGGACTCAAGAATAACTGTTTGATGGTGATTGCTGAATCGCAAACACCGGCCGATCAGTCGTTTTTAGTAAATTTTATTCGGCAAGGCGTAGCAAATTTAAACCCGCCTTCTGTACAGCGGGTGGTGGTACAAGCCCATACACCGGGGAATTCTACACCAGCTTGGCGCACCGGCTTTGATTTAAATACCTCAATGCCGGCATCCGTAACTCCTCCACCGGTGCCCGCCCCCGTCGCCACCCCTGTAACAACCAAGACAAAAAAACTGCCAAAAACGCCCAAGAAAACCGACAAATCCCAACCAATTAATCCCTTCTTCAAAGCACTTGTTTTTGCCCTAAAAACGCTTGTTTATGCCCTTCTTTTTGCAGCTTTAGTAGCGTTAGGATTTAGCATAAAAATGGGAGCTTTGTTAATTGCAGAATCGCGGATTTACACTATTCAAATTCTTGGCGATATTTTGCAAGGAATTCAAGTAATTGAAGTTTTAAACGTCTTAGTTTTTGCAATTTTGGGGATGGGTTTGGGAGTTGCTGCCGGTTTACTACCAAAAAAATCTGGAATTTATGCAGGGGCAATTTTGGTCATTATTAGCCTGCCGGTGTTGGTAGTTTTAACAGATTTAGTCAAATATAATGACTGGATAAATCAAGTAGCTGATGTAGAAAGAGTCACTTACCCCCAAGCCGAAAAAATTACCAGTTCTTTTTTAAAAACTAGGGTAGGAAGTGGAGGCTTTCTGGGTTTTTATCTTCACACTGCTGAGTATCCTGTGCTGCCCATTAAACAAGTAGAGATGAACGAACTTAGCAATCCCAATTTAGGGGTAGCTTCAAGGTTTAGCAATTTTGCTAAAATTCATCCTCAAAAAATAGCAGCTTTGTTTTCAATTTCTGGCTGGGGAATTCGGCTATTTTATTTTTTGGTAGCCGTTATGACAGTAATTTATCATTTTCAAGAAGGATTGAAAGTTGTTAAAATTACTGCGAAAAATAATTAACAATCAGGGAAATAAGAAGTAAAAGCAAGAAAAAACAAAAAAGGTAAAAGGGGGGAATATCCTTTTACCTGGAAAGTTTTACTTGCTAGGGTTTATAGTCGGCTATCGAAACATACTGCTAACAGAACTGTCTTCGTGAACCCGCCAAATTGTCTCACCCAAAACGTTTGCCACCGAAAGCAAAGTTAACTGCTTAAAGCGTCTGTCTTCAGAAACAGGAATAGTATTTGTGACGATGACTTCTTCAAATACACCACTAGAAAGACGTTCTATAGCCGGTGGAGACAAAACTGCATGAGTAGCGCAAGCATAAACCTGACGAGCACCTTCGCGGCGCAACAGACGCGCACCTTCTGCCATTGTGCCGGCAGTATCAATCATGTCATCTACCAATACGGCAGTTTTACCCTTCACATCGCCAATGACATTAAAAACTTCTGCGACATTATGAGCTTGCCGGCGTTTATCAATAATGGCCAAAGGAGCATCATTTAACTTTTTGGCAAAAGCTCTAGCTCTTGCGACGCCACCCACATCTGGAGAAACCACGACTAGATCGGGCAGACGCTTGCTGGCTAGATATTCCAACAAAACCGGCGAACCGTACACATGATCGAAAGGAATATCAAAATAACCTTGAATTTGCGCTGAGTGCAAATCCATAGCCAAAATCCGATTTGCGCCCGCTTCTGTGATTAAGTTCGCCACCAGCTTAGCGGTAATAGACTCCCGTCCCGCTGTTTTGCGATCAGCCCTAGCATAACCATAGTAGGGGATGACGGCGGTAATTTGTCTTGCCGATGCCCGCCGGCAGGCATCGATCATAATCAACAACTCCATGAGGTTGTCATTGACGGGGTGACAAGACGGCTGGATGAGATAAACATCACAACCGCGAATAGATTCTTGTATTTGTATGTAGAGTTCTCCATCCGCAAACCGTTTGCGTACCATTGGCCCTAAGTCTATTCCCAGGTAGCGTGACACTTCCTGAGCAAGGGGAAGATTAGCCGACCCAGAGAACAGTCGCAGCCGGCTATGGTCAGCAGGTGCCGGTGTAGCTGACTGAAGAGTTAAAGTAGCAGAATGGATCACAGCAGACCCTCGCAGCACGTTCTTTCATCGCAATATTATCATTTCTTTTTCAAAATATTGATGATGTTTTCACGGATCTTTTCTAAGAATGGCGGGCAGAAGTTTAACAAAGTTCAAAAAGCTTGATTTAGCGTTTCGATCTTCAAAAAATTTTTTTTTGATTGGCCCTTAGCTAGGGAGCTTTACCTGTTTTTTTGAACAGCTAGAATTTTTAGATTGCCTGTAAAAGTTGTAAAGATGGGTTTTGTCGGCATTTTAAGCGACCCCAACTTAGGCATCGCTCCAAGCTTCTTAGTTCGAGGGCGTAATTTGGTAAATCTAAAATAATTTCTTTTAAAATAAGAAAAGAATCAAATTTAAGCTAATAACTTTTCCTCAACAACAAAAACAAACCACCTTGCTATGACTAGCCTCAAAGAAAAAATCGGCGAAGACATCAAAGCCGCAATGAAAGCAAAAGATAAAATTCGCTTGGAGACAGTCCGCAGCATTAAGAAAGTCATCCTTGAAAAAGAAACCTCTGTACGACCGGCAGGGAAGGCAGAACTCACGGAAGAAGAAGAACTCGAAGTTTTGATCCAGCTTGCCAAACAGCGGCGCGATGCTATTGATCAATACCGGCAAGCAAAACGTGACGACTTAGCCGATACAGAAGCGCAAGAATTGGCCATCATTGAAGAATATTTGCCCCAACAACTTTCGGATGAGGAAGTTGCGGCGGTGATCGGTGACATTATTGCTAAAGTTGGTGCTACTTCCCCAAAAGATATGGGCAAAGTTATGGGGGCGGCTATGCAGCAGCTAAAAGGCAAAGCTGATGGCAAAAAAGTTCAAGAGTTGGTTAAAGCTAAACTAGGCGCGTAATTTTTGGGTTGTTCAAAGGTGGGCCAGATGCCCACCTTGTGAAGTTAAATGAGTTTGATGGCTCGGAAACCAAACATTAGACCGGCAGCGAGAGCTATGGCACCACCGAACAAAAGAGCGTAACTTACAATTCCTGCTGCTGACATTTACAAATCTCCATAAAAACTCATAACACTATTGAAACATGGACTGGGGTACAATACAGCCGGTGTGCGTTGATTTAGAAGGTCGGCAAAATGAGATAATTGAAAAAATCAACGCTACAAATGCTCCGACATTCTTGAAAATCTAAACTCTAAAATCTTTACTATGGCTTCTACAATTTGTGTCAATTTACCGCAAAATGCTTATGATATCTTGATTGGATCGGGGAGCTTAGATCAACTAGGATCAAGAATGCAATCTCTCCAATGTGGTAAAAAAGTTTTAGTTGTTTCCAATCCTATTATTTTTCAACACTATGGGGAACGGGCTTTAAGTTCTTTAAAAACCGCAGGGTTTGATGTACAAAGTTGTATTTTACCGGCTGGGGAAGAATACAAAACTCCCCAAACATTGCAAATTATTTATGATGCAGCTTTAGAACACCGGCTGGAAAGATCCTCGACAATGGTAGCCCTGGGCGGTGGTGTTATTGGTGATATGACTGGGTTTGCGGCGTCTACTTGGTTGCGAGGTATTGGGGTGGTGCAAGTTCCCACAACTTTATTAGCTATGGTTGATGCTTCTATTGGTGGCAAAACTGGTGTCAATCATCCAAAGGGAAAAAACTTAATTGGGGCTTTTCATCAGCCAAAGTTAGTGTTAATTGATTCGGATGTTTTAAAAACTTTGCCGCAGCGAGAATTTAGAGCAGGAATGGCAGAGGTAATTAAATATGGAGTGATTTGGGATAAAGCACTTTTTGAAGCTTTGGAAGCAAGTTCAAGCCTTGATGATATTGATGCTATTTCTCCAGAATTAATTGAAAAAATTATTACTGCTTCTTGCCAAAGTAAGGCAGATGTGGTAAGCAAAGATGAAAAAGAATCAGGATTAAGAGCTATTTTAAATTATGGTCATACTATTGGTCATGCGGTGGAAAGTTTGACGGGCTACACTGTTGTTAATCATGGTGAAGCGGTGGCAATTGGAATGGTAGCTGCGGGAAATATAGCAGTAAAGTTGCAAATGTGGGATGAAGAATCTAACCAGCGACAACTAAATTTAATTGAAAAAACAGGTTTACCGATTAAGTTGCCGGCCGGTTTAATTTTAAATGAAGTTGTGGATATTTTGCAAACAGATAAAAAGGTAAAAAATGGAAAGGTGCGGTTTATTTTACCGACGGCAATAGGAGTAGTTACTATTACCGATCAAGTGCCGGTGGACGTGATTTATAAAGTTTTAGAAAGTATGTAATGACAATTACTGAAAATCTACTTTTCATGTCCTAGCTTTATGTAGGTTTCTTTGTGGCGAGATAAAGTTAGATTTGATTCGCCACAAACCCAGCTAAAATATGACTTTTAATAATTACCAAAAAAACTAATGGCTAACGTTTACTTTAGATTTTATGAAGAATTAAATGATTTTTTACCTCGCCATAAACGCCATAAAGAAATAGCTTATGAATTGGTAAATCGTTCAGCAATTAAAGATACGATAGAAGCTTTGGGAATTCCTCATACCGAAGTTGATAAAATTGTCGTGAATGATAAAGAAGTAGATTTTGCTTATATTATTGCCGGTGGCGAAAAGTGTAGTATTTATCCGGCGGTGGCTGAAAGTAAGGAATATCCCCAACGTTTTGTGCTGGATGTACATTTGGGAAAACTGGCAAATTTTTTGCGGATGTTGGGGTTTGATACTCTTTATCGTAATCATGCAGATGATGAAGAATTGGCAGAAATTTCAAGTCGAGAAAACAGGATTTTATTAAGCAGAGATAGAGGTTTATTTAAGCGTTCAATAGTGATTTATGGCTATTATGTTAGAGCAACTAACCCTGAAAAACAGTTAGAAGAAGTCCTACGACGCTTTAATTTTCTTGATAAAATTCAACCCTTTAAACTGTGTATAAATTGCAATACACCGTTAGAACCAGTGGCAAAAGAAAAGATCATTGATTTAATTCCACCAAAGGCAAAAGAGCGTTATGATCACTTTTCGATGTGTGGATCGTGCAATCAAATTTTTTGGAAAGGAAGTCATTATGAAAAAATGCAAATATTTATTGACAACTTGGTAAACAAAAAATTGGGTTAAAGGGTTTTATTTAACTTCAATAATTCCAGTAGTTACAAGTTGGGCAAAAATCCTTTTATAGGGTTTATCTTTCTGTCTTGGCTGTACTGCGTTGAATTAAAAACATAACTATGTTCCCCTACTAATTTGTTTGCGGATAGGAAGTTCAATACAAAACTCTGTTCCTTCGCCGAGGGTAGAATTACACGACAACTTGCCACCATGCTTTTCTACTATAATTTGATAGCTTATTGACAAACCTAATCCCGTACCTTTTCCCACAGGTTTTGTAGTAAAAAAGGGATTAAAAATATGTTTTTGGATGTTTTCTGTCATCCCACTACCATTGTCAGAAATTTTTACCCTAACATGGTTATTTTGCCAAACTTCTGTAGAAATTGTAATTTTAGGTTTAAAATTTTCCTGAGTTTTAATGTGGTTACGATTGGCTAAAGCTATGGATATTTGCGAGGAAGAATTTAACCCTGAATGGCTTAATTCTTTTGTTATGGCACGGGTTTTGTCTGTTTCTATTGTGGTTTGGAGTGCATCAATAGCATTAGACAACAAATTCATGAATACTTGATTTATTTTTCCACTATAACATTCTACTAAAGGCAGGTTTTCATAATTTTTAAAAACTTCAATAGCAGGAAAAGACTCTGTTGCTTTTAGGCGATTTTGTAAAATCATTAAGGTACTTTCAATACCTTCGTGCAAATTAACAAGTTTGATATCTGATTCATCTAAACGCGAAAAATTACGCAAGGATAAAACAAGTTCTCTAATTCGATCTGCCCCGACTTTCATTGAAGCGAGAAGTTTGGGCATATCTTGGATTAAAAAATCAAATTCAATGTCTTCTCTATAGGCTTCAATTTCTGGAATATTAGAGTTGCAATGCTGTTGATACAAGTGAATTAACTTTATCAAGTCTTGTACATATTGGTCTGCATGACTTAAGTTTCCGTAAATAAAATTAATAGGATTATTAATTTCATGGGCTACACCGGCTACTAATTGCCCTAAAGAAGACATTTTTTCTGTATGAATAAGTTGCGATTGAGTTTCTTGTAACTCTTGTAATGCCTTTTTAAGTTCCTGAGATTGTTTGGTTTTTTCTGAGGCAATTTTTTCAATTTCTTGAGTACGTTTTTGTAAAACTATCAAATAAATAAAAGCGATAGCTGTTAAAAATAACCCGAACAAAAATGTCCCACCACTGCGCCAGTATTTTTGAGGAAAATTATAATTTTTATCTACCAAAAGTTGCAATAACCAACGGCGATTTTCTATCTGCACAATACGGGTGCAAGCTGTTCCATCTCCACAAAAAGCAATTTGCTTAATTTGCGACCAATTTTGATTTTTACCATCTGTACTAATTTGCTGTTTATTGGCATCATAAAAAGCCATAAATTTATGATTTTCGGCAGCCATAGCATCTTCTAAGTAAAAATGAAAGCTATTGCCGAATTGTTTTTCCTGCAAAGCAAGTCTCAGGATTTCTGGAATTTCAAAAAGTCCTACTACAAAACCCCTCAAGTTTTGACGTCGGAGTTTTTCTGTATCATTTAATCCGGGGTTATAAATGGGAATAAAAACAAGAAACCTTGATTGATGGTTGCTATTGATTTCTAAATTTATTTGGCTGGTAACAATAATTTCTCCCCGCACTATAGCTGTTTCTATTGGTGGTGTTTTGAAGGGCAAGTTACCCAAATCTAATCCGATAATTTTTTCATTTTTTGTTAAGCTAACTACTTGTTCTATTGGGAAATACTCAGGCCGTTTTTCAGCAGCTACAATTTCTTGAGAAAGCATTTTTTCAGATAGGTAAAAATCCCCCTTATCCTCTCTAAAAAACTTACTTTCATAATCTTGTCTCTCCTCATCTTTAACACGGGGTACCCAGGCGACCATTTGGATGCCAGGATGCCAGTAAAGTGCTGATTTAACAAAGGTTTGAAACTCTTGGGAATCGATGTCGTTAGAGGCTGTATAAAAGGCGCTTGTTGCTCGCAAAAGCGCTATTTTACTTTCCATATCTTTTTGTAAGGCGCTGGCTGTTACAGTTAGCCGGTCTTTAAGTTCTGTTTGGGTGCGTGTTTGTTCCCAATTCCAAACAACAAAACAAGCACCTATAGACAAACCTATTCCACCACAAAGTGTTAATACTGCGGGTATATAACGCCGAATTTTTTCTAATCTGCCAATTGTTAAATTCAACCAGTCTGTGGCAGGCATTTTCCCTAGTCCTTTGCAATTTTTTGCCTTTTTTATTGTAAACTACGGTAAGCCTATAAAGATAGTGATGTTTATAAAAAAAATACGTTATTTGTAACTTAAGCTACAGTTTTTTATATTTTTTTTGTAAAAAAAGTAGGGTGGGCTTTGCCCACCACAGAAAATTAGGCTTTTAAGCCACAGCTAATTGTTGGCCCATTTTGGCCACCGGCACCCGTCGGCCGACAGCAGCAGCAATAGGACGCAAACTTTCGACTAAGGCAGCCATGTCTTCTAAAGAAAGCGCCTGTCTGGCATCGGAGACAGATTTTTCGGGTTCGGGGTGACACTCTACCATGATGCCATCAGCACCGGCAGCGACCCCAGCTTTTGCCAAAGCAGCCACCAACTCGCGTTTACCGGCAGCATGAGAAGGATCAACAATCACCGGCAAATGTGTTATCTGTTTAAGAGCAACAACAGCCCCTAAATCAAGTACATTTCTAGTGTAATTATCGAAACTGCGGATACCTCGTTCGCATAAAATAACCTCAGAATTACCATGAGCAAGAATATACTCAGCAGCCATCACAAATTCTTCAATAGTTGCTGCTAAACCGCGTTTTAAAATAACAGGTTTACCGGCACTTCCAACGGCTTTAAGTAAATCAAAGTTTTGCATATTGCGGCTACCAATTTGTAGCATATCGGCGTGTTCCACAATGCCTTCAATTTGGCTAATGGTCATTACTTCGGTGACTGTAGGGATGTTATGGTGCCGGTTGATCGTCGATAAAATATTTAACCCCGCATCTCCTAAACCTTGGAAAGCGTAAGGAGAAGTGCGGGGTTTGTAGACGCCGCCTCGCAAAACTTGTACTGATGTGTGGGCGAGGTGGTTGGCGACTTGTTCCATTTGGTTAAGACTTTCTACGGTACAGGGCCCACCAATAATTAATAACTCTTCGCCGCCGATGCTGGCGGTTTTTGAGATGTTTAGAATTGTTTGGTGTTGGGGATGAGTTTTAGCAGCGAGTTTTGCAGTTAACATGATTTTTTCCTAAGTTAAAGATGAGAGTTTATGTTGGGTTTGGTGGGCGGAGTATTGCCCTATAAAAAAACCCGGAACTTTTTTACAGTTCCGGGTTGAAGCGACAAACGACATGAGGCGACTTACCCAGAACTGTATCTGCGCCAAAAAAAATAAAAGCTAAAAAATTGTGGTTGGGTTAGGGCTGTCATTTGTTTGAGAATGGGTTGAATGTTTTTTGAGTAGACATTAAAAAACCGCAGGTTTTTGTCTGCGGTTCACTTGGGTTTTCAGCACCATTTAGGGTGTCACGCCAAGTGAACCTGCGTAAACCACCAAAAATAAAATGAATAAGTGCTGTTTGACATTTGCGGCTTTTTTAGTTTTTGAATTCCTTTATGTCTTCGACCGTAGCATAATGTTTTCGGGCTGTCAAGGGCTAAAAAAATTTGTTAATTTTGGCGATAGCGAGGAACCAAACAGTTCTAAATGCTTGGGTTTGGCGGTATTTGGCGGCTATGCAGATGGGTTTGGTTTGGATGGTTTTTTTGTTGACTGACACGCCGGCAACTTCGAGGCTGAGACGGACTCTAATTTTGATAAAAATTTTTCGATGATATTTTTAACGGTTTTTGGAAAAGGAATTTGAGAGAGTATTTCAAAAGGTTTGTTTTTTGTAGAAAAATAATTGTTGTTTGCAAAGGGAAAAACAGAACCTTAGAGGATTTTAACAATTAAAATTTGTGGCAATAATTTTAAATGGTTTTAGCTGCGGTGTGTGGGTTTGGAGGATAAGTCATAGGCGACGGCTAGGAATAAACCGAGAATATAGGCCAGTAAATCAAAGTAATCGAAGTTAGAACCAAAAACAAGGGTGCTGAGTAATGAACCGTTTGGGGGGGTGAGGTGAAATAGTTGTGCAAGTTCGATGAATAGGGCAATGGTTGCTATGATGCTGAAACGGATAGGGGGTGAGCCGGTGTAAAACAAGCTTAGAGTAAAGTATAGAAATGCTACGGCTACGATATCGCCGCCATAGTAGCGCAACCAAACCCAACCGGGCCCTCGATAAATTAGAATGCTAAGACCGGCTAAAGCAGAGAAAAGGGCCGGTGGAAAAAAACGTTTTTGTATCTGAAATTGCATTTTTTTTGTTTTTTGAGGTTTAAATAGGATTCTGAAACCTTAGAATAGATTTTAAGGGTGTTGATTTCCATATCTTAAGCTTTTAAGAAAGGGTGCTTTCTCTGCCCTAAAAACTCGAAAACTGAAAAATTAGCAAAATTCAGAAAAAGTTAGGCTATAGACAAGAACTTTTTGGGCCGGCTGAAGGGGTCTACCATCAGGGTTTTTTTACAAACAGGTAAATTTTAACATTTGAGATTTTAGAGGGGGAAAAGTCTTTTACTGGAAAGGGTTTCAACATTGGAATATCTATGATCTGTTGGGCAAAATGGGCTTGTAGGGAAGACTTACTTAGTAACCTTTTTGTTAAATTAAGTTTAACTGGCCTTGATTTGCAAACCAAGGAAACAGCCCCGTTAAAATCTGTCCGAACTCCACCGCAAACTCATACTCAGGAGGAACTATGGCGAAAGCCTTTGATTTTGATAGGATACTTTATCAATTATGGTATGACACCAGCTTGAAAACTGCCGAATTATTAGGGGCGGATCGCGCCAATATTTTTTTATTAGATGCGGTAAATTATCAGATTGTTTCGCTTATTCCTAGTTTAGAGTTTGAGGTATTTCAGGAACATTGTAGAGAAGTTGGTGGGGTTTTTAAGGAAGCAATTAATCTAAAAAAATCTGTCAATATTGGCTTGGATTTTTATGATGATTTTCGGTCAGAAGGGGTCAAAAAAGAAGAAGCTAAAACCGGCTATAGAACTTATACTTTGTTGACGATGCCGGTGTTAAATTTTTATGGGGAAGTTATAGGTTTAGTTGAAGTTGTTAATAAACTAAAAACTAAGATTTTTAATGAATCTTTATTTCCTAACATAGATCCATCTGGTTTTACAAAAGAAGATGAAAAGTTATTAACAGAATTTTTGCCAATTTTAGTACCAATTGTGGAGAAATCTCTGGAAAACTTTTATCGAAAAAATAATCTTATTAAGAGTAATGAGATGGAGAATGAAGTACGCCCGCCTAGCCGAGATTTATGGTTAAATTGGAACCATCAAGATGAGGGAGAAAATACAAGCGAGATGGATGTACCAGAACAAGAAAACGAAATACAGGATGCGCTAAGTTTGTTGGATTCTGTAAGGAGTGAGGAGAAAAAAAATATCTTAGATGAAGAGAAAGAAAGCGATGAAAAAAGTAGGTTTTTGTTATTGTTATCGGCCATTAGAAAAATTAGTGAAAGAAGTTTTAATTTAGATGAAACACTACAAACCATAATGACGGAAGCGAAAAATTTGACAAATTCTGACCGTAGTATGGTTTGGATCGTTGACCGCGAAAAAAATGAGTTGTGGACAAAAATTTCTCTGGCTGGTTCTTTTCAAGAAATTCGGATACCAATGGGGGCCGGTTTTGCCGGTCGGGTGGCGCAAACCGGCGAACCAATGGTTATGGAGTTTGATTTTTATGATCATCCAGATAGTGAAGTTGCTAAACAAGCCGATCAGCGGACAGGATACCGAACTTGTAGTTTATTATGCTTGCCAATTTTTAATTCTAAAGGATTATTAGTTGGTGTGACTCATTTAGTAAATAAGCTACGGTTCGGTGATTTTCCAGCCTATGATCCTGACACTTGGCCGGTGGCACCTGAAGCATGGAAAGCTAGTTTTAGCTTGACAGATAGAGAGATAATTGAAGCTTTTAATTTACAAGCGGGAATTGTTTTAGAAAATGCAGAAATTTTAGCTAATTTAACTCATCAAGAAAAGCTTAAAAATGATGTTTTTCGCTGTTGTGGTTTAGGTTTAATTGCCACTAATCTCACCGGTCATATTCTGGCGATTAATCCGAAGGCAAAAGAGTTAATGGGATTTAGTCATGCTGACTGGTTAGAAGGGCGTGTTATTACAGATTTAGTGAATATGGAGGATGGAGATTTATCTGAATATATAAATAGAGATTTGACAACAAATGAATCAAGAAAACGGCCTCAAAAATACGGAGAAAAGCTTTTAATAGATGCGGAAAAAAAAGCTAGAAAAATTAATTTAATAGTTCAGTATATGGGAGAAAATTCTGATGATAGTAACGGAATTTTGCTGATTTTAGAAGAAATTTATCCAGAGGATAATTCTAGTATCTTATATTTAAAAGAGTCTAAGAATGAAAAAGAATTGCCTAAAAAATCGAATGTTAAGCCGATTGTTTCTCGTAAAGAAATTTCTGTTTTATATTCAGGAATTAGGAGTTTTACGCCCCTACTTGAAAATTTGGAAGATGGCTCAGTAAGTGAGCTTTTGAAAGAGTATTTTAACTCTATGAGTGAAGCAGTAATTAAATATCAAGGCACAATTGATAAATATGTTGGAGATGCCATAATAGCAACTTTTAGCTCATCAATAGGTCAAGGTGAGCACGGCTGGTGTGCTGTGCAAACTGCCATAGAAATGCGTCAGCGACTAGTTGAGTTAAATGTGCGTCGTGTTGAAGATGGCAAACCCGCGCTGCGGATGGGAATTGGAATTAATTCTGATAGTTTTACCGGGGCAAATTTAAATACACCAGGACGTTTAGAAATAGCACCTGTTAGTGATAGTTTAAATATGGGTTTTTATTTAGAAAAAGCTAGTAAACAATACGGCTGTGATATTGTTATTAGTGATAGCACGCATCGACTTTGTTGTGAGCGAGTTTGGGCGAGAGAATTGGATAATATTCGTGTCAAAGGTCAACATGAAGCGATGCCAATTTATCAGCTTGTGGCTTTGCGTTCTGAAGAATTACCCGAAGAAAAAGTTCAAGTGATTGAATACTATTCTCAAGGCCGTTCTTATTATAGAAATCGGGAATTTTCTCTGGCTGCGGAACAATTTAGCAAAGTTTTAGAAATTTCTAGTTGGGATATTCCGGCTGCTATTCAGTTAGAACGCTGCCAACATTGGTTAAATTCTCCGCCACCGGCAGACTGGGATGGAGTATGGAAACTCACGGAAATTTAATAAATTATGGGGGGGAAGTTTTGGAGTTATTTAGCTAATAAAAAAGCTGCACTTCCCATGTGCAGCTTATATTTGATAACTCTAGTTCTAAACCAAATAGTCAATCTTTATCCTTGAAAAGTTTAATCCAACTGTTCTTTGCACCTCCTGAAACTTTCAGTTAAAAGTTTATTTTTATTAATAAATATAAAAAACGTTGGTTGAGAAATCCACCCAAAAATTAGCGTAATTAATCAATAACTTTTAGCCATCCCCGACGTACTGCATGAAGCAACCGATCAATTGCTTCTTGGTCTTCTTCATTCAGAGAAAAGTTTAAGAGTACATTTTGGAGTGCTAAACGCTGATCAAAGGTTAAATACCCATAATTACAGGCTTCTCCAAAGACTTCGGCAACTGCTGGTGGGGAAAAAACAACTTGGGATAGCATTTTGGGTGGTTTGAACTCGACACCTTTAATATCCCTTATTTTGTTCCTTATTTTTGTGATTGAATTCTCTAATAGGGTGTGATAATTCTTTAGATAGAGAGAGATCCAAATCAGTGAATAATGGTGACTGCCTTTGAGTGCAGATATGATATAGATCACAAATTAGTAGACCAAAGTTTTAGTTTCTTAAGGCCAGTTGCTTTTGATGGGCCGCTTCTTGGGCCGTTTTGGTTGCCATTTTTTCGGCTTTTTCTTGAATGGCTTTAACCGTCATTCGCATCACCCAAGGGGAAAGCTTAGGGTTTTTTTCGATTTGAGAAATCAACATCTCTAAATCTCGGATAATGACATTCATTGCTTCGTTTTCAGCGCAATTCATAGTAGTTAATGTGTTGGAGATTAGAAATTTTTTTTAAGATTTAACAGGGGCGCATCATTACTTCTGCAATAAAGTATTCTGTATGCAATTTTTTTGTTGAAGGGGCCGGTAGAACAAGAGATTGAGGTCTTGATATAGCTTTAACTTGGAACAATTCACCGATAAGCGGGTTGGGGTGGCAAACTTCAAGAATCATGGTTTTTTGCTGAACTCTATGCTTTTACTGTAGAGATGGAACTTTAAGCATAGTTAAATTTTTGTGGCACTTTTTAGGGCTGACTGATTTTTTTGAATAAATGTCGAGCTTTAATAGCAGGCCGGCACTCTCCACAAACCCTTGTCTAATATACATTACAGCCAACCGTCCTCTAAACTGTCATAGGTTTTAAAGTAGACAGTCTGCCGAAGTGGAACAATTCGATTGTGTGATTTTATAGTAATAGCTGAAAAATTAGCCAAGACTTTTGTTAAGTATGGGGGCTTTTAATGGTAGATAATGCCTTTTTTAGGAGGGTTTTTTGAGAAAAATGACATTCAATTCACGAATTCAAAAAAGCTTTCATTTTTGTCCCAAATCAGATTAAACTTTTTTTGATTCTCTGCTGTGGGTTAAGAAAAATCGCTATGAAAATAAGAATGCAACAAATCCTAGAATTTTCTGCTCCTCAGTTTGCACGGCAGAGTGTTCAAACTCGCTATCAAATTCTTGAGGAAATTCAAAACGAGGTACGAAATCGGCTTGATCAATCTTTACACCGAGTGATTTTGCAAAAAAATAAGCTGCAAAATTATAGTGAATTTACACGAAGTTGGGATGTGGAAGTTAAAATTGGTAACTTACCAAGCGAACGACTACTACCACAAACTAACTTAATCGAATTATTTGACTTGCCCACTGTAGAGGGAAAATTGGTGATTTTGGGCGCATCGGGTGCCGGCAAAACTACGAGTTTATTAGAATTAACCCAAAGCCTTGTTTTTCGTGCTGAAAATGATAGCACTCAGCCGGTGCCGGTGCCGTTGAATCTTTGTTCATGGAATGGCAATTGCTCGATTTTTGACTGGGTGGTAAATGAAATTTATACCAAATATGGCTTAATTCCTGAAACTGCTTCTTTATGGTTACAAAATAGGCAATTTGTTCCTTTGTTAGATGGCTTTAGTGAACTCAAAACTGAACTTCAAAAGCCTTGCTTAGAAGCAATAAATGAATATATCGAAAGTTGTCGTCCCCAGCATTTAGTTGTGTGCTGCGGTTTAACGGAATATGCTGCTACTAAAACTTTACTTTCTCTGAATGCAGCTATTTATTTTTTACCTTTAAATGAAACGCAAATTCAAACTTATTTGGCAAATTTAGGAGAACAACAATTATGGCAACAATTTCAGAATGATCCGTTTTTATTGAATTGGGCAAAAACTCCTTTTTTTCTTAATATAATTATTTTAGCTGCTGAGGAAATTTGGTTAGATGAATGGCGGGGCAGAACTTCTCCAGAGTCTCGGTGCCGATATTTACTTGATGCTTTTATTCGCTACCAATTAAAACAAGAAAAAACTCAAAGTTTTTATGTCACCGGCACTCCTCCTACCCCAGAAAAAACAAAGCATTGGTTAGGTTGGTTGGCAAAGAGTTTAAAACGCGAATATTTAGAAGAGTTTTTAATAGAAAAAATCCAACCCCATTGGTTAAAAATTCCTCTCCAACAATGGCTTTATCGTTTTGGTGTGGCGTTGATAGTTGGATCAATTGGGGGGTTAAGTTCTGGGTTGAGTTTTGGGACGAATGCTGCAATTTTTGGGGGTTTGTTTTTTGCAATATTAGGAGGATTATGTTTTAAAATTGAGCCGGCAGAACCGATACAATGGTCTTCGGAAAAAGCTGTAAAAGGTGTTACTGTTGGCATACTTTTAGGCTTAGGATGTGGTTTATTAATTGCTTTATTTTTAGCTTTTATTAAGACCAGTTTTTTAGGTGTTAGTCGTGCAGTTATTGGTGGTTTAATTGGCGGTTTTATTTTTGGCTTAAGTCAAGGATTAAATGACCCGGAAATTAAAACGCGAACTGTTCCCAATCAAGGCATCTGGCACTCCGCCTCAACAGCTTTAGTTTTTACCCTTATTAGTGGGGTAACATTTGGTTTAAGTTTGGGAATTTTTGGCGGTATAAAGAGTGGTTTAGGAGGCGTTGGTTTTGGAGTTTTGGCCGGTTTGGCTTGTGGGGGAATTGCCTGTATTCAACATTTAATTTTGCGGTTTATTTTATATAGTTTTGGTTATATTCCTTGGAATTATGCCCAATTTTTAAATTATGCTAATTCTCTGGGTTTTTTACAGCGGGCCGGTGGGCGTTATCGTTTTGTACATGATATGGTGAGAGCAAATTTTGCAGCGCCTCCTTTGGCAGAAATTGTCTTACGAAAAACCTCTACACAAATTGCAAATACGGTGGCCGGTCATTCCGATTATGTTCAGGCGGTGGCTATTTCTCCTGACGGTCAAATGGTAATTAGTGGTAGTGATGATCGCACCATTAAACTATGGCAAATGGTAGCAAAAAATGGGGTTGCTAATCTCCAGCCAATTCGGACTCTTTCTAATCATTTAGGGTATGTACGAACTCTAGCAATTTCTCCCGATGGGCAATTATTGGCAAGTGGAAGTAATGATAAAACTATTAAAATTTGGCATTTGGGTGGTGTAGGTAGTATCCCCCAAGGAACACTTTTATTTTCGCTTAATGCTCATAATAATTGGGTGAGAAGTGTTGCCTTTAGTCCTGATGGTCAGTTATTAGCAACCGCTGGGGATGATAAAGTAATTAATATTTGGTATATACCCACCGGCCAGTTATTAAATAGTTACCCAGGGCATTCTGATTATATTCGCTGTTTGGCATTTACTCCTGATGGAAAATACCTTGCTTCTGGAAGTGATGATTCTACGGTAAATGTTTGGGAAATTAACAGCAAGGGTGGCTTAAAAGAAATGCCTTATTTAACTCTTGAAGGTCATTCTGGTTATGTCCGTTGTCTAGCAATTTCTGCGGGAAATGGACAGTTTTTAGTTAGTGGAAGTGATGACCAAACTATCACCGTTTGGCAGTTAGCACAAGGCGATCCTTTGCGCGAACCTGGGACAGCTATTCATCTTTTAGGTGGTCATAAAGCGCCGGTTTGGTCACTCGCAATTTCTCCTAATGGCCAAATTTTAGCAAGTTGTAGTAAGGATAAAACTATTAAACTTTGGCGTCTATACACCGGCGAGTTATTAAAAACAATTCCTTTGGGACAAATAGGCATATTTTCTATTGTTTTTAGTGCCGATGGAAAGTATTTAATTGGTGGAAGTCAGGATAAAACAATTAAGTTGTTGCCGGTCAATTTGCCCTAAAATTTAGTATTCTTTAAAACCCGATGTAAACAACCGTCATCGGGTGTTATAGAGGTAACACACCAAGTAAATTGCTGAGTATAATTAGATTAGTGGAATAATTTAACCCTGAAAAATATTATCGTTAAAAACAAAGTTAGAAATTGTTGGCTCGGTAATAAAACTGATTAGAGAAAAAATGAGCTAAAATGAAAAAACGATATCTTTTACAAGCTGGTGCAACAATGATAGGCATGGCATGGTTATCGCGCTATTTACCTTGGAAATCAAAAGCTATGGCAATACCTCAAGAAAAAGAAAGTTTTGAAATTTCTAAAACAGACGAAGAGTGGCGAAAAACTTTAACAAAACCACAGTTTGAAGTCCTGCGTCAACACGGCACAGAACGGGCTTATACAAGCGAACTCGATAAACAATATGGCAAGGGCATATATACCTGTGCAGGATGTGATTTACCCTTGTTTTCTTCAGAAACTAAATTTAATAGCGGTACCGGCTGGCCAAGCTTTTATGAACCCCTAGAAGGGGCGACCGGCACATCAGTTGATAACTCCTTTTTTGTGACAAGAGTAGAAGTGCATTGTCATCGCTGTGGTGGGCATTTAGGTCATGTTTTTGATGATGGCCCAGCCCCTACTGGTAAACGCTATTGCATGAATGGTATTGCCCTAAAATTTATTGCCGAATGATAATTTTATCCCTAGGCTAAAGACTCTTACCTCGAAATTTTTAAGGATTGAAAAACTAGGAACGTCGCCCTAAATGTTCTCCCCAAGTTCGCAAAAAAGCAAAAACAGGAAATTGATAATACTCAACAATTAACCACAAAACACATCCAAAATGCGTAGCAAAAGTTAAGCCTGTCCAAAATAGGGGAAACCACGATAAAGGACTTCCTGGTAACGGTGGAAATAGATAAGCAGCTAATCCAACAATTATTGGTGGAAAAGCAACAAAACAAACACCCAAAACCCCTATTTCCCAACCAAAATCAACTCCTGTTCGTGGTACCCCTTGCCAGTTTTTGCCATTCCAATACCAACTAAGAGACTGGGAACTATCTACCATTTCAATTATTTGTTTATCGAGGTTGGCGCTAAAAATATGCCGGCAAAAATTACAAGCAAAAGCATCCATTAGCGTCAACGAAGATATTTCTCCATACCGGCATACCGGACAGCTATAATTTCCTTGATAGTTAAGACGTTCTGCTGTTAATATCGGTGTTTCTTTGTTATTATTACGCCGACGGCCAAAAATAAACTCTCTCATCGCAATCTCCTGAGATTAAAAATGGGGTACTAAATTAAATCCCCACTAAATTACTGACGGTGAAACCGGCCTAATTATTGGATTATAGTTGATTCTCTCCAGCCGGTTATTAGTAATAAAAATCGGCTTTTTGTTATAGAAAAAAATCAAAATCCCTCTTTAGCTGATATCACTAGTGGGGTGTTTACTGGTAGCGCCTTTGCAAAGGCCAGATCAAAATCGATAACAACTTATCTGGTGGCAAAAGCCTGCCGAGTAGCCATCCCATTATTGTAGTTATGCCAGATTACCTAACGAGGTGACAACCCCCCAGAGTACCCGCCTTTAAAAAACAACAGTCAACAACTTATCTAATCTTAACTACACAGCAAAAAAGTAAGACATTTTTTTAGTTATTTAATAACAATTAATCCCTAAAAAAACCTAACTTTATAGCCATTAAAATAATCCCATCCAGAAAGAGCAAATATTACTTGTCAGTATTTAATCAATACCTAGTCTCAGAAGTCTGTGGGCAAAGGAAAGCAAAGGAAGTAACCGAACAAAAAGAACCCCAAGAGTAAAAAACAAGCAGATTTAAAACAACAAACTTTATTAAAAGCAACACAATCCTGTTAGACTAAAAAATTGTGTCTCTAGCGTAACCACAAAACGTGTAGGTATCCCCGCCGTGTCCGTACGAGCGGTTTAGCTAGCCTAACCGCGTTGCTGGTGAAGGCGTTTATCCACCCCCATAATTACTCTATGTCAACCGTTGCTGCTCAAACTCGTACTGCCCGCATAGGTTCTCGCAAAAGTCAACTCGCACTTGTCCAAACCTATTGGGTACAAGAACAACTTCAAAAACATTTTCCAGATTGCATTTTTGAAGTTCATACAATGTCTACTCAAGGCGACAAAATTCTTGATGTTGCCCTCGCAAAAATTGGTGATAAAGGTCTTTTTACAAAAGAATTAGAAGTCGGAATGCTCAATAATGAAACAGATTTAGCTGTGCATTCCCTCAAAGATTTACCCACCAATTTACCCGAAGGCTTAATGTTAGGATGCGTTACCGAACGCGAAAATCCAGCCGATGCCCTTGTGGTGCATGAAAAACACAAAGATAAACAATTAGAAACCTTACCGGCCGGTGCAATTATTGGCACTTCTTCCCTCCGCCGGCTCGCTCAGCTACGCTATCATTACCCCCATTTAGAATTTAAAGATATCCGAGGAAATCTCAATACTCGCCTCGCCAAACTCGATGAAGGTGGTTATGATGCGATTATTTTAGCAGTGGCTGGTTTGCAACGTTTAGGCATGGGTGAGCGCGTACATCAAATCATACCTGCCGAAATTTCTTTGCACGCTGTAGGGCAAGGTGCTTTAGGAATTGAATGCCGTTTAGGTGATAGCGAAATATTGGAAATTTTGAAGCCTTTAGAACACTTAGAAACTGCCCATCGCTGTTATGCAGAACGCTCTTTTTTAAGAAGTCTTGAAGGTGGTTGTCAAGTCCCCATTGGCGTCAATACCAGTATTGATGAAAATGACCAACTTACCTTAACCGGCATGGTTGCAAGTTTAGATGGCAAGCAGTTGATTAAAGATACTGTCACCGGCCACCGTGAAAGTGCAGAACAAATTGGTATTGAATTGGCAAATAAACTGCGAAATCAAGGCGCTCAAGAAATTCTTGAAAAGATTTTTGCCGAAATTCAGCGGAGTTAAAATAGTGTGTTCATTGTTCAGATTTTTATTTTAATTTGAATAATGAACACTTAACTTTTCTGTTTTATAAGTTTATCTTTTAATAAAAAAAAGAGGCTAAAAATGAGCGAAACAAGTGATAAAATAATTTTAAAACAAGAAAATTTAAAACAAATTCTTCAGCAAGTTAAGGTAGGAAAACAAGCTTTACAACAAGAGTTAAAAACCCTTAAATCGCAGTCTTCTAAGCTTGGTGAGTTAGTAGATACAGTTTTAACTTCCGTTGTTTCTATCTATGTAATAGATTGGGAAAAACAAAATAATATTGCTTTGGGGAGTGGTTTTTTTGTAGATTCCGATGTCATTATTACTAATTTTCATGTTGTAGCAGATGTGGCTGACAAAGATTCTATTTATGAGGAAGATGAAGGACAATTAGTTTTAGTTGTCACCCATGACGGAGAGTTAAGAATTTGTCAGGTTGTATTCACCGGCAACTCAGAATTAGATTTAGCTATTTTGCTGGCTACAGATTATATTATTGACCCTAAAACCGGCGAAGAAACCGAAAACGCCGATCCAGAATATCCAATTTTAGAATTTTGTCCCTATATAGATGCTGGACAGCGAGTAATTGCGGTAGGATACCCCGGCGGTGAATTAGCTTCAACTATCTGCCAAGGCGTTGTTCAAGAAATACGCTATCCAGAGAATTATGGAGAAAATGAAGATCAAATAGGCGTAGTAATTGTCCAAACAACTGCACCTATTAATTCCTTCAATTCTGGTGGGCCTTTGATTAATTTAGAAGGTGAAGTAGTTGGAGTTAATTGCTATAAAAAAGAAAAAGATCCAGACACAAACTTTGCAATTTTCTCTGATGTATTAGACGATTTTCTCGATAAATTTGCCGAAACCTTTGAAGTAGATTAATAACCCCAAGCTTTGGGTAGTAAAAACAAGTCTCTCAACCTAAATAAATGCCGAATTGGACATATAATTTTTCCTTATTTATGTTAGTAAGAGAGACTTTTTAAACTCAGTCAATCTTCCACAACTAGGATGAACACCACAAAAAATATTCGCCCTATCTCATTAACAATTTCTCAATTTCCAATTCCTAATCCTACACCAGCAAAAGACCAGAAGTATAAATTTTAGCTAAAGTTTTCCGGGTAAAAGAAGAAACTAAGCGAAGCTGATAGTTAGAGTAAAAATTCAGCTTTGACCTAAAAAAATGACTCAAACAACCGAAGCTTTTAAAACTGCATTACAATTTACCCTAAGATGGGAAGGCGGCGCCGGCCACCCCGATGATTTAGCAGGGACAGTTTATCGGGGAATTAGTCAAGCTTCCTATGATACTTATCGCAAGCGCAAAAATTTAGCCTTACAGCCGGTGGGAAAAGTGACAGAAGCTGAAGTGGAAAATCTTTATTTTGAAGACTACTGGTTAGCTTCTAAAGCAGATTTAATGTGTTTACCTTTAGCAGTTGTTCATTTTGATACGGCGGTGAATTTCAGTGTCCGCAGTAGTATTAGATTTTTGCAAGAAACTATAGGCGGATTAACAGCAGATGGAAATTTTGGCCCCCGTAGTGCAGCAGCTTTGCAGGGCAATAATAATGCTGAAATAGCCAAAAAATATTGCCAAAATCGGATAAATTATCGTCATGAACGAGTCAAACAAAATTCTACTCAACAAAAATTTCTCCAAGGATGGTTACGACGAGATAATGACTTGATGACTTTAATTAATCAATTGGCAACACAGGAAAAATCCGCAACTCCAACACAGGAAAAACCACCAACAGAAACCAAAAATCCTGTTAGCAGTAGCGATGCCGGTGCATCAGTAGATTCTTCAAAAGCAGACGAAAAAAATGAACAAGTGATGGAAAAATTAGAGCAGGCTATAGGTCTATTACAAGAGGTTGTCGTACTTTTGAAAAAATCTAAATAATTAACTATTCAGACCCCAGCTTTTTAGGGAGGATTTAAGCAAAAGGCCCCTTTTTTTTAAATAGCAAAATGCAAAAAACCTCCCTGCCTCTTGTGTCATTGGATACGGTTTTTAATAGAAGTCTTTTTTGGCAGTGGAAATTGCCCAACTTTTAGCCTGAATTCAGAAAAAACTTAAAAAGCTGAAAACCTTTCCTATTCTAGCTTTTAGCCTTTTATATACCCAAAAAATCGCCCTATCAAAAATCAAAAATTTGAAGGGGTGGCGCGGCTGTGCTACTAGACAGGTATGATTACGGTACAAAGTCACCATATCAGGCAACGCCAAACGAATGCGTATATTATTTGTTGCCGCAGAAGCGGCTCCCCTGGCAAAAGTGGGCGGCATGGGCGATGTTGTTGGTTCTCTGCCCAAATATCTGCGAAAAATGGGCCATGATGTCCGCATCTTCATGCCCTACTATGGCTTTATTCAAGATAAAGTGGATGTTCCGAAAGTGCCGGTCTGGTCGGGTGAAGCGATGTTTCAAAGCTTTAAAGTCTACCGGACGACGTTTCCAAATTCCGATGTCCCTTTGTATTTATTTGGTCATCCTTCATTTTCGCCTCGCCGCGTTTACTACGGCGATGATGAAGACTGGCGGTTTACTTTTTTTGCGAATGGGGCGGCTGAGTTTGCCTGGAATTATTGGAAACCAGATATCATTCACTGCCACGACTGGCACACTGGGATGATTCCTGTGTGGATGCACTCAACTCCAGATATCAAAACCGTCTACACCATTCATAACCTCGCTTATCAAGGGCCCTGGCGCTGGTTTTTGGAAAAAATTACTTGGTGTCCTTGGTATATGCAAGGTCATAATACAATGGCGGCAGCAGTGCAATTTGCTGATCGCGTGACGACGGTTTCTCCTACCTATGCTGAGCAAATTAAAACTGCTGGCTATGGGGAAAAACTAGAAGGTTTAATTTCTTTTATTAGCGGCAAATTAAGCGGGATTCTTAACGGAATTGATACCCAAAGTTATAATCCTGCTACTGACCGTTACATCAATGAAAATTTCACGGTAGATACTCTCGAAAAACGCATTGTTAACAAAATCTCTTTGCAAGAAGAGGTGGGTTTAGAAGTTAATAAAGGTGCGTTTTTAATTGGGTTAGTAGGCCGGCTTGTGGAACAAAAAGGTCTGGATCTGGTTTTGCAGATTTTAGACCGCTATATGGCTTATACTGATTCGCAATTTGTGTTGCTTGGTACGGGCGACCGCTATTACGAAACGGCGATGTGGGAATTGGCTTCTCGCTATCCCGGTCGGATGGCAACTTATTTGCTACATAATGATGCTCTATCACGGCGAATTTATGCCGGTTGTGATGGGTTTTTAATGCCTTCGCGGTTTGAACCTTGCGGTATTAGTCAAATGTTGGCAATGCGCTATGGTTGTATTCCAATTGTACGCCGCACCGGTGGTCTAGTGGATACGGTTTTTCATAACGACCCGACCAATGAAGAGGGTACTGGCTATTGTTTTGATCGCTACGAACCGCTTGATTTATTTACGTCAATGGTGCGGGCTACTGAAGCTTATCGTTTTAAAGATGAGTGGAAAAAACTGCAAATCCGGGCAATGAATCAAGACTTTAGCTGGACAAATTCGGCTAACGAATATGTCAAAATGTACTACGATTTGTTGGGCATTACTGACCAACCTTTAGAGATTGAGCCTAACTTTGAAGCAGAACCTGAAGTTTTGCATCCAAGTCTCAAACCAGAGTTTAAATTGCCTGCTTCTGCTGCAAATCCTGAAGATCATAAATCAGAAGATCGGGAAAAATTAGAAGCGGAAAGTAAGTCTGCGAATGAAGAAAACCCTGGTACAGAAACAGAAGTATCGTTTTTTCCTGCTCAGAAATAACGCCTAAAAGGTTATCATCGGGCCTGTGTGTAGTTGGGCGGTTATGGCCGGTAGGGGCTGGTTCCCGAATATCTTTTATTCTTACTTTGGATTTAGGTGAACCCGCCTCTACTACATAAGAAGTAATCCAGAAAATTCTCTCATTTTTGACCTTTGTAGTAATGAAATAATTTATCGCAACGACAATTTAATTTAAAAATAGGATAATTTTTAATATTGTTGCCGGTGTGGGGCGAGTTTATAAATATAATATTTACTCGGTATATTAATTTGTTGAGAAATCAGCCCCTACTTTTCCTAGGGCTTGTTTTTCAACACCTAATATCTCCCCAAACTTTATTTTTTAGGAATGAGAAAAAGTATATACCAATTTTTGTGGTTGGAAGTTAAAGGAAAAAACAAATGAAGATTAAGTGGCAATTTTTTTTACCAATTATTTTAATCCTCGCAATTTTTTTAATTAAACCGGCTACTGCTGAACCTACAAATATAACTATTTTGCAATTTAATGATGTCTATGAAATTACGCCTGTTAGTGGTGGAAAAGTTGGCGGTCTTGCTCGCGTTGCTACGCTGCGTAAACAGCTTTTAGAACAAAATCCTAATACTTATACTATCTTGGCTGGTGATTTCTTTAGCCCTTCGGCTTTGGGAACGGCTAAGATAGATGGGAAAGCTTTGGCCGGTAAACAAATGGTGGCTGTTTTAAATGCTTTGGGTTTAAATTATGCAACTTTTGGTAATCATGAGTTTGATTTAAAAGAAAAAGACTTTTTAGCTCGTTTAAAAGAATCAAAATTTAAATGGTTTTCAAGTAATGTTTTTGATGCGGCTGGCCAGCCTTTTCCGGGGATTCCTTATACCGAAATTATTGATGTCAAAACCGGCAACCATAGTGTAAAAATTGGCTTAATTGGGGTGACAATTGACAGTAACCGCACTAATTATGTTAGCTACACTGACCCGATAGAATCAGCAAAAGAACAAGTTAAATTCCTAAAAGGAAAAGTTGATATTATTGTTGCAGTAACTCACTTAAATTTGGCACTAGATCAACAACTTGCAGAATTAGTGCCAGAAATTGATGTGATTTTAGGTGGGCATGAACACGAAAATATTCAACAATGGAGAGCAGATGATTTGACTCCTTTGTTTAAGGCGGATGCCAATGTTCGGACGGTTTATATTCATAATTTACGTTATGATCCGGCTCAGAAAAAATTAGAAGTAAATTCGAGAATTCAACCCATAACGGCGAAAATTGCTGAAGATCCAGAAACAAATAAGGTGGTAAGGGAATGGGTAGAAAAAGGTTTTGCTGCTTTCCGGGACGAGGGTTTTGAACCAGAAGAAATAGTGGCTGATGTGTCGATAGCTTTGGATGGTTTGGAGGCTTCTGTGCGAAATAAACCAACAATCTTAACGGAGGTAATTGCTAAGGGAATGTTGGGGGAAGTTAAAAATGCTGATGTGGCGATTTTTAATGGGGGTTCTATTCGCATTGATGATGTGATTCCCCCAGGGCCGGTGACGCAGTATGATGTGATTAGAATTTTGCCTTTTGGGGGTAAGGTTGTGGGGGTTGAGTTGGAGGGAAGTTTGCTAAAGCGGGTTTTAAATCAAGGCTTGGCAAATAGGGGAACGGGAGGTTATTTACATACAGCAAATGTTAGTAAGACAACCGATGGTAACGGTTGGTTGATTGGGGGACAAATGCTTGAAGAAAATAAGCGATATCGAGTAGCGATGACGGATTTTTTGCTGACGGGTAAGGAAACTAATTTAGGTTTTTTGAATCCTGAACAGGTGGGGGTGAAAGTGTTGGGTGAAGGTCGAGATATTCGGTTTTCTTTGATTGATGTTTTATCGTTACTTTAATTAACTGTTGATTATACATGGAATTGGTTATGAAATTTTGGATTTTTGTTTTAATTGGGTTGGGTTTTTTGGGTTTGGAAGTGTTGCCGGTTGCGGCACAAGGTGGGTCGAGTAATTGTCCGGCACCGGCTTTGTCTAGGGTTAAATATCATCTGGTGGCGGCCGGTGAAACTTTGGAGAGTGTTGCCATAAAATATAATTTAACATCGGCAACTTTGGTGGGGATGAATCCTGGTTTAAAAAATGGGGTTTTGCCTGTTGGTGAAGAAATTGTAATTCCTCCTTTTAATGGTCGCCGAGTTGAAGTTAATTATGGCGAAAGTTGGAAGCGTTTATCAGAAATTTATAATGTGCGTGCTGATGTTTTATTTGAGGTAAATGGCTGTGTGGAACCTCAAGGGGTGGTGTTTATTCCGGGGGTAAATAGTTCTCAAAATAATCGGGAAGTGCAGCGGGCTGTGGAAGTGGCTGCGGGGGTAATTAGTGGTTTTCCTTTGCCGGAAAAAGCATCGGTTATTTTGGGGTATGGTTTAGGGTTTATTCCTTTACGAAATACCCAGGCTTTTCATGCCGGTATAGATTTAGAAGCAAAGGAAGGTACGCCAGTTTTGGCTGTCGGTGAGGGGACAATTGCTTTTGCGGGGATGCAGGGAAGTTATGGTAATTTAGTGGTAATTAATCATGCTTTTGGTAAGCAAACTCGCTATGCTCATTTGGCTTCCATTTCTGTGAGGGTAGGAGAGAAAATTAATCGGGGTCAGCTGTTAGGAACGGTGGGAAAAACGGGGAATCCAGATATTAATGAAGCTCATTTACATTTTGAGGTGCGTTCTTCTTCTGCTGCCGGTTGGGTGGCTGAAGATCCACAGAATTATTTTAAAAATGGGCCGGTGGGAGTTAAGTAATTTTTAGCATTTTGATAATCGCTTTTTTTACTAAACTCGATTTACCCGGAGTGTTTTTTAGGGATCTTAATTTTCCCATAAAGGTTTAGTGTTTGTTGCTGATACAAACTGCAATTTTAAACGCTAACCTAGCCTATTTCAGCGTGGATATGCTGTTTAAAAATAAACTGTTTAAGGGAAAATATCAATCTACAAAATAAAACGGTTTGTTAATCAAATTTGGTTTTATTTGTTATCGATAAAAAGAGGACTCACAATAAAAAATATATGAAGTTTATTGTTTGTTAGTCTAATCGGTTTTTGAGTCTACTATTTTGTGGGTACAATCAGAGAATGGTTGCCTTTTTTTTAGGGCCATCAAGACTTGCTATCCTCTGATGGGCCATGTTTTCTAGGTCTTAAAAAAATCATCCTTTCGGCATATTTCCTTCCACAGAGATAAAGTTAGACTATTCTCTGAATAAATGTTTGTTGGGGTAGTCTGCTAAATTTGATCGGTTTTATTTGTTTTATCAGTTCTGCTACCGCTTGTTATAAATCTTAACACTTAATTGTAAGGCTTCAACTATGACAACTGCACAAAGCGCAAAAGATCCCGAACAACTCGATCTTCAAAAATTATTAAGAACTTTAGTTGCGGTCAAGAAAGGTAATTTTTCTGTGAGAATGCCCATAGACCAAACTGGTCTTGCAGGAAAAATTGCCGATACACTTAATGATATTATTGAACTTAATGAAAGACTGGCTGCTGAATTAGAGCGCATTAGTAATGTAGTTGGTAAAGAAGGAAAAATTAATCAAAGAGCTTCCCTGGGAAGTGCCGGTGGTTCTTGGTCAGATTGTGTGGATTCTGTCAACACATTAACTACAGACTTAGTACAACCAACAGCCGAAACAGCTAGAGTCTTAAGATCCGTTGCTAATGGCGATTTATCCCCTAGGATTCCTACAGAAATAGAAGGCCGGCCCCTGAAAGGAGAATTTTTACAAACGGCTCAAGTTGTTAATACAATGGTAGAACAACTTAGCTCTTTTGCTTCTGAAGTAACCCGTGTGGCAAGGGAAGTGGGAACCGAAGGAAAATTAGGGGTACAAGCAGAAGTTAAAGGGGTGGCCGGTACTTGGAAAGATTTAACAGAATCGGTTAATATGATGGCCGGCAATTTAACAGCACAAGTGCGAAATATTGCTGAAGTTGCCACTGCAATTGCTAATGGAGACTTATCTAAAAAAATTACAGTAGATGTTAAAGGGGAAATTTTAGAACTCAAAAACACCATAAATATTATGGTGGATCAACTTAATTCTTTTGCTTCTGAAGTAACAAGAGTGGCGCGAGATGTAGGAAGTGAAGGAAAATTAGGTGTGCAAGCAGATGTAAGGGGAGTTGCCGGTACTTGGAAAGACTTAACAGACAGTGTGAACTCGATGGCCGGCAACTTAACTGCACAAGTTCGGAACATTGCCGAAGTGACGACGGCGGTAGCAAATGGTGACCTTTCTAAAAAAATTACTGTTGATGTTAGGGGTGAAATTTTAGAGTTGAAAAACACCATAAATACAATGGTGGATCAACTTAACTCCTTCGCTTCTGAGGTGACAAGGGTTGCAAGGGAAGTGGGAACCGAAGGAAAATTAGGCGTACAAGCAGAAGTAAAAGGTGTTGCAGGAACCTGGAAAGATTTAACCGATAATGTTAACTCAATGGCGGGAAGTTTAACTTCGCAAGTACGAAATATTGCCGAAGTTACTACCGCAGTTGCAAATGGCGATCTTTCTAAGAAAATTACTGTTGATGTTAAAGGCGAAATTTTGGAATTGAAAAACACCATTAACACAATGGTTGATCAATTAAGTTCCTTTGCATCGGAAGTAACAAGAGTTGCAAGGGAAGTGGGAACCGAAGGAAAATTAGGTGTACAAGCAGAAGTGCGAGGCGTTGCCGGTACTTGGAAAGACTTAACGGATAGTGTAAATTCAATGGCAGGAAATTTAACCGGCCAGGTGCGAAATATTGCCGAAGTTGCGACGGCAATTGCTAATGGAGATTTATCGAAAAAAATCACAGTTCAAGTTAAAGGTGAAATTTTAGAACTCAAAAATACCATCAATACAATGGTGGATCAATTGAGTTCTTTTGCTTCAGAAGTAACAAGAGTTGCAAGGGAAGTGGGAAGCGAAGGAAAACTGGGTGTACAAGCCGATGTAAGGGGGGTTGCCGGTACCTGGAAAGACTTAACGGACAGTGTAAATTTTATGGCTGGTAGTTTAACTTCCCAAGTACGAAATATTGCTGCTGTTACTACCGCTGTTGCTAATGGTGACCTTTCTAAGAAAATTACAGTAGATGTTAAAGGCGAAATTTTAGAGTTGAAAAACACCGTTAATACAATGGTGGATCAACTTAATTCGTTCGCATCGGAGGTAACAAGAGTTGCAAGGGAAGTGGGAACGGAAGGAAAATTAGGTGTGCAAGCAGAAGTGCGAGGGGTGGCGGGAACTTGGAAAGACTTAACAGACAGTGTAAACTTCATGGCCGGCAGTTTAACTGCACAAGTTCGGAACATTGCGGAAGTAACAACGGCGGTAGCAAATGGTGACCTTTCTAAGAAAATTACTGTTGATGTTAAAGGCGAAATTTTAGAGTTGAAAAACACCATTAATACAATGGTGGATCAGTTAAGTTCCTTTGCCTCGGAGGTAACACGAGTTGCAAGGGAGGTGGGAACCGAAGGGAAATTAGGGGTGCAAGCCTATGTGCGAGGGGTAGCAGGAACGTGGAAAGATTTAACTGATAATGTTAACTCAATGGCAAGCAATTTAACCGGCCAGGTGCGAAATATTGCCGAGGTAACGAAAGCGGTGGCCAATGGCGATCTTTCTAAAAAGATTACTGTTGATGTTAAAGGTGAAATTCTCGATTTAAAGAACACTATTAACACAATGGTTGACCAGCTAAATTCGTTTGCATCGGAGGTAACACGGGTTGCAAGGGAAGTGGGAACCGAAGGAAAATTAGGCGGTCAAGCAGATGTGCGAGGGGTTGCCGGTGTTTGGAAAGATTTAACGGATAATGTTAACTCGATGGCCGGTAATTTGACAGCACAAGTGCGGGGAATTGCCAAAGTGGTGACGGCGGTTGCAAATGGTGATTTGAAACGTAAATTAATGCTAGAGGCAAAGGGCGAAATTGCCACATTAGCCGACACTATTAACGAAATGATTGATACACTTGCAACCTTTGCAGACCAGGTGACAACGGTGGCGCGAGAGGTTGGTATAGAAGGAAAATTAGGCGGTCAAGCTAAGGTGCCGGGTGCGTCGGGAACGTGGCGAGATTTAACTGATAACGTAAATGAATTGGCGGCGAATTTAACAACCCAGGTACGAGCGATTGCGGAGGTGGCAATTGCGGTTACAAAAGGCGATTTAACGCGATCAATTTCAGTGGAAGCACAGGGCGAAGTGGCAATCTTAAAAGATAATATCAACCAAATGATTGCCAATTTACGCGAAACAACGCAGAAGAATACTGAGCAAGATTGGCTAAAAACAAACTTGGCGAAATTCACCCGAATGCTGCAAGGTCAACGGGATTTAGAAACGGTTTCTAAGTTGATATTGTCTGAGTTGGCGCCGTTGGTGGGGGCGCAACATGGGGTGTTTTATTTGATGGAATCGGTGGATCCTCAATTTTACTTGAAGTTGCTTAGTAGCTATGCGTATCGGGAACGAAAAAATTTATCCAATCGCTTTCATTTAGGCGAAGGTTTGGTAGGGCAGTGTGCGTTAGAAAAAGAGCGGATTTTGATTACAGAAGTGCCGGAGAATTATATTAAAATTAGTTCCGGTTTGGGTGAGTATAATCCGCTGAATGTGGTGGTGTTGCCTGTTTTGTTTGAAGGTCAAGTGACAGCGGTAATTGAGTTGGCTTCGTTCCGACGCTTTAGTGAAATTCACTTAACGTTTTTAGACCAATTAACAGAAAGTATTGCAATTGTGTTGAATACAATTGCAGCGAGTATGCGGACAGAAGAATTGCTGAAACAATCGCAATCTCTGGCAGAAGAATTGCAAAGTCAGCAGAATGAATTACGGGAGACAAATCAGCGTTTAGAACAACAAGCAAAATCGCTGAAAGCTTCCGAAGAATTGCTGAAAAATCAACAGGAACAACTGCAAGCAACAAATGAAGAATTAGAACAGCGTTCAGAACTTTTGGCTCTGCAAAATCAAGAAGTGGAGAGGAAAAATCGAGAAATTGAACAGGCTCGCCGGTCTTTGGAAGAAAAAGCTGAACAGTTAGCTTTGTCTTCTAAATATAAGTCAGAGTTTCTGGCAAATATGTCTCACGAGTTACGAACTCCCCTGAATAGTTTGCTGATTTTAGCCCGATTATTACTAGATAATAGTGAGGGGAATTTAACTGCCAAACAAGTTGAGTATATGCGGACAATTCACTCGGCCGGGGCAGATTTGCTGGCGTTGATTAATGATATTTTGGACTTGGCAAAAATTGAATCGGGAACGATGTCAATTGAGGTAGATCAATTGCTATTTTCTGATTTGCAAGGGCAAGTTGAAAGGACTTTTTATCAGGTCGCACAAGATAAGAGTTTGAATTTTACAATGGTGTTTGATGAGCGATTGCCCAAAGCCGTTTATACCGATTCAAAACGCTTGCAACAAGTTCTTAAAAATTTACTTTCAAATGCGTTTAAGTTCACAGATCAAGGTCATGTAAGTTTGCAAGTTTATCCGGCGCGTTCTGGTTGGGGTACAGAACGAGAAACATTGAACTCTGCTAATTTAGTTGTGGCGTTTTCTGTGCGAGACACCGGCATTGGAATAGCCCCCGAAAAACAAAAAATTATTTTTGAAGCTTTCCAACAAGCAGATGGAACAACTTCTCGCAAGTATGGCGGTACCGGTTTAGGCTTGTCTATTAGCCGCGAAATTGCTGAATTATTGGGTGGAGAAATTACGATTTCTAGCCGGCTTGGTGAGGGCAGTAATTTTACACTTTTTCTGCCCCATACTTACCCAGAATCTTTGATGGAAAAAAGCACTACTCAAGAAAAAATGCCGGCTTTTTCCGCAACAATTCCTGTAGAAAGCAGCGAAGTAAAAATGCCAGCCATTTCTCCAGTTCATCTAAGTAATAATTTAGATAATCCATTGTTGGTACCAAATCAACACTCTAAATCTATTTTGACCGATGATCGCGGCGAAATTAAGCCCGGTGAACGAGTGCTTTTGATTGTTGAAGATGATATGAGTTTTGCTCGTGTACTTTTAGACTTGTCAAAGGCAGAAGGTTTTAAAACTCTGGTGGCTAACCGCAGTGAGACTGGTTTAACAATGGCGCGAGAATATAAACCTTCAGCGATTTTGCTTGATATTCGTTTACCAGGAATTGATGGCTGGACAATTTTAGATCGTTTGAAACATGATACGAATACTCGTCATATTCCTGTCCATATTATTTCGGTGGATGAGGGCCGGCATCGTGCTCTGAAATTGGGTGCTTTGGCTTATTTACAAAAGCCGGTGACGCGAGAGGCTGTGGTGGACGCTTTAAGCAAAATTAAACGCTTTTTAGACCGCAGTGTAAAGCATTTGCTTTTGATAGAAAGTGACTCGGATAAAGCCAATAACTTTATGGAGTTGATTGGGAATAGCGATGTGCAAACATCTTGCGCTAGTAATGCTGCTGAAGCCCGAATAGTGTTAACTACTTCTCAGATTGATTGTATTGCTATTGATGTCAGTTCAAGTCAATCTAATGGAATAGGAATTATTGGCGAACTTATTCTTGAGTTTGGGCTAGAAATTCCGGTGGTTGTTTATAGCGAAAACGATTTAAATGAACAACAGAAACAAGAACTTAAACGGTTGTCACGGATTTTGCCCATTAAACAAGTGACAACTCCTGAACGGTTGTTTGAGGAAATTTCTTTATTTCTCCACCGAGTTAAAGACAATTTGCCGACAGCCCAACAAGAAATGCTTGCAGAATTGGCCACAACAGACCCAGTTTTAGCCGGCAAAAAAGTATTGATTGTTGATGATGATGTGCGAAATATATTTGCCTTAACAAGCATTTTAGAACGCTATCAAATGGTTGTTATTCATGCAGAAAATGGCAATACTGGCATTGAAATTTTGCAAACAACACCCGACATAGATGTGGTATTGATGGATGTTATGATGCCAGAAATGGATGGTTACGAAACCATGCGTTCTATCCGTCAAATTAATGCTTTTCGAGGCTTGCCCATCATTGCCCTAACCGCGAAAGCGATGAAAGGTGATCGGGAAAAATGTTTGAATGCCGGTGCATCTGATTACATTACCAAACCTGTCGATATTGAACAATTGCTTTCTTTATTGCGTGTTTGGTTATCTCAATAAATTTTGCAATGGGGAAAGTGCTAAATTTTACCCCTTTCCCCATCCCAAATTATTCTTTAAAAATTACCATGTACTACGTTTTATTAGTTGATGATGAAGAACCCCTGCGCGCTAGTCTCAGTTTTGGCCTAGTTCAAGAAGGCTATAAAGTCACAACGGCTGGAGATGGCGTCACAGCGTTGGAATTGATTAAGCAAAAAGTACCCGACATTGTTATTTTAGATTTGATGCTGCCAGAAATGGATGGTATGGAAGTTTGCTGGCGTATTCGTGCTTTTTCGGATGTGCCAATTTTAATTTTGACGGCAAAAGATCACGATGCGGATAAAATTTGGGGTTTGAAAGCTGGGGCTGATGATTATGTGACTAAACCTTTTAATTTGCGGGAAGTTTTAGCCAGAATTGAAGCCATTTTGCGCCGAACCAAACGCAAAGAGCAGCTTTAAAATTTTCTAACTACACATTCATAGTTTTAGTTGAGAGCATCGCAAATGACAGTTAATTGGAATTCAATTCGGGTTAAACTTTTAACAACTTATGTGGCTCTAACCGGACTGGCAACTTCGCTTTTAACTGGCTATTTGTTGTTGTCTTTTTACACCAATTTCATGACAACTAAAGAAAATGAGTTAGATATTTGGTCAAGCGCCCTCAGCGAAAGTGTTGGTGAAGCCCTCGAAGAGCAAAATTTTTCCGCAGTAGACAAGCTAGTGAAACGCTACGGTGCAGCTGAAACCTTGACACTGCGGGTATTTTCGCCGAAGGGCAGCTTGGTGTCTACCTCCACTCCCTCGGTGGATGAAAACCTCCCCCATTGGTCAGAAATTCCGGGGCTGAAGGAAGCAATGGAAAATCAAACTGTGCAAGGATATGCAAAGGGCCTTCTTAGTGATGAAGACCGGCTTTATATTGCCCGGCCTGTTGTACGCAACGGTCGTCTACTAGGGGTGTTGCGGTTGTCCCTGACTTTGACACAGTTTCAAAACCAATTTCAAGCTGTGATGTTTACGGTTTTGGCAACTTTGGGGGTGACGCTTTTGCTGTGTGGGACAATTAGTGCTTGGTTTGCTCGTTCTCTTGCTACGCCGGTGCTAGCGATGCGTAATTTTGCAGTGCGTTTGGGTGGTGGTTATTTTGGCGAAAAACTGATGATTTCTGCCAGTGATGAACTCAACGAACTTGCTTTTGAACTTAACCGAATGAGCGAACGCTTGGCCTCTCTTGATAATGAACGGCGGGCGTTTTTGGCTAATGCTTCCCATGAACTCCGCACGCCGGTAAGTAATGTAAAAGTGACGCTGGAGGCGCTGGAAATGGGGGCTGGGGAAGATCCAGAACTGCGCCAACGGTTTACTCGTACGGCTTTAGATGAAACTGAACGTCTGTCTCGTTTGATTCAAGATTTGTTAGACTTAGGCCGGCTTGATGCTGGGGTGGTTCCTTTAGAAAAAGAATATGTTAGTTTGCAATACTTGATCGGTCGCGCTATTCAAGCCATAGAATTACGAATGCAAAGACATTCTATTACTATTAAATGTAGTGTTCCCGATGTGCAAATATATGGCGACCCGGAACGACTTTTACAAGCTTTTTTAAATTTACTAGATAATGCTATGAAATACTCGACATCCCAAAGTAATATCTCTTTGCTGGGACGCTTAGAACATAAGTGGTTGACATTAAAAATTCACGACCAAGGTACGGGTATTAGTGAAAGGGATCTTCCTCATATTTTTGAAGAATTTTATACCGGCGATGCCTCTCGCAAAAAAGGTGGAACTGGCCTCGGTCTGACTATTGCTAAAAGAATTGTTGAAGCACATGGGGGCAGAATTTCGGCGCACAGTGCGGCCGGTCAAGGTACTACATTTACTCTTTATTTTCCTCTTATTTCTTAAAGAAACACGCTTTGATAAAAAGCGTTTAAATTTTAAAATATCTAACCTATAAAAACTAAAAATCTAAAATTACCGCTATGCCTAGAAACTTTAAAGTCAACATTCTTTTAGTAGATGATAATCCTAAAAATATCCTAGCCCTAGAGGCGATTCTTGAAGGTCTTGGAGAAAATCTTGTCAAGGCTAGTTCTGGTGAAGAAGCTTTACGCTGTTTGCTTAGTCAAGATTTTGCTGTGATTTTGCTTGATGTGCAAATGCCTGGAATAGATGGTTTTGAAACTGCTGCGCTTATTCGTCAGAGACAGCGTTCTCGCAACACTCCGATTATTTTTCTAACTGCTTTTAGTAAAAGTGATCAATTTATTTTTCAGGGCTATTCTCTGGGGGCAGTTGATTATCTTTTTAAACCACTGGAACCGACAATTTTATTATCAAAGGTTAAAGTATTTGTAGACTTATTTAAAACAACTGAAGAAGTGCAAAGGCAAGCTTCTGAAATTTCTCGTTTTAATATTGAACTAGAAACTCGTGTTAGTGAACGTACTGCTGAACTGGAAGCAGCGACGCGTATTAAAGATGAACTTTTAAAAAGAGAAAAAGAAGCCCGACTTGAAGCCCAAGCAACTGAACAGCGTTTTCGGGATTTAGTTAATGGTTTAGGTCATGCAATTTTTTGGGAAGCGGATCCTTTTACAGAAAAGTTTACTTTTGTTAGCCAAAGTGCCGAAATTATTTTAGGCTATCCCTTGAAAAAGTGGCTGGACAAACCGGATTTTTGGCTTAATCTTTTTCATCCTGATGACCGCAAATGGTGTGCTGAATGGGCTAGAAAAGAAACGTTTGAAGGCCGGGATCATGAATTTGAATATCGTTGTATTGCGGCCGATGGTAGAGTAGTTTGGCTGCGAAATAAAGCTTATATTGTTCGGGATGAAGAGGGGCATTTAGAAAAAGTGCGCGGTTTAATGATAGATATTACGGAACAAAAACAAGCGGAGGAGGAGTTAAAATCTCGTGCTAATGAATTGGTGCGATTAACACAAATGCTAACAGCTACGAATTTGGCTTTAGAAAAACGTAATCAAGAACTTGATCAATTTGCTTATGTTACTTCTCATGATTTAAAAGCACCTTTGCGAGCAATTTCTAATCTTTCTCAATGGATTGAAGAAGACCTAAGCGATACCATTACAGAAGAAACTCAACATCAAATGCAACTGTTGCGCGGTCGTGTACACCGCATGGAAAATTTAATTAATGGGTTATTGCACTATTCTCGTGTTGGCCGTCTCCGTACAGAGTCGGAAACTTTTTCTGTAGAAAATTTGCTCAAAGAAATGATAGATTCTATTGCGCCTCCCCCTAATTTTACTATTGAAGTTAGGGCTGGAATGCCAATTTTACATAGTCCGCGATTGCTGTTACAACAAGTTTTTTCTAATTTAGTTAGTAATGCTATTAAACATCATGATAGGTCGGATGGGACAATTATAATAGGTGTTGAAGAAAGGGAAAATTTTTATGAATTTAGTGTGGCTGATGATGGCCCTGGTATTGCTGAACAATTTCACGAAAAAGTTTTTATTATTTTCCAAACTTTACAAGCGCGGGATCATGCAGAAAATACTGGTATAGGTTTATCTCTAGTCAAAAAAATTGTAGAAAATGAAGGCGGAAGCATTTGGTTAAAGTCTCAGGAAGGTGAAGGAACGACGATATATTTCACATGGCCAAAGTCTTAAATTTTTTATCAACCATATTGTTGCTATTTTGTTTTATTCCAAAAGTTATAAATTTCTTACAATTGTTGCTGGAGTGTGGGCCGGTTTATAAAGCCGGTGCTAAAATTAAAACAAAGAGAAAATCTGACAACATTTCCAGCGGGTCTTTAGACCGGCAATACTGGAAAAAACTATAAAAGTAAATACGACCAAAATTTGCAGCCAAAATTAGGAGAAATCAAACATGACAGAATCATTTGATCGGCCGGGAGGAGTGGTGGAGCCGGTGGTAGTAAAAACTACAGAACCGCCCCAACTTGACGATATTGAAGTAGAAGTAAAACGAATTCCCCCAGACACAAATGTGGGAGAAAAAATTCGCATAGAAGAATTTACAATTTCTGGCGATGCACTTGTTTCTAAAGTCAAAGAACTAATTCACCAAGGTAATATCCGCCGCATTATTATCAAAAATGAAGAAGGAAGAATTCTTATCGAACTTCCTCTTACTGTTGGAGTTGTCGGCGGTGCCATTGCAACGGCTATTTTTCCTGTGGTAGCGGCGGTGGGTGCTATTGGAGCTTTGGTTGCCCATCTCCAAATTGTGATTGAAAAAATCGATGAATAAACAATTAATTTGATTCCTCAAAAACCCGATATCTTTTCAACAGGATATCGGGTTTTTACAGCTTTATAAATTGCTGTTAACTATTTTGATAATCGGAATCAACCCAACAACGAGGCAAGGTTTCTCCCGAAGGAAAAACCAACTGATTTTTATCAAAAGTAGTCGGATCTTGCTCCTCCTGACCGGCCTGAATGCAACCCTCTACTTCTTTACGAGTAGGAATAATGAGAGCATCCACATCGACAATTTTTATCAAATCACCAGACTCTTTTTCTTTCAAAAGCATAACTTCACCTCTTCAAAACTAATAAAATTCCTCTGTGATCCCTGTGCCTTCCTCTGTGAGCTCTGCGTGAAAAAAACCTACATTTTCACAGCAGGACTAGTCGAAGGCTTAGCCGGTGTCAAAACGTCACCTGCCATAAACATCCGTTTTTTGTAAAGTGCAGCAAGACACTGTTCATAATTTGCCATATCCGCCTCAATATTTGTGAAAATTTGAGTGGAAACAGGGTCAGTAAATTGGATCCGCAGGTTGTTAATATCCACTACACCGGTTTGCACATCTCCCAGCGTACTCCGCAACAAAAACATATCATCACTGCCGGTAATAGCTGCTTTTAGTTTCGCGTATTTATCAGCCATTTGTGCAGGAATAGAAGGACTTTCACCTAATTCTGCGAGGCGTTTTTCTAACATTTGAATATGCTGCTGTTTATTTTGAATCATATCAAGCAGCAACGAACGTAATTCGCTATCAGAAGTTTTTTCAGCGTAGCTTCCAAAAGATTCCGAAGAATAACGTTCACCGGCCAACGCTGTATTCAAAGCCTTAACAATTTCGCCTTTTGTAGAACCACCCCAAGTATCAGCAAGTTTCCACCATTCCGCATTGGGATCGCTCAATTCTGGAAGACCGGCATCTTTGCCACCATAACCTAAATAATTTAAAATTGCGATGGTAAAAAGTGCTAAATCTCCGGGTTGACGAGAAGTTATTAAATTGCCATCAATAACTACCGGCTCATTGACATAATTTGCCCCCGCATTAATCATATCTTTGCGAATTGCTAAGAAGCCGGTCGCTTTTTTATTCTTCAATAAATCCCCTTCAATTAATACTTGTGGGCCGTGACAAACAGCCGCCACAAGTTTGCCTTGTGCCATCATTTCTTGCACAAAACGCACTGTATTAGGGTTGGTTCGCATAGTGTCGGGTGCCATGCCCCCAGGTATCACCACTCCATCAAATTGTGCAGCCATTGCTTCTGTAGTGGTGGCATCAGGTTTAATGCTTACTTTGCCTTGTTTTCCTACATAGTTTTCATTCATGCGGGAACCGAGAACAACTGCTTCAAATCCAGCCATTTGTAAGGCTTTATAAGGAATTTGAAACTCGTCATCTTCTACACCATTCTCAATTAGAACGGCTATCCTTTTTTTTAGGTTTCCGTTTGTTTCTATCATTTTTTTCTCAAACTTTTATTGAGGTTTTCGGCTTTTTTTCTACCATTTTTAGCCTAGCGAGTTGCCGATCTATTCGCCTTCTTTCTAAAGGGATAAATTCTTGCTAAGTCTGTAGTTATATGTTGGTTTGCTGCCAGTAATGTCTGCCGGCTCGCCTTTATTTTTGTAAAATCAGCCCCCATCTTTACAACTGATGAGTTAGTAATGTATTATGTATGTAATACAAAAGTTACAAATTAAATTTTAGACAGTAAAGGAGCTTTTATGGACAGAAAAACTGTAGAGGCGGGTATGATTTTACTTGCCCTCACCGGCAGCCAAGCTTACGGAACAGCAACACCTAACTCAGATTTTGATTATAAAGGCATATTCATTGCCCCAAAAGACTATTATTTAGGCTTTAAAACCATCGAACAAAAAGACACCGGCTGGACAACAGAACCGGGCATTGGCTTATATCCTATGTTAGATACTGCCAAAGATTGCACCGTCTATGAATTGCGAAAATTTTTGTCTTTAATTGGCAATAATAACCCCAACATTTTAGAAATGCTATGGATGGATTCAGAATTTTATATCTACGTTTCTCCTATTGCTGAAAAACTAATTTCTTACCGTTCTGCTTTTTTCTCCCAAAAAGTACGCGCTTCTTTTATTGGCTATGCTTACGCCCAAATCAAACGAGTAGAAACTCATCGCAAATGGTTACTCAATCCCCCAGAAAAAAAACCAGAACCGCAAGATTTTGGGCTGGATGAAAAAGACTACCGGCCTTTAAATAAATCCGAAATCAACGCATTTTTGGAATTCCTATATATGCTGGTGAGAGACTGCATAGAATTTATGGAACCGGCAGAACAACTGCGAACCTTATTGTTGCAAAAAATCGATTACAAAGGCATCATCAAACAGCATCCTATCCCAGCAGAATTGTTGCCAAAAGTCAAGGAATATACACGCGCAACAGATAATTTTATTCATTTGTTGCACATTTCTCAAGGCTACCGACAAGCAATGAATGAATGGGAAGCTTATTCTAAGTGGAAATTAGGCAGAAACCCCCAAAGAAAATACTTAGAAAGCAAATGTGGGTATGATGCAAAACACATGGCCCATAGCATTCGTTTACTGAAAATGGGAATTGAAGTTTTAACTCAAGGTACTCTTACAGTTAACCGCCAAAAAGCCGGAGATGCAGACTATTTAATGTCAGTTCGTAATGGAAATATTGCCTATGAAGAAGTCAAACAAATAGCAGAAACTTTGTTTGAAGAAATTAAAAGTGTCAAAACTGAGTTACCTCCCCAAGTAGAGTCAGAATTTCTAAATCAAGTCTGCGTTGAACTGGTGGAAATGGTAATGAAAAATGGATAATTAATGTAGGGCCGGTGTCCCTCTTACCGGCCCCTATTTATCCGCTATTTCTGACCACAACAGGCATTGTTTTAAACTTTACCTATTTTAGTTCCCTGCATCCCCAAAGAACCACGAGTTACTCCTAATTTTGGCAACAATTTTAAAGCTTGCCATAATTGATCACCGCTAATTTCACCGCGTAACAACTTGCGATAACTTTCAATAGTTTCTATCACTTGAATGGCACTATCATTCAAAAATTCAACACGAAAAAAACCTACCCCAAGCTGTAATAAACGATCTGCATATTCCGCGCCGGTTTGAGCACTACCATTAAACAGAGTATTTCGACAACCGGCATCAGCTTGTAAAATATGTTCTGTTCCTACCCGATCTCGCAATTTAACCTCATACTTTTCGCAAGGGCGTCCGCAATTTGTGAAATCAGTTCCCGTAGAAAGAAACGCACAAAAAACACAATGTTCCATGTGAAACATTGGCATTCTTTGGTGAATTGTTATCTCCAACCAATGAGGAGGACAACCAGCAATTAAATCTTCAAGTTGATGAATATTCAAATCATAGGAAGCCGTCAAACGTTCCAAACCAACAGCATTAATAAAATAATCTGCCGTAATAGGATTAGCAACATTAAAAGAAAAATCTCCTCGACAACGTTCACCTGCAAAAAACTGCAAATGGTCGTAATTTCGCAACAAATAACCATCAGCATTGCAAGCCCGGACTTGTTCTAAAATATAACTTTCTGTAGGCTTCGTAATACGCGGTGGTGCAACCCAAATAGTGGTATTTTTATTAGTAGAATTATCTCGCACCATTCGCACCGCCTCTTTATATTTTCGAGGGTCTTCAAACTCACAATAAAGAGTTTCAACTTCAGCTTTTAAAGCAGCTTCTAATTGTGTTAAATTTCGTACCAAAACAATTAATTCTGGCTGGCTATACTTTTTAATATCTGCTTTTGGCAACAAATCAGAAACCCTAACATTTTCTCGTAATTCCCAGCGTTTAGGTGCAGATCGCAAAGCCTCAAGCTCAACAACAACTTCCCGCCGCAAGCGATTTAATTCACTCACCGGCATCATTAATTCACCCACCATCAAATTTTCCAAACTTCCTAAACAAAATGGCGTATTTCCTAACCGGCCAAATTGTTCCCTCAACCGTTCTGTCGTCAGAGGTTTATTGTAAGCTTCCACCAAAGCAATAGTCGATTCAATTTTTACCACATTCCCCAATTCATCACGGGCAATAACCGTCAAAACTCGACCACATTCGCCGTGAATTTCTATAAAAATTGGCCGCTGAAATTGGGGAGTATCACCAGCAAAACTGAGACGAAGTTGGCGGTCAAGTTCCGGGTCACTGGTTTTCCAAACTTTATCTCCAATATTAATTTTTTGCCAATTAAAACTCTGGCGACTAAAACTTAAAATAGTCTCCTTTCCTTGCCGTTCAACTTCATAAACTCTCCCGCCTTCTTCCTGCAATTCTGGGTGTCCATTATCAAACACTACCCCATCTCCAGGTTTCACCGGCATTAACAACTTCAAGCTAATTTTTTCCTGAAAAATTCGCGTCACTTCCCCCAAATAAACACCCCGTTTCTTACCAAAACGAGCATGAACTAACTCTTGATTATTTATTCCTTGAAACCAACCAGTATATAACCCGCGAGAAAACGCCATTTCTAACTTATATTTCTCTTGAGATTCCCCCCTAAAATCCTCCCAACCCCCTTTTTTAAGAGAACCTTCCTGATTTTTTCCTACCGAAACATAGCTACTAGAAATTGACATTTCATCCATCACTAAATCCAATGCTTCGCGATATACTTTAGTAACATTCGCCACATACTCAGGACTTTTTAATCGACCTTCTATCTTTAAACTACTCACACCTGCTCTAACTAAATCGGGTAACACATCAAGCCCCGATAAATCCTGGGGACTAAGCAAATATTTACGGTCTCCCAGTTCCACCACTTCCCCATTTTTAAGCAACTCATAAGGCATCCGACAAGCTTGGGCACACTCCCCTCTATTCGCCGAACGTCCCCCCAAAGCTTCACTCGTCAAACATTGACCTGAATAGGCTACACAAAGCGCCCCATGAACAAAAACTTCTAAAGGCAATGAAACGCCCCGGTTTCCCATTTGTTGCCTTATTTTAGTAATTTCTTTTAAAGAACATTCACGGGCCAACACTACCAAATCACAGCCCAAAGTTTTCGCAAATTCCACACCCGCTGCACTTGTCACCGTCATTTGTGTAGAAGCGTGTATAGGAAAATCCGGCGATAAATGACGAATTAACCGCATCAAACCTATATCTTGAATAATTGCCGCATCCACCCCAGCACTAATAATTGTCCGAAGATATTGCTCTGCTTGTGACAATTCACCGGCAAAAATCAACGTATTTAGCGTTACATAACCCTTCACACCGCGCCGGTGTAAAAACTCCATCAACTGCGGCAAATCAGCCTCAATGAAGTTTTCGGCCCGCATCCGCGCATTAAAGCGTTCCAGCCCAAAATAAATAGCATCCGCACCATTTTCAATCGCCGCTTTTGCACATTCCCAATTTCCGGCCGGTGCCAATAATTCAGGACGCTTAAAACCTTCAGTTTCCCCTTTGTTACTTTGCATAAAACACTTGTGATTTTAGATTTTAGACTTAAAATTTTCTACCTAAACACACATAATATCATCCAAATTTAAATTTTAACTCTAAGATTTTCAAACAAAATAAACCAAATATTCACAAACTCGCTTTCTCGTTAGGTGCAAATTAACAACCAAAACTTTTCTAAAAAAAGCACCCTACTGCTTGGCTTGTTGCAACGGAATTTCCATAAAAAACTCCGACCCTTTTTTCTCTTCCGACTCACACCACATAAACCCCTTATGTTTTTCAATAATTTGATAACAAATATACAACCCCAAACCAGTACCTTTCCCCACCGGCTTTGTCGTAAAAAACGGGTCAAATAGACGCTGTTTCACCTCATCACTAATTCCACACCCATTATCCTTAATAGAAATAACCACCCTTTCATCACCAGTCATACATTCGGGCTTTAAAAAAAACAATTCATCCTCATTAATTAACCCTCCATAACCTTTTAATCCCGTAGAAATAGTAATCTTTGCATCCTCCACATTTTCTAAAGCATCAATTGCATTATTAAGAAGATTCATCAAAACCTGATTAAGCTGACCGGCATAACATTCCACCTTTGGTAAATCCCCATAATTTCTACTCACAATAATTTCAGAAACCCCAGGTTTACCTCTTAACCGATTTTGCAAAATCAGCAAAGTATTCTCAATTCCCTCGTGAATATCAACTTTCTTCATTTCCGACTCATCTAGCCGCGAAAAATTGCGTAAACTCAGCACAATAGAGCAAATTCTTTCTGTTCCCATCCGCATTGAAGCTAAAAGTCGCGGTAAATCATCCACAATATAATCTAACTCAATTCCCCGCATAAATTCCTTAACTTCCGCCGGCATATCTGGGCAAAACTTCTTATAAAGCTCAATTAACTTCACTAAATCAGTAGTGTACTCATTTAAATGAATTAAATTACCATGAATAAAACTCACCGGATTATTAATTTCATGAGCCACCCCCGCAACCATTTGTCCCAAACTAGACATTTTTTCAGTTTGAATTAATTGCGCTTGAGTTTGTTGTAATTGATGCAAAGTTTCTTCTAACTGTCCAGCTTTTTCACGAGCAATATTAGCACAATCCTGTGCATGAGCATAAAGCTCCGCTTGAAACAAAGCAATTGCGATTTGAAGATTCACCGCTTCCAACAATTCTACCTCCGAATCTTGCCAACAAATCGGCTCATTATGCTGTCCACAAACCAGCAAACCAATTTGACCAGAAGGCATCAAAACCGGCAAAGACAAAATCGAAACAAAACCCCAACTCTTATAAACCTCTTGCAAAATTGGATCCCTACTATCACGAAAATCCTCAACACAAAAAACTTCCCCATTTAACAATTGTTTAAGCACCGGCGAAACCTCCACTTGATGCCGGCCTATAAAACTCGGCAACTCAGCCAACTTTGCCTCTTTCACCACTTCCCAAACAGCCACATTTTCTGCTATTTTAGGAGCTTCATACCAAGCAAATGAACAGCGATCTACCTGCAACAAACCGCGAATTTCTCGCACCGCCGTTTCCAAAATAGTCTCCACATCTAAAGACTGACGAATATCCCCAGCCAAACGATTTAATAAACCCTCTCTTTGAGCTAATTTTTTATAACGTGCTTCCGACAATTCTAACTCCCTCGCTTGTTGCCGGCCCTCTGTCACATCCATCGCCAAACCAATCAAACCAATTACCGAACCATCATCATCTTTAACCTTCGCTTTCAGCACTTCTAAATCATGCAATTTTCCATCCGTAAACGGCAAAATTTCTTCTGAATGATGCGGATAATCTTGACTCCAGCAAGCCTCATCCGAAGCCATACAATTTACAGATTCTTCCACACCTAAAATTTCTGAATAATGATTTACCGCCAAAAATTTCTCTTCAGAAACCCCAACATTTTCACAAAAAGTTTTATTAACAAACTGCATTTTTCCAGTTCTTGCTATCATCCATATCCAAATCGGAGCACAATCTAAAATTGTCCGCAAAGTTTTTTCTTGCTTAATAAACAACTGTTCCGATTTTCGCTTGTTATCTTCTTGAAGTTGACGAATTAAAGCATCTTTTTCTAGTTCTGCTAATTTTTGTTTAGTAATATCCCTCACAATTCCATCAATCCGAATTTTTCTACCAGCTTCATCCTCAACAACCCACCCCCTTTCTTCAACCCAGCGAACCTCCCCAGAAGCTAATACAATTCGATAACAAACCTCCCCATTACCTTTTTTGTGAATCATTTTTTGATACTCATCAGCCGCCAACCGATCCTCTGGATGAATCAGTTCATTTTTCAAATTTGGATTAACAAAAAAATCTGCCATCCTTCGTTCATATAAAACCTCTACAGCCTGATTAATATAAAGCAATTCTTCCGATTCAAAATCCACCGACCACAATACATCTTGCAGTAAATAGAACATATTACTCAAACGCGACTCGCAAGCCATTAAATGCGACACATCTTGATGGCATCGCTCCGCTTTTTTAGCAAAAAACTTGCTAGAAACAGACTTTTGTTCTTTTCTGTACATTGTGATTCTTGAGGTTTTCTCAATACTAGATATACTTATAAAAAATAACTTTCAAACAAAAAACATAAAAATCAAAAAAAATCTCCACCAACCTTATTAAAATCAATTTTTATATCAGGTTAGAGAAACGTTTAACTGACTTGTGCCCTCCAAGCCTTTAAGACTCACCCTGGCTTATGTATGGGCCTAACGCAACACTGGCAAAACTTTTGCGTAGCTATTACCACACTTATCTATTAATATTGTACCCGAAGCCCGTAGTTAAATTTCCACTCAAACCTAAAGGCTTATTTCAAAAAAAACAAAAAAATTCCAAGCCGGCATCTTGAGCAATTTCCCTAAAAAATCACAAAAATTGACACATTTTCTCTCATTTACCCCAGCATTGAAATTTTTTCATTACCAAAAACCACAGTCTTATATCCTGCGTAACTAAAAACAAAATATTCCACCGACCATCACTGCAAAAATTTGCCCCATAGCCAGCAGAACAGCAAAAACAATAGGTATTTTTCCTCAACCAACTTAGAACATCAAAAACAGTATTTCTAAAATAAAAAACTCAAATTTATAACCATTTTGCCTACCCCCAACCACAATTTTCTCATCACCTCAGCAACCCTTCAAAAAACACCAAAACCCACTTAATCAGGATAACTTTTATTTTTTCGTGGCTTCCCCTTGGGCCCCTGTTCCACATACCACTTATACCAATCCTTAGAACTACGAATAGCCAACCAAAGCAACAACAAAGCAATCAGCCCCCCCTGTCTAGGAGCATCAAACGCAAGCAAAACCAAACAAACACACAAAGCATCCTGCAAAAAAATCACCCAAACCGGCAACCCCCGCAAACGATAAAACCAGCCCGCCTGCACCAACTGCAAAACCAAAGCCAACAACCCCCCAACAACCCCAAAAATCCAAACCAAAACACCAGGCATCCCTTTTTGCTCAACCAGCGTAATTTGAGCAATACCCATCGCCAAAATCGCCCCCACCAGAGGACTAAAAACAAGCTGAACCACCAATAAAACTCGCTGGCCCAACAACTTTTTAGAAGCAAACAACTCAAACAAGGACCAACTCACCAAAACCCCGACCACCAGAGGCGGCGGAAACCCCGACAAAACAGGAAACCGCGACCACAAACTCTCTGCTTGTAAAATCCCAATCAAAAGCAGAGGCAGAGCAATACGCATCCCACCCGCCGCAGACGCAGAAAGTGCCGCAAGAATTTCAATCATCAGTGATCCATTCTAAATTTTTGCTTATTCATCTTTAGCCTTGACAAATATCATAACCTATGATATGTAAATAATCTTTTTTTAAAGCGAAATGCTCCCTAACTAACTTCAGCATAATTACTTAGTTTGACACTCCAAATAGTCAAAAAATAAACAAAAAATATTATCTTAATTTTCTATTGACAAACTGTGTAAATAAATACCATATTAAAAGAAGAGAGGATTAAAACTCTTAATCAAAAATTAACTTAACTTATAAAATCTCATCTACAGACGCTTTTTATTTATTAATCAGCCGGAACAAAACAACACACCGCCTGACCCAATTATTTGCGTCTCAATTTATCCCAAAGAGCCAAAAACATCCATCCAAACCCCTACAAAACCCAGCGGGGATCAAAACAAAACCGTCTAAAACCAAAAATTTCCCCCAGAGTGGCGGAAAGGAGAAAATAATAAAATGACAGAATCATTATTTGCAGATGCCAGCAAGCGACTCGAAGAAGCCCTCAAATATTCCAACATTTCCGAAGATGCAATAGAGCGATTAAAATATCCAAAAACTAGCCTAACCGTATCAATTCCTGTACGAATGGATAACGGATCATTAAGAATATTTCAAGGCTACCGAGTTCGCTACGACGACACACGGGGCCCAGGAAAAGGTGGCGTTCGCTACCATCCCAACGTCACCCTAGACGAAGTACAATCCCTCGCCTTTTGGATGACCTTTAAATGCGCCGCCGTTAACCTCCCCTTCGGTGGCGCAAAAGGCGGAGTCACAGTAAATCCCAAAGAACTCTCCCGCCTAGAACTCGAACGCCTTTCTCGCGGCTACATCGACGCCATCGCCGACTTTATCGGGCCAGACATCGACATTCCCGCCCCCGATGTCTACACCAACCCAATGATTATGGGCTGGTACATGGATCAATACAGCATCATTCACCGGCAACTAACCCCCGCCGTAGTCACAGGCAAACCCCTCAGTTTGGGAGGTAGCCTCGGACGCGACACCGCCACCGCCGCCGGCGCATTTTTCGTCATCCAAACCCTGATGCCAAAATTTGACCAACCGGCCCAAAACACCACCGTCGCTATTCAAGGCTTCGGTAATGCCGGTGCCCACCTCGCCACCCTGCTTTACAATGCCGGTTACAAAATTGTCGCCGTCAGCGACTCAAAAGGCGGAGTCTACTCCAAAAAAGGCTTAGATATTCCCAGCATTCGCCGGTTCAAAGACACCCACAAAGGCATACAAGCCATGTACTGCGAAGACAGCGTATGCAATGTTGTTGAACACGAAGTCATCAGCAACGAAGACTTACTAGGTTTAGACGTTGACTTACTCATTCCCGCCGCCTTAGAAAATCAAATCACCGAAACCAACGTCCACAACATCAAAGCAAAATATATTTTTGAAGTTGCCAACGGCCCCACAACCTCCGCCGCCGATAAAATTTTGGCAGAAAAAGGTATCTATGTATTTCCAGATATTTTAGTCAATGCCGGTGGTGTCACCGTTAGTTATTTTGAATGGGTACAAAACCGCAGTGGACTATATTGGACACTCGAAGAAGTTAACCAGCGTCTCGAACAAAAAATGGTCGAAGAAACCCAAAAAATTTGGCAAATTCAAACCGAATTTTCCATCTCCATGAGAACAGCAGCCTACGTCCACGCCCTCAACCGCCTAGGAGAAGCCCTCAGCGCCAAAGGCACCAGAGACTATTATGTTGGCAGCTAATAAGTTTTCGATTTCTTCAAATAATTTGATTTTTTTAGCCCCTTCTTTCCATTAAACAAAGAAGGGAAAAAATAAATATTTAGCATCAACACCAAATCGGCAGTAAAAAATTTTTACTCCGATTTTCTTTATGAAGATATCCTAAAAATCTCAGATTCACTCCCCCTCTCTTTGTAGGTTTAAACAAAAAAATTTAACAATTCAAACCACCATAAAAAACCCATCGCCTCCCTGGGTAAGACACCAGCCTCCGAGGTTGCACTTTTTTGATCAGCTAAGATCATTGAAATTCCCCAACCAAATCAAATGGATTACAAAACCACAAATCGGCCCAGCAGTAGCCACCATATCAAACGCATCAGTCAAATTTTTGCCTCAACCCTATGTCTGGGACTCCTTAGTCCTATGGTTTCTGCCTTCGCCCAAACAACACCGGCCCCAATAACACCAACCGAAGTAACACCAACCGAAGTAACACCGGTTCCAACAACACCGGCCCCAATAACACCGGCCCCAATAACACCGGTTCCAACAACACCGGCCCAAACCCAACCAGACGTCCCAGCGTCCCCAGTAGCCCAGAAACTATACGGACAATGGTTAGCCAAAGATCCAGAAGGTAACCCCGTAATAATGTTCATCTTCACCCCAGAAGGAAAACTCTACATCATGCCACCCCCCAAAGAAAAAGAACCTTCGCGTGCTATTGAAATGGGGTATAAAATCGACAGCACCACCAAACCCATGCACCTAGATGTCCAACTAGACACCCAACAAACAGTTTTAACAGTCTTTGACTTCACAACCGAAGGAAAAATGCGGCTTCAACTCGAAGGAACAAACCCAGGACAACCCCGACCATCAGCATTAACAGAAACTGCAACAAATTTTGAAAAAATTTCCGACACCCCCACCCTACCACCAGAGACCGAAATAATGAGCTCCAATCAATAATATATAGTCAATAAATTTTTAGCTGTGGAAGCAGGAAAAATACCAACTTCCACAGCCATTTTTTAGAATTTCCAATCATCATCAAACAACCTTACTTTTAAACAAACAAACATCCACCTCCCCAAAATTAACCCCAAACGCCACATTCAAATTTTCCAAAGATTTAACCAACCATAAAATTTCATCCACCTCCAAACTCTCATAGTGGTTAAATAAAATAGAAAAGCGCTTTTCCAAATAAAACTTCACCTTCCGAGAAAGCAAAACAATCTTCAGCAAAAGACCAATAGTACGAATCGGCCCCAAATTTGCAATCAAATCAATAAAAATATAATGATCGGGAGATTGAGGATTAGCAACCACCAAAAAATTAAACAACTGGCTGCAAGTTCGCATAATCAAAAAATCTGTCAAACGATGAGAATCACATTCAGGAAATGTATCTTTCATTAAATGTTTATACAAACGTCCATTAAACTGTCGCTTGCCATATTCCGGTTCCACAGAAGCAATAATATATTCATACAAATCGGCTTTAAATGCCCGGTAAGATTTTGTTTCACTTGTGTGAGTTAAAAAAACCTGCGCCAAATCTTGATAACTATAGGAACCCTCCACTTTTCCTACAAATTGTCTTACCGCAAAAAACAACTCCTGATCGCTAAGTAAAGTCGGATTTTTAATTGGTGGTAGCAGCTTAGTACCAGGCATTGTTTGTTTATTTTCCATTGCCATTTGTCGCATCAAATAATTGGCATATTGAGATAAATTTATCTCAAAATCTACTTGACGTTGAATAGAAATTTGACGAATAGTTGAAGCGTGTTCATGTGAAGTTTCGGGAGCCAATAAACAATGACTATACAAATAGGGATATCGGCAAATTAATTGACCTAAAGCCGGCTTAACTCCTAGTTCTATCTGACTCGGTGCCGGTTCTGAAACCGCTCTTACTAAACGCTTTAAAGTGACATACTCTTCAGAGTTTCTAAAATCCTCCATCAAATCTTGTAAACGTAAAAATAAACTTGAACCACCAATTTTTTTACCAGAATTCACCGGCGGATTTTCAAACAAACTCACTAAATCTGCAATAGCTCTATGAGTGCGAGAATGAGTTTGCCAGCGGTTAATTAAAATATGACAACAACGATTAAGAAAATATCTAAATTGTTCATAACTTGGGTTTGCGCCAACAATTCGAGACAGCGCATCTATAACTTGAGGATCGGAATAACTAGCCAACTGTAAAAACAACTGATTACAACGCTCTAACAATTGTGCTGGCGATTCTTTATCACCCCAGGAAATTAAATGATTGTAAACAATTTGTTCATCCTTATCAAAATTAAAACTCTCTTTAGCTAATCCTTGAGTATTCGCATTAAAATTATCGTCTATTTTTCGAGAAATTTGAGATTTTATTTTACTTTGCTCTAAAAAATTTAAATGTCGGTTATTTAAATTTTTATCCTTTGCCCAAGCCAAAGCCTTATTTAAACGTTCACCGGCCAACAAAAGTGATTCATCTTGACAACTCGACGCAAACCAAGCTGCCATTGCCGATTCATAGGGACAAGTTTTTTCTAACTCCATTTCTACCCAATTTTTATTAAAAATATGTTTATAAATTGGATTAGAAATTGTTAAATATTTTTCTTTTTTAATTACTAAACCAGCCCTTAACAAAGCTTCTTGTTCGTCACTAAAATCTTCAATAATTGCCCCATTTATCAAAATATTTTGATAGCTTCCTAACAAGGAAGTAAAATTATCACAATTCTTTAGACAATCATAAATAAACTTAAAAAGTTGTGTTTTCTCTTGCCATTCTGCATTGTCAATAATTGCTACTTTTACCAATTTACTAATAATTTCTAACTCCTTACCTGCCGTAATAAATACCCCAGAATTGACCACCAATTTAAAGATTTTTTGGGTCAAAAATGGTTGTCCACCTGTCCATTGAATAACTGTTTCAAGAACCCTCAAAGGCTTATCTGCAACTCCTGCTACACCTTTTGCTAAACAATAACTTTGATGAACTTGAAAACCTGTTAAATCTATAGCCCTACCAATTTCAAAAGGTGAGGAATTTTTATCTTTAATTAATTGCCCCAAACTCGCCACGCCCATCACCGCAAAAGTCAAACGATTAAAATCAGCATAACGGCTTCGATTATTATAACAATTGCGAATGGCTCTAAAAAAATCATCTACACCAAAACTTAAATTAAAAACACTCTCAATACCATCAAAAAAAATCACAACATTCTTAGGAATAGCCCTTAAAATAACCTGTTCCAAAAACTCTGTAAATCTTTCCACCGGCGCTTTGTAATTTCGCTTTGCCCACCAAATAGATAAATTTACCTTTTCTAGCAAATTAAAGCCCATCCACAAAGTTTTTAGCACCTCCGCATACCACTGTTCAGGTGTAACATTGGCAATGCTAATCTTAGTTAAATCAACAACAACACAAGCAACCCCAAAACCTTGTAATCGTCGCATTGTTTGCAAAAGCAGACTTGATTTACCCATTTGTGGAGAATTCAAGACATAACAAAAATCGCCCTTTTTTAAACCCTCATACAAATCAAAATCTGCTTGACGACGAACATAAGTCACAGCATTAAACGACAGACAGCCGCCGACTTGATAATTATCAACCATAAATGCACCCCAACGCCAATGAGTTTTACTCCATAAACCAAGTTGCTAGTTACCATTTTATGCAGTCTCAATTCCGCCAAACCTATGTTAAAAAAGATTCTATTTTATCCTTTCACTAGGTTTTTTAATACCTCCAGACTCTGTTTTTACATAGAAGTCAGAGGGAAAAAGTTAGCCAGGGAGGTTAGGGGAGGATTTTAACGCGCAAAGGTAGTAACTAGCAACAAACGGTTCCATACACTAAGGTTTTCTCTTAGTTTTTTGTTCCTGTCAACATAGGTGTTTCACCCCTCACCGTTGATTTTACACCCATAAAATTTTTTCTATGATGAAAAACCATACTCTCAATAATTAATTTCTACCTATCCATCTATTTTTTATATTTTTCCTCCTCCTACAACTACTAACCTCTTCGTGAATTGAATCTTTTCACCCCACAAAATCCCAACATTCATCTCTAGCAACTTCTCACTAAACTTATCCAGAAAACAGCATTCTACTCTCACCCTTAATCGATAGTCAAAAATCAAACAGATTTAGAACAGCCCTCTTCTTCAACCGGCCCCATGCTTATTTTTAGTAAAATGTAGCAAAAATGTCAACAAAAGACCATTAAATACTTTTGCTTAACTTCCTAGTTGTAATTACTAATTTACCAGCAAAACCAATCTAAATCAAAATTAATTCATCCCTAAAATTTACCTTTTAATAATAAATATTTTTGGAATAAACAAAAGATTAACTTTTAAATATTTATCTAATTTTCGTAAAACAACAAAATCAAAACACCAAAACTAAACCCCATAATATAATAATCTCTCCCTTGGTAGACCCCTCGATTCCCAGGAATAGATTATCTTAAGAAGAAATTTATAAAAGCCAGGAAAAAAGCCAATGGTACCCTTAAGAGATGACAATCCAGTACGCATTACCCCCTATGTAACCTACGGGTTAATAGCCGCCAACATCCTCGTATTTATCTACGAAACCACCCTTTCAGAACCGGCACTCAATGCCTTTTTTCGTACCTGGGCAGTCGTTCCCAGAGAAATTTCACTAAACTTAGAAGGAGCAATCATACCAACTTCTCCCGTACCCGAATGGATAACCCTAATTAGTTCCCAATTTCTACACGGAGGATTTTTACACATAGCAGGTAATATGCTATTTTTGTGGATATTTGGCAACAACGTAGAAGAAAGACTCGGACACATCAAATATTTAATTTTTTACATTAGCTGCGGAGTTTTAGCAGCCCTAAGTCAGTGGATATTTGCCCAAGATTCAACCATACCCTCTTTAGGAGCCTCCGGTGCCATAGCCGGTGTCATGGGAGCCTACATTTTGCGATATCCCCAAGCAGAAATTATCACCTTAATTCCCCTTGGTTTTTTTACAAACATCGTCCGCGTACCGGCCTATTTTTTCCTTGGTTTTTGGTTTGTACAACAAGCCTTCAACGGACTTGCCAGCCTCAACACACCAATTGACATGGGAATGCAAGGCGGAGTCGCCTACTGGGCTCATGCCGGCGGCTTCATCTTCGGAGCAATTCTTGGCCCACTTTTAGGCCTTTTCAGCAAATCCTCAGAAGAGTATTAGCACCACATCTAAAAAAATAAGTAACCATTAACTTGAAGGTTGGGTAAAACAAAAGTAAAACCCAACCTTCATAGTTTTGGCACAAATTTGACAATCAATACCATTCAATATTCCTAGTATCTGCAAACTTAAAACCGGCTTCCCGTAGGAACCTCACCCGGTTGAGGAGGATAAGATTTTTTCTCAGACATTCCCGACAAATTATGACTTTCTCCCCTCAAATTAACAGTCGGCTTATCTGGTAACGCCGAACCACTATAAAGCGCCACCGGAATATCAGCCCCATTAATAATCGAACCCAACAGACGAACATCCTCCGAATCAATCAAAGGCTCAACAAACTCCGTCAACATACCCCCCTCCGAAACAAGCGGACGAGTCACAACCGCCATACCATCACAAAAAGACTCCAACAAAAGAGCCTCCGTACCCGTACTCAAAGCCGGTGCATCCACCACCACCAAATCGAACCGCCCGCGCAACTCTTTAAACAACCGCTCAACCTCACTAGAATCCCAAATACCCCCGCCATTTCGCACTGCAAGCGAAGGCACCACATACAAATTTTCAATCTCCGGCACCATCCGAACACAATTAGCAGATTGACCATAATAGCGCAAAGGTTCCAGCGAACTTTCAGGATCCACTGCCACCTTCAAATCTTTAACCCGCGAAGGCTGACGCAAATCAGCCTCAAAAAGCAAAGTCCGCTTACCCGCCCTTGCCGAAGCAATCGCCAAATTATAGGCACAAAAAGTCTTACCCTCCGAAGCAGCAGCCGAAGTCAACAACAAAACCTTAATCGGCTTCTCAGCCACCCGGCGTAAAGCCGTCCGCAACCGTTCATAAAACTCCAAATAAGGAGAATACGGTTCCACCATCAAAGGCATATCCTCAACATCACCATCAAACAACCACACAGCCGGTATAACCCCCAAAACCGGCAAATCCCGATCTTGCAACCAACCACGCACCTCCTCCACCGTATAAAACTTCCCATCCAGAAGAGACACCAAAAAAATAGCAACTCCACCACCCACAAACCCCACCACAGCACTTGCCACCAAAATCAAAGGCATCGGCAAACTCTGCTTTGTAGATGGATAAACCCTTACCGGTTGCGGCAAAATATTCACACTACTCACCACCTCTGCTTGGGCAATTTTGGCATCTGCTAGCAAACTCTGCATATTGTCATAAAGCGTCTTTTTAATCGCCACCTGTTGCGATAACCTTTCTCGTTCCAATTGCTTATTCGGAAGCGTCGCAAACTCTGCCCTTAAATCCTGTTCTGTACGTCCTGTCGCTTCTAACTGCTGCTGCACCCGATCTCGTTCTGCCTGTAAACCAACCAGCGTACTCGCCAACTGTTGCCGAGCAGGATCTAAACTACTAATCGAGCGAACCTGACCATTATTCAGCAAACCGGCCGCCCGATTTCCACCCACCACCTCCGCTGCCCTTTGATCAAACAACCCCTCCAAACCCTGCAAATTACGCCGCAACTCTAAAATTTGTGGGTGATCCTCCTGCAAATCTTGCAAAAGAATTTCAAGCTGGGCCTCATTTTGATGAATTTGGGCCCGCAACGAAGCCAAAATTGGATCAGCACTAAGCGCCTGAGCCACATAAGCCTGTTCTGGCGTTAAGCCCAATTTTTCGGAAATACTGCGAATTTGGGCCTCATACCCCGACATACTTAGTCGCAGTTGTCGCTGTTGTTCTTGTGCGGTGGCAATGGCAGTAGGCAAAGCCCCAATTCGAGCACCCGACAAAATAGCCCCCTCTACTCGATCATATTGTTCGAGTTTTTGCTGAGATTCTTTAAGTTCTGTCTCCACCGGCACTAACCGTTTTTCCAACTCCTCAATAGTTGTTTGGACTCGCGTTTCATTAATTTTGCTGCTATATTCCACCATTGTTTTTAGCAGCGCATTAACAATGGTTTTTGCTTTTTCGGCATTCTCTGCTCGATACTGCACTTGAATATAGGGCTGTGTTCCTTCCTTGGGCATGATAACTTTTGCCCCTTCTCTTAGCTTATTTGGGTCTTCTTTCGTTTGTTCTGCAACAATTTTTATGATATCAGGCGCTAATAAAAAATCTGGGTTTATTTGAGGCGCTTGTCCTTGCACTTCGCCGGTGGTTTTAGAAAAAACTACTAATGGTTTATTAGAAGTTAAAAAGCCTTCGGCCGTAAAACTCGGTTTAGGATCAGGTTGAATTGCTACAACTCCACCGCCCCCTAGGGCTAGGAAAAAAATACCTGCTCCTAACCATTTATATTTGCCAATGGCAATAAGATATTTTTTAATAATAGGTATAGCCATAATTATTTTAGATTTTAGTTTAGGTTTGAAAGTTTAATTTTGTTATAAACTGTCGAAAAAATTGATTTAAAAGTTGCTGTTTTAGTTAAATTCTTAACAATTTTTTATATACTTAGCGGTTGGTTCCGGGAGGGGCAAAAAGGTTTGTTGCACTATTGCTTAAAGACTCAAAAAATAACAAAAATCCAAGGATATCTCTAAATGGTTGGGTAAAGGTGTTGAGGGCGTAGCTTATTCGTGCTACTAAGTTTCGACCAACTACAATAACATCATTGTCTTGGAGCATAGGGTTTTGGGTAGGATCTCCCAATAGTGCCTCTTTGCCGTCTAGGTCTTGTGAAACTGCTTTTCCTTGTTCAGGATCAAAGCGAATTAAGGCGATACTGCGGAGGTTGGCTCTATCAAGGGAAATGTTGTTGAGTGCGTCCGCAAAGCTGCTGCCGTTGGGAAGACTGATAGTACCGGCTGCACCATTAGGGTAACTTAAAATTCGCACGTTGATGGTAGGTTTAGCGAGGGTTGAGCGGGCTATTAATCGCCGGTCGTAGGCTGCATCGGTTCCGGGTTCTAGTCGGGGGACAATAACTGCATCGCCATTAGCTAAACGGAGGTCTGGTAGGGGCAGAGAGTTTTGCAAGGGGGTAAATAAATCGAGGGTTTCTTCGCTATACCGGCCTTCTCCTAGGGATCTTCGCACACGGACGGCTCGCAAGTCTGCGGTTTGGGTAATTCCACCGGCCACAAGCAATAGATCGGATACTCGTGAGGTGTTTGCTTGGAGGGGATAAAATCCTGGTTTGGCAATTTCGCCGGTGACGGTGACTTGGATGCCTGTTTGGGATGCGAGGGTAGAACGGCCTATTAGCGCGCTAATTTCATCGCCTGCGCTGCTGATTTCACGTTTTGGGATGAAAATAACGTCGCCTTCAGAAAGGCGAAATTCTGGGGGTAGGGCTCCGGTGGTAAGGGGCGTAAGAAAATCTAGGGTTTGTTCGACCACTGATCCCGAAGCGAGGGTACGCCGAATTTTGACGGCGCTTAAGTCGGAGGCGGCGGTAAGTCCACCGGCGAGTTGTAAGGCGTCAAAGACTTTGACATTTTGGGCAGGGAGGGGATAAAATCCGGGCCGGCCTACTTCTCCGGCGATAGTGACGGATATGGGCCGGTTGGATGCGAGGTTTGATTGGCTAACAATGCGGGGGTCATAGCTGGGGGTTGCGCTGAAGTCTTGTTTGGGGATAATTATTACGTCGCCGTCTTGGAGTTGTTCGCTTGGTAGTTCGCCGCCACTTTGGAGGGGGGTGAATAAGTCAAAGTTGCGTTCTACGACTGTGCCATTGTTTAAGGTTCGGCGGATTTTTACAAATCTTAAATCTGCGGTTGGGTTTGCTCCACCGGCTAATATAATGGCGTTGGATATTCGGGATTGAACATTTGCAGGTATAACATATAATCCTGGTACTCCTACTTCGCCGGTGACTGCCACATTGATCGGTCTTTGGGCTACTAGGGCCAGGGATACGACGGGTTCTCGGATATATTGGATAAGTCTTGTTCTGATTAGTTCTTGGGCTTGTTCTAGGGTTAATCCTTGCACCAATAAGCTGCCTATTAAGGGCAGGATGATTTTGCCTTCTGGGTTAATTTGGCCGTTGAAACTAAGGTCGGGATAGCGAAATACTTGCACGTATATTTGATCGCCTGGGCCCAGTCTATAGGTTTGGAATAGGTCTGCTGGCCGGTTGGTTTGAGTTTGGGAAATATCAATAACTCTCGCATCTGCGGGAGGTGGCGGAGAAAGGGTGGGAAGGGTTTGGGCGGTGGCTTGGGGTTGGGTAGTATTTAAAATGGCGGCAACAATTAGGGTTGTGGTGCCGGTGGGGATAGTTCCACTACTCTTTGCCCATAAGCGGTATTGGGGGAATTTAATCATCATTCAATGGTAAATGCTCATGGGTAAATGATAAGGGGCCGCGAGTCTACCTTGTTGTATTGTTTTTTGTTGTGGATAGAGGTTTGGCGAGGCTACTATTTCTTTTATTCTGCCAAGGGCCCGGCCATTAAAGCAGTTTGAATATTTTTAGCCAAAGATTCAGCCACCGGCCTGATTTTAGAAATATCTCCTAATGGTTCGATAAAAATTTGGATACTAACTGCAACCCAGGGAACCCGCTGGTTAGAGAGTTGAGCACTGCGATCTGCCCAAAACCATGCTTGGGGTGATGGGTTTCCACCGCTGGGAAAGGCGTACCAGCACACTACTGCCCAGGTTTGCCGTTCGCTCCAGGCCCGAAAAAAATTCGCCTCAACTGTCGCGGTTTGTGAGGACTTAGAATTTTCTATGTTTTTCGGAGTTACTGTAAATTTAATTTGGGTTTGTGAGTCGGTTTTCCAACGTTGTAAACCGCTTATATCTGTCCATTCAACTTGCGGTTGATCGGTGGTTTCTGATTGGGGTAATAATAAAATTAAGGCTTTAGTTTGATTAGAGTTTTGGATGTCTTGTAAAATCCAGTGTAACCCGCCTATATTTAAGGGTTGTTTATCGACTGTTTGCCAGTTTTCTATTGTTAGGCCGGTTTTGCGAAGATGTCTAAGTTTTTCTATGTTTGTAACTTCTGGTGGTTTTTCCCATCTCCAATGTCCACTTAAATATCCTGGAATTGCCCCTACTATAATTACGATAAATAAAAATAGGAATAAAATAATTTTAGAAAGTTTTTCATTTTTCATTGGTTGCCATGTCAAGAGTCTTTAATGGTTTGCCTGGACATTGCCGGTGTATTGGAGGAAGGGCGGTATTTATCCCTCTCCAATTTCGGGTTCAAAGGAAAATACTTCTTTAAGTTTTTCTAGGGCATTGAGGATGACTATTAATAAAACTAGCATAATTGCCGAGTATAAATCTCCTCCCCATCCTTCATGTAGCCAGTTAAAAAGTTGGTTGGAGCCGGTGCCGTGAAATAATGTGAGTAAGGTGTTCCGAATAATGTTTGCAATAATGCTCATTAGAACCGTAAGACTTAAAAAAGTGATGGTTGTGGCGCGGGATGTCCAGGTTCCATACCAATTAATTAGCATTAAACTTACATAAAGACTTGTGAATAACATTTTTAAACCGGCACAATGGGGGGCAACTTCTACAATTTTTTCACCAACAAAAATGTTAATGTTTTGAACGGTTACATCCATTCCTAATTGTATTAAGAAAAAGCCGGCACATCCAGCAATGAAACTTTGCAAAGGTAGGGTATAGGGGGCAATAAGATAAGGTAGTTCTGTGGGGGTGGCTAAAAATATCAGGAGTAGGGGAAAAAGTTGGTGTTTTAAACCGGCCATTCCTTTAAACCATAAACAAATTCCTGTTAACATTACTGGAAAGGATATGTTGACAAGATCGGGAAGTCCACTAATATACATAATTCCTGCAAGTCCAAGCAAAAAACCGCCAAGGGGATGAGTTTGGTTGGGGAGTTTTTGCCAGTTGTGCCGGTCTAGCCAGGTAATGTAGGCAGCGAAGGGTAAGCCGATGAGTCCGTGACTGAAATATTCGTGTTCTAGGCTAATTTTGATGACTTTTAGCCAGCCTTCGTACCAGTGAATTAACAGCGGTGCATACAAAATGGTTAGGAGGGTAAGGATGCTGAGATTGAGGATATAGGGCTGGATATTTTCAAGGTTTTTGCGTTCAATTTGCATGATATTTTTTTAAGTTTTAATTACACAAAATAAGTTCGATACTGTTGATTATTTGCTGAATTTGAGAGGGGCTTAATCCTGGATAAATTGGCAAGGATAGGATTTCTTGAGAGAGGGTTTCAGCATTAGGAAAATCGCCTTTTTGATAACCTAAGTTTTGGTAGGCTGGTTGGAGGTGGCAAGGTAGAGGATAATGGATGCCGGTTTGAATGCCAAATTCTGCAAGTTTTTGTTGGAAAAGGTTGCGATCTAAGGGGGGGATAATCCTAACAACAAAAAGGTGATAAACATGGCCGGTAGCTGTTTTGTTTTCCAGGGGGATAATAGGTTTATTTTGCAATAATTTTTCATAGTTTTGGGCTGCTATGTTGCGTTGTTGGTTCCATTGAGAAAGGTATGGAAGTTTGACGTTTAAAACGGCAGCTTGGAGGGTGTCGAGGCGGCTATTGGTGCCGGTGTCGGTGTGGAGATATTTTTGGGGGGCACCGTAGTTGCGGAGGCTGCGGAGGGTTTTTGCAATATCGGGATCGGGGGTGACTACCATTCCGCCGTCACCAAAACCGCCGAGGTTTTTGCTGGGATAAAAGCTGAAGGCGCTTGCTTTGCCGATGCTGCCGGCGCGGTAGCCTTCGGTTTCGGCGAGGTGGGCTTGGGCTGCGTCTTCAAAGATGAAGAGGTTATGGGTGCCGGCGAAGTCGAGTAGTTTTTTTGGCGATACCATTTGGCCGTAGAGATGCACAGGCAAGATGGCTTTTGTTTTGGGGGAAATTGCTTTTGAGGCGCTTTCTAGGTCAATTAAGGCCGTTTTGGGGTCACAATCAACGAGGATAGGTATTGCACCGGCCCGCAATACGCCGATGAGGGTAGCGATGAAGGTGTTGGCGGGAACCAAGATTTCGTCACCGCTACGAATTCCGCAGGCTTGTAATCCTAGGGCGATGGCGTCGGTGCCGCAGGCGACTCCGATGCCATATTCGACGCCACAGGCGCGGGCAAAGTTGTTTTCAAATTGGGTGAGGGCTTCTCCTAAAACAAAATCTCCTCGTTGAATTACACTTTGGATTGCTTGTTCGAGTTGGGTTTGAATGGGTTTGTGTTGGTGGCTAAAGTCTACGAAGGGGATTATATTTAGGGCGGTTTCTGTCATTTTTTTTGGGAATGGCTCTATTTCTGTTATGCCTAATTTAGTGAGGGTTGAGGCGCTAAAATTATGAAGAGTCTGTAAAGATTTCTTTGGTTATGTGTTATGGGTTGTTGGTTAGACGAAGTTTAATTTAAAAGAGGTAAGCTATTTTTGGACATTTGAAGTTTTAAAATAAGCTGTGATCAATAAATACCCAAAATATAAAAAAAGTTTTTATAAATCGGATCTGCTATCATTTGTGGAAAACTACTGATTTTTGAGTGGTTTCTATTGTTTTTTGGAGCAAAGATTTATGGCTGATTTAACGCGCCGCCAGTTTTTTATTATGTCTGCACTTGCGGTTGGTTTTGCTGTGGCGGCTGGGCCAATTTCGGCTCAAACTATTAAGACAGATACGGAGGGTTTAGTTGCGGGGGAGGTGAAAATTCCGGTGGAGGATGGGGAGATTCCTGCTTATCGTGCGATGCCGGCTATGGGTAGTAATTTTCCTGTGGTTTTAGTAATCCAAGAAATTTTTGGTGTGCATGAACATATTCAGGATGTTTGTCGCCGGTTTGCTAAGTTGGGTTATTTAGCAATTGCGCCGGAAATGTTTGCTCGTCAGGGTGATGTTTCTGGGATGACGGATATTCAGGAAATTGTTTCTAAAGTGGTTTCTAAGGTTCCTGATGCTCAGGTTATGTCTGATTTGGATGCGACAATTGCATGGGCTGAAAAGTCTAGTAAGGGGGATGTTAATAAGGTTGGAATTACGGGTTTTTGTTGGGGTGGAAGGGTTGTTTGGATGTATGCGGCGCATAATCCTAAAATTAAGGCGGGGGTGGCTTGGTATGGCCGGTTGACGTCTGATTCGACGCCTTTAACTCCGAAACATCCGATTGATGTGGCGGCGTATTTGAAGGTGCCGGTTTTGGGTTTGTATGGGGGTAAGGATGATTTAATTCCTAATGAGTCGGTGGAGAAGATGCGGGATATTTTGAAGGCTGGAAATACGGGTTCGGAGATTATTTTGTACCCGGATACTCCGCATGGTTTTTATGCTGATTACCGGCCTACTTATCGTAAGGAGGCGGCGGAGGATGGGTGGAGCCGGTTGTTAGCTTGGTTTAAGGAGTATGGGGTGATTTAGTATTTCGGTTTTTTATTGATTTGATGAGGTTGGCAGGTATTTATAGGCTTTTGCTTTTGCTAACCTCATCAAATGTTCAATTTGCATAGAGTTGTCTAATTCTTTCTTTTCGTATTGAGTGAGACTGTTGGTTTTTTCTAGATCAATTAGGTGTATTATCCGCTGTTTTAAGGCATCAGAAGCTTGAAATTTAATTAGACTTTGGGGAGTTGTGCCGGTGGCTATAAATTCTATTAATTCTTCGTAGGCTTTTGTTAGAGGGGCGGTTGTCATAGCGATAAGATAATAGGGTTAGAAAAATGATAGAATATTTTTGCAAAATATGGCCGGTGGTTGAAAAGGGGTAGTCCTATGGGTTGGGTTTTACTTCGTTCTACCCAACCTACCAAAACTACAAAAACCGGCCTATTTGTTAAACTCATCCTACCAAACCGGGCTCTCAATTAATCTCAATTAAATTTATGAGTAAAATTAACTGTAAACAATAAGTTGGGTTGAGAAAAACCCAACCCAAACTAACTAATTTCCCAACATCTTATCCCGCAGATGCTTAATTTGATCTCGATACTTCGCCGCCTGCTCAAATTCCAACTTTTTCGCCGCCTCCTTCATCTGCGCTTCCAACTGCGTAATTAACTCAGGTATTAGTTCCAAAGATAAATCATCCGCCTGCTCATACGCCACCTCCAACTGCTGAGAATTCAAACGTCTGGACACATCCAAAAACGCCAAAATTGCATTACCAGATTTTTTCTTAATCGGCTGCGGCGTAATATTGTGCATCCGATTATACGCCATCTGAATACCCCTGCGGCGATCCGTTTCTTCCATCGCCTTAATCATACTTTTTGTCAAATTATCCCCATACAAAATCGCCTGTCCGCGCACATGACGCGCCGCCCGTCCGATAGTTTGAATTAACGAACGTTCTGCACGCAAAAAACCCTCTTTATCTGCATCTAAAATCGCCACTAATGACACTTCTGGTAAGTCTAAACCTTCCCTTAATAAATTTACCCCAACTAACACATCAAAATCCCCTTCTTGCAACGATTGAATAATCTCAATACGCTCAATTGATTTAATTTCTGAGTGCAAATAGCGGACACGGATAGCTCTTTCTTGCAAATATTCTGTTAAATCTTCGGCCATTCGCTTTGTTAAAGTTGTTACAAGTACGCGTTCTTGTTTGGCAACTCGTTCTTTAATTTCCCCTAACAAATCATCAATTTGCCCCTCCGTTGGACGGACAAAAATTTCTGGATCTATAACGCCGGTGGGTCGAATAATTTGCTCTGCAACTTTCCCTTCTGTTAACTGCATTTCCCAATCCCCAGGCGTTGCAGAAACGAAAATACATTGATTGACTTTATCCCAAAATTCCTCTGATTTTAAAGGCCGGTTATCCGCCGCACTGGGTAAGCGAAAACCATGCTCAATTAACACCTTTTTCCGCGCTTGGTCACCATTATACATCCCGCGAATTTGCGGCACTGTAACGTGGGATTCATCTACAACTAAAAGCCAATCTTTGGGGAAATAATCAATTAAACATTCCGGTGGTTCACCGGCCATTCTTCCTGCTAAATGCCGAGAATAGTTTTCTACGCCATTGCAATATCCAACTTCTTCCAACATTTCTAAATCATAGCGGCAGCGTTGTTCGAGGCGCTGGGCTTCTAATAACCTGCCTTCTCTTTGTAATTCTTCCAGCCGTTCTTCTAACTCTTGCCGAATGGCCTTACAAGCATCTTCGAGTTTATCTTCGGGGGTGACAAAGTGACGCGCTGGGTAAACATTTAAACCTTCTAAACTTTGTAAAATGCTGCCGGTTACAGGATCTACATAGCGGATCGCCTCAATTTCATCACCAAAAAATTCAACGCGAATAATGCGGTCTTCATAGGCCGGCCCAATTTCCAAAACATCGCCCCGGACGCGAAATTTTCCCCGTCCCATTTCTGTATCATTCCGCGTATATTGAACCGTAGCTAAATCCCTTAATAATTCTCTTTGATCAACTTCTTTACCAACTTTTAAAGGGATAGAAGCTTTGAAATATTCCGCCGGCATCCCTAAACCGTAAATACAACTAATTGAAGCGACGACAATCACATCTTGACGTTCAAATAATGAACGAGTTGCTGAGTGACGCAGCATATCAATTTCATCATTTATTGATGCAGTCTTTTCGATGTAAGTATCCGTTACTGGGATATAGGCTTCCGGTTGATAATAGTCGTAATAACTGATGAAATATTCTACGGCATTGTGCGGAAAAAACGTGCGAAATTCATTACATAATTGGGCCGCAAGAGTTTTATTATGGGCGAGAACAAGCGTAGGTTTACCAATTTTTTCAATGACTGAAGCTATAGAAAATGTCTTGCCGGTGCCGGTGGCACCAAGTAACGTTTGATGCGGATAACCAGAGTGTATTCCTTTTATCAGTTGATCGATAGCTTTCGGTTGGTCGCCGGTGGGAACAAAAGGCGCTTGCAAATTAAATTCTGCCATGAGAAATTTATGCACTTACTTTCAAACTTATATTTTAACACCGGCCTCTCTGGCTACTGTAGATTTCTAATAATCAAGCAGCCGCTTTTAGCCAAATAACTTATTTTTTTATTTTAACATTTTTATTAATCTAAATCAATTAGACCATTATTATTGAAACCCTAAAAAGTTTTCTAAGGCTTTTAATAATAACTTTTTTAAAACCATTAAATTTTTATTTAAATTATTTACATTTATACCATAATGCTAATTTTACTAATTTGGCATTACTTCCATTATTAACTTTAAATACGCGATCCCTAAATAGATAAGCACCATTCTTTCCTATCTCACCGATGGATTATACCCGCCGGTAGAGGGCAATCATAAAATAGCTTGTTAGTTTGAAGAATATAGAAATGCCAAGACGGTTAAGGAGCAAAATGAACCGAGAACAGGAGGCAAGATCCACTTGCAGCGACGTACAAAGCAAAATTCAAGCAAAAAAGGAAGAAAATAACAACACTTCCTCAGAACCCACCGAAGAACGCGCTGCAAACCTTGAATTGGAAACCCTCCACAAGGTCAATCAACTTACAGAAGAAAACAACAGCAAAGTTCAACAGCCTCAACGCTGATTTTAAAAAGTTTATTCGCTGTCTATTAAATAATAAATACCCCAAAAAATAGACATAAAACAAAAATTAATCACCCTTGAGGTAGAGGCAAAAACCAAACCAAAATCGCTAATCTAAAAAAAAGACAAAGTACCAAAAAATAAAAAGGAGAAAAACCATGAGTTTAGAAGAAAAAGCTAAAGCTACAGCCAAAAATATTGAAGGCAAAGCTCAAGAAGCAATGGGTAACATCACCGGCGACGCTGGCGACCAAGCCGAAGGCAAAATGAAACAAGGCGAAGCCACTGTCCGCCACAGCGTTGAAGATGCCAAAGATAGCGTCAAAAAAACCATTGACCGCGTTTAATTTTTAGGGAAAGGGGGCATTATTATGCGCCCCTACCCCATTTAAAAACTTCACTTTGTGGAGGATAAAAAGTGAGTTTATTTCAGCAGATTCGTCAAGCTTTAACAAGTTTGGTTTTGGTATTAGTTTTAACCTTAGTAACTGCTTGTGGCAACGTAAATACCGCCTCAGCACCCGCCAATAACACCGGCACCACCTGGAGTTACGCTCAATTAGAAAGGGGTAACAACGCCTCTGGGCAACAATTTGGGCAATGGGTAGTACAAACTGCCAAAGGCTTAGTTCAAGATGCCTATGTGCGAGATAACAATAAATTAGGCGTTGTCATTTCCTCTCAAGTTCGCCCCAACGAAGTCAAAGATTTAGCCAAATCTTTAACTCAAGGATTTCACAAAAACTTTCCCAATCAAGACCTAACTGTTTTGATTTACGCCCCCGATAAAAAACTGATTTTAACCACAAAATACGATACTCAATCCAACCAAATCGAGTATCAAGCAGCTTAATTGATCATTTGCTATTGGTGGTAGTCCTGTATATTTCCACCTGCAAAAAGGAGAAAAAACCATGAGTTCCAGCGACCAATATAAACGCCAAATTATGAACGATTTGGCCGGCGGAAACAAAGAAATAATGAGTGATACTCCCGCCGACAACTATCAAGATTTTGATGACTTTGCCCAACGCACCACTCCCGATCAACGCAAACAATTATTCGGGCATTCTTTACAACACGACCGCATCTCTCCAGCCCAACTAGAACCCGAATTGCAAAAAGCCATCTCTCAAATTGAACCAAATCAAAGAGATGATGTTGCAAGAGAATTTCTCAAAGAATTTAAAAAACGCGGTTTAAACGACCGGCAACTAGAAAAACAACTCTCTCTTTCTACTCATCATGCAAGCAAAATGAGTGCAGATGATGTAACCAAATTAGCATCCTTTGCCTATCACAATCATCCAGATATTTTCCAAGAAGTGTTGGCACAAAAACCAGATTTGATGAAGTTTTTAGGTAATCCCCTAGTCGCAGCAATAGTTGGAGTCGTAGCCGCCAAATGGTTAAGTAACCGACGCTAGGTTGAAAAATTGGTGTTCCTGGGTGTCGAGGGCAATCAAAAAAAGATTAGCCCTTTTTTTCTTTATATTATTTGTTTTATCAGAACCGGCCCACCAAATATTTTGTATTACCCAATATTTAGATTAATTTTCACTTCATTTAACCAAAATTCAATACATTTGTAAGACTTTTAAAAAATCATTTAATTTATTTTCTTTTACCAACTTATCAGCACTTATCCCGGTGGTAGCCTTAGCAAAATTGTCAATATCAATACATAATTATTTACAAAAATTTATTAGTTAACTCAATTTAAAAGAATTGGTTAAGAATTATGTACATTTATGATATAATTAAACCCACCAGCCAGACAAAAGTTACTTCAAAAACATCACCTTGCAAACCAAAAGGCTTGTAACATGAAAAAAAAAGATACAAACCAGATAACCGATTCTACCTCTACCTCTGAGAGTCAAGCAGGGAATCAAAGCGCCCTTGCTAAAAAAGATAGAAACAACCAAAAATTATCCGTTTATCAACCCGAACCCCTACCTGGAAACAGACCCATTGGTGACACGCCTTTTGAAATAAGCCAAAGCGTCTCCATGTCCGGCAACCGCCCCATCGGTGTCAGCAACATCGAAGTATTAGAGACTCTTTCCATCATGGGCAACCGGCCGGTTGTTGCCAGCCACTTACATATCCAGTCAATGATGACATACTCTGGCAACCGCCCTATCACCGCCAGCACACTAGATATATATGACTTCCTCGCTGGAGGACGCCCCATAGCTTCCAACGACATCGACGATCCTGAAAGCTTAATGGGTTACTTAGATTAAAGCCTCAATTTATAAACCTAAAAATAAAAACCCGGTCTCTTCAAAAAGCTGGGTTTTTATTATTTAAGTCGCCGAATTTATCTAAAACTTTTATAATTAACCAGCCTCTCTCCTCTCAGAAACTACAACTTAAAACCCCTTTTCAATCAAAAAATTATCATTAAATCACCCGCCGCCACATCATATCATCATTTATTACTACAATTTTTCCTGGCACTATCCTAGAATCAAAAAAAGCATCAGTTAAACTTACTTCTTCCAAACTTTTGCTTTCACCAACTTTCACAGAAATTGGCAATATTATTGTAAAAGTTGAACCCTTACCCAACTCACTTTCTACCTCAATTTTACCACCCATCATCCTACAGAATTTATGCGTAATTGCCAAACCCAAACCCGTCCCCCCATACTTACGACTAAAAGAATCATCCACCTGAGTAAAAGGCTCAAATAACTTATCAATTTGTGCAGAAGGCATACCAATTCCAGTATCACTTACCCTAAAATAAATTGCTTTTTCTTCTTCCAACAAGCCAACCTTCAAAGTAATTTTTCCCTGTTCCGTAAACTTAGCTGCATTACTTAGCAAATTTAATAAACATTGACGAATTTTTGCAAAATCGCCCTCCATTTCTCCCATATTATTTTCACAAAAAACCAGCAAAGAATTGCCCCGCTTATCTACCAAAGGTTGAACCGTAACCACAATTTCATCTATCAAACTCACAACATCAAACTTCTCTAAACAAATTATCATTCGACCGGCTTCTATCTTAGAAATATCCAAAATATCCCCAATCAACTCCAACAAATGCCGGCCCGCCGAATTAATATTTTGTAAATCTCTAATCAAAGCTTCTTCCCCCAACTCCACCACCTCTTCTTCCAGCATTTCACTATAGCCAATAATCGCATTTAAAGGCGTCCGTAACTCGTGACTCATATTCGCTAAAAACGTACTTTTTGCGCGATTAGCAGCCTCCGCCGCCGACTTTGCTATCTCTAACTCCTGAGAACGTTCTTCAAGTTGTCGTGAACGAACTTCTAAACCCAAAAGCAAACTACTGACCTGTTGTGCCATCGTATTCAAAGTAGCAGAAAGCACCCCAATTTCATCTCCTAAAAGCACCGGCCCTCGCGCATTCAAATCTCCACTTGCTAATAACCTCGCCGTCTGAGTAAGAGATGCCAAATTTCGCATAATTCTTGACACCACAGCCCATCCCACAGCGCCCATTACCACACTCAAAATCAGCCCCACCCCTAATTCAAACTCACTGCGATTTATTCTTTCTAAACCCTGTTTTGCCAACACAAAAGGTGTCCCCTGACTTGTCTGAATAATTCCCATTAATTGCGCTTTATACTCAGACATTGCAACCCATCCCACCCAAACCGCCATCCAATTAATCGCCACCAAAACTAAAAACAAACTAAACAGAGAAACTCTAATTCCCCAATTTCTACGCCTTTGTACCAATCCCGCCGCCCAAGGATAATTTTTTAAAAACGGATCGGGACAAACCGGCACTCCCGAATCCCAAATAGTATCAACTAACCCGTCTTTCCTAACTTTTCCAATCCTTATTTTTTTCCAAAGATGCTGAGTTTTAGCATCAACTTTTACCATCCCTTGCGGTGCAGAAAACTCTATGTTTTGTAAAGCTTCCCTTACTTTTTTAACTTCAAAAGACAAAGCTTTTTCTACTGCTTCTTTCCATAAATAAACTCCTACATAACCAGCCTCCACTGGATCATCAGTAATGCAATTTTCTCCATACTTTTCTTTAAAAGCCCTAACAAACTTTTTATTCTCAGGAGTCTCCACCGTTTGAAAATAATTCCAGACTAACAAATGACCAAATATATTTTCTATGCCAATCGCACCCACTTCCGCTTCCGCTACACTTACAGACATCACCGGCATTTTTTCTGCACAAATTCCCGCATCAGACAAAGCCTTAAAAAAAGCCACATTACTATCGCCATTCAAACTATTAATAATCGCATCCGGTTGAGTTGCTTGTATATGTTCAACAATTTGACTAAAATCTTTTCCACCCAAAGCAATATAGTCTTCCCCCACCAATTCTCCCCCCATCGCCGCCAATTGCGCCTTAATAATTTGATTAGCTGTGCGAGGAAAAATATAATCAGAACCGATTAAAAAAAGTCTTTTTTTCCCCTTAACTAATAAATACTCCACAGCCGGCACAATTTGTTGATTAGGGGCTGCGCCCGTGTAAACAATATTCGGAGATTGTTCTAACCCTTCGTATTGAAGCGGATAAAATAACAACCCATTCAAAGATTCAAAAATTGGTAAAACCGCCTTGCGACAAGCCGAAGTCCAACACCCAAAAACAACCGCTACTTTATCTTCTTCTAGCAGTTTTTTTGCCTTCACCGCAAAAGTTTGTAAATCACTAGCCCCATCCTCAACAATTGCTTCTATCGGCCGGCCCAAAACACCTCCCGCCGCATTAATTTCATCCACCGCCAAAAGCGCTGCATTCTTAACAGCAACCTCACTTATAGACATCGTACCAGTAAGAGAATGCAGCACCCCAATTTTCACCGGAGAAGGACTGCTTTTATCGTTTTTATCATTAGGCCATAGAAAAATACTGGGGGCAAACATAGAATCTTTGATACGTTATATTTTGAAAAGTGTAAAATTTTAGAAGCTAACGTTGTTCGCAAAAAATTGAACAACCAACCCAATAAGTGAAAACCTACTACCAGGTAAAAATAAAGCTGGGGCCGGTGCTTCACAAGGCCAAATTATCTTACGCCCACAACTGGTATAGCACATCTCAACTCAAAAAAACCTCCATTTCACCTTGGAAATAATTACCTGACACAAAAACCGATGATTCTTCAAAAATTTTAAACTGCCAAACTCATATTAATAATTAACTTACTCAGCAACTGCATCTTTTTTTAAATGAACTTTCTCTACCTCTAAAAAAACTGTTTTTATTTTAAACTTCCAAATGTCCTACCCCTCTATCACTAACCAGCTATTTTATGGCGATAACCTCCAAATATTACGCCAATTTATACCTGAAAAAATAATTGATTTATGTTATATAGACCCTCCGTTTTATTCTCAGCGCAACTACTATCAAACCACAACAGAAAACGGTATTACTTTAAAAGTAAAAGCCTTTACCGATACCTGGAAATGGAACAATCAAGCCGCCGAAGAATATAATCAAATTTTAGAGAATTTATCCAATATTTTCAGCCAGCAAACCCAGGATATAATAGTTGGTTTTTCTAAAATAATTGGAAAAAATAGCTTGTTTGCCTATATTGTCAGCCTCACCATCAGACTTGGAGAAATTCACCGAATTCTCAAACCAACCGGCAGTCTTTATCTACACTGCAACGCAAGCGCCAGCCACTATTTAAAAATAATTTTAGACACCATATTTTGTCCCCAAGGAGGAAAATTTCAAAACGAAATTATCTGGTGTTACACCCTAGGCGGAAAAAGTAAACGCCGATTTGCCAAAAAACATGACACCATATTTTTTTACACAAAAAATGCCACTCAATACACCTTTAATTCAGAAGCAGCAACAATTCCCAGAAAACCCTCTAGTCACATGAAAACAAAAACCGACGAAACCGGCAGAAAATACCAACAAAAAACAGACCCCAAAACTCAAAAAACTTATCAATACTATTTAGACGAAGGAAAAATAGCAGAAGACTACTGGACAGACATAGAAACCCTTAACAGAAAAGACAAACAACGCCAAGGCTACCCAACCCAAAAACCCCAAGCCCTCCTAGAAAGAATTATCAAAGTTAGCAGCAACCAAGGCGATATAATTTTAGACGCCTATTGTGGTGCCGGTACAACTCTTGTCGCCGCCCAAAAACTAAACCGTCATTGGATAGGAATTGACAAAACTCCTCAAAGCCTTTCCCTAACCCTAGAAAGATTAACAGAAATTTTTGGCCCCCAAATTATTAACCAAATAGAAATCTTAAACCATCCAAAAAAAAATCAAACAAGCATTGATTAAACAGCCAAAACTTAGCCATTAAACCTATTTGATTCTCCAGGCGTTAAAATAAACAAATCCTACAAAAATAACTCAAAAAAACATGACTAGACCCTACAAATCTTTACTTATCCTCTTAACCTTAGTTGCCCTCACCAGTTGTACAAACAATAAACCAACTACCGAAGCCTCACCCACAGAAACCAAACTCAAAGAACAAGTATTACAAATAATTAGGGAAAATCCCCAAGTTTTGATTGAATCAGTCCAAACCTATCAGCAAGAACAAGATAGAAAACTTCAAGAAGCACGTCAAGCATTTTTACAACAAATGACAACAAATCCCGCCGCCGTAATTGGAGACTCACCCATAACCGGCGCCCCCGACAAAAAAATAGTCCTCGTAGAATTTTCCGACTTTCAATGTCCCGTTTGTGCCGAAGCCCAAAAAAGCGTAAAACAATTCATCGCCAAAAATAAAAACAAAGTCACCCTCACCTATAAACACCTACCCTTACCACAACACGAACAAGCAATACCCGCCGCAAAAGCCTCTTGGGCAGCCGGTCAACAAGGAAAATTTTGGGAATACCACGACGCCCTCTTTAGCCAACAACAAAACCTTGGAGAACCGCTTTATTTAGAAATAGCAAAAAAACTCAAACTCGACGAAAACCGCTTTAACCAAGACCGGCAAAGCGCCGCCGCCGAAGCAGCCATTCAAAAAGACCTACAACTCGCCCAAAGCCTCGGAATCACCGGCACCCCATTTTTCAATCTTAACGGCGAACCCCTAATCGGCGCAGTACAAGTCGCCGACCTCGAAAAAGTCCTCGCCAAAGTCACCGGTACCAACCAAACCCCCACCCCAAAAACAGAAACACCGGCACCCGAAGAACAAGCGCCGGCAGAAGAACCCCTCCCAGAAGAATACTAAGAAAGGCTGTGCCCACCTAAACAATGGTGGGCATCCTAACAACCTAAACCGCAGCCAATTGTGGCTCAGGGCGTTTGCTATTCCGAATACCTTTAATAGCCTCAGCATAATCCGGCGCATTAAACACCGCAGAACCGGCCACAACCGCATTAGCGCCAGCTTCCAAAACCTGCCAAGTATTATTAACCTTCAAACCACCATCAACCTCAATCCAAGGATCTAAACCGCGTTCATCGCAAATTTGACGCAACTTACGAATTTTTGGCAAAACTCCCGGAATAAAACTTTGACCACCAAAACCGGGGTTAACACTCATAATCAAAATCAAATCGCACAATTCCAGCACATAATCAATCAACTCCAGCGGAGTAGAAGGATTCAAAACCACCCCAGCCAGCTTGCCACACTCCTTAATTTGACCAAGAGTGCGATGCAAATGCGGAGAAGCATTATGTTCAGCATGAACCGAAATAATATCAGCCCCAGCCTTAGCAAAACCCTCCACATACTTCTCCGGTTCCACAATCATCAAGTGAACATCCAGAGGCTTTTTAGTTACCGGACGAATCGCTTCAACAATCAGCGGGCCGATAGTAATATTTGGCACAAACCGGCCATCCATGACATCAACGTGAATCCAATCAGCCCCAGCCTCGTCAACGGCCCGAATTTCCTCACCCAAACGGCTAAAATCGGCTGATAAAATAGATGGAGCAATAACAATCGGTTTTTGTGATTTCGTAGTCATGGTTGGCGGTTTCTCCTGCTTCCTGTTTGCTGCGAACAGTTTAACAAAATGTTTATAGTTCACAAAATTTTACCATTAACATAGAATTCTTAATATCCCCATGCCCAAGCTTTATCAAAAAAACATACAGAAAATACAAAAAATCCTAACCCTACTAACTTTTACCAGCCTCATCCTCCCAGCCACCGCCAGCAACACCTCCACCGGCCCCGCTGGCATCGATGCCGAAAAACTCCACCAAGAGCCCTACAACCTTTTAGGAAGAAAAATAGCCATCGGACAAGTAGAAATAGGTAGACCGGCCCGCTTTGGCAACGACAAAAAAATACCCCCCACTCATGGAGTCACAGTTTCAGGAGTGTACCAAACAAACCAAACAGCCACCCCCAACCTTCAGCTAGATGCCCACGCCCAAAACGTTGCCGGTGTAATGATCTCCAATGACAAAACCATCAAAGGAGTTGCCCCAGCCGCCCGCCTCTATTCCACCGCCGCCGTCAACAGCAAATCACCCAACCGTCAAGCCCTTGAATGTCTTGCCAGCCAACACATCGCCGAAGCAAACAGCAACGACGTCCGAGCCATTAACTTCAGCTTTGGCGAACCCCTAGAACTCGACAGCAGACCCAACGCCATCCTCGATGGCAACGCCCTACTAACCCAATGTATCGACTGGTCAGCCAGAGTCCACAACGTCCTCTACGTCATTGCCGGCAACCAAGGCAAAGGCGGTATCCCCATCCCCACCGACAACTACAACGGCGTAAACATAGCCCTCTCCAGTCTTTATCAAGGCATATTTTCCAAAGTAGATGTCGCCAACATCCCCAGCAGTTTCCCCGACTATGCTCAAAGACTAGCCGGTTTAGAAGCCAACATCGGCCCCCGCCGCTCCATTAGCTTGCTGGCTCCTGGCCGAGACATACCCCTCCTCAACATAGACGGCACCACAACCCGCAACACCGGCACCAGTTTTGCCGCCCCCCACGTCACCGCCACCGTTGCCCTCTTACAAGAATTTGGAGACAAACAACTTCGGACAAAACAACAAAACTGGAGTTTAGCCAGTCGTCAGCATGAAGTAATGAAAGCAGTTTTACTTAATTCTGCCGACAAACTCAAAGATAACGGCGACGGTTTACGCCTAGGCATGACTCGCACCGTCATAGACAAAGAAAACCGCGACTGGTTAGCCTCCGACACCTACCAAGACCCCCGCCTTCCCCTCCATTCCCAAATGGGAACCGGCCACCTCAACGCTTTTCGTGCTTACCAGCAATTTAGTGCCGGTCAATGGAAACCAACCAGCCCCGTTCCAGCAAAAGGGTGGGATTATAATACAATAAGTGCATCTTTGTCAACTTCCTCTTCTTCCCCAGCCACCAATTACCAAGACTATGTAATTGAAAAACCCTTAACCGCTGGTGGTTTTGTCGCCATCACCCTTGCCTGGGACAGACTCGTAGAGTTAGAAGATACCAACAATAACAATTTGTTTGAACCCGATGAAGGCTTTAAAGACCGAGGTTTAAATAACCTTGACCTGTACTTAATGCCGGTCGAAGAAAACGACACTGCTAAAAATATTAGAGCTTCCCAAAGTCAAGTAGACAGCGTGGAGCATATATTTTTCCCCATCGAAAAAGGAGGCCGGTATAAAATTCGAGTTCACTTTAAACAACAACTCAACGAACCAACACAACCCTACGCCCTTGCCTGGTGGACTGGGTAAACCCTTGCACTGCCGATGACTGGCAACCGAACCCATTAAACCCACTTCAGCCCCGCCCGAAATGCCCCTACTCTTGAACTAAAAGCCATACCCCATCACAAAAAACAAATATGAAATTTGACAACAGTGACACTAAGCACTTAAACCTATACTTGTATCTAGTTCCCGTCCTCGGCTTTTTTCCGGCCGTCTGGACACTCTACCAGCGCAAAGGCAACCCTCAAGAACGTGCCGTCAGCCGTCTAGCTTGTACTTTGGCCTTTGTTTGGCTAACTTCCTACGTTCTGCTGGAAACAAGCGCTAAATCTGCGGAATTTATGACACTTCCCCTGTTAATAATGAGTAGTGTGGTAACTTCCAGCTATTTTGTCATCAGCGTTGCTCTCATGTATCGTGTGTGGAAACGGCAGCCGATTTCCTTGCCTGGGTTGAGTGACTTGAGCAACCGGCTTCCTTAAAAATCGAAGATTACCCATGAAAAGCACTTAAATTTTTTCCTTTAAAGTCTTTTCAATTGGTGTTTCAGCGTTTTATCTGCCCCTTTTTTTTGTGTGTGTGAGGTCTCCTTTGTGTCTGCTCAAAATATACCCAATCAACCGTCTAGCCAAGAACCCCCCCTACCTATTAACCGCAACAAAAGCAAAAGTACAACTCGCGGACATTGGCTGTGGTTGGGTTTAGGTTTAACCGGCGTGGCTATGCTTTCAGCTACCGCCGGTGCTTTATTGGCGGTATCACTTTCGAGTACACCCCTTATGCAAAGCAGGCTTAGTCCTGAAGAAGCGGCAGTATTTGGATCTGGTGAACGTATTTCTACTTCTATGAGTATGCGGATGCCAGAGTTAACTCGTCCCGTAAATATTTTACTTTTAGGCACAAAAGTCCTCACAACCGATTTAGAAAATAATCCTCAGCCAAACTTGGGTTATCAAGCTATAGTGAATTCCTTAGAGGGTTTGGCAGATACCATGCTGCTAGTAAGATTTAATCCTGAAACAAAAAAATTGGCAGTGCTTTCTATTCCCAGAGATACCCGAACTTTGGTCGAAGGCGTAGGTGTGACTAAAATTAATGAGGCAAATTATTATGGGGGGCCGGCTTTAAGTGCTAAAGCTATCGGCGAACTTATGGGTGGTGTTGCCGTTGACCGTTATGTGCGGGTTAATGTTCAAGCTGTAGAGAAATTAGTAGATGCTTTGGGAGGGGTAGAAATTCATGTTCCCAAAGATATGAAATACAAGGATGATTCGCAACATTTATATATTAATTTGAAGGCCGGTAAACAAAAATTAAATGGTGATCAAGCTTTACAGTTTTTACGGTTTCGCTACGATGAATTGGGGGATATTGGCAGAATTCAACGTCAACAAATGTTGATGAGAGCATTAATGGAACAAACGTTAAATCCGGCTACGATTGTACGTTTACCAAAAATTGTTTCGGTGATTCAAGAACATATTGATACAAATTTAACGATAGAAGAATTGGTAGCTTTGGTTGGTTTTGCTTCAGAAATTCAGCGGTCTAATGTGCAAATGTTAATGTTGCCTGGGGAGTTTAGTGACCCTAAACAATATCAGGCTAGTTATTGGTTGCCAGATTTTAATGGTATTGATGCAATTAAAGCACAACATTTTGAAACAAATGCAGACCAAGAATCTTATCGAGTGATTGAACCAAGAACGATGAGGATTGCTATTCAAGATAGTACGAATTCTGAAAGTGCAGTTAATGAATTAATAAATAGTTTGGAAAATTCTGGATATCGAAATGTTGTAGTTTCTAAACCTTGGGCTGAGCCTCTAAAGGTAACTCGAATTGTAGCGCAATCTGGGAATATGGAAACTGCAAATTCTGTGCGAGATTCTCTCGGTTTTGGGGAGGTTAGGGTAGAAAGTACAGGGGCTTTGCGAACGGATGTAACGATTCAATTGGGGCAAGATTGGTTAGAAAATCAATCTCAAAATAAGCCGATGGGAACTTGGTAAATTTCAATTGTTATTGGTCATGGGCCGGCACGGAGTTATGGGGGCTGGGGCCGGCACGAGGGCACGGCCCCTACAGTCAGTTGTAAATTGACTATCTCAAAAGCCTGCCGGTGCCACCATCGGCCGGCGAAAGGAAGGGACGTAAATTAATGCTATTGGGAGAGTATTGTGTACGGTTTCTAGCCGGTTTTCCTCCCATAGTAGAGGGGTCAACACCTAAAATATCTCGCAATATTTGATTATTTGTACCGCCATCAATAAAGGTATTTACAGCATCAGTTTGTTGACCGCTATCTGCAACTGTAAGGTTTTCAAAAACCCGATCACGGGTAATTTTAGCATCTTGGCCGGGGGGTACAGTAAAGACAATTCTACAAGTCGGGTTTGCTTGAGTGGTGACACAGACAATATCGTAATTATTTACCCTGTCGGTGCTGAGTTCTTCCAAACCATCAGGCCGGTAGCTTTCCAGACGGCGGCTAATTTCATTACACCGGCGTTCAGGAGTCCAACCACCGCCTAAAGCAGCCGGTGTAGCCCAGGCATTACCTTCATTACTTTGGCTATCGGGATAATACATCACAGTGTATTCTCCGTTAACTAGCTCACAAGCAAATTTTTGACCCTCTGCTCTTTGGGTAGACTCATCACTGGCTTGGGGGTCTTCATTAGGGGGTATTCTGATATTTGAGCGGTTCGGTGTATTAGGGGCAAATTGTGCTAATGCGGGGGCTGCAAATAGCACACTAACTCCCAACGATAAAGCAATTTGTCTAAGCGTTTTTTCTGACATAAGTAAAATCCTCGCGGGGCACAAGCTTATCAACAAATACAAAATCCATTCGCACTTTCAGCCTATCTCCACGCACCCCTTTGGTTGTAGCTGTTTTAAAGTAAAACCGTCATCTATACTTGGGATGAGAAAAAAGTGCAAGTGTCTGTCTTGTAATGACGCAATGCAGCAAAAAAAGATTCTCCTACCCTGTAGGTTGGGTTGCCAAACCCAACTACCACTAATCACGAACCGACCAAGAACGAACCTCACCCAAAGTCACCGGCATATAATCTTTCACATCAATCGTAAAACGGTAAACCTTCTTAGCACGTTCGCTATTTTCCGGGTCAAAAAACTTTAATTTCACATCCCAACAATCACTATTAAGCCGGCAAAACGGGCTTTTTTCCACCTCAATACTATCAAGCTGCATACCTCTAGCAACGGCATCTGAAAAAGTATAAGCCGCTTGAAAAGCATTAGTCGCCGCAAAATTAAGAGCCCGATCTCGTGCCGTTTGGCCCAAATTCCGCAAATCAAAATAAATACGATGTAAAAAACTCGCCAAAGAACCCCGTATCGCCTCCTCACTAAAATCACGCCGGACATCGCGCAGAATTTCCAAAGCCGAAGTCACCAAAGTATTTACACGCCAACCATAAATTCCCCGCGTTGCTTGGGGTTCAATCACCGGCACCACTTGGCCAGAAAACAACTCCACCGTCCGACCACTCAACCTTCCAGGAATACTAACCCGCTCAATATAATCCTCATTATCCTCTGCTAAAACCTGTCCCCAGAGCAACTGAATCAACGCTTCGTACACATCCGCGCCAAACTCTCCTAATGGTTCAATCGCATAAACCGGCGTCAACTCCAAATTTAGCGTCCAAATTAACGCCTTAGCTTCCGATGGGTTTTGTTCCAAATAGTCCGCCATCTGACGAGCATCGTAGGGGTTGGCCGGTACCGTTACGCCGTCAATTTCCACAGCCGGCATTAGTTGTTTAAACGTATCCCGCCGTGCCTCACTCCCAAAATCATAGCCCAAAGTCCCCAAAGCATAAACCAGGTTTGAGGGAATGCTGGCGGTGATACCCTCGCTGGTAGGGCCGGCACTGCTGACAGTCGCAGAATTATTAGCGATAGTAGAAGTAGCGTTAGCTTCAACCATAGTTAAGCTTGAAGGAGCTACAAATTGAGGTTGTGAGGAAATATCAACTACCGACACAGCAGGCAAAAATTCAGCTGCCTCTGGGACGGGTTCAGAAACGGTATTTATGGGAAGCCTAAATGTAGATGAACCCGCCTCTACATTGGATACAGAACTTTCTGCCTCACCACTGCCAGAAGGCCCAAAAGCGATTAACGGTTCTCCAGTTAACAACTGAAAAGCACCCGGAATATTCACCTTACCCCTTAAACAGCGTTCCGGTTCCTCCACTTCTTCAGGATCACAAGGAATTGCACTATTAACCAGAGCAGCCCGAACCGCCTCAGCATCCACAATACCACTGCGCTGTAGTTGCACACTCATCAACAAAGCCGCCAAACCTGTAATGATAGGCGCAGCACAACTCGTCCCTCTTTTGCGAATTGGTTCATCAGTACCCGGTTGAGCACCGAGAATATTTTCCCCAGGAGCCAGGATACCTTGACTTTGGTACTCACCGCCAAAATTACTAAACTTAGCCGGTTGACCATTATCCTTATAAGCACCAACCGTCAGGACATTTTCCAGCACCGCAGGAATACAAAAACATTCACCCTTATTATTTCCACCTGGTGCCACAACTAAAATATTATTTTCTTGGGCTTGACGCACCGCTCTTTCGAGGAAATCGTGAGCTATGCCAGAATTAGTAGGATGACAAGCGGCGCAATGAATAATATTAGCGCCCAATTCTATCGCCTTATTAAAAGCGTGAGCAAGATACAATGGGTTAATTAAATTCTCCCCATCCGTCTCAATAGGAATATTAATAGCCTGACAGTAGGGAGCAATCCCTTCTACCGGCGAATTAGGTTGCCCAAACATCGTACTGGCGATATGGGTGGCATGGAAATTGCAAAAAAGCCGATAGCGAACTTGTTTATCGGGAATAGCCGCTTGCAATTTTTCTTCTTTATCTTCGGCATCAAAATCGTCGAGTTGATTAATCTCTCGAAAAATATCATTATAACTTGGATCAATCTCGACTTCTTCAGACCAATAAGGTTTAATTTGGGTGAGATTAGAGCCTTTAAAGCAAGCGCGTTGTAAATCAACAGAACCATCAAGAACAGCAATCTTGATACGAGAGTCGCCTTTTGTGTGGGTTTGTAGAGCAGAAAACCCAGGAATTTCACAGAGATCCATAGTATTTTTTAGGTGGTTTAAGCTGGGAGGCAAAGTTGGTCATTTTAATACATTAATTGCATTAATTTTTATTAAAATAACCTTTGAAAAGCGATTAAAAATAGCTTTTTGTATTAACAATAAAAAGCTGATAAAACATCAAAAAGTTACAGTAACATCGGTACTGGATTTAATTGTTCTTCGGTTAAAGGCTCTGATAACCAACCCATCTTGACAGGAACATCATACAATCTTCCGGGGGCAAACCGGCTCCAAAAATGCCGCAATCCGGGGACGATGACCTTAACAACATTCAAGCCGATATCGGGACGAGTTTGGTCTAAAACCAAAGTTTCCATCCCAGCTTGTTTGACAATTTCCACACAAGTCATCACATCTACAAGAATGTCATCACTCCAACGTTTAGGATAGTCCTGATAACGTTTTAAAGGTAGGTCTGGATTTGGTTTGAGATAGGAATGAGTTTGAGTATTGAGATTATATTTCAGCCATTCTCCCCAAGGCCCAGTCTGGCTTGAATCAGCATGATCGACAAAAAATCCCAGTTGATTCATCTCTGTGACAGCCCGTAAAATCGCAATTCGGGGGTCAAGATGAGCTCCAAAGCCGGCAATTACATTTTCCCTTTCGACCTCTATGCGGGCGGAGATAGCAGCAAAGGTAGAAACGCCTAAATCTGATGTAATATCAATCACCCAAAAATCTCGTCCATTGGCGCGATAGAGATTTTCCACATCCAGCAGATAGGGGTCATTAAAACTGGCTAAATCAACCCCCGGACGTCGCAAGCAGTTATACCACCAAATCGCTACGCTATCGCGTTCCATTAATTCCATAAAGCCTTGCAAAATTGCTTCTTCGAGGGTATTTCCGGCTGCATTACCGTTAGAATCGGCATGGAAAAATTCGCGGTCTTTGGGCAAGGCATAGTTGTAATAACAGAAAGCAGTGGGGAGATATTTTTGGGTGTTGTCAACTAAAGACCAAACTGGTGTCCATTCGATTTCCCAACTTTCATCGAAGGGCATGGGTATCCAGTTGTGGCTTACTCCTTCGGGGTTTAATTTGTCTCGATTGGCGTATTGGTTGGCGCTAAACTGAATTAATTTTGAAGGATGAAGGGCTTTGTCTCCCAACTCGGCTAAAGTCGAGGTGATGCGGGGTTCGTCGCCGTGAAAAATGCTGGAATAGCGTTCTATGGCTTCACAAAATCCGCTGGCTTTGGCTTGGCGATCTGTTTTGCCTTTACCTCCGCTTTTATGACCGAGCAAGCGCCTTAAACGGTTAAGGTTATTTGAGGCGGAACCATAGCTGTGTACGGCGTGGTAGGTGTGGAGTAAGTCGCTTTCGATAACTGAGGAACGAATTAAGGCGCTGACGACGCCGGTGATGGGACTGATCAGGTGTTGGTAGTTTTTGAGGGTTTGATCGGGTGAGAAGGCGCGATGTCCGCCGTCGCTGGTAAAGTGTTTTTTGCGGTTTTGGAGATTAAGTGGTTTATAGCCTTGTTGGGAGAAGAGTTCGGAATTGCCACAGGTGGGACATTGGGGCCGGTGGGAAACGTGATGAAATTCTGTAGTGAGGTCTGTTTGGTTAAAGGTGAAGACTTTGTTGGTGAGGGTGGAAAGGTTGAGGTTTTGATTTTTGGCTTGATTTTTGATGATCCATTTGCCAATTTCGGTGGTGAGGAGGTTGAGGGCTGTTTGCAGGGTGGAGGGTAGCTGGGCGATGGAGACTGGTAAGCAGCCTGTTTCGCTTCCTAGTCCTTGGTTTTGGTCGCTAACAGGGATGTTTTTTTGTTTTTGCTTGAGTACGGAGGCTTCTACTTCTCGGTTTCCGCGCAAGCGATGGGCCAGACATTGCCAACAGCCGGTTTTTCCAGGTTCAAATACCGGCCCAAACCACAGTAAGCCCCCAACTGGTTTGGCGAGTAACCAGGGTTGTTTGTTTTCAAGGGCTGTTTGGTTGATTTCGGCGAGTTGAGGTTGCAGATAGTCATCGGTGAGAACAACGAGGAGAGAATTTGATGTTTCTGCAACTGTTTTATGGTTCCAATCTTGGGTTTTAATGCCAATGTTTTCGAGATTTTCTGCTAATTCTGTGGTGGAAAGATTGCCAATTGCTGTTAAATAAACTTTGGTTTTTTGTAAGGATTGGTAGGCAAGTTCTGGTTCTACTCCTAGCAAACTCCAAAAGGCTGCTGCTGCTTGGGTAAGTTCTGGGACTGCTTCGCTAAGGTAGCCTTTTGTTTCGAGGCGGTCTATTACGTCGGCTATTTGTTCTGTGGTTCCCCATTCGGCTAGTTCTTCGCTGATTTCTTCTAGGGTGTGTTTGCCGTCAAGGAGGGGGATGAGGTGGCAATAAAATTCGCCGGTTAAAGCATGGCTGATGTTTTCTGCTAATAGATAAACGTGTTTGGGTTCTATAATTTCGATGCGAAGATGGGGTTTAATTTGTGGTGCTTTCATTGTTGAGGTTGTGAAATCAAATTTTTGTTTAGAAAGTTTTTACTAAATATAGGTTTTTTTGTCTGCTGAGGTACGATTTATCGCCCCAACTCCCTTTATGAAGGGCTGCTTGGGGGATGAGATGGAAAAACGCTATAATACTTTAAATCATTAACAACAAAAAATAAAAGTCCCTTATCAAGCTCATTTTCCAAGCCTATTTTTGACTGTTATTTCTGTTTTTTTTTACAGTTTCTAAGCTAGGATTGTTGCGTTTTACATCCCCATGATGATGCCTTGTAGTAACAAGCATCCTGAAAGGGTTGTCAGAGATTTTTGCGACAAATAAAGCGCCTAAATCACTGAAAACCCTTTTTTGAAGTTTGGAATTGCTTACAAAAAATAAGCGTTAATATTATTCTGCGTCATCGCCGGCAAACGGAGGCGCACAGAAGGGCCCTGCTGTCATCGAAGGAGAAATTTCACCAGAAGCACCACTCCAACCTAGGGTTAAGGTGTCTTCGCTTAAACCTTCGATTTTGTTGATGGAAGGACGAGCAACCGGC
>DATNQM010000052.1:0-96635 GCA_036704045.1 Halomicronema sp. | reverse complement strand
GATAGCTGCAATAGAACAGTGGTCGGATTTAGCCGAAGAATTAATGAGAAATAAACCTCATAAGATGCCTTTTTTTCAGAAGGGACTACGAGCTATAACCTTTATTCAGTCTGCCTTCTAGCTTCCTTGTCACCCCGTCAGCGCCTTATCATTAACCTTTTCTAGGCCTATATTATTGAGACCCTTGTCAACCCCCACATTATCCCTCTTCCTAACCGGCATACTAGACTCCTTTAACAACAACAAAGGAATACTCAACAAACCCAACACCATCACCAAAGAAGCCGTTACCCAAACAACCAAACGATTAGGCCGATAATCAGCCCTTTCAATTTGCCAGAAAACTTGATTATATCGCAACGCCGCCAACGCAATTAAACTCACCCCAACAATAACTAAACCCACCCCCAAAGTCTGGGAACTCAAAAACGAATGATCTGGCAAATTGTTTCCTGTAACACTCGCCTGTAACTGACGCAAAAACAACCCGAACCTAGCAATTGCAAAACCAAAACCAATCAAAGCAATAGAAGTTCTTAACCAAGCCAAAAAAGTCCTTTCATTTGCCTGATGCTGTTGCTGTCTGTCAACCTTACCCTTAACAGATTCCCCATTATTTCTCATCCCCAAAAACTTAACTATCTCCCTATTACTTTCTTACACTCACAGCCTCAAACCATAAAATTATAACCCAAAATAACCCACAAAATAAATCCCAAAAGTAGGTTGGATTGTTAGCCAAGCGCTTTGGTGCAAAACCTAACAAAACCCCCTACTTAAAATAACTACCAAAACCCAACAAAATCCCCCTATTTACAAACCATACATTAGCCCATACAACAAAATCAAAAGCCTATCCCAAAATCAACCTAAACTAGAACGAGCCTCAGCCAAACCAGCCAAAGCAACCTCATTATCAGGAACCAAAGTCAAAGCCACCTCGAAAGCAACAAGCGCCTCCTCATATCTCCCCAAACCATTCAAAACCGAACCCCGCGCCAACCAAGAAGGAAAATGAGCAGCATTTAAAGACAAAGCCTCCTCATAACAAATCAAAGCCTCCTCATAGCCACCCAAAAATCCTAAAACCTGACCCTTATTAAACAAAACATCTGAATCCTTACCCCCTTCAAACTCAAGAGCACGATTATAACAAGCCAAAGCCTCATCAAAACGGCCTAAACTAACAAAAACATCCCCTTTATTAATCAAACTCAAAACAAAATCCGGCTCAATATCCAGCGCCCGATCATAACAACTCAAAGATTCTTCAAACCGGCCCAACTTCATCAACCCAACCCCCCGATTATGCCAAGCCGCAGAAAAATCAGGCTGTATCTGAATTGCCTTCTCATAAGAATCCAACTCCTCCTCGCGGCGCTCCAAAGCCGACAAACACAAACCCCGAATATACCAAGCATTAGCATTATGAGACTCAAACCCAAGAGCCACATCAAAACAAGAAATCGCCTCCTCAAACCGGCTCAAATAAAACAACCCAGCCCCCCGATTCAACCAAGCCCCAGCAAACTGAGGATCTAACTCAAGAGCCCGATCATAAGAAGCAATCGCCCCCCCTACATCCCCAGAACCCAACTGCTGATTACCCTGTTCCCACCAAGACTGAGCATCCTGCGGTTGCGGAGGCGGAGGAGGTAACTCCCTCGCATAAAGCTGAGAACCAATCTCATAAGCCACATCCGACAAAACCCCACAACCCATCTGACCCAACCCCAACAATTGCCGAGCAAACTCAGGATTAGGAGCAGGTGTAGTCAAAAATCGATCTCCATACCGGCGCAACCAGCCAGCCCAGAGATCATAACTGCCCCTCTCCCCCAAATCTCTAAAAAACTGCTGAACCCGCCCAGCATCCCAACCCCGATGAATACCCTCCAACAACTGCTTAAACAACAACTGATAATCAGAATCCTCCAAAGCAGGCACCAGCCCCACCTCCCCCATCTGCCTCACCGAACCCACCACAACCTTTTCATCCCCACCAAATAACCGCCGAAACAATTCTTTAATCATTTGTCGCACCCGCGAACACAACATCTAAATTTTAGACACCCACAGCGTGACTTAAACAAAACCCAACCCAACATCCTCCCCCATTCCCCATTCCCACAGTAAAAACAGCCCGCACCAAAAAGCCCTATCCTCGAAACACCCAAAACTAAAATCCAATATTTTACTTAAATAAAGCAACTTATAAAACCATAAAAACTTTATTTAAAAAGTTAAAAATAATGCAACAAAAAAATAAAATAACTCAAAAATCACCCATCCAAAAACTAAAATAAAATAAGGCTGGCAATAACCTACAATCAAAAACCCAGCCTAAAAAACCCCCCATCCCCATGACCTACGAACCCTTACACCATAAATATCGGCCCCAAACCTTCGCCGACCTCATCGGACAAGACGCCATTTCCACAACCCTAATCAACGCCATCCACACCGGCAGAATCGCCCCAGCCTACCTATTCACAGGCCCCAGAGGCACAGGCAAAACCTCCAGCGCCCGAATCCTCGCCAAATCCCTAAACTGCCAAAACAGCCCCAACCCAACAGACACCCCCTGCGGAACCTGCGAAGTTTGCCGAACCGTCAGCCTCGGCAATTCCCTAGACATCATCGAAATCGACGCCGCCAGCAACACCGGCGTAGACAACATCCGAGAACTCATTGAAAAAGCCCAATTCGCCCCCGTACAATGTAGAACTAAAGTATATATAGTCGATGAATGCCTAACCGGCGACAGCCTCATCCAAACCAGCCAAGGACTAACAAGAATAGACAACCCCAACCTCAAAGGGCAAAAAGTTCTCAGCTACAACGAAACAACCCAAAAGTGGGAATACAAAAAAGTCCTGCGGTGGTTAGACCAAGGCCAAAAACAAACCCTAATCATCCAAACAACCCACCGTCAAATACAATGCACCAGCAACCACCTAATCAGGACACAACAAGGCTGGATAGCAGCAAAAGACCTCAAACAAGGAATGAAGATACTATCCCCTGTCAATGTGGATGCGGCACCCTCATCAAAAAATACGGATCAGACCGACGCCAGCGTAGATTTGCCAGAGGACATCAATTTTATGGCAACACCTGGGGACAAAAAACCTACAACCTTGATACCATCCTTCAACAAGCCGAAACACACCGGCCCCCTTGCGCCTGTGGTTGTGGCGAAAAACTCGACATTCCCGCCTACCTACAAACAAAAGGCAAAGGCATCAAAAGCATACAAAATTACTGGAACAAACACCCCTACAAAAAAGGACACGGCCTTTGGGACACAAGAACCCAAAACTACTTGCAGCAAGCCCAAACACTTGATCCAGAAACCCTCGGACTCATATACGGAACCCTACTCGGAGACGGTTCAATCACCTATCCAAACAAACATAGCCGATATCCTAGATTGGCATGGACACACGGAGAAAAACAGCAACAATGGCTCGAATATAAAGCCTCTCGCCTCCCACAACTGGGGCCAAAACTACGACTTCAACCCAATAGCGGATAGGTCAACATATCCATTTGTTGCCACACAACTTGCCATCCACAACTTACAGAAATCTTCAACATTGTTAAACCGAACAACCACAAAAAACTTGTTACACTCGACTGGCTTAATTGCATCACACCAGAAGGCATCGCCTGGTGGTATATGGATGATGGATCACTTAGTCTTAGCCCAGAAGGAAGCCCAACCATACACTTTTCAACGGAAGGATATTCATTACCAGAAAATCAACTCATCGCCCATTGGCTCACACAAAAAGGATATCCAGCCACAACAAAAACATACTCAAGAAAAAACACCGCTGCACTTTACTACTACACCTATCTCCCAGCAGAAAGCAGCAGAAAATGGCTTACAGACTTCAAACAATATTCCATCCCCACAATGGAATACAAATTTGGAAACAGTCGAATCTGTCCGAGCCGGTGGCCTCGCTAATGTCTACGACCTAGAAGTAGAAGAAAACCACAACTTCATCGCAAATGGCCTTTGTGTTCACAATTGCCATATGCTCAGCACCGCCGCCTTCAACTCACTACTAAAAACCCTCGAAGAACCACCATCTCACGTCGTATTTATACTAGCCACCACCGACCCCCAAAGAGTCCTCCCCACCATCATCTCCCGGTGTCAAAGATTTGACTTTCGGCGCATCCCCCTAGACGCCATGACAAACCACCTCAAAGACATCGCCCAAAAAGAAAACATAGAAATTCAAAACGAAGCCCTCACCCTCATCGCCCAAATAGCCCAAGGTGGACTCCGAGACGCCGAAAGCCTCCTCGATCAACTCAGCCTCCTAGTCCCCCCCATCACCACCGAAAAAGTTTGGGATCTCGTCGGCGCAGTGCCCGAAAGAGACCTGATCACACTTGTACAAGCCATCAACAGCCAAAAACCCGAAGACATCCTAACCCAAGCCAGAAACATAATGAACCGGGGTAGAGAACCCCTCATCCTCCTCCAAAATCTAGCCGGCTTTTACCGCGACCTCTTGATTGCCAAAACAGCCCCAAACCGTAACGACTTAGTAGCAGTCACAGCGCCAACCTGGCAAGAAATCTGTCAACTTGTCCAAAACTGGACTCTCGACAAAATCATCGCAGGACAACAACACCTCCGCCAAAGCGAAACCCAAATCAAAAACACAACCCAACCCCGTCTCTGGCTAGAACTAACCCTCCTAGGACTGCTCCAAAACCCCACACCACAACCTTCACCACCACCGGCACCCACCTACACACCACAACCTTCAGCGCCACCGGCACCCACCTACACACCGCAACCTTCAGCACAACCGGCACCCACCTACACACCGCAACCGGCACCGGAACCCATCCCAACAGACAGTAACCTTGATGAAATATGGCAAAAGATACTTGCTCAACTAGACATACCAAGAAGAGCCCTACTTAGAGATCATGGCCGTCTAATCAGCGTAGACCAAAATATCGCTTGTATTAGCATCAAAAACCAAGCCTTACTTAGTATCATCCAGCCAGGAATTCCCAACCTAGAAAAAGCATTCTGGCAAGTCTTTCAACAAAAAATCATCATCCGTCTCACCCTAGGGAACACTCCCACCAGTGCAAAAAAACAACCAACCCCACCACCGGCAGAAAATAACCAACCCCCACCCCAAACCAACCCCGTCAACTCATCTCCTCCTCCCCAACAAACCACCAGTAACTCGGCAGTACCAAACACCATCCCGACCAAAAAACCACCCCTAGACAACGCCATACAAACCCTAATCCAAACCTTCAACGGCAAAGAAATTGCCAACCCCTTCCTGCAACCAACACCCCTAAACCAATCAATTGAATACATGACGAAAACAGACTATAGCCCAACAGACTTAGAACACAACTACCTCGATGATGGAGAAGACGACATTGAAGAAAACTAGACATTAGATTTTTAATTAAAAAACCCGGCTTCCAATAAAAACCGGGTTTCTTAATCTCTAAGTTTTAAACTTAAATATACATAGCTACTAAACCTTTCCTTGGTGAACCGTCTTAACCCACTTCAAACGCTTTTGACGAATTGACATCCGAGCAGTCACACTCGCCATCACCACAATCCAATGCAGCATATAAACCATACCCCGCAAAGTTTGGAGCACAGCAGCAAAAGAATTAAAAGCTAAATTCTTTTCACCCATCGCCATTTCACTCTTAGCAATACGACGAAGACCAGAGAACATAGCAAACAAAGACATTCCCAACATTAACGTACTAATCGGACTGTAAACCGGCAAGCGCTGACGTATAACCGCCATCAAAGAATCAGGAACAGCAGCCATCGGCAAAAAATATTGGATAATCCAAAACATTAACATATCCCAACTCTTGCGAAAGCCTAACCGATTTCGCACAAGCAGAGGCCAATAATCCAAATAACGCTGATGACCCCCCTCCGCCCAACGATTCCGCTGATGCCAAAGAGCCCGAACATTCGTCACACCCTCCTCATAAACCGGCACCAGGGTAAAATCAATATCCCAACCATCGAGATGCAAACGCACTGTCAAATCTAAATCATCTGTAATCGTCTCCTCATTGAAACCACCACAGCGCAACAAAGCAGACCGACGGATAAATTCACCATTTCCACGCAACTCACCAATGCCACCAATAGCAGTACGTTGCTGTTGGAAAAACGAATCAAGGGCCATTTCGGCGACCTGACCCCCCGTCCAAAAATTCACATCAGGATTAGAAACAGCCTTTCTTACCTGCACAGCCCCCACTTGGGGACGCTCAAACAAAGGCAAAACCTGGCGCAAAAGATCACGATTAACCGACGCATCCGCATCAAAAATTGCCAAAAACTCACCCTTCGTCAGCGGAATCACCTGGTTTAAAGCCCCAGACTTCCCACCACTAGAGCCTGCATTGCGGTGTAAAACCTTAAGCTGAGGATATTCTTTTTGTAGTTTATCAAGCAATTCTGGTGTTGAATCGGTACTTGCATCATCTATTACCCATAACTCATAACGGTCATAAGGGTAATCTAAATTGCATAAACCTTCGACAAGTTTATCAATTACTGCCTCTTCATTTTTCGCAGATACTAATAGGGAAACAAAAGGCCATTTATCGCGGGTTTCATCGGACAAAGGCACTGGCAAACTAGAAGGCTGTGCAAACAAAACACGCACAGCATGAATCACCATGATGCCGGTGAAACCAAGTACCAACCAGGTACCCCAAGACAAAAAATGGAGTGCAATAGTCCCACTCCAAACCACAGTCAAAACTATAGCAGCCTTGCGTCTGCGGCCTTCATAAAAAGACTGAGGGGCATTACCAGGGTTAGGTACCAAGTTTTCCCCCTCATCGTCAGACTCCAGATCAGACCAAAGTTCCTTGTAGGAATCGTTTTCGGGCCAGGAATTCGCCGGCATAGGTTACTTGATTTAAAAACCAATACTTATCAACACCCTTGAAGAAACTAGGGATCAAGTAACACCATACCGTACAACCCTCACAAACGGATAACTTACCTTGAGATTGGCGGAATTTTTCCACTTCTTCCGACTCGCGGTAAAGTTCATACAACTTGCCATCTATGGGCACACCCTGTTGGGCAAAATGATAACAAGGCAAAAGCAACTTATTATCGGGTGAAATCGCAATCACGGCATCGACAGCCTTACAGCGAGGATTTTTTGTGTCATTTCCCCCCGCCTCAATAAACGCTAAGGCGGCTTTGTTATAGCCCAAACCAGGGTATTTGCGTGCGCCAGCTTCAATGGCAGCTACCATATCCGGTGTCGGATTTTTCTTTGAATTATAATTTTCGTGGGCGGTAAATGCCGGATTCAACCAAACCCGAACACCCAACTGCTTGCCAAGTTCGCCAACTTCATCAATACGGTTATAGTTTTGGGCGGTCACTGTATGATTAAGAACCGGATACTCACCCAAGGATTGAGCAAGTTTGACGGACTCGACCAAAGTATCAAAAATTTGTACGCCTCTTGATTGGTCATGGGTATCTGCATCTGGGCCATCCAAAGAGAAATTTAAAAAATCTACCAATCCTTTGATTTCTTTGGCTTTTTTAGGATACAAAATGGTGTTTGTCGTCATGCTGGTTACAAAGCCCTGACGTTTAGCCTCGGTGTAAATTTGGCCTACATCCTGACGCAGCAACGGTTCCCCGCCGGTAAAATCGATATATTTAACACCCAACCGACGTAAATCTGTAAGATTTTGCTGGATAGTGGCAAAATCAGCCTCATTGTTCGGTTCCAAAGCCCAAATGTTACAGAAGTGACAACGGGCATTGCAACGGTAAGTCAAGTAATAGTTTGCAACCAGAGGAGCCATAGGTTTATATAGATTAGTCTTGTACGCATCAAGTTATTGATCCATATTGAGCCGGTGATGCCAAACAGTCAACAATTTGATTGCCTCCCGAACAAGCTAGACTATCTCAAACTGCTACGTCTTTGAAGCCGATCAAACAACTCGCCCTAGTCCCAAAACCTTGCAGAACAAAGACTGAGGTAAAGTTAGGTCACTCCCAAAATCGAAAATCTCTCCTCTAACCCCCCTAAAATCCTTATGGTTAGACTAGATAATTGAGTCATACTAAGTCCCAGACTCCAAAAATTTATGACAGCCCAACTTGACCAACTTGCACCGGCCGATCCTAAACTCGTCAATATCTATAACCCCTACTACCGCGATAATAAGCGAACTATGCTGCCGCGAGCCCTGACACTTTACCAGCAAAAAAGCTTAGAAGGTACTCGCAAAATACAAGGGGGGGAAAGTATTCCTTTCATAGCCACCTGGACAACCTCTGTCTTACCTGCCGACTATACCCTTTGTCGAATGCAGTTTGACAACGGTGGCGAACAGCTAAGCTATGAAATACGCATGGAGAACCATGTTTTTGTAGATTTTTTGATTGAAATTCTCGACACTTTCCGCCGTTCCCGAACTATTGATTTTCCTATCGGTTTTTATCGCAAACTCCTCAGCCGCGATTAAATCAAAATTGGGGAAGCCTTAAGGGGTGAGGGGTAAATTTTGCAAAGTGAAGTTGAAATAATCCAAACTCTTCTTTAAAATCTCAAAAAAACCTCTTGTTTTGATTTTTTAAACAAAAATTGGGGTTTTCACTTTTAGCAGTTTACCCATCACCTCTTGTCAAGCTAGTGTAACTGCTAAAAAATATTATTTATAATCTAAACTGCCTTTTTGGTTAATAAATTTGTGTGATAGGCATGGGGCAATGAATTCTCAAGTTTTCTTTTTTGTGTCTGGCCTTGGTTTTAAGGTTATCCTGGTTTGTGTTTTTTTGGGGCCGGTGTTAATGTTTTTGAACAATATATTAGTTAAACTTTAAGGTTAAACGCGGCTTTGATTTAGACGGGTTCTTTTTTTGGGATATTTACTATTTTCTGATGTGGTTATGTTTTTTAATGGCATCCCATAGGGGATAAACCCAGATTAGACTTCTGCTTGTCTTTTGGGTTTATGAGATTTTTTTCATTTTAGCCAGCCGCTACTTATTTATAGCGTTGGTAACGTCCGATACTACCTCAATAGTCCACATTGACAATAGTGCAAACAAATCATTTGCAAAGTAAAGCAACAAGACGGCTTTAATTGTGTGGTGTTTTTTAAATTCAAACATACCGCTAGACTAAAGATGAAAGAAAAAAATTAAAAACGTAGATTAGATAAGGAGTGCAAATGTGGCGAATTCCGCTAAATGTCTGCTAATTGGGTCAACAGAGGCTTACAGTGGCAAATCTGCCACTATTGTAGGTATGGCACATCATTTCCAATCTCAAGGCATACAAATTGCCTATGGTAAACCATTGGGAACTTGCTTCAGCCAAAAAGGTGATCAGGTTGATGAAGACGTGCGCTTCATTGCCAAAACCTTAGACTTATCAGAAAGCCGAATCATTTCTCCGTTAGCGTTTCTTGATGAAGCCACGATATCAAAACGCCTTCATCACGAAGACATTACGGATTATTCTCAAAATCTCAAACAAACCATTCAAATCAGTAATCATACTTTGGTACTGCTTGAAGGTGGAAGCACCCTAGATGAAGGTATTTTATTAAACCTTTCATTAGTACAAATGTCAGAAGCTCTTGACGCGCCGGTGCTTTTAGTGGCTCGTTTTAAGTCAGCCCTCACGACGGGTGTCATTTTGGCGGCGAAACAAAGATTAGGTAAACGTTTACTAGGTGTTTTCCTGAACGATATTCCTCAAGATCAATTAGAAACAGCCGAAACAGTGGCAAAACCTTTTCTGGAATCTCGCGGAATTCCCGTTTTGGGTGTTCTACCAAGAAGCGGGTTACTACGAAGTGCTAGTGTTGCTGAATTAACCCAAAGACTAAATGCTGAAGTTTTGTGCCGGCCTGACCGTTTAGATTTGATGGTAGAAAGCTTGACAATTGGTGCAATGAATGTTAATGCAGCTATCAAATATTTCTCTGAACGTCGGAACATGGCAGTGGTGACTGGTGGCGACCGGTCAGATATTCAAATGGCTGCGCTGGAAAGTAATACTCAATGTTTAATACTCACCGGCCACATTGCACCAAGCTCTATGGTTCTTAGCCGTGCGGAAGAACTGGAAGTGCCTATTCTCTCTGTTGACCTAGACACTTTAACCACTGTAGAAATTATTGAACAAGCTCTTGGTCAAGTCCGCCTCCAAGAACCGATTAAAGTTCATTACATGATCCAACTCATGGGCGAACATTTTGATACAGACCGGTTATTAGGGTTGCTTGGACTAGAAAGTGCTTTACCTACAAGATAGTTTCTTCTGAGACAAGTAGGTACAAGAGGTTAACAAAGATGACACAGAGCGATTATTCTCTGTGTCCTCGTTTTGAAAAAAATTTATTTCCAACATCCATGAAAACCCATCGGGACTACTCCAGGCAACCCTAACCGGCACACGGGTTCATCATCTAGGCTGGAAGCTTCAAAAACCCATACTTCACTACGGTTTTCTGCCCCATTAAAGACGACTGTTAATATCCATCCTTTGTCTGGGTTTTCTGTGTCGTTTGCATATATGGGTTCGGTAGGATAGTGATTTTTTGGCAGGTTGGCTTCTGTGAGGGTGCCGGTGTGGTGGTCAAATTTGCCAAGGCTTCCATAAATTTCATGGGTGGTGTCTGCGTCGGGCCGGTGAAGGGAAAGATAAGTATAGCGCCAGGGTTTTCCTATTTCTGCCGGTGCAACTGTCGGAAATTCACAACTACGACTTACCAGTGTTTCAGTTTCTAAAAGTTTGCCGGTTTTCGGTTCAATTTTCATTTGGCAGAGTGTGCCTTCAGCAGCAGTTTGAAGGCTACCGGCTGCTATTTCTTTCAAGCGTTGATTGGTTTTAAAATTTTCATAGCGCAACACATTTAACACCAATAAACCTGTTTCATTCACACAACCATTTCCAAAATGCCATTGAAACCAAGGTTCAGCCTCACTTTGACTGATTAGGTCTAAAGTTTCCCGATCAAAAATTAAAATGGTGGTAGGTTTTTCGGTCTGCCAAACTAAACTATCGCTATAGCTTTTTTGCTGTAATATTACTTCCCATATATTTTCTACTTTCACCGGCGGAATCACAAACACCAAATACGGCCCCGCTAAAACAAAATCGTGTATTAGAGGCACACCATCTAGCTTGAAAGAGCGATGTTTAATTAATTCTGCTTTAGAGTTATTGCGATATAATTGCAAGGTTGAATTCGCCCCAGGAGAAACACCAAAATTATAAATTTCGCCGCTTTCTCGATCAATTTTGGGGTGTGCAGAATAAAACCAAGTTTTTTTTAGCCAGCCTAGATTATCTTGTTTTAAAGTTTCCAGAGTTTGCAAATCTAAAGCATAAGGATGTCCACCTTCCCAGAGAGCAAGTAGTTTGTCAGCAACGGGAAGGACTGAAGTATTGGCAGAATTCTTGATACTTTTGCTAAATCTTTGTAACCAGGGTAGGGGCGGAGTCATGCCATAGTTGCCATACAGCAGTTTACCGGCTTTTTCCTCTTCCAAATAGCCGCTGGTTTTGACATAACGGTAAGTAGCAGTAGCCGTTGTGCCGGTGAAACTAATTCCTAAAATAGCTCCATCGCCATCAAACCAATGCCCCATCCTCTGTCCATTTCGTTCCAAACGAGCAGGGCCATTTCGGTATAACGAACCCCTTAAACTAGAGGGAAGTTTCCCTGCTAAAATTGGCAGGGTAGAAGGGCCAAATTCAGTAGCGCTCGGTAGTAGAGCTTGGGGCCATGTTGGGGTCAATTTTGTTGTCGATTGAGCGGAAAAATTGATCATGTAATTTAGTTCGTAGTGTAGCTAGAACCGGCAAAAATTTCTTTAATAGGTGGGATAAACCCCTATTTAACCCTAGATTTTTTGCCGAATTCCTAATCAAAAATTCTAATGGAAGCAAGGTTTGCTAGAATAACGGGGTTGTATTTGTAAATTTTAAGCGCGTCTTTGAGTCAATCCATAGAAATCTCAAAAATAGATACTCTGGCGCAAGAACTGGCAACGATCCAGCAAACCGGCTCAAAACGGATTGCGCTATTAGGTTCGCGTCATGTTCCCATTACCCACCAGCACCTCATTGAAATGATGAGTTACGCCCTGGTTTTATCAGGAAACCGCATCATCACTTCCGGTGCCACCGGCACCAATGCGGCTGCTATTCGAGGTGCCATGCGAGCGGATCCAAATATGCTGACGGTGATTTTACCCCAAAGTCTGGAACGCCAGCCCACAGAATCACGCGAACAGCTAGAACAGGTAATGCACTTAGTCGAAAATCCTGGCAATGATACGCTTTCTTTAGCAGAAGCGAGTGCTTTATGCAACCAAGAAATTGTCGAGCGTTGTCAGCAGTTGATTTGTTTTGCATTCCACGATAGTCACACACTGTTACACACTTGTCGGGAAGCCGAAGAACAGCGCCGTCTTGTGACTTTATTTTACTTTGATTGAGGTTTTGTCGATTGTCATTTGTCATTGGTTATTGGTCAATTGACAAATGACAACTAACCCTTTACCAATTTTTGAATCGCTTATGCAATTACCTGTTTCTGCAATATTGTTGTATGCCATTGCGGCGGCGGCTTTTTTGATTTATGCGCCGTTTATGGTAGTGGGTTTTGCTCGTGCTAAGGTAGGCTATGATACGTCTGCGCCTCGTGCGATGTTTGATAAGTTACCTCCCTATGCTCAGCGGGCGACTTGGGCGCACCAAAATTCTTTTGAAACGTTTATGGTTTTTGCCGCCGCAGCTTTGATGGCTTATGTCACCGGCCAAAATTCTATTACTGCTGCTGTGGCTGCCATTGCGTTTGTAGTAGCGCGATTATTTTTCTCGATTTTTTATATTTTGAATGTGCCAATGTTGCGTTCTTTAATGTTTGGTATTGGTACACTTTCTACTGGTACACTATTTGTCCTGAGTCTGCTGAGTGTAACTGCTGTGGGGACTCGCTAAAATAATTTGTGGGTTTTGATTATGGCATCTACTTACTCTTTTGATATTGTCAGCGATTTTGACCGCCAAGAATTAGTTAATGCTGTGGATCAGGCGGAGAGGGAGGTTTCCAGCCGCTATGATCTTAAGGATACAAAAACGACGATTGAGTTAAGCGAGACGTCGATTACTATTAACACAGCTAGTGAAATGAGTCGTGAGGCTGTTATTGCGATTTTGCAACAAAAAGCAGTCAAACGAAATCTGTCTTTAAAGATTTTTGATTATGGCAAAATTGAGCAAGCTAGTGGTAATCGTCTTAGACAAGAAATTACGCTAAAAAAAGGTATTGCTCAAGATATAGCTAAGCAAATTAGCAAACTGATTCGAGATGAATTTAAGAAGGTTCAAGCTTCAATTCAAGGGGATGCAGTGAGGGTTACTGCGAAAGATAAAGATGAGTTACAAGCGGTAATTCAGCGTTTAAAACAAGAAGATTTGCCGGTGGCTTTACAGTTTACAAACTACCGCTAATTTTATCTGTTCTTTTGTTCCCAGGCAAAGCCTGGGAATGCAGTCTTATCGACTCTGGCTACCGTATTAGTAAAAGGTAAGCCTAAGTGTTTATGGATATCAAACCCGCACTAAATGTAAATAAAAAAGTTGGTTATATTGACTTTCTTAGCGAAGAAATAAAATTACCATGCCTAACAGCCAAAAAGCCCTTAGTAATTGATTTATTTGCCGGTTGTGGGGGCATGGCGTTAGGTTTTGAAGCAGCGGGATTTAAAACAATTGGCTATGAAATATTAGAAGATGCTGTCGCTACTTATCAGCATAACTTACAAGGCAATTGTTACCAAGTTTTATTAACACAAAATACTACATTAGTCAAGGAGGCAGATGTAATAATTGCCGGCCCTCCTTGCCAGCCTTTTAGCGTCAACGGACATCAAAAAGGATTGCAAGATAGAAGATATAAAGCTGGAATTATTGAAAAAATATTTACGAAGTTTGCCCTTTTTTTACTCCAGCGGCTAAACTCATTTATGTGGGAGATACAGCTAATAAATGGGCTTATTTTGAGAAGAAATATTTGCAAAAATTGGGTGTTTCTGTGAATAATGAGGCCAAAATTACAGAAATTTTAGTTCATTATCTTGATAAAAATTAGCTAATCTTAATTGAAGCCGTTACAAGTGATGGCAATGTCAATCCAAAACGCGACTCTGCATCAAAAAATTTTTTATCTTAAAATTCAGATATATCTCAACCTATCAAACGCAACATGAAATTAAAAAAACTCCTCACCGGCACCCTATTACTAACTCTCTTACTAGCCCCTACAGCAAACGCCCAAACCCAACCCACAATAGAGCAAATTCTTCAAGCTTGCGCCAATAACCAAACACAAAGCCTACCTATGCCCTATACCGACATACCCGCTAACCATTGGGCACGGGAAGCTGTTATAAATATGCACTATTGTGGAGGAGTACGCGGGCCAATAGCCGAAGCAGAATTACGCAAAATACAACAAAAAAACTCCGTAGATATCGAAACCTTATTATTAGCCCCCTCCACCCTTAAAATTGAAAACCGGCAATATAATTTAGAAACCTATCTGTGGAGAGACTTTCTGCCCATGACTCCCGCCGATAGCACACCATTAATTGCATCTATTCATCTCAGCGCCGCCGATGGTAAAATAGTACCTAATTTTTTAAATCCTGAGCAAATATGGTTAATACAAAACAGACAAATTATATGGAAAACTAACTTAAAAGATGAAAACCACCAACCCCCATCAAAAGAAATTAAAAGAATCGCTCGAAACGGCCCAAATTTAGAACCTGGCACCGAAGTTGATATCGTAGTTCAAGTAAGAGACAACACAAATAAAATTTATTTGATTAAAGCCAATAAACAAATAATACAACGCACAGATTAAAAACCCATAAAAAACTTATGCAAAAAATTCAGCCAATTTATCAACTACCCTTTTCTTGGCAAAACAAAACCGCTGAAACCATAGCCACAGATTGCCAGTGGCTAGAAACAATAATTCGGACAAATGCTCCATTTTCAGAAGCGTGGATAAAAACAAGAATAATTCAACTAGCCTATCCTAACCCGCCCGGTAGTATCCCCTCTGCGGACAATATTCCCACCTATGCCGGCTTGCAATCAGAAGCCGAAATTGTCCAGGCGATCCGCTCAATTTGTGACCTCAATCAATACCCTTGTTTAGCCGAAACAATTAACGAAGACTATGTAACTTCTACCCTCAATAGTTGGAAATCAAAACAATTTAGCCAAAGTGTAAGTCGCAACTTTGAAATATACGCAGATCGACTACACAACAACGTATTTTTAGTCACTAGCACTGCTTCAGTTTCTCTCCATATAGAACGACAATTACCTCCTTTAGTACGCTATAGACCACTTTTTAATATTCAAGAATTTGCCAAAATAATTAAAGAAATTAATTGCCAGCGCCTTACCCTCAGAACACACGGGTACGCAAACAATTCTCCAAGCTTTTATAAAGCCTTCATGGCAGAATCCGACACCCTAAATCGTATCGGTAATCCCAGCCCAGAAACAACAAACACTCAATCAAATAGCCTTGACGATAAACACTTTTATATAGGATATCATTGGCCGAGCGAAAAACCCCTAATTAGCCCCGGATTGTGGGTAGATTTTCGTTATCATGCCAACATAGTTAGCAAATTTTTATTTGTTCTTGCCTTATTTTCTTTGCTATTAGGAACAATTTTATATGCGTTTTTAAAACTGATTGTTATTCCAATTCTTTTTTTATTGGGTAACTTTTCGACGGTAGCCCAAATCGGAGAATTCATAAACTTTAGTAAAACCGTAGATATAGCTGTTGCTTGGTATTGGATCATCCCCGTAATCTTCGTATTGTGGGCAATTTTTATGCAGATATTACGATTGGTTGCTTACCAGAGAGATCGTTATCGTGCAATTCATTACGGTGCCCCAGATTTAGGAGAATTTTTCTGGAGATTAGATAAAGCCCTCACCAAAGAAGAAAACCAAATTCAAACAAAAGAAAAAATATTAAATCTCGAACAGCCCTTTCCACAACGCCCAAAAAAATCAAGAATTATTGTTAACTTAATTGGGCATAGTATGGGAGGATTACTATTGGTAAACGTCCTGAGAATTTTAGCTGATCGATTTGGCAAAGATGACAGAGGATCCCTAGAACCAGATTTTATCAGCATTCCCACCGAAGAAGGAAAAGAATTAATATCTCGACCTGAAAAACAAGAAGACTCCGACTTTATTGGCGAACATTTATTGCTAGACAAACTAATTTTAGCATCCCCAGATATTCCCCTAGAATTTTTGAGAGAAGGACGCAATAATTATGTGCGTTCCGCCATGCGCCGGTGTCGGCAGATATATTTATTTTCCAGTGACCGAGACATCATACTACGCTACCTTGCCACCTTAGCAAACTGGTTTAGTGAACCCAGCATTGAAATGTCTGGTTACCGACTTGGCAACGTTTTCTTAAAACCAACCAGTCCAAAAGATCATAATCCTACCTACCGGCTGTTAATTCGGAATATGTTTCATCCCCGTTCAGCCGTTAAAGCCACTTCCGCCTACGATTTATTTCAAAAATTCAACTATATAGACTGTTCAGAAATGCCAGGAGTCAACGGTGTAAATCTTCCTCTTAACTCTTTTACTGCCCTACCTATTGACATAATCAACGCCTTTCTTTATGCCTTTAAAATTGACCCTCACGGCGGTTACTTTTTCACTACCACCACATCTTTTGCCATCATCAAACTTTTAATTACCCTAGAAGACTCCTCCGACCAAAACATTCATACTCAAATAAAAACACTCATAGAAAAAACCAAACTGAGATTTTTACCAAGCCAACCCTTTATAACTCCTACGCCTAATTTACCTAAACCCTAAAATTATCTTAAATCAAGATAAAAAAAACACAAAAAATTGAACCATCATATTTAAAGGTTGGTTTGACAAACAAAAGCTTTTCCAATCAAACCTTTGTTTAAAAAACCACCTTTATTTCTCTCCGCCAGTTCTAGCAACAAACTCTAGCCAAATATCAAACTACAAATTAAAACGCTGACGTAAAATAAACTCAGCAATTGCTAAATCCACCGGCGTTGTCACCTTCAAATTCGTTTCCTCTCCCTCCACAACACGGACAGGCAAACCACACAATTCAAACAAAGCCGCATCATCCGTCACTTCCCAACCCAAACTGCGGCCCTTTTCGTGACAGTCTTTTAAAAGATTTACATCAAAACCTTGGGGAGTTTGGGCTGCCCAAAGATTGCGCCGGTCAGGCGTATCTCTAATGACAAGCGCCTCATCCACAACCTTAATCGTATCCTTCACCGGCACCGCCGCCACCAACCCAGAACAACCTAAAAGCGCCTCAGCACAACGATCAAACAAACTAGGAGTCCCCAAACACCGCGCCCCATCATGAATTAAAACCCGCTTTGCATCAGCCGGCAAACCCTGTAAACCTTTATAAACCGACTCCTGACGAGTCGCCCCCCCCGGAATCAAAACCACCGGCAACCGCAAAGACACCATCGCCAAAATCTCCTCAAAAGCCGGCCAATCTGAAGGCTGGCCCATAATACCCACCCATTCAATCGCATCACTTGCAGCCACCGCCTGCAAAGTCCAAGCCAAAAGCGGTTTATTTAACAAACTCAACAAAAGCTTATTGCGGTCACTGCCCATCCGCCGGCCCATTCCCGCTGCTGGAATCAATAAATGCACAACGTTCTCCCTTATAAAAAAACAACTATAAAAAACAACCAAGGCATACTTATGGCCCCAATCCCCAATTCTCCCTCGTTACCTACCAGACAAATTACCTATCAACCTATAGAATAAGACTTTGGCAAGCTAAATCAACCACAATGCGAATACTGGCACTTGTCCCCGGTGGTATTGGCGACCAAATCTTATTTTTTCCAACCCTGGAAGACCTTAAACGGTCTTACCCAAACGCCAAAATAGATATTATCGCCGAACCGCGATCCAAAGCGGCCTACCGCGTTAATAAATACTTTCACGACAAATCTCTTAACGTCGTTAACTTCGACTTCAAAGACCGCAACGGTCTAGCAGACTGGGGAAACTTATTAGGAATCATGCGCGATGTCGAGTATGATGCCGTACTCTCCTTGGGACAAATACCCACCGTTGGCCTCCTTTTATGGTTAACCGGCATTCCCAAACGAGTCGGCTACAACACGGCTGGCAGTTGGTTTCTAACCCACAGTTTCCCCCTCAAAACTGACCAATATAAAGCAGAGACATACCATGATCTCCTGCAAGGTTTTGGTATCACCACAGCTTGTCCCAACCCCTCAGTTACCCTCCTCAAAGAGGATATCGCCTGGGCCGAAAAAGAACAGCAAAGATTGGGTATCAAAAACAGCGGCTACATTTTGTTGCACAGCGGCGCAAGTCAAATTAGTAAAAGCAACGGCATTGATACAATTTATCCTGTCAAAAACTGGCAAAAAATTATTCAAGACATCCAAAAACGGCAGCCTCAACTGCCGGTGGTTGCCATCAAAGGCCCAGAAGATGAAGAATTAGTCAGGGAACTTTTGCAGGCTTGTCCGGGCTTAAAACTCACCTCCCCGGAAAATGTAGGCGAGTTAGCCGCCATGATTGCCGGTGCAAATTTAATGATATGCACTCCCGGCACCCCTATGCACCTAGCTGTCGCTGTCCAAACCTATACCATTGCTTTATTTGGCCCTAATCAACTTAAACAATTGTTGCCAAGTAGCGATAAATACATTGGTATTCAATCTAGTACCTCTGCAATGGCTGATATCTCACCCCAAACCGTTCTTAAGAAAATTTGGGGAGAAAGTTAAAACCATAGGCTTTGGTTCTTGGGGAAAAATCAAACATCTGTATTTTTCCCCAATACTGCCATACCTTTTAATGTTGCTAAACCAACCGCATTTTTACAGATATTGAGCAATCTAGTCACAAACTTCTATAAAAAAATCCGGGAATCTACGGATATATTTTTTAGGCTGACAAGACAAACTAGACACAGGGTTTAATAAAAGGTTGAAAAACCACTTTGTTGCTGGCTGATTTGGACAGAAATTACCCACCGACCGGAGCAACTGTTTAACCTGCTTAAAAAACAGGAAATAACATAGAAAGATCGGATTTTTAGGGCAAAAAGCATCTAATTTTCAAAGAAAATACAAGAAAGTTAAGGCTGATTTATTGCTCTGCATAAACATAACTAATGCAGTAAAAAGTGCTGACTTGGCTAAGAAATTTTCCTCTTACCAAAACAACAAAATCCCCTTAAATCTAGGTTGTTAAAACAAACTTTCTTAGCCAAAATTCGGACAAATTATTGGCGCTTAGGGTGCATCTGCCGGTAAAGCAAATACATAGCAGATAAACGTTAGACTTGATTTCAGGAGAATCTAATCGTGGAACCCGTAACGCCTGTTATTCGCGATCCCCATTCCCGTACTCGCACTCATTATGCCCTCATTGGATTAGCCCTTTCCGTAGGAACAACCAGCGTATTTTTGCCGCAGCAAGGCGATAAAGTCAGCGCTACAGAACCTATCGATCCCATAGCCACTGAAAATGTTATTTACTCATCTGACTTGGCAGTAAGTTCGGCGGAAACCCACATACAATCTGTAGTAAGCGGGCCGAAGGCAAAAAAAATTGACCTATCCCGCCAAGATGAAATTGATGCCGATTTTCCCACATCAACTCAGAATGTTAACCAAACGCCTGATGCGGAAGTTGTGCCGGTTGCTATTGAAGAACCAGACTTAAATAAGGAACTAGCCCAAAATACCTCCAGCGATACCTTAAGAGAAGAAATTAGCCGACTGCGGCAGAAATACCGACGCATCAAAGATCACCAGCAAGCTAATATTTCTCAACCTAGTTTTCTTGAAGAAGATCAATTAGATTTGCAATTTAGGCAAACAACTCAAAGGGTGCAGAATAACCTAGAAAATTTACGCAGAAAACGAGCCGAAGCATTGCAAGTTCGTAATGGAATAGCAGAAAATCAAACAAATCAGCAAATTAATTCTGGGGAATTAATGGCTGTAGCACCTTTGGTCTCAGGTAGCTATGAGTATGACCTGAAACCGCGTTTGGTTTCACCGGCCTTACCTCCTCTAAACCGGCCTGAAACTTACCTGCCAAAAGTTACGCCAATTTTTGAGGGATATATGTGGCCGGCCCAAGGTACTCTTACCTCTGGATATGGTTGGCGTTGGGGCAGAATGCACGCCGGCATAGATATTGCCGCAGCCATTGGCACACCGATTTTTGCAGCCGCCTCCGGCGTTGTCACCTATGCCGGTTGGGATGACAGCGGCTATGGCAACTTAGTAGAAATTAAGCATCCCGATGGCAGCATCACTTTGTACGCCCACAACAACCGCATTTTAGTCCGAGAAGGCCAACAAGTTGAAGTTGGCCAGCAGATTTCTGAAATGGGAAGCACCGGCAATAGTACCGGCCCTCATTTACACTTTGAAATTCACCCAAGAGGAAGAGGTGCCGAAAATCCCCTTGCTTATTTGCCCAATTAAATCTAATTAACAAAAGGAGAGAAAAAATAAGGGTCAGGGGGAAGAGAAAAACTCAATAACCCAACCCATTACTTATTCCCCATAACCACAGCCTCAAAAAACGCTTCGTCGAGTTCATAACCCAACATTTTAGCCAGCGTCATTAACTTAAACTTGCTAGGAGAATTAATAGAAAACAACCAATCTGAAACCACAAAAATTTTTTGCATAAGAAAAATTTCTAAAGCTTCTGGGTTAAACTGTATCCCTTCCGTGCGATGAAATTGGTGGGGCACTAACATAGCAGTATAAAGAGCCAAATCTTTAGCATTGCCCATTAACAACACCGGCAACCAAGGATAACGAGCATCTAAACGTAGAAACCAAAGACGAACTTCTGAAATTTCCGATAATTCGCGGGGATCTGTAGGGTCAGTAGGATAATCAATTTCAAAGCATATCTGTTCAGATACAGCCTCCGAATTTTTTGCCAACACAGCCTCAATAGCAGTTTGTGCCGGTGAGAGATCCAGCTTATCAATGCACTCAGAGTTTAGGGTAATTGTCAATAGCATTTAAGGAATTTTCCGATTAAAAAATGAAATTGTCATCCACAAGTTAATAAATCAATCTAAACGGTAGTTTATCAAACAGCTATCCCAGTTGATAAAGTTGTAATCTGCAAAAAAAAACTAATCTCCTGAGACAAGGAAAATTTTCATGGGAAGGCATGGGTCGAAAAACCTTCCAAGATGCCGGTGTGTAGCAAACTTAAGACATAACCCCCAGCAGTTCTGGTTATCAGCCCTATCTCGGCTTAAAAATTGCCCCCGGAACACTTTAAAGTAAACCAAGCCCCAAAACTCACCATTAAACTGATGACGGCCCTTAAAATCCTACGATAAAATGAAAGAACAACCAACCGTAAATGCGAGTGTACGGTGGATACTTAGAATTTAAAAGATAAATTAGGCGGTAGCTGTGAAACCAATTCGCTCATTAGAAGATGCTTTAAATCGTTGTCAAACCCTGGGAATGCGCCTTTCTCGCCAGCGCCGCTTTATTTTGGAATTGCTCTGGCAAGAAAAAGAACATCTATCAGCTAGAGAAATTTATGATCGCTTAAATCACGAAGGTAAGGCAATTGGTCATACCTCCGTTTACCAAAATTTAGAAGCCCTATCGAGAGGCAGCGTTATAGAATGTATCGAACGCTCTGATGGTAGGCTTTATGGAAATATCAGCGACTCTCACAGTCATATAAACTGTTTAGACACAAAGCAAATTTTGGATGTTCATATTGACTTGCCACCAGAAATCATCCAACAAATTGAACAGCAAACGGGAGTTAAAATCACGGATTATCGGATTGATTTTTACGGTTATAGGTTAGAAGTGCCAACCCAACCTCCAGATGCCGCAAAAAGTCAATGTTAATCGGTGACTCCCTAATAAAGTCTTGGGGGTGATAGGCATACTGGCTAACTGGACTGCAACAAACATTCAAGAGAATATATAAGTTGCAAAATTTCTATGGGCCTTTATAATAGGACGGCAAATTGCTATTTCCTTCCTAGGGCCAAGAGCCAAAAGCCAAATTTTAACTGCTCTGTTTTGATGCTAAGTTCAAAAAAAACACTCTAGTAAATTAAAATTGGCAACCATCCGTATATTTAGTAAAAATCTTGAGTATTGAGGTAGAGTAATTTTGACTGGCCCCCAAGAACGCTTTTCCCCGCGCTAAATGATGAGGTGGCAAAAAATGTCTCCAATGGCAGGGGAAAAATAGCCCTTACCGCATTGGCGCATTCAAAGCATTTCCCAGTTAGCTGAGTTGGAAATCAAACCCAAAAGGGAAGATAAGGGCAACTGACGCGCCAAGCGCGATCCCGACGTTAGTGGTATGGGAGCCAAAAAAACAAGGTACTTTTTATCTTATTGTGCCGGCCACCCAAAGAGCGAAGAGAATGCTAAAACCAACCACCGATAACATGACAAATTCTCCAACCGACGCGCCAATTGAAACAAAGCCATCTCGCCAAAAAGATTGGGGTTGGCCGTTTGTTTGGCTGAGTGTATTACTCGTCTTTGGAGGAACAGCTGCCGGCGCATTTTTCTGGCTGATCACAATGCCGCCTCCGATTGACTGCAAGCAAATTTCGCCTCTTTCTCCTGAAATGCAAAGATTGCAGTGCGCTAAAGAATCGGCTTCTAGTCGTAACGTCGAAGAGTTAGTTAAGGGACTAACGGTGGTAAAAGACTGGCCAGAAGATAACCCGCTTTACTCGCAAGCTAGTCAGTTGCGTGATGAGTGGTCTAAATGGTTGTTGGAATTGGCCCGCAATAAATTGGAAGCCGGAGATATAAAAGGAGCCGAAGAATTGGCCAAAAAAATCCCGCCCAATGCTTCGGTTTATGAAGATGCTCAAGCGGTGGTTTCGACTTGGCAAAACGACTGGGACAAAGGGAAAGCAATTTATAGCAAAGCTCAAGCAGCTATCAAACAACAACAGTGGCAAATGGCTAACGGCTATGCTCAAGAACTCGCTCGTCTAAAAAATGAATATTGGGGTCAGCAACGCTCGGCTGATTTGCTGGTTCAAATAGGCCGGGAAAAACAAGCGTGGGAGCAGTTAAAACTGGCTCGCCAAACCGGCAACCCCGAAACTCCCGACAATCTCCAAAAAGCTTTGCAATTGGCAACGAAGGTACCACAAAAAACCTATGCCTACGACGCTGCCAAAGCCGACATCACAAAATGGAGCCGCAAACTTCTTTCTGTGGCTTCAGTTCAGGTCAAACAACGTAATCTTGAAGCGGCTATTGCGCTAATTAATCGCATCCCTTCTATTTCTTCGCTTTATGGTGAAGCCCAAGATTTTATTCTGCTGAGTAAAGCCGAATTGCTGTTACCCAAAGAAAAAGAATTTTCAGGGCCGGTGGCACGTCACATTTTTGCCCTCATCGAAGCTCAAGCTGCGGCACGTCAACTTAGCCCAGATCGCCCACTCTACAAACAAGCCCAAGAAAAAATTGCTTTTTGGCAAAACCAACTTGATGACTTAGTAAAACTAGAAGTTGCAAGCTCAGCTGCTAGTTTTGGTCAGGGTTGGATGCTCCAAGTGGCCATCGAACAAGCAAACTCGATCTCTCGCGACCGGCCCCGTCGCCTCCATGCTCAAACTCTCATTGCTCAGTGGCGCAGAGAATTAAAAGAATCAGAAGACCGGCCTTATCTAGTCCGCGCTCAAACTCTGGCCCAAGCAAAAACCATAGACTCTTACAAAAACGCTATTGCAGAAGCACGTCAAATTCAACTTCAGCGGCCTCTACGGGTACAAGCGCAAACCCTGATTGCTAGTTGGAATAAACAAATCGAAACTATCGAAGATAAACCTCTCCTCGAAGAAAGCTTTGCACTGGCAAAAAGAAACGAACTAGATGCTGCAATTCGCAGTGCTTCTCGCATTGCTAAAGGTCGCGCCCTCTACAAAGAAGCAACGGCTGCCATCAGTGAATGGACAACTAAAATCCAACTTACCGAAGACCGGCCTCTCCTAAATGAAGCCGCAAAATTGGCTTCGGTGGGCCGGCTCTCGGAAGCCATCCAAAAAGCTACCCAAATTGGTAGCGGTCGAGCTCTCTATTATGAAGCCCAAGAAGCTATTGCCCGCTGGGCAGCCGAGCGCAGCGCTATTCAAGTTTCTTCTTCTCCAGAAAGGGTCCAAGAATCTGCACCGGCCCAAACCTACTCACCACCGGCCCAAACTTACGAACCGCCACCGGCCGAGTATTACGAACCACCGGCCCCCGAACCTTATTACCCTCCAGTAGAAAGAGAACCGGCACCACCGGCGGTAGAATCTTATACCCCACCAGCACCAGCACCAGCCCCAGAACCGTACATTCCACCGGAACCGGCCCCGGCACCGTACATTCCACCGGAACCAGCCCCCGAACCGTATATTCCACCAGCCCAATCTTACGAACCACCGGCCCCGGCACCGGAACCGGCCCCCGAACCGTATATTCCACCGGAACCGGCACCAGCCCCAGCACCCGAACCGGCACCAGAGTCCGCACCAGTACCCTTGCCTGCTGATAGCATTGAGTAGGGGAATAGACTTTTCGGCGACTAAATGGGGAAAAAGAGCATTTAAGAGGCGTTAAGATCCCCGTGAGGAGTTGGGGAGTTGGTGACTGTAAAAATGTTGAAATTACTTGTTATTGATGATGACTTAATTTTCCGCACTGGTTTACGGACAGTTTGCGAAAGCAAGCCAGACTTAAAAGTAGTGGCTGAGACAGGGATGAGTCCAGAAGCATTGCAACTTTTAGCCAGTGAAGTTGCCAATGTAGATTTAATAATTTTAGATTTAGGGATTAGAAGTTTAGCAACTAATTCCTATCCTGACTTGAGGGCCGGTTTAGCCTTTTGTCAACAACTAAAAAGCTCTTTTTCTCAGATACCGGTTTTGTTGCTAACTTCGGTAAACGATGCTTCTGTATTCTCAGCCGCACAAAGTTTAGGAATTGAAGGTTACTGCGCCAAAGGAACCCCAACGCCAGAATTAATCAATGCCATTCGTTTAGTTGGACAAGGGCAAATTTACTGGCCTCCTATTACATCTTTGAGTAGACTGGTAGGTAGCACAGAAACACAAAACCAGGGACAATTCGATTGGAAAGACCGTACTTTTTTGTCGGGAAACCAGCAAATTGAACGCAGTCTCCAAGAACTTTCTCAACAATTAAACAACCCTTATTTGTCTTCTTTTCAAAGGGCTTTTTTAGAGGGTCGAAAAAGAGAATTATTAACGGCTCAATGGTTGCTAAAAAAATGGTTTGGCAACAGTAAAACCAATAGCAAAGCTTACTCTAAGGAACCTATTCAAACTCCTGAATATAAAGAAGTTTGGGAGAAACCGGCTGATTTGAGAAGGCAAAATACTGGAAACGAATTATTACAACCAGAAATTTTTGAATCAACTTTTTATAAGCTTAATTCTCCCCTCTTTAATTTCACAGAAATTCCCTTAGAAATTGATATTTTACAAGTTAATAAAAAACGGGAATTATTGTCTATAGTTTTGCGTAACATTGAAACTTTAATTAATGAATTGCGCTTATCAGATATGCCTTTACCACAAATTGAAAATAAACGCAATACTATTTTGCAAGATTTGTGGCAATTAGTTTTAAAAGAGTTTTTTGGTAAATATTATACGGTTTTGATGGGTAACTCTGTGGTGGAAGTAGTGCCGGTTTTAGTAGGAGATGCCGGTGTAGTTCAAACAGAAATTTTTGATAAAATTCCTTATGTCGAAAATATTTTCGCTTACTTTCTATTTAAAAGTTCGCTAAAAATTGATAATAAAATTTATAGTGGCGAAAGTTCTGAAGCACGATTTAGGGCCGAATTTTTATTACAAAATCTGACAATTCAACTCGCCAATGCAGTGATTCAACCATTACTCAATCATTTTTCTGAAAGTGAAGAAATTAAACAAGAATTTTTTGATAGACGCTGGCTTTCTAATCGAGAAATTTTAAAGTTTCGTAATAACTTATCGTGGAAATATCGGGTAGAAAAATTTATTAATGAACCGAAAGCTATTTTTGAAAGCCGGTATTGGTTATTTATTTTAGATGAACGAGGTATTAGAAAATTAGCTATTTATGCGCCTCGTACAGAAGAATTAGGACAACTTTCTGGTATTCCTTTGGTGGTGACTTATGTGTTAGAAAGCCGTGATGCTATTGCACCTCGTTTGCGTTCTGCGGTTAGTTTTGTGGGGAGTGGGGTTGTTTATTTGCTTACTCAAGTGATAGGCAGAGGACTGGGTTTAATTGGTCGTGGTATTCTTCAAGGTATTGGCAGTTCATTACCTGAAAGTAAGCTGGGTAAAAATAGTTCACGACGGGAGTGATAGGAAGGTTTAGCTATCAGTTGGCGGGGGTAGGGCTAGGGTGGTGAAGGCAGAGAATTAGTAGTTTTTAAAAACCCGGTTGTTTTAAAAAGCCGGGTTTTTGGGATAGTAAACGAGGTCTAAAAACTACTCTATCAATTATCAATTATCGACTAATAATTAATAACTAATAATTGATAATTGGAGGAGAGAGTTTACATAAAATCGCGGGGGTCGGTAACGTGGCCGGTGAGGGCGGAAGCAGCAGCCGTGTAGGGCGAGGCGAGATAAATTTGTGCTTGTTTGTTGCCCATACGTCCGGGGAAGTTGCGGTTAGTAGTAGAGACACAAACTTCCGGTTCATTTAACCGACCAAAAGTATCTTTAGGTCCACCTAAACAAGCGGCACAACTGGGGGCTGAAGGTTCAATACAACCGGCAGCTAATAAAATTTCTGAGAGGGTTTGTCCTTCATGTTTGACAGTAAATAAGTCTTCGTAGACTTTTTGAGTTGCCGGCACAATATAAGTAGGAACCTTAACAGAATTGCCTTTAAGAATTTTAGCAGCGTGGAGGAAATCAGAAGTTTTGCCGCCGGTGCAAGAACCGATATATACGCGGTCTATTTTGACATCCTTGCATTCTCTAGCTAAAGCACGATTATCAGGAGAGTGAGGTTGAGCCACAACCGGCTCTAACTTAGAAACATCACAATGCCACTCGCTATAAAAATTAGCATCAGCATCGCTATAAACCGGCTCAAAAGGCTTATCAGTGCGAGCACGGACATAATCAAAAGTAGTTTGGTCAGGAGCGATGGTACCATTTTTACCACCGGCCTCAATAACCATATTGCAAAGCGTCATCCGTTCTTCCATAGACATCGCATCAACAGCGGTGCCGGCAAACTCCATAGAACGGTAGTTTGCACCACTGACAGAAATATCGCCGATAATTTGAAGAATTAAATCTTTGGCTAACAAATAATTAGGCAACTCGCCATCAAGGACAAAACGCATAGTTGCTGGCACCTTAACCAAAAGCTTGCCGGTGCCCATAATAAAAGCCGCATCCGTATTACCGATGCCCGTAGCGAACTGACCAAAAGCGCCGGCATTGCAGGTGTGAGAGTCCGTACCAAACAAAACCTCACCAGGGCGAGTGTGACCTTCTTGAGCCAAAGCAACGTGACAAACGCCTTTATAATCGGGATTTGCCTTAAAATTAGCCCGGTCGATAATATCGTAGAAATATTTAATGTCTTGTTCGGCTGCAAACTCGCGCAGAATATCAACATTGCGATTAGCGCGTTCGTCTGCGGTAAAAATATAGTGGTCAGGAATTAAAACAATTTTTTCCCTATCCCAAACCTTAGCATCGGCGCCAAATTCTCGTTTAAAAACACCGATAGTACCCGGCCCACAGACATCGTGAGTCATTAAAAGATCAACCGACACCCAGATATTTTCCCCTGGCTGAACAGAAGACCGGCTGGCAGCACGGGCTAAAATTTTTTCTGTGAGGGTCATCCCCATAAAAACAGTTCTCCTGCGGCAATGCTTGCAATTGATAATTAGTCCTTAGTTTTTAGTCATTAGTCGTTGGGATAAAACACAAAGGACTTTTGATAAATAAAAGTAGACTAATCCCCATTACCATATTATTTGGTAATAGTAAGGAATGGGACATTGTTTTTTGAGTAATTGCCCAAAAGCCTTGAATGGGTATTTAACGAGGAGTGGGAGGAGTCGTGGAACTCTCATCAGGTGGGATGTTGCTAACAGCGCGTTGCATAGCGGCGAGGGCGCGGTTGTAGCCGATGATGGCGCTGACGCGGTTGCCTTCGGAACGGGTAAGCTGAGTTTCCGAGTTGATGACATCGGTTTGGGTGCCAACACCGGCCCCAAAGCGTAAGCGAGCAAGGCGGAGGGCTTCTCTGGCGCGTTCAACTTCAACGCTGGCGGTTTGGATATTTTCAAAATTAGTTTGCAAGTCATAGTAAGCTTGCTCGACTTGAAAGCGTACTTGGTTGCGAGCATCAGCAAAACGAGTATCAGCAATATCTCTGTTTCTGTCTTCTTGAGTAGCCCTAGCCTTTGCGGCGCCGCCATCGTATAGGTTCCAGCGCAAACGGGCACCGACCGAGTAACCGTCTGTGACAGATATTTGATCGCCAAACACTTCAAGGATGTTGTAGTTGGCAAAAACGCTGACTTGGGGGCCGGTGGCGGCTTGGGCAACGCGACGCTGTTGTTCGCTAATTTCGCGTTGGACAAGTTGCTGTTCTAGTTCGGCGCGGCGTTTGAAGGCTTCGATGATACTTTCTTCGAGGTTGGTGTTCCAGTAGCCGGCGATATCAACAGGATCAGCAGCGGTGATGTTGAGGGGGAGGGAGACGCTGAGTTGCTGGGCGAGTTGACGCTGGTTGACTTGAAAGTTGCGTTGGGCGCGGGCCAGGTTTTGTTGTTCGTTGGCAAGCTGGACTTGGGCTTGGAGGACGTCAAAGCGGGTTCCGACACCGGCTCTTTCGAGGGCTTCGGCGTCGCAGAGACTTTGTTGAGATGCGAGGACGGCTTGAGTGGAGATGCGTATTTGTTGTTCGGCTTCTTGAATGTCGTAGTAGGCGTTGGAGACATCGAGGCGCAGTTGTTCTTCGATGCGTTCGACTTCCAGTTGGCTGAGACGGACTTGTCTTTCGCGGGCATTGATGGTGGCTGACCGGCGCCCGGAGGTGTAGACGTCGTAACTAAGTTCGAGTTGTCCGCTGAGACTGCGGTTGACTGTGGAGTTGTCGGGTTGATCGGGTAGTTGTTGTTGTCTGAGTTCGTTTTGTAGTTGCCCAGAGGCTGAGTCGCTGCGGGTGATGTCTGCACCAAGATCGAGGGAGGGGTATTCGGCGGCTATGGCTTCTCGGAGGGCTGCGCGGCTGCGTTCGAGTTCAAGTTCGGCCACTTGAAGGTCGCGGTTGTTACGTTGGGCAAGTTCGATGGCTTGTTGGAGGGTGATGGGTTGAATGCCGGTGATTTCTACTTCTGAGGGTCTTGTGGGGAATTGTAGGGGGTTTGGGTTGGGGTTTAGGTATTCGGGGGTGTTGGCGGGGGCTGTGTAGCTGGGGCCTGTTGGCTGGCCGTTTTCTCTGCGCTGTCTAAGTTCTGTGCAGCTAAAAGCTGTTTGACTTGGCCGTACTGTTTGGGCAAGGGTTGTGGTGTTTGATTTTTCTTGATTTTGGGTAGAGATGGGTGTTTGATTTTTGTTGTTTGTGGGGGTGGTTTGGCTTGTGCCGGTTTTGATGTCGCACAGGACGAGGGCGACACCCACGCCGGCTGCTATTAGATATCGAAGGTTTGGCATAGTTTATATTTTCGGTCGGCAGTTCAGGTGAGACTACCTGGTTTTAGACAAATTACCTTAAGCAGAATAGCAGTTTGCTGGGGGATTGTGAGCTAAAGCTTTGGTTTTAAAGTATTTTTTTGGTGGGGTTTTTACTGAAACTGGTTTTATCAAGGTTTCTGGGTTGGTATTCTAAGAGCTATGGTAGCCGGTTGAAGGTTTTAGTTAGGTTTTGATGTTCTATTTTACTTAGTTTTGGTCTGTTTTGTCTGATTTGTATGGGGATGCTGTTGGCGTTGGTCTGGGCTAAGAGGTTATTTTTTTGAAAAATAATTTATTTTGTCTGATTTAAGTTTGTTTGTGATGAATTTTTGAGGATCGGGTGCGATATCGACTTTTTGGCTTAGATAGGATTGCGAAAAGAATGTTAATAAGAATTTGATGTTTGATTTGGAGTAGGTTTTTATTTTAGTTTTGATGGCTTTTGTTGTTTTCATAAGTTTTTGCTAAAAAATTAAAAAGATTATTCAATGTTGGTTGATCCGACGATGGGATTAGTTTCTGTTCGCTAGGTTTTTTTGTGTTTATAATATTAGACTGTAGGCTAGGATAAGGTTGAAAAGAGATGATTTGTTTTAAGTTTTAGGTTTTGTTTGAGAAGGGAGGGAAGAAGAAGGGAGAAAAATACTAATTATTTTTTGAAAGAATATTGAGGTTGAGAAAAATCTTCCTTTTGAGAGAGGATTTGTGTTAAAGATAAAAACTAAACTACTAAAAATAAAAAATCTATGGTTGGAAAATTTTCTGGTTGGCTAGTTTTGGCAAGTTTCTTGATGTTGTCTACGGGTTGTGGGTGGCTGCCAAAAGATAGGGCGGATGCACAGCCTCAAGGTGCTCCTGGTGCACCAACTGAAACTGCAACGGCAGTGGATGTGGCGGTTGCCCGCACCGGCAAACTACAAGAAGATGTGGTATATACCGGGACAACAATGCCGGTAAGAGAGGTTTCTTTACGTCCACAAGTTGAAGGAAAATTATTGAGTTTAAATGTTGAAGTAGGGGATGGCATAGAGCGAGGACAAGTGATTGCTCGGTTGGATGATGGGCTGTTGGTGGCGGCTGTAGTTCAAGCCGAGGCGGAACTTGCGGCGCGCCGATCGGAGGTGGCGCGGGCGGAAACCGAAGTGAGCAAGGCCAGGACTTCTGTGGAAGAAGCTTCACTTAAATTGCAACAGTTAGAGGCGGATGCGGAGCGATTGGAAGCTTTGGCAAATGAGGGGGCAGTTTCAAGGCAATCGGCCGAACAAAAGCGAACAGAAGCACAAACGGCTGAACAGGCTTTGCGTTCTGCCCAGGTGCAAATTAATACAGAACAGCAAGCGGTGGCGGCTGTGGAAGGAAGAGTGACGGCGCAACAGGCGATTATTGCTCAAGCAAAAGAAAGGCTTTCTTATGCGGTGGTGAGTGCGCCGATTTCGGGTGTGGTAACGCAACGTTTAACTGAGGCAGGAAATTTGGTACAACCAGGCACGGAATTGTTAAAAATTGGCGATTTTAGTCAAGTAAAAATTGCGGTTGATGTGTCAGAGTTGGAGTTGGCAAATATTCGCACCGGCCAAAGTGTAGGAGTTTTGTTAGATGCGTTTCCAAAAGAAGAATTTAATGGTATAATTACACAAATTTCTCCAGCGGCAGATCCGGTAGCCAGATTAGTGCCGGTGGAAATTACAATTTCTAATCCGGGTGGAAAAATAGGCAGTGGGTTACTAGCTAGGGTGAGTTTTTCTGGGAATCAAAACGAGGGTGTAGTTATTCCTGAAACTGCTTTACAAACAGGAGGAAGAGAAAGAGGAAACACAGCTAAAGTGCCTCAAAATTCTAATAACAATAAACGCCAACAATCTCAAGAAGGAACAATTTTTGTGATTAAAAAAGAAGGCGAAAAAACCACCGTTGAATCTCGAACAGTTCAAGTTGGAGAAAAAGCTAATAAACAAGTGGAAATTATCTCTGGTTTGCAAGCCGGTGAAAGTTTTGTTGTGCGGGCGGGTAAACCTTTAAAAGCCGGTGATCCAGTCCGTCTAAGCATTTTATCTGAACAAACACCCAAAAACTAACCTTAAAACCCATCCTATTCATCTGTGGGGCTGGCATTTTGCTTGCTTTACATCTGAGGTAGTATAGACCCCAAAAAATTATGTCAAACTTCAGCTTAAGCGCCACGTCAATTCGCCAACATATCGGCACTTTAACCCTTACCTTAACGGTGATTGTTTTAGGAGTATTTTTTCTGACAAACTTGCAAGTGGACTTACTTCCTTCTATCACTTATCCGAGAATTGGAGTCCGACTAGATGCACCCGGAGTTTCCCCAGAAGTGGGAGTACAAGAAATTGCAAAACCTCTGGAAGAAGCTTTAAGCGCGACGGAGGGAGTGCTGCAAGTTTTTTCGCAAACTCGTGAAGGACAAGTAAGTGTTGATTTATATTTTAAACCGGGTGGAAATATTGACCAAGCGCTGAATGATGCAACGGCATCTTTTAACCGTGCTAGGAGTAATTTACCAGATATTATTGAAGAACCTCGTATTTTTAAAATTGACCCTTCGCAGTTGCCGGTTTATGAATTTGCTTTGCGTTCTCCTTCTCTTAGTGATGCAGATTTAAGGATTTTTGCTGAAGAAGAATTAGGGAGAGAGTTAGGCGTAGTACCGGGGGTGGCAAATGTGGATATTACCGGGGGTTTGAGGGAGGAGATACAAGTTAATATTGACCTTAAAAGATTGCAAGCACAAGGTGTCAATTTATCAACAGTTTTGACTGCTATTAGAGAGCGAAATCAGGATATTTCTGGAGGTAGAATTGAGGGAGAAAAAGGGGAATCTTTGACGCGGACGGCAGGAAAGTTTAAAGATGTTTCTGAAATTCGAGAATTGTCTTTTGAAGTTGGGGGTGGAAGTAATACGGGCAAAAATCGCCGGGTTTATTTACAAGATTTTGCAGAAGTTATTGATGGAACAGAAAATAAGCGGGTTTTTGTTTCTTTGAATGGCGAACCGGCAGTTAAAGTAACTATTCAAAAACAACCTGATGCAAATACGATTGAGGTGGTAGAAGGAGTTAAAAAGCGCATCGAAGAATTAAGAGTATCCGGTTTAATTACCGAAGAAATGGAGTTGTTAGCAACGCTGGATGAATCGAGGTTTATTCGCAATTCTATTTCTAATGTGAGTAGTTCAGGTTTGTTTGGTGCCGGTTTGGCGGCGGTGGCGGTTTTGCTGTTTTTGGGTTCGCTGCGTCAGACGTTAATTATTGTGATTTCAATTCCGTTGGCGACGATGGCGGCGATTATTTTGATGCAGTTGTTTGGGTTATCAATTAATATATTTAGTTTGGGAGGTTTAGCCCTTGGTGTGGGGATTGTGGTAGATAACTCAATTGTGATGTTAGAAACTATTGCCGAGGGGGTGGGAATGACTCCGGGGAAAGTTTCAAAAAGCCGGTTATCGAAGCAAGAATTAATTGATTTAGCGGAAAAAAGCAGTCGAGAAGTTGAATCTGCTTTGTTAGCTTCAACAACGACAAACTTAGTTTCTGTGTTGCCTTTTTTGTTAATTGGTGGGTTTTTCTCGTTGTTATTTAATGAGTTAATTCTCACAATCAGTTTTTCGGTGGCTGCCTCACTTTTAGTATCTTTAACGGTGGTGCCAGTTCTCACTTCTCGGTTATTAGCTGTGCGATGGTCGAGTCGGGTTGCTGATTTTGTGTTGTTGCGCCAATTTAATCAGCGCTTTGAAGATGCGACGGTTAGTTATATGCGCTTTCTTGACTTGGTATTGCGATATCGTTTTTTGGTGGTGTTGTTAATTGTGGGTTTGTTGGGGGGAGGTAGTCTTTGGATGTCGCAACAAATTCCTCAAGAAATTTTACCGCGAATTAACACCGGCCAAGCAAATCTTTCTGCTCAATTTCCTCCGGGGACTCCGTTACAAACTAACCTGAAAGTGATGGAAGAAGTCGATAAAATTATTCGCAATCAACCGGAAACTGAGTATGTGTTTTCAACAGCGGGAGGCTCACTTTTTGGGTCTAACACAACATCTAATCCCTTGCGTAGTTCGGCAAATATAACTTTAAAACCAGGCACAGATATTGATGCGTTTACTAAGCGAGTGACTGAGGAGTTTGACAAGTTAAATTTAGCTGGAATTCGCTTAAGAATAAATCCTGGTCAAGTACGGGGGATTATTTTAACTAATTCGCCGGTTCGAGGTGCAGATGTTGATATTATGTTGCAGGGAAATGATGAGCAAAAATTAAGGCAGGCCGGTCGGGAAATTTTGTCTGCTTTGGATGAAAAAGTAACTTTGGCACGATTTAGACCCGATGCCGATGACCGGCAACCAGAGGTACAAATTCGTCCTGACTGGCAAAGAGTGCAGGAATTCGGGTTAACTACTAGGGATATTGGCTCAACAATTCAAACGGCAATTCAAGGGTCTATTGCGACGCAATTACAGCGGGGAGATCGTTTAGTTGATGTGCGGGTGCAGCTTGAAGATCAATTGATTGAAAGGATAACTCAATTAGCACAAATTCCGTTATTTGTTCAAGGAAACCGGCAAATTCGTTTAGGCGATGTAGCGAAAATTGAGGAAGGCCAAGCACCGGGAGAAATTCAACGCATTAATCAGCGTCAGGTGTTTTTAATTGCCGGTAGTTTGACGGAGGGTGCGAGTTTAAGTGATGCGTTTAAACAGGTGAATTCGGTTTTAAGTGAAGTGGAGTTACCGGAGGGAGTGACAATTTTACCAAGTTCCACAGCCGAAACAAACCAACAGTTACAAGATTCTCTGAAGGTTTTAGGTGGTTTGGCTGCGTTTTTGGTGTTTGTTGTGATGGCGGTTCAGTATAATTCTTTGATTGATCCTTTGGTGATTATGTTTACTGTGCCGTTGTCTTTGGCGGGGGGGATTTTTGGTTTATATATTACCCAAACTGCTATTGGTGCGACGGTGTTGGTGGGTGCGGTTTTGCTGGTGGGAATTGTGGTGAATAATGCGATTATTATGGTGGAGTTTGCGAATGTAATTTATGAGCGGGAAAAGGTGAATCGTCGAATGGCTATTTTGAAGGCGGCACCGCAACGTTTGAGGCCGATTTTAATGACGACTATTACGACGGTTTTGGGGATGTTTCCTTTGGCTTTGGGTGCCGGGGAAGGGGGAGAGTTTTTGCAACCTTTGGGGGTGGTTGTGTTTTCTGGGTTGTCTCTGGCGACGTTTTTAACGTTGTTTATTATTCCGTGTTTTTATACGATGCTGCATGATTTTTCTTGGAGTTTTGGGTTGGGTAAAAGGATGGAAAAACCTCAGATGGACGCTGATTAATGCAGATGGAAGAGGGGGATTGGTGGTAAGATTTTATTAGTTAGTTTTTTACCAATCCTCCTATTAATGATTGACCACGACCGTTTATTTAAGGAGTTGCTTTCTACGTTTTTTGCGGAGTTTTTGCAGGTGTTTTTTCCGCAGGTTTGGGAGGTGATTGAGTCTGATTCTTGGATGTTTCTTGATAAGGAGGTGTTTACGGATGTAACTTCTGGGAAGAAATATGAGGCGGATCTGATTGTTCAGGCTAAGGTTAAGAATGAAGATAGCAGTTTGATTATTCATGTAGAACATCAGTCAGAAAGTCAGTTAAGTTTTCCCAGACGGATGTTTGTGTATTTTTCTCGACTGCATGAGAAGTATGAGATGCCGGTTTTTCCGATTGCTGTTTTTTCTTTTGACCGGCCAAAACGTCCTTATCCGAGTCTTTATCAGGTGAAGTTTCGGGGGAAAGATGTCAATACTTTTAATTATGAAACTCTGCAATTAAACCGGCTAAATTGGCGAGATTTTGTCAATGTGCGTAGTCCGGTTGTGTGTGCTTTGATGGCAAAAATGCAGATGGATGTGGCAGACCGACCTACGGTTAAGTTAGAATGTTTGCGGATGCTAAGTCAGTTGGAAATTGACGAGGCGCGTAAGCAGTTACTTTCTGGATTTATTGACATCTATTTGAGATTAAATCCTGAAGAAAATGCAGTTTTTCAGGAGCAATTGAGGGCAATTTTACCACAGGAACAGGAGGTAGTTATGGAAATAGTCACAAGTTGGATGGAAACAGGAATTGAACAAGGGAAGGAAATAGGCCGGCGACAAGAAGCGTTAAGTTTAGTTCAGCGCCTACTTCAACGCCGCGTCGGTTTATTGAGTCCTGAATTGGAAGAATCTGTGAATCAGTTAACTCTAGTGAACTTAGAAGCTTTAGCGGATGCTTTGCTAGATTTTTCAACTGTGGATGATTTACAAATGTGGCTGCAAAATCATTCATAAATTAACCGCAGATAAACACAGATAACCTATCCGTGTTCATCTGCACTGGGAAAGTTAAAATTTAGGCGGGATGGAAATAAAAAGCAGCCCCCAAAATTACATAGGTTGCTAATAATAAACTCCCCTCCAGCCAGTTAGATTTTCCATCTAAGCTAATCAAGTTTCCTAATGCGACTGCTATCGCTACCGCCACAACTTCAAAGGGGTTAAAATTTAAGTCCATTGGCTGATGAAATACTAACCCTAATAACACCAAAACCGGCGCCACTAATAAGGCTACTAACAAACTTGAACCCATTGCTACAGAAACGGATAAATCCATGTTATTTTTGAGGGCAACTCCGATTGCTGTAACGTATTCTGCGGCGCCACCAACGAGGGGTAAAAGTATTACGCCGGTGAATAATGGTGTTAACCCTAATCCTTGGGTTGCTTCTTCTACAACTCCCACAAAAATCTCTGATTCTATGGCTACTGCTATGGTGGAAATTAGTAATACTCCTAACCATAACCACAAGTTGGGTTTGTGTTCGTGGGTGTCTTTTTCTGGGGTTCCTTCTTCTAGGTCTACTACGCTAACATCGTAAAGATAGCTGTGGGTTTTTAAGGAAAAAATTAGGGTGAGTATATAGACAATAATCATCACCACTGCGGCGGTAAGCGATAGGTTTTCTATGGCGGATGGTTCGACGCCGTTGGAGGTATAAATTACGGTGGTTGGTAATAATATTGCTGTTACTGCTAGGGTCATTGTGGAACCGTTTACACGGGCAATAACCGGCTGAAATTCTTGCTCTTTATACCTCAATCCTCCTAAAAACATTGATAGTCCCATGACTAATAAGATGTTGCTGATGATGGTGCCGGTGATGCTGGCTTTAACGATATCTACAAGGCCGGCTTTTAGGGCTACGACTGCGATAATTAATTCGGTGGCGTTGCCAAATACGGCGTTTAATAATCCTCCAATTGAGGGGCCGGTTGTTAGGGCAACTTCTTCGGTTGCTGTGCTTAACCAAATGGCTAGGGGGACTATGCCTAATGCTGAGGTGATGAATACTGGCATGGTTCCCCAGTGTAAGTATTCCGCTGCGATGGATATGGGGACAAATATTAACAGGACGTAGGAGAGTGTTTTTTTGATTGACATGGTTATAGTTGATTTTTTCTGTCTTTCGCAACTATAGCCGGTGTGCTTTAGGGTTGACGAATGTTACAAATATTTATGTTTAAAGGTAGTTCTTCCTTATCGATTTTATCATATCATGCCGGTTTGCAAATGTCTAGGGATTTTCTACTTTTTAATGCAAAAATTTTAGATTTTTTTGTGTGTTTTTTGGGTTTCCTTTTGCTGAACTTAATCTACAAAAGTTGAGTTAAAATCTAATCCAAACATCCACATCCGCTATAGGCTAAGGAAGAGTGGTTAAGAGTTGAAGACATCGATAATTTTCCCTGTACAGACCTGAGAAGGATAGATAAGCTGTGGGTAAAATATAGTGAGGGCCGGTTTGGTTTTTCGGTGCAGAAACGTATTTATCAAAGCCTGGGGGGTACGAGAGAGTATGAAGAGAAAATATAGGAAGCTTTTGGTGACCCTGGGGTTCTGGTTCTTGCTGGTGTGTATTTTTGTGGCTGGGGGCGCTCTGTTGTGGCCGTTTGTGGCCTGTGAGTTTGGATGGGTTGAATGGTGTAAGGAGGCGTTGCATCGTAAGGTGATGCGGCATCTTGGCTTATGTGTATATTTGCTGTGGTTTTCTTTTACGTTCGGATTTTATTGGTGGTACCGTAATCGTTTTGATTTGTGAGTGCGCTTCTCTCACGTCGAGACTTGTAAAGTCTAACATATAAGGATTTGAGCATTTGCCGCCGGTTGAAACCGGCGTCTACATGAATAAAACCCCTCCGGGGTTGGGTTATTGGTATGTGCCGGTTTTGTTGATAAGAAATTATCGAATTTAATGATTAACCCCGAAGGGGTTTTATTTGTGTAGGCGCCGGTTTTAACCGGCGACAAATATGGGTGTCGGTTTTGTTGAGTGCCGGTTTTGTTGATGATAAATTATCGAATTTTATGATTAACCCCGGAGGGTTTTTTTATTGTGTACCATCCGCCGGTTTTAACCGATACTTCTTAAATTGCAGTTGTCAACCAAAGCCAACAAGATATAATGAATAAACATAATACCCCACTGATGTCCAGTATGAAACCTCCTACCGTTGAAGAAATCAAAGCACTGATATTTCAACTACCTTTAAAAGAACAAGAAAAGCTGTTATCAGAATTGGAAGAACAAATACAAACTATGGGGATGATGCAGTTAGCAGAAACAGGTTTTGAAGAATGGAACGACCCCGAAGAGGATATCTATGAACTTGAAAGCTAAATATGGTGAAATTTGGCTGGTGAGATTTCCCTTTAGTGATTTAATCTCCACAAAAGTTAGACCGGCACTTGTTATTGCAGTTCATCGAGAAGAATTAATAATCTTAGGAATTTTCTCAAAAATCCCTACAGTGGAATTACAAGAAACATGGGTATTAATTCCCGAAGATCATCCAGACTTTCTAGCAACCGGTCTCAAAAAAACATCTTTAATCAGAGGAGATAAAATTGCCACCGTTAATCAATCAGTTTTTATGAAGCAATTAGGAACTCTCTCATCACAACTTCTAGGCGAAATAAAAGAAGCGCTTAAAAAGTCCTTAGATATTTCTTAAAATGCCCATTAAAACCCAGCCTTTTTTTATTCTTGATATTTCTTAACCGCATAGGGGTTTTATTCATCCACCATCCACCGCTTTTAACCTTAACCCCGGAGGGGTTTTTTATCGGGTAGACGCCGGTTAAAACCGGCGCATTTTACAAAAAACACCCTAATTCTCTGATTAAATTTTCACCCTTCAACTTTGACACCACGCCAAAAAGCAACATAACCTTCAATATTTTTGGCCGCATCTTTTGTTTGAGGATAATACCAAGCGGCATCTTTATTAACTTGCCCGTCAACTTCAATACTGTAATAACTAGCAACACCTTTCCAGGGACAAGTAGTGTGAGTGCTGCTTTCTTTAAAATACTCGCGGTTGATGGCGGATGGAGGAAAATAATAATTTCCTTCCACCACTTCACATTGGTTGCTTTCTGCTAAGGTTGCTCCGTTCCACACTGCTTTAGGCATGATCTTTTCCACAAAATTATTGCTACTATTATGCCCGACCAACAGCATAAAAGTAAAGAGTTATAGATTTTTTATTTTTGAATGCAAACGTTATATTTATCCTCTATCGCAACATCACATAACATATTTAATTGATTGCCACAATAATAAAAATGGAAGTTTTATATAGCCGTAGGTAAGTGCATTCTAGCGGCTGGACAAAACAAACATAAATCATGGGGCTTAAGGGCAGATTTTATGCAATTGCATTCACCTAAAATTTGATTGGTCAGGGGACAAACAAAATTGCTAGAAACAGGAATAGGAGAACAAATAGCGGCATCCATAGGGGCAGAAGTATTTTCTTTTGTGATTAAATGTAGATGACTTTCTTGATGGCGGTAGCCTGGATGTTGCCAAAGAGGAACTAACATTTTTTCGTGGACAAATATTACATTGGTAAAATTGTATTAATTTAATTTTCAGTCGTGTCCGCAGCTAACAGGATATTTGCTTAGATATTTTTTAAAGGCCCAAAAACACCAGTTTTTTTGCTTGAAAAATCTACCAATCAAAAATAATCAATAAAAAGTTCCCTTAACGCCTAAAATAAGTGAAGGTTCCCGACTTCTAAAATGGCAATGTCAGCACCCATACCTCAACAGCCCTGCTCGCCTTTGGCGATAGAACAAGCGCTGAAACAATATTTTGGTTATGACTCTTTTCGCCCCGGACAGCGAGAAATTGTCGAAAATGCCCTTGGTAGCCGCGATTCTTTGATTGTAATGCCCACCGGCGGCGGGAAATCTTTATGTTTTCAGTTACCGTCTTTGCTAAAAACAGGACTTACGGTGGTGGTTTCTCCATTAATTGCTTTGATGCAAGATCAAGTAGAAGCTTTAGAAAACAATGGTATTGGTGCGACTTTTCTTAATAGTACCTTATCTTTTGAAGAAGTCCGCTCACGGGAACAAGCCATTGTTGGAGGCAAAATTAAATTACTTTATGTGGCACCAGAACGTTTATTAGCCGAAAGATTTTTAGCGTTTCTTGATTTTATTCATGCCCGAATTGGAATTTCTAATTTTGCTATTGATGAAGCCCATTGTGTTTCTGAATGGGGCCATGATTTTCGCCCAGAATACCGGCGTCTTCAACAACTGAGAAATCGCTATCCAGGGGTGTCGGTGATGGCGCTTACTGCGACTGCTACCGTGCGAGTTCGTCAAGATATTATTCAACAATTAGCTTTACAACATCCTTTTATTCATATTGCTAGTTTTAACCGGCCTAATTTATATTACGAAGTTCGACAAAAAACTAAAACCGCTTACAGCGAACTTTTACAAATTATAAAAAAGACCAAAGGTAGTACAATTGTTTATTGTTTGAGTCGGCGAAAAGTTGATGAACTTGCCGAAAAATTACAACGCGATAAAATCAATGCCTTGCCCTATCACGCCGGCATGAATGATGAACAAAGAAGTCGTAATCAAACTCGTTTTATCCGCGATGATGTGCAGGTTATTATAGCTACCATTGCCTTTGGGATGGGCATTAATAAACCGGATGTGCGAACAGTCATTCACTATGACATTCCTAAAACTTTAGAAGGATATTATCAAGAAGCCGGTCGCGCCGGGAGAGATGCAGAACCGGCCCAGTGTATTTTATTTTTTGGGTATGGTGATTTAAAAACTATTGAGCATTTTATTGATGAAAAACCAGACCCGCAAGAACAACGCATTGCCTATCAACAATTACGTCGAGTTGTAGACTATGCCGAGGGTACAGAATGCCGGCGGACAATTCAATTAAGTTATTTTGGAGAACAATTTCCTGGTAAGTGTGAAACTTGCGATAATTGCCGGTTTCCCAAACCTTTACAAGATTGGACAGTAGAAGCCCAAAAGTTTCTTTCTTGTGTTGCTCGCTGTAAAGAACGTTATGGTATTAATTATATTATTGAAGTTTTGCGAGGTTCTAAAAAAGACAAAATTTTACAAAATAGACACCATGAATTATCTACCTATGGCATTGGTAAAGATCGTACAGAGGATGATTGGAAACTGTTAGCAAGAACTTTGATTCATCAAGGCATGGTGGATCAGACAAGTGACGGTTTTTCGGTGTTGAAATTGAATGCAGTTAGTTGGGAAATTTTTCGTAATCAACGCAAGGTTTATGTGGCGGTATCAGTGAAAGCCGGTGTCTCACAAAGCAGAGAGAGACCGTTTTCTGTGGATGAAGAAACCTTGCTAGAAATCTTGAAAAACTTACGCAAACGTATTGCAGATATTCAAGGTGTTGCCCCCTATATGGTGTTTGCAGATTCTACTTTAAAACTAATGGCAAGGCAACGGCCGCAGAACTTAGAATCTTTTGGAGAATTATCAGGGGTAGGAAATTATAAATTATCTCTTTATGGAGAAAGATTTGTAGCCGAAATTATAGCTTTTTGTCAAGAAAATAATTTTAGCGATTACAAACCTGAACCTGTGAGTAAATCACTAGCAATAAAAGATGAAGATAGCGAAGTTTCCTATACTCAATTAAAAACTTTAGAATTACATAAACAAGGATTTAGTCTCGAAGAAATTGCCCAAAAACGTAATTTATCGACGGTAACAGTCAGCGGACATTTAGCAGAATTATTGGAGATGGGACAGCCGGTAAATTTAAATAAATTAGTAGAAAAAAGCAGGCAAAAAGTTATCATAGAAGCCATCGAAATGATAGCCTGCGATTCTCTTAAGCCGGTGTACGAATATCTGGGAATGGAATATCATTATGACGAGATTCGTTTGGTACGCAGTTGGTGGCTTAGGCAAAAAAAAGTAACGCCATCTCAACCTACTGCAACGCAGTTGGAAACTTTAGAATTATTTGAAAACCAAAAACTCTCGCCCGAAGAAATTGCCGACAAAAGAAATATTAGAGTCACAACAATTATTCGCCATTTAGCAGAATTAATGGAAATGGGACAAGTGGTGGATATTGATCGACTTATCCCAAAAAACCGCCAAGAAAAGATTAAAGAAGCTTTTCAAAACGTTGGTGTGGAATCTTTTGGCAAAGTTAAGGAATATTTGGGCTTAGGTTATAGTAATGCAGAAATTAGACTAGTTAGGGGGCTGTGGCGCAAGGAAAATAATTAATAAGTATTCTATTTTTTGCAATCAAAAACTTAGATACCATGAGTGCAGGTTGAACAACTGTCCTAAAACTGGCACTCTTTTCAATAAAACATTTTCATACTAAAGTCAGAACTAAAAAATCACAAAAAACCATGAATCTACCCTCTGCATATAACGCCTATCAATTGAGTGAAGAAGAACGCACTAACCTCAGCAGACTTGCAGATTATACTTCTGTGCAGTCAATGGCAGAAATTTGGCCTCTTACGGCTACACGTTTTGGCGATACCGTTGCTTTATCTGACCCCTACGCCAAAATTCCTCTGCAATTAACTTACACAGAATTAGCAGAAAAAATCAAACAATTTGCCACCGGCCTGCAACAATTAGGTTTAGAACCAAGCGAAGATTTGATTCCTCCCCGCGTTGCATTGTTTGCCGATAATAGTTGCCGGTGGATGATTGCGGATCAAGGAATTATGGCTGCCGGTGGTGCAAATGTTGTCAGATCATCCCAGGCAGAAACGCAAGAATTGCTATATATTTTGGAAAATAGCGGTAGCACCGGCCTAGTGGTGGAAGATTTAGCAACTTTAAAAAAATTACGCCATAAATTAGATGAATTACCCCTACAATGGGTAGTTTTATTAAGTGATGAAACTCCGCCAGAGGAAACTTTAAAGGTTAAAAACTTTACAGAAATTATGGAAGCGGGGGCTGGTAAATCTTTAAAAGGTTTTAAACATACCAAAGAAACTTTAGCAACCTTGCTTTATACTTCTGGAACCACCGGCCAGCCCAAAGGCGTAATGCTGACGCATGGAAATTTGCTGCATCAAGTTACTACATTAGGTAGCGTTATTACACCAAAAAAAGGTGAATGTGTCCTCAGTATATTGCCAACTTGGCATTCCTATGAACGCAGTGCTGAATACTTTTTAATTTCCCAAGGTTGTACCCAAATTTATACTAATCTTCGCAACGTTAAACGCGACATCAAAGAATATAAACCCCATTATATGATTGGAGTGCCGCGACTGTGGGAATCGATTTATGAAGGCATTCAAAAACAACTACGAGACCAACCGGCAAATAAACAAAAATTAGTTAAAAATTTACTTTCTTTTAGCCAGCAATATATTCAGGCGCAGCGTGTAGCGAAAGGCTTAACTTTGACAGCAGAAATGCCTTCAGCGACGGAAAAATTGAAAGCTAGAGTGCAAAGTTTGGCATTGTGGCCGTTACACGCTTTGGGTGAACGCTTGGTTTATAAAAAAATTCGGGAAGCAACGGGCGGACGCATCAAATATGTACTGAGTGGCGGCGGTTCCTTGGCGATATTTTTAGATAATTTTTATGAGGCGGTGGGAATTCAAGTGCTTGTGGGCTATGGGTTGACCGAAACTTCGCCGGTTTTGACTGCTCGCCGGTATTGGCATAATTTGCGGGGTTCGGCTGGCCGGCCTATTCCGGGCACAGAAATTAAAATTGTTGACCCCGATACTCGCGCCCCTTTACCGACAGGCCAGCGAGGTTTAGTTTTAGCACGCGGCCCGCAAGTCATGCAAGGTTATTACAAAAATGAAAAAGCCACTCAAAAAGTAATTGATGCAGAGGGCTGGTTTGATACAGGAGATTTGGGGTGGTTAACGCCCGGAAATGACCTTGTGCTGACGGGTAGAGCGAAAGATACGATTGTTTTAACCAATGGAGAAAATATTGAACCCCAGCCCATTGAAGACGCTTGTTTGCGGAGTAATTACATTGATCAAATCATGCTAGTAGGACAAGATCAAAAAATAATAGGTGCTTTGATTGTCCCAAATGTGGATGCGGTGCGGGGATGGGCTGCTACACAAAATATGAATTTAGCAGAAGATGCAACGCAGATAGATTGGGCAAATAAAACTATTCAAGACTTATTTCGCCAAGAATTGAATCGAGAGGTAAAAAATAGACCGGGATATCGTGCGGATGACAGAATTGGGCCGGTGAGAATACTTTCTGTGCCTTTTACGATTGAAAATGGCATGATGACTCAGACCCTAAAAATCAAGCGACCGGTAGTCATGGAACATTACCGCGATATGATTGACGGGATGTTTTCTTAAGTTCAAAATTGTTAAGTCATCCTAAGAGGAATTGTACATGGATGTTTCCAATCAATTACTGCTGAAACGAGCAATTACAGTAAAGGCAATTGTGACGCCTCGCTGGAAAGATGAAGCTCAGCAGCAACTTCAAGCACAAATTAACCAAATTGACAGCCAACTTCAACAGTTGGAAATGCAAGGTCAGCGGATGATTGCAGAAATTCAAAGACAATCTATACAGCCTCCTGGCCCGCAAGTTCTACAACAAATTGATGGTATTCAAGGACAGGTAAATCAACGGAAAAGTGAGTTACTAGAGCAAAAAAATCAAATTTTGCAGCAGTTACAACAAGTGCAAGTTTTAGAACTTGAGCAAGAAGTCAATCAGGGCCAAATTGAAAGTTTTTTCCACATTCAACGGGGAGAAAATTTGGTGCAAAAAATGCAGATAGAAATTTTACTGCGTGATGGCGTAGTTGAAGAAATTCGTGGGGATCTGTAGAAGCTAAAGCGAAACTGAGAACCCCTTTCCCTACAGGGAAGGGGGTATTTTTATATAGTTTTTCTGTTGTTTGGTGGCTGCTAAAAAGCCGGTTTATTTAAGAAAGTAGCTTTTTGACATAGCGGAGTGAGCTAAAAAAAACCTATTTTTTTTGTGGGTTGTGTTAGGGGCGTTTCCTTTGGTTTTCCCTTTTCAGGTAAAATGAAGTTTGCTTTGTTTTTGTAATATGTCGATTCGGAACGCAACACCACCATGATTCACGAAGTTTTCATGCCGGCTCTTAGCTCCACAATGACCGAAGGCAAGATTGTGTCTTGGGAAAAATCCCCTGGTGACAAGGTAGAAAAGGGGGAGACGGTGGTGGTGGTCGAGTCTGATAAGGCGGATATGGATGTAGAGTCTTTTTATGAAGGCTATCTAGCGACGATTGTTGTGCCGGCGGGGGAGGCTGCGCCGGTGGGTTCAACGATTGCGCTTTTGGCGGAAACTAAGGACGAGATTGAGCTTGCTAAACAGCAGGCTTCTGCTGCTTCTCCTGCTAAGGCTGCGACACCGGCCCCTCAAAAAGCTCCTGAACCCGTTGCTGCTGCTCAACCGGCTGCTGTGGCGGCGGCTGCACCCAAAGCTGCTACCCAAAATGGTCGCATTGTCGCTTCTCCCCGTGCTAAAAAGTTGGCTAAGGATTTTGGCGTTGAGTTGCAAGGTTTACAAGGTAGTGGCCCGCACGGTCGGATTGTGGCTGAAGATGTGGAAATGGCTGCGGGTAAGGCAAAAACTCCGGCTCCTGTCGTTCCACAGGTTGCTAGTGTCGCAAGTCCCGCTTCGCAAGTTAAAGCAACTCCTGCCCCGGCACCGGTGACTCCTGGTAAAGTGGCGCCGTTTAACACTCTGCAAAATGCGGTGGTGCGTAATATGGTTGCCAGTTTGGAGGTTCCTACTTTCCATGTTGGTTATACGATTACCACTGATGGTTTAGATAAGCTTTATAAGCAAATTAAATCGAAGGGTGTAACGATGACTGCGCTGTTAGCAAAAGCGGTGGCGGTTACTTTACAAAAACATCCTTTGCTTTATGCGAGTTTTACTGAGCAAGGAGTGCATTATAACTCTGGAATTAATATTGCTGTGGCGGTGGCAATGGAGGGCGGTGGCTTGATTACGCCGGTGCTTCAAAATGCGGATCAGTTGGATATTTATTCACTTTCTCGCAATTGGAAAGATTTGGTTGATCGAGCTCGCGCTAAACAATTGCAACCGGCAGAATACAGCACTGGTACTTTTACTTTGTCGAATTTAGGAATGTTTGGTGTTGATCGTTTTGATGCGATTTTACCACCCGGACAAGGTTCGATTTTAGCTATTGGTGCTTCCCGTCCTACGGTGATTGCAAATGAGGATGGAATGTTGGGTGTGCGCCGGCAAATGCAGGTTAATATTACTTGCGATCATCGGATTATTTATGGTGCTGATGCGGCGGCATTTTTGCAAGATTTAGCGAAGTTAATTGAGTCAAATTCTCAATCTTTGACGCTGTAATTTTGCGATTGAGGAGTTACTGGATGGGGCGGGTAAGGGTTTACTGCCCCTAGATTTTTTAAAGCTTGGGATGGGGGGTATGGGGGTACTGCCCCTAGATTTTTTTAAAGTTATATATTTAAACAAAGTTGGTTATTTTTGGTGAATGATTTAAAATAACTCAATAGCTAAATGTAGGTTATATCAAGGAGTTGAAAAATGCGTGCAATTGTGATGACAAGTGCCGGTGAACCAGATGTTTTAAAACTACAAGAAATCAGCAAACCAGCTATAGAGAATGAGAGGGAAGTTTTAGTAAAGTTAAAGGCTGCCGGGATTAATCCAATTGATACTAAACTTCGCCAACGAGGTACATTCTACCCAGACAAAAACCCGCAAGTTTTGGGATGTGATGGGGCCGGTGTTGTTGAAGAAGTTGGGGCCGGTGTCAGCAAATTTAAAGTGGGAGATGAGGTTTATTTTTGTTTGGGGGGAATGGGTGGCCCGAAGGGAAATTATGCAGAATATGCGGTGGTAGATGAGCGATTTATTGCTAAGAAACCTCAATCTTTAAGTTTTGCAGAAGCTGCTGCTGCTCCTTTGGTTTTAATTACGGCGTGGGAGTCTTTGTATGATCGGGCACGTTTACAAGCCGGTCAAAAGGTGTTAATTCAGGCCGGTGCCGGAGGGGTTGGTCATGTGGCAATTCAACTGGCAAAATTGCAAGGTGCGGAGGTTTTAACGACGGTAGGAACGTCAGATAAAGCAGATTTTGTGAGGGGTTTGGGTGCTGATGTTACTGTGCTTTATAAGGAAGTTGATTTTGTTAAAGCTACTTTAGATTGGACGAATGGTGAGGGAGTGGATGTTGGGTTTGATACGGTTGGGGGAGAGGTGTTTTATAAAACGGTGCCAGCGGTAAAAATTTATGGAGATTTGGTAACAATTTTAGAGATCGAATCTCAGTATGGAAATTTGAAGGAAGCTAGAATGCGAAATTTGCGTCTGACTCAAGAAATTATGCTGACTCCGATGTTAAAAAATATGGTGGATGCGTTGCAAGATCAGGCAAAGATTTTACAACAATGTGCGCGGTTAATTGATGAGGGTAAGCTGAAAATTAATGTGAGTAAAATGTTTGCTTTGGAAGATGCGGCGCAGGCGCATAAGTTGTTAGAAACGGGTTCGATGACGGGTAAAATTGTTTTAATGATGGAGTAAGCTTTAGTTTTTAGGATGTTTTTGCCGGTTCCTTGCTAATACTAAATCCGATTTAGAATGTTTCTTTTTTGAATTTTCTGGATTTTCTTTGAACGGTTTATTTTTTAAACGTTGAAATACGTTAATTCAGGGATACAGAAAAGGTTTCTAATGACTCTAGTTAAATTGGGTTTAGTATTAGGGGATTTTTAAGAGGTAGGGTGTTTAAATTGAGGGTTCAACAAATGCGACTTTGGGGATTTTAGACATTATTCTTTAACTTTTTGTGAATCATCTTTAGGAGTTTCATAAATATCTATAAATTGGCACTTACAACCTGTAGAAATATAGTTTGGTTTCCCTTTTTTTTTACTTTTATTATTAATAAGGTACTTTTTTCATTATTTTTTGGCAAATTATCAGCTTACAACCCAAAAGTCAAGCAAAGATTGAACTCTAGTCCAAATTTGTCCTTCCTCGACGCACCTTGGCCTTCCTTCCTGAAGGCTTCTTAGAGTTTCCCAGCTTCCTATTCCAAATTTGTATTTCCTCGACACACCTTCTGGAGATGAGCACTAAGAGTCTGACTATTAGGGATAAAAGCAATACTATTTATCCAATAACAATCATTTTTTAAAGTTGTTAGCTGGCTTCCATGACTGAGATTCCAAAGCATCCAAGAAACATTTTTCACTATCGGTAAATAAATAGTTTTGATAGCCAAAATATTCACCGTCAATTTTTAATTTTCTTGGCTCTGGATAACTTGATATTCAGCTATGTAACTTTTAAATTGCATTATCCTTGTTCTTATAATTGCTCATAATTATATAATTTCACCCATAAACTCATACTTTCTCATAGTTCAAAAAAGACCTTGAACCTCAAATAGAAGTCCTACTTGTTAAAGATGCCTATTTAGTAGAAGAAGAAATTAAAACTACAAACTAACTGTATTTTCTTCTTTCTGATTTGGCGGATTTTGGGGAATAGGACGAGGTTCGCTATAAACAGTCACGGTTTCCTTTACCTGGTTAGCAACAACTCCTAAAATCGGAGTCCCCGCCATTTGCAAACCTTGTAAAGCCTGTTTAAATTCCGATTGATCAGTATGAGATATTCCTACAATCAATAACATTCCATCCGTGTAGCCGGCCAAAAGACTGCTATCTGCCAAACCCAACAAAGGCGGTGTATCGTAAATAACCAGATCATAAGCCGTCCGCCACTGTGACATTAAACTAAGCATTTTCTTAGAAGAAAGAAGTCGCAGAGGGTCAGTAGTATGAGATCCGGCAGTAATTACAAATAAATTTGCTTCAGCCTGAGAACTTTTGATAACACTATCGGGTGTTAAATCGGAAGCTAACAAATCCGTCAAACCTGTGGAACCCGATAAGCCAAGTTTTGCTTCAATTTGAGGCCAACGCAAGTCTGCATCCACCAGTAAAACTCGCTGACCCATTGCCGCCGCCGCCTGGGCCAAATTCAGTGCCACTGTCGATTTACCATCTCCCGGAGCCGGTGAACTAATAACTAAAGAGCGAATAGAATTGCTACCACTGAGTAACCGAAGGTTAGCATTTAGAGAGCGAAAAGCCTCAATAAAAGGCGAAGCACTCCTGTAGGTATCTAAAGTTCCTTGTACCTTATCCATAGGCACAGTTTGGGAAGTGACTAGCTTCGCTTGGTCGCTAATAGGAATTAGACCCAGCATTGGTAATTTGGTAGCGTTTTTGATATCTTCAGGCCGGTGGAAAACATTATTGAGCCGGTCAAGCAGCAAAGCCGTACCCACACCCAAAAGCAAACCACCCAAAACTCCTATCCCTAAACGCTTTGGTAACTGAGGAGATGCGACAACCAATTTCCCATCCTTATCTTTGGGTATTTTTGGTTCAGAAATCATTTCCCAAGGCACATCTTGCTTTGCCGCATCCACCCGCAAACTTTCTCGCTGGGCCAAAAGTTGGTTCAAAGTATTAGTCGCCACTCCCAATTCTCGCTGTAAATCTGTGAATTGGCGAATTACTATAGGAAATTGTTTAACATCTTCATTAAGCTGCTTCAGTGCCGCATCAATTGCCTGAGAGCGAACCTTTAAAACCTCAATTTGATTTGTGGTATCCACCAACTGTTGCGCCAAACCTAGACGAATAGAATCTTGAAAAGGCACACTTTCAAGTTGTTGCAATGGAACTTGTTGCAAGCTTTGACCTAAAACTTTTTCAGCTTCTTGACGAATCAAAGGTTCTAAAAGAGCCTCCTGATTCAAAAGGTCTTGAATTTGAGGGCTGTTGACTGTAAACCGCCTTTTTTCCAGTTCAATTTTAGTTCTTATATTTTTGATTTGATTGAGAAGTTCTTGATAGCGAGGTGCTTGCGTAAGTGCCGAAGAGACCAAAGCTGTATCTGCAGTTTGACCACTTAGCCGTTTTTGTAAATTTTCAGAAAGTAATTGCTGCTGAATAATAGTAGTTCTTATATCTAACTTATCATTATTAAGGCCAACCATTTGTTGAGCTAATTGTTGACCTTGAATTTGAGGATCAATCAAATTATATTGTTGCCGAAATTGTTGTAATTGAGCTTGTAAACCATCAACCCGCTGACGCATTTGCGGAAGTTGCTCATCAATAAATTGAATACCTTGGCGGCTGTCTGTCTTGCGGTCATCACGGCTATAGTTCAGGTAGCCTTGAGACAACTTCTCCAAAACAAACATAATTTTTTGAGGATCTTTGTCTAAATAACTAATTGTAATAACCTTAGTTTTTTTGATACGCTCCATCTCTAAAGTGGCTTTTTGACCCTTTGCTCCCAAAAGCTTTTTATAGTCAATTTCAGGATATTTCGCCTTTAGCTGCTGAATAATAGGCTCCATCACTTTTGGACTTTGAAGAACCGCTAATTGGCTCTCGTAATCCAGACTTCCTGATCCGCTCATTCCTAGTAATTCTGCCCCAGCAGGTAAATTAGCCGGCAATTTGTTGTTTTGATTAATCACCGGCTCAACTAACAGTTGAAACGATCCTTGATATTTCGGCGTTTCACTTAAAGTCCAAGCCAAAACGGCTCCTGTCGCTGCTGCGGTAATTAGCCCCACGACAATAGCTCGACGGCGGATAGTACCTACGATAGAACCTAGATTCAAGCCATCCTCTTCAGCATCTAGTCCCTCAGTTGTCAGGGCTGGTTGCTGATATTGAGGCTGGATCGTTTGTCCGTGTGGTATGTTGGGATAATTTTGTGTACTTTCCATATTGACCCCCTTCTATTTTTTGCTAGTTCCTATTTGAAATGAAATTGATACTAGATCCTAAGACCTAAATTTCTACAACCCAAATAGCTGTAAAATACGGAACACTCCAAGGAAATTTGTTACAGGACTAAAAACAGTTGAAAGTGTATCTGCTAAAGAAGTAATGCGCGACCGACCGACAACAATTACATCATTAGGACGAATAGAGGGGTTGTTATTTTCATTTAATTCTTGAGAAAAATCAAGCTCCAGAGTCCTACGAGACACAGTACCATTTGGGTTGAGTCTAATCAGTTCAACTTCCTGAGTTTTTGCGCGCAACTGGTCTAGTCCACCGGCCGCCAAAAGTGCTTGATTTAAAGAGGTATTAGGGGGTACTTCCACAACGCCAGGTTTAACAACTTCTCCCACCACATTCACTCTAATGCTACTAGGCGAAAAATTAGCCGCTCCAATTTGGGAAGTTTCAGTTAAATCTACAACCTCAGCTGTCGGCACCACAATCGTGTCATTTTGATCCAAAATAACATCTTGATTGAGATCCCCCGACTGCAACAACTGCCATAGATTAACATCAATAATTTGTTCAGTCCCTTCTCTTGTCGGTCGCCGGACTTGAATGCGTCGGATATCAGCAGTTTGAGTAATCCCCCCAGCCGTTTGTAAGGCCCTGGTCACAGTTACAACTCCAAGCTGTCCACCTTTATCATCCAAGCGCTGAACAGTGTAAGAACCCGGACGGTTTACCTCACCAGTAATTGCAATATTTAAAGGCCGGGTTGAGTCACCAGCAAAACTCGTAACAGCCAATTGAGCAAGTTCTGCCGTATTTACATTAGAAGAAGTGGGTACCACAATAGTATCATTTTGGCCCAAAATAATATCTTGCTTAAGGTCGCCGGCCTGCAAAAGTTGCCATAAATCCACATTAATCACTTGCTCAGTATTTTGTCGGGTAGGCCGGCGCACTTGAATACGACGGATATCTGCCGACTGAGTAATACCGCCCGCCGTTTGCAGAGCCCGTGTCACAGTGATTAATCCCAGTTGTCCGCCTTTATCATCCACGCGCTGGACTGTATAAGACCCCGGACGGTTTACCTCACCTGTAATTGCAATATTTAGAGGACGAGTTGGATCGCCCGCCAGACTCGTACTGGCAATTTCGGCCGCCTGATCTAAGTCCAGACGCGCTACTGTTGGCACAACAATTGTATCCCCCGGTGCCAATACTACATCTTGACTGAGATCCGACCCGCGTACAAGCCCCAAAAGATTGAGAGTAATTGTTTGGGCGATTCCAGTTTGAGTCAAACGCTGTACCTTAATATTTTGAATATCAGCCGCTCCTGTTAACCCCCCGGCCGTTTGAATAGCACGACTAACGGTTAAAACCCCACCTGTTTGATCTACACGAGTCACAACATAAGGCCCCGGACGGTTTACTTCGCCCACAACTGTAATATTCACAGGACGAGTCAGATCGCCTGAAAAGCTTGTTACAGCCAGTTGAGAAGCTTGTTGAGGAGTAAGCGACGTTAACGGCGGGACAAAAATACTATCTCCATCTCGTACGGGAATATCTTCGCCAAGAGCAGCTTGCTGAGATAATCTCGAAAGGTCAAAGGAGCCTCCAGCGCCTGTGGCCGAACGAATTTGGACGTTACGGATATCTGCCGACTGAGTTACCCCACCGGCAGCTTGAAGGGCTCTTGTTAAAGTAGGCACCTGAACAGCCGCGCCACCAGTAGTATTTGGCAGTCCCACAGGCGTTAAACTATAGGATCCAGGCCGATTTACTTCCCCAGCCACAGCAATGTTAATTGGTCGAGGCTCTAGCAAGCTAAGTGTAACAATGGGATTTGTTAAAAATGGCCTATATTGCTCAGATACTTGTCTTGCCGCCTGTTGTAGAGTTAAACCTTGAACATAAATCGGCCCTGGTAAAAGGGGTAAGTTGAGAGTGCCATCTACTAAAACGCGATGTTGGCCATTGGTGCCGCTATATTCTGGAACATTAAAAATATCAACTTGAACTCGGTCGCCTGGGCCAAGGATGTAAAGTTCACCACGCTGCCCAATTTGGGCTATTTTTTGCTGTCCAGTTTCACTCGGAATCACATCACTTTGGCCAGCTGTAGCTTTATCAGGAATTGCCCCTAAGACTACAGGACATGAATAGCCTAGCAGCGTCAGAGAAAAAGCTGTTAAACCAGTCAGAGGTGGATTTAATAATAGTTTCTTCACACTGTATTTGTCTTTCCCAAACAAGCCCATGAATTTCTGATCCCTAAAACCTTCACAACCCATAACGATTTTCGTAAGTTCAAGCTTACCTTAGCAGGAAAAAAGCCTCAATATAGTCATTTGTCCTTTGTGTTTTTTTGACTAATACACTAATGAGCTAAGTTCGCATTGCTATGTATGCCGCTCTTGTTTAGCCGATCTGTATATACTGCCATGCCTCCACTACTACACTCTACAGAAGGAGCTATTACTTTGACTGGAGCCTTTAGCGATACTGCTACATTGGCTGGTTTATATTCTGGTACTAGGTGTTGCAATTGAGTGATAATTTCCCCCCGGTTATTATGCCGAGCCGCTGTCTGAAGGACTTCCAGACGAGCTTGTAAAATTTCCCAAGGTATTTTTGCTTCTCTGGCGCTAAAAATTTTGGGATGTCGGGTAGGGGTGATATTATCACCATCTATGAGTAATTCTTCATAAAGTTTTTCTCCAGGTCGTAGTCCTGTTATTTTAATTTCAATATCTTGTCCAGGAACTAAGCCAGAAAGCCGGATCATTTGTAGTGCCAGATCGTAGATTCTAACCGGTTCACCCATGTCAAGAAGAAAAATTTCTCCTTTTTTGCCTAAAGCGCCAGCTTGTATTACAAGACGAGCAGCTTCGGGTATTGACATAAAGTAACGAGTAATATCTGGATGGGTTAGGGTGAGGGCTTCTCCCGCAGCGATTTGTTTACGGAAACGCGGTACAACTGAACCACTACTATCTAAAACATTGCCAAACCGAACCATACTAAAGTTAGTAGTCATTTCTGGCTGAGCCGCTAAGCCTTGCAAAATCAATTCAGCAACTCGTTTGGTTGTTCCCATGACGTTTGTGGGACGAACGGCTTTATCTGTGGAAATAAGGACAAAGTTTTTTACGCCGCAGTCTACTGCACAGCGGGCTGCTGTAAGAGTTCCTTCTACATTATTAACAATGCCTTGAGCAGGATTGGCTTCGACAAGGGGGACGTGTTTATAGGCTGCTGCATGGTAAACGGTATCGACTTCATACTTATAGAGAGTCGAACTTAGGCGATTTTTATCAAGGACAGATGCTAGACAAGCAATCTTGTTTAGGTTAGGGTAAGTTTCTCCTAGTTCCATTTCTATGTTATATAGAGCGAATTCGCTCATTTCATATAACACTAAACACTTAGGTTGTTGTTGAGCAATTTGTCTACATAGTTCTGAGCCTATTGATCCACCCGCACCAGTGACTAATACTGATTTGCCGGTGATGTTCATTTTTAGTAATTCTGGATCTGGTGCAACTTCTTCTCGACCTAGCAAATCGGCAATATCAACATCTCTAATTTCACTAATTGATACTTTTCCGGCTAAGATTTCACCAATACTAGGTACGGTTTTAACAGATACTGATAAGGTTTGTAATTGTTCGATAATTTGACGTTTTACTGAACGCTCTACTGAGGGCATCGCTAGCAAAATTGTGTCAAGTTTTTTTTGAGTTACTAGCCTTGGTAAGTATGATGGGGGGTAAACTGTTAAACCTTGGATAATTTGGTTTTGGAGAGAAGCGTCATCATCAACAAAACCGATTAGGTTATAGTTACTTTGATAAGCCAAGGCTCGCGCTAGTTGAGTCCCACCGGCACCTGCTCCGTAAATTATGACTCGTTGAGGTGGTTTGTTTTGCCCTGCTCTATAGACAAGCTGACAAACAAGCCAACGCATTGAGTAGCGCACTCCTACTACCAGTAGGAAGGTGAGTAAAGCATCATTAAGGAGTACAGAGCGAGGTAGCTGTAAGAATTCTAGTAAGTAAGCAAGGAGAACGAATGTACCAGAACTTAATAAAACAGCTTTGGTGGCGCTAAAGAAAAATTCTAGGCCGGTGTAACGTAAAACTGGGCGGTAAATGCCCATTGTTATAAAGCTTATTATTTTAATGAAAATTAGTAGCGTAATAAGGCCGGTGTAGGGGAGAATTTTATCTAGGGGGTTGATGGGGCTGAAACGTAGGGCAAAGGCTCCATATATTGCGATTAAGAAAAGTATGATATCAATGCCAATTAGAAGAGTGTGTTTTTGTCGCCTTGATAGTGAGGCTGCTGCTGTTTGAATAGCATCAGCGAGGTTTTTGACTAATTTTTTGTTGAGCATAGTGACTTTGGTGGGGCTGTTCATTCGACTAGCAGTAGTTTCTGAGCTTGTTAAAAAAACTTGTCACTTGTATCAAGAATCTGATTTAGTGAGCCAAGTTCCCACTTTTGTGCGGAAATGGTACATAAAAGGCTGCATCTAGCTAGGTTTGAGATATAAGTTTACAAACTGCGTCGATTATAAGATATGAATTTCATCTTGGGGTGTTTTATTCCCAAAAGTGGTGTAAAAAAGAGCGATGATTAAAAAGGCTCAGGATGACTTAAGGCGTTGTAAATATATTTCAGCGATAGAAATTATACCTGCTACTGCTGCTAAGGCTATCCAGGCTGCAATCCTATCAAATAGAGCTATGCCCATTGCTATTATGAGCGTTATTGCTATATAGGTGCTAGAAACTTGAGCATGGCTCCACCCAATTTGCTGTAGTCTTTGATATAAATGACTGCGATGGGCTTTGAAAATATTTTCACGTTTAATAAGGCGGCAAATGAGGGTATAAATGGCATCACCCAAGAGGGGTAGGGTTATTGCCAAGGCTGACCAAGCTTGAAGGGTATCATTATTGTTGTTGAGGAGAGAACAAGCAATGGTTGCACCTAAAACTGTGCTGCCAGCATCTCCCATAAAGATTTTTGCGGGTGACCAATTCCAGTATAGAAATCCTAAGATTGCTGCGAAAATTAGCCAGAGTAGGGGTTGGTTTAGGTAAAAGGCTAAAAAACCAAGCTGAATAAGGGTTGTGCCTGCTACGAGACCGTCAAGGCCATCCATGAAGTTATAAAAATTGATAACGGCTGTCATACCAATGACGGTGAGGGTGAAGGCTGCTATTGTACCGATGGTGCCGAATTGGGTCAGCCAAGGTTGGGGGAAAGGGCCAAAGCAGGCAACGGCAATGGCGGCAGCGGATAGTTGAATTACATAGCGCAGGCCGACGGGTAGTCCTTGTTTATCGTCGATGATGCCAACTATGGTAAGGGGAGTGAGGATCAGCCAGAGGAAAGTAGGGTTGGGGATGGCCGGTTGGTTGTTAATAAGTTGGGGGAAGTAGGTGGGGAGAAGATAGAGGATTAAGCTTGTTATGGCAAAGGCGATGATAAAGCCTAATCCGCCGCCGCGTGGGGTTGGTTGTTTGTGGGAACTGCGTTCGTTGGGGATGTCGAGGAGTTGTTGGCTAAAGCGTTTTTTTATGAAGGCGACTGTAGCGAGGCTAAGGACGAAGCTGAGGGATGAAAGAATTATGAGTGCCATTGAGATTGCAAGGTATGGAAAAGACCCTCATCTATGGTAAAAGGTGGTTGCCAATTTAGGTTGGTTTGAATGTTAGTTGTGTCAACAATAAGGGAACCGAGTAGGCGGTCAATGGTTTGGCTGTTGAGGGGTAGGGGCCGGTTTAGTAAATTTTGGCCGGTGTTTCCTAAATAACCGGCCAGTTTTAGAAGGCTTGGTGGGGCCGGCATCAGGTTACAGGGTTTTTCTAAATATTTGGCTATTTTTTGGATCAGTTCGGGTGTGGAAAGGTCTTGTCCGTCACTTACGATAAAAGTCTGATTTTTGGCGTTGGGGTGGGTAAGACTGGTGGCGATGGCATCAATTAGATTGCCAACATAGATGAGGCTGCGCTGGTTTTTGATGCTGCCAAAGGGAAGGGGTAAGCCTCGGTTAATCAGTTTAATCAGACGTTCCATATTGCCTGGGTTGCCTGGGCCATAGACGAGAGTGGGACGCAAGATTGTCCAGGTCATTTGGGAGGGGCCGGCTAGTTCAATGAGGGCTTTTTCTGCTTGGAGTTTGCTGCGTCCGTAGGGGGTATCCGGCTTGCAAGGAGAGTTTTCTGTAAGGGTTTGGTTACTGAGGGTTGCCATTGCGCCGATGGAACTGATGAAGATGAAGTGTTTAACACCGGCTGCGATGGACTGTCTGACAAGGTTGGTGGTGCCTTCGGTGTTGACTGTGAAAAATTCTGCTTCGGGGTTGGGGCTTTTGTCGTTTAAAATGTGGGCGCGAGCAGCTAGGTGGATAACGGTATCAATGTCTTTTAAGGCTTCTGTCCAGTCGGTTTTGCCATCAATTTCGCCTACTAGGATAGGGGTGACGTTGGGCGGTAGGGTTTTGGAAGGGTTGCGGAGGGCTGCCCGAATTTGGTGTCTTTGGTTGGCGAGATAGGGGATTAGATGGGTGGCGATGAAGCCGGTGGGGCCGGTGATTAAAATTGATTTCATTGATTTATTTGTTTTAAGTTAATCCCTACGTTTGCCTATTTTCGAGGGAAATCGGTTGAAAGCCCAGTTTAAATGCCGGTGAGTTGGGGTTAAGTCTAAAATCTCCCTGATCGGCTGCGATAAATAAAGGATCGGCAATTAAAGATTCTTTGTCCATTCCTTTTTTATGCCATTCATCCCAAGATATATCTGCAAAACGAATATCGCCGCCATTAACTCGCCAATATAAGTTTTTATCGAATACAAATTTACTGTCTTCCCATTTGCCTTCTAAGAGTTTACCTTCATTCCAATAAATAATATTTCCTTGGAAAGTAAAAGATAGATTATTTTCAGCAGAAGAGCGGCGAATTTGAGCTATTTTTCCAAAGGCAAAAATGTTATTTCTCACTACATTATCTCTACCGTAGTGTATGTGAAAACCTCCGTCTCTAGTGCGATAAACGAGGTTATTTATAATACTAATTTCGGAACTGCCTTCATCAAGGTAGATGCCCCAAGCTCCGTAATTATAGGCTTGGATATCGTGGATTATATTCCCGATGATGACGGTTCCCGGTTGAACGCCAAGGGTGTAAATGCCGCCTTTGTCGTTAAGAAGTGGGCCGTCACCGTCGGAGCGAATACCGATGTGGTGAATGTGGTTCGATTCAATGCGGTTATCTCTTGCGGGCCGTTCGTCATAGCCCCAACTCCAGCCGACGGAAATACCGGAATAATAAAAGTCATGGATGTGATTGCGAAAAATGTGGTTTTCTGGGGCTTCTTGTATTAAGATTCCTACTGCTCCATGAAATAGTCGTCCGCCATCATAGATGTGAGAATTTTTTACTTTAATTGACCAGGAGCCATCAGCAATTTTGACTCCACCGGCACCTAAATCAAAAAACTCACAGTTACTAATTTCGTTTAAGTAGGCGCGGGTTGAAAATTCTATGCCGTAGTTACCGATATGGGCGACTTGACAATTTTTCCAGATGCAATTGCGCGTCGATTGACAAAAGATAGCGCCTGGAATTCCATAGGCAGCTTGATGAAAACCACCAACATCGGGTGCCGGCCAGTTGTGTTTAAAATCGTTTGGGTAATACCATTCGCTATGGGCAAAGGCTAAATTTTCAAAGGAGAGATGTTCAACAAATGAATCGGTTTTTCCTTGTAAAGATAGAATTTTGGTTAAGCTGGGCGCAATGATTTCTGTGTTATTGATGTCTTCGCCGGCCAGGGGCATATAGTACAGTTTGCCTGTTTTAGCATTTAAAAACCATTCACCAGGGCTGTCTAAAATTTCTAGGGCGTTTTCTATGTAGTAAATAGCTGATGCTGTGCCATTTTTATCAGTAGGCTCCATGCGGAAGATGCTGCGTTTTGTACATTCAATTAAGCTTTGATTTTCATCGACTCGGACAACTGGCATCCGTGAGTCCATCCAAAAATTCATGAGTACGACTTCGGCTTGATTGATTGTTGCCCAGTTTTTGATATCGCCCGGATAGAATTTAAAGCGGTTTTGACCTTGACGGATGGAGGTTTGCTCTGTTAAGTCTGGAACTGCGGCAATTTTTAAATAACCTTTGTTGGGATGGCGAGCTCGTGTGCGTCTTTGACCGTTGGCCCACAGTTCTCGGAAGAACCATTTGCCTTGCCCTACTTCTGGGAGTTCTGCGACCCAAAGCCTTTTACCATCAATGGTTTCTGGTTGCCAGCCGGTGATGCGCCGGCCTGCACTAATGAGGGGTCGCTCATTGGGATAAGCTGCGTAGGTGATGGGAAAATTAGCGGTGCCTGAGTCTTCTGGTGTGAATAAAAGCGGTTGAGTGAGGTAGTAGGTTCCAGTTCTCAATAAGACTTTGATAGCTTGGTTTAGATTGCCGGACTGCTGGCGTTTGAGTTCTCGGATGCGGTTGCGAGCAGCTTCGAGGGTGGCTAAAGGGCCGTCTGTTTGCTCGGAGTTGGGTGTCGCTAATTTGCCAGACCAGCGATCATTTCCAAGGGGTGAGATGTAAAAAGTTATGGGTTGAGTGCTGGAGGTTTGTGATACGAATGGGGGTTTGGTTTCGGAACGGGCTAGTATAGCCCCAATGACGATAGGGGAAGTGCTGGCTAACCAACTTAATCCCATCCAATTTAAAAATTTACGACGATTCATAATCTTTTCTTCTCACCAGTAATTAGAGCAATTAAAGACTTTTTCACGAAAAATATTCGATTTCTTTAAAGAGTTTTTTGTAAGCTAAGTCGGTTTCAAAAAAAGAGTATTTTGTTTGAGCGACAGTAGCAGCTTTGGCTCCCATTTGAGTGCAAACTTCAGGATGTTCTGCTGCATATTTAATTGTCTCCACTAAGGTTGTAATGTCACCAGGTTTAATTACCCATCCAATTTCATTTTCACGGACTACTTCAGCTAGTTCTGACCAGTCATCTGTTACAGCTATTATGGGCTTACCTGCTGCCATTTGGTTATACATTCGGCTAGGAACAGAAATACCGGCCATCCCCGGTATAAATGTTATTATTGCAACATCACAAGCATTTAAAGAGATACTTTGTTCTGCTCTATCAGGTCGTGGTGCAACAGCTGTAATATTTTTTATATCCTGATTTTTTATATAGTTTTCTAACCACTGTTTTTTGGCTCCAAAACCTATAAATAAAAAATGTATATTAGTGGATAAATCTAAAAATTTAGCTGCTTTTGCTATGTCTTCTATTGCGTGAGTTCTACCTATATTTCCTGCGTATAGAACCACAAATTTATTAATCAAATTAAGGTCTTTTAATGTTTCATTATTAAAGCGATCCTCTGGCCTAACAGTTTCAACTTCAGCCCAATTAGTAATGCAAGTTATTTTTTTATCGTCTGCGTCTAGCTTGGCTTCGACGAGTTTTGTCATGTCTCTACCAAGGGTAATAATTTTCGTTGCTTCTTTGTAAAGAACCCGGTTTAAAAGATGTCCGATTTTGACAATAAATGATGACGCTTTGTATAGGCCGGTAGCAACTAAAATTTCAGGATATAAGTCGTGAATTAATAAAACAAAGTTACAACCTTTTAGCCATTTTAACAGCAGGGCAAAGAAAGGTAATAAGGGGGGGTTTGTTACAACTAATATGGTTTCTCCCTTTTTGCAATAAAAAAAGGCTTTCCAAAAAATGGTAATTGAACGGGTAACCAGGTTTATTATTCGTCCCCAAAAGATATCTTTGTTAAAGCTTGTTCCCTGACATCGATATATTTTAACGTTGTTTTTTTCTTCGTATGGGAGGGCTTTTTGGCGCTCAAAAAAGTTGGTTGGGGGGCCTGTTATTACACCCACATCATATTCTTGGGCTAATCCTTCGGCTGTGTGGGTCAGTATATAGCCGGTTGAGGTTTGTTCTGGATAGTAAAGTTCTGTTAAAACCCAAATTTTTGTCATTTTTATAAATTCACTTATTTGGATGATTTTTTAATGTAGCTCCCATAAACGCTTCACTAAATTTTTACTTAGCATTAAGCGCCATTTTATCATTTGTTGTAAACTTGCGTAGTTTGTTGGGCCTCGACTAGCATTGCTATTGTGGAGCCGATATTGCATTAATGGTTTTTCTATATAAATGCTTTTTCCATAAATATCATTTAATATACCCATCCACATATCGTGCATTGCAATATCTTTAGGAAGGGGCAAGAAATAATCTAGCATTTCTCGCCTAAATGCTAGGCAGCAGCCCAAGTATTTATTTTTGATTATGTTGGGTATTGCTCCTTTGACAAAGGTTCCTCTTAGCTCGTAATAAGATTTAGCTATTATTTCATTATCTCCATTAATAACTTCTGCATCACTTAAAACTAAAGTTGCATCTTTATCTGATTGAAAAATGCTGATTATTTCCTGGACTTTATTATCCAACCAAATATCATCTTGATCGCTCAGAAATATTATTTCTCCTTTGGCGTGACGCAATGATCTCTCAAAGGTTTGTAAGACTCCTTTGTTCCTATCATTTTTTATTAAAAGTATTCGCGGATCTCCCCATTGTTGAATAATCTCAACTGTTTGATCGGTTGAAGCGTCATCAACAATAATAATTTCATCTTCATCTGATAACTGTTTTAAAATAGATGAGAGTTGATTTTTAATGTACGCAGAACCGTTATAGGCAGCCATACAAACGGAAATTTTCATAGTTAATCAAAGTAATTTCGCTATAGTTTTTTAGGTGGTGGTTATAATTTTTTCTAGTTCGCTTATGGAAACTTTTCTCATTGATTGAATGGTTTTTCTTTTCTTCATCACTTGCTGCCAAGTCCGCAATACATCAAGATGCCCTTGAAAAATTGATGATGTATAGCCCTTGGCCATCCACTTCAGATCGGATGCCAGGTGGTAAGCTAGTATGAAAATACTAAATTTTAATAAAAGTGGTGTGGGCATATTTTTTATTAGTACCCATAGGCTGTTTCTTTTGGAAAAGTAAATTTGTTTGTTGGGAGTTTTTGATAAGGAGGCAGAAACGCGATGTAAGACTTTGGCCTGTGGCACATAAACACATTTCCATCCAGCGAGTTGCGCTCTAAAACTCAGGTCTATATCTTCGTAAATTAAGAAAAAGTCATCGTCTAAAAACCCAATTTCTTCAAGCATTGTTTTCCGATAGAGTACCGCTCCTCCACAAGCACCAAAGATAAATTTTTCTTGGTTATATTGGTCTCCATCTTGGCATTGATGGCCTCTTTTGCGACCGATCCCATAGGTGCTAAAAGTGTCACCTGCCGAATCAATTATCTCAGGTTTGTCATAGTAAACTAATTTTGAGGCTGCAAAACCAGCTTCGGGGTAATTTTCTAAAGCATTACAGAGTGATTCTAACCATTCAGGTACGCAAATTGTATCATTATTGAGTAATGCTATGTATTCACTCTCAACATACTTATATCCTTGATTATTACCGCCACAAAATCCCAAATTTTCGGGCAACTCAATTAAGCGAACGTTAGGAAAGTGGGAGCGTACATAGTCTTGTGAGTCGTCGGTGGAACCATTATCTACAACAACGGTTTCAAAATTTTGATAGGTTTGTTTAGCTAGCGACTCTAAGCATTCACCTAGGAAAGCTTTTCCATTCCAATTTAGAACAATTACAGAAACGCGAGGACTCATGTTGAAAATGGCTCCTAAGTTAATGTTTACTTAAATGAAAGTCGGTGAAAACCATACTTGAATCCTTGATAAAGATGGTACAATATTGATAAGAATGTCCAGACAAATCCAAAATTTATTTTAACCACTTGTAGGGATTCTTTTAAGGAAAGTTTTCCACTCACTCCGGCAGGTGAGGCATAAGAGATAAAATCTTCAGAAAATTGAAATTTAACTCCTTGGTTTAAAAGACGACAATTAAAATCATAATCAGCATAAACTTTATAGCGGGTATTAAAAGGAGGTTGGATTGATAAAGATTTAGAAATTAGTAAGGCTTGGTGATGTAATGTATTTCCTAATTTTAGTCTAAAATCGGCGGCTGAGTTATAAATTTTTGAGTCTTCTATCATCACTCGACCCCAGATAGCAAGGGTTGGTTCATTGTTTTTGGAAAAATCGGGTAATTGGATAATTTTGTCGCCGGCTCCTAAAAATAGGATATAGCTATTTTCACTCGCCAATCTCCATCCTTTATTCATCGCATCATACAAACCTCTATCTGGTTCGCTAATCCAATAGCTGATAAAGTTTTCATACTTGCGAATAATGTCTAAAGTTCCGTCTGTAGAGCCGCCATCTATAATAATATATTCTATTTTGTCATAAGACTGGTTAATTACTGATTGAATAGTTGACTCTAAATGTTTTTCCCCATTTTTTACCACAGTAATTATCGTAACAATGGGTTTTTCCATGGGTTCTTGATTGCTCATTGTAAGCCTCTGGAGATTTGTTTTTTATCTGCTTGAAATTCTACTATCATATTTTAGTTTTTTGCGGAAACGTTTATTTGACAAGTACCACAAGAAAAAGAAAAAGCTAAAAGAATTAGAGAAAAAAGTCCCAAAAAAACTAATTGAAGGACTTAGTAACATAGCAAAGGCAAAAACACAAGTTGCACAACCATAAAGAACAGGCCCAGCTTGAAAAAGCCGACCATACATCCATCCTATTATCCAGCCGGTTATTGCTGAGGCGATTGGTGCTCCTAAATAACCAAAATCCATAATCCAGTTTCCAGGTTCGCCAAGCCAACCGGTTAATATAGCCGGAATCTCTAGTATTGCCCTGTCTCTTATTTCATAATAATGATCCCTCATGGCTTCTGAAAAACCGCCATCTAATCTTAACTGAGCTAAAATTCGATGAAAAACAAAATAGTTCCTCAGCCCCCAAGTGTTTAATCCTGTATCTGTAGCTATTCTACTTGTAACACCTCCACTTGCTACTGTTCCCCCTGAGTAGAGGGAAAGTTCTATGAGAGGATTTACTACCGACGGCGACAAATCAGAAGAATCTAACGCTAAAGCAAACCAATCCTTTTTTTTAGCTGAGTAAATTTTTTCAAATAATTCATTTCTTTGTTGTTCACTTTGGTTCTTTTGGAGAGATTCTTCTAAAACACCGCTGCGAGTGTTTGTTAAGACCAAAATTACTACAGTAAAAATCATTAATCCTATAAATATTTTTTTACTATTTTTTATAAAAACTTCTTTAAATAAATTTGCCAAACTTGTTTTGTCTTTGATGAGAGTATAAATGGGAATTAATAACATAAAAAAGTTATAAAATAAAAGAGTTCGAGAATTTTGGAATAAAGCTAATAATGTAAAAACAATAAATACTATAGCCATTTCTACATATTTTTTCCGCTGGTAAGCAAAAGCGACAAAAATTGTTGTAGCTATTTGTGTCGCACTAAAATCAAATGTTGAAAGCAATAATGCAGCCACATTTGGGGCCTCGGTTGATTCGGCTGCAAGTGCTCCCTGATATAGACGATTGGCAGCTGCATCCTCCAAGCTGAAATTACTAGAAATCCCTATCCTCACTAATTCAAATATTCGCAGGCTTAATACAAATAAATACAAAAAAGATAATTGTTTAGCATTTAATTTTATATCGGTATGAAAAGTTTTAGATTTACTCAATTCTCCCCATACTATTCCTGTGACAAAAGCAATTATACTAAAAGCATAAACATAATAGTAGATAGGGCTAATGGATGAAGTGTAAATATATGGCCCGAAAGCAAAGATAACGAACATCCCTGCATTGACTAAAGTATATATCAAGGCTGGATGAAATATTTCTCCTTTGAATGCCCATTTTTTAATAGAAAAAATAATTAACCCTATAAGCAGACAACTAGGTATTAAAACATTAAGGCTCATACCAATAGACCCTAATTTTATTGATTATTACTTGAAGTTTACAGTTTTTTAATAAGCCAGATAAAATCTCATACGCAAAAATTTTATTGAAGTTTTTTTACATTTCCTTTCCCGTCCATTAAAAAAACTATATTATTCTCAGTAAGCTTAGCACAAATAAAAAAATATAAACAATTAACAATTTTTTAGTGTGCTGCTTTTTCAGTGCAAGAAAACATTTTTTTCATGTCGATTCCTTTTGTTTGCAAAAAAACAATTTTTTCATGTCGCTTCCTTGGTATGCAATTTCAGATATTAGCAGATGAGGCTGTAGTTCGGACGCAACATTAGCTGGGATTGTTCCTTTTGCTGAGATAAGCTTTTAAAAAGTTGAACTAAGGGTTGACTTTAATCGGGTTACACATAACCCAGGGGCGATATGTGAAAAATGAAAAAAGTTAGTTTCTGCACAATTCTACATCAATGATAGATAAATGGATCGCGTCTCCTCCGCACATTTATCCCATGAAAAATCTTTTACTCTTTCTTGACCTTGCTTGATTAAAAGTTGGGCTTTTTCTGAAGAAAATAATACATTTTCTAAACTATGAGCTATACTCTCTTGGTCGTAAGGATCGAAATATTCTGCGGCAGAACCAGCTACTTCAGGCATGGAACTTGTGTTGCTACAAACTACGGGACAATCACAAGCCATTGCTTCTAGTAAAGGAATTCCAAAACCTTCATACAGAGATGGATAGACAAAAGCAGCTGCATTGCTGTAGAGATTAACTAAAATAGTATCATCTCCTGACACTTGGATAACTTGTTTCTCCGATAATCCGAAAGAGTTTATTAAAGCTTGTTCCTCATTAGAAAATGAACCTCCTCCAAAACATACTAATCGAAAATCTTTTTTGAAATTGGGATAGGTTGCATATACCTTTAAAAGCATATCAAAATTCTTATAACTGCTGCGTTGGCCAACATAGAGAATATAAGAATTTTTGGAAAAAATAAACAAATCATTTTGCTTGGAGTTCTTAACATCTAAAGAATTTCCAAGATATACAACCGACACTTTTTTATGTTCAATATCAAAATATTCAAGCAAGTCTTGTTTTGTATTTTCTGAAATACAAATAATGTGATCTGCCTCTCTTATAGCTTGCTTTTTTCTCAACGAAATTAGATTTGACTTAGGCAACAAATCACCAAATTTCTCATAGACCATATCGTAAATTGTAATCACTTTTTTAGCGGCTTTATTTGGGGTACTTCCTTTTTTTTCTAATAAGTAATAAGTTTCATGGACGATATCTGGAGACTTTATCATATTCCAATAACTAGAGAATAGTTCGTTAAAAAAAAGTCTCATTGTCCAGGTTTTCGCAATAGATGGAATATAGTATCCAGCCACTAAATTTAACGGACAATCCATTAAATATTTATTGATGTAAACCCCGGCCACTATTTTGACATCCATATCATCGAATGTAGCAAGCCTAGAAGCTAACTCACAAAAATAACGAGAAATGCCTCCATACTCTTGAGAGTAAAAAATTTGATAGTCATAAAAAATTTTCACTCGCTTACCTCCTACTAATTTTTTTTGTGAAAAATACAAAAATTACTAACAATTTTACACTGTTTAATAAACTTCTAGTCCTGCCGTAATTCATTGATAAATTGCTCTGATTTTTCTATAAAGCCTGCAATTATTTTCATTTTTGACCAGGGAAATTATATGTCTCGTACAAATCACTCTTTGTAAAAAATTTATAATCAATTATTAGGCATTTTCACTTTTTAAAGGAACCTTTTTTCCTTGATTAGAAAAAATTCTGTAATTGATTATAATCTGAAAATGTCTTAGATTTCATATTAGTTATTACATATCTATAGAGTAATCTTAAAACTCGATGATTATTTAATATAGCAAAAAATCTGGAATCTACTTTCCTATTAGTCAAAACGTGGAAATTTTTATTATTTGAGAGCAATGATAGGGATAGTTTTTGGGCTAAATATTCTAGTGTTTTCCTTTGGTAAAAAGAAATGTGCTGTCCTGTGGATAAAGTATAGTACCACCAGGAAGAAGGCGATGGCGGACTTCCTTCAAATAACTCTGTTGAAAATATAATTGTTGAAGTTTCAGCTTCGGTGAGGGATTGTTTTATGTATTCAACTGGATCGTAAATATGTTCTAATAATTCAAACGCAGTTATGGCTGAAAAAGGTTTAGTGGTGTTGAATGCCTCAAAACCTTTTGATAAAAGGTTTTCACAATACAAGTCAGACCAGTAAAAGTCAAAACCAATATCTCTCATAAGCCTGGTCAGCATCCCATACCCACCTCCCACATCTAAATACTTTCCATTTTTATCGAATAAGAAAAAAAGAACGCAAGCTAGTTTTTTAGAAATATCTAAATTGCGAGAAACTAAGCCGGTATCTACATTGGCGATTGCACTACTATAAGCCTCTTCTAACCAATAGGGATTTTCTGTCTGAAGGAGGCCACAATTGTTACAAAACAAATAATTTATGTTGTGTTTTTTTAAAATAGTAGCCCTAAAATAACTTTCTCTTTCGTTACCACAAACAGGACATTTATCAATCATATTTTTTCTCTTACATCTCTTAGTTATAATTATGTATTCTACCTAAATATTTAAGCTTATTTAACGCAGATACGCCTACTATCCCTAAAGAAAATGTTAGGGTGCAAATTCCTGTTGCCCATGCCACTCCAGAAATACCAATAAAATTTCCTAGTAACACTGATAAAGAAAGGTTGCTAATTGCCGAAAGAGGACTGACAATCGCTTGCACGTTTAGTTCACCCAGACCATTTATCAACATAGCAATACATTGAGCAACAGCTATTAATACAGTATTGAATAGCATAGCTAATAATAAGCTTGTTCCAGGAATTGCATCATTTCCCACCCAAATTTTAATAATCTGCGGTGAAGCTATTAAAAGTATTATTCCAGCAAACAAAGCCCAAGAAAAACTTATAAAAACACTTTTTCTAAACGTCTTAATAATCCAGGGAATGTCACCTCCTGAAAAAGCCTCACTGTAGGCAGGCCACAAACCATTCAAAAAAGCTGATAGGGGAAATAGAATAATATTGTATAGCTTCCAAATTACTCCATAACTCGCAACGGCAAAAGCCCCAAATAACTGAGAAATAATAATAAAATCAGTCTGGAATATTAGAATAGATGAAATTTGGGCAATCCAAAGCTTGCCTCCATTTGCCAGCAACCATTTTGATGTCTGAACACTAAAATTTTTAAGCTTTGGCCTTAATTCTTTTCGCCGAAATCCAAACAGGTAAATGCCGACTATAGTATCTCCTAATATTTGGGGTCCAAAGAACCCAACCAATAAAAATGGTAAATCAACCCTTAACTCAATAAAAAAGTATAAAAATATCACTGATATCAAACTAATTAAGCCATTCCATATTTCGTACAGATAACCTTCCTGATAGGCTGCATAAATTCGACTTGGAATGGAGAGTGGTAAGCGAAGTATAAAAAAAATCATTATTACAAGACTAGCGTCTTTTGCATCCGCTTTAGCTTGCAATGAAGTAACATTAAATACCCGTTCCCACTCAACTAAAGGATGAACATTTAAAAATATGGTCATCACTATTAGGGCTACACCTACCATCAGCCAGAATGCACTAGACACAGCTTCCTTTGCCTTTTGGTGATTTTCTTGACCATCAGCAGCCGCAACCGCATTCACAAGAATGTTAGACAAACCCAAGTCAGCAATACCGACCCAAGTCAAAAACGTACTAAGCGTTAACCATAGCCCAAATCTCTCCGTTCCTAAATACTGGGCTGTTAGTGGAATTGAAACTAATCCAGCTATGAGTTTAATTCCATTTACCAGTAAGGTGCTAAATCCTGTTAGTCCAGCCCGCCAGATTCTTTTTTCCCCTCGACTTTTTAATGCTCCGTTTTTTTCGATTAAATTCGTAATAAATTCCCTAAATTTTGTCTTTATCTGATTCTTTACTTTAATGTGATTCTTCATTACACTCCCAAACTTAAACGGTTTTAGTATTTAAATAATTTTTATATTTTCTCATTTACACTTTTCAATATAACTAAGGGCTATTAATTTCCATTCAAATTTACGGGAACGGCTTTATATAGCTACTTCAAAAGGGCAAATGTAATCAATAATTTTTAATTTTTCACCTCCGCATGGTTTTGTAAAATAAACTCTCAGACTATAGGTTTCCATGTAAAGGTGCAGTTTGGTAATTTTACATAGTCCGAGACGCACCTGTAGCCCACAGGTTCCAGATAAAACGTATCAATTCCGGTAAATCATTTAATTTACCTAATTTACCGGTATCTTACACTTTTCCCTCTGGATAAATCAAAATCTTATAAGTCTCCGCACTTGGCTTAACCGCCCGCTCAACCGCAGCCCCCAAATCCCTCAAATTATAACGATCACTAATCAACGCATCCACATCAATACGCTTGTTAAACACAATATCCGCAGACAAAGCCTGTACCCGGAACGACGAACTATAACTCCCCATCAAATCAATCTCCCGACGATACAACACATTTGGATTAAGCGGAATCTCTACCTCATCAGGAAACTCAGCAAAAAACAAAATCTTACCACCCTTACGAGTGCAATCAAGCGCCTGAAAAAAAGCCTTCTCACTAGGCACCGCCAACAAACTCACATCGACACCCAACCCGCCGGTCAGATCCCTAATCTTACTAGGCAAATCCGCATCCCGCGCATCAAACGCCGCATCCGCACCCACCTGCAACGCCTTCTCAATCCGCGCCGGCAACAAATCCGTCGCAATCGCACGCGCCCCAAAATACTTAACCAACATAATAAACATTAACCCAATCGGCCCCGCACCAGTCACCAGCACAGTTTGCCCTGGGCCAATCTGAGCCTTTTTCACCGCCTTTAAACAACAATTCGTCGGCTCAACAAAACTCGCCTGCTCAAACGTCACCCCATCAGGAATCGGAATCAACCCACCATTCCGCACAATATGCCCCGGCACCTTCACATACTCAGCAAAACCGCCACCCGAAGGCGCAAACCCCGCCGTCGTCGTCACATTTTTATAGGTGTCACACATCGAAAAATTTTCATTCAGGCAGTAATCACAACGCATACAAGGAATATGGTGCATTACTACAACCCGCTGACCCACCTGCCACCCCTTGACATCTGAGTCAACTTGTGATATCACTCCTGCCGTTTCATGGCCAAAAATACGCGGCGGCTCATAAAGCGGATACATAATCTTCTTAATATCCGACTGGCACAAACCAACAACCCTAACCTGCACCAAAACCTCATCAGATGCTAACTCCGGCACCGGCACATCTTCGTAACTTAACTGATTAACCCCTCTAAATACCTGCGCTTTCATACAACTCCCCTCTAGCTCATCCTCTCATTTGGCAAAAATTTACCACAAAAAGGTAAGGTCATACTCACCTATAGTTTTGGCTGCCAAATAATAATAAACACGCTTTCTCTTAAGAATCTAGGTTAGATGCAAAAATTATCCCAGAAACCCTTTCTCTAGCATTCCTCCATGAATCACTTAAACACAGACATTCTTGTTGTAGGAACCGGCACCGGCGGCACCGCAGCAGCCATCCAAGCAGCCCGACGAGGTGCCAACACCATCCTCATCGGTGACACACCCTGGCTGGGCGGAATGCTGACCAGTGCCGGAGTCTCAGCCCCCGATGGCAACGAACTTGCCTTTCTTCAAACCGGCCTCTGGGGCGCATTCCTCCGTCAACTCCAACAAAACACCAAACTCGATAACGCCTGGGTTAGCTTCTTCACCTACAACCCCCCCACCGGCCACCAAACTTTCCTAGACTGGCTAAACCAACTCCCCAACCTCCAATGGATAGCCGGCCAAACCCCCCAAGAAATCCTCAAACAAAACAACCGCATCACCGGCATCCGCTTTGAAAACCTCACCATCTACGCCAAAATTATCATTGATGCCACTGAACTTGGAGATATTCTTGCCCTAGCAGAAACTCCCCACCGATGGGGATGGGAACTTCAAAGCGAATTGAACGAACCCAGCGCCCCAAAATCCCGCAATACTTGGACAGAACGCTATCCCGTCCAAGCGCCCACTTGGGTAGTCATCCTGCAAGACTATGGCCAAGATATAGCCCCAGAAATTCCCCCGCCCCCCACCTACAACCCCAACTTATTCACTGCGGCTTGGGACAACTACGGCCCCGAAATGTTTCTCAACTACGGACGCCTACCGGAAAATCGCTTTATGATTAATTGGCCAATTCATGGCAATGACTACGGGGAAGGGATAAACCGCTTAATCCAATCAACCACAGCAAAGAACGAGTTTCTTCAAGAAAGTCTCTGGCATTCCCAAAGTTTTGCCCACTTTATCCAAACACAACTCGGTCGCCGATATGGTTTAGCAGAAAATATTTTTCCTCTAAAAAATTCCCATTCCCCATTTCCCCTTTCCACCGGCGCCTTTGCCATCCATCCCTACTACCGCGAAAGCCGCCGCGTCAAAGGTCTCACGACTATCCGCGAACAAGATATCTTACCCATACCACAAGGTCGGGTGGCTAGTTTGCCGGTGGATGAAACCGGCCAACCCACTAGCATCGCCATTGGCAATTATCCTAACGATCACCATTATCCTTGCGGTGACTGGCCGGTGAAACCGAAATCTATCCGCTGGGGAGGCCGGTGGACTGGCACACCTTTTTGCATCCCCTACGGTTCCCTCATCCCGACAGAAATAGACGGCTTGCTAGTGTGTGAAAAAAATATCTCGGTTTCCCACATCGCCAACGGCGCAACTCGCTTACAGCCGGTGGTTTTAAACATTGGTCAAGCAGCGGGTATGGCGGCTGCTTTGTGTGTCGAAAAAAATTGTCAGCCACGAGAGTTGTCGGTGAGAATTTTGCAAGAAGCACTTTTACAAGATCCAACGGCACCGGCTGCCATTATCCCTCTATATAATTTGACTCCAGATCACCCAGACTGGCTTTACTGGCAGCGTTATTATCTTGATCATCCCGATGTTTATTCTTCCAATGGCAGTTGTCCTGTTTCATTCTTGGCAAGCCAAACAAAAACCAACCATAGCTTTTCTGGAATTTTCTTTTGTCACGGAGAACAAGACTATAGTATTAGTTTTTTAGAGCAAAATTGGTCACTCGTTACGCTTCACCCAGACGTAAACGAAAAATTACAAGTTTTGAAAAACGGTCAGTTACTAACGGTTAGAGGTAGGCTTAATTTGGCAGGGCGTTGGTTGTTAGTTGACAGTATCGACTTCTAATTTTTTAGAACAATACTATTTAATAGATATTATTTGTTTTAAAAATTAACACCCACTACAATTTACGATGATAAACATAAAAATTATTATGATTGATGCCTATAAAGAAAAAGTATAGGGTATAAGTCTTTTTCAATAAAACAAAATTTCAATAACCTTTAGGACTTTAGAGAATTTCACTACCCATAATATTATTTGGGGGTTAAAATTGATATAGTTAAAAAGAATAAGCAAAAAATCAAAGACGACCAGTCTTATATCTGGGTCAGGGGTTCGGCATATAACGACCGAAACTACGGCCTGTAGAGCGCGAAAAGGCAAATAGGTTACTGCCTAGTCGTGAGAGTGAAGGCCAAAAGCTGAGAAAATAGATTCTCAATTTCTTTCCAGGCAAAGGCTACTGCCGTCCTTATAATCTTGATGGGTTGCAAGCTACATAAATTTACCGATGTCACCTTTTGGAAATGAGATCGTAAAAGCGCATCTATTTGCAAAGGGTGACATTAGTCGGGCAAAGTTAGGGGTATCAAAGCCAAACAATTAGCAAAAGCCTGATCGCGCTCAAGGGCGTATAGACTATGCTACCCGTAGGCGCTTCACTATTAGAAGCGAGTAAACCTATTGGCTTGTGTCCCAACCGTACCGACGCAACAATAAACAGCCGATAGAGGAGCGTAGCTAAAGCTAACAGGAAAACTCCTCTATGTACCATCGTAGGGATAGTGATGACCAACGACCTAACTCTGATCAAACGCCTAAGCGCCAGTGCGATGGATCAGATCATGTTTTACCTTGCATTTAGTGCTATGAGAACTAGCGGACACCGGCATGGCGCTTTTCTGGATGCCGCTGCAACCGCCGCCAAATGCGCGATTTATCAAACCTACCTAGAGCAGGGCCAAAACCTGCGGATGACTGGACACCTTCACCACATTGAGCCAAAGCGCGTAAAGGCCATTGTAGAAGAAGTCAAAGAAGCCCTAACCCAAGGAAAATTGATGAAAATGCTTGGCTCCCAAGAGCCGCGTTATCTGATTCAATTTCCCTACGTTTGGTTAGAGCAGTATGTATGGCATCCGGGGAAGCCACGCATTCCAGGAACGAGCCTTACGGCAGAAGAAAAGCGCGTTATTGAACAAAAATTGCCTAAAAATCTGCCTGACGCTCAACTAATTACGTCGTTTCAGTTCCAAGAACTAATCGAATACCTGCACGCTCGTTCCCAGGAAGACTTATCACCCGAACGGCGAATGCCACTTTCGGAAGCGCTTGCTGAACATATCAAACGACGTTTAATGTATGCTGGCACCGTTGAGCGGATTGATTCTCCTTGGGGAATGCCTTTTTACGCACTGATGAGAGCGACTTACTCTCCTTCCAACGAAGAAGAACGCACCTACATCATGGTAGAAGACACCGCTCGCTACTTCCGATTGATGCAGCACTGGGCTGATAGGCGTCCCAAAGTTATGCGAATTATCGAAGAACTTGATATCCCCCCAGATCGAGTTGAAGACGCCCTAGAAGAATTGGACGAAATCATTCGCGCCTGGGCCGATAAATATCACCGTAAAGGTGAACCAGCCATGATTTTACAAATGGTTTTTGGGTCAAAAGAAGATTGAGAAAACTCCGCTCCTCGCCATAGGTTCGTAGTAGAGGCTCATCGCCTCTACAACCCTAAAGCTGTTATCTCAAACTCAAAAAATGCTCCAACCATCAATTAGGTCAGTGCAACTTTAAACTTGTTAAAAAAATCGGGATGACAGGATTCGAACCTGCGGCCTCTTCGTCCCGAACGAAGCGCGCTACCAAGCTGCGCTACATCCCGATGTTGTCGGCTATTAACACCGCCCAACTATGATAGCACATAATATTGAGTTAGGATAAAAAAAGTTAAAATTTAATGTGGTTGAAACAAGGGCGTGGCTGTTAAACCAGACTGGTTGCGAGTGAAAGCTCCCCAACGGGAGCGCGTTGGCAACGTTAAAGAAATTCTAAGAGACTTAGCCCTCAATACGGTTTGTGAAGAGGCTTCCTGTCCCAATATCGGGGAGTGCTTCTTGGCCGGTACGGCTACTTTTCTAATCATGGGGCCGGCCTGTACAAGAGCTTGCCCCTATTGCGATATTGATTTTGAGAAAAAACCGCAAGCCCTTGATCCAACTGAGCCTCTACGACTAGCAGAAGCTGTGAGGCGGTTGGGTTTAAATCATGTAGTTATTACATCAGTGAATCGAGATGATTTACCTGATGGCGGTGCATCTCAGTTTGTCCGCTGTATTCAAGAAGTAAGGGCAACTTCTGGGAATACAACCATTGAAGTTTTAATTCCTGATTTGTGTGGAAACTGGGAAGCTCTCGAAAAAATTCTCAGTGCTCAACCAGAAGTTCTCAACCATAATACCGAAACTGTAGAGCGTTTATATCGCCGAGTTCGCCCCCAAGGTAGTTATGAGCGGACTTTGGAGTTATTAGCGCGGTGCAGAGAGTTGGCTCCTTGGGTTTATACAAAATCTGGGATTATGGTTGGGGTTGGGGAAACGGAGCCAGAAGTTGAGCAGGTGATGAGGGATCTACGGGCAGTGGATTGCGATATTTTGACGATTGGACAATATTTGCAACCAACGCCTAAACATTTGCCTGTGGCTTCTTATGTGACACCGGCAGCCTTTGATGGGTGGCGTCAGTTTGGGGAAGAACTAGGTTTTTTACAAGTTGTTGCTTCTCCCTTGACAAGATCATCTTATCATGCTCATGAAGTCCGGGCTTTGATGGAAAGATTTCCCCGTCACAAAGGTTAGGTTTTTTAACCGCAGATAAACCCAGATTTTTCTGTGGCTGTCTGCGGTTTTAGTTTTAATGGATAGGAGTTGATGGAAACAATTAAACTGGCAGTAATTGGATCGGGGGCTTGGGGTACAAGTTTGGGTACTCTGGCGGCAAAAAATGGCCATGATGTGCGGTTTTGGTCTCGCCGTAGTGGTGAGAAGCTTTCGGAGGTAGTGGCGGAGGTTTCGATTATTGTGTCTGCGGTTTCTGTGAAGGGTGTGCGGGAGGTGGTTTCAGAGCTACAGTTGGGGGGAATTAAACCGCAAACAATTTTGGTAACGGCGACGAAGGGATTAGATCCACAAACAACAAATACTCCTTCACAAATTTGGATGGCTGCTTGGCCTTTGTTGCCTGTGGTTGTGTTGGCCGGCCCGAATTTATCAAAGGAAATACAGCAGGGTTTGCCGGCAGCTACGGTGGTAGCAAGTAGGTCTATGGATGCTGCACAGAAGGTGCAAGAGGTTTTTTCTTCGAGTAGTTTTCGTGTCTATACCAATTCTGATCCTTTAGGTGTGGAGTTGGGGGGAACCCTTAAGAATGTTATGGCTATTGCGGCAGGTGTTTGTGATGGTTTGGAGTTGGGGACGAATGCTAAAGCAGCCTTGTTGACGCGGGGTTTAACGGAAATGATTCGCATTGGTACCAATTGGGGGGCGAAACCGGAAACTTTTTATGGGTTGTCGGGTCTGGGGGATTTGCTGGCTACTTGTAATAGTCCTCTGAGTCGTAATTATCAAGTGGGATATCAGTTAGGGTTAGGGAAAAATTTAGAGGAGATTTTGGCTGGGTTAGAAGGTACGGCGGAAGGGGTTAATACTACGTCTGTTTTGATTCAACGGGCAAAAGAACATAATATTTATACGCCTATTTCTTTGTTAGTTTATCGGCTCCTGCGCCGAGAAATTACACCGCAGGAGGCTGTTTCAGCTTTGATGTTACGCGATGCTAAGCCAGAGTACGCTGTTGATTTTTGATGACAAAGGTTAAACTTGTAAGAGAAGAGGGCCAGTTTGCCACTCCTTTGCGTTTGCTTGGTTCCAATTAATAACATTTTTAGAGCGGGGGGCCGAGGGATACGAAGAAAGTCAAAATTAAAAATTGTTATGTTTTCTTAATTTTTTGTGTCTTGAGAGAAAATTTTTTATTAATTTATTCCTTTCGGTACGATAGAGTTGAAAAAAGTCTCCATGCTACGGTTGTCGATTGGGTATAGTCAAGGGTGAAAGTGCAGTTTGGGTGAGTATTTGAGTGTGTGATCAGGATAACGGCTGAGCGGTGATGAAGATTATCTAACCCGTGAACAGAGGTCACACCAAAGACAGTGGTTTCAACTATATACTACCTATCAACGTCGAATCGTGTCATTCCATCTTATTCAGTTTTTTTACTGAATTCTATTTTTTTCGACTCGATTAGCTGTCTTGCTCGAGTTTCAAGTTTTTGAAGCTGCCAAACAGTCACAATTACAAGAAGCTTGTTTGCACTGTCCGTCTGTTAGTTGAAACTACATAATTTTTTGTGGTTTACTACTAAGCTTTCGGGAATAATAAAAATGCAAATATGTTTTTTACAACCTTGGCTATTGACAGCTAACCAGTCTTTATTCTTACCCAGAGCCACACTCTTTCGATTGCAATTATGCCACAAACTTTTTTGTACGCTGATGCAGACTATGACGAACAGTTGAATGCTTCCTTGAGTATTCAGGTGGATAACGTTGCTGATGATCTTTCACCCATTGCTTCGGACTTGATTGTGTTAGAAATGGAGAGTGCTGAGGCGGTAATTGGATCTCAGACTTCTAACCGCCGAACTACTGACCTTGTGCGTTTATATCTACAAGAAATTGGTCGTGTTCGTTTATTAGGGCGCGATGAAGAAGTCTCGGAAGCACAAAAGGTTCAGCGCTATATGCGGGTTTTGGAGTTGCGGGATAAGGCCGGAACGGAAGAGGAAGGCTGTATTCAAATATATGTCAAGCTTATGGAGGCTCGTGACCGGCTAACTTCTCAATTGGGTTTGAGTCCTTCCTTGGAACGCTGGGCTGCTGCTGGTGGGGTAGAAGTTACTCAGCTTAAGCCGATTTTAGCGGCAGGAAAACGCCGTTGGGCAGAGATTGCCGGTTTGACAGTCGAAGAGTTGGAGAAGTTACAAGCGGATGGAATGAGCGCTAAAGATCATATGATTAAGGCGAATCTCCGTTTAGTGGTTTCTGTTGCTAAAAAGTATCAAAATCGCGGTTTAGAATTATTAGATTTGATTCAAGAAGGAACGCTGGGTTTAGAGCGGGCGGTTGAAAAGTTTGATCCGACAAGAGGTTATAGGTTTAGTACCTATGCTTATTGGTGGATTCGTCAGGGAATTACTCGTGCAATTGCTACCCAAAGTCGCACAATTCGCCTGCCGGTTCATATTACAGAAAAGTTGAACAAAATTAAGAAGGCTCAACGTAAAATTTCTCAAGATAAAGGTCGGACAGCGACGATTGAAGATATTGCGGCTGAGTTGGAGATGACACCGGCTCAAGTACGAGAAGTTTTATTGCGGGTTCCTCGTGCTGTTTCTCTGGAAACAAAAGTTGGTAATGAAAAAGATACGGAGTTGGGAGATTTACTTGAGACGGATGATATTTCTCCTGAAGAAACTTTGATGCGGGAAGCTTTACACCGCGATTTACAGCATCTTTTGGCCGATTTAACCAGCCGTGAACGTGATGTCATTTTGATGCGGTTTGGTTTGGGTGATGGTCATCCTTATTCTTTAGCAGAAATTGGTCGGGCGTTGGATTTGTCGCGGGAGCGAGTGCGACAAATTGAGGCTAAGGCTTTGCAAAAATTGCGTCAGCCAAAACGCCGTAACAGAGTGCGGGATTATTTGGAGTCTTTGACTTAGGTTTTAAGGGTATGGGTTGGGTTAATTAACCCAACCAACTTAGATATTTTAGTAGCGACGGGCACGAATATCGTTGCTACTGATTCCATAACGCTCTTGGGCGTTTTGAACTGCTTGTTTGGTTTCTGGGCCAAAGTTATTATCAATTGTCCCTCGGTAGAGGTTTTTGTCTTGCAGGCGCTTTTGTAAGTCTGCAACGCTGTAGGGGGAATAGCCAAATTGATCGTCTTTTCTGTCGGGTAAAGCATTAATGGCGGTGAGAAGTTCTCTTTGAGATGAGATGCCAAAAATGCCATCCCGCTCTAGTCCTCTGTCTCGTTGGAAGCGAATTAAGGCGGCTTCTGTGAGGCTGTCAAAGTCGCCTGTAATGCTTTGGCTGTAGTAGTTCATTTGTTTTAAAAGTCTTTGCAGTTCTGCTACATCTTGGCCGTTGTCACCTATTTGTAGAGTGCGCTGAAAAAGATTATCTCTGCTGACAGGAGAGGGAGATGGGATTGGTTGGTTTGCACCTAGAAGTTCGGCTAAAGTATTTGGATCTGTTTCGCCTGTTGGTGTAAGTCCCCGATTTTTTTGATAGGCAAGTACACCGTCTTCGGTTTTGGGGCCATAAAAACCAGTAATGGCGGCATCATAATAGCCAGCTTCTTTTAAAAGTCTTTGTAGTTCTTCTACATCTTTGCCGCTGTCACCTCGTTTTAGTGTCCTGTTGCTGAAAGATGTATTAAAACTCTGGGTGGTGGTGTTACCAAGTGTACTGTTTATGGCATCTAGGGTTTGTTGGCCAACTACTCCATCAGCATTGAGTCCTTTGTCTTGCTGGAAGCGAATTACAGCGTCTTCGGTAAGGCTGCCAAAAAATTCTGTAAGTGGACCGTCATAGTAGCCTATATTCTTTAAATTTTCTTGCAATCGGGTGACCTCTGTGCCGCTCTCTCCCCGTTGGAGTGCTGCTAGGGCACTTCCTGCGTAGCTGATAATGCTTGCTGCAATAGTTAGAGATAGCAAGGCAAGGAGTGGTTTAAGGCAAGAGGCTTTTGGTTTAAGGTTTTTGAAAAATTTAAAGAAGTTCCAAGTTTTGAATCGCAGGGTGGGTGCCGGCGCTTCGTAGGCTAGTGCTAGATGAACACAGGCAAAGCTTTCCATATTTAACTCTTGATTGCTGATAATTTTATGATTCGAGCCGATTAGAGGGTCGGTTATTTTGCTCTGATTGAGAGTCAATGATAACCGATACAAGTATATATGTTAATTATGTTGGGCTGCCCTTGTTAGCCCAACAGTTTTTGATTGAAAATTTTTTAGGGGGGTGGTTTTGTTGGCTAAAAGGCAGGGTAAAGATTTTAAAGCAATCCGAGGGTGTTACATACCAGGGTAATTGCTACGGCAAGACCTGTGATGGCTAAGGCAATAAGAGGATGTTGTCCTTGATTGACGGCAAAGGAGGTTACAATGCCGGCCCCCAACGCAGCAGTTACGGCGGCGGTTAGTAAGTCACTGCTATTTTTTTTGTACATTTTTTGCTATCTAAATTTGATATTTTGTTATTGATTTGTCATCGTACACTGTCTTTTTATTTCAGAAAAATTTTTAGGTAATTTTGCAATTAAGCTTTAAATTTAGCTAAGTTTCTTAACAAATCTGGGTGGTAAAGGCCGGTTTCAATCGTTTTGGATTAACATAACTACATAGTAAAAGGTAGTTTCTGTCCGGTGGGTGAAAGACCGGCTTTACAAAGGATCAAAATAAATAATTTACAATACAGTTAAACCCCACTTTTTTGTAGAAAGTAGAGTTTTTATACCAAGTCTTAAAATTTAAGAAAATGCTATTTTTATTTACTTTTGGCTATGGGCTTAGACGCTCAGAGTATTAGTTTAATACCCTAAAAAAAGACATCCCAGATAAAAATATAGAGAAACTTTTAAAGCATTGATATTAATTGATAAAAAACTATTTTTTTTAATTTATAAAAATGGCACAGAAGATTTTAGTAGAAAAAGCATTGCGGAAATATACATACCAGTAGTTTGCTTGGGTTAAGGAGTTGCATTAGATGTATCTAAATCTGATGCGGAAGCCAATTTTTCAACATTCCCACTTTTAATCCAACCTTCGCGCTCAGTGTTTTCTATGCGGACTCGTTGCCATTCTTTATCAGCAGTTTCTTCGAGAATAATTAACCGACCATTGTATTCAATACCCCCAATACTTTTAGACTCAAATCCCGGACGTTCTCTCAAACTTAACCCTTCAGGCCAAGTAACACGGGCTTTATAAAGTCCCGAATCTTGCGGTTTAGCTGTGGAGGTTTGTTTGGCGGTTGTGCCTTGTTTGGGAGGAGTTTTGGAGTTTTTGGTGTTGGTAGTAGTTGCGATTTTTTCTTCGTCAAAAAATGGTCTTTCAGGTTGAGCAGAGTGTTTAGCAGCTAAGTAGAGGGCGGCTGCGACACCACCGGCACCGATAAGGGCAAAGGCAAGAGCGATGCCAAGGATAAATTGTAAAATACCAGATAGGGTTTTCACGGCGGCAATTCTATTTTTTGATGTAATTTTGGTCGAGTTTGGTTAATTAGGGTGATGCAAGTGGGCCAAGGTCAAATCGATAGAGGACGTTTCAGGAAAAAATACCATATTTCTAAGAAATTTATCAGGTTGTTGGAGATAGAGGGTTTTTAGTCCGGGCCCTTTTGTGAGGCTTGGAGGCGTCCCAAAAGGCTGCTATGACGGGAGGCGAGGCGCGCTTTACCGGCAGCAGCCCAGTTTTGTAAAAATTGAATTTGCTCGACGGCGGTGCGTGCGAGGGGGATAATTTGGCTGGCCGCTTCTAAAATATCATCGTTATTAAAATCGCGGTTTTGACTAAAACCAATGTGCATAGCTTCAATTAAAGCTTGTTCAATTTCTGCCCCAGAAAAATCGGGGGTTTCGTAGGCAAGCCGGTCGAGGTCATAGTTTTTGAGGTTGTGGGGGCGGAGTCGGGAGAGGTGAACGCCAAAAATAGCGCGGCGTTCCTCAGTGTTGGGTAATCCTACAAAGAATATTTCATCAAACCGACCTTTTCTTAAAATTTCTGCGGGTAAGGATTGGATATTATTGGCGGTGGCGACAACGAAAACGGGGGAGGTTTTTTCGGCAAGCCAAGTGATAAATGTGCCAAAGACTCGGCTAGTGGTGCCGCCGTCTCCTTTGCTGTCAAAACCGGCAAAAGCTTTATCAATTTCATCTACCCAGAGGACGCATGGGGCGAGGGCTTCGGCGGTTTGGATCATTTGCCTTGTGCGAGATTCTGATTCGCCAACTAAGCCGCCAAATAACCGGCCGACATCAAGGCGAAGGAGGGGTAAGTGCCAATGGTGGGCGATGGCTTTGGCGGTGAGGGATTTGCCGGTGCCTTGGATGCCTACGAGGAGTAAGCCTCTGGGGTGGGGTATGCCATATTGTCGGGCTTTTTCGGAGAAGGCACTACCGCGTCGTAATAACCAGTCTTTAAGGTTGTCGAGTCCGCCGATATCGGTGATTTTTTCGGTGGCGGGGTAGAATTCAAGGATTTGGGTTTGGCGGATTGTTTGGCGTTTTTCTTCGAGGATGAGTTCGATGTCGTCTGGTTCGATTTTGCCGTGTGTAGCGATGGCTTTGGCTAAGACTCTGCGTATTCTTTCAAGGGAAAGTCCCTGACAGGAGGAGACGATTTCGTCTAGGAGACGGGCTTCTAATGTTTGGCCGGTGGCGGTGAGGAGGCTTTGGACTTCGGTTTTAATGTCGGTTGCGGTGGGGAGGGGAAATTCGATGACGGTGAGGACGTCGGTGAGGTCTTCGGGGATGCTGAGTTGAGGGGAAAGTATTACTAGGTTTTTGGGTTGAGATTTAAGGAGGCGAGAGAGGTTCCGAAGTTTGCGGGAGATGGAAATATCGTCTAAAAAACGATGAAAGTCTCGGAGGATAAAGATGGAGGGGGCGCTGGCGTGTAGTTTTTCGACGAATTCTAGGGCTTGTAGGGGGTTTCGTCGGCCGGTGTTGGCATCGTTAGGGTTGCCTGAGTAGCCGTCTACGAAGTCCCAGGTATAGACGGCGCGTTTTTGTTGGTTTCCAATGTTTTTAATGGTGTTTTCAACGCGTTCTTCTTCGCGGGTTGGGATGTAGATGATAGGGTAGCGGGCGCGGAGTAAAAGTTCAAATTCTTCGCGGAAAACCATAGGGGTATTTTTAAATTGTGGATTTTGGATTAATAATTTAATGGTTTTTTGGGGAGTTTCTGGTTTCCCCTTTAGTCCCCCTTGCTTGGGAGGTAAGGGGGAAGAAGATTTTAATTTTGGTTGGGTAGAAGAGGAAAGAAAGGGTTTTTTAGAGATAGCTGAAAATTGCTGTAAAACCAACAATCTAAGATGTAAGGTTAGTTGGGTTTAGGTTGGCAGTTGGTTTTTCAGATTTTCTAGGGCAGACCACCGGCTGTCTATTGGGGTTGATTCGGAGGAGGTAGGTTGACTGCTGGTGAGTTGAATGCCTTGGCAGTTGTTTTGGCAGAGTTGTTGGTAGGGGATGGCTAAACACAACTGCTGGTAAACCCATTCTGTGGGGTCAAAGTGTCCTTGAGGAGAGAGGGTTTCAACTAAATCTTCTGGGGCTATTTCGCGTTCGGCGGGGCCAGAGTCAGTTTCTTCGATGGCTGCATCTAGCCAGATGATTTCTTTGGGTTGGATTTTGATGCGGTGGTTGTATTGTTGTAGGCAGCGGTGACAAGTTAGGGTGATTATTGCTTCACAATTGCCTATAACTTCGAGATAATTGCCGCTATGGGTAATTTTGAGTTTGCCCTTTACGGGCATTAGGGTTTCTAAATCTTGAATAAATTCTTCAAAATCAATCACCCGCGTCCGTGCGGGTGTTGTTGTTAGGTGGGGAATGTAAATCGGTTCCATGAGCTAGCACGCTCGCTTTGTTAGTGTATGGGGAGGGAAGCTTTTTAGCGGTGCGTTTGGTAGGGGATGGGGTATGGGGACGTGCGCCTGCACGATTTAGTTAGGATCTTCAGGCATTTTAGCGTAGGCGCACGACAAGACGGCGATCTGGCTCTTGTCCCCGACTGTAGGTTTCTAGGTCTGTGTATTCTTTGAGCAAGCTATGGAGTTGTCGGCGTTCGGCGGAGGATAGGTCTTTCATTTCGTATTCTCTGCCGGTTCGCCGCACTTCCATGACGGCCTCTTCTGCTAGGGAGCGTAGTTCGGCTTCGCGCCGTAGGCGGTAGCCGTCTAGCTCTACGGTGTAGGAGGCTTGTTCTTCGGGTTCGAGGTTGATATTTAGGGTGCTGTTTGCCAAAAACTGGATAGCATCTATTACTTCTCCTTCTCTGCCTATTAGGAGGTCAATTTGATGGGGAGATAGGTTTGTTTGGTCGATGGTTAACCAATAGCTGTCTGTTTCTTCGTGGTAGTCGTCACTTTTGTAGGCTGTGACGCTGGCGGGGTTGGACATTAAATTTAATAGTTTTTCCAACCACTTTTGACCCCGCTGTATTTTTTTGTCGTCGCTCATAACACTCCCGTTAGGCTTTTTTCTTGGTTCGCCCTGGTTCAAAGGGGAGTGAGTCACGTCCTTTGCCCTGTTCAGTAGTTTTTGCTTCTGCATCTACGATTTTTTGTAGATTTTCTGGTAGGGGTTCCCTTGACAAGATGAATGCTTGGACGGTTTGGAAGATGTTGGCGATAACCATGTACATCAGTACGCCGGCCGGTAAGGGGAAGAACAAAAACATCCCTGAGAAGATGACAGGGGTAATTTTGTTTACGGTATCTTGTTGGGGGTTGGCGGAGGAGGATGAGGCTCCTTGACCGGAGAGTAGTTGGTTGATGTATAAGCTGATGCCAAATACTAACACCATACCGACGATATCCCAGTGTATGGTTCCGTCTTGGTCAACGGCGCCGACTCTTCCGAGGGCTTCGATAAAGAGGAAGCCTTTATCTGCGGCTAATCCGGGGATAGTTCCTGTGAGGGTGACATCACCGGGGTTGAGGGCTTCGATGGTGCCGTCTTCGGTGATTTTGACTCGCTCTTCGCCTTTGGTGACTTTCCAGTGGGGGTTGATTTTGGTTTCTGGATGTTCTGCGAGTAAGGCGTTGAGGTCTTTGCCTTCGACGGTTTGGAATTCTAGTTTTGTTTTTTCACCGATGGTAAGTTTGTTACCGGCCGGTAGTAAAGCGGTGACTGGGGCATGAATTCCATCGGCAATGAAAATGTTTTGCGGAGCAGTTGAAAAGGCTGCTGGTTGTATGCTTTCGATTTGTTCTTGCGGAAATATTTGCAAGTTTACTGTGTAGTTAACGTCAGAAAATGGCGAGCCTCTTAAGGTTGCAAATAGTGCAAATAGCACTGGCATTTGCAATAGTAAGGGTAGGCATCCTCCCAAGGGATTGCCAAATTCTTTGTAGACTTTTTGCATTTCTTCCTGCTGTTTGGCAGGATTGTCTTTGTATTTTTCTTGTAGTTCTTTTACCCGCTTTTGCATGACCGGCTGGGCTACTTTCATTCGCCGCATATTGCGAATTGAGCCGGCGTTGAGGGGGAATAAAGCTAATCGGATCACTAACGTCAGAGCCACGATGGCTAGACCGTAGCTAGGCACGATTCCGTAGAAGAAGTCTAGGATCGGCAGCATTACGTTATTGGAAAGAAAACCTACACCGAAGTCCATTCTTTATGTCAACCTGTGCGCTCTGAAGTGTTGGTAATTTATTTTTTTTGTTTTTAGCCTGTACAGTGAGCCGGGGGCTATGTTTTAACTGTTTGATCAGTTAAGTTTTTTGGGTGGCTTCTGTTCAATTGTTTTGGATTGGAGAGTTGAAATGTACAATCTACAATCCAAACTTTTTGGGCTGGTTTGATAGCGGTTTACCGGCCACTGCCAATTGATCCGCTTTCTTTTCTGGCTTTTGCCGGCATTTTTTCGTTGATGTAATCATAAACATCTCGGAATTTGGGGATTGCTCGCATTTCGAGTCTGCTACCGTCGGTAAGGGTAAGCACCATGTCTCCCCAGATGCCTAAACCGCGAGGTACGGTTACGACGTTGGCTATTTCGTTATAGATGATGTCTGAGCGTTCTCGTCCCATCCAACCGCCTATGACAGATATTCGTCGGTTGGTGATGCGGTATCGCAACCATATTGCTCTAACGATGGCGGCAATGGTTAGGGGTAAACAGATGATTGTGAATCCTAGCAGGATGTTGAAGATTAGATCGCCTATATGAGGACCACCCTCATAGTAAACTTCTTCTTTTATGCCCATTGATTACCTCTGCTTGTGCCAACAACTGCTCTAATTCTTGCAGAATTTGTCTGTAATTGCACTCAACTGCTGGGGGATAGACGACGATCACGATGTCCCAACCGGGTGAGAGGCGGGGGATGAGTTGCCGCAGGGCTGCCCGTATTTGCCTTTTAATTCGGTTGCGGATGACGGCTCGTTTACTAACTTTTTGACTGATGCTGATGCCGGCTCTGGTGGGGGCTGGGCTAGCCGGCAGTGGTGCATTGTCTGTTTGGGTGGAGTTTTTAGTTTGATGCCGTAGGGCTCTTAAACCAAAATGGGGGCTGTTGCGCCGTTTTCCACTTTTGTACACTGCATTGAAGTCTTGCCGGAGCCGGAGCCGGTTTTGTTTGGGCAACACGCGCTTTTTTAGGGCTGTGGCTAGGATGGATTCCTAGACGCTTAGCCGGTAACGTCCTTTGGCGCGGCGAGCTTTGATTACTCGCTGTCCGTTTTTAGTTCTCATTCTTACTCGAAAACCGGATACTCTTTTTCTTTTGCGGCTTGTACCGCCAAGGGTGCGCTGGGTCATAGTTTTTTTCCTTGGTTTGGCTGCGTGGGTTCAATAAAAAAGTCACAATCCCTTATCTTATCACCGATTTTGGTGAAATGGTTGTTTGTTTGTAGGGTTTTAGCTGATTGTGAGTAACCAGGTTCCGAGATAGCGTAGTAGAGGTACGTCTCCGGGGGATATGGTGCGACAATTGAATTGGAACATTCCGCGTCGGGTGGGGTTGAGGACGTTGGAAAAGACGATTTCGATGTCGTTGCTGGCGGGGATGGGATCTTGGGGATATATTTCTATGCGGTAGTTTTCTTTGTCCCAGATGATTTCTTGGATTGGTACTGATTTGCCTTCTACTAAAACTTCGATTTCGTCTTTGTCAAATTTGCCTTCGTAGTAGTCTGGGTAGTCTATGGAGAATTGGGCGATGGCGGTTTGAACTTTTTTGGAGGGAATTCTTAGTCTGTAGCGATCCCAGGTGCCTGCGTTTCCGTAGTCTAGGCGATAGTCGAGTTGGTTTTCTGAGTTACCTCCGCCAAATAGGGTGAAACCTGGTAGTCCTTGGGCTGTGGTTAGGGTGGGGAGGCCGGTGATGAGGCTGGCGGTGATGGCGATGGCACTTAGGTAACGTCGTGCTGAAGGTTTTTTAAATAACATGAGTTGGATTCCCCAGAGGCAGGAAGTTTTTAAGTGTTTGTAATAGTTTACTAAAGTTTACGCTTTTGTGCTTGAGTTTGATGGTTGAGGGGTTTTGATGGTTTTTTCTGTTCTCTGCAAACACAAATGTCTGGAGTTGGTCAATTTTTTTAAAAGTGTTTTAAGTAATTTAAACTTTTATGAGAATTGATGAGTTGGAGTTTAGGGATTTAGGTTATTTTTACCTAGCTGGTTGCTGAGAGTGCAATGTTTTATGAACGAAGGTTGAAGTAAAGTAGGTTTATGTGTTAATAAAAGAAAAGAGTAGGAAGTGAAGCCCCAGATATTCCATTAAGAAAAGTTAAAAATTTTGCCGATTTGTTGGGGATCAAAATAGGATGCACAAAGTGTATTTTTTGAGTGAGGTTTCTGGGCTATTCGTACACAAGCTATCAAGCATTGCTTTTCGTATAAAAAAGGTGGGGGGTAAAAGATTTTAGATGCTCCTCTAGTTTTGTGTTGGGAAATACCAAACTAATCTAAAAATTCATGATTGTAAATATATGAGTTTGCTGAAAAAGGTTTGGGTTGAATATTTTTGTAGAAAAGGTAAAAAATAGGAGAATTTATGAAAATTGCGATTGCAAAAGAAGTTGAAGTAGGCGAGCATCGGGTGGCGTTGATACCTGATTTGATTGGTCGGCTTGTTAAGGCCGGTGCGGAGGTTTTGGTGGAGTGTGGTGCTGGGGAGGGTTCGTTTTTCCCGGATGAGCAGTATGAAAAGGCTGGTGCGAAATTGTGTTCGGATAAGGCTAGTTTGTGGAGGGAGGCGGATGTTTTGGTGAAGGTTGCTCCGCCGAAGGATTGGGAGGTGGATTTGCTGAAGGAAGGAGCTATTTTAATTGGGTTTTTGAATCCTTTGGGTGATCCTTTGATAGTGCGGCGTTTGGCTGAGCGGAGAGTTACGGCGATGAGTATGGAGTTGATTCCTCGGACTTCGCGGGCTCAAAGTATGGATGCTCTTTCTTCTCAGGCGGGGGTTGCTGGCTATAAGGCGGTTTTGATTGCGGCGGCTGCTTTGCCTAAGTTTTTCCCGATGTTGACGACGGCGGCGGGGACGATTCGACCGGCTAAGGTTTTTGTGATGGGGGCTGGAGTTGCGGGTTTACAGGCTATTGCTACGGCTCGTCGTTTGGGTGCTGTGGTGGAGGCTTTTGATATTCGACCGGCTGTTAAGGAGGAAGTGCAAAGTCTTGGGGCGAAGTTTATTGAGGTGATTTTGCAGGAGGATACGGTTGGGGCTAATGGTTATGCTAAGGAGATTTCTGAGGAGTCGAAAAAACGGACGCATGAGGTGATTTCGGATCATGTGGCGACGGCGGATGTGGTGATTACTACGGCTCAGGTTCCTGGTAGGAAGGCGCCGGTTTTGGTGACGGAGGATATGGTGGCACGAATGGTGCCGGGTTCGGTGATTGTGGATTTGGCTGCTGAGAGTGGTGGTAATTGTGTGTACACTCAGGCGGGTAAGGATGTGGTTCGAGATGGGGTTACGGTGATTGGGCCGGTTAATTTGCCTTCTTCGATGCCGGTTCATGCTTCTCAAATGTATGCAAAAAATGTGTTGACTTTGTTGCAATATTTGTTGACAAAAGATGGTGGTTTTAATTTGAATTTTGAGGATGATATTGTTCGAGATACTTGTGTTTCTCATGCTGGTGAGGTGAGAAATGAGCGGGTGAAGAATGCTTTGGGAAGTTTGTTGTCTGTGGTGAGTCAGTAGATTTTTAACTGTAGCTAAAGGCAGATAAATTTGTTTGGTTTTTGATTGTTTTGGAATGTTTTTTTTGTTTAAGGAGTTTGTTATGGCTGAGGGTTTGATTGCTGGTTTGGTTGTTTTTGTTTTGGCTTCGTTTGTGGGTTTTGAGGTGATTAATAAGGTTCCACCTACTTTGCATACGCCGTTGATGTCTGGGTCTAATGCTATTTCTGGGATTGCGGTTTTGGGGGCTTTGTTGATTGCGGGGGATCGAGAGTGGAATGTTACGGTGATTTTGGGTTTGATTGCGATTGTTTGTGCAACGATTAATGTGGTGGGAGGTTTTTTGGTGACGGATCGGATGCTGCAAATGTTTAAGAAAAAAGAAGCAAAGGTTTGAGGTTGAAAGACTCAATGTATCGGTTTTGATTTGTGGTTTAAAAATAACCGCAAGATGACACAAAAAACATCAAGGAAAATACAAGAAATATGCAGAATTTTTTGGTTTCAGGAATTCAAATTTCGTATTTAGTTGCAGCAAGTTTGTTTATTGTTGGGTTGAAGGATTTGGGTTCACCGGCTACCGCGCGGAAAGGTAATTTTTTGGCTGCGGTGGGGATGTTTATTGCGATTATCGCTACGGTTTTGGATCGCTCGGTTTTGAATTACGAGATGATTTTGGTGGCGGTTATTATTGGCTCGATTTTGGGGACGATCATGGCGAAAAGTGTTGCTATGACTGATATGCCTCAAATGGTGGGTTTGTTGAATGGTTTGGGGGGTGCGGCTTCGGCTTTGGTGGCTGTGGGTGAGTATTGGCGTTTGAGTAGGGTTTCTGATTCGATTCCTCTGGATTCTAATATTACGATTATTTTGGGGGTTTTGATTGGGGCTGTGACTCTGACGGGGAGTTTAATTGCTTTTGCTAAGTTGCAAGGTTTGCTTCCTGGGGCTCCTGTTACTTTTCCTTTACAGCAGCCGGTGAATGCTATTTTGTTGGCGGGTTTGTTGGGGGGTAGTGTTTATCTTTGTGTGACTCCTGCTGATAATTCGGTGTTGTTGGTTTTGACTGGTATTTCTTTGCTTTTGGGTGTGTTGTTTGTGTTGCCTATTGGTGGCGGCGATATGCCGGTTGTTGTTTCGCTGTTAAATTCTTATTCGGGTTTGGCGGCGGCGGTGGCTGGTTTTATTGTGATGAATAATATGTTGATTATTTCGGGGGCTTTGGTTGGTGCGTCGGGGATTATTTTGACGCAAATTATGTGTAAGGCGATGAATCGTTCGTTGACTAGTGTGCTTTTTGGTGCGTTTGGTGGTGGCGGTGGTGCTGTTGCTGGGGGTGCCGGTGGTGCTGATTTGGGTGATAAGTCTGTTCGGACGGTTGACCCGGAAGAGGCGGCGATGATGTTGGGTTATGCTCGTTCGGTTGTGATTGTGCCTGGTTATGGGATGGCTGTGGCGCAGGCTCAGCATACGGTTCGGGAGTTGGCGGATCAGTTAGATCGGCTTGGTGTTGAGGTTAAGTATGCGATTCACCCGGTGGCGGGACGGATGCCGGGACACATGAATGTTTTGTTGGCTGAGGCGAATGTGCCTTATCCTCAGTTGTACGATATGGATGATATTAATCCTCAGTTTGATGAGACGGATGTGGCGCTTGTTATTGGTGCTAATGATGTGGTTAATCCGGCGGCGCGCCATGATAACGCGAGTCCGATTTATGGGATGCCTATTTTGGAGGTTGATAAGGCTAAACATACGATTGTGATTAAGCGGGGGATGAGTGCGGGATTTGCTGGAATTGAGAATGAGTTGTTTTATAAAGATAAGACGATGATGTTGTTTGGTAGTGCTAAGGATGCTGTTGCTAAGTTGGTTTCTGAGGTGAAACAGTTGTAGGTTTTAAACTGCGAAGAAGCCAAAAGTAAGAATGTATTAAGGGGGGTGAGTTTAGCTCATCCTCTGTTTTTTTATGGGAGGTTGGAGGGTGCTATAATTGTGTGATTTTTAATGTGTGGAATTATGCTCGTCAAAAATAAACGGGTTATTAAGTTTTTTGTGTGCTGGTGGGTTGCTTTGTGTGTGTGTTTTGTGATGAGTTTTGCTTTTGAGGGTAAAGCGTTGGAAGGTGGAAAATTTGAGGTTATTTCTCAGGTTTCAAGGGAAATTTTACCAAGTCAAAATAGGCAAAATCAGCAGGAATTGAGGAGTGGGGAAAGGGTAAATAAGGGGGGAGAAAATCAGGAGGATTTAACGACGCTTCCACCGAATGGAGGTAAGCCGGTGGAGGTGTCTGTGGAGTTGCATTTTAGCAATTTTGCGGGGATTGATGAGGCGAAAGAAAATTACGAGGTTGTGGGTTATTTGGATGCTTTTTGGAAGGATGAGCGTTTGGCTTTTGATGCAAAAAGTGAGGGGCAGAAGCGTCGCTTTTATGATTTGGAGGAGGTGTGGCATCCTTACTTAGAGTTTGTTAATAGGGTGGGGACAAAAGAGGTGGAAAATGTGGGGATTTGTGCTTATTCTGATGGGACGGTTTATTTTTCGGAGGGCTTTGATGTTACGTTGTCTTCGGATTTTGATTTTAAGAGGTTTCCTTTTGATAGTCAAACGCTAAAGATAGTGATGGAATCTTTTAGGTATGATTCGACTGAGGTTATTTTCGTTGCTGAACCGAGCAAAAGTGGCATCAGTCAAGATAATTTTGTTGGGTTGTCTGAGTGGCAGATAAAGCAGTTAAATACTAATGTTGTAAGTAAGGTGGTTAATGCGGATGGAGATAAGGCTTTTAGTCGGTTTGTTGGGGAGTTAAAAATTGTCAGAAATTATCAGTTTTATTTGGGTAAGGTTTTGATTCCGATGTTTTTAATTGTTGTTATTTCGGGGGCTTGTTTTTGGATTGATATAGAATATTTTGATGTTCTTACGGCTATTGGGCTTACTAATCTCTTGACGGCTATTGCTTTTAGTTTGTCAATTGCTGGATCTTTACCGAAAGTTAGTTATTTGACTTTTATTGATGGTTTTATTACGGTTAGTTATATTTTTATTTTTCTCACTATTATTGAGATCGTTTGGGCACATTATATTAGTCAAAAAGGAGAGAAGGAAGTGGCACAGAGTATTCATATAAGGGGGAGATGGCTTTTTCCGGCTGGGTTTGTTTTGGGTAATCTTTTCTTGGGTTTGTTTTTGCTTTTTCCTTTTTGATTGGGGTTATTCTGAAAGTTTAAGAGTTTTGTTTTGCGTTTTGTGGCCGGCCGCTTTATCATAAAAATGATGTTGTTTTTGGTGTGATTTGGAGGTTTATGAAACTTAATCTTTGGCAACAATCTGTTACGGCCGGCTTGTTGGTGTTTTTGGGAATGAGTACACCGGCATACTCTGGCACTGTTTCCCAAAAATCTGAAACGCAAAATTTAGTGGCACAAGCAACTTGCCGGAGGGTAAAAGTTGGTTCAAATTTAAATATTCGCGCTACTCCTAACGGTACAATTCTTAACAATATCCCAGAGGGTACTGTGGTTACTATTGATGGCACGGTTGCTGATGGTTGGGTTAAAATTATTTCTCCTATTAATGGGGTAGTTTTTGCTCAGTATTTGACTACTTGTGAGCAACCAATTTCTGCGAATACTCCGAAACCTGTTGATAGTAATTGCCGGGCTGTTGGTGCTAATGATGGTGTTTTGGTACGACAATCTCCGAATGATAATAGTGGTTTGATGGGGCGTTTGTTGAATAATCAAAAGGTGATGCTTGGCAATACGAGTACGAGTGATGGTTGGGTTTCTATTTCTTATCCTATTAATGGGTTTGTGCCGGCTGCTAAGTTGAAGGTTTGTAGTTAAGCCGCCGCTAGAAGCTGCCGATATTTGTTGCCGGTAGAAGCAGCCGCTAGAAGCAGCCGGTTAAAACCGGTGTCTACAAGAAAGAAGTCCTAACGGACTATATAGGATGATGTTAACCCCGAAGGGGTTTTTTTCTTGTAGGTGCCGGTTTTAACCGCTGACAAATATCGGCCTCTAAAAAAGCAGCTATAATCTAACTATCGTCTGTTTTAAAAACCCTAAAAATTATGAGTCTCAAAGAATTAGAAGAAAAACTCCTTGCCTTATCACCGGCAGAAAAAGAGCAAGCCATCGAAATCTTAAAAAGAAGCTTAAATAACCCCTGGCAAGGCATCGAAAAAACTCCTAATGTATGCGGTGGAAATGCGTGTATAACCGGCACTCGTATGACTGTATGGGGATTAGTATATTCTCGACGCATCGGGTATAGTGATGAGGATTTACTCGAAAACTATCCAACAATATCAGCGGCGGATTTAGCAAATGCTTGGGCTTATGCGGCTGCATTTCCTGAAGAAATAGAAACCGCAATCAGACAAAATGAGGAAGCTTAAAAAGTGGCGTTTTTATATGCTGATGAACAATACCCCTTTCCCGTCGTGCGATTTCTCCGCGCTTTTGGTCACGATGTTTTAACAGTTCAAGAAGCAGCAAATGCCAACCAGGGAATTACTGATGAGGAAGTTTTGCAATTTGCTACTAATAGCAATAGGGCAGTTTTAACGCTCAATAAACGGAATTTTGTACTTTTACATAGGCAACAACCAGATCACAGCGGCATTATTGTTTGTACAGATGATAAAAATTGGGAAAGATTAGCTAATCGCATTAATGAAGCAATTTCGCAAGAAGAAAACCTGCGGGGAAAATTAATTAGAGTTACAAAATCACTGACCTAAACCTTTTCCAAAACTTCACGCGGATCTGATATTGTTTTAAGTTGGGGAAAACATCTTAAGTAGCCAAAAATTATCAAGGCTTAAACCCCCAAATTGTCAAAAAATCGTGACAATAAAAGATAGAAAACCGCCAGCATTATGCTTGAGTGGATCTCACCTTCCCAGATTAGGAGTGTAAAGTTGTGGTAGCCCAATTGTCTAATAATATCTACGAAAGCAAAACCCAAGAGATCGCTAAACAACTTTTAGCCGCCAGTAAAGAAAAACGGTCTTTTTTAACTCAATTGCAAGACCAAATGCGTTGGGATGATAAACTGCTGGGGTGGACGATGAGTAACCCAGGTTTGCGAGTTCAATTGTTCCGTTTTATTGATTGCTTACCGGCCCTGCGTAGCAAAGCAGAAGTTGCAAATCACTTGCAAGAATATCTAACAACAGAACAAGTAGAACTTCCCTCAGCTTTAAAAAGTTTAATTGGTTTCAGTGGTGGTGACTCTATCCCCGGACAAGTTGCAGCCACAACAGTTTCTACGGCTGTTGAAACTTTAGCGCATAAATATATTGCCGGTGAAAATATCAAAGAAGTCATAAAAACTGTTGAACGTCTGCGTAAAGAAAAAATGGCGTTCACTATTGACTTATTAGGCGAAGCAGTTATTACAGAAGAAGAAGCAAAATCTTACCTAGACCGCTATTTAGAATTGATGACGCAATTAACAGAAGCGTCGAAAAAATGGGGTGTAGTTCCGCAAATTGATGAAGCAGATGGCGAACAAATTAAGCGTGTACAAGTTTCGGTTAAACTAACAGCATTTTATTCACAATTTGACCCGCTTGATGCAAAAGGTAGTGAAGAACGAGTTAGCGAACGAGTCCGCACTTTGTTACGTCACGCTAAAGAAGTTGGGGCGGGGGTGCATTTTGATATGGAACAATATGTCTATAAAGACATCACTTTTGCCATTTTAAAAAACATTCTTATGGAAGAAGAGTTTCGCACTCGTAGCGATATTGGGGTGACTTTACAAGCCTATTTACGGGATAGCGAAAAGGATTTGTTGGGTTTAATTGAGTGGGCAAAAAAACGGGGAACACCGGTAACAGTCCGCTTGGTAAAAGGTGCTTATTGGGATCAAGAAACGATTAAATCTTCTCAAAAAGATTGGCCGCAGCCGGTGTTTAATGAGAAGTCTGCAACGGATGAAAATTTTGAAAAATTAACGCAACTGTTGCTAGAAAATCATCAATATTTGTATGCAGGAATTGCTGGCCATAATGTGCGTTCTCAAGCTAAAGCTATTGCTATTGCCGAAACTTTGAAAATTCCCCGACGCCGGTTTGAAATGCAGGTGCTTTATGGGATGGGTGATAAATTGGCGAAAGCTTTAGTTGAGCGCGGTTATAGAGTGCGTGTATATTGTCCCTATGGTGATTTGTTGCCAGGAATGGCTTATCTAATTCGGCGGCTGTTAGAAAATACTGCTAATAGTTCGTTTTTACGGCAAAGTTTGGAAGACCGGCCTATGGAAGATTTAATATCAGCACCGGCCCCGGAAAATGCTTCCGAAACTTATCAGACAACTCGTGTTTTTCCCAATTCAGCAGATAGCGATTATGCTAATGATGAGTTGCGAAAAGAAGCGGAAGTTGCCTTGAAAATTGTTCGTCAACAATTGGGTAAAACTTATTTGCCTTTTCTTAACGGAAGCTATCAGGAAACATCCCAAAAAGTTAATTCTGTTAACCCTTCAAATCCGACAGAAATTATTGGTACTATTGGCTTAATGTCTGTGGAACAAGCAGAAACAGCTATTCAAGCCGCAAAAGATGCCTTTCCTGGGTGGCGGCGCACTCCTGTGCGTCAGCGGGCAGGGGTGTTGCGAAAAGCGGCGGAATTGATGGAAGAACGCCGTCAAGAATTGTGTGCTTGGATGATTTTGGAAGTAGGTAAACCTGTCCGAGAATGTGATGCAGAGGTGTCAGAAGCGATTGATTTTTGCCGCTATTATGCTGATGAAATGGAACGTTTAGATAACGGGTATAAATATGATGTGGCCGGCGAAAATAACCGTTATAACTATCAACCTCGCGGTATTTCTTTAATTATTTCGCCTTGGAATTTTCCTTTGGCAATTCCGGTGGGTATGACTGTTGCTTCGTTGGTTACTGGTAATTGTACGATGTTGAAACCGGCTGAGGTTTCTTCAGTTATTGCTGCAAAAATTGCGGAGATTTTGATTGAGGCTGGTGTTCCTAAAGGGGTGTTTCAATTTGTGCCTGGTAAGGGTTCTTCTGTGGGTTCTTATATGGTGAAACATCCCGATGTTCACATGATTACTTTTACTGGTTCGCAAGAAGTGGGCTGTCAAATTTATGCAGAAGCGGCAATTTTACAACCCGGTCAAAAACATTTGAAACGGGTTATTGCTGAAATGGGTGGCAAAAATGCGATCATTGTTGATGAGTCTGCGGATTTAGATCAGGCGGTTGCTGGTGTGGTTTATTCGGCTTTTGGTTACAGTGGTCAAAAGTGTTCGGCTTGTTCACGAGTGATTGTTTTAGAGCCGGTTTATAATGCTTTTGTGCATCGTTTGGTTGAGGCAACAAATTCTTTAAATGTTGGCCCTGCTGAATGGCCTAGTACGCAAGTTGGGCCGGTGATTGATGCTAATGCTCAAAAGCGAATCCAAGAGTATATTGAAAAGGGGAAACAAGAGGCAGAATTGGCGCTACAAATGCCTAGCCCTACAACAGGTTATTTTGTGGGGCCGGTGATTTTTAAGGATGTTTCTGCGAGTTCTAAAATTGCTCAGGAGGAGATTTTTGGGCCGGTTTTGTCGGTGATGAAAGCACGCAATTTTGATGAAGCTATTTCCCTGGCAAATGGTACTAATTTTGCTTTAACTGGTGGTGTTTATTCTCGGACTCCTTCTCATATTGATAAGGCGAAGGCTGAGTTTGAGGTGGGCAATTTGTATGTTAATCGTGGGATTACTGGGGCTATTGTTTCGCGTCAACCTTTTGGGGGTTTTAAGCTTTCTGGGGTTGGTTCTAAGGCTGGTGGCCCTGATTATTTGTTACAATTTTTGGAGCCTCGTCATGTTAGCGAAAATATCCAGCGCCAAGGTTTTGCTCCTATTGATGGGGTAGAGTAATATAGCTGTGCAGGCATCTTTCCTGTGCAATCAATTTTAAAAAAAGCAAGGTATTAATTTTCTAAATAATAGTTGTTTATTTAGTTAATTTTTTACCTTTTTTTTTGTTTTGGTGATGCGAAAGGAGGGATGTTAATAGATGTAAAGCCGGTGATAGCGCCTGGTACAATTGACCTCTTGCGAAAGTTTCCTTTATTAAGAAATTTCCGGCAAACAAAGTTCATAATTATAAATACCTGCTATCAAATTTAAACGCAATAAAAATCTTTTTCTTCTATTTCTATAGCGGGATGACATTATTTTAAAAATC
>DATNQM010000051.1:0-116502 GCA_036704045.1 Halomicronema sp. | reverse complement strand
GGCGGGTTATCGCGGCGGGTTAAAACCCACCGCTACACGAAAAAAACCCCTCCGGGGTTATAAACGTTGATTATCTTCCCATCGGTTAAAACCGGTGTCTACAAGAAAAAAACCCCTTTCGGGGTTAGAAAATGGCTTTATTTAGTCCCTAGGACTTTATTCGTGTAGCTGCCGGTTAAAACCGGCAGATTTTTTGTAGACGCTAATTAACCGGCACCGAATTAACCGGCAGATCCTTTTTCTAAATAAACCTTTGCCCAAGCATAAACAAACGAGTCTTTTTTCACTAAATACTCTGCTGCTTTGCGTTGTTTATCTTTATCTTTAATTCGCTTGACATAGCGCTGAATTTCTTCCTCAACATCTGCGCCTCGTTCTCTGGCTTTTTCAAACCACTCATCCCCCTCTGGATAACGGTATTCATCATAACAAATAGCTCCCATTAATGTGTAAGGGTGATGAGAATCAGGCTGGCATTCTATGGCAATTAAAGCAAATTTCTTTGCTTGTTCTAAATCACCAATATCTCGAAAAGCTGCACCGCGTGTTACGCAAATTCGAGCCTTAAGATGTTTGTCTTTAATGGTTTCAATATTTGCTTTTTCTGTAATTGCTAATGCCTTTTCTGGTTTCTCAGCTTTTCGCCATTCACTACTTATTGTAGGCACAAGATAGATGTCTTTTGTTCGCTCATATTCTTTTTCGTGAAATTGCGCTTCTTGCCGATAATGGGCTTTGACAATTTCTCCCCCACTCCACAGCTTTTCCTCAGCCATTAATTTTGTTACTAGCACTTCATCAAGCCTTTCTCCTTTTTCCAATTTACACATGATTTCGTAAAAAGGATCAAATGGTAAATGGGGGCCAACCATTCGATACTTTAACTTGAGAAATTTAAAGTGTTGGGTTTTCAGAAGATAAGCTAAGTAGGTGGATGTGTCGCTGAGGTGATTTTCCTCTAGCCATTGGATATCAGCATCAGTGGTTTGCATTTTGATGTCAAAATTCCGCAAAATTTTGTACAATCTGCTGCTAGGGAAGAAATTGCTATGCTTTGTGGCTTTGTATTTCTCTCTTAAAGAGGTAAATTCGGTGATTTCTCTAGCCAGTTCAGCGGTTTTATGTTGTTTGAAAACCTTTAAGTTGTTAAGTTGCGATTCAGTGATTTGGTGCTTGGAATCAAGGTCTTGCAAAATTTTATATAAGTGGCTTTCAGGTGATGTTTCTTGGGGTGCATCAGCTTGATATTTTTTCTTTAGTTTTGCAAAATGAGATACTTTTTCAGCGAGTTTTACCGTTTCTGACAAACCACATTTTTTGATAAATTCTATGTCTGTGGGTTTTAATTGCTGGCAAGTTTCGATTTTTTTCAAAATGCCATAAAGCGGATTTGACGGGTTATCTTCTTGATACTGAGTGGCTAAGAATTTGCGCTTTAATTCGATAAAATCCTGTTTTTGTTCTTCCGACTCAGCGAATTGTTTGCAAGCGGTACCATTTTGTTTGAGCCATTGGAGATCGTCTGTGGTTAAACAGGCGTCAGTTTCAATTTTTTTGAGAATCCAATAAAGAGGAGAAAACCAAGAATTATCAAGATGTTCTGTGAGTCCATATTTTTCTTTTAGTTGCAAAAATTCAAGATTTCTTGTGGCTTCTTGTTGGTTGAAAAATTCTAGGGTTTCGAGTAACTTATTCTCTGTCAGCCATTTGATATCATCTTCGGTTAATCTTGTGGATGAATCGATTTTTTTGAGGATTTGATACAATCGGCTGTTGGGGAAATTATCTTGATATTGTGTGCTGCAATATTTAACTTTTAAATCGACAAATTCTTGGATTTTTTCCACAATTTCAAGAGTTGGAGCAAGCTGGTGGTACTTAAGGTAGTTGATTTCTGATTGTTGAGGGCTTTCCCCGGCTTCTAGTTTCCATAAAATCGAATATAATGGATTGTCAATATTAAACTTAAAATCGGCTCGGACTTTATATTTTGTTTTGAGGGCGTTTAATTCTGTTTCTAGGCGGTTTTTTTCTTGAGATTGATATTGTTTCAGGGCCAGGCAATCTAAGGTAGAGAAAAGCTGCTGTTCTTTTAACCAATTTAGATCAAACTTGTTAAGTTCGATGCCAAGTTCGGCTTTTCGTAAAATTAGATAAAGCAAGCTTGTCGGAGATGAGTTTTCGTAAGTATTGGCATCATACTTGTTTTTAATAATTGCAAAATATTGGGCATGACTTATGTCATTAGAGGGAAAAAGCTGGGTGGTTTTAGTATCATCGTCTTTGATTTTTCTGAGAGAGTCATCTGTCATAATTTTTTTTGAGAAAAGAAAAAAGGTGATAATTTTCTTTAACTAGACTAACTAATCACCAGAAGCTTCTGCAAGATTTTTTTACTTTAATTCGTATTTTTTAGTTACCAATAACGAATCCCCACCCATCTCTATCGGGAAAACCACCTACCCCCACACCGGCAAATTGTTACAATACGTTAAGGTCATTTCTAATTTATAGTGAGCCAATGCAAGCCAAAACCGCCTCCCCCATAGTATCTGAGCAAAATAAAGTAGCTACCGTCACGGTAGAAAGCCAACTTGTGCCCACAGAGGAAACGATAGAGTACCTACCCCCCGTAGAAACCAGCGCCTTGCGTTACGATCCGGTGGCGATAGCGGAATATTACGAAAACCGGCCGGTGCAAGTTTTAGGACGAACTTTAGGAATTGTACGGCGATTTGCTAGTTTTGGTTTAGGAATTTTTTGGGATCAAAAAACCGGCAGAGTCGCCAAAAATCAGAAAAAACGGGCAGAACAAATTCGGCAATTACTAACAGAATTAGGACCCGCTTTTATTAAAGTTGGTCAAGCACTTTCAACTAGACCAGATTTAGTCCCCCCTAATTATTTAGAAGAATTAACTAAATTACAAGATCAATTACCACCATTTCCTAATGAAGTAGCCTATCAATTTATTGAGGAAGAATTAGGAGCACCACCGCAAGAAATTTATGCAGAATTAACAGCGCAGCCGGTGGCGGCGGCTTCTTTGGGGCAAGTTTATAAAGGCAAACTAAAAAGTGGTGAAATAGTAGCAGTAAAAGTTCAACGACCTGGGTTAGCAGAAAGCATCACTTTAGATGTTTATATTTTACGCAAATTATCTGCATGGGTGCAAAACAATGTGAAGCGAGTTCGCAGTAATTTAGTCGCAATTACTGACGAATTTGCAGCCCGTATTTTTGAAGAAATGGATTATAGCCAAGAAGGTAGAAATGCCGAACTATTTGCCCAACTCTACGGCCATTTAAAAGATATCTATGTCCCCCAAATTTACTGGCAATACACAAACACTCGTGTATTAACAATGGAGTGGATTAATGGCACGAAATTAACAAATATTAGCTCATTAAAAGAGCAAGGAATTGATGCCGCTTATCTAATAGAAGTGGGAGTTCAGTGTTCTTTACGGCAATTATTAGAACACGGATTTTTTCACGCTGACCCCCACCCCGGAAATTTATTAGCAACTACAGATGGGCAATTAGCTTATCTGGATTTTGGCATGATGAGTCAAGTTAAACCTTATCAAAGGTATGGCTTAATTGAAGCTGTGGTTCACTTGGTAAACCGCGATTTTGAAGGCTTAGCAAAAGATTATGTTAATTTAGAGTTTTTGACTCCAGACACAGATTTAACCCCTATTATTCCGGCGTTGGCGGGGGTTTTTAATAATGCTTTAGGGGCTTCTGTTGCTGAGTTAAACTTCAAAAGTATTACGGATCAACTTTCTGAAGTGATGTACGAATATCCCTTTAGGGTGCCGGCTTATTATGCCTTAATTATTCGTTCTTTAGTAACCCTAGAAGGGATTGCCATTAATGTTGATCCACATTTTAAAGTTTTGAGTAAAGCCTATCCTTATGTGGCAAAAAGGTTGTTAACAGATCCATCACCAGAGTTGCGGGCTTCTTTGCGTGATTTGTTGTTTAAAGAAGGTAGTTTTCGCTGGAATCGTTTGGAGAATTTGCTTAACAATGCAAATAGTAGTGATGATTATGATATCAGCCAAGCCTTAAATCAAGCGCTGGAGTTTCTGTTTTCTGAACGAGGAGATTTTATTAGGGATTATTTAGTGGATGAAATTGTCAAAAGTGTAGATACTTTATCTAGTCAGGGCTTGCAAAATGCGACAGCGGTAGTGAGTGAATGGTTTGGTTTACACGTTGAACAACCAAAAGTTTCAGCTGCCGATCAGCAAAAGCTAGAACATATTAAACGCATTATTACGATTTTGCAGGAAACTAAAGGTTTTGATCCGCTGAAAGTTGCAACGGCTATTCCGCAGTTAATTGCTAAACCTGAAACTCAAAAAATGGGGCAGCAAATTGCGGGCCGGCTTGCTCAACGTTTAGTGGCTAAGGTTATTCGGGAGTTGTTTTTAAAAAATGAGCCGGTGGATGTTTATGGGGCTACAAATTCTCCTCTTTCTTTACCGGCTTCTCGGTAGGGGCGAGGAGTTTTTTTTCACGCAGAGGTAACGGAGGTTTCACAGAGTACACAGAGGGAAGTTTAGGGTTTATTTGCTTTCCTCTGTGTTTTTTTTGGAGGTGGTTTTATTCGGTTAGGGTTTGTAGTCTTTCTATCAATATTTGGGCTTGTTTTTGTGCTTCGGCTAGGGTTTCTTTTGCACCTTGGACAACTTCTGGTTTTGCATTATCAACAAAACTAGGTTTGGCTAAACGCGCTGAAAGATTATTAATATCCACCTCAATTTTTGCCAGCTTTTTCTCTAATTTAGCGCGGAGTGCAACAACATCTACTACTCCGGCTAATGGCATCAAAACTTGAATTGTTCCGACAACACCGGCCATTGTTTGCTGTGGTTGAGTTTCCAAAGCTGCGGTAATTGTCAATTCTTCTACTTTAGCTAAGTCTTGTATATAAGATTTTGCTGCTGTTAAAATTTGCTGTTCCCGTTGGCTTTCGGTTTGCAAAATTGCTTTGACTTTTTGTGAGGGTTTTACATCTGCACTAGCGCGTAAGTTGCGAATTGTCCGAATTGTTTCAAATAACAATTCAAATTGTGATTCTAATTCGCTATCAATGAAACCGGCATCAACTTCTGGATATTTTTGCAATGCTAAGGTTTCATTTTCTGTGGCTTGTGTTAAAGTCTGCCAAATTTCTGCTGTAATATGCGGCATAAATGGATGCAGCAATTTCAGGACTCCTTCTAATACAAATGCTAGGGTTTGTTGGGCAACCCGACGGGTGTTTTTGTCTTCTCCTTGTAAGCGTGTTTTGACTAATTCTATGTACCAATCACAAAACTCTCCCCAGAAAAATTCATACAGTCCTTTTGCTGCTTCTCCTAGTCCATAATTGTCTATATAGTTGCTGGTTTGTTGCACAACTTGATGAAACCTTGACAAAATCCACCTGTCGGCTAATTCTAAACTTTCTTTATCAGGATTACCTAATTCTTGCGGTGTCATTCCATCTAAATTCATCATCACAAATCGCGCTGCATTCCACATTTTATTTGTGAAATTTCTTGCAGATTCAACGGTTGTAGATTCATCGGTTTTGCGATTATATTCTAAGCGGATATCTTGACCGGCACCCACTACTTCTTTTATCAAAGCATAGCGCAAAGCATCGGTGCCATATTTGTTAATCAACACTAATGGATCAATACCATTACCGGCCGATTTTGACTGCTTGCGTCCGTTTTCATCAAGTACCAAACCGTGAATATAAACGTCTTTAAATGGCATTTTGCCGGTGAAATGTCCTCCCATCATTGTCATTCGCGCCACCCAGAAAAAGATAATATCAAAGCCGGTGACAAGAGTTGCATTTGGATAATATGTCTCTAGATCAAGGGTTTTTTCGGGCCATCCTAATGTAGAAAACGGCCACAAACCAGAGGAAAACCATGTATCTAAAACATCAGGATCTTGTTGAAGTTTGATATTTTCTCCAAATTGCAATTTGGCTTTTTGTTCGGCTTCTGCTTCGTTGGGCGCTACTATAAAAGGTGTATTTTCTTTTATTTCATTATTAGTCTCACTCACCACATACCAAGCCGGGATTTGATGACCCCACCAAAGTTGTCGAGAAATACACCAATCTTTTAATTTTACCAGCCAATCTCGATAGACTTTTTCCCAACGTTGCGGCACAAAATTAGGAGAATTTTTATTATCTAAAAAGTCTAAGCATCTGTCAGCTAAAGGTCGAATTTTGACAAACCATTGTGTTGAGAGTAGCGGTTCCACTGGCACCTTACCCCTGTCACTATAAGGAACGCTATGTTTATAGTTTTCAATTTTAACTAAAAATCCTTCTTCCTCTAGCCGTTTGACAACATTTTTCCGCGCATCAAAGCGTTTTTGGCCGGCAAAATCTCCCGCATTTTCATTTAAGGTGCCGTCTTTATTCATAATATTAATAAACGGCAAATTGTGACGTTTCCCCATTTCAAAATCGTTAGGATCGTGGGCGGGGGTAACTTTAACGCAGCCGGTGCCAAATTCGGGGTCTACTAATTCATCGGCAATGATGGGTATTTGCCGGTTCATTATGGGCAAAGTTAAGGTTTTTCCTACTAAATGTTTATAGCGTTCATCATTAGGATTAACTGCTACACCTGTATCTCCCAGCATTGTTTCGGGGCGAGTTGTAGCGACTTCTAAATATCCAGAATTATCGCTAAGGGGATAACGAAAATGCCATAAATTGCCGTCAACTTCTTTATTTTCTACTTCTAAATCAGAAACCGCAGATTGTGATTCTGGACACCAGTTAACCAGGTATTCGCCGCGATATATTAAACCTTGTTCGTAGAGTTGAATAAAGGCTTCTAAAACTGCTTTAGACAAACCTTCATCCATTGTGAAACGTTCGCGTGTCCAGTCAACAGAAACACCAAGCCGGCGCAGTTGATTGACAATTTTTCCACCGGATTCTGCTTTCCATTTCCAGGCGCGTTCAAGAAACTTTTCTCTCCCTAAATCGTAGCGCGAAATTCCTTCTGCTTTGAGTTGTTTGTCAAGGATTGTTTGAACTGCAATGCTGGCGTGATCTGTCCCCGGAAGCCAGAGGGTGTTGTAGCCTTTCATGCGATGGTAGCGGATTAAGGTATCGATGAGGGAGGCTTCAAAGGCGTGTCCCATGTGGAGGCTGCCGGTGACGTTTGGGGGGGGAATGACGATGCAGTAGGTTTTACCGCCTTTTTCTGGGGTGGCTTTGAAAATTTGGTTTTGTTCCCAGTATTGTTGCCATTTGGCTTCTGTGGTGGAGGCTTCGTATTGACTGGCTAGAGTTGGTATAGTTGCGGTCATGGAGTGTTTAATTGTTAATCTTATTTTATATTTTGCCATTAGGAGGGAATAATGAAGCGTTGATGATGGCGATGCAAGGGCCGGCAGGCGGATAGACTCAACTTGATTTGGGCTTTTGCTGGTGGTTATTTTGCGAAGCAAATTATCTAAATCTTGCGAAGCAAATTATCTGAATCTTGCGAAGCAAATTATCTGAATCTTGCGAAGCAAATTAGCTGAATCTTGCGAAGCAAATTAGCTGAATTTTGCCCAGCAAATTAAATGAATCTTGCCCAGCAAATTATCTGAATTTTGCCCAGCAAATTATCTGAATAGAAAACAAAATCAAAATTTCCCATTTATTTAAGCAAAAATAAAAATAGTTTATTAACTTTCATAAAAAAATGTCAAACTCTCAACTAATCTTTTTAAAAAAATATGGTTTTGCGCTGTTAACTGTAGTGGTAGTATTTTTGGTGACTATAGTTTTAAAAGCTGTTCTTGGCACAACAAGTGGATTGTTTTGGCTTTTGTTGATAGCAGTTAGTTTTAGTGCATTTTATGGCGGATTAGAAGCGGGTTTATTTGCTACATTTTTAAGTGCGGTTGCAATTCTTTGGTTGCCAACTTCGATGCTGGTAGTAGTTGGCGAGGATAAAGGTTTGCAAGTAATCTTATTAATTTTGCAAGGCTTATTGTATAGCATATTTATTGATAAATTTCATAAAATAGAACAGCGAAACAAAGTCTACATAGAGCAACTTCAAATTAGACAACAAGAATTAGAAATAGCAAAAAAAGAATATCAAAAAATTGAAGAAAAGCTGAAACAAAAAGAACAAAAAATAACTAATATTTATGAAAGTTGTACGGATGCGTTTGTAGAGTTGGATCAAGATTGGCGGATTACTTATGTTAATGAAACAACGGCCAAATTAAACAGCCAAAAATCTGAAGAAATAATTGGCAAAACGCATTGGGAACAATGGCCTTGGTCTGTCGGTACAATTGTAGAGAAAAATTATCGGCGTGCAATGACAGAACAAGTGCCCGTGCATTTTGATGTGGTGTATGAACCTTTAAATATGTGGTTAGAAATTCATGCTTACCCGTCGCCAGAAAGATTAGAGGTTTATTTTCGAGATATTTCTGAGGCAAAAAATTTAGAGAAAGATATTAAAAGTAATCTTAATCTTTATCGGACACTGAGTGAAGCAATGCCCCAATTAGTGTGGGTACTTTTGCCCGATGGAAAGCTGGAGTTTGCTAATCAAAAGTGGCATGAATACACCGGCCTAAGTTTAGAAAAAGTAAACGAAGAAGGCTGGATAAAAAATATGCATCCAGAGGATGTAGTGAAATCTTCGGAAGCTTGGAAAACAGCTTTAGAAAATGGAAGTCCTGGGCAATTAGAATTTCGTTTTAAAGACAAAAATGGTAACTATCGGTGGTTTTTGGGCCGCAGTACACCCGTCAGAGATGAAGAAGGAAAGGTTATTAAATGGGTGGGAACCAGTATGGATATTGATGATATTAAACGTACTGAGGAGGCTTTAATTGAAAGTGAAACACGCTTACGATTGGCTTTAGAGGCGGCTGATTTGGGTTTTTGGGATTATGATATGATTTCGGGCCGGCAAACCTGGTCTGATCGCTGTAAAAAAATGTTTGGTGTAGATGGTAAAAATATTGAATTAGACTTTAACACTTTTATTAATTTTATTCACCCTGAAGACCGAGAAAGAGTTGCTGAAACGCAAAAAGAAGCTATTGCTAATAAAACCTATTATAGTTGTGAATATCGCATTACCAAACCCGATGGTTATTTTGCCTGGATGATATCTTTTGGCCGGGCGTTTTATGAAGGGGAAGGAAACCCTTACAGGATGGTGGGAGTAGTGATGGATATTACTGAACGTAAAATGGCTGAAGAACATCTAAAAAATCAGCAAAAATGGTTAGAAAATGCCGTGAATTTTATGCCGGTGCCGGTGTTATTTGTTGAACCTGTCACTGCTAAAGTAAGTTTTGCTAATTGTGCTGCTGATGAACTTGCCGGGGGAGAGTTTCCTAAAGGGAAATCGGCGGAAGAATACAACACAATTTATTATTGTACTGATGTGGTGGGTAATCGTATTCCTGATGATAAAATGCCTGGAGTTAGGGTAGCAAGAGGCGAAAAATTAAATGGGTTTGAAATGGATTGGCATACGCCTGGAGGAGTGCGTTCGCTGATTGTATATGGAGATATGCTGCCCGCAATGTATGGCTATCCCACAACTGGAGTATTGATTTTTCAAGATATTAATCCACTTAAAAAAGTTCAAGAAGCGCTACAACAAAATCAGCAATGGTTACATACAATTGTCGAAAATGCTTCGGCGGCAATTTATGTCAAAGATATTGAAGGAAGGTATCTTTTATTTAATCGCAAAAGTGAAGAAATTTCTCAAGTTAGCCGCCATCAAATTTTAGGGAAAACAGATTTTGAAGTATTCCCCCGCGAGTTTGCTCAGCAGTCTGTTGAAAATGATAAAAAAGTCCTTGAGTCTGGGATGCCAATGGAAGCGGAAGAAACTGGATATTTTGATGGTAAAAAGACTGTTTTACTTTCTTTTAAATGTCCGCTTTATGATGCTAATGGAAAGCCCTATGCTATTTGTGTAATTTCTACAGATATTACATATCGGAAACAAATTGAAACAGCCGTGCAAGAACGAAATAGCCGACTTAATTTGTTATTTGAAACAACAAGAGATTTGCTTTCTAGTAATAAGCCAGTGACTCTGATAGAAGCTTTGTTTATTAAGCTTAAAAAATTGATAAATGTTGATATTTTCTTGAATTATTTGGCTGATGAAAAAGTAGGAGGAATAGCACTGGAAAGTTACAAAGGTATTAGCGATGTGCTGGCTAAAGAAATTGAGTGGTTAGATTTTGGTGAGCAAATATGTGGGACAGTGGCACAAGAACGCCGTCAAATTACAGTTATAAATATTGGAGAATTAACAGATACAAAAACAGAGTTTCTACGCTTAGCTGGGCTATCTGCTTATTCTTGTCAGCCCTTGATTGCTGGAGGCAAACTATTAGGTACACTTTCTTTTGGAAGCCGCACTCGTAGCAATTTTACGGATGAAGAAGTGGCACTTATGCAGGCAGTTTGTGATCAAATAGCAGTGGCGATGGAACGTTCAAATTTACTAGAATCTTTACACCGGCAAACCGAAGAACTCACCCAAGCTAATCGCATGAAGGATGAGTTTTTGGCAGTGGTTTCCCATGAGTTAAGATCGCCTTTAAATGCTATTTTAGGCTGGGCAACAATGTTGCGAGAAAGACAGTTAAATGATTTAACAAAACAGAAAGCTTTGGAAACTATCGAACGCAATGCCAAATCTCAAAAACAGTTAATTGAAGATTTGTTAGATGTCTCGCGAATTATTACCGGCAAGTTGCTTTTAAAGGTATTGCCGGTCGAATTACCACCCATTATTGAGGCGGTTTTGGATACGGTTAGGCCGGCAGCTGAAGCAAAAACCATTGTGTTAGAATCATCCCTAGATTGGCGAATTGGGCCGGTTTTAGGCGATGCAAATCGTTTGCAACAAGTTATCTGGAATTTGTTATCAAATGCCATTAAATTTACTCCCAATGGCGGACAAGTAAATGTGCGTTTGCAAACTTCAATAGAGTGGATGGGGTTAAATAAAATTAGTTTTGCAGAAATTCAAGTCAGTGATACCGGCATTGGTATTGAACCGGAATTTTTGCCCTTCGTTTTTGAGCGTTTTCGTCAAGCAGATAGTTCTTCTACGCGGTCCTATGGTGGTTTAGGATTAGGCTTATCTATTGTTCGTCAGCTAGTAGAAATGCACGGCGGAACTGTGGGAGTAGAAAGTTTAGGTAAAGAACAAGGAACAACATTTTGGGTGAAGTTGCCTTTAAGAGAAAATCCTTCTAACTCATCAGAACACGTCTCGAAAAATGTAGCTCATACTGATGATAACTCTAGTTTTGCTTTACAGCAAATACGAGTTTTAGTTGTGGATGATGAAGCAGATACACGAGAATTTATTAAAATCTTTTTAGAATCTTGTGGGGCGATTGTAAAAGAGGCAAAATCTGTACAACAAGCTTTAGAAATTTTCCAAGAATGGCAGCCAGATTTATTATTAAGTGATATTGGTATGCCTCTGGAAAATGGTTATGATTTGATTGTTAAAATTCGCACATTTCCTTTAGAAAAAGGTGGTAAAGTGCCTGCTGTGGCATTAACTGCCTATGCGACAGCAGATGACGAAAAACGTGCTCTTAATGCTGGTTTTCAAAAGCATTTAACAAAGCCGGTAAACCCTGTGGAATTGGCCTTAGTAGTGGCTTCTTTGATGGGACGGTAATCCTTTTTTGATATCTTAATAATGAATTATACTTTCTACTTCCATCAAATTAAATGCTTACTCACTTCAGAGTCTAAAAACCTTGGATAGGCTGAATAACAAATCTACCTACATCTGAAATTTGATTATAACATTTTTCTATCTGCTGAGGTAGGATTGAACCACCCTTATTAAGGGGGTTGGGGGGTTCTTTTTGGAATTGATATGATTGAAAACCGCTATATAAAAGCCAAAAAACAAAATCCCCCGATAACGTTACCGAGGGATTTTATTTTATCTTTTTATCCTTGAAACAATATTGTTGTTGCTGCATCTTCCTAGGCTGACAAAAATTTTGCGATTAACTAATAACTAGGCAGAACGTTTCACAGTACCATCAGTGTATAATTCCATTGGCACTAACTCTAGTTTGCCATTAATTTTGATTTGCGAATAAACAATCTTTACAAAACTGGGAGTTGCTTGTTTTTGTTGGTGGTAAGACATGGCTGAGACTCTCCTAACCTTTTCTTTCTTCCTACTTACTATTATTCCCTCTTTTCAAGATAAAAACTGTGACTTCAAACTTCCAGCAATGTGATAAATTATTTAATGCCAGGTGACAGTCGGCTTTAAAACCAGTGATATCACTCACATCAGCTGAAATCGTCCCACCGGCTCTAAACTTGATTCATAAACCTTTTTAACCAACACCCACAACAGCCACAAAACTACTCAAAATTATGCCAAGAAGCCAACGCAACGACAACTTTATCGATAAAAGCTTTACCGTCATGGCAGATATTATCCTCAAGATAATGCCTACCAGTCAAAAAGCAAAAGAAGCCTTTGCCTACTACCGAGATGGAATGTCTGCTCAAGCCGATGGCGAATATGCAGAAGCCCTAGAAAACTATTATGAAGCCTTAACGCTGGAAGAAGACCCCAATGATCGCAGTTATATTCTTTACAACATTGGCTTAATTCATACCAGCAACGGCGAACAAGATAAAGCTTTGGAATATTATCACGAAGCGCTTGACCTCAACCCAAGAATGCCCCAAGCTTTAAATAATATTGCCGTGATTTATCACTATCGTGGCGAAAAACAACGCGAAGCCGGCAACGCAGAAGAAGCCGAAGCATTGTACGACAAAGCCGCAGACTACTGGAAACGTGCCATTAGCCAAGCACCAAATAACTACATTGAAGCTCAAAACTGGCTCAAAACTACAGGCCGGTCTACAATGGATGTTTATTTCTAAATTGCTAAAAAGTAATTTCTAATAACAACCAACTTAACACCCCATTCCCCCTTCCTACTGATTATGATTGACCGCGAACAAGTCCGCAAAGTTGCTCACCTAGCTCGATTAGAATTAACCCCAAAAGAAGAGGAGCAATTTACTACTCAACTCAGCAGCATTTTAGATTATTTTGAGCAATTAGGCGAACTGAATACAGACAATGTAGCGCCTACAACGCGAGCCATAGATGTTAGTAATATAACCCGTGTTGATCATTTGGAACCTTGCCCAGATCGGGAAGCGATTTTAAATTGTGCCCCGGAAAGAGAAGACGAGTTTTTCCGAGTACCAAAAATCATGTAGGCTAATACTTTGCCCACCGGCCGCTTAACCGGTGGGTGAGATATACTCTACAATACACGCAAGATACTAGGTATGCTATCCACCGCACCTGATGTGCGAATTTCATCAAGGGCAGCGCGGAATTTACCCTCTCTCACATCGTGGGTCACAACGACAATTTCTGCCAAGTTATCGCGCATTCCAATCTGCACAATAGACTCTAAACTCACACCCTGATTGCCGAAACTCGTACCCAGCTTACCAATTACACCGGCTTGGTCATTTGTGAGAAATCTAGCATAAAATCGACTCACAACATTTTCTATCGGCCCCACACTACAGTAATGTTGGTGAGAGCAACTAATCAACGGGTGGGGAATCGGCACTGTCTCGGTTTTTAAAACGGCCGCAATATTCATAATATCTGCAACAACGGAACTGGCAGTGGGGCCGGCCCCTGCACCACGTCCATAAAACATCACTTCACCAAGCGGTTCCCCTTCCACCAAAATTGCATTATAAACGCCATTTACACTTGCCAAGGGATGCGTTTTTGGTAAAAGTGTCGGATGTACGCGCAACTGCAAGCGGTCGCTTTCTTCTGTACTGCCTTCCTCGCGTCTAGCAATAGCCACCAGTTTGATAATAAATCCTAGTTTATCTGCATAGGCAATATCCGCCGCGCTGACATTACGGATGCCTTCTTTATAAACTTCCTCTAATTTGATGCGACCATTAAAAGCTAAACTTGCCAAAATAGCAATTTTATCGGCTGCATCAAAGCCATCAACATCAGCAGTCGGGTCGGCTTCAGCATAACCGAGTTTTTGGGCGTCGGCGAGCACTTCGGCAAAGTCCGCGCCTTCTGTGGTCATGCGGGTAAGGATATAGTTAGTGGTACCGTTGACAATGCCCATAACGCTTTTTATGCGGTTGGCGCCAAGGGATTGTTTGAGGGGTTGAATGACGGGGATACCACCACCCACAGCAGCTTCTAGCAAGACGTAAACGCCTTTTTCGTTGGCGGCGGTGAAGATTTCTGGGCCAAAACGGGCAATGACGGCTTTGTTGGCGGTGACAACGTGTTTGCCGTTGGCGATGGCTTTGAGGATTAATGAGCGTGCCGGTTCTAGTCCTCCGAGTAATTCTACAACGATATCAACTTCTGGGTCGTTGACGATAGATTCGAGGTCTGTTGTTAACCGAGTTTTGTCTATTTCTAAACTCCGGGCTTTATCGAGAGAACGTACTCCGACTCTATAAATTTCGATTTCTTTTAGCAATGGAAGACGACCGGCTGGAGATAGTAATATTTCTGCGGTGCCGGTGCCTACGGTGCCTAATCCTAGCAATCCTACTTTAAAAGTCACGCTTGTAACCTACTGTAAAATTCAATTCACTCAAAACTATTGTAAAGAAGCCGGTCTACATCAATAAAGTTAATCTTGGCTGTGGTTGGGCCGGTTGCCGGTGCATCGGTTTCTAGTCGTTTAGGCGATGTGAGTTGCGATTCTTCTGATTGCTGGCAATCGGGGTCTGCTTTTGAAGGTAATGGTGTCTCATTATGGCTTAATTTTGGGTTTTTTTGTGATATGAGGGTTTTTTTTCACGCAGAGGTATCAGAGGTTACACAGAGGAACACAGAGGGTTTTTGAGGGTGTTTTTTTTGGGTGAGGATGTTTAAGGGATTTAATTAAAATATTTTTTGCCAAATTTCTTAACTACTTTATCCGCTAACAACCGAAACCGGCCCATTTTTGGTAAACCCCGAATTACATTATCCCCGGAATATTTTATATCAAAAAACTCATTAATTTCTTCTAAAATTACCCTAAAACGCTTAATTACATTTTCTACTCTATACTCTTTTAAAACCTCCTCAGACAAACTCAAATTCTCTCCCTTATTAACCACTTTTAAAATACGCTTCACATCAAATTCCCGCGAATATCCGGCAATTTTATAACAATTAAAACCAGGATCTAAATAATCAGATAGCCCTCCATTGACACTCGAAAAAACCACACAACCACACGCCATAGCTTCGATAGGTTGCAAACCAAAACCCTCACTCACTCCCTGCATTGCCCAATATTCTGCCGAATCATACAAATAAACTTTAGCCCGATTAAAAAGGGCCGGCAAATCTTCTACATAGGAACTCACCACACACACATTACACTCTTTTTCCAACACCGGCACCAACTCTTTCATCAAATACCGCGAAGACTTCCGTGCCTGCACTAAAACATCAATATCTCGCGCTACATTCAAATTTTTAAACTCATCAGAAATTTGATTTGGTAAATAATAAATCAAAGAATTAGGCGATTTTTGACCCCAATAACCCATCGTATTTCTACTAACTGTAATAATCGGAATATCTCCACGCAAACTAAAGCCATAACCCGAACTATGAGCATGGTAAATTACCTGAAAACCCTTCAATTGACGAGCCAACTTAGGCACATCAAAACCCCAACTAATCACAAAAATAATATTTTCTAATTTATCCGACTTTAAAACATCTTCCAAAAATAAAATATCCTTTTCTCTTTGTCGGTAAGTAACTACTTCAGCCTGACAAATTTGCTTAGCAAGATTCAACGTTTTTAACTCAGCCCACAACCCACCACAAGCAAACTTTCCACCAGTCCCCGGCACCAAAAAATAAAGCCTTCTCACACCAAACCTCACCAAATGATAAGATTAAAATAGTTTAACTTAATTGCAACAATGGATAACGACTTTATTACATTTTTAGCCGGTGCCGGTTTACTGATCCTTTATCTGATTTTTTCAGCCATGACAGAAATGGGGACAAAATTACCTTGGAAAAAGTAACTAGTTCATCTTCCAGCAAACAGCTTGACATAGCTTTTAAGATGCGGTTTGTTGGGATTTTCCTTTTATTCTTGCAATTGTCATAATAAAATACAGCCTAAAATTCTCGTCTTCCATTATCTCAGCCACCGGCCCTTCACAAAAAGAAACCTTAACGCCCCAAACCCAGATTCCATAACAACTATGCCCCATTTTTTAGTTTTGGCATAGCAGAACTGCCGCAAAACCTGAAAATCGTTTAATATAAGTTTACACAAGCCAATAAAAAGACCGCAGGCCAAATAAGAAAAAATTTAGGAGGAAAGATCCCGGTGAATAAACGGTGGAGAAACGCAGGACTCTATGCCCTGCTAGCGATAGTCGTCATCGCCCTATTTACAGCATTTTTTGACAAACAACCCCCCAGCCGGCAAACCCTAAGATACAGTCAGTTTATCGAAGAAGTCCAAAGCAAAAAAGTAGATAAAGTCAGTATCAGCGCAGATCGTACCCGCGCCTTAGTTCAAGCCCAAGACGGAAAATTTTTAGTCAACTTGCCTCCCAATGACCCCGCCCTCTTTGATATCCTCAGCGATAACAAAGTCAACATCGAAGTTTTACCCCAAAACGATGAAGGTTTCTGGGTCAAAGCCCTTAGCGGCTTATTCTTCCCCGCTTTACTATTAGTTGGCTTATTTTTCTTGCTACGCCGCGCCCAAAATGGCCCCGGTTCCCAAGCTATGAACTTTGGCAAGTCAAAAGCTAGAGTCCAAATGGAACCCAACACCCAAATTACTTTTGGTGATGTGGCCGGTATTGACCAAGCCAAACTTGAACTTACAGAAGTTGTAGACTTCCTTAAAAACGCTGACCGCTTTACTGCTGTTGGTGCCAAAATTCCTAAAGGTGTGCTGCTGGTGGGCCCTCCGGGTACTGGTAAAACCCTACTGGCTAAAGCTGTTGCCGGTGAAGCAGGAGTTCCCTTCTTCAGCATTTCCGGTTCAGAATTTGTGGAAATGTTCGTGGGTGTAGGCGCTTCCCGCGTTCGTGACCTTTTTGAACAAGCGAAAGCTAACGCCCCTTGTATCGTGTTTATCGATGAAATTGACGCGGTGGGTCGTCAGCGTGGCGCCGGCCTTGGTGGTGGAAACGATGAACGCGAACAAACCCTTAACCAACTTCTCACCGAAATGGATGGTTTTGAGGGCAACACCGGCATTATTATTATTGCCGCTACTAACCGCCCCGATGTTCTAGACTCTGCTTTAATGCGTCCGGGCCGGTTTGACCGTCAAGTGGTTGTGGATCGTCCCGACTACTCTGGCCGGTTGGATATCCTCAAAGTTCACTCTCGTGGCAAAACCTTGGGTAAAGATGTCGATCTAGAAAAGATCGCCCGTCGTACTCCTGGTTTCACCGGCGCCGACTTGTCTAACCTGTTGAATGAAGCTGCTATCTTGGCAGCCCGCCGCAGCCTTACGGAAATTGCGATGGATGAAATTAACGATGCCATCGACCGTGTGCTGGCCGGCCCAGAAAAGAAAGACCGCGTGATGAGTGAAAAACGCAAAACTTTGGTTGCTTACCACGAGGCCGGTCATGCTTTAGTTGGTGCCTTGATGCCAGACTATGACCCGGTACAAAAAATCAGCATTATTCCTCGCGGACGGGCCGGTGGTTTAACTTGGTTCACACCAAGTGAGGAACGTATGGACTCTGGCTTGTATAGCCGATCCTATTTGCAAAACCAAATGGCGGTAGCTTTGGGCGGTCGTCTTGCTGAAGAAATTATCTTTGGTGAGGAAGAAGTGACCACCGGCGCCTCCAATGACTTGCAACAAGTTGCTCGCGTGGCCCGCCAAATGGTAATGCGCTTTGGTATGAGCGAACGTCTGGGGCCGGTGGCTTTAGGCCGGCAACAAGGTAATATGTTCTTAGGCCGCGATATCATGGCAGAACGCGATTTCTCTGAAGAAACTGCCGCTGCTATTGATGAAGAAGTCCGCAGCCTCATTGATGTTGCTTACAAACGTGCTAAAGAAGTTTTGATTAATAATCGGCACGTTTTGGATAAGTTGGCAGAAATGCTGATTGAAAAAGAAACCGTTGATGCGGAAGAATTGCAAGAATTACTCGCTACCAACGAAGTGAAAATGGCAGCTATTGCTTAATTCAAGGGTTTGTAACATTTCCCTCCTATTTTTTTCCCCTATCTTTTGTAGATGGGGGTTTTTTGTTGGTGGGGGTTTACTCTTTGAGAGGCGGGGGGTTTTTTATCACACAGAGGTAACAGAGGTAGGCACAGAGGTAACAGAGGTAACAGAGGTTCTTCTATCTGGGTAAAAAACCTGGTTTCTCTCGTCAGTATTTGCAAGGCGGGTTTATTCGATTTTTGCTGTATGTCTTTCCAAAGTAGAAAGCTGGGTTCTGGTTTCTATATTCCAAAGTTGGATAAGATTTTCATAGCTAAAAACTGCTATTTTGCTATCACAATTTAGAGTGGTTAAAGAATTTGCTGGAAGTGAGGAAATTATCTCATCTGGGCCAATATTTCACACTTTAATATGGCGATCTCGGATACTGGAAACAAGTGTTTTTCCTGATGGGCTTAGACCTAAATAATGCGATTTATAAATACTATAACACGCATTAATTATTCGGTTGGAAAATTAGAGCTTTTATCGGCCTAGCTTCTATTGCTTTCTGTATTGAAATTCATCTAAAATTCAACTTTTATGCTTAATTTTAACCTAATTTAGCTCTAACCAAATTCGATTTTTTAACCCAAGAATTATATTAAATTTTGCTGAATTATTTTCAAAACCTGACAAAGAGGTTTCCTCACATGAGAAACAAAAAATCCCCCTAAAGGTTGATGTTGGTTATCACTCAAAACTGCCAATAATAAAAAAAATTATGGTCGCAACAAACCAGTTTTGCTTCAAACCACAACCAAACTCACTATGTCTATCCTCAAAAAGATAACTGAAAGACTGCATTATTTGAGTGGCACTTTATTTTACATAGGCTTCGCCCCCAAAGCCTATCAATACTCACTTAAACGCGACGCAATAGAAAAACAATATCCCCACACACCAACCCAAGAACCTTTTCAAAACCCTGGCAAACTACTCGAAGCCAAACCAACCCCCAGAGGTGCCCATTTCTTTTTTGAAAAAGCCGAACTACAAATTACCTACTTAACTCCTGATTTTGCTCTCCTAAACTGGCTTCCTGGTGAGTTACCGGTACCCTATGGAATTGCCCGCCATCAATGGCCAGAAATCGATACTATTCTTGAAGAAACCGGCCAAAGTTGGACAATTATCTCGGCAATTTCTGAAGACAATATTAATACCTTAAAAATAAATATAAGTTTTGATGGAAGCCTTAAATTCTATAACAAAACCGGCCAACTATTCCGTGAAGAAAATCCTCCTCAATGCAAAGAAAACGGCTGGATACACACAGCCAAACTAAGAAAAGAAGAACACATTTATGGGCTTGGAGAAAGGGCTTTTCCCCTCAACCGGCGCGATCCTAAAGACGGTAGAACTGAAGTGACTTATAAAATGTGGAATTACGACGCCGCTGGAATGTATGGTGCCGGTTCTGATCCTATGTATCTTTGCATTCCTGTTTATATGGGTATTCATCAAGAAGGCAGCTATTTAATTTTTTATGAAAACTCTTTTGAAGCCAATTTTACCCTTAATGAAAATGCTATTGCCGACTTTGATGGTGGTTCATTACGCTACTACATCACAACCGGCACTCCCCAACATTTAATAGAACGCTACACCGAACTCACTGGACGTTCTCCCTTGCCCCCCCGTTGGGCATTAGGCTATCATCAATCCCACTGGGGATATCGCACGGAAGAAGCTGTCAAAAAAGAAGCAGAAGACTTTAAAAAATATAACCTTCCCCTCAGCGCTATACACCTTGATATTGATGTGCAAGTTGGGTATCGTGCCTTTACAATAGACCCAGATCGTTTTCCTAAATTACCCGAATTTATCAAAGAATTACTTGAGGAAAATGTAAGATTTATTGCCATAATGAACCCCGGAGTTAAATACAGCCGGGAAAGCAATTTATTCCTCCAAGGACAACATTTAAACGCTTTTTGTAAACTACCAAACGGCGAACTCGCCACCGGCCCAGTTTGGCCCGGTTGGTGTGTATTTCCCGACTTCACAAACCCCACCGTCCGTCATTGGTGGAGTCGGCAATACGAATACCTTTTAGACGTCGGTGTGGCCGGTTTTTGGCATGATATGAACGAACCAGCTGCTTTTATACTATGGGGCGACCGTTCCTTGCCCAAACCCACCCAGCATTATATGGAAGGCCGAGGCGGAGACCACCGCGAGGCTCACAACATATATGGATTAATGCAGGCCAAAGCCGGTTATGAAAGCTTGCGAAACCACCGCACAAACCTCCGTCCGTTCATCGTTTCCCGTGCTGGGTGGGCCGGTCTGCAACGCTACGCCTGGACATGGACCGGCGACATCGAATGTACTTGGACAGCCTTAAAATTAACCATTTCCACCGTTACCGGTTTAGGACTCTCTGGCATCCCCTACAGCGGGCCAGACACCGGCGGTTTCCAAGGCAACCCCCCGGCAGAACTCTACCTGCGCTGGTTCCAAATGTCCACTTTCCTGCCCTTTTTCCGCACCCACTCCTCCAACAACGTCTCACATCGGGCCCCTTGGACCTACGGCGAACCCTATCTCACAATCATGCGAGAGTTTTTGCAACTGCGTTATCGTCTGATGCCCTATTTTTATACATTGGCATGGCAAGCTAGTCAAAAAGGTTATCCTCTTGTGAGGCCGGTGTTTTGGAGTGATCCCGAAGATCCTAAACTGTGGGGAATTGATGATGCCTTTTTATTAGGAGATTCCCTATTAGTTTGCCCCATCTATATTGAAGGGGAAACCTCACGCAAAGTCACCCTACCCAGAGGCCGGTGGTATAACTTCTGGAACGATGAAATATTAGAAAGTTCAACCGAAATAACCATTGATGCACCCCTCGAAAAAATCCCCTTATTTATCAAAGAAGGCAGTATCATCCCAATGGAAGAAAACAATGAACTAACTCTTCATGTTTACCCCTCTTCTCAAACTACTACTGAATCATTTATGTATAGCGATAGTGGCGACGGTTACGGCGAAACTCGTCTCGATATTTTCCGTATGAACCAAAACAAAGACCAACTCGAAATCACCTGGCAACAACAAGGTTGTTATCCTTTTCCTTACAACAGCATCCGCATCGAATTTCATGGCATAGAACCCCATAAAATCAGCCTAGATGGCAGTGAAACTAGCCCCCAAAGCAAATATATCAACTGCCAGCCTTTTGAAAAGTTATGTGTCAAAGGTGAGTAAACAGAGTCGGAAACCCTGTATCTTTAAAAATACTGGGTTTCTCACACCGGCCACCTCAGACTCCTAACATAAAAAACTATGACTGATTATCTCACCTTCACTCAAAAAATTATTCAAGATATTAAAACCCAAGAAGCAACCCTTCCTCTCCTTGATGAAACCTGTGCATCTCGGTTCTTTTTTCACCCTCAACCAACATCAACAGTATTTCTTTTTTTTCATGGTTTTACCGCCGTTCCCTATCAATTTGAACCCCTGGGAAAGTTTTTATATGAAGCCGGTTATAACGTACTTATTCCTCTGCAACCTGGACATGGTATTGCCGGGAACTGGAACGAAAATAACCCCCCACCACTCCCCGAAAACCTCGAAACCTATACAGAATTTTGCAATCATTGGTTAGAAATTGCTCAAATTATTGGAGAAAAAATTATTATTGGCGGCTTATCTACCGGCGGAATTTTAGCTGCTAATATGGCCCTAGAATATTCAGAAAAAATCGAAAAAGTCTTACTTTTTGCTCCCTATTTCGGTGGTACTAATGAGGCCGTTGATTGGTTTGTAAAATTAGCCAATATCTATTTTAAATGGTTCCAAACTGAAGGACAAAAAAGTTTTGGTTATGAAGGTTTTGAGATGCCAAAATTACGAGTTTTATTAAACCTAGCCGAAGAAATTTTAAACCGGACAAAAAAAGAACCCACAGCCCCCATATTCCTTATTTCCAGTGCAGCGGATAAAGCAGTTGATCCAAAAGAACAAGAAAAGTTATTTAAAAATTCATTAAAATTTCAACCTAAATCCTGGTTTTATACCTTTGATAAAAGTCTAAACATTCCTCATACAATGATGACAAAAGAAGAAGGAAATAATTATTTGGAGTTGCTAATTTCTATCACTCAAGCCTACATAGAAAATGACCTAAACTGGGAAGAACTACAACAACTTCGCTGGCGCATTGCCCAAGGAGAAAACTTCGAGACAGCTATCAATCACCTAAATCTAACTCAGCGAGTTTATCCGAGTTTATCCGTTATGTTGCCTAAACTTGGAGAATAGCACCTTTTAACTTTTTCTTTGTTGTTCTTTTATCCTAAAACTAACTTTTAAAAGTGTCCTCATCCTAACAGACAACATAAATCCATCACGGTTAATCTGCGTTTAAAAAACCTTATATCTTTAACTTGCCGAGTTTTTAAACCACCACAGGTATCTAAACTCTCCAAAACAACATTATTGTTAAAACCGGCTGGTTGAAAAAACAAAAACCGCCAAACTCCTCTATAGAAAGCCCTATGCTTAGGCAAAAAAAATTTTATGAAGTAATGTAACCAAAGTTTAGTAATCTTAAAGAAGTCGGCAAACAATTCTTCACACTGCCATGATACCCGCTCAATTTCCCTGGCTTACAGCCATAATCGCGCTGCCACTTTTTGCATCCCTCCTCATCCCCGTACTGCCAGATAAAACCGGCAAGTTCGTGCGGCTGTATGCCCTGGGGGTCGCGGTGGCGGATTTTGTCTTGATGTGCTACGCCTTTTGGACTCACTACGATCCCACCAACGCCAGCTTTCAACTCGTTGAAAAATATTCTTGGCTACCCCAATTGGGCCTAAACTGGGCTGTTTCTGTAGATGGTGTTTCAGCCCCTCTGGTACTTTTAGCAGGTTTTGTAACGACTCTTTCTATATTCGGGGCGTGGCAAGTAGATCGCAAACCACGCCTTTTCTATTTCTTGATGCTTGTGCTTTATGCAGCCCAAATTGGGGTGTTTGTAGCCCAAGACATTTTGCTCCTTTTCATAATGTGGGAAATTGAACTCGTCCCCGTTTATCTCCTCATCTGTATTTGGGGCGGCCCAAAACGCCGCTACGCAGCAACTAAATTTATTATCTATACCGCAGCGGCTTCTGTCTTTATATTGGTAGCCGGTCTGGCAATGGCTTTCTATGGCAGTGATTTCACGTTTGATATCGCTGCGCTTGGTTTAAAAGATTATCCTCTCGGTTTGGAATTACTGCTTTATGCCGGCCTTTTAGTGGCTTTTGGCGTCAAACTGGCGATTTTCCCTCTCCATACTTGGCTACCTGATGCTCACGGCGAAGCTTCTGCTCCTGTTTCTATGATTTTGGCCGGTGTGCTCTTGAAAATGGGCGGTTATGGTTTAATTCGCCTTAATTTAGAATTGCTATCGGATGCTCACGTTTACTTCGCGCCGGTTATCGCAATTTTAGGTGTTGTCAATATTGTCTACGGTGGTTTTACTTCTTTTGGCCAAACCAATATGAAGCGCCGCCTCGCTTATTCTTCTGTTTCCCACATGGGTTTTGTTCTCCTTGGTATTGCCTCTTTTACTGATGTGGGTATGAGTGGTGCGGTTTTACAAATGCTATCGCACGGTTTAATTGCATCTCTGTTGTTCTTCTTGGCCGGTGTTACCTACGACCGTACCCACACAATGGCCCTTGATGAAATGGGCGGTATTGGTCAGGCAATGCCAAAGGTTTTTGCTTTATTTACTGTCGGTGCAATGGCATCGCTGGCACTTCCGGGAATGAGTGGTTTTGTTAGCGAACTAACGGTTTTTGTGGGTGTCACTTCTAGTGATATTTACAGTTCTACTTTCCGCACAGTTACGGTGTTTCTCGCGGCGGTTGGGCTTATTCTTACTCCCATTTACCTACTGTCAATGTTGCGGGAAATCTTTTATGGTTCTGGTAATGCGCCCACTTGTTTTTTACCTGAATATGGTGTCAATGGCGATGCCGGTTTAGGGGAAAATTCTCAAGAGGATCAAGAAGCGGTTTGTTTTGGGACGAACTGTGTTTTACCTATGAATGCCGGTTTTGATGATGCCAGACCTCGTGAAGTTTTTATTGCCGCCTGTTTCTTGGTTTTAATTATTGGCATCGGTTTTTATCCCAAAGTTGCCACCCAAATGTATGACGTGAAAACTGTAGCTGTAAATGCTCAACTCCGTCAGTCTTACACCCAAATTTCTCAAGTTAATCCTCAGATTTATGCAGCCAAATTCACTGCTCCTCGCATCTCTGAGCCTGAGTTGGCATCGGTTTCAGCCATGATTAAGTAATCTTTTTCTGATTGATTATTGAGGAATATTTAGCGACCGGCTTTAAATGGCGGTCGCTTTTTTTCTGCTTCATTTTTTGAAAATAATAAAGCCAATCTCTCAAAAGAAATTGGCTTTATAAGTTTAAATTTATGGGGGCGGTGGGACTTGAACCCACACGACCGGGTAAGGGTCAACGGATTTTCATCCTCTCGCAACTTTCGCTGCTGCTGTTTTTTTCTTCCTGGCAAAATAGTATGCCGGTCTTAACAGCTTTGAGAATTGGACTCTCCCTTTACCCTCGTCTTTACGTTAGGGTAGCTCCCGTCGAGTCTCTGCACCTTCCGAATTAGTCTGTTTTCACAAGTCTTTAGCACTAAACTAAAAACTCAGAGTTTAAGAACTAAGTTTCGGCTTGGCTCAGGATTGCCTTGTCTGTTGCCAGAGTTAGGTTTCCCTGAATTTGAGAGCCGTCACTTGCAAGATTTCTCCTGTAAGGCTCAGTTGTCTAAGTCCGTAGCGTCTACCATTCCGCCACGCCCCCGTCTTTGCTTCCTGTGGATTGTTTGTTTTCTACAGGTTTTGCTGACTTTTATTATTTCAGCACAACTTAGGTGTTTTATGCAAGCATTTTATCCTAACATTTTTTTGGCCATCTCGCTAATTCTGGCTTTTTTAGCTATTTTTACTTTTTAAAATCAAAGTTTTTATTCTTCATAAACCTTTTTATATAAGTAAATTTAATTTCTTTAAATCATGCTTATTTATCGCAAATGTGTCTATAAAATTCCAGAAGACCCGGAAGCGGTAAAATAATAAAACTTAGCAAACCAGCCGGCATTGCTAGGGCCACATCCGCTTTGGGGCCAAACTAGCCGCTATCATTATTTGAATCATTACGAGGCAAAAATGGAAATTGCACTGTTGCTGTATGTGGTTTTAGGTGGCGCTTACCTTTTGGTAGTCCCCTTTGGTTTGTATATTTACCTGCAAAAACGCTGGTATGTTGCCAGTTCTTTTGAACGGGGTTTTATGTACTTTTTAGTTTTCTTTTTCTTCCCCGGTTTAATGCTTTTGGCCCCATTTTTGAATTTACGGCCCAAACGCCGACAAATTCCTACCTGATGGGACTTGATAGGGACGGGAAAAATTTGCTCGTCCCTAAGCCTTCATTTACTATTTCTATCTGTATTTTTATTCGCCGTTTTCTATGATTTTATGAGAAGAATTGATGTTATTGGTATTGGTTTAGGAATTTTTGTTGCCGGTGGCTTGGCTTATTTGGTTTTGCAAGCAGCAGGACTAGACAGTATGGATGCCGGTATTTGGAGTCAGCTTTTATTGGTAGTTGTGTTAATTGGTTGGTTATTAAGCTATCTATTCCGCGCCGTTACCCAAAATATGACCTATAACCAACAACTCAAAGACTACGAAGATGCAGTATTTCAAAAACGCTTAGAAGAACTCTCGCCCGAAGAACTTGCCCAACTTCAAGCAGAAGTGGAAGCGGAAAAAAGCCAACAAAAAAATCCCTAAATTTAGAAAAATTTGATTATTTTTTTCTTAGCTAAAAAAAAGTTTTTAATTAGATCCGCAAAGCGGAATGCTATAATTAGTTGCTTTTGATTTGCCCATGAACGATTACTGATAAGGTCAAATGAATTCTATTTCCCAAAGTTTTGAAAACTTAAAAAAAAGCAACTCAATTGCTTTAATTCCTTTTATAACCGCAGGCGATCCAGATTTAGAAACCACCGCTAAAGCTTTAAAAATTCTGGATAACAGCGGTGCGGATATGATTGAGTTAGGAGTACCTTATTCTGACCCCCTCGCCGATGGGCCGGTGATTCAAGCAGCAGCTACACGAGCCTTAGAACGGGGAACAAAGCTGGAACAAGTGTTAAAAATGCTGGCCGGTTTAACACCGAATCTTAAAGCACCGATAATTTTATTTACTTACTACAATCCTATTCTGAATCGAGGCATTGATAAATTTTTAGAGCAAATTTCAGGTGCCGGTGTACGGGGGTTAGTTGTCCCTGATTTACCTTTAGAAGAAGCAGAAGCTTTAATTACACCGGCGTCTAAATATGGCATAGAAATTATTTTACTTGTCGCCCCTACCAGTCCGCCAGAACGCATTAAAGCCATTAGCGAAAAATCTCAAGGTTTCATTTATTTAGTGAGTGTCACGGGCGTAACAGGTATGAGAACTCAAGTTCAAAGCCGAGTCGAAGATATACTCTCCCAAATGAGACAACTCACCGATAAACCCATCGGAGTTGGTTTTGGCATTTCTTCTCCTGAACAAGCCAAGCAAGTTAAACACTGGGGCGCAGACGCGGTGATTGTGGGGAGTGCCTTTGTCAAACGCCTTGCTGAGGGTACTCCAGAACAAGGGCTAGAAGCAATTAAAGAATTTTGTCAAAGTCTCAGACAAGCCATTAATGCCGGTTGAATGCTGGGGTGGGGTGGTGGCCAGAACATCACCCTACTTAACAAATATTTATGAAAAAGGGGAATTATAATAAAAAATATTAAGCGTGTCTGGCTGAAAAACCGGCAAATAAATAAAGATAGAACTAAGATTGAGAAAATTTTGGAAAAATTTTAGAATCTGCTTATAATTTGGAGAGGAATCTTCGTAACCTGCAAAGGTTCGCAAAGTACCTTAAAAAAACGTCATAGAGAAATTTTTAATGATGCCCCGGATACTTGTCATTGACGATGACCCAGCAATCTCAGAACTCGTTGCCGTTAACCTAGAAATGGCCGGCTATGAAGTGACTCAAGCAGAGGACGGCATCAAAGGTCAAGCCATTGCCTTACAAACAATCCCAGACTTGATCATGCTTGACCTCATGTTGCCAAGGGTTGATGGTTTCACGGTTTGCCAGCGTCTCCGTCGTGACGAACGCACTGCCGATATCCCTATTGTGATGTTAACTGCCCTTGGTCAAACCCAAGATAAAGTGGAAGGATTTAATGCCGGTGCGGACGACTATCTGACCAAACCTTTTGAAGTAGAAGAAATGCTGGCGCGAGTGCGGGCTTTATTGCGAAGAACAGATCGCATTCCTCAAGCGGCAAAACACGCAGAAATCCTCAATTTTGGCCCTTTAACTTTGGTGCCCGAACGCTTTGAGGCAATTTGGTTTGACCAAACTGTAAAACTCACTCATTTAGAATTTGAACTTCTGCACTGTTTGTTGCAACGTCACGGTCAAACGGTTTCCCCCAGCGAAATATTAAAAGAAGTTTGGGGTTACGATCCTGATGATGACATCGAAACTATCCGCGTTCACGTCCGGCACTTGAGAACCAAACTAGAACCAGATCCTCGTCATCCGCGTTATATAAAAACTGTTTATGGGGCCGGTTATTGCCTAGAACTTCCTAGTACCAGTCCCTCGGCAGAAACGGCCGGTATTGGTTCCCCAGAACTCAATCTTGCAAAAGAATCTTAAGCATAACTTACAGACGGCCTGCCCTACAGCTAATTAAGCCGCAGATGCAAGTAAATAAAATATCTGCGTTTATCTGCGTTTATCTGCCCAAAAAAAAGCAACTAAAGATAAACACAAATAAACCCAGATATCCAGAAAAATTAATTTCGTTCCTAGGTATGACCCAGAAACGAAAAATAACTTTTTTAGTGTGACAACTAAGGCGCTAGTGCGTTACCGCGTAACAAACTACCAATCGTCTTAGCTGTAATTTTTAACTGCACCAAAGGATTCGCCGGCACCACAGTTTTGTATAGGTAGCTATCAAAGGTGAGGCGTTGCACATCTAGGTCAGCACACATTTCTACAAAGGCTTCACGCGTTGCATCCGAGCGGTAGAAAACGTTTTGCAGAATATCTAACACTTTATAAGTGAGACCGTATTTCTTATCCCAGCGCTTTAGGTATAGTTTGAGTTCATCTTCGCTAGGAATACGCGCCCCATTATTAGAGATTTCCACAATGGTTTCGGCGCACATCCGACCAGACTTAGCCGCAAAATAAATACCTTCACCAGAAGACTTGGTAACATATCCAGCAGCATCACCAACCAAAGCCACCCGTCCAACAACGCGACGCGGACGTGGATGTTCTGGGATGGGGTGAGCTTCAACTTTGATAATTTTACCACCGGCCAATTTTTTCGCAGCGCGGGCACGAATACCGGCCTGCAAATCTTTGATAATTGCCTTATTAACCTTCATTGTGCCGGTGCCGACAGCAACGTGGTCATATTTAGGAAATACCCAGGCATAAAAATCGGGTGAAACGTCATTACCGACATACATTTCAGCCAAATTTTCATAAAACGCCATTTTATCTTCTGGCAAGCGAATGCGTTCTTGGAAAGCAATCGCATAATTATAATCACCTGCATCAATAGCTTTAGCAACACGGGAGTTTGCACCATCCGCGCCGATAACCATATCAACTTGCAGAGTTTTTGCTACACCTTCCAAACTGCCATTGGAGTGATCTGCGTAGTGCAGAGTATAAGGATTGGTGTTATTTGAGGGAATCTCTAGTTTATGAACTGTCCCATTTATTAATTTTGCCCCACATTTGGCGGCACGATTGCGGAGGAAGCCATCAAGGACTTCACGCCGGCACATTCCGATATATTCTTCTTGTTTTTCTAATTTGATATCAACTTCGACATTAGACGGCGAGATCATTTTCATTTGTCTCACACGCCGGTCGATAATTTCTGGCGGCAGGTCAAATTCACTTACCATGCAAAGAGGTATAGCACCGCCACAGGGTTTGGCGTTGTCAAGCTTACGCTCAATCAGATAAGTTTCGATCCCAGCTTTTGCCAGAGTTTCAGCGGCAGACGAACCAGCTGGCCCTGAGCCAACAACAGCAACCCGTAACACCAAAGGTTTACTCCTAATCGCTTACGATTACAAGCAGTGATGTTATCACGGACTTGTTATTAGGGGAATAAGACTAAGCCAAATAACCGCCAATTTGAAACACTGCTTAACACTCCCGTAACAAACCTTCATATTTTCCCGACTACAAAATATTTTTACGCCTTTGAAAACTACCAGCCCTTAAAACCTTATCCCCAAAAACCTTATTGGCGTTTATCTGCCCTAACAAACCATGACTACACCCACACCGCTCTGGCAAATTCAACCTCCGACTCAACCCCCCACCTGGTTAATTCAACTTATCAAAAAAAATGCCCCAGAAATTCCTGGTCATTATGCCGCCCAACTATTATGGCAAAGAGGTATAACTGACCCCCACATTCTCGAAGGATATCTTCAACCCAACCTATATAAACCGGCCAGTCCCTTTGAATTTGGGCAAGAAATGCACTCTGCAATTCAGCGCTTATTAGAAGCTAGAAAAAACAATGAAAAAATTGCTATTTGGGGAGATTTTGATGCCGATGGTGTCACTTCAACGTCTGTTTTATGGGATGGATTAAGAGAATTTTTTCCTCAAGAAAACCTAACTTATTATATTCCCAACCGACGTACCGAATCTCACGGCCTGAACCGGCCCGGAATAGACCAACTTGCAGAAAATGGCATTAATTTAATTATTACCTGTGACACCGGCAGTACAAACCTTGATGAAATAGAATATGCCAATCAATTAGGCATAGATATGATTGTTACAGATCATCATACCTTGCCAGAAAACCGTCCCAATGTAATCGCAATTATTAATCCTCGTTATTTAGATAGTAATCATCCCTTAGCCCATCTTTCGGGCGTGGCGGTAGCTTATAAATTAGTGGAAGCTTTATATTTAACCTTGCCAAATGTAGCCAAAAAACCTTTGGAAGAATTACATGATTTAGTAGCCATTGGATTAATTGCCGACTTAGTACAACTGTCGGGAGATTGTCGATATTTAGCACAAATTGGCATTCAACAATTACAAAAACAGACAAAAAATCCCACTCGTTTAGGTGTTGGCTACTTATTAGAATTTTGTCAAAGAAATGGCGACCGACCCACAGATATTTCCTTTGGAATTGGGCCCAGAATTAATGCTGTAAGTCGCATTCATGGTGATTCGTCTTTTTGTGTAGAATTGCTGACTTCAAATGATGCTAAACGCTGCCGAGAATTAGTAGAATTAGCAGAAATAGCCAATTCAAGACGGCAAGGTTTGCAAAAAGATGTATTGTTTTCTGTGAAAAAGCAATTAGAAAAAATTGATTTATCAACCACTTCTGTTATTGTTTTAGACGACCCCCAATGGGAAGCAGGAGTTTTAGGTTTAGTAGCAGGTCAAATAGCCCAAGAATACGGAAAACCAACAGTTTTATTAAATACGGAAACTTCGGTTAATTCGGAACCTCTCGCCAGAGGTTCGGCGCGTTCAGTTAATGATGTTGATCTTTATAAGTTGGTGAAAGAACAAGCGTATTTATTACACAAGTTTGGCGGACATCCGTTTGCAGCGGGTTTGAGTTTGCCGGTGAAAAATATTCCGTTATTTCGAGAAGGAATCAACCGGCAATTAAGACAACAGGGAAGTTTAAGCGGGCCGGTAATTAAGGCTGATTTAATAGTTTCGGTAGCAGAATTGGGACAACCTTTGTTTCGGGAATTGAAATTACTAGAACCTTGCGGAATGGGAAACCCGATACCCAAACTTTTTATTCAAAATTGCTGGTTTGAAAACGTATGGCATAAAAATATTCAAGACACAAAAGGGCGCAAAATTCAATATATCAAGACTGAGTTTGAAATTTGGGATAATTCAACTAAACAGGGATTTCCGGGGTTATGGTGGGGACATTATAAAGAGGAAATACCGACAGGCCGGTGTGATGCCATTGTTGAGTTAGATTTTAATGCCTTTAAAGGCCGGTATGAGGTGCGTATTATTGCTTTGCGAACAAGTCAAGAAACTCCTGAATTTAAGATTACAACTCAAGACGATTGGATTATTGATTTACGTTCAAATTTGCAGGCAAAAGAGGCAATTTCAGCTTGTATTTTTGTAGAGGAATGTCCGAAAAGTTGGGATGAGTTGCAATATTGGTGCCGGTGTGCCCAAAAAGATTCACAAAAATTAGCCCTTGCTTATTCGGTGCCTTCTAAATTACAACCTAGCGAAATTTGGCAAGAGTTATTAGGGGTGGCAAAATATGTTAGTCGAGTGGAAAAATTAGTTAACCGTTATCAATTAACCCAAAAATTAGGTATTAGTAATTATACATTATATTTGGGATTAAATTGTTTAGAAAAAATAGGATTCAACATTATTCAAACAGAGGAAAATTTACATATTTTGTGTAGTGATATACCCGAAGTAAATGCTGAGGAAATTAATTACAGTCTTGAGAAATTTTTTGCTGCCATTAAAGAAGACGAATTTCGTCAACAATACTTCTATCAAGTGCCGATTTCTACTATTCAAGGATTAGTCATAGGTTCTTAGCTGAATAGGTTCTACTAAACCTCCTTTTTCACATTTAAAACTATTTTCATACCAAAATTGAATATCTACAGATGACAAGGGAATTACAGCAGAACATTGGGGCAGCAAATTAAACTGACTAACTATAGCCCAAAAAGTAGCCCTAATTAAATCTACAATTGTTTTAAACCAAACTTCTCTATTTCCGGGTCTACCCGGATGTTTAGCAACTTCTATCTCTACCCAAATACCATGACTTCCTAACATAATTTGACCCAACCATTGAGCACGAGGAAGATGGGACGAAGACGTAATTACTTTAACTTTTTTCACTTGCCAAGATTGTAAAATAGAAAGGGAAAATTTAAAATTATCAAAGGTAGAACGAGCGCATTTTTCCAGAAAAACTTGATCAAAAGGAACACCAGCCTTTTGAAAAATTAACCAGATACAAGGAGGCGGTGAACCTTCGGAAATTAAAATCGGGATTGTCGGATTTGTTTTTGCAAGTTCAGCCGCGTATATTTCCCGGTGAATACTTCCTCCCAAAACTAAAATAACACCCACCGGCTCTTTAGCAGATTGTGCTAAAGTTGAGTGAAGATTACGAAACCATTGGGCAGATATCAGCCCCCCAGCCACTAAAAATATTACTAAGACATAAACTAAAAAATATCTAATTTTATAAAGATATTTTTTTATAAAAAAACTAAACTTTTTAGGGATTTTTTGTAGAACCATTAGGTTTACTGGCTGGCAAAATAAAAATTTCTTCTCCTTGATCATTTTTTTCTATTTTACCCCCCAGTTTTAAAATTTCTTCTCCAGCACGTTTTTTAACTCTTGCATCAACTGCATTACCATAAACATCAACCCAAGAACGAAATCTAACTATAGTGCTATCAGGATCTTTTTTCAGAAATTCTGCCGTTTGCAGGTACATTTTAGAAAGTTCCGGTTCAGTTTTTTCTGCCCATTTGGCAGCCATTTCATGAGATCGAATTGAAGCTTGAGTATCACCAACCAGCAACAGTTCATCAAGACCCTTATAACGCCAAACTAAAAAAGCATAAGGATTAATTTGTGGAGACAGAACTTTGCTACCTCGTGTCATATATTCCACAGCTAATTGAGGGTTTCCCAAATAAAAAGAAACGCCGGTAGAAAGATAAGGATAAACTTCCAAAAAACGGGGGTCAAGTTTAGTAATGATATCAAAATAATTGGCATTAAGAGAGTAACCCGTAACCTCGCGGGCCTCATCATCGCCATAATATTGAAGTAAATTTAAAAAAGCCCAGTTAGCAATTAAATTATCGTAACCCAAGGTAGGAAGACGTTCAACCAGTTTGAGCCTTAATGCCTCTTGCCGTTCAGCAGAAGAAAAATTTACACGATAACGACTGTCTGGTTTTAGCTGAAGTGTTTGTAAACCAATAATGACAGCCAACGCCAGCCCAGAAATTGCCAAATTTAAAACTAGTGGCCAAAGCTGGAAAGAAATTGGTTTTGAACTTTGTTCCACAGGCACCTCAGCAATTTATTGCAAACAACTTGTTTTAAAAAAGATTTTAGCTAAACTATAACCATAAAGTTTTTAGGGAGTCAAAAATAAGGCTTAGCGCTTTAATGAGCTAAAAAATCACTAAAATAACGTACTCTTCTCGTCGCCAAAGCAACAGTTTCATCTATAACCTCCTTGAGGACACCTTTTGAAACTGTCACAAAAGTTAGCTGGGTTTCCCTAAAAGCTGGAATATTTTAAAACCAGTTGTTTAGGGGGTATTACAGACGGGGAATACTAAAACCACCAGCCTTTGGGCGGAGGTTGCCACCACGCAACTAGCTGCCATGTTTGTAAGTCTTTGAAGTCGCTGCACCGGAAGTTGCAAGGCAGTCGATGAATGATCTACCAAAGCATTTCGCTGTTTAAGCGGCTTGATTTATATAACTCTATCCCGAAAAAGCAATCCTCAAGATGAAATTATCCCCAAAACGCTTCTTACCGCCTCAAATTGCACTATTTGGTGGCGCTGTCGCAGCAACGGCTACCTTATCTTTATTTGTTCCTGGCTTAAGCACTTCAGTTCGTGCGGCCCTTCAAGACAGCCCAAAAGCGGTTTTAGATGAAGCTTGGCAAATTGTTAACCGCGAGTATGTAGACGGTAGTTTTAATAAAGTCAATTGGCAAAAAATAAGGCAAAACCTCCTCGGTAAAGAATATTCGTCTCGTGAAGAAGCCTACGCTGCCCTCAAAGGGGCTCTAGAACAACTAGGCGACCCTTACACTCGCTTCATGGACCCAGAACAGTATGAAGCTTTAACTAGCCAAACCTCCGGCGAACTTTCGGGAGTGGGGTTACGCCTAGAAGAAGATAAAAATAGCAAGGCTATTACGGTGGTGGAACCTATCGAAAATTCCCCCGCTATCAAAGCCGGTTTGCAAGCAGCGGATGAGATTTTATCTATTGATGGTAAATCTACTAAAGGCATGACTGTGGAAGAAGCTGCCAAGCTGATCCGAGGTCAAATCGGAACTGAAGTGACTTTGAAAATTGAGCGCGATGGCAAAGGCACTTTTGATGTTACTATGACACGGGCGCGTATTGAACTGTTGGCAGTTCGTCATACGATTAAACAAGAAGGAAAAACTCGCGTTGGCTATATTCGTTTACAAGAGTTTAGCAGCCATGCTGCTGAGCAAATGCACCGGGCTATTGAAGATTTAAATAACAAAAAAGTTGATGCTTTTGTTTTAGACTTGCGCGGCAACCCTGGCGGTTTACTTTATGCGAGTGTGGATATTGCCCGGATGTGGATGGATAAAGGGTCTATTGTGAAAACTGTTGACCGCGCCGGTAAAGATGAAGAAATTACCAACAACCGCACTGCTTTAACAAAACTTCCTCTTGCTGTTTTGGTTGACGGTAACTCAGCTTCGGCAAGTGAAATTTTATCTGGTGCTCTTCAAGATAACGGTCGGGCTACGATTATTGGTAGTCAAACTTTTGGCAAAGCTTTGGTGCAGTCGGTTCACTCGCTTTCCGATGGTTCGGGTTTAGCTGTAACTATTGCTCACTATTACACTCCCAAGGGAACCGATATCAATCACAAAGGCATTACGCCTGATATCAAAATTGATTTGAGTGATGACCAAAAACAAAAACTTGTGAGTAACCCAAATTGGGTTGGTTCTCAGCAAGATCCATTTTATAGCCGTGCTGTGCAAGTCCTGCAAGCCCAGCTTATTAATTCTCCGCCGGTGGCTGCACAGTAAATGTTTGCGTTTGTTATGGGTGTAGGGCGGGCCCAGGGACACCGCCCCTACATTAGTAAAGAGTTTTTTAATATTGATAGGTGTAGGGCCGGCCCAGGGACACCGCCCTACATTGGATAATTAGTTTTTTAAGGCATTTGCCAAATTTTTACGGTCGAGTCTCCACTGCCGCTTGCTAAAATTTTGCCGTCAGGACTGAAAACCACCGACTCTACCCAACGCGAATGACCCGGTAGGTTTTGCAATAATTCCCCAGAATTGATATTCCACAAACTAACCCGGCCGGCCAAACCACCCCCTGCTAAAATTTGTCCATCAGGACTAAAGGCAATAGAGTAGAGAGTGCCTGAATGACTAGATAAGGTTGTAGTAGCATAACAGCGTTGGGTAATCGTGCAGCCGGTGCGAAGATTCCATAGTTTGATGGTATTATCTGCGGAAGCGGATGCAAGAGTTTGTCCGTCCGGTGTAAAGGCAATTGAATGAACATTTCCTGTATGTCCGACTAAAGTTCCCATTAATTCGCTGTTATTGCGATTCCACAGCTTAATTGTTGTATCTTCGCTGCTGCTGGCAATTAATTTTCCATCGGGACTAAATGCAATAGCGCGAACCTGCCCCGCATGACCATAAAGTGTGCCTAGTTGTGTGCCGGTGTCGGCATCCCACAATTTTACTGTCATATCTTCACTCCCGCTGGCGATAATTTTACTATCAGGACTGATAGTTACTACTGAAACGCCATCCACTTGTTTAGGCAAAGTCATTAATAATTCGCCAGTGCTTAAATTCCATATTTTTATGGTTCCACCATAACTATTACTACCACTAACTAAAGTTTTTCCATCACTACTAATTGCTACCGATGCAACTAATTCTTGAGCTTCTGAATGGGCATTTAAAGAACGAATTAATTTACCAGTTTGTAGATTCCAAATTTTAACAGTTCCATCCAAACTTCCACTAACCAAAGTTTTACTATCGGGACTAATTGCTATGGATCTTACATCTAAACTATGACCGGCCAAAGTTGAAGTTAAAATTATTTTTTCATTACCTATATTTTCATTAAAATTAGTAATGGGTGGAGGGCTATAGGTAGGTTTTAATGTTCGAGGTTCTGGGCTTTTTATTGTGTTGGATGATAGGGGCGGCCGGTTGGGAGTTGTGGTGCCTTCGGTAAAGGTATAAATAGAGCCTAATGCCGCTGTTCCACCAATGACAAATACGCCGGCAGCAGCCCATTTAGCATTATCTTTTAGCAGTTTATCAAACCTAAAATTAGGTTTTTTAGCCATCGCCACCTTTGAAACGGGACGGTTTATTTCTGCTAAACGTTGCAAAATAACCTCCGTATTGGGAGGCCGGTGTCCCGGCAACCGCGCCATTAAACTATCAATAAAATCGGCAAATTCTGGGGTAATGTGGGGGGCTGCACTATGCCAACGTAATTGATCGGTAAACTGGTCATAAAAATCTAAAGGAGGCGCGCCCGTGAGCAAATGAACAAAGGTTCTTCCTAATGCAAAAAAATCAGATTGTGGTACGGGATGACCGCTATCTTGTTCGGGGGGAGTGTAACCTTTAGAAGCGATGACTGTGTTTTTTTGTCCTACTCCCATTTTGGCTAAATAAGTGCCGGTGACTTCTCTAGCGCTGCCAAAATCAATAAGTACCAGTTGACCATTAGGACGCAGCATAATATTAGCTGGTTTGATGTCTCTGTGAAAAAATTGTGAGGCGTGGACTTGATGCAAAATTGTGGTGAGTTGTTTTAACCAATTAATTGCTTCTGGTTGAGAAAGAGGTTGATAGTTGCGGCTATAAAGCCACTGTTCTAAATTTGGGCCGTTGATTTTTTCCATCACCAAACAATGTAATGGTGTATGGGCGTGTTTTGGCAAATAGGTAAAATAGGCATCGGTTTCGACTTTGGGTATGCCCGGATCGGATAACCGCATTAAAATTTCTGCTTCTTTTTTAAATAATGAAACTGCTTTTTTTTCGTTGAGGAAAAGCACTTTTAAAACTTTATTTTCGCTTTGAAAATCTGAGGCTTCGTAGGTTTTGGCAAAACCACCTTCTCCCAAAAGACGTAATGCTCGATAGCGCCCTTCTAAGACTAACTGGGAACCGCAATGTCGGCAAATGCGATTGGTGTCATGGAGGGGATCGGCTGGTTTGGGGCAGTTGGGATTAATGCAATAACTCATCGGATTGAAGATTGAAGAATTAGGTAGTGGTAAGGGTGACTGACATTGGAGGGGTTGAAGTTTTGATGGGTGGTTATATTCTCTAAAAATCCTATCATTACAGATATTTACTGAAAGGTAATTTTTACTATAAAGGATGCTAGAAACTGAGAGGCGCTCAGGAGAGTTAGAGTGATTTTAGGATAAAGATTTTTGACAAAATAGGTAGTATGGTTGAAATGTTTTTTTTGAGGGTGGTTTGCTGGTTGGTATTTAAGTTGTCTGGTGCTGCCATTTTGCTTGTGTGGGGCGAGGCTGACTGTTTCTATTGTGGCTGATTATTTGCCTTTTGGGGTTGGCTGTTGGGGAGGATGGGGCTTTGCTGGGGTTTTTTGCAAATAGGAAATTTAGGAGAAATATTCAAATTTTTCTTTAGTTAGTCGGGCCGGTTGTCGGCCTAATTTTTAGTAAGCAAAATTACTAGGCAAAAATTGTTAGCTATTTTCTTGCTGTTTCCCTGGGTTATTAGGGGTTTTTAAAAACCTAATAAATACACCCCTCTCCGGTTAGAAAGGGGTATCAGTTTTAGTGTTTTGGTTAATGATTTTGAGCTATTTATAACAATAAATAATTTATTTTTTAACCCCGCACCAAGCAACTTCTTTTATTTGGTTTTCTTGGGATTTTTTAGGTGGAAAATGTTTGGCAATAATGTCGGGAATTTCTTCGGCATCAAATCGGCTGTAGTGTGTTTTATCTGGCATCATTACCATGTTCGGCCCAGCTTTACACTGTTTCAAGCAGCCGGTGCGTTTAATTGTGACCGTTTCTTCTAAACCTCGTTGTTCTAAAGTTTTTTCTAAAAGTTGGCACACTTGATTGGCACCGCGCTTACAACAATCGGATTTTGTACAGACTAAAACTGTTGCTTTTGGCTGGGAAATTTTTCTTTTTGATTCTGGTTGACTAACGGTGGTTAGAAGGTCGTTTGCAGATTCTACGGCGTAAGCTTTTAGTTTTTGAGTTCCTTTTTCTAAGTTAATCTTTTTTTGAACTGCCACTTTTATCCAAGTTCCAGGTTTCAATTTGCTTTGAATGTTTGTCCGCAATTCTTTTGCAAGTTTAATACATGATTCACCAGACTCGGTGGCGAGTCTCAAGTGTTTAATTTTATACCCCTCAAAGACAAAATCAAGAAATCTTCCTTCCACAGAAAATTCTAAGGTTTGTTTTTTATAGGAACTCATTTTTTTTATTGATTGTGACTTGTTTGCTATTTACGCCCCTAGGGGCCGTCGGCTTGGTTGATTTTTGCCCTGCTAGAGACTGAGTTACCGGCAGAGGTTTAGCCATTGCTGTAACTCTTGGCTTGAGTGGTTGAATAGTTTAAAAATGCCTTGCAGTTCAATTGCGCAGCTGGCTTTCTTTCTATACCAGTAACGGTTGGTTTGTGGTGCAAGAACAAGGGCTATGGAGTTCTTGCCGGCCGTTGGGCCCATAGAGTCTCAGCACTTTTTGATATTGGTGGGTTGTTATGACTGGTTCAGGGAGACATAAGCTGATGAAAGATTTTCTCAGTTAATTTTCCAGAACTGGCTTTTGCTACCCGGATGCAATTCCTTTAGCAACTACCTTTTTTTAGAATACACTAAATGCAAACAATTCTCATTTATTTTGAAAAATTTTTTAATATAAGGATGATTAGGCAATAAATAATGGTTATTGACAGGCCGCTGAAACTTGCTAGACTATGGGTGGCAAGACAGGCTTGCTGATCCAGAGGAGAAAGTTTTACCCACTTGGGTTTTTATCGGTAAAATTTTGAACTTGTTGCCGGTTGGGTTAAGACACCCAACCTTTTTTATTTATCATAATTTTATACAAAGACCAGTTTTAATCACTTATACTTTAGGCGAATTCAGCAAACTCAAAACAATGTATATAAATTATATATATTTTTTAATCAAGACTATCGAAAGGTTATAAAATCTTAAATTTTTAATTAAATAGAATCGATTATTTAAAAGTAGGGCATCTTCCCAGGAAATAACAATCAAAAATTACCCCTGATTGCTTCTAAAACAAATTAGGGGCAAAATAATAAATTGATTTTCATAGGCTGGTTTACTAATTGAAGGGGATTGGGAAAAGATAAAGTAACAAAAATTTATGCTTTTCCCAGCGCTTAGGCTACCCAGCTTTTGGCTTCAACCTAATCAAATTTACAGCCGTGACAAATAATTAAGAGGTTGCTTATTGGAAGAGCGGGTGCTGAAGATCGCTCCTATATTTCCACCAAAATCTCATACATTACTTACTACAGAAGCGTGTGATGTTGAGACCATCAAAAAAGAGCACTCAGCACTCGCAGTAACCAACTCATCCATTACAGACTCTTACCCAAAAAACATTATCTTTATGGGAGTGCCGGCATTTTTGAATTGTGATATTAGAGTCAAGCCAGCCCGTCCCACAACCGATGTATTCAGCAACGCCGATTTTATCTTTTCAGTGGGGCTGTCGGAGTTAAATTTCCCTGGAATTATCAGAGACTGCAAAAATTTATTCTTCGTCTTCCATTTCGCGGTCAACTTGTTTGAGGTGAATATGCTTACGTCCAAGAGAGATTTCAAATTCATCTCCAGGTTGAAGATCCATTTGCTTAGTGTAAGCAGCACCAATCAGTAAATTACCGTTTGACTGAACACTAATGCGATAGCTTGCGCTGCGTCCACCGCGTCCGTTACCGTTTTGCTTGCCATCAAGTTGAATACCCTCAGCATCAATCAAAGCGTTGAGGAACTTCATCATATTGACTCGTTCCACACCATTCTTAGTAATGGTGTAGTAACCACAGGATTTAGCTTTGTCTTCTTTGCTTTGGTTGCCCAACTCCTTGACTTTGCGGAGTAGATCTTCACCGACGAGGGGCTCTGCCTTTTTAGATTTTTTATTCATCTACTTGTCTCTCAATCATTAACCATTGGTTTATAGTAATCTATCTTAGCTGACTTTTAACAGAAAAATAAATAGTTTTTTTGTGTCAGCTTGTGAAACTATATTACAAGATCGTGTTTAACTTGTTAAGTCATTACCCCAGTCTTGTTAAAAAGCAATCTTTGAGTAGGCTGTTGGTAAAGCGAGGCTAATCTGATCGACCAGTAGAGACAGTAGTTTATTAAGTCACACTGATGGCTTGACACTATATTAAAGAAGCTAAACATAAAAAATCTAAGCCATCTGAGGGCCGAGCCATAAATACTGACTTTTGTCTTAAAACCGCATCAGGAAAACAAAAACCTCTTTGTCTTAGAGTTGCCAGTATGACAGCAGAGATGTTCTGACTGGTTGAAATTAAGCCTGGGTTGCTGAGTCTAATATTGAAAGCAACCTGTAGACAACCCCACCTTTAGGAAGAGAGAGTCAGCTGCCGTTTATGATAAAGCCAAGGCACACTCCGATCAGTTACGCCTTGGTTATCATTTCTATTTGTCTAAGTTCAATGTCTTTTTGATTGAAAGCGCAACTCAAACTTTCAAAGCAAACTCCGAACGGCCCTCATACTGCATTAAACCCTGGAGTCACATTCGTGACAGACAACCATAAAGCGGTTAATGTTCCAAACCAATCAAAGGATAATTGCTATCAGTGAGCCATCAAAGTTTAACATCACTTCAGCACTGTTCCGTTTTACGGCAAGACTCTATTGGGTAAGACGTTCTTAATACCGGCCTGTGCCTTTATCTAAACTGGTCATCAATACCCCTCCTCTCAAGTCCATGATCTTCAAAAAATGCTTAGAGGCATCAAGTTTAACTAGACAGTGACCCGAAGACAACTCTAGCTTCAACCCATACCTATTATTAATAGTGTGTTGGTCGATTAAAAGTAGCAAAGTTTTTTCAGGATATTGGCACAGTTCACTTAAAAAAGCCGGTCTGTGGAAGTGCTCAGGACATCCACCCATTACCATTAAGCTAACCAATGAGAGGGCCAAAACTGTTGAATGGATTCTCCTTTGACTTTGAAGTTCCAATATTTTTTTTAAGGGGAGGCAAACAATATCAACGCTGGCATCCTTACTAAGAGTTATGGTATTAAAGGCCGACAGAAAAAACTCAGAATTTCCAACGTCATACCTGACCTATTCAAGCACAAACAGTCAAACCCTTTCGGCCACTTAACTAAAACCGGCCCTTGTAAAGACAACATCCGACCATTAGGCTAAAACTAGTTAATCAATCAAAACAATTACTTACTTCCTTTATGTCCAAAAAAAATCCTTATAATCCTTGGGACTATAAACCCTGGTGGTGCCAGCCCTGGTCAATTATACTTACCAGCATCATCATAATTAGTAGTAGCTGGTTTCTCTTTCAACGCATCTGGTTAACCGGCCTTGTAGCAGTGCCAATGTTAACTTGGGCCGGCTTTTTTGTGCTTCTCTGGCCAAAATTACAAAATTACCAAGAACAAAACACCAACTATCCGCAAACCTCCGAAAATTCTAATCCACCCGAATAAAACTCCGCCCAACCGGCTAAGTTTTTGAGCTATTAATTGATTACTCAAAAACTATGGGAGCAGTTATTTTTTTTCTCACTTGTGTTGAAAATTTAATTAAGTATAGTTAATTGGATTAAAATAAATATACCAAAACTAAACTTTTTATACTTAAAGTATAGAAATGATTGGCAAAACATTTTTATAGGATGGCAAAGGAGCCAGTCAAAAGCAGGCAGAGTCATCGACAGTTTCGGGTTCTTTGCGAATCTCCAACCCTACTGGCGGCAAAACGTCGTCTACTGTTGGGCAAAAAGCTGTATTTGGCCTTCAGGAAGCGGGCTACCCAAATAAATCTCTCGCGTACCTTCAGGAATATGAATTAAACCTAAATCTTTGAGCCGGTGTTTTAAATTAGAAATCGTTACCCCTAACTCTTCTGCAATTTCATATAAATTTGTCCAAACTGTTAAATCGCGATTTTGGCATTTTTCCTGCATAATCATGCGAGGCATCAGCAAACAAGTCGCAAAATACTGCGCTTGCCATTCAATCGACTCTATTTTTGAAAAATTACTAGCACCCCGGCAGACAAAAGGCTTAGACTCGATTGATGGCTCAAACTTAAAATCCCACTCAAGCTCTACCTTTTCATCAACCTGATCTTGATTGATATGTAACACCCAATGCCCTATTTCATGGGCGATGGTAGATTGTTGAAATCCAGGCGGCAAGTTGAGAATGTCTTCATTAATCTCAATTTGCCGCAGAGATGGCAAAATCCTCGCCGCAATTGGCCCAACATCATCCGCTGCCATAAAGTCCCAAACCACACCCAAATCTAAAAAATCTGCCACTAAAGTTGCATCAAAGGGCCACTTAGGGGCAAAATTTTGCTGGCATTCCATGGACGAGAGCAAATCATTGGCTTTACACTCGATTTGAGCCTTGGAATAAAAGCGATAGGGTTTGAATAGACTCAAGATTATTCGTCCTCACTTGCCGCCTGAAAAACTTTTTGAGCAAATTCGGGATTTTCTTGCAACCGACGGAACAAAGCCGGCATTTCCTTATAGTGCTGCTTAAGAAAATGTTCAGTTCCTTGAGGCAGCCGACCGGCAAGAAAAATTAACTCTTCTGCATCTAATTCTAAATGCTTTGCCAGCGAACGGATGACATCTTCTTTTGGAGGATAATCCGCTCGGTCGTTCTCTAGTTTCGACAGATAAGTAAAATCTAACTCCACCAAGCCTGCCAATTCTCGCTGGCTATATCCTTTTGTTTTCCTCGCTTTGAGGATTTGCTTGCCAAATGTCTGATTCACATCTTTATCTTTTGCTGACTACACTTGGATCTTAGGCAATTTTGAAAAAAAAATCAACGATACCTTGACGAAAACTTCAACTATGCGTTAGCATCAACTTGTGTTGATTAAAAATTCAACTAGTAACTACTAGCCATAGAGGACACAAGCTAATTTGAGCCCAACACTCTAGGTAGAGTACAAAAAAAAAGCAGTGAAAGCGGCCAAATTTGTCGAGGCTGTTAGTAACAAAATACCTGATTGCGTGAATAAACAGGGTGATCTAAGGGTCATCAAATACACCATTAGGAGGATGATCAATGCTCAAGACGTGGACAGACACTCATTACAACTTGGCAGCAAGCGACTGGTTGTATATCGCTAAACACGAACAGGAGAAATCAGTTTCTTTGGTTTGCCCTGGTTATGCGCGGGAGGGACAAGGTTTTAGTATTCATTTTAGCAGCGCTCAAATCAGCGTCTTAGAGCAATTGTTGCAAGCCTTGCGAGAAATAGAAAGTTTATCTCCCCAAGACTGCAATACTAATCCAGTTTCTCAAACTTATTCAGGCGTTATTCCTCTGTGGGATGAAATGCCAAAACTATCCCTACGGGACGCTTCGCAAACGGTGCCGGTATTAGCCAACTCAAAGCTTATTACCTATCCAGTAGGTCGAGAAAAATAACGGTTAATTAGCAATCATTGAGGCGGAAGCTTGAAAAAGTCAAAGTTTTCTGTTTTCTAATAAACCGTTAACTCCACAACAGAAGTTATGAACGTAAAAAAAGCAACCATTAACTCAGAAATTAAGGAACAAAAAGGAACTAACATCATGGCAGACTTACCAAAAATCAATGTATTTGGCAGCAAACCGGTCAATGCAATTATTGTGCCAGAATTGCCCTTATCTGTTCGCAACAATTGTCAGAGTGGCCGGTGGACAATTGGCGATCAAGAGTATGGCAGCAAAGTGGCGATGACCATTTTAAAATTCAGCAAATTTTTTGGCAGTTTAGGTCAAACAAATAATACCCTTTGGGGACAACTGTGGTTTGTAGCGGAAGCAGGAGATTTGCCGCAGGGTGTTGTTTTGGTCACTTATATTAAGGGCCGGTCTTTATCAGATTTTAATCGCAAAGTTACCGAAGTTATGGCGCGGGGAGTCGAACCGGCAGAAGGCATTTTTGTACCGGAATTTGTTAAACATTCAGGCTCGAAACCTGACGAGACTGGTGTCGCAAAACCCATTAATTACTATTCTTTAAAATGGGATTGGTACGAACGAGGTGCAAAATTTCCGTCAACAAATGACCCTGTACTAAAACAATTGGATGCCGGTGCAGATAAGGCAATGGAGCGGCTTTCTCACGCAGCAGTAGCGCTAAATGATGAAAATACCCAATCTCGTTTGCTAGATTTAGAAGGTACAAAATATATGGCTTGCCTTGACCATTTACCCCCGACGGAAATTGTCCGTTTAATGGCTTTGCAAAATAATACTAATGCCAATAATACCGATATATTGCTGCCTGCTAATAGCAACGGGAACCAACTCGAAGTAGCGCTTCTTCGTTAACCAAAAAGTTGAGTTAGAGTAAGGTTTTACTCTGCAAATTGCTTAATTTTGGTAGAAAAAATTAGGATTAAATCATGCCAACAAACACGATTAATCCTGATTTTTTTGTTTTGTAAAATGGTGTTTAAGTGGTAAAAATGAAAATTAATCCGGCTGATCGCATGAGAGAAGTTTTACTGAGTAGCCAGCTTGAAGTATCCTCCATGTTTTCTAGTGAAACTTTAGAGGAATTAGAAGATTTGCAAAAAGATTTAGAGTATATTTCTCAAACTCTTGCCCAAACTCAAGGTCGGTTTAAAAAGGTTCTGGAAGAAAACAGAAGGCTTAAAACTTTGTTGTTACAAAGTGTTGAAGAATGTTGGTGTACTCCAGGGAACCGCTGCGCTAAATGTCAACGAATTTTGCTGACTTTGGGGCCATTAAATCGTTAAAGTATGTTGGAAATAATAAGGGGCCGGTTAGTAATTAAATCGGCTTTTTTAAGTTTAATTTTTATCAATTACAATTTTTTTTAAGAAAATCGAATTTTAAAATTTGTATTCAAGTTAAAAGAATAGGAGAAATATGATATGATTTATCTGCTACATAATACTTTCCGAAAATAAACTCCTATAAAAAAAATTAACGAATCAAAAAAAATATTTATAAATACAATTTAGTTTAAAAATAATAAATACTATCCCTGCCAAAAAATACCCCTAAAATATAAAAAAGGCTCAAGCATTAATGCCTGAACCTTTTTACAATTAGGAAGGGGCTAAATATTTAGCCTTAAAACTTAATAGCGGCGAGAAAAATTGCCGTTACCACGACGGCCACCATCGCCACCACCAAAAGAGCCACGCTCTTCACGGGGCTTAGCCTTGTTAACTTTCATGTCGCGGCCCATCCACTCAGCGCCATCCAAAGCTTCAATAGCTTTGGTTTCTTCAGCCTCAGTATCCATTTCCACAAAAGCAAAGCCACGAACGCGACCGGTTTCGCGGTCTGTGGGGATTTGAACACGTTTTACAGAACCATATTCTGCAAAAACAGCGCTCAAATCATCAGAAATAACATCATACGAAAGATTGCCTACATAAATAGACATAACTTGTCTCCAGAATCAAAAGGTTGTAGTGAGATTTCGGAGAGAAGCCTGCCAATACCAAAAGGAAATTTGCCTGTCAATACTAAAAACAAACGCTGCAACCGAATTTTTACTCTTGAGATTTATCTTAGCACAGAAAAACTAATTAAGTTGCACCAAAAAATATTTATTTTTCAAGTAGCTTGTTTATCTATTAATAAATACAGCAGGGGCCTTAACTTTTTTTGTGAACGAAAAACCCCCCATCTCTAAAAAAAACAACGAAAAATACAGGTATCCAGGCACAGATAGAGATTTTAAAAGGTATTTCCTTCTGTGCGCTTAGAACTCGGTTGTTTGATTCTGTAGACAGTAATTGTCATAGAAAGCAGACTTTAGAGAAGAGGAATTTTATTAGCATGGGCCATACTTCCCACCGTGATTGGAAAACCTCTACACCATCTCTTCTAGTTCTTTTCCTCGCGTTTCCTTAATTAGTAGCAAAACAAAAAACAGAGAAATAGCTGCGGCTGTTGTATATAAACCGTAAGCAAAACCTAACCCCACATCTTTGAGGATAGGAAAGCTGGTAGAGACAACAAAATTTGCTATCCATTGGGCAGTGGCTGCAATAGAAAGCGCCGCGCCCCGAATACGATTATTAAACATTTCTCCCAACATTACCCACACTACCGGCCCCCAAGAAAAGCCGAAACAAAAAACGTAAAGGTTTGCAGCAATTAGGGCAATGAGTGCAGAGTTTCCTGTTAAAGCTGGGCTGCCGGTGGCATCAAGGGGGGCACTACCAAAAATTACCGCCAAAGTTCCCAAAGTAATAGTCATGCCAAGAGAACCCAAGATAAGTAAAGGTTTACGTCCAAACTTATCGACAAAAGCAATTGCTACTAGGGTTGTGACAATATTGGTGATACTGGTAATAACAGTAATCCACAAAGAATCTTTTTCAGAAAAGCCAACCGCTTGCCACAATATACTGCTGTAATAAAAAATTACGTTAATTCCTACCAACTGCTGCAATACAGATAAACCGGTACCAATCCATACTATGGGCAAAAGTCCGTGTCTGCCGATTAAATCAGACAATCTAGGCTTGTGTTCTCGTAAAACTGAGGCACGAATTTCAGTAACTTTAGCCTGGATATCTCCACCAACTACTCGTTCTAAAACAATAGTAGCCTCTGCTTCCCGGCCTTGAGCAACTAAATATCGAGGCGACTCTGGAATTTTTAAGGATCCTAAACCGTAAAGAATAGCTGCTGGAACTTCTGTCCAAAACATCCAACGCCATGCGGGTATTTTAAACCAAAAAGGCTGGTCTGCTCCATTGGCTGCCAAAGCGATAAAGTAGCCGCAGAGTAGGGCGGCAAAAATGCCGGTAACAATGGCAAGTTGCTGAAGAGAACCAAGTCGCCCGCGTAGATGTGCCGGTGAAACTTCTGCAATATAGGCAGGGGCAATAACGCTTGCAGCGCCGACAGCTAATCCTCCTACTAATCGCCAAAACATGAAGTCCCAAATACTAATAGCCAAACCCGAACCTAAAGCGCTAATCAAAAATAAACCGGCAGCGGCAAGCATTATTTTTACTCGTCCGTAGCGATCTGCAATTTGGCCTGCAAAAAATGCACCTACCGCTGAGCCTAGTAAGGCAGAAGAAACAGCGAATCCTGTTTCTGCGCTACTGGCTTGAAAATCTTTTGCCAATGCTCCAACGGCCGCATTAATAACTGCTGTATCAAAGCCAAACAAAAAGCCGCCAATGGCCGCGACTGTTGCTAACATGAGGACATAATAAGTGCTGGGTTTAGAAATAATAGGTTGATTATGGATTGTCATTTTTTTAGTTTTCCATTTAATTAAAATTGAAGGTTTAATTAGTAAATAACGAAGAAATAAGTAACTACAATTAGATATATAAGTACACCATAATATTTACTTGTTAGTAAGCAAATATTACTCACTTTTTTAGTTGGTGCTTGAGATGTTATAGCTAAAATAAGTGATAACATCCCTTTTTATAAAAGTTATTTATTTCTTTCCATAGATAGATTGTTTCATGATATGAGGTGATTTAACATCAATCTTTAGGATTAAAAAGACTAATATTATCAGCACCAAAGGGAGGATTTATGGGGTTGCAGTAGGTTTCGGAAAGCAGTGGGTGAACAGAAATGCAATGTTAAAGGTTTGTAAAAATATTATGTAAAAATATGTTGTTCTATTGTTTGGGGAGTGTAAATGTTATTTTGGATTTTGTTACATCAGACAAAGTTAGAAAATTTCTGGTTTTTGTTTGATTGATGAAAGTTTCGCTGCTGAAAGTGCCGGTGTCGGGACTGTAAGTAAGCTGGTTGAGACTCAGGGGCGCAATGAAAAAAGTTCACTTAGTTGTACGTTTGGGTAAGCGATGTTGCATAATAGAGGCACGTTATGTCATCCAGTGCTTTAAACAGATGTCTTTGGCTAGACCATAAACCTCAACTTTTGAGGAAATTACCCAAGTCGCTCAAGTTGATTACACAACAAAGCGTTAGAGCTAAAAAAATAAGGTTTGCCACTAGACAGCGGTATATAAAAGCGTTGGTGGGACTGTCGCTTAGGTTTTAGCCAAAGTGCTGATACATTTAAGCGTCTGACAAAAATTATCAGGGATGTCCATGTTTCTTGTCTGTCAGCGTTGGCTATTTGGTGCGTAAACGCATTGTTATTTGGTTTATTGTGCTTTTATGCCAGACGACAACAAAACCCTCCGTAAGACTTATTGTTAGGCATCTTGAAGGAGAAAATATATCTATTAAGAAATCATTATTTATTCAGTATGCACGACATAACTCTTTGTTATTTCTGAATCTAAAAAATAGTTGAAATTATTGCTTATCCTCATAATAGGATTGTATTTATTGCCAAATTGTCTGAGTGTACACTTGCTTCATTACCTGTTTTTGTAACGCTTAATTTTTAATTTGTTTTTAAATTTGCACTCGTCATGTCTTTAAACAACACCCCTTTTTATTCTTCTGCCCTTGACTATGCAATTGACAGGCATCCGCTAATTGTGGCAGCGGAAACGCCGGTTTCTGCGGTTCTTTCTTTAATGAGTCAGGTAAGAAGTGCCTGTCCTCTTCCAAATAGTAATTCTGGGGTAGAAGAACCTATTTTGCCAGAAATTCGAGCCAGTTGCGTATTAGTTAGGGAAGGCGCATCAATGCCTATGTACTGTCAATTACAAGATACTTCTGCTTCAGAGATTCAAGGTATTTTTACTGAGCGAGATATTGTTCGTTTAACCGCTGCTGATATGGATTTAAAAAGTATCACAGTTGGTGATGTAATGACAAAAACATTAATTACTCTGCGACATTCTGATGCTCATGGAATTTTTACAGCCCTTTCAATTTTTCGTCAGCATCGTATTCGTCATTTGCCGGTGGTTGATAGTGAGGGAAGACTATTAGGAGTAGTTACGCCAGAGACGGTACGCAAAGCTTTACAACCAGCTAATATTTTAACACATTTGCGTTCTGTTAAAGATGTAATGAGTCATGCAGTAATTCACGCATCCAGAGAAACATCGGTGTTAAATTTAGCAAAACTCATGGCAGAAAATAGAGTAAGTTGTGTGGTAATTACAGACTTTATCTATCAGGAAGAAAAGGGCTCAACAAAAGAAATTCTCCAGCCTGTGGGAATTGTAACTGAACGAGATATTGTCCAATTTCAAGCCCTTGATTTAGACTTGGGAGGGATGAAAGCTCAAGATGTGATGAGTTGTCCTTTATTTTGTTTAAATTCTACAGATTCTTTGTGGTATGCTCATCAAGAAATGCAGCACCGGCACGTCCGTAGAATGGTGGTAACAGATGCCGATAGTCACTTGTTAGGAGTTGTTTCGCAAACGAGTTTATTACAAGCTTTAGATCCCAATGAAATGTATGGAATTATTGAAGTTTTACAGCAAGCAGTGGATGAAAGGACAACAGAGTTAAAAACCGCTAATGAACAATTACAAAGAGAAATTATAGAACGCCGGAGAGCAGAGTATGCACTACAACAAGCCCATGATGATTTACAAAAACAAGTTGAAGAACGGACGGCAGAATTAAAGGCGGCAAATGATATGTTAGTTCAGGATATTGCTGAACGCACGCGAGTGGAAATGGCTTTGAGACAGTCAGAGGCTCAATTGCGAAAACAAGCCCAACAGCTTACTCAGGCTTTGCATGAGTTGCAGCAAACTCAATCACAATTAATTCAAGCTGAAAAAATGTCATCTTTGGGACAGTTGGTAGCTGGAATTGCTCACGAAATTAATAATCCAGTTAATTTTATTTATGGTAATTTATCTTATGCTAGTCAGTATATAGAAGATTTGCTGGCACTCCTAGAAACTTATCAAAAAACCTATCCTGATGGCACTCCAGAAATTATAGAGCAGTCTGAGGATATTGATTTAAGTTTTTTGGTTGTCGATTTACCTAAGTTGCTTAATTCTATGCAAATAGGGGCTGAAAGAATCAGACAAATTGTTGTTTCTTTAAGAAATTTCTCCCGCTTAGATGAAGCAGAAAAGAAAAAAGTAGACCTCCACGAAGGAATTGATAGCACTTTGTTAATTTTGGATCATCGCTTCAAGACAAAAGGCAAAGATAACAGCATTAAAATTATTAAAAATTATGGGGTTTTACCGCCGGTGGAATGTTACGCTGGAACACTTAATCAAGTGTTTATGAACATTCTTAGTAATGCTATTGATGCTTTAGAGTCGAATTCTAACACAAAGGAATATAAAGAAGGAAAATTGATTAAAATTCAAACAGAAATTACTCAAGAAAAATGGGTTGCTGTCAGGATATGTGATAATGGAATGGGAATGCCGGTTAATGTTCAACAGCATTTATTTGAGCCTTTTTTTACAACAAAGCCGGTAGGAAAAGGCACCGGCTTGGGTTTATCTATTAGCTATCAAATTGTTGTAGAAAAACACGGAGGCAGATTGCATTGTAACTCCAAACCTGGGGAAGGAACGGAGTTTATTATCGAAATTCCTATCAAGCAACAAAAACATAAACCTCGATTGTTATAAACAAGGAAACGCTTAAACAAATTAGCAGTTTATTGAACAAGAAAAATAATAACCCCCCTAAACTAATTGCTTAGGGGGGTGAAGTTTAATATAAAGTTTCAGAATATGGAGCATGCGAGAATTGAACTCGCGTCCAAATGAGGTATTAACCTCCCGCTCATTCACAGGCTTAGCCTTTCTAATCCTCAAGGCGGGAACCATTCTTTGTCCCGAATGATGGGATGCAGTGGTTAAGTCTTAGCTAGTAAGCAACCAGAGAAACCTTACTAGAGCATCCGTTGGGGGTTGTTCTATAGTCCTTAACGGAGTCACACTATAGAAGCTCGGACCTGTTTTAGAGGTTATTAGGCAGCAACGGTGGCGGCCTTACGAGCGAAAGGAACTACATTGTTCGCATTTACTTTTTTTTCGAGCCCGGTATTTTCGAGAGAAGACTCACTCTCGGCCTGAATCACAAGACAGCTTTCGCTCACCTGTCGAAACCTTTAATGCCCCTTGTGTTCTTCTCTTATTATAATCAAAGATTGGCATCTATAAACAAAATAAAAAAATTTTTTGGTAGTAAAAACCGAAATTGTTTGGTCGGTAAATTGTTGAGGGGGGCTAGGGGAAACCGGCCCTACCCCGACTTGAATTATGTAGGGCGGGTAGAAGGAAACCGGCCCTAGTTTTATCGCATTTTGATACAATCACCGGCCTAAAATCTTTGGCCCACACCAAATTGTAACCGGCCTTCACCTTGGTCATTAATGCCATAATCAGCGCGAATAACGCCTATGGGTGTATTTAAGCGCACACCGGCCCCATAACCAAAACCAATCCCTGATTTATCGCGTACAACCCCAGGCTGTCCTGGTACCGATTCTTGGGAACCCAAATCTGAGCCAAAATCTGCAAACAAAACTCCAGTCACCGGCTGCCAAATCGGTACTCGATACTCAGCGGAGGCTAACACATAACTGCGAGCAGTTCCTAATTCCCCATTGCGGTATCCCCGCACCGAATTTGGGCCACCCAAATTATACGCCTCATAGGGTGGCAAATCTCCTATGGTTGTCCCTCCTTGAACATTAAACGCAAACACATCACTTTTGCCATTATTTTGCACAAAACCTACCGGCACATACTGTGTGTAACTTCCCTCAATTTGGTTCATCAAAATATTACCCTGACCCACCGGCACTGATTGTTTTGTTCCCACACTAATCAGCGATCCAGAGGTAGGATTTAAAGGATTATCTCGGCGATCTCTAGTTAAAGAAGCTGACACTGTTGTTAAATCATCAATACCGGTGCCACTTAAAGTCAAAGAATTACCCAAAGAATCCACCGGTGTCACTTCCCCATCCGCATCTCGAATACTTGTCCGCTGATAATTTAATCCCACCGTTGCTTGCCAGTCTCCCACCGGCTTTGAAAGCGCGACACCACCGCCAAATTGCCCTTCCCTTGCCCGATCTCCGTTCTCTAACTTTACCTCATCATCAAAAGTCAAAGATACAACCCGATTCCGAAAAGCATTAACACTATATCCCCAGCGATTAGGATTACTTTCTCTGTAAGGATCCGCAAATTTAGCATCAAATTGTAAATCCCTTGTATTGCCTTGAAGATTTAACCCCAGCTTTTGATTTGCCCCACCCAAATTATTATCTTGATAGCTAATTGTTCCCACTACACCAGTCGAAGCATTGTATCCCAAACCCCCATTAATTGCGCGGGCCGGTGCTTCGGTCAAGTTATAGGTAATATTCACTTTTCTGGCATCGCCATCTAAAGAAATAGTCGCATTTTCAAAAAGACCAGTTCTATAAAGACGCATCAAATCTTCTTGGGCTTTATCACGGCGAAATACTTCGCCCGAAGTCATTTTTAACTCGCCTTTAATGAAGTCTTGACTAGTTCTACCTTGGATCGGATCACCATTTTCTAATGTTACTTTTCCATCCCGGTCTATAAATCTTATTTTAATATCTCCAACCACACCTTCAGCCACTTCTACGATTAATTTTCCATCCCGATTAGGTTGCAAAAACACTACCTGAGCAAGATCATAGTTATTTTGCTTGTACCATTCATTAATTTTATCCCCAGCAACTTTTAAAGCTGCCGGACTCACAGGTAATCCAATTTGGTCTTTAAAAATCTCATTAATAACAGGCAAAGTTAATTCTTTTGCCCCACTCAATTCAAAAGATTTTAGCAAAACAGGCTGAACCTGATAAACCACATCCAACCCGACAGAATTAGGTTGAGAAATTACCCTGGCATTAGTAAACAACCCAGTGGATAAAATAACTTCGACATCTTTTTGTAATTGGCTTTGAGATGTATCACCACCGGCCCGCGTTTTAATTAAATTCGTAATAATTTGCTGCAATTCTTGATTAGCGCCCATTACTTCTACCTTTGTGGCAGTTACAACTAAATCATCAGTTATTGGTACAGCAGTTGCGGGCATTAGCGGAACTGTAGTATTTTGAGAAACATCTAAAACAGTTGTTTCGGCAGCCGAGGCAATTTGTGTATAATTAAAAGCTGAAACGGCTGCTAAGGTGGAAAGTAAGAGGGCTTTTGTACGCATGATAATATCCTGATATTGAGTCGCTAAGACCTGGTAAAATTAATTCTTAGGAAAATTGCTTTTTCTTTAAAAGATTGACATCACTGGATGTACCAATGTTCCTTACAATTACAGAAGATAAAATAGGAAATCGGGAGACGAAAAAACTTTTTTTCTGTTTCCAAGCGGCAATTCCTAATTACTAAAGGAGGAAAAAGGTTGAAACTGCTTTGTTTAAGTAATGGTCATGGAGAAGATGCCATCGCCGTCAGAATTTTGCGACAGTTACAAAATTTGAGTTCTTCTCCTCAATTGGCAGTTTTGCCACTGGTAGGAGAGGGTTATGCTTACCGCCAATTAGACGCGGTGGAAGTGAAGGGGCCGGTGAAACAAATGCCTTCTGGAGGGTTTATTTATATGGATGGCCGCCAGTTTTTGCAAGATGTTCAGGGGGGGTTATTGCAATTAACGTTGAGGCAGTTAAAAGCAATTAAGGCATGGGGTAAAGAAGGGGGAATAATATTAGCTGTGGGTGATATTGTGCCGCTTTTGTTTGCTTGGTTGAGTGGTGCAAGTTATATGTTTGTGGGAACAGCTAAGTCTGAGTATTATTTGCGGGATGAGTCTGGCCCTCTGCCGCGTAAGAGTTGGTTTGACAAATTGGAGGCGTGGTGGGGGTCGGTTTATTTGCCTTGGGAACGTTGGTTAATGAAGTCGCCTCGCTGTAAGGGGGTATTCCCTAGAGATTCTTTGACGGCAAAACAATTAGAAAAGTTTGGCATTCCTGCTTATGATTTGGGAAATCCGATGATGGATGATTTAGGGGTAGAAAATTCGGCAATTTTTTATGATTTAGATGTGGAAAATTCGGAAGCTAAGAGGTCTTTGGTGGTAGCATTGTTGCCAGGTTCTCGGCAACCAGAAGCTTACAGAAATTGGCAGAAAATTTTGATTTCGGTGGCTGCTTTGGCTGAGAAATTTAAGGAAAAAAGTTTGGTTTTTTTTGTACCGGTGGCAACGAGTTTGAATATGGATATTTTAAGTAATGAGTTGACAGCGGCTGGTTGGCAAAAACAAGAAAATCAAAGTTTTATTTTAAAAAATGATCAAGATACGCTTGAATTTTGTAAGCATAATTCACGGGTAATTTTGTCGCAAAAAGCCTTTGGGGAGTGTTTACAAAAAGCGGATATGGGGGTAGCAATGGCGGGGACGGCGACGGAACAATTGGTGGGTTTAGGAAAGCCGGTGTTTACGTTTCCAGGGGCAGGGCCACAATTTACAGCTGCGTTTGCGGAGGCGCAAAGTCGTTTGCTAGGGCCGTCGGTGATTTTGTTAGAAAAACCAGAGGAAATAGGGGGGGCTGTTCAGAAGTTGTTGAGTGATCCGGATCGGTTGGTTTTAATTAATAAAAATGGCCGTCAGCGGATGGGAGAGGCCGGTGCTGCACGGCGTATTGCTGAATGTTTAATGACGTTGCAGAATGTGGGGGAAACTAAAGGGGAATTGCCTTTACATTAAGTTTAATTTTTTGGGGCAACCACAGGGGAATTGCCCCTACAATTAAGATGTCGATGAACGCGCCTATTGTTTAACTAAAACTCCGGGTTCTCGTTGCACCGGCACCACGTTTAGAATATCCATTTCGATGCAATATTTTAAATCTTCGTGGCAATTAAGACGTAATAAACGCTGTCCGTGACTGGCGTGGTGCATAAGTTGCAAGAGGTCTTTTTCCCACTGTTTAAATAGGGTGTAAGCTGCAATCATTTCGTCATTGCCTGCTAGTTCGCCGATAGACAGGCCGGTGGCGGTTAACAGACCATCGGTGATAGCACCGGCGCAAGCGGTGTCTTCTAGGGAAAAACTACCTTCCCATCCTGAACCCACAATGCCAATTGTTTCCGGTTGTTTGGCGACAATATGGTTGACGATGGCTTGGCGGTTGATGAAGGCAGCGGCTAATACGATGGGGGAGTCTTGGACTCGTTGTAGAGCTCTGGTGCCGTTGGTGGTGCTGATAAATAGCCGCCGTCCGCCCATGAGTTGGGGGGTACAGTCGAGGGGGGAGTTACCTAAGTCGCATCCTGCTACTTTTGCGCCGCCTCTTTCTCCTGCCCGTAGGCGTTTTTCGGCGGGCCATTCTTCGCTGATTTTCATCAGTTTATCCATGTCGCTGAAGACTTGGACTGCTTCGGCACCGGCGTTGAGTGCAGTTGCAATGGTGGAGGTGGCCCGGAGAACGTCAACTGCGATGGCGCAGTCGGGGAGATGGCCGATGGGAGTTAATTCGGGTGTGTGGTAAACAAATAGCTTCACAGCGTGGGCTCTACCTGCTTTGAATACTAAGAAAGTTTTATTCTATCGTTGATGGTTCATTGTTCTTCTTTATGGTTCCTATCGTTACCATAGAAAAACCAGAGGATGGGATCCGCGGGGCGTTTGTTTATTTGGGGTCGATAATTGAACCCATAAATAAAATTGTGCCGGTTTTGTTATCTCTAATGACACAGAAAAATGGCCGGTCAACTATCATTTCAAAGGGTTGGGCTTTGGGTGGGGCGCTGGTAGCACGAATTCCTATGCCGGTGACGGCGGCGGCTTCTGTGCCTTCTTCGTTTACTTCTACAAAGGTTTTGTGTTTGACTTGATCAATGCTGGTTTTTTCGTTGCTAATGCCGGAAAAGTCTGCTTGTTGCCGGTTGAAGGCCGGTGTCATTCCTAATGCTTGGAGAGATTCGTTTAGGGTGATGTCGTATTCTAGTTTAAATTTGGGCAAGCTGATGGAGCCGGGGCGGGATCTAAATTGTTTGATCCATTGTTCCCACGTTTGGGCATTGAGGCTGTTATAGAAGGAGTCAAGGCTGTTGCCGGTTTTTGGTAAAAACACATAAAAACTCATTTGGCCGCTGCCGTAAGGCAAGCTAATAGCCTGAAATTGATTGTTTTCTAGGTACTGATATCGGTCGGATTGTGACATCAGAGGGTGTTGTTTTTTGCTGCCATCTAAAAGGGTAAAGGGGCGTTCTTTGGTGGCTTCTTTGGCAAAGGGTTCTGACCAATTTCCTTTGAAATAAATGGCGTTAATTAACCAAAGAATTTCATCGGGTTGGAGTTGGTCAACAATTTTGGTGATTTTGCCGTTGGTTTTGTTTTTTACCCAGTCGTTAATTGTACCGACAGAGGCGGAGTCGCTAAAGTTTAGTTTGTTGATTTCTGCATCGTAATATTGTTGATTTTTTTGGAGAAAATCGGGTTTGATTGTGACTTGTTGGTTTGTCCAAAGTGAGTTGGCAATGGCAAGTTTTACCTGGGGGTCGGCGGTGGTGAGACTTTCTTTGAGGATGTTGTTGTTTCTGTTTATTTCTTCTAGGGTTAAGCCTTGGAGTTCTAAGGCTTTGTTCATGGCTTTTTGAGTTTCACCGGCACTGCCATTATAGGCCATTGTTAGGGCCATTGCGACGGAGGATGGGGAGATAAAAATATTTTTATTGGGTTGTTTTTTTTGGATTTCTGAAAAGAGTTTAAACCCAAAGCGGGTATTAGCAGATATTAATTTTTGGTTGATTTCTGGGCTGGGTGTGTTGTTAGGAACTGCCATAGGTGTTGGGCTTGGGGTTGGGGTGGAGGTTGTGCCTGGTTGCTGAGTGCAAGACATAATGATTAAACTAAGGCAAAATAGGCCGGTGATGGTGGCGATGGAAGTTTTTATGGTAGGTAAAAAATGAGTGTTCATAGGGTTAGGTATGGTTTTACCCAATAAGTTAATTTCAAATATTTTCTATAAAGAGTCTACGTTTCTAAATTGATGAATTCCGTAAGTTTGAAGTGTTTTGTTGATTTTCTTTTGTTTTTAAAGTAATTAGGGTAACTTCTGGAGTACAAAACAATCGTCCGGGGGCATAAGTTCCCAGACCACGATTTACATAAAGTTGGTTCCCTTTTAACTGATAATAACCGGCTGCCCATTCCCAATGGTCAACTATTTTATAGCAATTACCTCGCATATAGGGAATCCAACGCCTTAGAGAGGGGGGAATTTTTCGGCGAATTGGTTTAATATAGGCCGGTAAGGGGCCTAAAATTGGTAAGTTAACTTGTCCGCCGTGAGTGTGACCAGAAAGTTGTAAATCTACTCGCCATTGTTGGAGGGTTTTTGCACTATCTGGGTTATGGGATAAAATAATGCGTGGAAGGGAAGGATCTAAGGTTTCCATTAAAGGTTTAGGGTTAAATTCTCCTGACCAGAAATCGGCAAGTCCTACTAAGATTAATTGGGGCCCCAAGGGGTAGGCTATTTGGTTCCACAGAACGTTAATTCCTACGTTGGTTAAGGCTTTGGTGATTTCGGAAATAGAATGGCTAAATTTCCGGTCGTGATTGCCTAATACTGCATATATACCTTGTTTGCTTTGTAATTTTTTGAGATGAAATGCCAGTTTATGGATTGGATCTGGTTCTTTGGTAACGTAGTCGCCGGTAAGGAATATTAAATCGGGTTCTGTTTGGTTTGTAATATCAAGGGCTTTTTGCAAAAGGCTGTCGGCTAAGCATTTTCCATCATAATGAAAGTCGGTTAAATGTACGATTTTTGTGCCTTGTAGACTGGTCGGTAGGTTAGCAATTTCAATGGTTAGTTTTTCTAGTTTTAAGGGGCCGGTTCTTAGGGGTTTCATTGGCTGTTGGTTCTTTGCGATTTCTGAAGACTAATTTCATTTTAAACAGTATTTTGATATTAGTTTTAGATATCTTGATATTACTTGCTTTTTTTATATTTTTCGGCTTTTCTTTAGTTTAGGGCTATAGCAAAGAGAAATAATTAAAGTAGAAAAGAATTCTTACCTAAATCTTTGAACTATTCTGCTTGCCAAATTTTTACGCTATTATCCCAACTTCCACTAGCTAATTTTCTACCATCGGGACTAAAGGCGAGGGAAGTCACCGGCCCGGAATGCCATTTTAATGTGTGCAATAATTGACCGTTTTCTAAGTTCCAAAGTTTGACGCTTGTATCTCTACTTCCGCTTGCTAAAATGTCTCCATTAGGACTTAATGCAACTGCTTGAACCCAGCCGGTCGAATGATTTAAAGAGTAAATTTCTTGTTGTTTGTTTATGTCCCAAAGTTTAATGGTTTTATCTTCACTTCCACTAACTAATTTTTGACTGTCTGGAGAAAAAGCTAGGGAACGTACAGCCGCAGAATGGGCTTTAAAATTATTAATTAAGTTGCCGGTTTTTAAATCCCATAATCTGATAATATTATCTTCAAATCCTCCGCCACTGGCTAATATTTTTCCATCGGGACTAATGGCGAGAGATTCTATATAGCCGGTGTGGCCGGTTAGGGTTCCAATTTGGGTGCCGGTGTTTAAATTCCAGAGTTTGATAATATTATCAAAACTGCCACTGGCTAATATTTGTCCGTCTGGACTAATGGCAACGGAAATAACATAGCCGGTATGGCCGATTAAGGTGTTTTTAAGTGTGCCGGTTCCTAGTTCCCAAAGTCGCAATGTGTGGTCTAAACTGCCACTAACTAAGGTTTTGCCATCGGGGCTTATGGCAATGCAACTTACCCAGCCTGTGTGTGCTAAAAGTGTGCCTACTATGTTGCCGGTGTTTAAATGCCAAACTTTGATTGTTTTGTCATAACTGCAAGTGGCAAGGGTTTTATTATCTGGACTTATGGCAACTCCTATAACATAATTTGTATGGCCGGTTAAGGTATGAATGCAACGCCATGTTTTGGGTGTTGAAGTCATGGAAACTTGTATTTTTGTGATCGCGGAATTAACCGGCATCCATGCTAAATCTGTTAAAACTTGTTCGGCTGATTGATATCTTTCGCTAACAATATCTGGCAATAATTTATCAATAACTTTACCCAAACGTTCGCTAACAAAGTTGCCTGTTTTCATTAGGGCTTCTCGCCATAACCACCGGCCATTAATAGGGTTATAAAGTTCATCGGGTTGGGTGTTTGTTAATAAATGAATGCAAGTTACACCTAAGCTATAAAGATCGCTGGCTGGATAGGCTTTTCCACCGCGTAATTGTTCAATGGGGGCATAACCTTCTGTACCTATTTTTGTGCCGGTTTTGACTAAAACACTGCCGGTTAAATTTTTGGCTACCCCAAAATCAATTAATACAAATTGGCCGGTCTTTATATTTGCCCTTAAATTCTCTTTCATAATGGGGGTAGAAAGAGAGTTTTTGGTATTGCCGGCGGTTATATTCCCTCCTTTTTTTAGGTGGGGTTGGGTGGGTTTTTGTGCTTCTAAAAGGGAGTTAGGGGGTATCTGAATTGAAGATCGACGACGAATAATATTTTCTGGCTTAATATCGCGGTGTATGACACCGGCAGAGTGAATATATTTTAAAATAGGCAATAAATCTAATAATAATTCTTCTATTTCTTCACCTGTAAAAGTGCCGCGTTCTTCTAATTCTTCTAATAAATTTTGTCCATTAATAAATTCTTGAACTAAATATAACCGGCCTTCTTGTTCCAAGTCTGCAAATAAAGTAGGAATTTGCTGGTGGTTTCCCAATTGCAACAACTGTCTAGCTTCTTGGGTAAACATTTCCGTAGCTTTTTGCAATAAATTAGGATTTTGCTGAACTTGAGAAAGGGGCAAAAATTGCTTAATTACACACCGTGAATTTAATCTTTCTCTATCTTCTGCAATAAACGTTCTACCAAACCCTCCCTCACCAATGGGAGAAATGGCGCGGTAGCGATTTTTGAGGAAAAGATTGGAACCACAGGTTTTACAAAACTCTGAATTATTGGGGTTTTGAGGTTGGCTACATTGTGGATTTAAACAATAACTCATCATAAATATGGTTTTAAATTTTGCTCACAAAAAGCCTAATTGTTTGGAAATATTAATTTCTAATCTCCTTTGCCAAATTCAGTTTTTAAGGATTCTAATTCAGCTTGAATGGGGTCATAATTAGTTGCAGGTTTTGCTTGTCCTGGATTTGGTTTAGCTGCCGGTTGGGCTTGAGAAAAATGAGTTTTTATAGCTTCTAATTCTGATGCTAAAATAGGGTCTATATGTTGGATTGGTTTAGGCTGTGGAGAGGATGGTGGTGTCTGATTTACAGATGCTATAACCACCGTTGTTTTATTATTTTCCGCAATATTTAAAGCTTGCAAAACTTCTGAAGCAGACTGATACCTATCTTTGGCTGCATCTTGCAACATTTTATCTAAAACTTGCCCTAAAATTGGATTTAAAACTTTACCTTGTTTGCCTAAAATTTCTCGCCAAATCCAGTTTCCCTCTACTGGATTATACAAATCATCGGGCATTTTTGCCGTCAATAAAGTAATACAAGTAACCCCTAAACTATAAACATCACTAGCCGGGTAAGCTAAACCACCTCTTAATTGTTCAATAGGGGCAAAACCTTGAGTACCCGCCCGCGTTCCACTGGTTTCTAAATTGTTCCCCACACCCTGGGAAGCAACCCCAAAATCTACTAATACTAAATCTCCTTCAACTCCTGTTGATGAAGAATAAGAAATGGTTTGTCCAGAACTTTGACTGGTAATCCTGCGTAAAATATTTTCTGGTTTTATATCGCGGTGGACAACATTTTTTTCATGGATAAACTGAAGAACTGGCAGCAATCCTCTTAACACATTTTGCACTTTTTCTTCACTAAATGCCCCTTTTTGTTGTAATTCTTGTAGTAAATTTTGCCCATCTATAAATTCTTGAATTAAATACAATCTTTTATCTTGTTCAAAGTAGGCAAACAAATCAGGAATCTGGGGATGTACCCCCAACTCAAATAAACGTTTTGCCTCACGACTAAATAATTCAGTCGCTTTTTGTAAAGCAGAAATTTCGTAAAATTGCGGCAAAAATTGTTTAATGGCACAAGGAGAGTTTAGCCGGTCTTCATCTACTCCCAAAAATGTCCTACCAAAACCCCCTTCTCCCAGAATACGAATGCCTCGATAACGCTCTTTTAATAATAATTTAGAACCGCAACTTACACAAAATTTTGTTGCGTCAGAGTTTTTAGGACTAATACAATTTGGATTGAAGCAGTAACTCATAATAATTTATCCTTTATCAAAGTCATTTTTCATGGGGTTGCCGGTGATCCAGTCCTTACATTTGTTAAAGCACAAATCAGGGGAACCACCTCCAAATTTTAATTGTTTTATCAGAACTTCCACTAAGAATTGTTTTGCCATCGGGTGCCAAGGCTACCGCATTAACACCGCCTAAATGCCCTCCTAGGGATGTAATTAGCTTGCCAGTTGCAACTTGCCAAAGTTTAATAGTATTATCGCTACTCGCACTAATTAAAGTATTACCTTGAGGGCTAAAAACAAGCGAATTTACCATACTGGTATGACCCGTTAAACTTCGCAAAAGCATAGGAGTATTTTTGCTAATATCCCAAATTTTAATTGTTTGGTCTTTACTGCCACTTGCCAGAATGTTACCATCTGGACTAATCGCCACAGTGTTAATAGAATTGAAATGCCCTGAAAGTGTACTTAGCAAATCTCCTTTGGCTACATTCCATAAATAAATATTATTATCTAAACCGCCGCTAGCAACTTTATCTCCGTTAGGAGAAAAGGTAACACATTTTATCATGCCAGACCGGCCAGAAAAATTGCGTATTGGATGAAATTCGTTACCCGTAAACCCTTTTGTTAAATCCCAAAGTTTTACTGTTCTGTCTTCACTTCCACTGGCTAAAAACTTCCCATCCGAACTAATAGCCACTGAATTAATATCTCGTAAATGACCTACTAGGGTTGCAACTAAAGTACCTTTAGATGGATTCCATAACTTAATATTGCCATCATCACTACAACTTGCCAGCAATTTTCCATCGGGACTAAATGCCACAGAATTTACAGCATTTAAATGCCCAAATAAAGTATTAAACAATTCTCCTGTATTAATATTCCAAAGTTTAATCGTATCATCCAAACTGCCACTAGCAATTATTAAACTATTAGAACTAATCGCCAGTGATGTCACCACAGAAGAATGATCCTTAAGGGTGTTAATGGAACGCCAACCCCTACTCACTGCTTTAGATGCTGAAACAGAAACAGGTGGAGTATAAGAATCTGGTTGTTTAGTTTCTTTAGGAATTATAGATTTTTGGGCAACTGCTTTGTTAGCAGAAATTGGCGGCAAACTTACCACACCTTCGCTTAAATCTCGTAACACTTCTGCCGCTGTTTGATAGCGGTCGCGTACCATTTCTTGCACCATTTTATCCAAAACTTGACCCAGACGTTCTGTAACAGACCGGCCTTGCTTTGCGAGAACATCACGCCACACCCAACCTTTAAGGGCATCAAAAAGATTCTCCGGTTTAACCCGCGTTAAAAGATGTAAACAACTGACACCTAAACTATAAATATCACTCGCTGGAAAAGCCTTACCACTTCGCATTTGTTCCAACGGCGCATAACCTTCTGTGCCAATTCTTGTACCAGTCCTTTCCATTTCAGACCGGCTTAACAATTTTGCCACCCCAAAATCAATCAACATTAACTGTCCGTCTCGCGCTCGTCGTAAAATATTAGTGGGCGTAATGTCCCGGTGAATAACACGATGTTCGTGAATAAACTTCAACACCGGCAACATAGACATCAAAACCTGGCGGATTTGTTGTTCTGTAAACGCCCCTTCATGCACTTCTTCCCACAAAGTTTTGCCATCTATATATTCTTGGACTAAATATAAGCGTTGATTTTGCTCAAAAAACGCCAATAAAGTCGGGATTTGCCGGTGTTCTCCCAACTCACATAACCGCAACGCCTCTTGATTAAATAATTGAATTGCCTTTTGCATCGAAGCTTGTGCCCGCGAATCTGTACCCTCAATTTTTGGTACAAATTGTTTAATCACACAGCGAGTAGACAAACGATCCTCATCCACTGCCAAATAAGTTATGCCAAAACCCCCTTGTCCTATGGGTTGAATTGCCCGATAGCGTTCTCTTAGCAACAATTTGGATCCGCAACTGATGCAGCGGGTCGCTTGTTCGCGGTTTTTAGGATGGGGACAGGAAGGATTAAGGCAAAAAGTCATAATGGCAGGTGGCAGAAAATACACACCAGTTTTCTTAAAGTGAATTGTGGGAGTGTGTTTGAAATTATGTTTTTAAAGGGGCTGTAAAGCTGCTCTAACTATTATGGTAATCTTTCCTCAACACTTCTCAGCCAAACACAACCATGATCCGATTTTAGAATTTAGAATTTAGAATTTAAATTTAGCTATAGATTCTACTTTATTATCCTGGAGAGACTTTTTTTTACTTTCTTACAACAAAATTGTTTATTTTTGTAATTGCCAAATTTTAATTGTTTTATCTGCACTACCACTAGCAAGAAGTTGGCCATCTGGACTCATCACAACCGAATTGACAGAACCCGTGTGGCCGGTGAGAATTCTTAAGCCTTTGCCTGTAGCTAAATGGCGAACTTTAATTAGGCTATCATAACCCCCACTTGCTAGGTATTGCCCATTAGGACTAATTGCCACACAATTTACCGAATAAGAATGACCAGACAAAGTACGAATTAACTTACCCGTGTGGAGATTCCAAATTTTAATCATTTGATCTTCACCACCACTAACCAAAGTTTGACCGTCTGGACTAATAGCTATTGAAAAAATACCGCCGGTGTGTCCCACCAAAATATTCATTAATTCTTCTGTTGCCAAATTCCACAAACGAATCGTATGATCTGACCCATCACTTGCCAAAATCATACCATCAGGACTGATCGCAAAAGATTTTACCGAGCCGGTATGACCAGTCAGCGTACTCACTAAATCACCACTATCTAAACGCCAGAGTTTAATTGTTTGGCTATAAGTGCTACTATGACTTGCCACTGTTTGTCCATCTGGACTAATGGCCACCGGCATCCACACAGAATCTAATCGAGAATACCCTGCAATTAAAGTACGAACTAACTCACCTTTTGGTAAACTCCAAAGTTTAACTGTACCATCACCACCACCACTAACCAAAGTTTGAGCATCGGGACTAATAGCAATACCTTTAACTCCGTAAGTATGACCCGTCAGAGACAGAATTAACTCGCCGGTTTGTAGTTTCCAAACCTTAATAGTTCCATCTTCCCCACCACTAACAAGCAGATGCCCATCAGGACTAATTAAAACTGATTTTACTCCGTCAGAATGGCCAGTTAGGGTGTGGATACAATTCATACTTTGATTATCTAGCTCGACGTTTACCATGACAAATTAAAAAAATATTTTATTTTCACAACTGTCTGTGTTGATACTTAAAACCAAGTTTTTATCCGAAACCTAAAAAACATAAATAGATAAATCACCTGAACCCACTTAGTTTCTGCATTATTTATTTTATCAAATGTCGGCGCTGATTCACTGCTTGGCGAAACCCTAACACAATCAAAATATTAGAAAGTGTTAAGAAAAATTCGGCACTACCATGCAGCCAATCTACATTAGCAAGGGATTCATCATAAACAACTTTGGCATAAATTCCTGCCGGAATCGTTACCGCTACAAACACTAAAGTCATATAAAAACCAATTAATGCTAATTTTGGGGCTTGTTTGCTGCGTGTCAGAAACCACAAAAACCCTAAATAGGGAAACAGGGAAATTGCAAATAAAAATTCTTTAGAAATCATCTTTCACCCTCAAACTCGCCTTTGTTTTGTGTATCATCCACCACTGCTGTTTGCTGATCTTCTCTTTGATTTGCCCGCCACAGCCACCAAGCCGCCGCACACAGAGTACAGTTATTTAGTACCGTCATAGCTGCTTGCAGTGTCACCAGCCATTCAAGAGACGAAGGATTATCAAAAAAATGCCAAGTACAAGCACACATTGCACTCACCAACGCCGGCAACATCGCCAAAGCAAAAAGTTTCCATCCCCAACTACTCATTAATTCGCCATATTCCCAAATTAACCAAATCGCCCCTATCCATTCAACCACACTTGACACATGAATCATCCAAGTAGGAATCGAAAGCGCGTGCATTACATCCCCTCTCCACAAAACTACCTTCCCATCTTAAACTACGTCTACCTCAAAACCAAACTAATAATTCATTTCCTCGGCTTCACATCTACGGTTTAAAAACTTCTGACTATAAAAAAAATAACATGAAAAAAATCAAAGCAATTTGTTGTGGATATTATGGCAAAGGTAATGGTGGAGATGAAGCTTTGTTAGCGACTCTCTTACAAATGTTACCTCCCCACATAACGCCGATTGTACTTTCGGGCAACCCGGAACAAACTCAAAAATCTTACAATGTTGTAGCTTATGATCGAATGAACACTTGGCAAATTTTAGATGCTTTAAAACAATCAGAAATTTTTATTTGGGGAGGGGGAAGTTTAATCCAAGATTCTACTAGTGCTGTCAGTCCTTTATATTACACCGGCCTGATGGGATTAGCACAAAAAATGGGCTTAAAAACTATAGCTTGGGCGCAAGGAATTGGCCCCCTCAAACGGCCTTTGACTCGTGAAATTGCTAAACGAATTTTTACAGGTACAAGTGTTGTTAGTGTTCGAGACCGCGCCAGTGCAGAGTTATTATCTAATTGGCAAATACCTTTTAGTTTAGCGCCCGATCCTGTTTGGGCTTTAGAGTCTTCTCCTGTGCCTGGTTTATGGGATTTACCGGCGCCTAAAGTTGCTATCTCTTTACGTCAACATCCGTTATTAACACCGGTTCGTCTCCAAGTTTTAACCCGCGCTTTAGTTGATTTCCAAAAAGCCACAAAAACTTTTATTTTATTATTACCTTTTCAAGCTTCTCAAGATTTAGCTATTGCCCAAGAATTACACCGGCATTTAGGAGAAAATAGTCAGGTTCTACAATTAGAAAATCCTCGACAATTAAAAGGTGTATTTCGGGGAGTAGAAATGGCTATTGGAATGCGCTTGCATAGTTTAATTATGGCGGCGGCTGAGGAATGCCGGTGTTTTGGCCTCAGCTATGACCCAAAAGTAACGCAATTGATGAGAGAGTTAGAAATTCCGGGCTACGAATTATCAGAAATCCCTGACGATTCTCTGGCTATTAGCACTGCCTGGATCGAACATTATGCTAATGGTGAAGGTTTAATGCCGGTACAAATAAAAGCTTTAATTGATCGAGCTATAATCCATCAAGAAATCTTACATCAACTTTAGAAAAATGCTCTCTTCCCGCTAAACCTATGGGGAGAGAACTTCTCTCTAATTAAATATTGACAAAAGAATAAATCTGTGCAATAAAGTCTTAAATTTTTAGAATCCTATAGAAGCTTAATTTTAGATCCTTCCTTCCGATAGAAGCAAAGTGAACAGCACAAAAGATAAATTAATTGTTATGTCGGCTTGATTCTCAAATAGCTCGGCACTCGTTACCAATTCAATCAACAATCTATCATAGTTAAATAGTCATATATGCACTTAGAACTCTGGCCGGGTAATGTTTATCCTCTTGGTTCATATTGGGATGGAAAAGGTACAAACTTTGCCCTTTTTAGCGAAAATGCCACAAAAGTTGAAGTTTGTTTATTTGACAAAGACGGTAAAGAAGAACGTCTGGAACTCAAAGAATATGATAACCAAACGTGGCATGGTTATATCCCCGGAGTAGCCCCCGGACAACACTATGGTTTTCGAGTTCATGGCCCCTACGAACCATCTAACGGCCACCGTTTTAACCCAAATAAACTGGTTCTTGATCCCTATGCTAAAGAAGTAGATGGAGACTTTACCGATAGCCCCGAAATTTTTGGTTATACTATCGGCGATGAAAACGAAGATTTATCCTACAGCGAAGTAGATAGCGCCCCATTTGTTCCGAAAGCAGTTGTTATTGATGAGTCTTTTGATTGGGAAGGCGATCAACTTTTACGCACTCCTTTTCACGAATCAATTATTTATGAGGTTCATGTAAAAGGCTTTAGCAAACTACAACCTAATATCGAAGAAGAATATCGCGGAACTTATGCCGGTTTGGCACATCCTGCTAGTATTGCTCACTTGCAGTCTTTGGGCATTACCGCAGTAGAATTATTGCCAGTTCATCACTTTTTTAGCCATCCGGGGTATCTCACTGACAAAGGTTTAAAAAATTATTGGGGTTACGACAGTCTCAATTTTTTTGCACCCTATAAAGGCTACAGTTCTGACCAAACGCCGGGGGGTGCCGTCCGCGAATTTAAGGAAATGGTAAAAGCCTTACATAAGGCCGGTATTGAAGTCATTTTAGACGTGGTTTATAACCACACCGGCGAAGGCAATCACATGGGCCCAACTCTATCATTTCGTGGTATTGATAACTCTAGCTATTACCGCACAGTAGATGGTGATGCTCGTTATTATATGGACTTCACCGGCTGCGGAAATTCTCTCAATGTGCGTCATCCCCAAGTGCTAAAACTCATCATGGATAGTTTGCGCTATTGGGTTTTAGAAATGCACGTTGATGGCTTCCGGTTTGATTTGGCATCAGCCCTAGCACGAGAATTGTATGATGTTAATAACCTGTCGGCATTTTTTAACATTATCCACCAAGATCCAGTCCTAGCAGATGTGAAATTAATTGCCGAACCTTGGGATTTGGGAACCGGCGGTTATCAAGTAGGTAATTTCCCGTTATTGTGGTGTGAATGGAACGGCAAATATCGTGATTGTGTACGCGATTTTTGGCGCAGTGAAGACCAAACCTTGGGCGAATTTGCCTATCGTTTCACGGGCAGTTCTGACCTTTATCAAACCAACGGACGTAGCCCCTATGCCAGCATTAACTTTATCACGGCCCATGATGGTTTTACTCTGGCAGATTTAGTTAGCTATAACGAAAAACATAATGAAGCCAACGGCGAAAATAACTGCGATGGCGAAAGTCATAACCGTTCGTGGAATTGTGGTGCAGAAGGGGATACAGATGATGCAGATATCTTAGCCCTACGCGAACGGCAAAAACGCAATTTCTTGGCAACTCTATTTCTGTCTCAAGGTATCCCAATGATTGTGTATGGGGATGAGATGGAACGTACTCAAAAGGGTAACAATAATGGTTATTGCCAAGATAATGAGACTTCTTGGATTAATTGGGATTTCCCTAAAGAAAAAGAAGATTTGTTAGATTTTACCCGTCAACTTATTTTCTTCCGCCGCAAACATCCGGTTTTCCACCGCCGCAAGTGGTTCCAAGGCCGGCCTATTTATGGCAAAACCATCAGCGATATTGCTTGGTATAACTACGATGGTAGCGAAATGGGTGAGGAAGAATGGAATAGTGGTTTTGCTAAGTCAATGGCGGTGTTTTTAAACGGCCAAGAAATTACGCGGGTCAATGCTCAAGGTCAGCGGATTATGGATGATAGTTTCTTGGTGATTTTTAATGCTTACTGGGAAATCTTAGAGTTTAGTTTACCAGAGGTAATGAAAAATCGTGAGTGGCAGGTCGTCCTTGATACGAAGGAACCGACTTTTATTAAGGATGGGCCGGTTTATACCGACGATAAAAAAGTACCTGTTATCGGCCGGTCTGTTGTTCTTTTACAGCGCCTTCCTTAATTCTTTTGAAACATAAATACTCCTAAACAAAAACCCGGTTTCTCGAAAAAAACCGGGTTTTTATTTGTTGAAAAAAACTATTGACATCACCTTTTTTTAACCCTGGTTATCGCCGTTTTCTTCTTCAGAGGTTTCTAAGTTATCAGGATCAACATAGTGGCAAACGGCTTCATCAAAACAAATTAAGGCCCAGCCAGCCCCATCGATTCCCATGAGTTTATAGTTCGTATCTTGGATAAAAAATCCTTTGTGATTCCGCGTCTCTGGCTTGACTACTACTTCTTTGCCGGTCATAATTATTTAGCCTCCAATTTTTATCAAATTTTAAACTGATAAAAAAGTCTTATTGTTGTGGTTATAAAATCTTATCATTAAATCCGTCATTTTTTTGTTAATTTGTGTTAAGAAATCTACAAATATTTGTTAATTTATACGATAATTTGTGACGAAATTAGAGGGGTAAATTTACTCATCTAAGCCTAAAAAAAAATTGGGCTGCACTTTTATCAGTACAGCCGTCCATTCTTTTATATTCAGAAACGTTTTTCCAAAGTTGGACGTGCATTTATTCTGCACTACCGCCACCTTTATTTGGTTTTTGAAGGTTATCAGGATCAACATAATGACATACAGCATCATCAATACAAATTAAGGCCCAACCAGACTCATCAATACCCATAAGCTTATAGGAGGCCGGTTGAATAAAAAAGCCTTTGTGATTTCGGGTTTGGGGTTTGACATTAACGTTATTTTCAAGGCTCATAATTTTCTCCTGCGGTTACATAAGTTAAGGTTTTAGGAACTATAGGATTTTCTAATCCTTAAGTAAACCACAGTCTATCATTAGAATTTGATTTTTTGAGTAAAGTTATTTAAATAATTATTACGAAATGTCAATAAAACCAGCGTTTTAGACACTAAAAATAAGTTAAAACGCTGGCAAGAAAAATTTACGATTCATAAAGCCAAGCTTGAACACGGCGCAAGCTTGGCCAGTCGGGTTTTCTGGTGAGTCCTTCCTCAAGACTTTGTTGAAGTTCAGTTTTTAATTCTGAGGAAACCATAATTAATTGCATAGCGGTGTCAATATGAGTACGGACACCTTTTTGCTTTGTTTCCAGCATGGCAATTGCCAAGTTGACTCGTGCTTGAGGATCGTGGGGATTAAGTTTAACGGCTTTTTGAGCAGCTTTTAAAGCTTGATTAGGTTTGTTATCAAGTAAATAAAGCCAAGCCAAACAAGTCCAAGACGAGCTATTTTTTGAGGAACGGTCGCAAATATCTTTAAAAAGAGGAATCAGTGTAGTTGGCCCCTCACCGGCTTTATAGCGTTCAAGACCTTGGTCAAAAAGAGATTCGGGAGTTTGAGTTTGATTCATAAACAATGGTTTGGTGGGCACAAGCCCACCTTTTACAATCAAGAATGTTTGGCCGGTGTTGGTTGGCCGGTGGGTGGAGCAAAGCCCCACCTCCTAAAAAATCTTAAGCGGAAAAAGACTTACCACAACCACAAGTTTGATTTGCGTTGGGGTTGGTAAACTGGAAACCACCGCCGATCATAGCATTGCTGTAGTCGAGAACCAAACCATAAAGATAAAGCATACTGCGCTTGTCGCACAGCACCTTAAATCCGTCATAGTCAAAGACCTCATCTTCAGGACGGATATTGCTAACATCTTCAAAATCCATCATATAGGACATTCCAGAGCAGCCACCTTGGCGGACACCAACCCGCAAACAAAGATCCTTACCTTGACTTTCCCGTAATGCAATCACTTGACGCAAGGCGGCTTCAGTCATTTGAATGCCCCGTTGGGGGGTCTGAGTTGCTTGTGTCATTTTTTTTTAACTCCTACTGCCATTTAGCCCATACTGAATTAACCTGTAAATCTATTGTATCGACTTCTCTACTGCCAAATTATTAGGAAACATAGCACCTTAAAGACAAAAACTCTCTATCCTTGTAATAGTCGCTTTCAATAGAGCCGATCACCACCGGCCTGCTATTAAGTCGCTGTAATTGGGGAGTGGTTTAAAATTACCTATCCTATCCGTTGCATTGGTCTTGATCGCAGCAGTCCCGACCGCCAGCCGCCTTGATGGGTTTCTGTTGGTTAAACCGCTTCCTCGTGTAAGATTATTTGTCCATCCTGTTGCCGGAGTCTATGACTGCTCTCAATCACTCTACTCGCCGTCGCCTACAAAAATTAGCTCAAATTCCCAGCGTGTGGGAGGGAGATCGTCGCCCTTTGTCCCGACAAACTGCGGATGATTTAGAATTGGGACTCAGGGAAACCGACCAGACTGGTGAGTGTATTCTTTGGGTCGATGGTTCTCAGGGTTTTGTGCGTTCAATGGATATGGTAACGCCCGATATCGGCCCTGAAGCTGTTGTTCGCACGTTGTTACGAGCAATGGAACACCCCCACAACCCTGCTCAGCCAGCCCGCCCACAAAAAATTGTTGTCCGCGACCGGCAATTACAATTTTATTTACGCGGTGTCCTACAAGAACTTGACATTTCTATAGAATATGTCCCTGAGTTGCCCCTAATTGATGAAATTTTTCGCAGTTTCCAACAAGTAGTAAATAATAACCCTCCCACTGTTCCACCTCAATACGCTAAAGCTCTTACAGAAAAGTCTTTTGATATTTGGCGAGATGCTCCTTGGGAGTTGTTGGGCGACCACCAAATTATCAGTATAGAGATAAAAAAATGGGATATAGATACTCTCTATGTCTGCGTTTTGGGGATGTTGGGTGTCGATTATGGAGTGTTATTTTATCGCTCTCTTGAATCTCTGCGTCGTTTCCGTTCCTCGGTTTTGGCTCACGACTCTGCGGAAGATTTAGAAGAAGCTTTTCTTGGTCAAGATTGCTTATTTTTGAGCTTTGAAAGTGCGGTGGATATTGATGATGAAGATGATGAAGATTTTGATTTAGCAGATTTGCCTTTGTCCGACATTCAACCGTCTTTTGGTAATCTTCATCCTTTGGAAGGATTACGCTCTTTTTTATATGAAGAAGAAGCTCTTGTGGTTTGGGTGGGAATGGAAGCCTTACATCGTTTTTGGCGGAATTCTCATCAAAAACTTGAGACGGAAATGCTGCCCAATTTAAGTAGTAAGTTTCGTATTTCTTTGCCCCCAGCTAGCAAAGAAAAAAACCTCTCTACTACGGACTCTCAACCATTAGGAACTATAACTGTTAAGGTTTCTACTGAGCCAGAATTAGAGCAGGAATTATTAATGATGGCTCATAGTGATGGTTTTGAGGACGACGATGAAGACGACGATGAGGAAGATAACGAGCCTTTATTGCTAGATGATTTAGTACCCGATAATTCTTTTCTCAGTTTAGGCATGATGCCCTGGGAAACAGTACAAAATTTACGACAGGGTGCTTCTCATCATTTTTCTGTTGCTGCTGTGGAAGCCACTGGCGAAGGTTTGCCTATAGTTTTAATTCAAACTTCTCGCCCTAAAGCTAAGGCTATGATTCAAGATTTAGAAGAAGCTGGTGGCTTAAAGGGTATTTGTTTTAATCCGGGGGAAGATCCTTTTAAGGAAGTTAGCTATGATTTAGGTATTCTCCAAACCCAAGATGGACAACTTCATTTATTTGGTGAGTTTGTAGAGGATGATCCTACTCATGTTGCAGCTCGCAAAAAATGGGATCAGCGTTGTAAAAAAACTAAGGGATTTTGTGGTTTGGTTATTGCTCAGGGTCTTACCGGTGCCGCCAGAGGCAATCCCCAACTTAAGGATATGCTAGGTTTGTTTGAAGTACGCTGCATTTCCCCGAAAGAGCTAGGCATAGGAAAGCTTCAACTTGTCTCTCACTTTGATTTTGAGTAGTTCTACAGATGTGAATACTTATTCTTTTTGAGGGTTATGCAAGTCTTGGAACTTATTGCTTTTCAGTGCTATGCAAATTTTGGCTTTCATTCTTTTTGGATGAGAGCCTCTGTCTATTTCTTTTTGCTTTGTATGTATTCTTAAGTTCTAGGACTATAGTTGAGACACTATTTCTGCCTAAATATATCTGTCAACCTAAAATTATATCCGTTTGATTGAATAGTCTAAAAAATAGCATCAAATTATAGCATAAAAAATAGAAAATAAATCATCTACTAGGCTGATATAATTCGGATTAGAAAAAATGTAACATTTATTTAATGTTCTTCCCGCCGCTCTGCCCAACAAGACGGGAATCGTTGACACTACCGCACAAGTATGGTGAACCCTATTAATCCTCGTTACACTTCCTATATTCGCTCTCCCGAAACACCCAAGCTAAACACGGTGGCATCTTTTGCACAGCAATGGGCAAAAAAATATGTCCAAACTCAGGACGGCGATTTCCAAAAATCTGATGTTTCCACGACATCCCATCAAAAACACAAAAGTAGATTTGCTAAACGTCTGGAAAATGCCGAACACCTAAGTCATTCATTACGGTTGGCTGTCTCCCAGGCGTGGTCAAAAACTGAGATGATTTTGGCAGTGGCAATTAAGCAAAACCAAATTGATCCTCAATTAGTTAATGGGTGGGAAATTGCTGCGGATGCTCATAAAATTTATGAGAAAGTTTTGGAGTTTTACGCTGACGGCGAAACACCAGAGGCTCTTGCGGCGGCGGTTGGAAAAGAACTCGTCAATTTAACTCAATGCTATCGCACTCCTGATCCGCGAGTGTTGGGCTTTGTTAATTTATTATTTCACCACACCGGCCTGTTATTGCTGCAAGAAGTTTCTGGGGCTGAACAAGCTTTGCTGGGCAATTATATTAAGGTGATTGAAGATCATCTCAATATGCCTTTAGTCCGTCTTTATGATGCTGCGGGCACACATTCTGCTGATTCACCGGCATTATTAGCGGTGATTCAATTGTTACCTGCTATTAGTGAAATTGCTCAGATTGTTAGCGGTAGAATTCAAAAAATGTATCCTAATTACCGCACTTTTACTGGTAAGTTGAGCGATGATATCGTATCTCGTTCTAGCCTAAGAGATATAGAAATGTTTCAGGTTTATTTATGGACTTGTGTGCTAGAAGGTAATTTGTCTGCAATTACCGAAGAACTATTTCCTTTGTGCGTGCTACTTTATCCGGCTTTGAAAGTAGACTGGGAATTGGTGCGGCAAATGCTTTACTTGTTGGCACAGGAAATTTCAGGACATTTAAGTGAAGAAAGTCGCTCATTCTTTGTGCCGTATTTTAGTGCCTGCTGGGAAATGTTTTCTCCCGAAGTTTTTGCGACTGAAAACAAACAAGAAACATCGATTGAAGGGTTGGGAAATTGGGTTGCTGGTTAAAAAATATATGGAGTAAGGAGAATTTATTGATTTTCTTATTTCATGCAAAATTAGGATTTAAAAAATGTTCAAATAGATAGGTATTTATCTTTAGGAAGTTAATTAGGGTGGGGTTCAATAGAAATAGAAAACAGTTTACTGTGGGATAATAATTAGGGTCTTTAAACCTGATATGATGTTTTGTCAAAGCAAGGTTCAGCCCAGGTTTGATAAGATAGCACCCCTAAAAGAATGTAGGAGTAAATCAAAGAAAACCTATAATTCTTGTGAGCAGATGTTGAAGATGTTTTTGTCCCCCTTTACCCGAACTAATTGTGACCGAAATTAACCTCCAAGTTGAACATCCCAACGACCGGCTCGACCGCTATCTGGCCGAACACCTCAAGGATTTTTCTCGCTCCCGAATTCAAGACCTAATAGCACAAGGTAGTGTAAAAGTCAATAATAAAACCCAAACTTCCAAAAAAGTATCTGTTGGGGCCGGCGACATTATCCACATTACTATCCCGTTAGCCGTACCTTTAGAACTGGAAGCGAGGGACATTCCGCTCGATATTTTGTATGAAGATGACTATTTGATTATTATCAATAAACCGGCCGGTCTTGTGGTTCACCCAGCAGCAGGACATGAGAACGATACGCTGGTAAATGCTTTGCTTTATAGGTGTCCTAACTTGGCCGGTATTGGCGGAGTACAGCGACCAGGGATTGTCCACCGGCTAGATAAAGACACCACAGGTGCCCTGGTAGTGGCGAAAACAGACCAAGCGCATCAACATCTGCAAGCGCAACTCAAAGCGAAAACCGCCCGCAGAGAATATCTTGGCATTGTGTATGGAGCACCAAAAACCGAAAATGGCACAATTGATCAACCCATAGGCCGGCATCCCGTAGACCGCAAAAAAATGGCCGTTGTGCCGGTGGAAAAAGGCGGACGCAACAGCGTCACTCATTGGCAAATTAAAGAACGTCTTAGCAACTACACCCTAATGTTGTTTCAACTTGAAACCGGACGTACCCATCAAATTAGAGTCCACAGTGCCTATATTGGACATCCCATTATCGGCGATCCGATTTATGGTAAAGGTCGTTCTCTTGGGGTAAATTTGCCCGGACAAGCTTTGCACGCTTTTCGCTTGCAATTGCAACATCCTGTAACAGAAGAACTCATAGAAGCTATAGCCCCGCCACCGGAGAGTTTTACGACACTGTTAGAAGTTTTACGCCGGCGTCGGTGAGTTATGTACCCTGTAGAGGTGCCGGCCCAGAAAAAACAAAAATAATAAGAATAAAAATTTAGAGGCCAGCTTCTAGGTACTGCTGAGCGCGGTAAAAACCGACCCATAGCAACTAGACTCTAGCCCCTAAAACTAAAAAGAAACCTTCAACAAAGGAAGATTAACGACGGCGTGGAACAGCACTTTCGTAGTTGAGGTTGTACACAGACACACGGGGAACATTAGTAACAGTAGGAGTAACTGCCCGTGCCATACCCAAGTAGCGATTTGGATCGCCCTCTTTGGCTTGTTTTTCTTGAGGAACAAACCGACGGACTTGGTTTTGCCAAATCACTTGCGGGAAGCCCAACTGAGAACGGTGGTATTCGCCATAACGGGGAGTTTTGAGATTAAACGGAGTTTCACCTTTAGCGCGTTGTGGCAAAATGCGGCGCAGTTGGTAGGGAACCGTGTTGTAACCAAAGTTGCTCAGATATTCATCGCTATCAAGCAAAGCAGTGATAAAGCCATCTAAGCCTTTAGTTGCCAGCACAATAGACCATGCAATTTTCTCGCGTTCGCTGTACACATCGCGGCCTAAAACGCGCTGTACGCACAACTCAACAAAGCGATAATTGCTGTTGGGTTCGTAGTTTAGCCGGCGGAAAGCATCAGAAGTTGCCAAACCGCGAATGAAGTCCCGTACGGTGATTTGACCGTATTTTAGTTGGGATTCCAAGAAAGTTTGACGGTTGCTTTTCAGTATTTGGTGTTCGCTGAAAATTTGACGGTATGCTGCCCAAATCAAATCATCGATTTCTGCTGGATCTAGCACGTTGTCGGTGGTATAAACTCTGGGTTTTTCTTCTCCAGATTTTTCATAACCTGCAACGCGCTGGTTTTGACTGTTGGGTGCGTATTCTAGCAATGGAAGAGCCACGTCCGAATCTCCGTTATCTAAAAAATTTGTTTGTCAGTTGTCTAGGGCAGGCAGAAAGGCATTGCCCCTACAGTGGTCTGTTGCCTTTTGTTTTTGACTTTTGACCCCTGAGTTTTGACGGCTGACTTTATACCAGACAACACTCAGGTTAAGGGATTTGGGCGATCTGCGGCTTACTTTTCTGAAGAAATGCAACAATCTGTAACATTTTTTGTCTTAAAGCTTCATCTCGCCGCCGCGCCAAAAGGCTAAAGGGTCATTAACCGCTGGGCAGTGGGGCCAATTTTGTAACCATGTTTGTTGTTGTTTGGCTGGTATTCCTTCTGTGTAGGGAGGTTCTAAGCCTAATCCTAGGCAGAGATGGTGAATTGTTTCTAAAAATTGCTGTTGGTGGCCGGCGGTGCCTAAATGGGCGTGAGCATATTCGTGGGCTATGACGCTCAGCCAGTCGGAAGGGTGAAGGCGTCCTGCGTCGATTAAAATTGCCACTGGCTCGACTTTTAAATTACAAAAGGCATCTACACCCAATTTTTGCGCTAAAGGTGCAGCAAAAATTTGAATTTTTTGGCGTTGTTCGGGATGAAAGCAGCTATGACAAGCTTGCAAGTATTCCCTTAGTTCGCTGTTCACCGGCTCAATATTATTGCCAATCCAGCTACAAATATGGATACGTTCGATAATATCATCACTGAAGGCGATCATATCTGGGTCTAAAGCCAGTCTTCGCACTTTGTTGAGATATTCTGTACCCTTGAGAACGGCATCAAATGACTTAGCATTTTCTCTCACTTCTTGAGTAGGAGAGTTATTTTCGCTTGGGTGATATTGATGAGGTTCCGCTTCAAAATTGTCCATCTACCAGCCTAATACTGAATAAAATTCTTTGCTTTTGCTAACCTCTTGGCTAGGTTTCTGTATCTCACTTTGTTCTGTTGTGACGCGGGTTTCTGTACAAAAAGATGCTGTGCTATAGCCGCCAAATCTTTTAACTGTGCTGGTTCGCATCCGCACATTTGGTGAGGCAAACCAAAACCGCTCAACGGAACTCATGGTTTCATATTCGGTAATTAATATCAAAGCGCCGTCTTCATCGACAATGTATTCACCGGCTACCGGCATAATCTCGGCATAACCACGCTCTCGTAGCATTTTGCCTTTTTTGGGGTCTTCTGCATCGGGTACAATTGCAAAGACCGTTTCTCCGCTATGATTTTCGTCTTCTTTGTCCCACTGCATTACTCCGTGCCATTTTACAAAGGCTCCGCCGGCTGCTAAGGATGGGGTAACTCCGTGTAGTTCACAGATTTCTGCAACTTTTGGGTGATCGGCGGCTAGGGTTTCTACGGTGATTTCTGAGTCCCCTAGTTCGGCTCGTCTAAAGGGTAGATGGTGGGTACCCCGTTGGGATATCCATTTTCCGGCACTTTTTTTAAAAAACTCCATTGCATCCATTTTTGTTATTTTCCTTTTTTTTAAGGAGGAGAGGGACTTTATCGTTTTTTATGATAGAGCTTTAAGGCTGTTGGTTGACTTTTGGATTTTTGTACATCTTGTAATGTATATTACCAACCCTTTGTCAAGGGTATGTTACGATTATTTACAATTAAGTGGGGACAAAGAGGCCGGTAATCACGTCCTCTTATGTGTCAGCCAATAACAAACAGAGGAGTGAATGGTTATGGAATTTCCTACGCAACTCACTTTAGAACAAGAATTCAAAATGCAAATTTTGCGCGAACAAGTCAAAAACTTGAGCAAGGAGCAAGCACAAGAGTATTTGATTGAAGTTCTTAAACAAAATATGGTCAAAGATAATTTGTTTAAGCACTTTTTGAAAAAAGCAGCCTAAATATAATGACAAAAAGTCATTGGTCATTTCTGTTTGAAAGAGGATCTCAGTCCATCTTTGTTTTTTGTACGCAAAAGTTATTACTGTTGTATCAACTAGAAAAACTCTCTCCACCAGTTGACTAATAACTCTTCGTAAATGACCATTGACTTTTAGCTATTGACAAATTTAACCAAACCTTCCACTGACATATTCTTGAGTGGCTTCTTTGGCGGGGTTGTGGAAAATAATTTGTGTTTCGTCGTATTCAACCAAATAGCCAACTCGACCGCCTTTTTGGGTGGGTTCGACGTTAAAAAATGCTGTCATATCTGAGACGCGAGATGCTTGCTGCATATTGTGCGTCACTATAACAATCGTATATTGTTGTTTGAGTTCGTGCAGCACTTCTTCAATTCTGAGGGTGGAAATAGGGTCTAGTGCAGAGCAGGGTTCATCCATTAAAATTACATCGGGTTGAACTGCTAAGGCTCTGGCAATACAAAGACGTTGTTGTTGTCCGCCGGATAAGGCTAAACCGCTTTGGCGGAGTTTGTCTTTGACTTCATCCCATAGGGCTGCTTGTTTGAGAGAGCGTTCTACCAATTCATCCATATCTCCTCGGTAGCCGTTGATACGGGCACCAAAGGCGACGTTATCATAGATTGATTTGGGAAAAGGATTAGGTTTTTGAAAAACCATTCCAATGCGTCGGCGCAGTTCTACGGGGTCGATATCTGAGGCGTAGATGTTTTGATTGTTGTAGGATATTCCGCCGTTAGCTTTAAATCCTTTAATGAGGTCGTTGAGCCGGTTATAACAACGCAACAGGGTACTTTTGCCACAGCCAGAAGGGCCAATAAAAGCAGTAATTTTGTTTTTGGGAATATCTAGTGAGACACTCTTGAGGGCGAGGAAATTTCCGTAATAAACTGATAAATCTTGTGTGCGTAAAACGTTGCTATGGGTTGATTTTTCGAGCAGGGAATTAGAAGCCATAAAATATCTAAATAGTGGGTTGGGATTCGCATTGCTATTTTCCTGAACGTCGGCTGCTAGAAGCTGCTTTGACGTTGGGGGAAATTTGGTAACTTTGTTGCTATGTCTTTTCTGCTAGCTTTTGCTACAAACGAATCCGACAGTCTGAGATGGTCTTTAGGAACCGTTTATTTTAGACAACCACCGATTTATTGTTAACTGTTTAAGTTCAGAGAATTTTACAGTTATCTAAGATCAATGTGGTTTAGAGTTTTTTAAGTCTCAGCCAGCAACTCTAGGCTGCGGATGATTGTTGGGTCTACTCGGTTGCGGTTCAGTTTTTGATGCTGATCTTCGGCTGATTTGCTTTTTTAACCGGCGAGTGACCGGGAGATAAACTCATGTTTGGTACATTTTTATTGTATCCATTATCATCACTATTGTTCTTGGTTGTCTGGAATCTTTGATGCCGGATTTAGTGATTAAGTTGATTGAAAATCGCCTTTTAGCGAGCGTTCTATGGCATAGGGTATAAACTGAATTAACTGATGTTTCAGTCCTGCGGGAGATGTATTTTATTTTTTTCACTTACCCCTTGACAAAATAATTGAATTATGTTTTGTCTGCCAATAAAAGGGATATGCAAGGTAATCATACAACTGCCAGGTTGAGAAAATGTTAAGGGTAGTTTAAGAAAAGCGAGTAGGGGGCCGAATTCTGTTGATGGGTCGGTTGAGTGATAAAATGCCTATGCACTTAGGCTCTCAAACAAGTTCACGCCCTGTTGGTGTTTGTAGTTTTGGTTTTTTCCGGCTCTGGCTAACACTGGCTAAGACGCTGAACCGGCGACTTATAAGCATTAGTCAGCATAAAGTTAAATTTTAAAGAAATGCAAAAATTGCTGATGCCCAAATCCCTTGAGTTAGTGTACGCTCTAATTGGCTTGCTGCTGACTATTGGCGGCACGTTTGTCGAGGCTTCAATTGCTGGGTTGTCTTTGAAGTGGGGACAAGATGTAGTTTTGTTTCAATCTTTGGGGGTTTCTTATCAAATTGGGGCGGTGTTGTTGGTGGGATGTTTAGGTGGAAAAAATGCGGCGGCTTTGTCTCAAATTGCTTATTTAGTTTTGGGGTTGACGGGGATGCCTGTTTTTACAAAAGGTGGGGGTTTTGATTATCTTAGGGAACCTTCGTTTGGCTATTTGTTGGGTTTTATTCCGGGGGCTTGGATATGTGGTTGGTTGGCTTTTCAGGCGTCGGTGAGGTTGGAGTTTTTGGCTTTAAGTTGTTTAGGTGGTTTGGTGGTGGTTCATTTGGTTGGTTTAGGTTTTTTGGGTTTGAGTTGTGGTTTAGATGCTAATTTGTGGGTACCGGCTGCTATGAAATATTCGCTGCATCCTTTACCAGGGCAGTTGGCGGTGGTTTGTGCGGTTTCGGTTTTGGCTTTTGTTTTGCGTCAGTTGATGTTTTATTGATTCGGCAATTTTGGGAAGTTAAGTTTGAAAATAAATTAAAATTAGTAAGGTTAAAAAACCTAAAAAAACTAAACAAAAATTGCTAGGCGATTTCACGAGTAATAGAGAAATGATCAAGTTTAAAAATAGGCTGTTTTGGATTGTTGCGGTTTTGAGTTTGGGTATTGACAGGTTAACAAAGTTATGGGTGGTAGAAAGCTTTAAACTAGGAGAAAGTTGGCCTATTATTAAAGGTTTTTTTCATTTTACTTATGTAACAAATCCGGGGGCAGCATTTAGTTTATTTAGTCAGGGTGGGGGTTGGTTACGCTGGTTGTCGTTGGCGGTGAGTTTGGCGATTATGACTTATGCTTGGTTTGGGCCAAGGCTGAATCGCTGGGAACAGTTTGGTTTTGGTTTTATTTTAGGGGGGGCGCTTGGGAATGGGATAGATCGGTTTCTGACGGGGGAAGTTGTGGATTTTTTGGATTTTCGGTTGATTCGCTTTCCTGTTTTTAATTTTGCTGATGTTTTTATTAATATAGGCATTGTTTGTTTGCTTTGGGTGGCTTTTAAACAACCGCCTGCGGCGCGTAAAGATGAGGGGGAAATTCGTTGAGGGATGTTTGAATCGACCGGCTTTTGAGGAAATGTTTATGATCAATGAATAATGGCTATGATGGGCAATGTCTTGTGAGGTGGGCCGGCCAATCAAGGAAGTTTGTCTTTAATGGGAGATATTTTAGGCAAAGTCTTCAGGGATAGACTAGGCAAAAATGAGACTTGTTGCTTTTATTTTGGGAAAACCTGAATCGGACAAGTGTAGTTTTTGCAGGCTGCGTTATCTCCTCTTTAGATCGACACATAATATTACTAAGCACGATTTATACCCAGTATGAATTCACCGCAAAATCCGCCACCGCAAAATCAGCCACCGCAAAATCAGCCACCGCAAAATCAACCGCCACGCACGATTTTGGGGGCGTTTACTCAAGCGGTACAAACTATTGCTAATGTGAATTTTAATCAATTGGCCCTTAAACCTAATGCCAGGGTGGCTGAAATTTGGGTACAGGATGCTGGGACGCCTACGGTTCAAAAATATCCGCTTTTGGGAGAACGTTATTTAATTGGCCGTAGTTCTAAAACCAGTGATATTGTGGTTCGCAATCCTGTGGTGAGTCAAACTCATGTTTCGATATCACGGGATAGTAGTAAAAATAATGCTCCTTTTATTGTGCGTGATGAAAATTCTACTAATGGTATTTATTTAGGTAAACGCCGCATTAAAGAATTACCGTTGCGTCATGGGGATTTGTTGACGTTGGGCCCGCCGGAGTTGGCTGCGGCTGTGCAAATTCGTTATATTGATCCGCCGCCTTGGTATATGAAGTTGTTTCGTTATTCGCTTTATGGTGCCGGTGGTTTGACGGCTTTGGTTGTGGGGTTGGTTTTGTTGGAGTGGCAAAAATTTAGGGTGCGACCTTTGCCTATTTCTACTCAGGGGCCGGTGGTGGTTTATGCTCGTGATGGTCAAACACCGCTGCGTCCTCCGTATAATAATTCTCATCAGGAAATTAAGCGTCTTTCGGAATTTCCTAAAGCTTTGCGTGATGCTGTGATTGCTTCGGAAGATAGCCGGTATTATTGGCATTTGGGTGTGGATCCTTTGGGGATTTTACGGGCTGTGGTGGCTAATGTTCGGGGTGGTGGAATTCGGGAAGGCGCGAGTACCCTTACTCAACAATTGGCTAGAAGTTTATTCCGTGATTATGTGGGTACGGATGATTCTGCCGGCCGGAAGTTGCGGGAGGCGGCGGTGGCTTTGAAGTTGGAAACTGCTTACAGCAAAGATGATTTATTACAGACTTATTTAAATAGGGTTTTTTTGGGTTTAGATTTGTATGGTTTTGAGGATGCGGCGCAGTTTTATTTTGGTAAGTCGGCTAGGGATTTAAATGTTTCTGAAGCTGCAACTTTGGTGGGGATTTTACCGGCACCTAATAGTTTTAATCCGGTGCAAAATTATGATTTAGCGATTCGACAAAGGGATGGAGTAATTTATAGAATGCGTGCTCTGGGAATGATTAGCCAAGCTGAGGCTGATCGGGCCCGTCGTTCGAGAATTGAGATTAATGAAAATGCTCGCAAGGTTCTTGAACAAACTATTGCGCCGTATTTTTATAATCATGTTTTTAATGAGTTAGACCGGCTTTTGGGTGAAGGTTTGGCAAGAGAAGGTAATTTTATTGTGGAGACTGGGCTGGATCGCAGATTTCAGTCGGCGGCTGAATCTTCTCTGCGAAATTCTGTTGCGGGTAGCGGTGCGACTTTTGGTTTTTCTCAAGGTTCTATTGTCACTATTGATTCTGCCACCGGCCAAGTTTTAGCAATGGTTGGCGGTGTGGATTATAAACAAAGTCAGTTTAATAGAGCTACACAAGCTCAACGGCAACCGGGTTCGACGTTTAAGGTTTTTGCCTATACGGCGGCTATTGAAAGTGGCATTTCTCCGGGTCGTGTTTACTCTTGTGCGCCTCTTACTTGGCAAGGTCAATTTTTTGAAGGCTGCGGAAGTGGCAGTGCAGATATGTATTCGGGAATTGCATCTTCTTTAAATGTGGTAGCTTTGCGAGTTGCTGAGGATGTCGGATTGGATTCGGTGGTGCGGATGGCGCAGCGTTTAGGGGTGCAGTCTAAGTTAAATCCGGTGCCGGCTTTGGTGCTTGGTCAAAGTGAAGTGAATGTGCTGGAAATGACTGGTTCGTTTGGGGTATTGGCAAACCGAGGTGTTAAAAATAATCCTCATACAATTACTAAAATTTATGATAGTAATGAGTGCGAAAATCCTAATGATCGTCAAACTTGCCGGTGCATTTATTCCTATGTTCCTGATGCTAAATGCGAGTCTTCTGGGGGTGGCAATGTGAATATTTTATCTCCAGATGTGGCTGATACTATGACTACTTTGTTGCAAGGTGTGGTAAGTTCTGGTACAGGCCGGCCGGCATCAATTGGTTTAGGTGAAGAGGCGGGGAAAACTGGCACCACGAATGATAATGTTGATCTTTGGTTTATTGGTTATATCCCTTCTCAGCAAGTTGTAACGGGTGTTTGGTTAGGTAATGATGATAATGCCCCTACGGCTGGAAGTAGCGCCCAAGCTGCTCAATTATGGGGCGATTATATGGGGAAAGTAGCGCGATAGTTTTTGGATTTCTATAGCGTTTTTCTTGTTACAAAAACCTGGTTTTTCCTAATCTACCGGGTTTTTAAAAACTTTTATTTTCGTTGAGAATACTGAAAATAGCTATAGTTTTTATTGAGAAAATTTTAATAATTTATTTCTCTTTTCACCGGCAATTTAATTGTAAATGTTGTACCTTTGTTTAATTCGGATTGACAGGAAATTTTACCGCCGTGTTTTTGAGTGATAATTTGATAACTAATTGTTAATCCTAACCCGGTTCCAATACCAAGGGGTTTGGTGGTGAAAAATTCATTAAATATTTTTGATAAGTTTTCTGGAGAAATGCCGGTGCCATTGTCAGATATTTGCACTTCTACCCAATGGTTTTCAATGGTTTTTGTGCTAATAATAATTTGTTTTTTCTCACTATTTTTATTTTCTTCTACCGCCTCAATAGCGTTGCTAATGATGTTCATAAATACTTGCGACAAAAACCCACTATAGCCTTCTATATGGGAGAGATTTCCGTCATAATTACAAACAAGATTTATTCCTTTTTTGAGGCGATTATTCAAAATTAATAATGTACTTCTTAAACATTCATTTAAATCCACTTCTCCTGGTTGTGCTTCATCTAAACGCGAGAAATTTTTTAAACTTAAAATAATTTCTCTGACTCTTGCTGCACCCACATCCATAGATTTTATAAGTTTGGGTAAGTCTTCTTTTATAAACTCTATATCAATTTCTTCGGCGTAATTTCTAACGGCTAAAGGAGGTGAAGGGACTTCTTTGTTATAGGTTTCTAGTAACTCTAATAAATCTTGTATATACTGATTCGCTGGACTTAAATTTGCGTAAATAAAGTTAACTGGATTATTAATTTCGTGGGCAATTCCTGCTACCATTCTCCCCAAGGATGCCATTTTTTCATTTTGTAGAAGTAGAGAGGTTGTAGCTGCTTTTTGTTCATCCAACAACTGTTTTACTTTTGCAATTAGTTGATTTAAAGAATCTGCTAAACTTCCAATTTCATCATCGGTAGTAATGGGTGCTTTTTCCTCAAAATTTGCCTCTGCTGTCACTTTTTTAGCGACTTCTGTTACCGCTTTAATAGGCAATACAATTGCCCTTGTAATATGGTAGGCTAAAATAGCGCCGATAATAATAGAAAGAACTAAACTACTAATTAAAATTTGCTTTTGAACTGCTTCCGCCTGTTGCAGATTTTTTTCCGCCTGCATTTCTTCTTTAAACTCTTGAACGGAAAAATTAGAAATTTCATGGATAATGTGGTCTATTTTTTCGGCATTTTCGCCTATATTAAATTTTGAATATTCTTTTTGAATTGCTGCTATTGTAAGTGGTTCTTTGGAAGAGTTATCAATTTTTTTTAAAATTATTTCTCCTTGATTTAGATAATTTTTAATGATAGGAATATAAGACTTAATAATCGGTTTCCATTCCGAGTCTTCACTGTGGCGTTCTCCTTTTAACTTATCTAATATTAATTGAAGTTTATTTTGATGACTCAATAAATATTGGTATTGTCTTTGATATTCCTGGGGTTCATTTAAAGTTAGGGCTAAGCGTTGATGGTGAGACCGAATTTGCAGAAGTTGGGCTTCTAAACTAACTAAAAAAATACCAGCTTCATGTTCATTTGTTGCCTTAATGTGAGATTGTTCTTGATACCATTGAGCAATAGTTATTCCTATAGTAGTTCCTAGGGCCGCAATACTGAGAGCCACCGCATAGCCGAAGGTAATTTTTTGTCCTACACTTAAGGAGGCGATCAAACCCAAGAAACGATTTTTAGCTGATGAAGGTAAAAAGCTTTTGATGAGGTTAGAAATTGGTTTTTGACTAAACTTAAAATTCATGGAAGATACCGCCCGCCTATTGTTTTGGGTAGCTCAAGAATTTATATTCTATTTTTTCAAAAAAATATTCTTTTGTCAAATTTTAGTAAACCCAGACAAAAAACATAAAAAGTTAGTTTTTTGCCTGGAAATATATTTATTATCCCTTATTTAAATACCGGCCTGCCAAACCAAAAGCATCGGCAATATCCACATCTCCATCCCCATCAGTATCTAAAAAATTATTCAAAACAGGGTTTTGTCCTTGCTGAGGATTTTGAGAATTTGATCCCATTTTTAAAAGATTTAAAATCACAGGAATCAACAAAGGCAACATAGCTTGAATCATGCCACTATCTAAACCAGTTCTTTGAGAAACTTGCTGAATAATTTGGGCTTGCCATTGGGGAGGAAAAAGAGCTTGAACGGCTTGGGCATTGGGACTAAAACCGCTATAATTATTAACCAAACTTTGGGCTTGTTCTGCACCACCAGTATCGCGCTGTTGTTGCAAAGCCGAACGAACATGAGTTCCCACCAAAGACAAAATGGTTTGTGTTGTAGCCGCATCTAACCCATAATTACTGCCCATTGTTTGAGCAACATTGGCAAGGGAACTAAGCTCATTAGAACTTCCTTGCTGATTAGGATCATTCATTGCATTTAAAAGCATATCCACTAAAGCCATTTGTGTTTTACTCCTTTTTGGGGATGACAACTTAAAAGAAAACAGTTATGTGAGCAAAAAACTATCTGTGTAAAACTGTGTTGGAGTGGTCTGAAAATTTCAACCAAAGTCAAGAACAGTTTACAAATTTAATGATAAACACAAAATTAGGCTCCTGGTACCGGCCTAAGACCTTACCCATTGCAAATCACCCAAATAAATAGAGAAAATATTAATCTACGACGCGATTTTTTACCCTTCCCCCACCGATGGGAAACACACAACAAGATAGCCATGCCTCTAACGCGCCTTTTAACAATCATTGCCGGTGTTACCTTTATCCTGGGGCTGATGCTTTGGTTGATAAACTCCTTTTACCGGCTTTACCTCGAACTTGCCTATGCTTCCCCATTTTTAGGCAATTTCCTAATTTTGCTAATGATTATATTGCTGGCAGTTTTAATCGCAGCATTTGTTTATTATCTGGGGCTGTTTCCCAACTCGCCTGGGAACAAAAACCAGCCCCGCAAAATTCGGCCCCAAATTCCTGTCCAAAAAACCGAAGCCGCTGAAGAAACTCTCAAAGCTATTCGCCGCTGCGTGGATCAAATTCAAGATGAAGTTGCTCGTCAAGCCTTAATTAGTCGTTCCCGCGAAATTGAAACCTATCTTGCGCGCGGCGACTTACAAGTAGTTGTTTTTGGCACCGGCAGCGCAGGCAAAACCTCTCTGGTAAATGCTTTAATTGGTCGTATGGTGGGCCGCGTTGCAGCACCAATGGGCACTACAGAAGTCGGCGAAACCTATCAACTAAAACTCAAAGGTTTAGATCGAGAAATTTTGATTACTGATACCCCCGGAATTTTAGAAGCCGGTGTGGCGGGAACGGAACGCGAAGAAATTGCCCGCCAGCTTGCAACCGAAGCCGATTTATTATTATTTGTTGTTGATAACGATTTGCAAAAGTCTGAATATGACCCCCTCAGAGCATTAGCAGAAATTGGTAAACGCTCGATTGTTGTTTTTAATAAAACTGATCTTTATCCTGTTGAAGACCGCGAGGCTATATTAGCTCGTTTACGTTATCGAGTTCGAGGTTTTGTTGCTTCTTTGGATGTGGTGGAAACGGCTGCTAATCCCGCTACTGTTCGATTAGAAACTGGTGATTTTATGGAGCCTGAACCTGATATTATGCCCTTAATTCGTCGGATGGCTGCGGTGTTGCGTTCGGAGGGAGAAGATTTAATTGCTGATAATATTTTGTTGCAGTCGCAACGCTTGGGGGATGAGGCTCGTCGGCTTTTGGATGCTCAACGTCGCCGTCAATCGGAGAAGGTAATTGAGCGTTTTCAATGGATTGGGGCTGGGGTGATTTCGGTAACTCCTTTGCCGGTGGTGGATTTATTGGCTACGGCGGCAGTTAATGCTCAAATGGTAGTGGAAATTGGCAGAATTTATGGCTGTGAATTAAATGTTGAACGGGGTCGAGAGTTGGCGCTTTCTTTGGGTAAAACTTTGGCGAGTTTGGGGATTGTGAAAGGGGCGATTGAATTGGTTGCTACGGCTTTGCAATTAAATTTAGGTACGTTTGTAATTGGTAAGGCAATTCAAGGGGTGACGGCTGCTTATTTAACAAGAATTGCTGGAAAAAGTTTTATTGAATATTTCCGCCACGATCAAGATTGGGGTGATGGGGGAATTACGGAAGTTGTGCAGCGCCAGTTTCAATTGAATAAAAAGGATGAGTTTGTGAAGGCGTTTATTAAGGATGCAATTGCTCAGGTGGTGGAACCTTTGCGGGATAAGTTACCGAGGGGACGAGTTGAGGTGGAAGAGGTGGAGTTGGAATCGCCGGGGGTGATGGAAAATTTGCCGGTTTACAACCCACAGGCTTATTTAGAAGAGGAGGAGGAGGCTGGGGATGATTGGCAAGCGCCTCGAAAACGCCGCAATGATTGGTAGAAGTTTCTGTGGGTATCCGGGGAGAGGGTGAAATGTCAGGGTTTCTTGATATTGTTGTTAACTCGAAGTCATTATGAGTATGATTAAGAGGAGAAGCAAAAAAGAGGTGAAAAAATGAGGATCGAGAATATCCCACTGAATAAAATACGCCGGCCTCTGCCACGCAAAAATGACCAGGCAAAGGTGGCGGCGTTGATGGAGTCGATTAAGGATATAGGGGTTCAAGAACCCATTGATGTTTTAGAGGTGGATGGGGAATATTACGGTTTTTCGGGATGTCATCGCTATGAAGCGTCACAGCGGCTGGGACTGGAAAGTATTCCTTGCAAAGTTCGTAAGGCGCCACGTTCTGTATTAAAAATGCACATGGCTTAAGCGCAAGAAAATTTCGGTAGTGAACTCGAAATCTTTCTTGAGAACGATTGCTGGGACGCTGAAAAATAATTCAATAGAAAAAGAGGCGTGCTGTGCAATTTTAGAGTTTTAAGGAAAAAAATCATGCAAGTACAACCAAAATCCATGAAAATTGACATTGGAATTGAAGAAAAAACTCGGAGTGAAATTGCGGAGGGTTTATCTCGCTTACTGGCAGATACTTATTCGCTTTATTTAAAAACGCATAATTTCCACTGGAATGTTACCGGGCCGATGTTTCAAACGCTGCATTTGATGTTTGAAACTCAGTATAATGAGTTGGCTTTGGCGGTGGATTTGATTGCTGAACGAATTCGGGCTTTGGGTTTTCCGGCGCCGGGTACTTATAGTGAGTTTAGCCGTTTGAGTTCGATTAAAGAAACTCCTGGTGTACCGAAAGCTAAGGAGATGATTCGGTTATTGGTGGATGATCATGAAACGGTTGCTCGCACGGCGCGGTCGCTGTTTCCGACGGTGGATGAGGCGAGTGATGAACCTTCGGCAGATTTGTTAACTCAACGTTTACAAGTGCATGAAAAAACTGCTTGGATGTTGAGAAGTTTGTTAGAAGAATAAGGATTTTTGATTGTAAAATAGACCCGGTTTCTTTTTGGAGAAATCGGGTTTCTAATATTTGGTGATAATGAATAATGAATGATAATAATGAAGTTTTAGAAAATTTGATGAAGCAGGCTGGGGTTTTGAGTTTTAGAGATTTGGCAAGAAAGGCTGGGGTTTCGCAGTGGCAAATTAAGCAATTGCGGGGCGGAAAAGTGGGGCAAATGCGGGTGGAAAATGTGCAGAAAATTGCTGGGGTTTTGGATATAGCTGTGGGCGATTTGTTGAGGATATTTGATGTGGGGGAAAAGGTAAAGGAAGGTGGAGTTTTGGAATGGGAAAGGGAGTATAGGCGTTTACAAGGTGAGTTGGAGGAACAGAGGGGAGTTTTGTTGCAAAATTTTAGGGAAGAGGTCTTGCAAAAGATTGAGTCTTGGATGATTCAGTGGCCTACTGCGGCCTATGCTGTGGAAAAAAAACCGGATATTCCTGCATCTCGTTTGTTGCCTTTGGTGAGGCCGGTTGAGCAGTTGTTGCAGGAGTGGGGGGTGGTGATGATGGAGCCGGTGGGTGCAGAGGTGGAGTATGATCCGCAACGGCATCAATTGATGGAAGGTAGTGCGGAGATTGGGCAAAAGGTGAAGGTTCGTTATGGTGGATATCGACAAGGGGAGAAGTTGCTTTATCGGGCAAAGGTGAGTGTGGTTTAAAGGAAAGATTGGAATGATTTTTGTAGATTTTTATGATAAAAAAAGGGGGTTTTTTGCTTTTATAAGAGTTATTAATAATCCGCTTTTATAGAATTCAGGAAAAGAAAGAAGTCTATTAAAAGCGGAGTTGCATTTATTTTTTGGTTTGGGGGGTAAGATTCAGCAAAGGGTGATTAATTAAAAATTTAAGGGATTAAAAATTAAGCTAATTTCTTGATTTAATTTCCTGATAAAACCACAGGTTTATGATAATTAGGAGTGTATCCAGGTAAAACTTCTACGGTTCCTTGGGCGATTCTTAAGGTCAAAGAGAGACGAATTTTTCCACTGCTATTATAAACAGAACGATGGATAAGCTTATCTGTAAAAATAATAAATTCGCCTGCTTGTAAAACAACTGGAATCGCTTTTTGTTTTACTTTTTTTGGAACTCTAAAAAAATGATTTCCACTAAAAGGATCAGTTACTTGAAGATGACAATTTTTTACCTCAGTTGTAGGTATATATTGAAAACCATTTCTGTCAGTAACTTCCGTTAAACCAATATAAATATTAATTGTTTTTCCTTCTCCTGCTAATAAATTAGGATAAATATCTTGATGCCAAAAAGGGATTAATTGATGAGAAGGGTAATTTACCCATAACTCGGAACGCCACAATTTAAAGTTTTCGCCTAAATAGTCTTTCAATATTCTTAATAAGTTATCATCCTTACACAACTGCAAAATTACCGCAGAATCTAAATGTCTTTCCATATAAAATTGCCGCTTATAACATTGAATAAGCAGCAACATAATTGAACCCAATTGTAATCTTACAAGCGCTTTTAATGCCTGAATTAACAACACTTTAACCGGCGCTTTTGGTAACACTTTTTTGAAAATGTGTTCAGAAATAGCTGTCATTTCATTTTGATTTAAATTAAGCTGATAAGGGCCCCAAATTTCATCATTTCCATCATAATTTATTCTCTTTTTCTCTACACTTTGATGTCCGCCAGTCCATTGTAAACTTTTGTCCCATAATTCTTGACATAAATCATTGTTTTGTGCTAAGAATGGCAAGTTTATTTCTTTACCTTTTTTATCTAAAAATTTACCTGTGATTAACTCAAATTCGGGAGAAGTTGTACATAGTAAACTACTATAAGCGCCCTTTTTTGTACTAATTCCTAAGCCTAAAAATTTACTTAAACGATGACCAATGGTAATATTAGATTGAACAAACCCCGGATGAACGGCGTTAACAGTAACATTAGTTAAATTTCGGGAAAGTTGTTGAGTTAAAAGCAATAAACAAAGTTTAGATTGATTATATAACTCGATAAAATTTAAAGGTGTGGGTTTAACAAATAAATCCCACCGTATTTTAGTAGGTTTTAATGCTAAATCAGAAGATACCATCACTACTCGACTAGGGGCTGATGCTTGGAGTTTATCTAATAATAAATAAGTTAATAAAAAATGCCCTAAATAGTTGGTTCCCCAAATTAACTCAAATCCTTCTTCTGTCAAACCTTGGGCGTTGAAAATACCGGCATTATTAACTAAAATATGTAAAGGTAATTTTTTTTCTAAAAAAAGCTTAACACACTGACGAACCGAATCTAAGGATGCAAGATTTAAAGGTAAATATTCTATATTTGGGTTGCCGGTTGTTTGGCGGATATAGGTGATTGCTTTGGCTGCTTTTCTTTCGGAACGACAAGCAATAAAAACATGATTTCCTAATTTAGCTAAACCCACAGATGTCATTAAACCGACACCTGAATTACCGCCGGTCACAATACAAACCTGCATAATTTTTTTTATATCTATAATTTGGCAACCTTTATTATTTTACAGGAAAATCTTGCTCAATGGAAATGAGGTTTTTTTAGATATAGGAATATTAAATAAGTATAACCCCGCTACCATAAATCACAGTTCTCTGCTAATGACGGGGCTATGGAAATTTTAATAGTAAATTGAATAGGCGGTTTTGTCAGTCGATAGATGTTGCCGGTTATAAAAAAATATTTGGAATTATATAGCCTTGGTTCTTGGAAGAAAGGACAACAATTTTATACTGCTTTTAAGACTACACTTTATCTGTAACCCCGCTTACAAAAGAGAAAGGAAGAGGTAGAAAGGGAAAATAAAACCTACCTCCACCCATAAAAAAATGCTTTAAATACCAACATTAAGAAGCCTGATAAAGCTTTGCTGTTAAGCCTGGAAAAGATCGGGCATCCTTCGGTTTAATAAACACTTCATCACCAGACTTTGGTGAAATTTCAGAAAATTGTTCCCTGTTTAAATGAGCAACAATGACGTGTTCATCAGGCAAAATTAACTCTAACTGAATCTCCCATCCTAAATGAGTGATTCTTTTAATAGTAGCCGTTACTGTGGCATTATCAGAATAATTTTGCACAATAATATCATGAGGACGCACAAAAACTTCTGTCTGCATCGACTCAATTTTGTTATCTCGAAAAAGCCTTGTGCTACTTGGTAAAACATTCACCGGCCCGATAAATTTCATCACAAAAGGTGTAGCAGGATGATCATAAATTTCTGCGGGTGTTCCCACCTGTTCAATACTTCCTTGATTCATCACAACAATTTCATCAGCCACCTCCATTGCTTCCTCTTGATCATGGGTAACAAATACACTTGTGACATGAACCTCATCATGTAGCCGGCGTAGCCATGCACGCAACTCTTTTCTAACTTTTGCATCCAAAGCACCAAAGGGTTCATCTAATAGCAAAACCTGCGGTTTAACAGCTAATGCTCTTGCTAAAGCAACCCGTTGTCTTTGTCCCCCAGAAAGTTGTGATGGATAACGATTTCCTAATCCTCCCAATTGAATTAAATCTAATAATTCTTCGACTTGGCGTTTAATTTCCTGTTTAGAACGTTTGCGAATTTCTAAACCAAAAGCAATATTTTCACGAACCGTGAGATGTTTAAACAAAGCATAGTGTTGAAATACAAAGCCAATATTCCGGCGACGCACATCTAAAAAAGTGCTATCTTCCCCGTTAATAATAATTGAGCCACTGTCAGGTTCTTGTAAGCCGGCAATTACCCTTAAAAGGGTAGATTTTCCTGAACCAGAGGGGCCTAGTAATGCTACTAAAGTGTTTTCTTTTACATTGAGAGTTACGTTATTTAAAGCAGTAAAATCTCCGAATTGTTTGCAAATGTTTTGAACAAGAATACTCACAAAATTTCTCCTTTTTTTTGTTGGTTATGGTTTAATTAGATGGTTTTTAAAAAACCAGACAAACGCCCTTATAAAAAAATTACTTTGGCGAATGTTTATGGTGGGTGCGGCGTTCTAGTATTTCTTTCAGAACTAGGGTTACCAAAGCGAGTAAAGCCAGAATAGCAGCAGCGCCAAAAGCAGCTTCAGTTTTATAATTTTTGTAGGCGTGTTCTACAAAAGTTGGGAGGGTTAAAGTCCGTCCTACAATACCTCCAGAAACCACAGAAATTGCTCCAAATTCTCCCATTGCTCTTGCGTTGGTTAGCAACACACCATAAAGTAATCCCCAGCGAACATTAGGAACAGTAACTCGCCAAAATATTTCCCAATCTTTTGCCCCTAAAGTTCTCGCTGCTTCTTCTTGTTCGGGCCCCATTTCTTCCAGAACTGGAATAACTTCTCGTGCTACAAATGGTAAAGTTACAAACATTGTAGCAAGTAACATTCCTGGTAAAGCGTAAATAATTTTTATGTTTGCTGATGCCAATGCAGTCCCGAACCAACCATTGCGTCCATAAAGCAAAACTATCATTAAACCGGCTACTACTGGTGAAATTGCAAAAGGCAAATCCACAATACTCATTAACAATGCACGACCTCGAAACTGATTTCGAGCAATTACCCACGCCGCACATAATCCAAAAATTGTATTTAGTGGAACCGCAATTGCAGCAATAGTAAGAGTTAATTGCAAAGCATATTGAAATTCTCGCTGGCTAGTAGCTTCTAAAAACTGCTGAAAACCGTTGTGAAATGCTTCATAAAAAACTGCTACAGCCGGAATAAACAAAACAAGCATTAAATAAACAATTGCCACACCTATTAAAACTTTAGGCCCCGATAAAAACTTACTTTCTCCTCTAGCATTTCCGATGCTAGATTTAATACTACCCTGCATAACGACGTCCCCACTGTTGCAATCCATTAATAACTAAAAGCATGGCTAAAGATGTCAGTAACAAAACTGTTCCAATTACCGTTGCACCGGCATAATCATATTGTTCTAACCTCTGAAAAATTAAAACCGGCGCAATTAAATCTTTGTAAGGAATACTCGAAGAAATAATCACCACCGAACCATATTCCCCCACAGCCCGCGAAAAACCCAACGCAATACCAGTTAAAATTGGTGGAATTAAAGGAGGTAAAGAAACCTTCCAAAAAGTTTGGAATTCCGATGCCCCCAAAGACCACGCAGCCTCCTCTGTTTCCTTTTCCATTTCTTGCAAAACCGGCTGTAAAGTCCTCACCACAAACGGCAAAGAAATAAACAGCATTGCCACCAAAACACCCAACCGAGTAAAAGCAATCTTAATGCCAAAAGGTGTAAAAAATTGCCCAATCCAACCTTGATCACTATAAATTGTTGCTAATACCAAACCTGCTACGGAAGTTGGCAAAGCAAAAGGTAAATCTACAGCCGCATCTATCAACTTTTTACCAGGAAAATCATAGCGAACTAATACCCAAGCAATTAGCGTACCCATCACCCCATTAATAGCCGCAGCTAATAACGAAGTAAAAAACGTCACGTCATAAGCAGAAAGCGCTTCTGGTGAGGTAGCAATGCGCCAAAATTCCGCCGGCCCAACTGTAATAGATTTGCTAACCAAAGCCGTAATAGGCAATAACAACATAACCGTTAAATAGCCAATTGTTACTATCCAAGGCCAGGATATTGTTTGCAGTTTTTCCGTTAATTTCAGTGAAATATTAGGCCGTTCAAAAGAATTGAGCATAAATCTTTTTATCTAAAATTTGATAGGGAGTAATTTTTTTGGCATGGGTTGGCGTGGGGCTTTTATCTCCAGCAAAACCAGCGGAATTCCTACTAAAAATAGCACCACAGCTAAGGCAACTATAAACAGAGATGCTACTTCTCCTTTTAAAGACTTTGTGTTAGTCATAGGTAATACTTTGAAACAATGAAATATTTACATTTAGACTGATTGGCCAAGCAATAAAGCTAAATTTTTTAACTTTTTAGAGCCAAAAATTACCAGCCGTCTTGTTCTTCTCTTTGGCGCGGCCACAATTGAACATTAAGGTCAGAAAGATAGATAAGAGCATTATCTATTTGCTCGGAAGTTCCGCGTAACTCTAGGTCAAACCAACCCGATTCTTTCGCATTTCCTGTTAGTAAAGCTGCCAAAATATTGACTTGCAAGCGATATTCAGAAGCTAAAAATGAAATCACAGGTTCTTGATGATATTGACTGGGAATTTGAACTCTCACACGCGCTTCAGTTGTCCGAAAATTTGCTTGTTCTTCCGTGTTTTCTTCTAAAATGGGAGTTGTTGGATTAAATTCGTAGAGCATATTTACCTCACCTGAATTAAACAGTATTACGTTTTTACTTAGAACCGGCATTCTTAGACTGCATTTTGTCAAAAATTGCCTGATCATCAAAAAATTTAGTTTGAATTTCTTTCCAGCCGCCTAAGTCTTTTACGGTGAAAAGCTTATCAATTTTTGGATACTTAGATGCAAACTCTGTAGCAACACTTTCATCCACCGGCCGGAAGCCAACTTTTGCAAATTCTCGTTGCGCTTCTGGCGTAAACAAAAACTTAGTAAAAGCTTCTGCAACTTCACGAGTGCCATGTTTATCTACATTCTCATCCACCACCGCAACCGGACTATCAATCGAGATATTATAGTCAGTTGGAATACTGTAATTAGCAGTTTTTCCTTCTGCTTTTGCCAGCAAAACTTCGTTTTCGTAGTTAATCAAAACATTGCCTTGCCCTTGTTTATAAAAAACATCCGTTGCTTCCCTCGCATCCTTTGGCAACACCGGCACATTTTTAAACACCTTTTCTACAAAACTTTGGGCTTGTTCTTCACTACCTCCAGCTTGCGTCACCGCACCCCACAATGCTAAAAAATTCCACCTTGCACCACCCGATGTTTTGGGATTTGCTGTAATTAATTTAATGCTGTCATCTGCTAAATCAGACCATTTATTAATTTTCAAATTTTCATCCCGTGTAACAAGAGCAGCAACAGATTTATGAACAATCGAATCATTAGGTAACTCTTGTTCCCAACCTGGTTTAATTAAACCGGCTTTTTCAATTTTTTGGGTGTCTAAAGCCAACGCCAAAGCTACAACATCTGCTTCCAAACCATCAATTACAGCCCGTGTTTGTGAACCCGAACCCCCATAACTTTGATCAAAAACAACAGTTTGGCCGGTTTTTGCTTTCCACTCTTCCACAAATTTAGGAATGATTTGCTGGTAAGCCTTTTCCGTCACAGCATAGGAAACCAACGTTAGCTTGATCGGTTTATCGGCCGTTCCTTGGGCTGATTGGTTCGCTTCCTTGCCACTTGAGCAGGCGGCGATAAGTCCACTTAGGGCTACTCCTGTGACCATTAATGCGGTCATTTTCAAGAAGGGCCGGCGGCGGAATGTTGATTTTTCAATGGTCATAGAAGCCTCCTGTGAAGTAATTGGGTGCAAAACTTTTTAATTTGAATCTGCTTTCTTTCTAAATTGTATCTTAAATGTTTTTAAAAACAAGTAGCTTACGCAACCAATTTTTAGGCTGCTGCGGTTTCGTGGGAAAATGAAAATTGGCCAGCCCTTATTAGGTTTAAAACTTTTAAATTAAATGTGCATGAATTAAAAACAAATAAAGCTTTATTAATCAAAGTTTTATAACTTTTTAAAAACTACATTTACAATCAAAAACTTTTAAACCGAACAACTAAACAGGGCCGAGTTAAAAATTGTTAAGGAGATTGGAGCGAAAAAGTTAGCTATGCCAAAAAAAGCCAAACAAGCCGAGTCTGACTTGCTAGGACAACTGATAGAAACGAATTATCTATTTAAAGAATTAGATAAAGAATGGTTAAGTAAATATTTACAACCAGACAACCTGAAGTTAGAAAAGCTTTACTCCAACCGGCCGGTTTACACTGCCTTTCGGCCCGGAGTTTCCCTAGACTCTCTTTATATACTCCTCAATGGCGGGCCGGTCATTATCCGCAGCAGCCCTTTAGATCGCGTCATCGCCATTAGTTATCCAGGGGGCTGTTTTGGCATGAGAAACATAGCTTTCAGCTACGGAAAAGTCTTTAAAGCCTTTCCCAGTTTGGTAGAAGCTTACAAAACAACCAACACCATCAAAATTCCTTTAGCGGCGGTGGAAGCTATTTATAACGACAGCGAAATATTTCAAGAACGCTACGCACTTCTATTTGAGTTACGCGAAAAGTTCCTCTACCACTTACTCAATTGCAGTGCTTACCCGCCCCAAGCAGTAGCCGCACTATTAAGAGCCCTGGTTTATCAAGAACGAACATTAGGAAATCAACCAGATAAAGACGGAGTTTATGTCTTTGATTTGCCGGTAGAAGTTATCGCCAGAGCCAGCCAGCTTAATAATCGCACCGTTGAACAAGTCTTGAAAGGAATGCAGCAAGTAGGCTTAATTGAAGCCACCAACAAAAGCGACACCTCCGATGATATTGTCCGTGTCATTGATCCAGAAGGATTAAAAGAAGTCTATGGTGCTACAAGAGATAAAGTAGCTTGGTGGCCCTTAAAGTAAATCTTTAGCCCACCCACCGGCATCATCATCAACATCCACAAATGCCGGTGGGCCAAACCCTAACCTAAAATTCATCTAATTTGGCGCGAACCGTTTGAATATCTTGCCACATCAACCACTTAGGACTGCCCTTTTCTTGACTAGGGTTTCTTAGCAAATAGGAAGGATGAAAAATTGGCATACATAACCGGCCTTCCCACTCAATCCAACTACCACGAATTTTACTAATAGCTGTTTTATTACCCGTTAGCGCCTTCACAGAAGTAGTCCCCGTCAGCAAAATAACTTTTGGGTCAACAAGACGAATTTGTTCTAACAAATAAGGCTTACAAGCAGCAATTTCCTCATTAGTAGGAACCCGGTTTTCTGGAGGCCGGCAACGATTAATATTAGTAATATAAACATCTTGCTCAGTATTAAAACCAACCGAAGCTAGAATTTTTTCTAAAAGTTGACCCGATCTACCCACAAATGGTAAACCCGTTTCATCTTCATGCTGCCCCGGCGCCTCACCAATAATCATCAAATTAGCATTAACATTACCGCGTCCAACCACCGCATGAGTGCGATTTGCCCCAAGTCCGCAACGGTAACACTCATTGCAATGTTTGGCTAATTCCGTCACGCTGTTATAGGTGCCGGGGGGAATAGGAATTTTGGCACTAGTCGGAATTAAATTGAATTGAGATGAGCTCGATGGAGTTTCTGCCAACAAGTCAAAGAGAGTCAACTGTGTTTCGTCAGACATGATTGTAAAAAACCAATACTATTTTTAATTTTACTTTTTATATTTTTGTCAAGACGTGTACAAACAAAATCCGCGATAATAACAAAAAAACTTAGCAGGGGGCCGTTAGTTTTATGTTAGAAATCCCTTTATTTTTCGACCGGACGGATGCCGGCAACCAATTAGCAGATTTAGTGTTTGATGCCTTTAACAAACTTGATAAGACTTCAATTGTACAGCCGATTGTCTATGCTTTACCCAGAGGTGGCTTGCCGGTGGCGGTGCCGGTGGCTAGACGACTGCGGTGCCCCCTGAATGTAATTTTGGCAAAAAAAATATCACGCCCAGAAAACCCCGAATTAGCCATTGGTGCCTGTACGGCTGCCGGTGATGTCGTTTGGTCGTCTAATCGAGTTTTTACCAAACTCAACTCAAAAATACGCGATACAGCTTTGCAGCAAGCCCAAAAAAAGGCAGAAACACAACTAATGCAATTTGTACCGGTTTTACCATCAGTTAACCCCGAAGGTGCCTTAGTGATTTTAGTTGATGATGGCATCGCCACCGGCATGACTGTAGCCGTCGCCGCCAAAGCATTAAAAGCACAAAAACCGGCACTTTTATGGATCGCCGCCCCGGTGGCACCGGCAGAAATTAATGATAATTTATGCGAGTGGGCAGACGGCATTTTACTACTAGCAAAGCCCGATCCGTTTTTTAGCGTCAGCCGGTTTTATAGAGAATTTCCACAAGTTCAAATGAATCAAGCGCTGGCTTGTCTGGAAGATCATAACCTTTGGTTAGCCGGTCTTACTTAACACCATTCCTACATTTTTTTAAAAACAAAAGTTATCTACCCCCTACATTTTCCTATCCCCAATGCAATCTCCCAAAACGAATTTATCTACTCAAGGAGGGGCTAAAAAAATCACTCCTTAGAAAAGCCTATCCAAAATTACCACTCAAAACCAACTCTCCCATTCATCCGAACTCCAATGTTAAAATTTACAAAACATCAACACATCTGTCCGTTTTTCCCATGAGAATTAGGCAAATTTGGTCTCAAACCCTGACCCTAATAAGCCAGCAAAATCCCTCAAAATTTATTGAACTGCTAATGTTGTCATTAGCTTTTATTTTAGCTGGCATTTGGTTTTTTCATCAAAATCAGTGGCCCTACCTAGTCCTCTGTGCCAGTTATATTGTCGGTGTTGCTGCTTCAATATGGGTAGAAGAATCCCTTGTGCCCACCACAAGAGCTAGACAAATCAGTGCAAATTTGGCTTTAATCTTAGCAGTATTATTTGCCATTTTTAGTATTTGGCATTTAGTAATTTCCGCAGCAACTCCATCAATTTAACTGTTGCTAAGATGAATAAGGCTGATACAGAATTAAGCGATTGCCTGCTGGGTCATAAGCATAAATTTCTCGCCCATGAGATGCTGTTAAAATGTCACCAGGGGGCGGATAACCAAGGCTGTGTAAGTGGCTGATCGCGGCTTCTAAATCGTTTACTTGTAAACACAAACTTAGGCCGGTTTTTGCTTGATTGCTAAATTCTTTTTCGTTGCTTTTTTTGGGTGTAAAAATTCCTAATCGCAGCCCCGAAATCTGAAACTCGCTGTACACATTTGGAATATTTGGCTGGGGTTCGATTCCAAAAAGCTGCCGGTAAAATTCTACTAAAACTTGACTGTTAGCACCGGCCAGAGTAACAAAGGCTGCGTCACATTGAAAAACCATATAAATCTAAAATATTAAGCTCTTAAGGGTCAGTTGTTAATCATTATTATGGCTTTTATAATAACAACTAACCCCTAAGAAATGCAGCCTTTTAAAGTTTCCTATTCGGGAGAAGTTGGTGGAGTTGTGCCAACCGCTTGTGCCCGCTGTTCACGTTTTTTGCGATCTGCTTTGAGGGTGTCTTCTAAAACAATTCGCGCCTGAGCCATTTTTTCTAAATTACTGCGGTACAGATCAAGGTCTTTTTGCAGTTTGTCTTCGGGTAGATGGAGGGTGGGGCAAATTTTTTGCAATACCTCTAGGCGCTGCTTTTCGTCTTTCATTAAATCAGCGCTACCCATTTCCAAAAGGGTAAACAAACCAATGGCAAATAGTCGGCTGTACTTAAAGCGAGAATTATTGGCAATGGCTTCTATCTGCGGTTGTAGTTCCCCGGCACTTGGCGGGACGTTGGTTTGGCTCAACCAACCAATAATTTCTTCTAGGGAGGTGTTTTTGGCAAAGGCTTCTAAGCGCCCTGCGTCGTGCCGATATTTTTGGGGATCTTCTTCTAGGGCTTTACACAGGGCGTTAAAGATTGACTGCTTATCTTGTTCGGGGACATACCCTTGCATAAAGCGGTCAAAACTGGTAACGATTCCCAGCGCATAGATTGGATCGTAGTTAAACTCTACGTTAACGGAAAGCAAGTGCATTTCTACCATTAACTCTTCGACCACCCGCCGGTAGATCGAGTTGATAGGGCGGGTATGAATGGTATAGAAAGCTCGCTTGGTATCTGAGACGGTGCGGACGTTGTTCACGCTAAAACACTACAAGGGTAAGGTATTTTTATTTTCTACCTCGAATGATACCTTTGCCAAGGCTCTTGGGGATCAGATGATGGAATCTACCCTATTTTTAGATGGTTTTTTGTGGTTTAGTTAGACCGCTGTTTAGCTAGACTTTGCCATTATTATCATGCAAATTTAAAAATATAAAAATTATTTATAGTACATATATTTCTTATTCTTTAGAGTATTTCCACACAATTTGATTTTAATTTTTGCGTTATACTTGCAAGGTTATAATTGAAATCTAATTTTCAAATTTTTTGGATCTAAATTCTGATGAGTGTATCTGCTGAAATAAAAACTTTAGCTGGCTACTTAGCTGGCGAATTTGACAACCAAGCTCAAGCAATGGCTGAACCGGCCTGGTATGTTCACCTACGGTTATGGAAAAGACCGCTACCGGTGCAGCTATTTTCCCCAGATAGCCTGATTTTATTTGCAGAACAGGCAAATATTGTCTCCCTGGATAAAATTTACCGGCAGAGAATATTAGAAATAGGGCCTTCAGAAAATGGAGGTGTACAGGTGCAATACTATATGCTCAAAAACCCGGCCGAGTTTCGGGGGGCTGGCGCTAACCCCGAATTGCTAAGCCGGTTGACACCCGATGACATGGAATTTTTGCCTGGGTGTACCCTCAACGTTACTCAAGAACCGTTAAAAGCGGGAGAGTATCAATTTCAGGCCACCTTAAGGCCCGATGCGCGTTGCTGCTTTACATATCAAGAAAAAACCCGCCAAGTGTCCCTCGGCTTTGAGGTAACACCGGCTCAATTACTGGTGTATGACAAAGGAATAGACCCAGCCACAGGCAAAGCGCTTTGGGGCGCACTCTTTGGCCCCTTTCGATTTGCCAAGCGCCAGGATTTTTCAGGTGAGCTACCCATAGAAAAGTCTTGAGGGCCCCTAAAAAAACAAGCATTTCTGGTTTGATCCTTGACGTCAATGCGAAAACGAGAGTAGGAAAAGGGGGAGATTAACTTGCACGAGGGACACCCTCTAAAGCCTCCTCCTCAGTTTCAAAAATCTCAAACACAGAATCCATCATGGTGACTTCAAACACCAGTTTGGCTTCTGGATGGACATTGCAAATGCGGAAACTGCCTTTAACCTTATCTGCATCTCGCATACCGGCCACCAGTGAAGTAAGGCCAGAACTATCGATAAAATTCACTTGACCCAGATTCACAACGATATGGCGGCTAAGCTTGGAAATACACTCTTGCAACTTTAAGCGAAATTGCCAAGCTGTGGTAATGTCTAAGCGCCCAGTGGGTGCTAAGACAATAACCGTTGTGCCGTCTTGGGTTGTGTGGGTTTTTTGCTCTATATGAATCACGAACCCTCCCCTCGCTTCGGATAGACTTTGAAGCCGATCTGGCAACAGATCGCGCTTATAACTGTAAACGAAACCGACAACTTTTTACATCTTAATGTAGCGAAATCCAACAGCCAAATATTAATTTGAGGATTCCTATGGGTAGCGAATCCTCAAAAAACTGTTATAACTTTTTCCTTCTTGGTAGCGATTTGCACAACCGGTGACAAAAGGGCCTAACTGTGGTGAGAGGCTGTCCAGTTTGCCCAATCTTGAGGTTTAAGGAAAGTGTTGTACAGTTCTGCTTCCGGGGTATTGGGTTGAGGCTGGTAGCCGTATTCCCAACGCACTAGAGGAGGTAAAGACATTAAGATGGATTCGGTGCGGCCATTGGTTTGTAGGCCAAAAATTGTGCCTCGGTCATAAACCAAGTTAAACTCAACATACCGGCCTCGACGATAAAGTTGGAAATTGCGCTGTTGTTCGCCATATTCCATTTGCCGGCGACGTTCAACGATGGGCTGGTACGCTGGTAAAAATGACCTTCCGCAGTCTTGGATAAATGCAAATAAGTCTTCCCAATTACGGGGGTTAGGGCTGCCAATTTCGCGGCTGTAGGTGGCTGCTGGGCCCTTTTGATCGGGGCCACGATAAAGCTCACCAAAACCGTCTTGATAGTCAAAAAAGATGCCGCCAATACCACGAGTTTCGTTGCGGTGTTTTAGATAAAAATATTCATCACACCATTTTTTAAAGACTGGATAGTATTCGCTGTGATGATTATCGCAAGCTTTTTTGAAGGTTGTATGAAAATGGGCTGCATCTTCAGCAAAAGCATAATAGGGGGTTAAGTCTGCGCCGCCGCCAAACCACCAAACCGGCCCTGCTTCAAAGTAACGATAGTTGAGGTGTACAGTAGGGATGTAGGGATTGCGGGGGTGTAAAACCATTGATGTGCCGGTGGCATAAAATCCATGACCGGCTGCTTCCGGGCGTTGTGTCAAAATTGATGGTGGTAGTTGAGTTCCCCAAACTTCCGAAAAGTTAACACCACCTTGTTCAAATACTCCTCCTTCACGCATCACACGAGAGCGTCCGCCGCCACCTTCGGGTCGTTCCCACGAGTCCTCTATAAACTTGCTCTTACCGTCTAACTCCTCTAATCCTTTGCAAATTTCGTCTTGCAGTTGTTTCATAAACTGGCTGACTCTTTCACGAGAGTCTTTTCCTGGCAAGGACGGAGATGTAATCGCCTCAGAAGTTATTGAAACAGTCATAAAGTGAAAAAATTTTTGTATTGCAGAATGGATAGTTGCAAAAACAAACGCAAAACGCTTTGCTGCAACGGATAATGAGAAGGAAGTTTAGCAACTTTGTAGGTGTTTTATAAACAAAATTGCAGTTACTTTGGCTCTCATTTACCAACACTACTACAAGATGCCTAAAGGGAAACGCTGAACTGAGTAAGACTAAGGTTAAGATCCATTAAGAACAAAGGCAAAAATATTAGCCCCGATCTGCTTAGAGTGGAGAAAAACGCCCCATGTCTCAGGTGCTAGATTCTAGTGCAGTATTAGAAGTGCTGCGCCCCGTCCAAGACCCCGAACTTCGTAAAAGTTTGGTCGAATTAAATATGATCCGTAATGTCAAAATTGCGGGCAGTCAGGTCAGTTTTACTCTGGTGTTGACAACACCTGCTTGCCCGTTAAGACAGTTTATTGTCGAAGACTGTGAAAGGGCTGTTAAACAATTACCTGGTGTTGTTGATGTGGTTGTAGATGTAACGGCAGAAACACCTCAACAAAAAAGTTTGCCCGACCGGCAGGGTATTGCTGGAGTAAAAAATATTCTGGCAATTTCTAGTGGTAAAGGTGGCGTTGGTAAAAGTACCGTAGCTGTAAATGTAGCAGTTTCTTTGGCTGCTGCCGGTGCAAAAGTTGGCATGATTGATGCTGATATTTATGGCCCCAATGTACCAACAATGTTGGGTCTGGATAATGCAAAATTAACAATTACAAATGGGCCTCAAGGAGAAATTATTGAACCAGCTTTTAACTATGGTGTAAAAATGGTTTCGATGGGTTTTTTAATTGATAAAGACCAGCCGGTAATTTGGCGGGGCCCAATGTTAAATGGCATTATTCGTCAATTTCTTTATCAAGTAACTTGGGGAGATTTAGATTATTTAATTGTCGATATGCCGCCGGGTACGGGAGATGCTCAATTAACTTTGTGTCAGGCGGTGCCAATGGCTGGGGCGGTAATTGTTACCACTCCTCAAACGGTGGCACTTCTTGATTCTCGTAAGGGTTTAAAAATGTTCCAACAATTGAAGGTGCCGGTGTTGGGAATTGTGGAAAATATGAGTTATTTTATTCCACCTGATATGCCCGACCGACATTATGATATTTTTGGGTCTGGTGGTGGTGAAAAAACAGCTAAAGAGTTGGGTGTGCCGATGCTTGGTTGTGTGCCGATTGAAATTCACTTACGCGAGGGTGGGGATGTTGGGGTGCCGGTGGTGATTGGTGAACCAGACTCCGCTTCCGCAAAGGCTTTACGGGATATTGCCCAACGCATTGCTGGTAAGGTTTCGATGGCGGCTTTGGCTTAAGGATATAGGCAGCCTCAATGCCGGTTTTTAACGAAATGGGGCTAAGAAGATACTTGTAGGGGTAATTCGCCTGTGGTTGCCCTATGCTGGGTGGATACAGGGCGTACCCCTACAATTAGGATTATTAGCCAATGGTTTAATGGAGGAAAGGTTAGGAGTTTGCACTAGAGAATACATTTTAGGAGTTTGAAAAAGCGAAAAATTATTATCTAAAGTTTTTAATCTAAAATCTAAAATGGTATAAGCTAGGAAAAGAAAATTTAGGGGTTAAAAAATATGATTTTCCCAGGTTCAGCAGTTCGTGTAAAAAATCCTGATGATACTTATTACAATTTTCAAGGACAAGTTCAACGGGTGACTGATGGGAATGCGGCTGTGTTGTTTGAAGGTGGAAATTGGGATAAATTAATTACTTTTCGCCTTTCAGAATTAGAAGTGGTAGATGCTACTGCCGGTCGCGGTAAAGGAAAATAAGATTGTTCATTGGGCAATGGTCATTGATGTTTAGAATCAGTTTAAAAAAATCTCAATGACCATTGCCCAATGTTTACTAAATATTAGGAATTAAGAAGATATATGAGACTTCCTCTCCAACAATTTAGTTCTGAAAATCGTCACCCTGATCATTTTGCTGAGGTGATTGAAACTTCGACGACGGAATTTTTGGCGCAGTGTTTGGAACCGGAGGATTTAAATTTTCCGCCGATGCCGGCTTTTGGCAGTTGGGTAAAGGCGATGGATGAGGAGTCAGGAAATTTAATTTATTCGGTAGTTTATCATGGGACAACAGCCCCTATTGATTCGGTGCATAGAGCAAGAGCTTTAGGTTTGTCTTTGCAGGGTTTGAGGGAAGAACAACCACAGATTTTTGCGATGTTAAAAACAGAATTTCGGGCGGCTATTGTGGGTTTTTCACCGCCGATTTTCGCGAGAAATGGGGGCAAAAAACCAAGTCCAGTTTTCCAATATATTCCACCACGTCCGCCACAAATTCATGCGAGTGTTTATCGCTGTGAACCGGCAGAAGTTGTGCATTTTAGTGAGGGGTTAGATTTTCTGCGGACTTTGTTGGAAGTTAAGGGCGCGCCGGTGGAGGCGCTAACGGCGGCGGCTATTCGTGATATTTATCAGTTACGAAAAGCCGACAGAGAATGGTTGATTAAGGTGGGGCGGATGTTGAGTGTGTTGCTGAAGGATGATTATGATCGTTTGCGGGTGATTTTAAGTCAGGTTCATCCTTGATTAAATTAGGAATAATGTGGGCCTTAAGGGCTGTAGGGTAAGAGAAATATTGAAAAAATATAAGAAACTTAGAAATCAGCTTTTTGAAGAAATTAGGTTTTTATTTTATGGCAATTTGGGTGTAAATCTATCTTATGGTGGATAGCCCAACTGTGGGCGCTTGGTTGAAAATTAAGGGAATTCAACGAGAAATCGGTTGCCGGGTGAAATGGTAAAATAATTACACAAGTGCCGATGTCTATTGATGATTTTTATTTTTTAACTGAGTTGTATGGAACATTATTCTGAAGTAATTAAGGAACCTATTCTGCCTTTTGCGATTTTATTGATAGTGATTTTAACGGTTCCAATTATTTTTAAAAAGTTACGAATTCCTGAGTTAGTAGGTTTGTTGGCGGCTGGGATTATTTTGGGGCCTTTTGGGTTAAATGTACTCAATAATAAAATGCCCACAATGGAGCTTCTTTCAGATATTGGGTTGCTTTATTTGATGTTTGTAGCGGGTTTAGAGGTAGATATTGACCAGTTTAAGAGAAAGAAAAATCGCTCAATGGGTTTTGGGAGTTTAACGTTTATTATACCTTTAATAGCGGGTATTATAGTAGGTAGAATTTTTGGGTTTGGCTGGAATGCTTCGCTTTTAATTGGTTCACTTTTGGCATCGCATACGCTGTTGGCTTACCCCATTATTAGCCGGTTGGGTGTGGTGGGAAATGAAGCGGTGGTGGTGACAATTGGGGCAACAATTTTTACAGATATTGGTGCTTTGTTGGTGTTGGCGGTTTGTGTGGCGGTGAAGGCAGGAAATTTTACGATTGTTCAGTTAATGACTTTGTTATTGTCGTTAGCAGTTTATACGGCGTTGGTTTTGTTTGGTTTTGATTGGGCAGGAAGGCAGTTTTTTAAACGAACGGGGGATGAGGAGGGAAATCAGTTTTTATTTGTTTTATTGGTGGTATTTTTATCTTCTTTGGGTGCTCAGTTAATTGGGGTTGAAAAGATTATTGGGGCGTTTTTGGCCGGTTTGGCAGTAAATGATGTGGTCGGAAAGGGGCCGGTAGAGGAAAAAGTTGTTTTTGTTGGAAGTGTTTTATTTATTCCAATTTTCTTTGTAGATTTAGGTTTGTTGATTGATGTACCGGCTTTTTTAAAAAGTATAACTTCAATTTGGATGCCTTTAGCGATTGTTACAGCCTTAATTGGTAGTAAGTTTTTGGCAGCTTGGTTCTCTAGTTTGATATTTCGTTATAGCCGGTCGCAAATGTTAACTATGTGGTCGCTTTCTTTGCCACAGGTGGGGGCGACTTTGGCTGCAACTTTAGTGGGTTACAAGGCCGGTTTGTTGACGGAAGCTGTGTTAAATAGTGTGATTGTTTTGATGTTGGTGACGGCGACTTTAGGGCCGGTGATTACAAGTTGGATTGCACCCTCTTTAATAGAGGAAAGCCCCGCAGAATTTGAAGGAGAAACGGGCAGAGAAATTCGAGAAGATTTGGATCATGATTTTCGAGTGGTGGTGCCGGTTTTCAACCCTAAGACTCAAGAATTTTTAATTAGAATGGCAGCTTTGTTAGCACAGCATGAAGGCGGAAAAATTGTGCCTTTGGCCATTGCAACTGCTCAGGCGAACATGGATGCACCACAAATGGAATCGGCTTTAAAACGGGGGGAATTTTTGTTAAATAATGCTGAAAAGCAAGGTTTAGAATTGGGAGTAGAGGTAGAGCCAATTTTGCGAATTGATTATGATATTGACCGGGGAATTACCCACGCTAGTCGCGAGAAAAATGCAAATTTAATTGTGATGGGATGGGGCAAACGCACGGGGTTACGAGCTAGGTTGTTTGGAAATGTTATTGATAGTGTTTTATGGGCTGCTCATTGTCCGGTTGCAGTGACGCGGTTGTTGAAATCCCCGTTAGAATTTAAAAATATTTTGGTGCCGGTTGATAACTTGAGTTATGAAGCGATTAGACCTTTAAAGTTTGCTCAAATTTTGGCTATGGCAAATGGAGCAAAAGTGACTGTTTTAAATGTTTGTGATCGCCGCACAACTCCGGGACGAATTGCTTGGATTGAGTCCCAACTTTCAATTTTAGTTTCTAAATGGATAGATTCAAATAAGGTGCAAGTTGAAATTCAATGTATTGCTGAAGGGGATGTTTCTAGGGTAATTTTGAGGGCGGCAGAATCGATGGATTTAGTGGTTTTGCGTTCTCTTCCTCGGCGCAGCGCAGCGGGCTTGGCTATCAGTGATGTTACGACAGAGTTACTAGAAAAATTAAGGTGTTCTGTGGTGTTATTAGGTGAGCCTAATCGTCCTACACAGCCTATTTTAAAGGAGTTATAAATGATAAAAAAAGGATGATTTTTTAGAGCCAATTGTTTATCTTTGCGCGAGTAAAATTTTATATATAAATCAAAATAGGGATGTCGTTTATGTTGACATCCCTATTTTGATTTATGGGTGATAGTTTCAAAGTTTGTAATAAAAAAATTGGTATGGTAATAATTTAAACAGGTTAAAAATAGTAGGCTTTGATCTTGGAATTAGGGTTTTTTTTAATCTACCACTCTCACCCACCCCCGCCGTACATTATAAATTAGTCGATTGATAATGTCGTGTTCGTTTTCGCTAAGAGCTTCTTTAAGAAGGGCTGCTTTAATAATCTGCCGATCTGTGCGAGTGACTGTATTAGAAAACATTACTTGTCCATACAGTTCTTCTAGGGTTATTTGATAGAAATAGTTGGGAAATTGCATTTTTCCGGGAAAGGTTATCGTTTTCACTTCACTACTGGTACTACAAAATTGATTCATGTTTTTGTGATGTTGAGTGAATCTAGTATTAAAACTAGGTTATTTTGTATCTACCTATTTTGTAAAGAAATGGCTTTATTAACTGTGATACGCATCCGCAACACTTGTGATTTTAATCTCAATCTCTTTGTGATAAGAGTCAGAAAGTGTTAGATTTTCAATATATTGCATTTTGTCGCAAAACCCATGAGTATTTACAATCTCTATAATTAAGGTATGTGATAATTTTAGTTCCCGGCTACTAATTAGTTATAATTATTACATTTTATTTAAAAAAAGCACCTTTAGAGTGTTGACAAAATAATTTCCAAAAATCTTACTATTTTAGTAACTGTTATACCAAATCTATAAAACACTGCTACACATACCCCCTAAATCCCCCACTCCCTTAAATTCCCCCTTTATATGGGGGTGGGGGGTGCGGCTTCCTTGAACGGTAGTAATAATTATAGAAATTGGTATTACTTTACTGATTTTTAATAAACTTAACCTTAAAAATTTAATTATTTTTTCGGTTTCCATAGCCATACTTGTTTGTTTCCGTCTATAAAAATTGGCTGGAGTGGAAAATTCATAGTTTGTTCAATTTCCGACTGAGGTTTATCCACTGTCGCTGTATATATGAAAATGTCACTAAAACCAGATGGTATTTGAGGAATGTTTGGCTTCAAAATTAATTGAAATCTGACTTTAGAATCAACTAAATAGCTCAAAGAAGTCAAATTTCCATAACTAGAATCAGAAATATCACTAACAATTAGGGGACGTTTGGTTTTATTAATAATTCGGGCAATTGCTGGATTAGATTGACCCCATTCTTTAATCCACCATGTATCAGAAACGGCACTAAATGTACAAGAAATTAACCCTAAAAAAATTAGAGTAATTGTGATAATTTTACCTTGGTTTTGAGCAACTTTAGACTTTAGGGCAAAGATTTTATAGGCAAGAAAATAAGAAACAGCTAAGCGCATTCCTAAATAGCAGGGAATCAGATAACGGGCTTTTGTAGAACGAATTCCGCCCCAAATTAAATCAGGGATAATTATAGGAATCGCTATTACCCCAATTAATAGCATAACCAATAACCAGACTCGCATAGGAGTGTGGCAGATTAAAAAATATAATGAATAAGCAACTAAAACTAAAATAGCTAAAATTATCAGAGGGCTTAAAATAAAATAATTTTCTCCATAATCGGCATTTGAGTTAATATCAAAATAACCTCTAGCAATATTTATTAACCAACTAATCAATAAAGAAAATACGTTAATAGGTCTATCTATCCAATTTAATCTTTCTGATACGGTTTGTCTACTAATTAAAATACTTACTATCCAAGGAAAAAAACTTATTCCTACAAATGCCAAACTCACACTGAACCTTAAAATATTTTTAGTCCATCGGTATTTTTCAATTATTAATATATAAATAGCGTGAGCTAGTGCTAAGAGAGCGGTTAATAAATGGCTATATAAACTGATGATAAGACTAAAGGTGTAAATTACCCACCAACGCTTTTTTTTAAGCTTTATGGCCCTTAAAAGAGCGGCTGTTGATACTAAAATTGTTACTGTCCACAAACTGTAGGGACGTGCTTCTTGGGCGTAAAGAACATGAAAAGGAGAAACGGCTACTAATCCAACCGCAAGCAAACCTGTGAGGGAAGATTGAAATAACTCTAAACAAAGCCAGTAAATACTTGGAAAAATCAGTAAACTAAGAATAGCTGACAAACTGCGAATCGCAGCAATAGAATATCCAAAAACTCGCCCCCACCAGTGGGCTAAAATAAAATATAAAGGCGTTAGTTGGGGTTCTTCAGTACCTAAACCCTGAATAGTATCAAAAACCGTTTTTTCGCTAGTAGGATATTGGTATTTTTGTAAATCTTGGGGTGTCAGAATTTGGCCGGTAGCAACTTGTTTGATAATTTCCGACTCTTTATAGCCTGAAATGCGTAAAGAAGTAAAAGTTTCGTCGTACCAATAATATTTTTTATCTATATTAAAAAATCTAAAAAACGTACCGATTGCTATTAAGCAGAGGATGAAAAACCGTAATTTATTTCTCATTGCACAGGTTAGCCAAATATTTTACTATCTACAAAAATAGCAAAAATACGCTAAAGTTTTAGCGCCTTTGAGGAATAAATTATTTGTTTTTTTTTATTTAATGACAATAGGAAAGTTAGCCCCTTAGTTGGCTTAGGATTTAAGACCTATTTTTTTGTTACTTTTAAGGGTTAAAAAACCAGCAACTAAACCTAAACCTAACAAAAAACGGGGCTCCGGTATAGAGACAGCGGCAGCTTTTTGCCAAGAGGCTTTTACAAAGAAGTCGTTAGTATCTTTATCACCGCCATAGCCATCATCCCAAGCCAAAGTGTAAGAATTTGCAGAGTTAGAGGTGAATACAGCCGCATTGGAAGAGGAATCTACAACCTTGTCTGGGTTGTCTCGATAGCCCCATTTTGTCGTATCAAGTTGAATTTTTTCGTAACTTTGTAAAACTAACTTGTAGTCAGTTTGAGCCTTAAAAGTAAACGATGAAGTACATTCCAAAACAGAGATCCCACAAGTTCCTAGCCAGTCGTTGACATTGGTATTTTGAACATCGGCATTTTGGTTTTCTTTGAGTAGAGAAATAAAACTACCACCAAGTTGCTGAACGCCAAAATGTGACTTATAGATGCCGTGAGACTCCAAAAAGTCAAATTTAACCGTTGTATCCTTATCAAAACGGATACCACTGTTGCCAAAAAGCGTAGAAGCTTCTGCGATAGGAGAAAGGGCACCACCTAGTACGGTTACAGCGGTAATAGCGGCCAAATGTTTGAGAAAATTCATATTGTGCTCCTGAAAATCTCAAGGGTGAGATGGGATGAACCTAGTTAGCTGAGAAATGAGACAATCTTATGAGCGTTTGCTGTAACTAAAGGATACTTAGTTTGGGCTTTTCTTTCACTTTTCCACCCAGTCTCTTTGGAGAAATTGTTTTCAGCCTGTACACTGTTTGTAGTTAGTTTCTAAGCACCATTTTTATCAACTTTTTAAGCTTAGGCAATATAGTTTAAGTTTGTTATTTAGTTTTTATTACTTGAAAGCTAAGAGGATATTTGTCTTAACTTTTCAACGTTTTTGCTTTTTTGCCCAGCCTATAGAATTGCATAGAGCAACCCTACTGGTTATCCTAACGCAGTAGACTCTGAGAAAGAAACAGTACAATTACGCCTTTTATTTGTATTAAATACATAAACTGTCTCAGTATAATTACGGATAAACAAACAAGTAATCAGCCAGTATTGCTCCTGGCTGAAGAATTAAGAAATTATTAAAAAAGCGATGGAGAGAGATGACTAAATTTAGCGAACTTTTGTGTAGGGGGAAGGAGTAGTGCCCTTGACACCGTTAGCTACCAAACCGAGAACAGAAGCGCCGGAAATTTTTAACCCTTCCATAGCTTTAATTAAAACAGACCGGTCTGTTTTATCCATGCTGACCACTAAAACCATCCCATCACTATGCGCCGCGATGATGTTGGCATCGGCCAGACCGACTAAAGGAGGAGTATCATAAATGACCAAATCAAAAAATGCTTGAAATTGCTCCATCAGGTAAAGCATTTTATTGGACGACAAGAGTTTGATAGGGTCTGGGGGAAGAGAGCCAGCCGTAAGTACAAACAAATTCTCTTGACCGGCCATTTCTTCTGTCCAGACACTACCGGCCCGTTGAATGACATCATTAAGACCCATATCCGTTGCGATAGCATCACTAAGACCTCGGACATTAGGCAGACCAAGTTTAGTATGAATTTTTGGACAACGGAGGTCAGCATCAACAAGCAAAACGCGCTGACCAATAGCAGCTGCGGTTTGGGCGAGGTGTACAGCTACAGTGCTTTTACCGTCGCCAATGGAGGCTGAACCAATGGCAAAAGAGCGAATAGGGTTTTGGGGGTTGAGTAAGCGGATATTTGTGTAGAGATAACGGAAAGCTTCAATAACCGGCCGTGCGCTATCGGTACGAGGGGTGCTGGTGTTAACATTTCCCAAAACCAGGTTTAGACCGCCGGTCGATGTCGGTACAGCCATCACCGGTTCAGAAGCCTGGGAGACATTAGCTTTTTCTAAAGTTTTGTCATGGGGAATGATCCCCAACAAAGGCAACTTAGTAGCAAAGCGGGCTTCTTCGGGGGTGTGGAAGACAGTGTTAAGCACTTCTACGAGGAAGCCAACCCCGATACCAAGTAACAAGCTCAAAACGATAACAATAATTAACTGCCGACTTGTTTGTGTAACAGTCACCGACAGAGGTTGACCGTCTTCATCTTTAATTAAATCTGGCTTAGCAACAAGTTTCCAGTTAACTTGTTGTTGAGCAGCACCTAGCTGCAAAGTTTCGCGTTTTTCCAAAAACAGCTTAAGGCTATCTGTGGCGACTTCTAACTCCCGTTGGAGGTCGGCATATTGGCGCAAAACCGAAGGAAATCGCTCAATTTGTTGGTTTAAAACGTCTTGACTTTGAGATAGTTGGCGTTCGCGGGCTTCTAATTGGTTGACTTGACCGGCAAGATTTTCGAGGGCTGCTTCGGCTTGTTGTTGCAGTGAGCGTTTGATATTCGCCTGTTGGTCACGCAGAGACAACATCGGCGTGGTATTTTCAAAAAATATCGCCGAACTTATCGAAATTTGGTTGTCAATAGTAGCCAACTGACTGATGAGAGTTTCGTAGCCTTTAGGGTTAACGAGGGCTAACCAGCTAGTATCGCCTTTGTCGAGTTGCTGTTTAAGGTTGTTGTAATAAGCGCGGGTATCGGCAAGTTGGGTTTGTACGTCTAGTAAACGTACTGCTAGAATGCTGGCTTGGTCAGCTTGGCTTCTGCTGGTAATTTCAGGCAAGCTGAGGCTAGATTGTTGACGGAGTGTTTGTAGTTGTGCTTGCAGCTTGTCTACCCGCTGACGAAGTTCTGGAAGTTGAGAGTCAATAAAACTAATAGCCTGTTGAATTTGACCGAGGCGTTCTTGACGACTGTAATCTAGGTAATAGACGGAGAGGGTATCGAGAATAAATTGTATTTTTTTAGGGTCTGGATCCTGGTAGACAAAATTTAATAGTTTGGTACCGGCTTGTTTGCCGTCTCTTTCATACATAACTCGGTTGATATCGAGTCTTGTAACCAACGAGGTATGACTAATTTCTGGATATTTTGCTTTGATTTGTTGAAGAACTGGCGCTAAAATTTCGGGACTTTTAAGGAGGCGAATTTGTGTTTGATAATCTAATAAACTTGATTCTTCAACAGATGAGCCTATTTTGCTGATATCTCCGACGCCTTCATTAACGCTTTGAGCTTGTAAAAAAAGTCTAGCTATACGGCCTTCGGCGCTGACTGGCTCTACTAAGACTCGAAAACTGCCTTGATATTCTTTAATAATTTGTTTGTTGTTTAAGACTACAACACTGCCGGCGGCAGCGCTAAGGGCAATGGTGACGCCCATCATAACCAGTAGGCGGCGGCGGACAGCGGAAAATACCCAAGCTAAATCAAGAGTTTGCTGTTCACCTTCTTCGGAACTAATGCCTGTGTTGTGGGGCGTTATGGATGCAGGAGGGGGGTTTTTGCCTTTAGAAGGCGAAGCTTTAAAGTGGTATTCGGTATCCATTTTAGGGGGGGGGTTTGTTGGTGTAATTATGGCTACAAAGTTGTGAGTTTAAAGTCCTAGTAATCTCAATAGTTCAATAATACGAGAAGGAATAGTGACGCCTCCTAAGACGGCCGCTGAAGGGCTAAATCCTAGATTTAAAGCATCTACTAAACTAGCGCTGCGGGAGCTTTTTACAAATATGACATCATTATTAGAGACTATCGGGTTAGTTTGTTCATTAAGGGATTCACCTAAATCGAGGGAAAGGGTGCGTCGGCTGACGGTGCCATCACGATTAAGACGAATTAGATCGATGGAGTCGGTTTTAGCACGGCTTTGGATGATGCCTCCTGCTGCTAGGATAGCTTGATTTAAAGAGGTATTGGCGGGTACTTGTACAGGGCCGGGGCGGTTTACTTCTCCAACTACGGTGACTAAGACAACGCTCGGAGAAAGGCTGCTTTGACCGAGAAAGGATACTTCTGCGGGACTTAAATCTGTGGCGGTAGAGACTACGATTGTATCGCCGTTTTGGACAAGGGTGTCTTGAGCGGGGTCGCCGGTTTGGAGAAGTTCCCAGAGATTGACGTTAAATATTTGAAGGCCGGCGGTTTTTGTTGCTCTGCGAATTTGTACATTTCGTAGGTCTGCGTCTACGCGGATACCGCCTGCGAGTTGAATAGCACGGGAGACGGTTGGGAGTCCGCCGTTACGGAGCTCAATGGTGGTGTTTCCTCCGATGACGACGTAGGAGCCTGGCCGGTTAACGGCTCCGAGTACGGAGACGCTGCGGGGTTGGTCAGCGGGGGGGCCAAAGCTGGTTTCGTTGAGTTGGCGGGCTTCTGCGAGATTGATGTTGATGGTGGGGGGGACAAATATGGTGTCTCCGTCTCGGAGGGTAATGTCGCTGGAGACTTGCCCGGTTTGTAGATATTCCCAGAGGTTAAAGGTAAGGAGTTGTTCGGGTGAGTTTCCGGGCCGGCGTCGTAGTTGGATGCGGCGGATATCAGCGCTTAGGGTGACTCCTTGGGCGCGTTCGAGGGCTTGGACTAGGGTGGGAAATTGAACGGAGGGGACGTTACCGGCACCGGAGGTGAGGGGAATGGAGTAGGAGCCTGGCCGGTTGACTTCGCCGGAGATCCAAATATTCATTGGACGTGCGGCGGAAAGGCTGACGGTGATGATGGGGCGTTTGAGGATGCTGGAGTAGGCTGCGGAGATGTTGTTAGCTGCTTCTTGGAGGGTTAAGCCTTGGACTGATATTCCTCCAATGAGGGGCATTTGGATGGTGCCACCGGCGGGGATTTGGTATTGTCCGCTAAGTTGGGGTAGATCAAAAATATCGATACGAATGTTGTCGCCGCCCCCTAATGTGTAAATTCCTTGGGTGGGGGGTGTGTTGTTGGGCGGTTGAACGGGGGCTACTAGAAAGGGACTGGGTGTGGGGTTTGTGGTTGGTGGGATGTAGGGGG
>DATNQM010000050.1:0-39985 GCA_036704045.1 Halomicronema sp. | reverse complement strand
TGCGAGGTGCGTCTGATAAAATTGAGGTAACATTTTTAATTGGGCGGTCTTGTTTACAATTGAGACCGTTCTTTTTTTTACCATACTCGGCTTGAATTCCCAACCCATCGGGCTTTTAGGCTTCTTGTCACCCCGTCAGGTCTTGGACAAAATAAAATTCGCCTCTTTCTTCAAAGTGTGCGGAAAGTGTAGGGATGCACTCACTTTGTTTGCCAAGTTTATATAATACGTCTGCTTCGTTTTCAAATAACCTTCTGGCAATGGGCAAAACTGCGGGATTGGGATCTTTTGGTTTTAAATGTTTGACGACACAAAAAGGATTTCCAGGTAAATCTTTATCTTGTGCTAAATAAGTATCGCCAAAACCTCCATATCCCAGGAGTTTGATGATTTGGTAACGGTTCCTTAATAGAGTGCCGGCCGGTATCATAGAGACGAGAGAGGGTAGTTTTTTTGATTATTGCATAATTGAAATCCTTATTAATTTATCCCCGGCAAATTATAAACCGGCCACCGTTAAACTTTTAACCAAGGCCGGTTATTTCACATCAAAAAAAAGCGATATGATGGAAATTAACTTTAATTAGACCGGATCACCGGCTCTCTTAAAATCACGTTTCTACCTTCATAAATCACTAGCTCATCGGTGTTTATTTGATAGATTACATCCCCATTTAAAGCACTGTAAGAACCATTCTTATATTCCACTCTACTGACATTAATCATGTTGCTGGGATTATCTCTATCAATGCCTTGGTAAAACAACTTACCATCTTGTCCTTCGCAAATAAAAACATAAAAATTGGCGGTCTCAAAAGAACTAACCGGCATTGCTTTCGGACAACCTATATCAGCTTGAGCAATTATAGTGGTTTTGGGGGATGCTTGGACTGCTGCCGGTGTCCACAAGAAAAAAGTACCAATTCCTGCAAAGGCAAGCTTAGCAATCAGACCGTAGTTTGTATGATTTTTTTTCATTTTTTTTATTTCTGGTAAAGCATAACTCTATTTAATTTCCCATTGTTTGTGGTGTCAAGATAAAAATATAAATTTCGTGTAAAGTTTTCCCAATAAAAAACCCGGTTTCTTTAAGAAACCGGGCTTTGGCTAAACAGAAACTAACTGCTTTTGCTTTTCTTCAACAACCGGCGCCGACAAAGCCTCCTCCAAAGGAGCACAACCTAAACGTTCCTCTAAAATTCGCATAACTTCCCGTCCAAAATCATTAGGATTTTGTCGCCAAGCTTGCAAACAAACCTCGCCAAAAAATGAGCCAAAAGGTTCAGGGTTCCAGAGCAATTTTCTAGCTGTCCAAGGCATAATACTCATCGGATCGTAACCGGGCTTAAGAATTTTTTTCTTAAAAGCATACTCTTCTAAAATTGTATGCGGTTGCAAACCAATAAAGAAAATAGCAGGTTCCACCTTATCTTCCCCAAAAATACGCTCTAATTCCCGGTGATAAGCAATAGTTTGGCGGATAGTTTCGTAGGTTTCATCAATCACATTAAACGAGTAATTTACCGAAACCAAATCATTAAAACCGGCAGCTTTTAAGTCCCGGCAATTTTCCAACACAGTGCGGAGATTATAACCCATCCGCATTTTTCGCACCAATTCTTGAGACCCGCTGGTGATGCCAATCTCAAAATAATTCATGCCGGTTTTTGCCATCAAATCGCATATTTCTGGCGTTAAATTATCCGCCCGAATATAGGCAGCCCAATGAATATCTGTCATTCCCGAATCGATGATTTTATTCAACAATTCGACCACATCATCCATATACTTTCGGGCTGGAATAAATTGCGCGTCAGTAAACCAGAAATTTCTAACTCCTCGTTTATAAAGTTGTTGCATTTCTGCCACCACTTCATCCGCAGGATTAACTCGTACTTGCTTGCCTTCAATGACGGTATAAATGCAATAGCAACAATTATGCGGACAACCGCGTTTTGTTTGCACTCCAATATAAAAGTCTTTGTCTTGCAAGTAATATTGAAATTCTGGCCAAATAGTCTCAATGTAGTCGTAGTTGCAAGCTGTTTTTTCTATAGGCGTAGGTTTTTCGTGAATTAATCTTTCGCGGGGAATTGTTTCACCGGCAACATAACAGCGTTCATCGCTAATATCTTGCTTTTTAAGCAACTTTTCAAGGAGAGTTTCGCCTTCCCCTACGGATACAATACTGCCGGCCGGTAAACTATTTCCTAATTGTTCATAAAAAACACTAACTGCGCCACCACCTACCACTACCCGCGCTTGAGGATTATATTTTTTTGCCGCTTTTAAGCCGCGTTTTATTAATCCTAAATTGCGCCACAGTTCGGTGTAATAAGCAGTAGTTATTCGCAGTCCTCCCAGGGCACCACGAAGTTTAAGGAAGGGGTTTTTAGCGTAATAAAATTCAAAAGCATTTTGCAAGGGGTTTCCACCGCGTCCACCCACCGGCGCGTATATTTGGATATCTCGCCAAGAATATACCAGCAGAGTTGGTTTGAATTCGTTTACGCAGGCATCTAACGCACTGGCAAAGTCTAGCGGCGGAACGGTTCCCAAGTCAAAAATCCTCTGTTCCACGTCTGGGAAGAGTTTGTGGACATGATCGGATAAGTAAACAACCCCGATGGGAAAAATGGGGTTACAAGGCAAGCGAACGTACAAAATTCGGTCTGTCATGGTGCTGTTACAGTTTTCTGAAACGGCCTTTATATAACTTAACAGTAGCATTGCCTTTATGCCGGTGAACGTTGAACAAGGGTAAGATTTTTTCCTACTCTTACTTGCTAGGCTTGGCTGCCTGCTTCCATAAATTTCATCAGCTTGCTCGTTTGATTATTTAAAAAAAATATATTTTGTACTTTAAATATTTGGTTTTCCTAAAAACTTAATAACCAAGTGTCAAATTTAATTTCAAATAAGGCAAGTTATAGCAAAAAACCACGCTTTCCCTTGATAAAGTTTGTCAAAATTGTAGATAAATCTGGTTAATATATCACAGCACGTCCCTAATAAACCCACTCTGCCTTCAGAGAGATATCTGAAGAAATATATCAGTTGGTAGCCCTCTTTACAACATCCGGGGATCACCAAGTGTTAAAGTTTAGATGTAATTTGTCGTGGTGCAAAACCCCTCCCACCTATGGCTCAAATTCTCGATCCCATCCCCACTGAGAGTAGTGGTCGGCACATTGTATGCTGTTATGTTAATGCAACCAGTAAAATACAAATAGCTCGAATCACAAATATTCAAAACTGGTATTTTGAGCGGGTAGTATTCCCCGGTCAACGTTTGGTATTTGAATCTTTTGCAGAAGCACTTTTAGAAATCCATACTGGGATGATGGCTAGTGCAATTTTATCAGATAAAATTCCTTGCAATCGTCTAAAAATTAGCGAACAAAAAAACTCTAGCAGTGAATTACATACCGAAAGAAAAGAAGAAAGCCTAAACTTAAAAACAGGGGTAGAAGCAACTACTAAAACTATTTCAATAACCAGACCTATGATGGCCGCAGCTTTAACAACAGTTGATTAAAATCAAATTTTAATATTTCTCAGGGTAGTTGACTCCAGCCTTGTAGGATTTGCTATGCTTCAATAGCTGGAATTTTTGGAAAACCGCTTTGGATCTGCCTTCCTTTTTGTGGTTGTGGAAAATAGCAGCTTGGTCGATGGGATTTGCTATCCTCGCTTATCTGCTACAGGCAATAACCGGCCTCTGGATTTTTCAGGCAAGGCAAACTCGTAGCTACCGGCGCCGGTACTGGCTGCGGAGAGTGCATTACCTGATTGGGGGCTTGATGGTAGGATTGGTGCTTTTATTGCTTTTAATTGGCATTGTAGGCACCATTGGAGAGTACGGGACACTCGGTCATTCAGGCCACTTTATTGCCGGTTTCACAGTCGTCCTTTTAGTTTTAATATCTGCTTGGAGTGCAACACAAATTAGCCCCCAACGCCGCTGGGCAAGATGGGTTCATATTTGCACAAATCTCATTTTATTTTTGGCTTTTTCTTGGGTTTCTTGGACTGGTTGGCTGGTTGTACAAAAATACTTACCTTAACAAGTAACAACCAAAAAACTATCGCCAAACGAACAATTACCAATTACCCTTACTTAGTGATTAATGACAAATAACCAATGACGAATGACTAACGAACAAACCAAGCCACCCGAAACATCTGCTTTAGGAGTTTTTAGGATTTCTCCTTTAATTCGTCTCACCCTTTTAAGCTTGTATATCGCCTTAACGGTTCCCTTACCCTATTTAGCAGCATTAAGTGATTCTCCCGTATCACCTAATTTTTTATGGGTGGGTTTAGCCATCGGTTTAGGCTTGCTTTATGGGGCTTTAAGCGAACGAGTAATTGTCGATAATACCGGCATTTCTGTCCGCTATCCCCTTTGGTTTGGGCTTCGTAAAGGCTGGTTTTTGCCTTGGGAAGACGTGCAAGCTTTAAAGCCAAAAACAACAGGGCAAGGTGGTTTAGTTTATTATTTTCTCAGCAAAGAAGGTAAAGGCTATTTATTACCTATGCGGATCGTAGGGTTTAACAAATTTGTAAAAATTGTTCAAGAAAAAACCTCTATAGATACCCGCGATGTGCGACCTCTTTCTCAACCTTGGATGTACATTATTTTGCTGAGTTTTACATTTTTGTTATTACTCGTTGATGCTTGGACAATTTCCACAGCAATAGCAATGGGTAATTAGTTATTGGTTGTCTTTATTCCTAGTAAACCCTTCATTAAACAACCTTGACAAATGGCTAAAAAAATAACTAATTTATTAGTCATTTGTTCTATTTTTTAATATACAGTTTGAAAAAACTCGAACTAAATAGTTTTTAAAAACCTTGAAATCTCAGGTTTTTAGAGTTTGTAAAGTTTTAAAAGACCAGAAAGACAAGCTTTTGCATACTCAATCAAAAAACTATTAAATTTCTAAAATTAATAAAATCACTCCCTAAAAACTAGCTGTCTTCACCCTGATTTTAAAAAAATGGGAGTGATAAAAAATTTTCGTATTACAACATAATTAAACCATAATAACGAAGGTTCGTTAGTCAGTAAAAACACTGAACTTTATTAAGTAAATTACGGTAATTACCGAATCAAAGAAATCTCGTTTATTAATAATTAGGAGAAAAGTAACACCGGCATAGCCCAACACAACTTAAAAATTATCTAAGAAAAAATTAAGGGGGAAAATTTTTGTATTAGCTTCAAACCCCACAAATTTTATACCGTCTATAAAAATAAAAAAGAAACTGTCCGGGTTAAAATTAAAAAAACTATCATTATCCAACCATAGAAACTTATCAAGTGCGAGTAGAGCAAGTCAGTCTTACAACCTCCCTGAAAACGCAGTATTTAATCAAAGATATCTCATTTCAGGTAAATGCCGGCGAACGGGTCGCAATTGTTGGCCCATCGGGTGCCGGTAAAACATCATTATTACGTTTGATCAACCGCCTTAGCGAACCCACCAGCGGGTCAATTTATATAGAAAATCAAGACTATAGACTTTTACCAGTCTTTCAACTACGCCGAGACATCATGTTGGTTCAACAAGAATCAAAACTGTTAGGAATGCCGGTAAAAGATGCGCTTATTTATGGCTTAAAGCTTCAAAAATTAACTCCTCAAATCATTAAAGATCGCCTAATTACATGGATAGAAAAAATGAGGATACCCGATGATTGGATGCAGAGAAACGAAGTGCAATTATCGGCCGGTCAACGTCAGTGGGTAGCAATAACAAGGGCTTTAATAACACAGCCAAAAATTCTTTTACTCGATGAACCAACTTCCGCCTTAGATGCCGGTCGGGCAATTCAACTTATTTCAGTTTTAAAAGAACTTGCTGACACCAGACAAACTACAATTTTAATGGTTAATCACCAGTTAGATATGGTACAAGAATTTTGTACTCGCGTTCTTCATATTCAAGACACTAACTTAATCGCAGATAAGCCCTCATCCCAAATCAACTGGCTGCATTTACGCCAAAGCTTAATAGAAGCAGAACAAAAAGCCGCTGAAGAATGGGATTAACTCCAAGCCCCTATTTCCTACAATCTAAGGAGATAAAAATAGGGTAAGGAAAGAGAAAATAGGGGCAAAAAGAGAGGAGTTTTTTGGAAAACCAGAGAGACAAAAACTATCTTTTTTCTCTCCATTCCATACAAAAAAAATTGCTTCTGCCTTCCTAGCCGAAAGGCCGTTAGGTTTAGGAATGAAAATGAAGCGGACATAATTTAAAAGTTTACACAAATTCCTAAACTTCTAATTACGATTATGCTCACCAGCCCCAACTTGAGAAAGTTGGCGCATCGGTTTAGCAGAGACAGAAGCAAGGGCAGTTTCAGCATTGTAGACACCGTTTAACATTTCGATATTAAATCGATATCCAACATTGCGAACCGTTTGAATTAAGCTAGGTTGGCGCGGGTCAGTTTCAATTTTTTTCCGCAAAGATAATACATGAGTATCAATGGTGCGGGGATTGTCAATAGCATCCGGCCACGCACGCCGCAACAATTCAGGCCGACTTAGGGGAAGACCGCCAGCTTGGGCCAAAACATAAAGCAAGCTAAACTCCTGGGGGGTTAACTCAATGTGATCTTCTTGAACTCGCACTCTGCGTTGCACCAAGTCTATTTTGAGGTGGCCATAATCTAAACTGATTGGTGGCGTAACAGTTTTTTGCCGACGTAGCAAAGCTTCTACCCTCGCCAAAAACTCTTGCATTCCAAAAGGTTTTTTGAGATAGTCATCCGCACCGGCTTTGAGTCCAGCCACAATATCCGCTTCGGTGATCCGAGCAGAAAGGATTAGGATCATTGATTGTTGCTGACACTGTAGCCATCGACACAACTCTAAAGAGTCACCATCGGGTAATTCTGAGTCAAGAATCACTAAATTTGGCTGCCGGTTATAGAATACCTCGCGGGCATGGCGAATATCTGCTGATTGATGCACCGCATAGCCAACTTGCTGAAGATGCCAGCCTAAAAGCGAGCGTAAATGAGGGTTTGGCTCAACAATTTGAATAGAAATTAATACCACAAAAGTGTACCTTTAACAGAATTGGTTTTAAGGTTAACAGAGCATTTGTCATGGTTTTGTAACCTCTGTTACTGGCGGTAAACTGGCCCGTCCTGAATTTAGGAAGAAAATAAGATATTTACTGGAGTTTTAGCCCAAATATCGATAGAAAAACCAAAGAATGTTACGATAAATTAAGAATCCTGAACACTTGCCTAAAAGACCGGATCGCTAAACCAAGAACCGATTTATTTAGATCAGTGGGTTAGTTGTCTGCTCAAAGCAAGAATCTTTGAGGGCCAAAAAATTGTATCCAAGCTCCACAGACACTATCCATAAAATGAGAACTCTGCCAAAAAGCATAGCCTCAACGCTTGTTTAAGTCGGTTTCTCAACCTTAAAGCTGAAGAAATTACTTGAAATAATCAGCAGAATTAAAGAAGGTTTGTTAAACTACGGATTCCATACACCGATATTCCAGCGGCGAACGCATTGTTTAAAAGGCCCATCTAAGCCCCTAAGTACCGGAGACTAAACACTCACGAAGCTTTGGTTCTCAATGTTCCCACAGAACAATGTTTCACCTAATTACGTCGGTAAGAGAAAAACCTGGTGCGCTAGAAATGGAGCAACCAAGGCGAAAACCATCTTATTTGTGCTACGCACACCAAACTGTCAGGAGGTTTAACCATGCTTCAAGATACACTGACTATCCGGTATTACCAAAAACTTACCGACGCCCTTGTTGAACAGTGGAATCGAGGTTATCGTTTTGATGAAATGAGGCTATATTTAGATGGCTATGTGGCTGCCCTTAGACACACTAACGCCTTAGAACCTTATCTCATCAATAGGCTTGAGGAAGATGCTCTTCGCTATCTTTATGATCGCTCAAACTTTGATATGCTCCAGCCTCAGCCTGAACCAGAAACTGGTTACTATTAACTAGGCTGTAATGTTTTCTTTGAGGGCTGAAATGTTCGTGAATCACCCCCACTAAACCCCATTTAAGGGTTATTTGAGGCTGCTTTTCAAACTTTTTTTTTTAACAATCCACTGTAAAAATCATTAATATATTCCCTTAAGCTACAGATTAAAATTAGTAGCTAAAGCTTTAGAGTCCCCCGCCGGGGGACTTTGCTTTTTTTAAGGCTGGTTTTGACCGGCTTTTAAGAAGCCAGAGCCACTTCTAAGACTTCTTGTAATTCGCCTTTTTGGTATAGCTCGATCATAATATCGGAGCCACCAACAAACTGCCCATTAATATAAACTTGGGGAATAGTAGGCCAGTTGGAATATTCTTTGATTCCTTGGCGAATTTCCCAATCTGCCAATACATCAATGGTTTCGTAGGGTACGCCCATTGCATTAAGAATTTGCACGACATTATTAGAGAAACCACACTGAGGCATCAGTTTGTTTCCCTTCATAAAAACTACAATTTTGTTATCTTTCACTAAGTTGTCGAGTCGTTCTTTGAGTTCTGGTGTCATGGTTGTGGTTGCAATTGTTTGGTTATCCTGAGAATTTTGGTGGTTAAGATTAAAACACCGGCTTTTAATTGTAGTGTATCGCTATTGGAGTCAAACAGGTTGACCGGCGGCAGCCCAAGAGGCCGGGGTGTAGGTTTTTAATGCTAAGGCGTGAAGGGCGTTGCTGTTCATTGCTTCTTTGACAGCAGCATAAACCATTTGGTGTTGTTGTACTAAGTTTTTGCCGTCAAATTGGGCGGAAATTACTACTGCTTCGTAATGTTCTCCGTCGTTGGTATAGACTTGAATTTGTGCGTCTGGCAATTGCTCTTTGATCATCGCCTCGACTTGATCTGGTTTAACCATTGTGTCTCCTTAGTATTTCTGTCTCTATTAGGGATTTTACGTTAGATGCCGGTTTTGCGAGAAGATTATTTTTTAATTGTTGTCATTGTCAGATAGCTTAGCTTGTTGCGGCAGCCTGAGTGAGGCCGGTTTGGTCAATTGTATTTTCCGGCACTTTCTGTGATAGTTAACTGTCACCCTTTTGCTATAAAAGTTCTGGTAGTAAGAGTTATATAAATTAAACGCAATAGCCGTTACTTTTTGATTTGTACTATAAATACCTATTTCTACTGTTTTCTCATTGAGTTGTGAACCTGATTTAGTTAAATTTTTTTTGGGCATTATTGCTTTAATTCGGATAGTTTTGATTTTTAGGTTTTATCTTATTATCCAAAATTCAGCTATTGCCAACTTAAGACAAAGTATATTGGTTGATTTAGTAGTTTTGTGAAATTTTCATACCATAATTAAAACCCCCTGTGCTTTTAATAGTCCACCCATTAATCGATGCGTTCGTGTAGGTGCTTTTTTGCTCCTTACAAAAATCCATAAAACAAAGCCGGTCAAAAAACAACCGGCACTCCCCAGAATTTCTATTAAAAATAAAAAAACTGCGCCATAAAAGGCGCAAACCAAACTATTTCTGAGAAGAAGTTTCCGGCGTAGGAGAAGCACCAGAACCGGCACGCGGACGAGGAAAAGGAGAATCCACAAAACCCAACTCAAACAACTGTTGATAAGCCTTTTGCCCCAACGCCCGCGTCGGTTGTTGAGAACGAATAATTTGCACCAACAAAGGCACCGCCAACTCAGGCTTATTTTGTGCCCGATGAACCAAAGCTAACTGATAAGTAGCCTCATCTCGCATTTGAGCAGTTTCTAAAGCCTTCTTCCGTAAACTATCAGAAATCCGATTATCCAACCCTGTAAAACTTCCCGCCAATTCCTGATAAGTATTCGACAATTGATTAAAAACCTGACGCGCTTCTAACAACTTCGTAGCCGCAAGCTGATAATTTTGCGTACCCACAGCTTGTTCTGCATCATTCATCAAACGCTTACCGCCTTCGGGGCTCATCAACGTACCATCCAACATCATCGGACGGACAATCTCAGGCTCATTAGAAGCCGGTGGCGCCTGTACTGGAATATCTAGCGGTGGCGGTGACGGCAACTGCGCCCGAACCGACACAGCCATTAAAGCAGAAAAACCAGCCACCAAAGGCACGACCGAGGTGAGGGAAAACAAGCGAACAGATCGAGATACCATAAAGTAGCTTGATGCCTTAAAAGCAACAGCGATAAAAACTTCGGCTATCTTAACATTTCGAGTCATTACCTGCGGTGTCCGTTAATAATAAGCACAAAATTTAAGGAGAATTCACATAACCCAACTCACGCAACAGTTGATAAGCCTTCTGTCCCAACTCCTGCGTCGGCTGCTGAGAGCGAGTAATTTGCACCAACAAAGGTATCGCCGACTCTGGCTTATTTTGCGCCCGATAAACCAAAGCCAACTGATAAGAAGCCTCATCCCGCATTTGAGCCATTTCTAAAGCCGTCTTCCGGCAACTATCAGCAGTACGATTATCCACATTCCCAGAACTATAACTTGCTGCCAATTGCTGATAAGAACTAGACAACTGATTAAAAACCTGACGTGCCTCACTTAGCTTTGATGCAGCAAGTTCATAATTTTGCGTCCCGACAGCTTGTTTCGCCTCTTCGATAAGACGCTTACCGTCTTCGGGGCCCTTCACAGTTCCATCCAACTTCATCCGACAGACAACTTCAGGCTCATTAGAAGCCTGCGCCGATGCCGGCAACTGCGCCCGAACCAGCACAACCATTAAAGCAGAAAAACCAGCCACCAGAGACACAACCGAGGTGAGGGAAAACAAGCGAACAGATCGAGATACCATAAAGTAGCTTGATGCCTTCAAAGCAACAGCAATAAAAACTTTGGGTATCTTAACATTTCCAGCCATTCTCTGCGGTGTCAGCCAATAATAAACATAAAATTTACCGAATCAACGCCCGACATTCCGAAAACTCATAACCAGGATAAAAACCGCCCAATATAAGGCTTTAACCTTATTAAACAACCACCCAAAACCTAGCAACTTTTAAAATCCCTAAACAAAGCGCAAAAATAAGTTTCAGTATCCACTTATCACACACAAAACCACCCTATCAATACAGGATAGATTCCATGAACACCCCCAACAACCCCATACAAAATTACTCAAACCCCGCCCCCGGCACCGGCGTTCCCGAAGAAAGTATCGGATTTATCCTACAACGCGGCGGCGATGAACTAGCCCTCGAAAAAGTCCCCAACCGCTTCACCATTCGCCTTGTCAACCCCAGCGCCGGCCCCGATAGTTGGACAAAACCGGCCGGTGTCACCCACCTTTCCACCCTTAGCCAAGTAAACCTCGAAGAATACCAAACCGAACCGGCCAACCTTGAAAAAGCAATGCAAGTCGCCAGAGACTCCGATGCCATCTGCTTTGTATCTCACGTTTATAGCGTGAAAAATAGCCCCCAAACCCTTGTTTATCTCACAAACGAAATCACCATCCAATTTAATGCAAGCATCAAAAAAGAAACACGAGACAGCATAACTAACGCTGCCGGTTTACGCCTGCAAAAACCCCTCACCGGCATCCCCAACACCTTCATCTACAACGCCACAAAACAAGCCACAGAAAACCCCGTCAAAATCGCCAACCGGCTAATGAGTCGCCCAGACATCATGCTGGCCGAACCCAACATCGTCGTCCTCACCGCCAACCAGTACCGGCCCCGCGACACAATGTACCCCAAACAATGGTATCTATACAACAGCGGCGGCTCACAAATGGCAGTTGGTTCTCATATTGATGTCGAAAAAGCCTGGGACATCACACGCGGAGTCCGTTCCGTTGTCGTCGCCATAACAGATGACTCCGTAGACCTCCGACACGCAGACTTTCAAGGCATCGGCAAAATCGTCGCCCCCAGAGACTTCAAAGAAAGAGACTTTCTGCCCCTCCCCGGAGAAACAGAAGACAATCACGGCACCTCCTGCGCCGGCGTAGCCATTGCGGAAGAAAACGGCACCGGCATCGTGGGAGTCGCCCCTGGCTGCTCATTAATGCCCCTCCGTACCACCGGCTACCTTGACGACACCTCCATTGAAGACCTCCTAGAGTGGGCCATGCAAAAAAACGCCTCCGTTATCTCCTGTAGCTGGGGCGCATCCGCCGTTTACTTCCCCTTATCCTTGCGACAAAGCGCAGCCCTAAACCGCGCCGCCACCCAAGGACGAGGCGGAAAAGGTTGTGTCATTGTTTTTGCCGCCGGCAACTCCAACCGGCCCACCACCGGCACCGTCAACGAACGCGGTTGGCCGAACAATGTCGTCAGTGGCGTTACCAAATGGCTTGGCGGTTTCACCGTTCACCCCGACGTCATTACCGTAGCCGCCTCCACCAGCCTCAACAAAAAAGCAGCCTATAGCAACTGGGGCCCCACCATCTCCGTCTGCGCCCCTAGCAACAACGCACCCCCCGGCATTTGGTTGCAAGAAACCGGCTATATTGCCACCGCCCCCCAAGTAACAATGTCTTTTGATGGCTTGGGAGTTTTTACCACAGACCGCGTAGGCACGGTTGGTTACGACGCCAGCGATTTTACCACTGATTTTGGTGGCACCTCTAGCGCAACTCCTGTGGTGGCCGGTGTCGCCGCCTTAATATTATCTGTAAACCCCGATTTAACTGCCCAACAAGTTAAACAAATACTTCAAAATAGCGCCGATAAAATCATTGACCGTGACAAAGATCCGCAGTTAGGTTTCAGTTATGGTAGCTATGACAGCAATGGATTTTCGCAGTGGTTTGGCTACGGCAAAGTCAATGCCTATAAAGCCGTAATAGCCGCCCAACAAACTATTTCTCCCTCGTGGTTAAGAGTTTCTAGGGAGTTAAACGGACGCAATGACTATAGTGTACAAATTCCCGATGATGATTTTAGAGGGGTAACTAGTGCTATTCGTGTTAATGATAATAGCCCCGTCCTTGATCTGCGTGTGACCGTAGATATTGAACATCAATTTATGGGGGATTTGGAGGTGTATTTGGTAGCACCTTCGGGCAAAAAAGCCTTGTTGCAAAATCGTTCTCTTGGGGCAAGAAAATCTTTACAAATGTCTTATTCTATGAAAGACATACCCGCTTTGAGATTACTAGCAAATGAACCAGCATCAGGAGTTTGGATGTTGCAGGTAATTGATTATTCTCCCGAAGATATCGGGACGCTAAAAAGTTGGGATTTAACTATTGGTTTGTAAACTATTTACTGTTCAAGTTAGATTAAAAAACCGGTTAATTAACTGCAAAAAAATCCCTTCTTACTAGGCAGTAAGAGGGGAAACTTTTAATCTTTTTTGTGGGTGTCAAAAAACTGAGAAACTTCTGTAAATAATGTCCGTAACCATACATGAGTAGGATTTTTATTATGACTTTTGTGCCAACGCATAACTACAGAAAAACTCTCTAGTTCTAACGGTAAGGGCATAATTTTTAAATTTAAAACATCTGAATAAGTGTAAGCAACTCTTTGAGCCAAAGTCGCAATAAGCTGGCTACTAGCTAAAATAAAAGGTGCAGCCAAAAAGTGTGGCACAGAAATTGCAATATCTCGCCGCAGATTTTTTTGGGCTAAAACTTCATCAACTTTTCCCACCATATCTTCTTTAATCGAAACCAGTAAATGTCTGGCACTCAAGTATTCTTCTAAAGATAAAGAATCGCCAATATTGGGATGGTTTTGACGACACACACAAACATAGTTTTCTTGAAATAAAAGAGTTTCTTCATGCCAGGTAATTTGTTCGGGGAAGACTCCACAGGCTAAATCTAGTTCCCCGCTATCTAGGAGAGACAAAAGTTTTTGTCGTTCTCCTGAACGCACCTGAATTTTCATTTTGGGAGCAATTGTTTGTAATTTTTCCATTAAATAGGGAAGAAAAGTAAATTCTAAATAGTCAGACATCCCGATAAAAAATGTCATATCGCTTAGGGCTGGATCAAAAGAATTATTTACTACCAATGCAGCTTGAATTTGTTGCAAAGCCGGTTGAATTTGTTGCGCTAGGCTAATGGCTTTGGGAGTTGGTTGCAATCCCCCAGAAGTCCTGATAAACAATTCATCTTCGACTAAACTGCGTAAGCGAGCTAAGGCATTGCTTGTGGCCGGTTGACTCAAACCCAGTCGCATAGAGGCACGCGTAACGTGGCGTTCTGTCATAATTGCATCGAAAACAACCAACAGATTTAGGTCAATGGCAGCTAAATTGATGGGGTGAATCATAGTTATATAAATAATCCATTAGACAAATAATCATAAACTATCCATAATCAAATAACACGCCAAATTGTTTAACTTTTTTCAAAGTTTATGACAGAGGAAAAAAACAACAGTGTTGTCAGTACATCGCGTCTGGAAGCCTTTAGCGATGGTGTTATTGCCATTGTGATTACGCTGTTGGTGCTAGAAATCAAAGTGCCGGTAATTCCCCCAGAAATAGTAAGTGCAGAACTGCCACACAAACTATTAGAATTAATGCCAAAATTTCTGGGATATCTAACAAGTTTTTTGGTGGTTGGTACCTATTGGGTAGCTCATCATAATGCACTGAGTTATGCAACACAAAGTAATCGGGTTCTTGTTTGGCTCAATATTTTGTTTTTGATGTGTCTTTCTTTTATTCCTTTTCCGACGGGATTATTTAGTGAATATCCCTCCCAATCACTGGCCTCAGTTTTCTATGGCATGACCCTTTTGATTACCGCAATTATCTTTAATATCTTGTGGTGGTATATCGCTTATGGCGGCAATCTTGTTCCAGCAAATGTCAATCGGCAAGTGCTGGATAAAATTACACGCGGTGGTTTATTGGGTTTGCCTTTTTATGTTTTGGCAATTGTTTTTTCCTATGTCAATTTGGCGGTTAGTGTGGCAATTTATATCGGCTTACCGATTTTTTATATTTTCTTGAATCTTCAATGGTCAAAAAATTAAGGGGAGGTTGTTTTGATGAAGATGAATAAACGTATTTTGATGGTGGTAGCAAATTCTTCTGTTTCTACGACTTTAGGATGGCCGGTAGGGTTTTGGGCTGCTGAACTGATTCATCCCTATGATGCTTTTATTAAGGCCGGCTGCGAGGTAAAAATTGCTAGTCCTTTGGGTGGCAAAGTCGAGTTTGATAGTTTGAGTGATCCGCGAGATAGTTCTGGCTATTCTAAAGATGATTCTCTTTCGCTTGACTATATTAATCAGCCAGAATTTATGGAATTACTGGAAAATACACCGGCCATTTCTGAGGTTGATCCAAATATTTTTGATGCCATTGTTGTCTGTGGAGGTCAGTCTCCAATGTTCACTTTTCGGCAAGATAAGGCTTTGGCGGAGTTGTTTGTGGCATTCTATCAATCAAATAAACCCTCTGCTGCACTTTGTCATGGGACTTGTTTGTTGTTAGAAACAAAACTTGGGGATGGAAGTTATTTGATTGCCGGTAAAACAATGACAGGTTTTGCTAATAGTGAGGAAGATTATGCCGATGAGGTGGTGGGACAAAAAGTGATGCCTTTTCGCATTGAAGATGAAGCGAAAAAATTGGGGGCAAATTTTGTCACAAAGGAGCCTTTTGCACCTCATGCACTGCATGATGGTAATCTGATTACTGGACAACAGCAAAATTCTGGGTATGAAACGGCAAAACTTGTTTTAGAAATGTTAGGAGTAACATTATGAAAATTGCGTTTATTGGGGTTGGAAATGTCGGTGGAGCCCTCGCAAATCGTTTGCAAAAGTTGGGCCATGATGTGAAGATTGCGGCACGAGATCCTGGGTCAAAATCTATTCAGGCTGTGATGCAGGTTAATCCTGCGTTGGTTGTGCAGTCTCCTTTGGAGGCTTTGAGAGAGGCGGAGGTGGTGTTTTTCGCAACTCCTTTTTCTGCTATTGAATCAGTTTTAAAGGAGGTGGGAAATAGTCTGGATGGTAAGGTATTAGTGGATTGTACAAATCCTGTGGGCCCTAATTTATCTCATGGGTTAGAAAGTAAGCTTTCTGGCAGTGAAAAGGTTCAGGAATTAATTCCTAATGCCCTTGTGGTGAAGGCTTTTACAATTTATGGTTTTGAGAATTTTGAAGACAGTTCTTATCCAGATTATGGAGATTTAAAACCGGCGATGTTGTTGGCAGGAAATGATTCTAGGGCGAAGCAAACTGTGGCTGAATTGTGCCGACAACTTGGCTGGGAGCCGGTGGATACAGGCAATCTTTCAGTGAGTCTGCATCTTGAACATATGACGTTGCTTTGGATTAAAATGGCACGGGTTCAAGGGCGTGGTGCGGGATTTGTCTGGGCGATGCTACAGCGTTAAATGAAGTATAGTTTCCGCTATCAAAGCGTGATTTGGTTTTAAATTTTTGAAGGTTTTTAGGTTTTGAGTATCGATATAAAACCAAATTTTTGTAATAAATAAGCCGAGAAAAAGCGGGTTTATTTTTAAAAAATTTTGTGGTTGTATCGAATATTTATAATACCAAATTCATAAAATACTGCTACAGATAAACGACCTATATCCGCCTAAATCCCCTTTAAAAAAGTGGAATGTAAGCGGTGTGGCTTCTTTGAACTGTAGTCATAATTATGGAAATTGGTATAAATTAGAAAAGCAGGCATTTTGCCTGCTTTATTCTATTCTATTTTTTTGGTAATTGAGATGTACTGGTTTATTTATTTTTGGGGGTGAAGTTTATTAGTTTGAATTTAATTGGTAGGGTTAACTTCATCTAATTCTTTCAACGCATTTTGTAAGTATTCAGTTAATTTTTGAGCATTTTGTTTGCTGTGAGTTTGACAATAATCGGCTACTTTTATCGGGGAACCAATACAAATTTTAACGCCACAGAACCAAGTAGGATGAGGGTTGCCATACCGGATACTAATGGGGACAATTTGCACACCTAAACCGGCCCCACTTGTTTCAGCTTGAATAGCAATGCGAGCGAGTCCAGGTTTGAGAGAGTGGAGTTGGTTGTCTTGAAAAATTCCACCTTCTGGAAAAATTACCATCATTTGTCTGTTTAATAATAATTCGACACCATGACGCAAACTAGAAATCGCGGGGTGTTTTATATTAACAGCAAACCCACCTAATCTGCGAATAAACCAGCCTTGAATACCCGTCACTTCATCGGATGTCACCATAAAACGTAAATCTCTGCCGGTGATGTGCCGGCCACTAACATAGGGAACCATAAAAGCATCCCAACGAGATCGGTGAGTTGGTGCCAAAATCACCGGCCCTTCTTTGGGCATATTTTCTTGACCAATAACTTCAATGCGTCCTAAATAAAAAGGCAGCACAAAAAACCGCATTACGGGATAAGCAATTGCCATTAACCAAGGGGAAATTTTAGAAACCGAAACCCGTTTATCGGCGGTTGGTTTAAGCGATGATGTTTCTTCGGAATTAATCTGAATCATGGCGGTATGAATAGAAATAATTACATTAAGAACAATAAATTTATTTAAAGCTTCTTTTAACTCTTAACAATACCTTAAACGGGTTGGTATATTTTAAGTTTGAAGCTAAGGACACTTTTGCTATTGTCTGTTCGTCATTTATTGTTTATTTTTTTTGTATTTAATCTTGAGATTGATATTTCGGCCGGCGGCGGCTAAACCAAGTTTGTAACTGATGTCGGCAAGGTGTCTCTAAAATACCTGCAATGACCGGCAGACTGTGATTTGAGGCTATGCTGTCGGGTAGGTTAGCGACACTACGAATTGACCCTGTTTTTAAATCATCAACGGCATAAACTAAAAGGCCAAGTCGGGAGAGAATAATCGCACCGGCACACATCGGACAAGGTTCGAGAGTGACGTAAAGCGTACAATCGTTGAGATGCCAGGTGTTGAGAATTTGGCCGGCCTGTCGGAGGGCTAAAATTTCGGCGTGGGCTGTGGGGTCTTTGTCGCGTTCCCGGCGGTTTTGGGCTTCAGCAACAAGATTATTTTGGCCATCAATAATTACACATCCCACCGGCACCTCGCCTTTCTCCCCTGCATTTTGGGCCATTTCTAGGGCGCGGTTCATCCAATAGCGATGTTTTTGATAAATTACATCCTTAATAATCATGGCTTAATTAGTGGTAGAAAATCGAAAAAATATTTCACCCAGTCGGCTTTAGATTTTTAAAGGGCGCGAATAAATTATTTGAATTTTTTAGGTTTTTAAAAGTCGTTTTAATTTCTCCTCCCCACAGTTTAGGGAGGATGATTTTTTCTTAATTAGGTAATTGTTGGGTTAAAAGCCGGTCTAGTTGTCCTTGAGTATCAAGCTGATAAATATCATCACAACCTCCGATATGCTGATTATTAATAAAAATTTGAGGGACAGACCGGCGTCCATTTGAACGTTCGGCCATTTTTGCTCTTGCGGTTTCATCGCCATCAATTTTGTATTCTTTGTAATTAACGCCTTTCCACCAGAGTAATAATTTGGCCCGAATACAATAGGGGCAAGTTTGCCAAGTATATATTTCTACATTGGCTTGGATGGCTTCTGGATGCCGGCCGAGAAGAGAATTGATGAATTTTTGCATTTTAGTAATCTCTGTTACTTTTTCTCCTTATCTCTACAAGGTAGCATTTCTTCTCACGGTAGAGGCATTTTTTTGTTTTCCCAATCGCACCCTAATTTAATTTATCAATGTACAAAATTTTAAGCAATTTTCTTTTGGTAAGTCCGGCATTGTTTGTCTTCGGGTTATTTTCTACTCCCGTTTATGCACAAACTGAAGAAATAACAGCCAGTGAGGAAGATAATTTAGTATTGCCCCAGGTGACATCGGTTTCGCAGTTGTCGGATGTGCAACCTACCGACTGGGCTTTTCAAGCTTTGCAAAATTTGGTGGAACGTTATAACTGTATTGCCGGTTATCCTGATGGCACTTTTCGTGGTAATCGTGCTATGACACGCTATGAATTTGCGGCAGGTTTGAATGCTTGTTTGGAAAGAATAACAGAAGTATTGGGGACGCAACCAAATAATTTAGCAACACAAGAAGATTTGGTAACATTGCAGCGTTTGATGGAAGAATTTCCTAAAGAATTAGCTTTGCTGCGAGGAAGAGTTGATGGGTTAGAAGTTCGCACCCGACAGTTAGAAGAAAATCAGTTTTCTACTACTACAAAGTTAACTGGTTTAGCAGTTTTTAATTTAACTGGTGCAAGAGCTAGATATAATTTAAAAGCTGAAGGCATAGATGCTTTTACGGCAGCGCGAGATCCGCTGACAAATCAGCCGGTGGTGAGAACTATTAGCGGTGCCGATGCGGAAACAACTATGAGTGGGGTTGTGTGGTTAAATCTCAATACTTCTTTCACCGGCAAGGATAGTTTATTTACGCAACTTGCGGTCGGAAATGGCACTTCACCGGCCAATCAATTTGTATCGGCTGGGCAGTTTAATTATACCGGTTCTCCGTTTTTTGATCAAACTTCTGGGTCAAATGTCAATCAATTTGTTATCCGTTCACTTTTTTACTCGTTTCCTGTTAATGATAAATTAAAATTAACAGTGGGCCCTCAACTTAATTGGTACATTCATTTTGATAATAATGCTTTCACTTCTCCGGTGAATGGGGCTGGTAGTTTTAACTCGATTAATAGCACATTTTTGAGTGCTACAAAACGCGGTGCCGGTGCGGTGGTAGAGTGGAATATTAGTCCTCGGTTGGAATTGCGGGCCGGTTATTTAGCAGAAAATATTGAGTTTTTACCAGGAACTCGCCCTGCTGCTAATCCCCAAATTGGATTTTTTGGGGGGACTAATACAATAACGGCAGAGTTGACATTTAAACCTACAGATAGGTCTAATATTCGTTTTCTTTATCAGCGTTCTCATCTTGAACCAAATGCTGCTGGACAAATTTCTTATCAGCCAATTTTTGGGGTTGCAGATGATGGTTTTGGGGGCCGGTTAAGTGATGCAAAATCAGATACTTTTGGTGTTAACTTTGATTGGCTACTGTCTAAAAACTTTGGTATTTTTGGGCGATACTATTATGCCAGTACGCATTTAGAACCGATAAGCAACCGAGAAGGTGGTGATGTCAATGCCCAAACAATTCAGGCCGGTTTGGCGTTTCCAGATTTAGGCAAACAAGGTGCAATGGGTACGCTTTCGTTTTTGATTCCTTTTGATGTTTTAGATGGGAGAAATTTCTTGGTTTCTGGGGGTGGAAATGGTGGAACTCAGTTTGATATTGAGGCCAGTTATTATTTCCCTGTTACTGATAATATCTCGGTGATTCCAGCTGTTTATGTCATTAACAACATTAACAATTTTGATGACAACCCAACAGTTTTTATCGGTCATATTCGGTCACAATTTAGTTTTTAGAGTTTAATTTTGCTCTGAAAACTGATTTTTATGTTGATTGGATGACAGCTAATATCAGCCTAAATATTTTTAATTTCCGCGATAAATAAGGTGATTTTTATACATTATTTATTGCGGATTTCATTTTTTAAAAAAGTTAAAAAAGGTTTTTAAAAACTAACTAAAATTAGGGTTTTGGGTTTTTGGCTTATTCTAATTTCTAAAAAAACTAGAGTGTAGAAATTTTTGGGTTATCCCGATTTTAACGTACTTTTCATAAATATGAGCAACCCTTAATACTCGTCTCCAGAAATAAAAAGCCTCCTTGGTATGAGAAACTGTATGCAGTCGGTTGTAAATTTTTCTCAGACAAGTTAGATTTCACCAAAGGAGAGTTATAGAAGTTGATTAAAACTGGCAGGATAAAACAGAGGCGGGGCGTTGGGAGTAAATACCTGTTTGCAAAAAATCCAGACGAGTCTTTACAAAAAAAATAAGAAAATGGTTGAAAAATTTACTTAATAATAAATAACCGATAAAAAAACAATGCTACGGTTATAGATAACAGAAAAAACCCCCATTTGACGCTCCCCCACCAACTTGTCCTATGCCAGCCAACCGCCTAGTAATAGCACTTTTGGCCACTGCTGCCACCATAACAACAAATCAACTTGCCAACGCCGGCACCATTCGTCACGACCGTACAGATACCCAATATAGAACATTAGCCAACTCTTTTAACAGCGTAGGCAGTTTATCTTTAAGAGGTTCAACTAGTAGCTGGAATTGTTCGGGAACTCTGATCGGAAGTAATTATTTATTAACAGCAGCCCATTGTCTTGAAGACTCGGCGGGTAGAAATCTTACAAGCGGAACATTTACATTAGGCGGTACTCGTTACACTATTCGCAGCGGTGTCAAAAATAGTGGTTGGAGTACCAGTAATCGTAATCCCACTGCCGGCTATGATATGGCAATTTTACAACTTAGTAGCAACGTTACAAATGTCAGCGCTGCAAACTTATTCACCGGCACAAATGAAAACTCCCAAACCGGCACTTATGTAGGATTTGGTTTTAGAGGCACCGGCACTACTGGACAAGTTGCTAACACATTTGGTACAAAAAGAGCCGGTCAAAATATAATGAATTTAGGTTCTCAACTTGGCTGGTCTGATCAAGTTTTGTGGTCAGATTTTACTGACCCCCGTACCAACCCTAACGCCCTTAATTTAGAATACAATATCGCTTCAGGAGATAGCGGCGGCGGACTATTTATCAATGGTCTTTTAGCAGGAGTTAATTCTGTTATTCAAAATGCTAATCTTAATAGTATGTGGGCAGATTACGGAGACCGCTCTTTAGTAACCAGAGTATCTTCACTTAATAACTGGATCCAAAACGTTGTCCAAACCGGCTTTCCCAGCAGCGGTATTACTACAGCTAGTAACCCCACCTCTTCAACCACAACCAATAGTCTTAATGCTGTAGCTATTTCTGATGAATCAAACGCCTTGGATGAATCAAACGCCTTGGATGAGTTAATGGATATTACCCTTTATGATGATGTTTACTCAAATACAAAAGTCCCTGAACCTTCGGCTATTTTAGGACTAGCATTTTTATGTGGTTTTTTTCTACGAAAAAAAGCTTATTCTAAATAAAAGTTTTTTAGCTAAAAATTTGACTTTTGGGTAATTTTATGTTTTGATTTAAACTATTTTTTCTTCAAAAGCGTTCTCAGCCTTTCAAAATATAGGCCGGTGAAAAACAAACAGCATCGCCTCAGCCCCCGTAAAAAAGGGAGGTTGAGTTTCAACCGTAGCATACTGATACCTCCAAACCCTTCTAGGGGCGGAGTTTGTATATCCTTAGCTTGGTAGTTCTAAAATTTTCTAACTGCTTGGTTCTATAATTGAGGCAGCATACTGACCGGCAAGACGGAATAACTAGATTTGTCTTTGAAGTAAGATCGGTTCTCTGTCTTGTTAAAATATCATCTTAATTATGCAGCCTCCCATTCCCAGCGGATCCATACTTCAAAATCGTTACCGTCTCCTCAGTATATTGGGACAGGGGGGTTTTGGTCGTACCTACTTAGTAGAAGACACCAACCGCTTTAATGAACTCTGTGCTCTCAAAGAACTCATTTCGACTCAAAATAGCCCCTCTACTATCCAAAAATCTCAAGAACTTTTTCAGAGAGAAGCCCAAATTCTTTATCAAATACAACATCCACAAATTCCGCAATTTCGTGCAACCTTTGAAGAAGGCGGACGTTTGTTTTTGTTGCAAGACTATGTAGCAGGAAAAAGTTACCGAACTTTATTAAATGAACGCAAACAAACTGCCACTACTTTTAATCAATCAGAAGTAGTACATTTAGTCAAGCAATTGTTGCAGGTTCTCGAATATATCCACAGTCGCGGTATTATTCACCGTGATATTTCTCCTGATAATATCATTTGTCGAGATGAAGATAAATGTCCTGTTTTAATAGATTTTGGTGTTGTTAAAGAAATTGCAACTCGTGTGCTTTCTCCCGATGCAGGAATAACCGCTACAACTGTTGGGAAAATGGGTTATTCTCCTAGCGAACAAATTCAAACAGGACGCGCTTACCCTAGCAGTGATTTATATGCGTTGGCGGTGACTGCCATTGTATTACTAACTGGCAAAGAACCACAGCAACTTTTTGATGATGTTTCTTTAACCTGGAGATGGCAAGAAGAGGCAAAAATAGACCCTAGGTTTGCAACAATTTTAAATAAAATGTTGAGCTACCGGCCTGGTGATCGTTATTTAAGTGCAAAAGAAGCTTCCGCAGCGATGGATGCCCTTTCTAGTCAACCGCTACCGGCTGTATCAAATCATGCACAAATTCCGCAAAATACTGCGGCTGTACAAACGGTGGCTGTGGGAAACCGGCCGATAGGGGGTGAACCTTTTGTTAATCAGTCGCCGGATATAGAAACTTCAACTTCTGAAAGTTCTCTGGGGCTTTTGGCAATTTGTGTGGGGGCTTTAATTTTTGCCGGTTTTGGTTCTTGGGCTGTGTTAAGTTTTGTGGGAAGCCGCGATCCTGAAGAAAAAAAACCGGTGGTGAGTTCTCCAGTACCGACAACTCCTCCAACACCTTTACCAACGCCTAAGCCGACGCCGAAACCTGTTCCCCCAAAGCGGTTAAATTTAACGTTGGGGAAAACAGAAATTGTTAAAGGTAATTTTAACGATCAGGAACCACTTAGCTATTTGGTTGCTGGGCAACCTGGAGATATTTTGAGGGTTGCTGGAGAGGGGGTTTTAGTAACAGTTTTGGCACCAAATGGTAAAAGTCTTTCTGGTTCGCAAGCGGTGCCGGTTTGGTCAGATGTTGTTAGTACGGCCGGTGACTATACTATTAATTTAAAGCCTTTGCCTGGTTTGCCAAAAAGTAGATATCAATTGGAAATTATTTTGTCTGCACCGGCACCTTTACCTATTCCTGTCCCTGAACCGACTTATATTCCTGAACCCATCCCAGAACCGGCACCTGAACCGGCACCAGAACCCATACCCACACCAGAACCTACACCAACGCCGATACCTACACCAACCCCAGAACCCACTCCTACACCAACCCCAGAACCCACTCCTACACCAACCCCAGAACCCACTCCCACGCCAACCCCAGAACCCACACCCACGCCAACCCCAGAACCCACACCCACACCAACCCCAGAACCCACTCCGACACCGGAACCCACACCAACCCCAGAACCCACACCCACACCCACACCGGCACCAGAACCCACACCAACGCCCACAGTAAACCCAACTCAGCCATAATTAAGATATCTGGGATTTTTCGGCATCGCATATCACACAAACTAACTTTTGTCAAGGGATAACGCTAAAAAAGATGAGCAAAACATTATTAATTACCGGCACAGATACCAATGCAGGCAAAACAGTTTTAACTTCTGCTTTAGCGGCTTATGGGCAAAAGTATTATCCTCATCAAAAGTTGGGGATAATGAAACCGCTTCAGTCGGGGGAAGGTGATAGGGAGTTGTTTTTAAGGTTGTTTGAATTACCCCAAACTGCTGATGAATTAAATCCTTTGTATTTTAATGCTCCGCTGGCTCCGCCGCTGGCTGCGGATTTGGAAAATCGCCGGGTGGAATTAGAGAAAGTTTGGCCGGTTTTGGTAGGGTTACAAAAACGTTGTGATTTGCTGTTAATTGAGGCGCTAGGGGGGTTGGGTTCGCCGGTGACGCACGAGTTGACGGTAGCAGATTTAGCGCGCGATTGGGGGCTGTCGGCGGTGTTGGTGGTGCCGGTGCGTTTGGGGGCTATTTCTCAGGCGGTGGCGAATGTAGCTTTGGCGAGATATTCGGGGATGCGGTTGCGGGGTATTGTTTTGAATTGTAGTGAACCTCGCACCCAGGAGGAGATTGAGAAGTGGGCACCTATTGATATGATTGAGCAGTTTACTGGGGTGCCGGTTTTAGGGTGTTTGCCATTTTTGGAAGATGCTACGAATAAGGATAAATTAATTGAGGTGGCGTCGAAGTTAGATTTAGAAAGGATGTTGTTGTTGTGATGTTTTTGGTTATTATTTCAGGTTTTTAAAAACTTTAATTTCTGCCTATTTTGAGATTTAGGTTTAGTTTTTTGGTGTAACTCTGAGTAGGATTAAACCCCCCAACCTCCCTTATTAAGGGGGGCTTGAGGACAGGTATTTTACCCTTAAAAACAGGGAAAATGGTAATTTTTTTTGTTGTTTATGTAATTGAAAAGCGCTGTATTTTTGGAATATTGATATTGAGGTTACTAATTTTGGCCGGTGAGAGAATCAGGAAAATTAGGTTTTTTAATTTTGATCTTATCTCGCAGCGGCTTTTTTAGCTAATTTTTCAGCCTAAATACATCAGCAAATACTGCACTTTCTTCTACAATTCTATCTGGTGCCGGTGAATCATAAACTACTAAAAGTGATTCTTTTTCTCCCAGACATGACATCAAAGCCAAGCCTTCAGCACGATCTCCGCCTATTTTGAAAGGCAAATCAAATAAGACTTCCAATTGTTCGCTATTTTGGGGTATTAAGGTATGTTCGGTATGATTTAAAACTTGATGCCATCGAAATATTCTTAAATCTCCATCAAGGGTCATTGTGGGGCCGGCCAAAATTATTAAATCTTCGCCATCAAAACATAATTCTCGCACGCCCAAACCATTCAAGTCAAGAAAATATTTTTGATAAAGTTCTCCTTGGTTTCCGATTTTTTTCAAGCCTAAAATTCCCGTTTCCAACTCTTCTAATTGCAACTCTAAAATCACTGCCCAACCGCGCAAAACCGGCCCGCGTAGACCTAAAAATACCTTATCTCCGCAAACCGCTAAACCTTCCACATCAAAGCCATTTTCTTTGCTAGGAATACCGGCTTTTATAAATAAACCTAAATGAGGATCATCTATTAAAGCGTCTGTTAATAAATTGCCGGTTGGTGTAGTTTCTAAACAAGCGGCATTTAAATGGAATTTATCATCATCAATTGATTTGAATAACTGCCCGTTTTGACAGGGAATACGGGCCAAAAGATAGCGATTTTTTTCAGTTTTCAAAGTAGCCAATCTTTCCATATCATCTTCAGAACTTTTGCCTTTAGCTTTTTTGCGTTTGGGACTGTGGGAACCCACCACCCAGAGATACCCTTCTTGATAACATAGTCCCTCAATATCAATTTCTTCTGATTCATTTGGTAAGGTAATAAAATCACCTAAATTAAATGAACAATGATTGTCAAAAATACAACTTTCGGCCGGTGAAAGTCTTTCTAAATGAGTAGTTTCATCCGAACCTACCCACAAACTACCATCCGGGGTAAAAGTAACTGCCGATAAATCTTGCAGCAAGGCGCTGAAATTAGGCTGAAAACGAAGTAAAACCCGACTGAGTAAAAAATTTTCTGGCATAGTTAGTTGCTTTAGCAAAAGGTATTATTTAAAATAATAGTAGATCGCTAAACCGAACCTCAAGCGACGGCTAACACTAATCGGATAAAAGCTAAAATAAATTTACATTTCGTTACGATAATAAAACAGGGACAAAAACCTTTTTAAAATAAAAATAGAGGTAAAATAATGCAAGGCTCTTTTAGGGTAGGTAATTTATTTGGAATACCATTTTATGTTCATTTTTCATGGTTTATTGTGTTGGGTTTATTTACCCTCACCTACAGTAGCGATTTAGCAAAATTTTCCGAACTAAGCGGCCTAATGCCTTTAGGATTAGGATTTATAGTCGCCTTGTTGCTATTTGCTTCCGTCTTAGCCCACGAATTAGGACATAGTTTTGTCGCCCTTCGTCAAGGTATAGATGTTAAATCAATAACTTTATTTTTATTTGGCGGAGTTGCTAGTTTAGATAGAGAATCAAAAACGCCTGGGGAGGCATTTTGGGTAGCAATTGCCGGCCCGCTGGTAAGCTTTTTATTATGTGCAGTATTTACGGGGCTTAATTTCGCCACCAACACCTCGCCGGTGGCGGCTGCAATTACGGGGTTGTTAGCTGCAATTAACCTAGCTTTAGCTTTATTTAACTTAATTCCGGGCTTACCTTTGGATGGGGGAAACATTCTTAAAGCCCTTGTCTGGAAAATCACCGGCAACCCCTATAAAGGTGTAGAATTTGCTGGAAAAGCTGGGCAAATTTTTGGATGGTTAGCGATTATTTCTGGATTATTTACCGGTCGGTTTTGGACAGTTTTAATTGGTATATTTTTGCTACAAAATGCGGGGAATGCTTCTCAAAGTGCCAAAGTTCAAAATAAGTTAGCCGCTATTACAGCGGAAGAAGCGATGACACCGAATAGCCCCATCGTTTCTGCCGATATTTCTTTACGGGAGTTTGCTAATGAGTATATTATTGGTAAACGGGAATGGCAAAAATTTTTAGTGGTGGATGAATTGGGCCGGTTGACAGGTGAAATTCAAATCTCTGCTATGCGTTCAATTCCTACTAATGAATGGCCTCAAGTTTTGGTAAGAGAGTTAATGCAGCCGGTGAATTTTTCTATGGCAATTAAACCAGAACAGTCTTTATTAGATGTGGTAATGTTGTTTGAACAAAATCAAATCACTGAGTTGCCGGTGATCTCCGATAAAGGTGTAGTCATGGGATTAATTGAAAAAGCAGGAATTATTGGATTTTTGCAACAAAAAGCAGTGACTAGTTGAGGTTTTTAAAAACTTTTTTTTAAAGGAAAAGACACAGAGAAGTTCTGTGTCTTTTGTCTTGTTAAAAAATCCTTATTTTTTAATCAAGTAGCCAAGTGTTGGAGGCAAAGTCTGCGGGGTCGTCCTGTCTTTGATCGGGGAAATTTAAAAAACGACCTTTGGGGCCCATTGTAGCTAGGGCTGTATTTTGTTGTGTAGCTAGTGGGGCTGTATTTTGTTTTTTGGCCGGTTTTAGGGCTTTGATTTCTTCTTCTAGGGCGTTATTGGAGTCGGCGAGTTGTTTCGCTTCTGCTTTTACTTTTTCTAATTCTGTTTTGAGAGAGTTGGCTTTTTCTAGTTGTTTTTGAAGTTTTTGGTTTTCCGAATTTTTGGTTTCTATTGTTAAATTTAGGGCGTTGATTTGTTCTTGTAAAGAGGCTTGTTTTTCCTCCGCTTCTTCCGTAGCTTTTTTAAGATCAGCTTTTAAGGTTTTAATTTGTTTCTGCAAAGATTCTTCTTTTTTAGTTTGTTCTTCGAGAGAATCTTTAAGTTGTATAATCGTAGTTTCCAGTTCAGAATTATTAGATTTTGTCGGGAGTTGTTCGGGAATTTGAGAGTCTAATAACTCCACCGCTACCGGTTCACTAGAGTTTTCTTCAGCTTCAGAATTTTTTTGCACTTCTTGACGCAATAAATCGCCTAAACTTTTTTTAGTTGCCATTATTTTTTCCTCCAATCACGCTGTAATTCGTCCGCCACACGGCGGTAGTCTGCTTCGGCTTCTCTGGCATTTTTTCCCCGCCATTTTGTAATAGGTAAGCCGTCAAGTGCTGCTCGTTCGTGTGCTTTATAGGTGCGAACAAAGGCATGGCAAGCGGGGATTCCTAACTCTAAAAGGGTGTTTTGCGCTTCTAATGCTTCTCCTAAGCTGCGGGAGTCTACTTTGGTCAGCAATACTCGATAGGCGGTTCCCACCGGCATTATCGCTTGCTTTACGGTTTCAATAAGCGCGGCTAAGTCCATTGGCGCCGGTGGTGTGGGCAAAACAATATAATCTGCGGAACCTACAACAGCGGCTAGGGCTTGAGACCGCAAGGCTGGTGGAGTGTCAACGACTACTAATTCGTAGCCTTCTACATCTCGCAAACTTCCTAAGAGTTTGGGGTTTGTTTCTTGGGATATATCAAATCCTATATCATTTTGGCTCCGTTCTACCCACCAACCGGCTGATCCTTGAGGATCGGCATCGACAAGCAGAACTCGTTTTTTTTCTGACAAGGTGGCTGCTAAATTAATGGCGGTCGTGGTTTTGCCGACGCCACCTTTACCGTTGATGATTGCGATGATGTTTGCCACTACATTTTTTCATAATCTCCTGTGAAAAATATACTGCTTTTTGTTGGTAATTTTGTATTGGGATGGCAAAATTCTTAACACAAATAAATATATCAGGCAAAAGAAGGGTCGCTTATTTCTGTCCCCTTCCTTATCCCTCCACCGGCTGCACGCATTCCGGGCTATCATTGGCGGGCTTATTCACAACTGTACTCACCGGATAAGCCGTCATTTCGTCGGCAGAATAAGGCTGTAAAACTTCCTGTAGTATCTCCACTTTTTCCACTTTTGGATCTAACCAAATATCATAATTTTGGGCCGACAAAATCACAGGCATTCTCTCATGGAAAGACTCCATTAAGGAATTAGCATTTGTGGTAATTATTGTACAAGATTCCACCAACTTGCCGTCTTTTTCCCAATGTTCCCACAAACCGGCAAATCCAAAGTTTTCTCCATTTTTTAGTTTAAAATAAAATGGTTGTTTCTTTTTTCCTTGAGTCTGCCATTCATAAAAACCATCAGCTACAACCAAACACCGGCGTCGTTTAAATGCACTACGAAAAGAAGGTTTTTCTGCCACTGTTTCTGCCCTAGCATTAATCATTTTACCACTCATAGTTTCATCTTTTGCCCAACTTGGAATTAAACCCCAATGTAGCATCCGTAATTCCCTTTCTTTTCCAGCAGCCGGTTGTAAAATTGTTGCCACCGTCTGAGTTGGCGCAATGTTATATCGCGGTGTTAAATTTGAATTAATATTTGCTTGAAAAATACGGGCAAAGTCTTCAGATAAACGAGTTAAAGTATATCTTCCACACATAGACAAACTCTTTTTCTTTTCTTTTATTTTAACCGGCCATCAAAAAAAACTCCCCTGCTACCAACAGAAAGGAGTTTAGATTAAAATAGATAGCATTTTTCTATCTTCTGAGGTACAATTTAACCCCCCGCTAAGGGGAGTTATTTTTGTACTTGATATGATTGAAAACCTCTATAAATTCCGACTTTAATAACTTTGTTCACCATCAACTTGATCAGTTTGCTCATCAGAAGAAAAAGTTTGATTTAAAGAAGCATCGCGGATCGCTTCCCACAAACGCAACAACTCGGCACCACTTACATCACTGTTGCGGTAAAGCTTAACCGCTTGTTCGATTTCTTGAGGAGAATTAGCAATCGAAACACTAGAACCTAATTCAGACATAAAGCCCTCACTGAATAAATCATGCACTTTGATGTTAAAAACGCCTTAAGACGTAAATAGCCAGGGGCCGATAAGTATTTAAATTTACACTTACGACTGTGGTAATTTGTTCGCTTTTAGCCCCACATAATTTTTATTTTAACCTTATCTAAATTCCAAGATGTTCAAAAGAAACATTTGTTTAACAAAAAAAACCTATCCTTATCGGATTTTCAAAGCTTTGTAACTTTGGGTAACAAAAAAGTAACACTTATTTGGAAAACATCATACTCAGGATATATTTATTATAAAAAAACAGATGCCCCAAAGATAGATTATGGGGCAACCACATCAAAAACCGAAAAAACTCCGCTAATTAGAAGCCGAACTATAACCTAAATCCTGATAAACTTTGCGTAAAATTTGAAAATAATCTTCCGCATCATTTCCCTCATAAACTTTTTCCACCAAAGCCCAACCTTCCTCCTCTTCACCAAGCAAATATTTATTACCTAAATAAGCAGCTAAAACTCCACGAACCTCTTGTTTTTGAGCTCGACGAGCTTGGAATTCTTGCCATAATACTTTAGCGTGTTCGTAAACTAACTGTGGATATTTGCGCGTTACATCCACCATTTTTCCCTGGCGGTATTGCCAAATACGTCTAGGAAAACGAGCATCCTTAGAAGACAGATCCAAAACCTCAACCAACCGGCTATCTAAACTTTCAAACTCAATAACTCCATCCCCTTCCACATCCCGAACTTCATAACCAACATTTGCCCAAAATTGCTCCCAACGAGAGTATTTATTTTCTGCCGCTTCAAAACGATAAATATAGGTATAAGCACAACAAGGTTCATTACCATTTATCGAAAGCAAATCGACAATAACCTCCGCTTCCCCATCCGCATCAATATCTCGAATTGCCAAATTTAAAAACTTACCTTCAGAAACTCGTTTTTCTGACTCAGAACCTTGAATTAACTTGCGAGTTGAAAGCAAAACCGGCTCATCCATAACAGGTACTCCCCCTCGGACAATTTTTAACCGTAAATTTTTACCAAAGTTGGCAATTTCTTGGGCTTCAAAAGAAAATTCTGCCCGAACTATTCCCGACTCCACTACTTGCATTTTACGCATGGTAGCCGGCCCAGAAACAGGCCCAGAAACCGGCCCCAATTGAGCAATATATTGTGGAGAAACCAGCGTCAATTGACCTTTTCCTAAAGCTTGACAAACCATCGCAGCAACTTCTGCTCTCGTCGCTTCCTTATTAGGATTGAGTAAATTTACATCAGGATAATTAACAACAATTCGTCGTTCTGTTGCAGCAGCAATTCCCTCCAAGGCATAGCTAGGAATATCTGCCGAATCATTAAAAGAAGACTTAACTTTTTCAGCCGCACCGGCACTTGCAGAATAGCGCAAACCACTTACTAAAGCCAATAAAGCTTGCACTCTTCCTACTTTTTGAGTAGGGTTAAAAACACTCTCAGAAGCGCCTGATAAAAAATTAGCCCGATACACCCGATTAATGGCCGGTGCAGCCCAATAATTGGTAGGAATATCAATAAAACGAACCTCATCACGAAGCGCCGGCATATTAGGAAAAGCCTTATCTAATAAAACTGCATATTCCACCCGCATTATAGAATCAGAAGGGCGAAAGGTACCATCTTGATAGCCTCCTATAATGCCACGACTTGCCAACTGTTCGATACAAGATTGGGCCCAATGTCCAGTAATATCTTTAAAGCGAGATTGAGCATTTACCGGCGGTGTAATTAGCCAAGGAATTAACCCAGAAAAAACAATGGTTGAAACTGTAGAAACAGATATTTTAGATTGCCAATTAATTGCCCACACCATAAAAAATCTCCTCAAAATTAAATTTTATTGCCAGCCACTATAAAAACCTTTCAGAGGCTATACCGACTTTTACCGGCCGGTGAAACCCAGTAAAAGAAGGTAAATTACAGCTTACAAAGTTTTACCACTTCGAGTTACAGAACCAGCAACAAAAGCACCGAGAATTGTACCAACCCATAGGCCGGTCGTGCTACCTTGAAACCATGCCGGTGCGCTTAAAACCATACTGCAAAAACTTTCCAAACCCCACAAATTTTTATCCAAACAGTAATTTGTGCGAGAAGCCACACTTAATTGTCCACCTAAATAAGAACAAAAAAAGCCTGAACTTAAAGCGATCAGGCTACAAATTAAAACTCTGTTTTTAATCATGTTCATTCACAACAAGAAAATGGGGAATATTGCCAAACTGCCTAATTTATAATTTAACTCCTTAAGCAAGTTGGCAACCCCCATATTCTAATCATCCCGTATTTCGCATCCCGGCTGCGATACCATTAATAGTCAAAAGCGCACCCCGTAACAATTCCGCTTTGCTATAACGAGAATGAATCACACCAGGCGCAGACAAACTACCATGAGAACGCAAACGTTTCAACAAAGAAACCTGCAACAAACCGAGAGGAACAATAGTACCATTGCGTAATTGTACAGAACGTTGCAGAGTTGGATCGCCATCTAAAAGACGTTTGTGATCAGTAATTTGCAGAACTAAATCACGAGTTAAGTGATATTCATTAGCAATTTGCTCAAACAACGCTTCCAAACATTCTCTATCTTCAGGTTTACCCAACTCGCGCACATAGTGATGAGCAATTTGTAAATCAACCTTAGAAAGCGTCATTTCTACCTTAGAAATAACCATTTTAAAGAAAGGCCATTTGAAGTAGAAATAACGTAAAAGTTTGATATGTTCTTCGGGTTGTTCATCCAAGAAAGATTTTAAAGCCGTTCCTACCCCATACCAAGAAGGTAACAAGAACCGCGTTTGCGTCCAGCTAAATACCCAGGGAATAGCCCGCAAAGCCGTGATATCCTTTTTGCCACTACGCCGGCGGGCTGGACGAGAAGAAATTTGAAGTTGGCTAATTTCATCAATAGGAGTCACTTGATGAAAGAATTCTACAAAACCTGGTTGTTCGTAAATTAGAGCCCGATAATGTTCACGAGAGCGAGTAGATAACTCCTCCATAATTTCATTCCAAGGCTGGATATCATCAAAGCCGGTGCCCAGCAAACTTGCTTGAATAACCGCCGTTGAAATCGTTTCTAAATTATAGGTAGCCAAATCCGGTAACGTATATTTAGAAGCCAAAACCTCGCCTTGTTCAGTAATTTTAATTCGGCCATCAATTGTCCGACAAGGTTGAGCCAAAATCGCCTCATAGGAAGGGCCACCACCGCGTCCCACAGAACCACCACGTCCATGAAAAATTCGTAATGCAACGCCACAAAGTTCTGCAAGACTTTGTAAAGCTTTTTGAGCCTTATGAATTTCCCAATTACTGCTAAGGAAACCCGAATCTTTATTACTATCGGAATAACCAAGCATTACTTCTTGAAGCATATTTATGGGGGAAGGTTCACCTTTTGCAGCCTTCTCTTCTTGCTCTTCAAGTTTCTGATAGCCACCGGCCAACAAAGCGCGGTAAAAAGGCAATTGAAACATTTTTGCCATTACCTGCGGAGCACGTTTTAAATCTTCCACAGTTTCAAATAGTGGCACCACTTGCAACTTACCAACGCCGGTAGCTGGGTCGTATAAACCCACCTCTTTTGCTAATAATAAAACCTCCAACAAATCACTTACATCATGGCTCATACTGATGACATAAGTTTGGCAAATTTCTTGACCAAATTCTTGTTGTAAAGCTTTAATTACCCGGAATGTTTCAATAGCCTGAAGGGTTTTTTCACAAAACGGTTGATCGGGAGGAATTAACGGACGACGAGTAGGCAACTCTTGAGCTAACCAAGCTGCTCGCTCATCTTCCGAAAGTTCATTGTAAGGCTTAGGTAAAAGTTGTAAATATTCTACAATTTCTTCAATAGCATCACTATGACGAGAAGACTCTTGACGAACATCTAAACTGGCCAAATTAAAACCAAAAATTTCCACCTGACAAATCAACGTTTCTAGCTCCTGACATTTTAAGCCGGTGGCACTAAGATTGCGTTGAATTAAACGCAATTCTTCTAAAAATTCGGCTCCAGAACGATAAGTGCCAGGAGTAATAGGTTCCCGCTGTTGCTGTTGCCAATCATCACCTTTATAGAGGCGTAAATTGCGTTGACGGGTATTTTCTAGGCGTTGCATAACATACGCCATTTTTAACCGATAGGGTTCTTGACGGTAACGAATTGCCAGCTGTTCGTAAATTTCTGGTAACTGTTGCCGGTCTTGTTCCAACGATTCTAGTAACTCTGGTAAAACCTCACTCCAGTGCAAACTTAAACTCAAAAGTTGAGTAAGATTTTTGATGGATTGGCAATATTTTTCCAAAACTAAATTACGTTGATAACAAGCCGTTTGCCAAGTAATTTTGGGAGTAACAGAAGGGTTGCCATCGCGGTCAGAACCAACCCAAGAACCAAAATGGCAAAAATTATAACGAGGAGGCTTTAAATAAGGAAAAGACACCTTTAATGAGCGCTGTAAACGCTCATAAAACATAGGCATGATATCAAACAAAACCTCATTAAAGTAGTGGAGAGTATATTCAACTTCATCCAAAACTTCTGGTTTAAATTGATGCAACTCATCGGTGCGCCACCAAAGCCGAATTTCTTGAGTTAGCTGATCAATTAAAGCTTGAGTTTCCCAATTGGACTCAATTTCAATAGAATGAGCATTGATTTCAGGAGACAGCGGCAAAGTTTCTAAAAGTAAGCCAGAATTTTCTTCTAAACTATCAAGCTGTTGAAGAATTTTAGCAATACGACGCTGTTTAGAACGAATTGTTTGACGGACAATTTCGGTAGGGTGAGCAGTAAACACCAAACGAACATCAAGATGATCGAGTAACTTTTGGATTTGTTTTGGTGGAACATTCAAATTTTGCAGCTTCGGAAATAAATTGCGAAAAGTACCGGCTTCACGGCGGGGAGTATTTTGTTCTTGCCAACTTTTTTCTAATAAATCGGCTTCTGGCCCGCCGCTGTGGGCTTCAACTTCAGGTCTAGGGAAAATTTGCGAACCCACGCCTTTAGCACCGGCATACATCTGTTGTTGTTCGCGTTGCTCATAGTGTTGCTCAACGATATTAATTAGCTGGAAGTATAGGGCGAAAGCGCGGGCTGCACGAATTGCCTCATTGAGATCCAATTTTTCTATAACGCTCAAGACTTCCGCACCCAATACCTCCGGCGCTTGGCCATCTGGGGAACATAAATCCCGCAGGCGTTGCAACAAGTCTACGAGTTCCTGACCGCATTCCGAACGCAAAACAGACTCCCATAAGTCCTCTACAACTTTGAGGCGGTGTCGCAAGAACAGATCGGATGAGGAAACAATTATGGCCTGATCTGAAGAGTGGACTAGGGAACTCATAGGTTTTTTCCAAGCTGAGCGAGGATACTACCCAATTTTAGGGGTTAAGCGCATGACAAAACCTCTCCTATCCTGAAAAAATTTCAGCATTCTACAACATTCCAACTAAGACACCGCCAGATTTAAGTTTTTCTCACCATTACACACGTCCTTACCAGAGTTCAAAAAGAGCAGTTTTAAAATTAAAAATTTGCTAAGTTTGCCAGAAATAATTGTGGTTAAGTTCTGTGGGGGCCATATTTCTCGCCCCCACCGAGAACCGGCCTTACAAAACGGTAATTTCTGGATCAACAAGCAAAGAAGCAAGTCCCTGCTGGTATAAGTTATAAGTTGAGCCATTAAAGGTTGTGGGGCCGCCCGATTGCCATGTATTTAGCCCATCGGCCAGAGTCAAGGTATTGCCAGAGGTGCCATCTATCACCAGTTGATTTGAAGTTGTCCCCAAATTCAGAACCTCTGTTCTGGAAAGAACGAGACTGTTATTCGCGACACCAGAAAGGTCAAAACGCTCAATACTCGAAAGCCGGCCATCAGCAATAGCGCTCAAGTTTAAACTCAACCCATCGAGACGTAAAGTATCAAAACCCTCTCCACCATTAACTAAGCGGAAATCAGCACTGCTGACAGCAATTAAATCATTACCCGCCCCGCCATAGAACACATCAGGGCCACCATTGCCAATCAGGCTATCATTGCCAAAACCTCCCACCAAAGACTCACCGGCCGAGGTGCCGGTCAGAACATCATCTAAAGCTGTGCCCGGAAGCGAAACAGCGCCACTGCTATTACCGCCAAACACAACATAAGCCTTACCCGCATTCCCTAAATTATTTGGATCAGCAAAGCGAGAACCAATCACCAAATCATCAAAACCATCACCATTGACGTCTCCAGCGACTCGGACAGACCGGCCCATATAGTCTCCTGCTTGCTCGCCGGTCAGAGAAAAACCGCCATTTCCTGTCACCACCGAACTTAAATTGACCTGTTCTGTAGAGCTTTTACCAAAAATAATAAAAGCTTTGCCTAAATCTGTCAGAGGTGGATTAGTAGAGAGTTGATCAGCGCGGGGTGCACCGACAACCAAATCAGCAAAACCATCGCCATTCATATCACCGGCTGAACGCACTGTATCACCAGCAAAATCATTGGCGTTAGCCCCATTAATCACAAAACCGCCAATACCGGCCTCTAGGTTAGTTAAACTAACCACACCAGAAGCAGTTTGACCAAAAACCACATAAGCCTTACCAGAATCAATAGCCCCGGACGCATCAGCCCCAGGAGAACTGATAATCAAATCGCTCAAACCATCGCCATTGACATCTCCTGCATTACTTACCGAAGTACCAGAGCGATCATTAGCACTCAGGCCACTTATAACAAAACCACCACCACCACCGGCAGCCACATTCAACAAATCGACCGAACTAAGATTAGCTCCGCCAAAAATAATATAGGACTTACCAGCATCGGCTAGCCCAGAATTATCAGCAAAGCGGGCACCCACAATGAGATCGGCAAAACCGTCTCCGTTGACATCTCCTGCCGAACGTACAGACGCACCGCTGTTATCGCCGCCTGCTTCGCCATTGATGGCAAAACCACCAATTCCCGCCGCCACATCACTCAAATTCATCGAGGAGGGATTAGTTGAGCCATAAACCACATAGGATCTACCCGCACCCATCCGGCTGCTGTCAAAGCTAAAATCGGGCGCACCAATAATCAGATCGCTCAAACCATCGCCATTAACATCTCCGGCATCACTGACAGAGTTTCCTGCGGCGCTGTTAAGTTCGCCGTTTAGGGCAAAACCGCCAATGCCTGCACTTACGCTGCTGAGGTTGACAGGAGTTGTGAGGGTACTGCCCAATACTACATAAACTTTACCGGCCCCACCATTAACGGATTTTGCCCCAATAATCAAATCAGGGAGATTATCGCCATTAACATCACCTGCTGTACTGACTTCATGGCCGGTGAGATTATTTGCGGCTTCACCATTGACTACAAAACCGCCATTGCCCGCCGAAACCGTTGACAGAGTAATGATGCCGCCATCGGTTTTACCAAAGACGACATAAACTTTGCCGCTGTTGGCAAGTGCGTTGGCGTCTGCACTGGGGGCGCTGACGAGTAAATCTACAAAACCATCGTTGTTGAGGTCTTGAATTCCGCCAACAGACCAGCCTGCATTGTCTGCGGCTGCTTCTCCAAATATCGAAAAGCCACCCACTCCAACCGGCAAACCAACTCCTGTAGTAATGTTTCCTAGTGAGAGTTCGGCAATGACGGGAATGGTGACGGTGGCGGTGGCTGTATTGCCGCTTTCATCGCTGATGGTGTAGTCAAAACTGCCGGTGCCAGAAAAGTTAGGGTTAGCTTGAAAGGTAATGATGCCATTTTGACCAACGGAGACGGTGCCGTTAAGGGCGTTGGAAACTCCGATGAAGTTTAATGTACTGTCTGCATCACTATCGTTTTCGAGTAATTTGGTAATCGGAATTTCTAAGGGTGTTCGTAAAAATACAGGGCCTGCGTTGTCGGGGTTTGCAACGGGCAAAGCTTGCACTGTTAGGTTAAAGGTGTGGCTGCTAGTTGCGGTGCCATCATCGACGGTTACGGTAATGGTTGTGGTGCCAAATGCTCCTGGCGCCGGTGTAATGCTGATGTTTCTTTCGTTGCTGGTTGGGCCGGTCAGGATATTGACATTTTGCACTAAAGCTGCATTGGCTGCGGTGGAGGTGATTGTTAAGTTTGCTGGGTCTGTTTCTACATCGCTGACAACAAAGTTAAAAGGATTTGTGGGTGTGTTTTGGGTGGTAATTTGGTCGGCGATAGGGCTAATGGTAGGAAGGTCATTAACCGGTGTGACGTTGATGTTAATGATACCGGTTGATACGCCTCCATTTCCATCGGAAACGGTGTAATTAATGGTTTCTTGACCATTAAAATTTGCGTTTGGTATGTAAGTCCATGTGCCATTTTGGTTGTTGGTTAATGTGCCGTTTTGCAAGCCATTAAATTCTGTAATGGTGAGGGTATTGTTTTCTACATCGCTGTCATTTGCTAATAAGTTTTCGAGGATCAAAGGAGTATCTTCTGCGGTTGTGAAAGTTTCTCCTGTAATTTGGGGCGGCTGATTTACTGCACCGATGCTAATGTTAATTGTGCCGGTGGTTATATTTCCTTTGCTATCGGAAATTGTGTAAGTAAAACTGTCTTGCCCATTAAAGTTTGGGTTTGGTGTATAGGTCCATGTTCCGTCGTTGTTTTGAACTAATGTGCCGTTGGAGGGATTGGTAAAAATATTACTTAGCGTCAGCGGATCTCCATCGGCATCGCTGTCGTTTTGTAATAGGTTAGCAATCGGAATGTTTACAGGGACGTTTTGTAAGGTGGTGAAGCTATCTACCACCGCAACTGGTAAGTCTTCAACAGGGTTGATGGTGAGTATGGCTGTGGCGGTAGTTGTACCGCCGCTGCCATCGGTAACGGTGTAGGTAAATGTGTCAGTTCCGTTAAAGTTGGCGTTGGGTATGTAGGTAAAGGTTCCGTCTTGATTGTCTGTTAGGGTGCCGTTTTGAGGGTTGCTAAACCTGGCAATTGTAAGAACGTCGCCGTCTCCATCTGTGGCGTTGGCGAGGAGATTGGTAATTAAAAATGGGGTGTCTTCTTGGAGGGTAAATGTTTGGTTTGGAACAATTGGATTTTCGTTAATTGAGTTGATGGTGATGTTGACTGTGCCGGTGTTTGTGTTGCCTTTGCTATCGGTAATAGTGTAGGTAAATTGGTCTGTACCGTGATATTTGGGATTGGGTATATAGGTAAAGGTTCCGTCTTGATTTTGGGTTAAGGTACCGTTTTGTGGGTTGCTAAAGTTGGTGATGCTGAATTTGCTTCCATCTATGCTGCTGTCATTTTCTAGCAGGTTGGTAAGGGTAATAGGTGTGTTTTCATTCGTAATGTAGTTGTCGTTTCCGACTAGAAGCGGATCGTCTACGGGGTTGATTGTAAGGATGATTTCTGTGGTGGTTGTGCCTCCTTTTCCGTCAGAAATTACTACGGTGAAACTGTCTGTACCGTTAAAGTTGGGGTTGGGGGTGTAGGTAAAGGTTCCGTCTTCGTTTTGGGTGAGGATGCCGTTGTTTGGTTGAGTGAAATTGATAATGCTTAGAGGGTCGTTATTCGGATCGCTGCTATTGTTTATTGGGTTGGGAATGATTGCGGGGGTGTCTTCGTTGATGCTGAATTCGGTTGTGCCGGTAAAGATCGGGGGTTGATTTTCTGTGGTTCCCCCGCCACCGGCATTACCGCCACCGGCATTACCGCCATCACCACCGGCATTACCGCCACCAGCATTACCGCCATCGCCACCGGCATTACCGCCACCGGCATTACCGCCGCCAACACCGGCATTACCGCCGCCAACACCAGTATTACCGCCGTCAACACCAGTATTACCGCCACCGACATTACCGCCACCGGCATTACCGCCACCGGCATTACCGCC
>DATNQM010000049.1:0-8326 GCA_036704045.1 Halomicronema sp. | reverse complement strand
ATAATCAACGTTTATAACCCCGGAGGGGTTTTTTTCGTGTTGCGGTGGGTTTCAACCCGCCGCGATAACCCGCCACAAAAAAAGACGGCGATAACATATAAATTTTTCGGGTATTGCTGATTTTTAAATATTTAAAATTGGGGAATTTCTAGGGTAAAGTTGGGCAGGGTTTGTTCTCCTGATAAAATTGTGGGTAATTGGCGGATTTCGGTTTGGCTGTTAGGGCGATAAATTTCAACTTGTTGCTGTTGAGGATTGATTAACCAACCTAATTTTAAGCCGCTGTTAAGGTATTCTTGCATTTTTTCTTGCAGGGGTTTAAGGCTATCGGTTTTTGAGCGTAATTCTATTACAAAATCGGGGCATATTGGCGGGAAGCTTTCTTGTTGTTGGGGGCTTAAAGTTTGCCACCTTTCTAGGGATATCCAGGCGCAATCTGGAGAACGATCCCCACCATTTGGTAAGCGAAAAATGGTGGAGGAACTGAAGACTATTCCGAGTTTTGTACGGCGATTCCAGTTGTTTAAATCGGTGATTAAGTCGGCTTCTCTTCCGCCGCTAATTCCGCCTACGGGTGACATGATGATAATTTCTCCTTTTGCTGTGCGTTCGAGTTTCCAGTTTTCGTTATTTCGGCAGATTTTGTAAAATTGTTCGTCGGTTAATTCGACGTTTTCTAGGTTGAGGATAACTGGGTTCATGGTGGTTTTGGTTGGGTGTTTTTAAATAAAAGCTCAAACCGGCATCTACACGATAACAACCAGCGACACAAACCGGCAAACCCCACCGCCATCTAAATGATAAAAAGCCGCCGGTTGAATAGCGTCTACAAAAAACCCCCTAAAATTCCCTTCACTCCCGGCGCAACTTTAATACCTCATCCCTTTGTCTTAACCCTTACAATCAGCCTATTTATCGCCTATATTAGTTATCAGATATTCTAGAAAATAAACACAAAAAAATGAAATTTATCGGCATCGACCTAGGATGGACAACCGGCCCCACCGGCCTATGTTCCCTACAATTCCAAACACAAACCCTACAAATAATAGACATCACCAGAATAACAGAAATCGACAATATCTTAACCTGGATAGACACCCAAACCCCCACACCAGAACCAGCCATCATCGCCGTAGACGCCCCCACATTAATATTCAACAAAACAGGGATGAGAGAACCCGACAAACTCGCCCACAAACACTTCGGAAAATATCACGCCGGCTGCTATCCAGCCAACCTAAATAGACCCTTTGCCACCCGAACAATAGCCCTAGGAATAGCCCTAGAAAACAGAGGATTTATACACGCCCCAACCATAGAACCACAAAAAACCGGCCGGTATCAAATCGAAGTCTATCCCCACCCAGCTATCATCAATTTATTTCAATTAAACAAAATCCTCAAATACAAAAAAGGAAACCTAGAAGAACGTAAAAAAGAATTGACAAAACTACAAAATCATATATTAGAAACCCTACCAAAAATAGAACCCAAACTAGACTTAACCCCCACACAAAAAACCCAAGAAATATTCAGCGACCTCACCAAACTAACCGGCCAAAAACTCAAAGCCATAGAAGACCAACTAGACTCCCTAATTTGTGCCTACATCGCCGCCCATTGGTGGTATTGGGGACACCAAAAAAACCTCGTCTTAGGAGACCAAACCACCGGCTACATAATTATTCCCACAACAAAAAACCCTCCCCAATAAAGGAGAGGGAAAAACATTTTTAATTTAGGGGCAGCTTATTTAATCCCCACCCCTAACAAACCAAATTAAGCCCACAGAATCAACCCCATCTCATAAGGATTACTTAAATGAGGATTATGAGGTAAAACCCGCAGAGAAACACCCTGCAAACCCGAAGAAGTGTAAGTAATATTCGCCGTATAAATCTCGAATCCCTTACTATCTTTGCCTTGGCAATCCATAACAACCGGCACACCATTCACAATATTACCAGAAGCATCAATAGCCCCTTGATACAACTGCACTTCCACATCACTAGAAGTCAACCCAGCCAAATTTAAACGCGCCTTCACCGGAATAGTTTGGTTAACCTGTAAATCGCCCGGTTCCGCAATATCAATATCCTCAATATGGATATCATACCAACGCTCAAACACACGCTTTTTCCACTTAGCCAACTCCTGCGCCGTCTGATACTGACTTTCAATGATCGCACCATAACGATCACTAGCAGCAAAATAAGCCCGTTCCGCATATTCCCGAACCATACGCGCCGTATTAAAATGCGGACAATTTAAACGAACAGCATCCTTACTTCTTGCCACCCACTTACGAGGAATACCCTCCTCATCGCGGTCATAAAACAGAGGAATAACCTCTTGTTCAAGCAAATCATAAAGCGCATTCGCCTCAATTTCATCCTGATAATTCGGATCATCATAAACCTCACCATTCCCAATAGGCCAGCCGGTGCGAACATAATCCGCCTCATCCCACCAACCATCAAGAATACTAAGATTTAACAACCCATTCATCGAAGCCTTCATCCCCGAAGTCCCCGAAGCCTCACGAGGGCGACGCGGAGTATTTAACCACACATCACAACCCGAAACCATCATCCGCGAAACATTAATATCATAATTCGGGATAAACACAATATGACGGCTCATTTTATGTTCCCGAACCGTTTGAATAATCTCGCGGATTACCTTCTTACCAGGATCATCTTTCGGGTGAGCTTTCCCAGCAATCACAAACTGAACCATTCGTTTTTTCTGGTTCAGAAGTCCACCCTTAAGACGGTCATTATGGAAATCCATCAAAATACGAGTAATCCGTTCTACATCTCGTAAAAACAGAGTCCCGCGCTTATAAGTTGCAAAACGACGAGCAAAACCAATCGTTAAAACCCCAGGCTCTAAAACCTCTTGAGCTTCTGCAATTTCCGAAGCCGAAGCACCACGTTCCCGCAGATATTTTTGCAAACGTTCCCGCACAAAAACAACCAACTCCGAACGAGAACGCTCGTGATTGCGCCACATTTCTTCATCAGGAATCGAATCTAACCGGCTCCATACCGAACTATCAGAACGAGCCGAAGACCAAGTAGGGCCCAAATAACGGTCGTATAATTCCTGAGTAGATTTAGCAACACAACTGCGAGCATGAACCCCATTAGTAATCGAAGTCACCGGCACCTCAGTCACCGGCAAACCAGGCCACATATTCTGAAACAATTCCCGCGAAACCACCCCATGCAATTTTGCTACCCCATTAACAAAACCGGCCATTTTAATTGCCAGAGTTGCCATATTAAAAGGAGCATCTAAATCCCCGGTATTTTCGCGTCCCAAAGCTAAAAACTCTTCGCGCGACAAACCAAAAATATTGGCATAATAGCCAACATAGTACATAATTTTGTCAGCGGTGAATAAATCAAAACCGGCCGGTACAGGAGTATGAGTAGTGAAAATATTACTCGCCTTCATCACCTGCACAGAATCGTTATAACTCAAGCCCTTTTCTTGCATTAATTCGCGGATACGTTCCAACGTCAAAAATGCCGAGTGACCCTCATTCATGTGATAAGCCGTTGGTTGATATCCCAAAGCCTTCAACATTTTTGCACCACCAATCCCCAGCATCATTTCTTGGTGCATCCGCATATCAATATCACCGCCATAAAGTTGATCAGTGATATCGTGGTCGTAAGGATTATTTGGCTCAATATTGGTATCCAGCATATAAAGCGGCACCGTACCAACCTGTACACGCCACACCCGCGCATAAACCTGGCGTCCCGGATAATCTACCGAAATTCGCAACTCCTCACCATTAGCATCCCTTTCAAGATGCACCGGCATATTGTAGAAATCATTAAGCGGGTAACGTTCTTGTTGCCAGCCATCCGCATTGAGATATTGAGAGAAATAACCCTCTTGATACAATAAACCAATACCAACCAAAGGCAAACCAAGGTCGGAAGCAGACTTAAGGTGATCACCGGCCAAAACCCCCAAACCACCCGAATAAATTGGCAAACATTCCGTTAAGCCAAACTCCATTGAAAAATAAGCGTAACATTCCTTCAGAGGCGGATTAGGCCGATGTTTTCGATACCAAGTACGCTCTTTAAGATAATTATCTAACTGGTTAGCCGCTCGCTCCATGTGAGCCAAAAACCCATCATCTTCAGCCACCTCTTGCAAGCGTTCCTGAGAAATCGTCCCCAGCATCAAAACAGGATTATGCTTGGTAGATTCCCACAAATCGCGGTCAAGCCGGCGGAAAAGGTCTTTGGTTTCTACGTTCCAGTCCCAATGAAGATTATAAGCAAGCGTGCGTAGAGCCTCCAATTGCTTAGGTAAAGACGGGGAAACGTTAAAAGTACGAATTGGCTGCATGAGCAGAGCCTCCTTTGGACTAAAAATATAGAATATGCTTTAAGTAGGGCCAATGACCTCTACGTTTCGCAAATCCTCTCGCTTAGGTTAAATCATTTTCTCTTGAGTCTTCCAAAATTTCCGACACTCTTAATACAAGTTTTGGGATTGGCCGGTTGTGTTTGTCTTCACGTTGGCCACCATCAATACTTTTCTGGCCTAGTTCTCAACTTTTTTAACCCTCTATCGCCTTGGCTTCTCAAAGGCTAGGATCAATAGAAAAGCTTTTCGGTAACAAGCGAACCGAGAAACAATTATTAATTTTTGTTAACAAGGAACCAAATGCTGGAGCAGATTAGGCAAAAGTTAGAAACCGAGCAACGATTTCGAGCGTTGCTGGAAAATGGAACTGATTTAATAGTAGTTTTAAATACAGACTGGGTTTGCAAATATGCTAGTCCTTCTTTAAGGCGAATTTTGGGTTTTCAACTTAATGAATTTCTTGGTCAAACACTTTTTGAATTAGTACACCCAGACGATTTGGAACTCATTTTACCCGTCTTTGACCAAGCTACCAAAACTCCACGAGTCAGAATACAATTGCCTGAGTATCGGCTTCGTAATTGTAATGGAGATTGGTGTATTTTTGAAGCGGTTATTACAAATTTATTAGACAATCCTGGTGTTAAAGGTTTTGTCTTAAATTGTCATGAAATTACAGAGCGAAAACAGTCAGAAACTGCTTTGAAAAAAGCCAAAATAGAAGCGGAAGCTGCCAGTAAAGCCAAAAGTGCTTTTTTAGCTAATATGAGCCACGAATTAAGAACTCCTCTCAGTGTGATTATTGGCTATAGTGATATGCTTTTAGAAGAAGCACAAGCTTCTGGCGATAGTAATTCTGTTGATGATTTAGAACAAATTAAAACGGCCGGTACTCATTTATTGAGTTTAATTAATGACTTGTTGGAAATTTCTAAGTTAGAAGCCGGTCAAATGAAGTTTCAAACAGAACGTATTAATATTTCGCTTTTAATAAACGAGATAGTAAAAACTCTGCGGCCGGTTTTAGAATCCAATGGTAATACTTTACAAGTAGAATTAGATTGCCCTAATGAATCTATCACAACTGACCCTTCAAAGTTACGCCAAATTTTGATTAACTTACTCACCAATGCCACAAAGTTTACTCAACAAGGAACCATTTTATTAAAAGTTGAAAAAATAGAAACTGAAGATTTTAACTGTAAAGAAAAACAACATTTGAATACTTTAGAATCACCATTTTTTGTTTTTTCTGTCGCCGACACCGGCATCGGTATTCCCCCCGAACACATCCCTAATTTATTTGATACTTTTACCCAAGTTGATGATTCTATGACTCGTCTCTACAGTGGAATTGGTTTAGGTTTAGCTATCTGCCGTCGGCTTATTGATATAATGAAAGGCACAATAACTGTTGAAAGTCAAGTAGGCATCGGTTCAAAATTTAGCGTTTACTTGCCGGTAAATATGCCCGACTTTTCTCCTGGTATGAATATGGAAAACTTAGAAGACATCGACTAAAATCGGTCTTAGATTATGCCATACTAATAACTAACATTTTAATATTGCTTTAATTTTTAGCAATCAATAAAAACTTTACTTCTCTATGATTGCGTTTTTATCGACTTTAAAAAAATTTAACTAACTAATTCCTCTAAAAAATTTCCATAATGATTAACAGTCACAATTCGGTTATTTTCATCAACTAAAACCACCGTCGGCGAATGTTCTGCTAACTCCGTAGCAGTAAATTGTGCGTAAGTCATAATTATCAACGTATCGCCTTTCATTCCTAACCGAGCAGCCGCCCCATTGAGTTCAATAGCACCCGAATTCGCCGGTGCCGGTATAGCATAAGTAATCAAACGTTCTCCATTTGCCTTATTCACCACTTGCACCTGCTCAAACGGTAAAATTCCAGCGGCATCCATTAATATACGGTCAATACTAATGCTGCCAATGTAATCTAAATTGGCAGCCGTAAGCGTGCAATGATGAATTTTTGCTAAAAGGAACGTTCGCTGCATCAGAGTCCCCAAATTATTGTTTCTATCGTAAAGCTTAATTTGTCATTTGTCATAGGCCATTGGTCTTAAGTCATTTTTCTTAAATGAATCCCGTTATCATAAACAAAGACTTTTGTCAATACTTATGAAATAAGCTTGAGAATGAACCTAGACCAATGACAAATGACAAATGACTATTTATTTAATTGCAGCGATGCACTTTTCAACCAAAGGCATCACTTGGTCAACATCAAGCCAGCCGCGAATTTCAGTGACTTTCTTTTCTAAGTTCTTGTAACTTCTGAAAAATTCGGCAATTTCATCAAGCCGGTGTTGAGGGACATCTTTTAGAGATTTGATGTTTGCATAGCGCGGGTCTTTGTCGGGAACGCAGAGAATTTTTTCATCTCGATCTCCGCCATCGATCATTTCCAGCATACCAATAGGACGCGCTGCAATCACACAACCAGGAAACGTCGGCTGATCCATCATCACCATTCCATCAAGTGGATCGCCATCATCCGCTAAAGTATTTGGCACAAACCCATAATCGTAGGGATATTGTACCGATGAATACAGCACCCGGTCGAGGGCGAAAGCTTGCATATCTTTATCAAACTCGTATTTATTTTTGCTACCTTTGGGAATTTCAATCAAAACATTGATTAAACCCGCTTTCGGTTGTGCAGGAATTCTCGATAAATCCACTTCGCAATTTCTCCAAGCTAACAATAAAGGGATGCCTTTTACTGGCCTTCTCCCGAATAGCATTTTAGGGGATTCTAGCGACACATTAATTATTTTTTCTTCAGTAGGGGTTATTTGTGCCCTCAACAAAGGGCTGAGGGCGACATAACCAGAGACACATCCCCTAAACCTGTCCCCAGTTACCCGTGACTATTCGCGTAGTATTTGCATAGGTTGAGCCACCGGCGCAGCAACTTTGAAACTGCTTGAAGAGTAATATCCGATGATCCACAACGGTACAATCAAGGTAAATAATGCCATTAAAGTGCCCATCCTATTTCCCCAAATCTGGGGAGGAGGTTCAGAAGTATTGGCTGGTTGAATACTACCAGAGTCCATGAGTCAGTTTTTTTGATAGAGTAGTTCGCGGACATTTTAACCAGGGAAAAAATTTTATTCCCTGATAATTTCATTTTAGCGATTTCACCAGGGAATGCTGTTACCTACTAAACAATTGCAACCCACGATAGATTTTTTTTGCAATTTTTATAGAGATTTGCGATTCTACCCAGTATTTCTACTCATCTCTACAGGCTTAAAATTTCAATTTCCGGGCCAGCAGCCATCCCACTCTTTATCTTCTGGGGGTGGAGTTTTCAGCCAGTGCTGACAGCGTTTTAACTGAATAGCCGCAGCTTTATCATTAGTTTCAAGTTCCATAACTTTTGCAAATTCGCCCATCGCTAAGGCAAACTTGCGGTTAAGATAGTGTTCTCTGCCTTTTTGATAATGTTTTAATGCCTCTTGTTTTTGTTCAGAAATGCTATCACCATCTAGTCCCAAATATTCATAAATTGTCACCGGCCTACTTTCTCCGGGTAAGCGGATAAAATCCAATTCTCTAACTCTAATTTTTTCTTGACAAAGTTGGTAGGTTTTTTGACTAATAACAATATTACAGCCATATTGTTTACAGATTCCTTCTAGCCGATATCCCACATGAACATCAGCCCCAATAGCCATAAAATCCATACCTTTTGTCGCTGATAAATTGCGACTGAGGACGCTTTCTGAATGAATACCAATGCCAATTTTAATAGCTGGTTTATTGGTGGAGAGAAGTTTAGTTTTATATTCCCCCACCCGTTCACTCATTTCATTAGCAGTTTGCATCGCCAACCAGGCGTGGTCTTCTAACGGTAAAGGAGAACCAAACACAACAATAATTCGGT
>DATNQM010000048.1:0-144164 GCA_036704045.1 Halomicronema sp. | reverse complement strand
ACCAAGGGCCACTGCTAATTCTTGGACTGTTTTAACTTGCCCAATTTTGAGTAGATAGAGTGCTTGGACTCGTTCTTTTCCTTGGGCGGTTTTTTGTTGGTTAAGCAGGGTTTTGAGGTGTTCGCGGGTTTCTGTGATATTGAGGTTCAGAACTCCAGTCATGTTAGTTATTAGTTGAGATTGCTTTCTTTTATGATGCACTAAAATAGTGATTTTTATTCCATTGTTGTAATAAATTCTATATACAGCGGTTTTCAATTTGCGGTTCCCTGGAATAATAAGCTGAGAGTACCAGGCTTTAAACCCTCCTTATTTTGTAATTGAATGAAGCACAAAAACCATCTCCTCTTCCCGGCTAATTAAGGGTGGTGAACCTTGCTTAAAGCCTTTGTTATTAGGCGGAAAGGGGGGTTCAATATTCAAGTTAGTGGGTTTGGAAAATGTATAGTTTTGTTAATAAAATCTCATCGGGCATTGACAGAAAAGTTTTTGCTACCAGCCAGACACGGGGATGGGATAAGAAGGGTGTTTTGCGGGTTGTCTTGTGGGTAAGGGTTGGGACAGTTAGGTTTCAATGGGTGGGTACCCTTGAACGGATAAACTAGGATTTATGAATTATTTAGAAGTGCTTTTAGAATGGATGTCCTAGAGTTGAAGTTTTTATTGGAGTTGTTGGGGGAACCGAATTATCGGGCACCGGCCAGCAAAATTAAACCTAATCCCCAATCTAAGGCCACCGAACGGGATAATATTTGTCGTCGGCTCGCTGAGCGTGATTTGGTGGGCTATAGTGTGGAAGTAACGCGGTTAGTAATTGCGCCTCCTGGTAAGTCGTTGCTGAAGTTGGAGGTGGCTGGTTTGCCGGTGACGGCGGAAGAGTTGTTAGTTTTGCAAGCTTGTGCAAATGGGGAAATTTCAGCGCTGCAAAGTGGAATTGTTGCAGAAATTCAACAGCCGGTGATTCAAGGTTTAGCACAACGGGGTTTAATTCAAGCGTTGAAAACGCAAATTAATGAAGTTTGGCTAACAGAACGAGGCCAACAATATTTGCTTAATGAGTGCAACCCAACCGGCACAACTCCAGTTATGAGTTTAAATATGTTGGCAAATTATTTGCGTTTTTTTCGCAAAGCTATGCGAGAAATGCGGGGTATAGAAATGGCTGTAAATAATGCAGAGATGGGAAAAAATGCAATAGATGCTAAGCTTTCTGATGAAGATATTTTGCAATTTATTAAAGATTTAGACCGGCAGTTGGGAACAGATAATTATTTGCCGATTTTTCAATTGCGTTCAAAGTTGCAATCTGCTTTAACACGAGATGAGTTGGATAAAACGCTTTATCGTTTGCAACGAAATGACAAAATAGAATTAAGTTCTTTGCAAGAAGCTTTTGCTTATTCTCAAGAACAAATTGAGGCCGGTATTGCTCAAGATGTTGGAGGGCCGCTATTTTTTATTATTGTAATTTAAAAGGGCGGTGTCTTTATAGGGCAAGGTTTCTACAAAGCTGCAATGACCAATTACCAAACAAAACTAACTAATAACTAATCAAAAATTATGGCATTTATAGATCAAATCATCCAAAGAGAACCGAATCCTTTTGATAGTGAAACTTTTTGGTCTGGCAATTTTTGGCAAGAACAACAAGACCCTAATTTAATGGTAGATTCTATTCACAAAGAAGCTATTGCTGAAATTGAGCAAATAGTGGATTTAGTGGGGCAAGATAACCGAACTAGAACTTTAATGTTAGAAGGGGAAACTGGTTCGGGCAAAACTTATTTGCTAGGGAGAATTAAGCGCCAATTAAATCCGAAAGCGTTTTTTGTATATATTGAACCTTTCACGGCTAGTGATTATATTTGGCGGCATATTTTACGCTATACAGTGGATAGTTTGCTGGAAGTTCCCGAAGGTAAACAAGACTCACAATTGATGATCTGGTTAAAAGGATTATCGGAGTTTAAACACCGTAGTATTATTGATATGATTCGCGGTGACCGGCAATTATTTATTCGTAATTTACGCGAAGCTTATCCAGCAGGAATTTATAATGCAGCGGAGTTTTTTGGGGTTTTGTATGATTTAACAAATCCTAAGTTAGCAAGTCTTGCTTGTGAGTGGTTGCGCGGCGATGATTTGGATGAAGAAAGTTTAAAAACTTTAAAAGTTCAACACTCTTTAGATACGGAGGATGCAGCCCAGAAAATTTTGTCAAATTTTGGCAGAATTGCGGCCGAAACTCAACCAATTGTTTTATGTTTTGACCAATTAGATAATATTGCCCGGTTGAGTGATGGTTCTATTGATTTACAAACTTTGTTTAGTGTTAATTCGGTAATTCATAACCAAAAGCTAAAGAATTTCTTGGTAATTATTAGCATTATTACTGATACTTGGCGTAGCAATTCTTACCGCATTCAACCTACAGATAAGGATAGATTGGATGGGGTGATTCAATTGAAACAAATTTCGTTGGATCAGGCGGAGAATTTATGGAAATGTCGGCTTTATACTTTACACCGGCAAGCTGCATCTTTGCCCGATTCTCCGCTTTATCCTTTGCATAGAGATAAGTTAGAAGAAAAGTTTCCAGGAGGCAAAACTAAACCTCGAAATGTGTTGATTTTAGGCCGGCAACTTTTCCAAGATTATAAGGTTAATTTGGTGGGTTCGGAAGTTTCCCACGCAGAGGAAATGAGGGTTGAAGAACCGAAACAGCCGGTGTCGGTAGTTGAAAAAGGTTTTGATCCTATTGCAGCTTTTAAATTGGTGTGGTTGCGGAAGTTTACGCAAACTCAACAACGGGTTAGTCGTGTCCGGCAATTTTCGTCACCAGAGTTAATTCAAATGTTAGCAGAAGTGCTTTCAGCGGTGGAAATTTCAACGGTGGAAGTGCGGTTTTTAACCAATCGAATTTATGCAAGTTATTCGCTGAGTTATGTATTACCAGAAACAAATCAGCGGGTGGCTGTGGTTTGGAGTGAGGATCAAAATTTGACGAAGTTTTGTAATTTTATGAAGGTTTGTCAAGAGGCAATTGAGCAAAATTTGTGTGATGTTTTGCAATTAATTCGGTTTGAGGGGGTTGGGAATCCAAATAATTTGGGTTATCGAATTTATAATGAGATTTTTGAGGATTCTCCCCATAATCATTTTATGCCGGATGTTGCTTCGGTGCAGTATTTGGTAACGTATCACAGTTTAGTTAATGATGCGTATTCGGGGGATTTGGTTGTGGGAGAAGCAACACCGGATATTAAAGAGTTGGAGATGTTAGTTAGGGAGTCTAAGGTTTTGTTGGGTTGTGGTTTGTTGCAAGATTTGGGTGTAGTGCCGGTGTTTGCAATTAGGGAGGATAATAAGGATGAATGGCAACCAATTGAGGAGTTTTTGTTAAATCGAGTTATCAATCAGCAGTGTTTGGCAAGACAGCGTTTGTTGCAAGAAACTTTGCATCAGTTTTCCTATGTTAGTGAGGGGCAAGTTAATCAGTTGATTGATATTTTGTGTACAGAGAATAACAAGGTAAGAATTCTTGACTCTGGTGCAAAAATTGAGGATCAGTTAGTTTATTTAGTGCGAGAAATTTGAGGTTTTAATTTACAAACTAAGTTATAGGTTTGGGTTTGTTTTGTAGGTTTTTTTTGTTTGGGAGGTTTGGCTGTGGTTTCTATTTATGAGGTAATTCGGAGGGAGATGAATCCTTTTGATTCTACTACTTTTAGACCGGGTAATTTTTGGCAAGAACAGCAAGATCCGAGTTTGACTGTTGATTCTATTCATCAAGATTTGGTGAGGGATATTGAGGCAATTTTGGATCAGGTTGCGGCTGATAATCGAACTCGAACTTTGTTGTTAGCAGGTGATTCGGGGGCGGGTAAAAGTTATTTATTGGGCCGGTTAAAAAAGCTTTTTAATTCGAGGGCTTTTTTTGCTTATATTGGGCCTTGGCCTGATAGTGATTATATCTGGCGTCATGCTTTACGAAATACGGTTGATAGTTTAATGTATGTACCAGAATTGCAACAAGAATCACAGCTTTTGTTGTGGTTAAAAAGTTTGGCGCGTTTTGAAAATAAGGGGTTGATGGAACAGTTATGGGGTGAGAGAAATTTGTTTGTCCATAATTGTAAAAAAGCTTTTCCGAGGGGTATTTATAATGCTTCGGAATTTTTTGGGGTGCTTTATGATTTGATGAATCCTGAAGTTTATCCGCTTGCTTGTGAGTGGTTAAAGGGTGATGATTTAGATGAGGATACTTTAAAAATATTGCAGGTTAAGCGGTCAATTGATAGTGAGGAGACGGCGCGGAAAATTTTGTCTAATTTTGGGATAATTTCGGCTGCAACTCAGCCGATTGTTTTATGTTTTGATAATTTGGATAATATTGACCGGGCGCTGGATGGGTTTATTAATTTGCAAGCGTTGTTTAATGTTAATTCGATTATTCATAATCAAAAGTTAAAAAATTTTTTTGTAATTATTAGTATTGTTACTAATACTTGGAAACAAAACTCAAAGCGTATTCAACCGGCCGATTTAGCGCGGTTAGATATGCAAATTCGCCTACAACCAATTAGTTTAGATCAGGCTGAGGCACTTTGGGCTAGTCGGCTTTTTCCATTACACCGGCAAGCCCAAAAAAATCTTGTTTCTAATGTTTTTCCTTTAAACCGGCAACAGTTAGAAGAGAAGTTTCCGGGGGGAAAAACGCGCCCTCGCTATGTTTTGATGTTGGGCCGGCAGTTGTTTCAAGATTTGAAGAATGGGGGCATAGATGGATTAATTGAAGCGCAGAATAATGCTACTACCGGCACACCGGACTCGTTGGCGGCGTTTCAGTTGTTGTGGTTAAAAGAGTTTAATAAAATGCAGGAAAAAGTAACTAGATTTCGTTATTTTTCTGCACCGGAATTAATGCAAATGTTGCGGGAGGCTTTGAGTGCTTTACAGGTTGCCGGTATTCAGCCGAAATTGTTGCCAAGTCCGAGTTATGCGAGTTATTCTTTGAGTTATCATTTGCCGGTGCAGTTGGGAAGAGTTGGTGTTGTTTGGACAGAAGAACCCAATTTAAATAGTTTTTGTCATTTAATGAAGGCTTGCGAAAAGACGGTTAAGCGAAATTTGTGTCAAACTTTGATTTTAATTCGGGCAGAATGGGTGGGGAATTCGGGTAATCAAGGTTATCGAATTTATAGGGGTATTTTTTCAGGAAGTCGTCATAAACATTTGATTCCTGATTTAGTTTCTTTGCATTATTTAGCGACGTATCACAGTTTAGTAAATGCTGCTTGTGCGGGGGAATTGGTTATTGGAGATTTAACGCCTAGTTTAGCCGATTTGGAGGGGTTTGTAAGGAAATCTAAGGTGTTTGAGGGGTGTTTATTGTTGCGGGCGTTAGGGGTGTTTGATGGGGTTATGCCGGTGGGGATAAGTCGTCAAAGAACCGCTGATTTTTCGGGGCGAAATTTAACTGAGGGTTTTGGAGAGGTGAAGGAGTTTTTGTTAAATTTAATGAAAACTCAACAGATGATGGGGAGACAGGTTTTGATTGAAAATGCGGTGTCTCAGTTTCCTTTGGTGGAGGGTTTTGAGGTGTCGAGGTTAATTGATAGGTTGTGTGAGGAGGGGCTGATTTTTGTCTTAGATCCGGGTGTTTCTAGTCAGGCGCAGTTGGTGTGTTTGGTGAGGAAGTAATGCGAGGGGTTACGATGATGCGACGGGTTAAAATTTGCCGGTACATGAATAAAACCCCTCCGGGGTTATGCGAATTTTGTCTATAAAAAACGACGGGTTAAAACCCGCCTCTACATGAATAAAACCCCTCCGGGGTTATGCGAATTTTGTACATAGTCCGTTAGGACTTTTTTCTTGTAGACGCCGGTTTTAACCGGTGGCTTTTTCCGTGTAGAAGCCGGTTTTAACCGACGGCTTTATTCATGTAGAAGCCGGTTTTAACCGATAACAAGAGGTTAATAAGTTTTATTAATTAATATAAAAAATATGATACTAACCTTAACAATATCCAGGTAATAAGGCTTTTTTTAACCTTAATTTTCTTTCAAGAAAAAATAATAATTTTGCTTAAATTCCTAATTTCAGTAATTGAAAAAAGTCTCTAAAAATGGTAATCTATTAAATATAAGGCGAGGTAAAACTAATGGAAGCCAAAGAACTAAAATTTTTGTTGAAATTGTTGGGTTGCGAAAATTATAGAGCGCCCATGAGTAAAATGAGCCTTACTTCTGCCATGAGAGAGGCAGAACGAACTAGCATTTGCCGCAAGTTGTGGGGACGAGAATTAGTAGACTGTAATGAGGAAATTAAAAAATTTACGATTACTTCTACGGGGAAAGCGCTATTGAAATTAGATCCGGCTGAGTTGCCCATGTCTGATAGCGAACGGAAAGTTTTACAGGCGGCTGCTAAGGGAACAGTTACCCCTACAAAAACCGGCATGACTGGAGAAGAAGCACAGCCAATTATTAAAACCTTAATTGAGAAGGGTTTTATTAAGTCGGTGGAGAAAAAAATTACTGAGGTTTGGATTACTAATAGAGGCAAAGAGTTTTTGCGAGATGAATTTGAGTCTAGCAGTACCGCAAGTATCACCTTTAAAATGCTGACGGATTATCTGCGGTTTATGCGAAAATATCGCGGGGGACAAGTAGTGACAGAAACCCAGCAGCCAATGGATAAACCCAGCGATGAAGAAATTTTGCAATTGATTAAAGACTTAAATCACGAACTGGGTAAAAATAATTATTTGCCAATTTTTCACCTCCGGCAAAAACTCCAGCCACCTTTGTCTAGGGATGAATTAGATCAGGCGCTTTATCGTTTGAGTCGTCAAGACAAAATTGATATGAGTTCTCTTGTTGATCCCACCCCTTACACATCAGAACAAGTAGAAGCTGGTATTCCTAAAGATGTGGGTGGTCGCCTATTTTTTCTGGTGGTTAACTAGAAAGACAATTTCAATTTTTTTTGAGCTTTTTACTAGCAGGAGTTATCTTATGCCATCTATCCACCAAGTTATTTTAAAGGCAGTTAATCCTTTCGATCCTACAACTTTTACTCCGGGCAATTTTTGGCGAGAAAATCAAGATGCAGCCCAGACACTTGAATCAATTCATCAAGAAGCGATTACAGAAATTGAAGCCCTACTCGATTTAGTGGCTACCAACCATCGTAGGCATACAGTCTTACTATCTGGGGACTCTGGCTCAGGAAAAAGCTATCTTTTAGGTAGGCTGAAACGCAAGCTGAATCCTAAAGCCTTTTTTGCCTATATTGGCCCTTGGCCTGACAGTGACTATATCTGGCGTCATATCCTCCGCTATACCGTTGACAGCCTCATGCAAGTACCAGAGGGTCAGAAAGAATCTCAATTAATGTTATGGCTAAAAGGCTTATCTGTTTTCACAAAAAGCGACATTAAAAAGAAGATTTTTAACGAGCCTGTTTGGGATGCCTTAAAAAGCGACAGACAAAAATTTATCCAACACCTGAAAAAAACCTACGACAAAAAAAGCATTTATAATGCAGACTTCTTTTTTGGGGTCTTGCACGATCTCACTAATCCAGATTTAGAATCCCTTGCCTATGAATGGTTACAAGGAAATGACTTAAGCGAAGAATCCCTGAAAGCTTTAAAAGTAAAAAGTTCCATAGAAACAGAAATAGCTGCCAAGGAAATTTTGTCAAATTTAGGCAGAATTTCTTCAGAAACTCAGCCTATAGTTTTATGTTTCGATAATTTAGATAACATTCCCAAAAATGAAAAGGGACTTCCAGACTTGCAAGCTTTATTTGATGTCAATAGTATGATTCATACTGAGGAACTGAAAAATTTTTTGATGATTATAAGCATCCTCACTAATTATTGGAAGGAATACGAACAGAACCTTCAGCCATCAGATAAACAGCGTATAAACACGGAAATTCAATTGAGAGATATCAACTTAGAGCAAGCAGAGAAACTTTTGGAAGATCGGCTTTATCCGCTTCACATACAAGCCGCTCCTAAGCCAGAATCACCTATTTTTCCCATTTCAGAACAAGCCTTAGAAATTAAATTTCCTCAAGGGAAAACTAAACCCAGAGATACGCTGATTTTGGGTGGTCAGTTATTTGAAGCTTATAAACAAAAAGTCATAGCTCATCTAGGAGTAAAAGCAAAAGTACCAGATCCAGTTAAGCCACCAACTCCTAAAGCTAAAACTTTAGCCGCTTTTCAACTATTGTGGCAGGCTGAATATAATAAAACACTGGCAAAAATTCCGAAGATATCTTTCTTCGCTACTCCTGAAATGTTGGTGATGTTACAAGAAGCTTTATCTGCTTTAGGAGTAACTGCAATTCAACCTAAACTTTTTGGAGGAAAACTATTTTCAGGCTATGGCTTCAGCTATCAACTGCCAACTTTACCAGAACGCATTGGCATTGTCTGGACAGAAGACCTCAACAAGACTAATTTTTATCATGTAATGAGCGCTTGTCAAAAAGCCATTGAGGCAAAAACCTGTGAAAAACTTTACCTTATCCGCGCTGCATCCGTAGGAACACCCGCTCTTAAGGGGAACCAAATTTATAGCCAAGTTTTCACTGGTGCTCCGCACAAACACATCATACCAAGTCTAACCGATGTTCATTACTTAGATACCTATCACAGTTTAGTCAATAATGCCTTGGCAAAGGATTTAGTTATTGATGGTAAAGTTATTGAGCTAGAAGAACTCCAAACTTTAATGCGTGACAGCCAAATTTTTAATAAATTGAGCTTATTCAAAGATTTGGATATTTTGCCGGGAGCACCAAATCCTCCAGGCACCAAACCCCCAGCAGCCCCTGATGAAGAAATCAAAAACTGGGCGTTGAATTTCATCAAAGTTCACAAATTTTTGGGAAGACAAATATTAATTCAAAACGCCATCAATCAGTTTCCTAAAGCCAATGCACATCAAATCAATCAAGTAATTGAACAGTTGATAAAGGAAAACAAAATAAAAATTCTCGACCCCAAAGCAGCCGTTAAAAGCCAAACAATTTGTTGGATTCCTTAAAACTAATTTTCAGTGATAGATTCCCCCTCCTTCACCCCAAAAATATCTCACAAGCCCCATGTTTTACCTCACCGATCCGACGCAAATTAAAGCCGCCATCGATAAACTAGCTACCGCTAAAATTCTCTGGATGGACACAGAAACCGCAGATTGGGCAACCCCAAACCCGCGATTATCTATCATCCAAATTTTAGCAGACCCTAAAGACATCACGGGCGAGCGAGTTTGCATTCTTGATGTCTTAGATAAACCAGATGTAATCGATTATTGTGTCCAACAGATCATCATCAATCCCAACATTGAAAAAGTCTTTCATAATGCCAGCTTTGACATCAAATATCTCGGCGGAAAATTTAACGCTACAAACATCACCTGTACCTACCTCCTTGCCAAAAAAATAACCCTCCAAACCTTGCAAGTTTCTAACCTAAAATTAAAAACCCTAGCGGCAGAACTCTGCAACTTTCCCAACCCAGACAAAGAAGAAGGAACAAGCGATTGGGGAAAGCGACCCCTCACAGAAAAACAGCTACAATATGCCAAGATGGACACGGTTTATCTGGCAGAGGTTCATCGTCGGTTACTGGAAATTAGCGAACAATTATTAACAAAAAAACAACCACCAATGCCGCATTTTAAAGACGCAAAAAACCCATCCTTAAGCCCTACAAAAATTCGCCTAGCTTTTGAATGTCCGCGCTTATTTTATCTCAACCATCGTTTTAAGAGCAAAGCTTTATTTATACCCCCAGAAAACCAAGTCAGCCTGGGAAACATCTTTCACAAACTAGCAGAAACTTGTATTATTACTGCCAAAAAAGATCCAGAATTTAAAGAGTTATTTAAGCCTAATTTTCCGACAGAAAAAATAGCAGAAAGAATGCAAGACTTAATTTATGGAAAAATATTTTTCCCCAGTTACCTAGAGCCAGCAATGGCAAAAGATACAGAAAAAACCTTAGCACTTCAACATATTTGGCAAGGGCTCAACGAACTTATCCGCCACTGGGCGGCATTATTGATAAGAAATCGCCCCTATTGCGAAGCTGATGTTTTAATAAGCCGCACCTTTGTAAAGGAAGAATTAACCCTAGAATATGAACTTATTTTACCTGATGGTAGTCCGCAGAAAATCACTGGTAAGCTGGATAGTTTAATATTGGATTTTGAAAAAAAACGTCATTGCGTAGTAGATTATAAAACCTATCAGCCGGTAGATCCATCCGCCCAATTAGCACAAGTTGCAGTCTATAGTTATATGTTATGGAATGCAAAAACAATGCCGGTGGATTCTGCCATTTATAGCGTTTTTCCAGAGTTTAAAGAATACCATTATAGCTGGGAAGAATTAGAAACCACGTTCCACAAAATCATCCCCGACAAACTGCAACAAATGCAGGAATGGCTGAAATGGGAACCTCCCCACCCAAACCCACCACCGGCAACTCCACAACCTCACCTCTGCCAAATTTGCTCACAGCAAACAAAATGCCAAAGCTTTTTTAATACCACCGAAACACCCCCGGATATTCAAACCCCAAAAACTGAAAAAACACCAGTTGATGAGCCGGTGGAACCCCCCAAACCGCCGACATCTGAAGCTGATGCTATAGGCGAAAAATTAGTTACAACCCTTAAATCTTTTGGCCTTAATGTTGATTATTTAGGAGCAATAATTGGGCCGACGTTTATTCGGTTTAAAATCAAACCCCATCTCGGCATCAAAGTAGTTTCTATTACCAATAGAGTGAAGGATTTGCAAGTACAAATGGATATTTCTGCACCTCCTTTAATGACACCCCAAGCTGGCTATGTCAGCATAGATTTACCCAGAGAAGACCGACAAATAGCCGCTTTTAACGACTATATTAAACCGCAAACAAACCCAAGCGATGCGCCGGTTAAAATAGCCATAGGCATCGACTTAAATAGCCAACTCATTGAAGCAGATTTATCTGACCCAAATACCTGTCATTTTTTAGTAGGAGGAACCACCGGCAGTGGCAAAAGTGAATTTCTCCGAGCCCTTCTCCTAAGCCTTATTTATCGCCACCCACCCGAACATTTAAAAATTGCCCTGGTTGACCCCAAGCTCGTCACATTTCCCGAATTTAAAAACATCCCTTGGCTTTATTCTCCCACCGTAAAAGATAGCGAAAGAGCCATCGAATTAATGGAAGAACTTGTCAGCGAAATGCAATCTCGTTATCAGAAATTTGATAAAGCCGGTTGTTCGGATTTAAAAGGTTATAACAGCAAATCTGGCAATTTTTTACCTCGCATTGTTTGTATTTTTGATGAATATGCAGATTTTATGGCAGACAAAGCAACTAAGATTCCATTAGAACAAAGCATTAAAAAACTTGGGGCAATGGCAAGGGCTGCCGGCATACATTTAATTATTGCAACTCAACGCCCAGAAGCTAAAGTAGTCACCCCCATTATTGGCTCAAATTTACCCGGAAGAATTGCCCTCAGAACTGCCAGTGAAGCCAACTCAAAAATCGTCCTCGGTGGCTCTGAAACTTCCTCAGCTTATCTGTTAGGCAAAGGTGATTTACTTTATCAAGTCGGCGGCAGTTTAGAACGCTTACAAAGCTTATTTGCTAACTCCATCACAATTCCATAAAAACAAAAAAAATAACCCCTTTCGGGGGTTCTGTTCGTTTAGCAACCGATTTAAACCGGCCTCTTTAAAAAACCAAAAATAATCAATTACTTTTTCTTCAAAATTCCCGTAAAAGCACTCTTCAGATTATCCACAGCATTCTGAATTAAACCACCCGCCCCCGGCACCGGCTTCACCGCAACCTCAATAGGCTCATCCGCATATTCAGAACCCTTCAAACGATAACCATACTCCAAATTATTCTGACTTTTTTTCAACACAGGAAACAACCGAAAAGCACCCTGCAACAAATCATCCTCATTCTCAAAAATAGCCCGATTAATCATCGTCGAACGATTCACCGCCAAAGAACCAATCGGAAACCAATTCTTCTTATCCTTAACCCGCACAAAAACACTAAACTCCGGCAAACCATCCGCCTTCATTTCCTCATACTTCTTACCAGCCTCAGCCCGCTTACCAGCACCCTTAGTAACCTTCTTAGCAGGCTCAACCTTCCCGAAACCCTTTGAACTAGCCATCTCACATAGCTCCTTAACTTGTTTTACAAAAGTTTACAATATTTTAAGAAAAAAGCGAACCCCACCCATAGCTAAGCATTTCCCAACCCCAACCCAGCGATCTACATCACACCAACCCCCCAAAAAAGATCACCCCCCAACCCCAAAAACATCACCTCCAAAGCCCCAAAACATCACCCATCCAACCAACAAAGATCACCCAAAAAAACCCAAAAAAACCCCATACTCCATACAACAAACAAACCGAAAAAAACTCCTATGTCCCCCATCCGTGAACTCGTCAAAGAAGCACTCCAAACCGGCTACCTCACCATCGAAGCCGAAGAAAAACTCCGTCAACACCTCAGCACCAAATACGAAATCGAAGACCTCCACGCCTTCATGACCCTCCAACACGCCGCCATCTCAGGAAAAATCCGCCAACAATCCCGCGAACACCTAACCTACACCCAAGCCTAAAACCAACACCTGTGATCTCAATCAGATCACCCCATCCAAACAGTCACAAAAAACCAACAAAAACCATCACAAAAAACACCAAAAACTATCACCCAAAAACCCAAAAAACATCACCAAAAAACCCGAAAAGCATCACTTATCAAACAAAAAAAAAGCCCGATACTGCTGAAGACCCCCACCACCGCAAACCAAAGCAGCATCATGGGACGCATAGAAAAAATCATCAATCAAATTATCACAAACGGCCATCTAACCCCAGAAGCCGAACAACAACTACAGCAACACCTAATCACCCCAACCGACCCCCAAGACCTCCGCGCCTTCATGCTACTACAACACGCCTTCATCTCCGGTCGCGTTAGGCAAACCTGTCAACACCTCAGCCCTAACTGCATAAAACAACCCAAAAAAAACTCCTCCGAATAATAACCCCCATTCCCTCTTTACATTCAAAGGGTGCCCTCCAATCTACTAATACTAATTTCCATAATTATTGCTACAGTTCAAGGAAGCCGCACCCCCTTAAACTTCCCCTTTCCAAGCGAGATTTATACCAATTTCCATAATTATTGCTACAGTTCAAGGAAGCCGCACCCCCTTAAATTCAACCATACCAAAAAGTCCTCCTTTCCAAGGGGGATTGAGGGTGTCGTTTATGTAAACGGGATTTAAAGAGTCATTTATGTGTAGCAGTATTTTATAGATTTGGTACAACTCCAAAATCATTAACCAAAATCCCCACCCACTCATACCCAAAAAAGGAAACCTCCGGCAAAGCGGTAGCATAGAATCACGCGAAAAAAAGCTTTCAACTATGACCTTTTGCACAAACCCCCATTGCCCAAACCCGCAAAACACAGACAACGCCAAAAGTTGCGCCACCTGCAACTCCAAACTCCTAATCCAAGGACGCTACCGGCCCCTCAAACCCCTCAGCAAAAAAAACACCACACTCTACGCAATAGACGAACGCAAAAAACTCAAACCCCCCTGCATAATCCAACAAATCCATCCCTCCTCAACCGGCCCCTACATCCAAGAAATCATCCAAAACTATCAACAACTCCCCCCAACACCACACCTCCCCAAACTCCTCACCTACACCACCCTCCAAAACCGGCATTACTTCGTATTTGAATACATCGAAGGAATAAACCTCTGCCAAGAACTCCTCACCTGTGGAACCCTCACCGAAACCGAACTCCGCCAACTTCTCCAACAACTCCTCCCCATCCTCCAACAACTCCACAACCACCAACTCCTCCACACCAACATCAAACCCGAAAACATCATCCACTCCAACCAACCCGACAACCCCTACATCTTAGTAGGATTCACCGGCACCCCAAACCCCCAAACCAGCGAACCCATCTACAGCGCCCCCGAACAAATCCAAGGACAACCAACCCCCGCCAGCGACCTCTACAGCCTCGGAGTAACCTGCCTACACCTACTCACCGGCATCCACCCCCTAGAACTACTAGACAGCAAACAAGACAACTGGGAATGGCAAAACTACCTCCGCCGCGAATTCCCCAAAAACCTCCTCATCCTGCTGCGAACCCTCGTCCAAAGATCCCAACTCGGAAGATACCAACTCTCCAGCCAAGCCCTACAAGACCTGCATCCCTCCCCACCAAACCCCAACCTCAACAGCGAACCACCAGAAATTCTCCAACCCAAAGACTGGAAATGCACTCAAATCCTCAAAGGACACGAAAGCATGGTTTCCAGCATATCCCTAAGCCCCGACGAAAAAACCCTAGCCTCCGGTAGTCACGATGGCACCATCAAAATCTGGGACACCAACACCGGCCAACTCATCCACAACATTGAAGGAGACCCCTACATCCACGCCGTAGCCTTCACCCCAGACGGACAAACCCTAATATCAGCCGGTCATCAATCAATCATCAACCTAGTCAACCCCCAAACCGGCAAATATATAAAAAAACTCACCCAACTAGACCAAGAATTTGAATCCCTAGCCATCAGCCCAGACGGAGAAATCCTCGCCACCGGCGAAAACACAGGCATCATAAAACTCTGGGAAATCAAAACCGGAGCACTTTACGAAACCCTCATCAGCCCAGACACCCAAGCCTGGCATGGAGTAAACGCCCTAGCCTTCAGTCCCAATGGTCAATTTCTAGTCAGCAGTTCCGAAGTCTGGGATCTCAAAACCAACAAACGCCTATATAACTTCACCCCAGAAGCCATTTGGGCCCACTCCATTGCCATCAGCCCCGACTGTCAAAGCTTCGCCGTCACCGGCGACATGGACAAAACCGCCAAACTCCTCAACGTCAGAAACGGTCAAATTATCCGTAAATTCAAAGGCCATCTCAAATCCCTCCGTGCCCTCGCCTTTCATCCCAACGGAGAAATCATCGCCTCCGGGTCAAAAGACGGACGTATTAAACTCTGGAACATTCACACCGGCCACTCCATCCAAACCCTCTCCGGCCACTCCAAAGTCGTCACCAATCTCATTTTCTGCCGCAATGGTAACACCCTCATCAGCGCCTCCCAAGATAAAAAAGTCAAAATTTGGCAGTGCAACTAAAAACAAAACCACCCTTCCCCCTTAACTTAAACTTTCTTTCATTAAGTTTTTCTATGCCTTGCCCAAGACTAAATAAAAAACCCACCGTAATTACCAACATTTTTTACTAAAGTTTTGTTAAGAAAATTATAAATAATTAATAATCTAAAACTAACTTCTAATTTATATTTTTAAAATCCATAAAAAGAAAAATAAGCCTTTTTAGCAAAAGGATTAAAAACCATAATTAATTTTTGACTATATACATTAAATGTCAAACAACCCCATCAAATCCATAAATTCCCGTAGCTTAGAAAATTATAGCTTTCCTCATTTATGGCTATTAAACCTGAAAAACTAAGTAATATTGACTACCTCATCACCCCAAAAACCATTTCCAAAACAGCCAAAAGCGAACCTCCGGTCAAGAGCAAACTCCAAAGGAAGACTTACCATAGAAAACAGTCATAAGATTGGGTTGCGATATGAGTTATTGTCTCAATTCTTCCTGCCAAACTCCGCAAAACCATCCGGGTGCGGAACATTGCGCCAACTGCGGCACAAAACTACTGCTCAAAGACCGTTACCGGCCGATTAAAGTCTTAGGTAAAAGCAACTTTTGCCGAACCTTTTTAGCCGTAGATGAAGACCAACCTGCTCAGCCCCAGTGTGTAATCAAACAATATACACAAGAAACCACAGATAGCACACCAGCATCCTCAAGAGTAAACGGAATTTTCAAACTGTTTTACCAAACCGCAAAACAACTTGACGATCTCGGAAAATATCCAACTATCCCCAAACTCTGGGCATCATTTCAACAAGCAGACAAGTATTATTTAGTCAAAGAATATATTGAAGGAGAAAATCTCGCCGAAGAACTAGAAGCCGAACAGACAGCCGGTGTAAACGAAACCCAGATCCGAACCTTACTCAAACAAATTTTACCAGTCTTACATTTTGCCCACAGCCGCAAATTCATACACGGCGACATCAAACCCCAAAACATAATTTCTCGACAAAGCGACGGCAAAAACATCCTCGTAGACTGGGGCGATAGCCAACTATTCCAAGCCACCGGCCTATACGGCTCAGCCGAATATAGCGCCCCCGAACAACTGCAAGGAAAACTAACCCCAAGTAGCGACCTTTACAGTCTAGGCATCACTTGCTTGTACTTACTCACACAAGTTTCACCCTTTGACTTATTTGATATCAAAGCTTCGGAATGGGCGTGGAGAGACTACCTAAAAACACCCGTAAGCTACTCCCTGGGTAAAATACTAGACAAACTCGTAGAACGCAACCCCAAACAAAGATATCAAAGCGCATCCGAAGTCGTCAGCGACTTGCATTCATGGATGATGCCGGTGCCCACGACCCCCCATAAAACCCGACTAGCAGCCGGAGCCTTGGGAGGAGCAGTCGCCGCCATGTTGATCGCCCTACTAAACCCCCGCGTTCCCACACCCTTACCCACCACCACCTACACCTTAGAACCGGCCCCAGCTACCAGCCTGCCAAAATATTACAGCGATAATAGCAGCAGCTACGAAAACTTCGGAGAAATTCAACCACTCCGCACCTTAGCAGGAGACACCGGCCCGTTTTGGTCAGTTGCCGTTAGCCCCGACGGCCAAACCGTCGCCACCGGCAGTTTTGACGGTAGCATCAAACTGTGGAACCTCCCCACAGGCGGCATGGAAACGCTATTAGCAGGTCATTTTGGAGCCGTCTGGGCCGTTGCTATCAGTCCCGATGGGCAAACCCTAGCCTCTGCCAGTTCCGACAAAACCATCAAACTTTGGAACATCCGCACTGGAGAACTGGTAGAAACCCTAGAAGGCCATAATGGCTCAGTTTTCGCCGTCGCTTTTTCACCCAACGGCAAAACCCTAGCATCCGTCAGCGAAGACAAAACCATCAAACTCTGGGATACCCGCACCGGCATTGAACAACGCACCCTTAACGGGCATAGCGACGAAGTACAAACGGTAGCTTTTTCCCCCGATAACAAAACCCTAGTCACCGGCAGTTCTGACGGCACCCTTAAACTGTGGAACGCCAAAAACGGTAAACTCCAACGCACCCTCAAAGGTCATAATGATGCTGTTTGGTCAGTCGCCATCAGCCCTAACGGAGAATACATCGCTAGTGGAAGTTGGGACAATACTATTAAACTCTGGTCTCTTAGCACCGGCGAGATTTTAAATACCTTTATTGGTCATAACGCTCAAGTCCAGTCGGTTGCCTTCAGTCCCGATGGAGATACCCTCGCCTCTGGTGACATGAACGGTACTATTAAACTGTGGCAAGTCGGGTCTGGCGGTTTAGTCGGCACCCTCAAAGGACACTCTGCACTCGTCAAACTAGCATTCAACCCCCAAGGAAAAATGCTTGTCAGTGGCAGTTTTGATGACACAGTAAAGTTATGGCGTTTATGTCCGTAAGCAAAGGTTTGTTTTAAACCGAGAGGACGCATTGGTGTACAAAAAGCCCACAGAGGAGTTATGTCTTACTCCTCTGTAGCCTCTGTTTTAAAAACTCACTTTTTTACAAAAACCATACACTTTTAGGTGCTTTTAAATTTCTACCTATTCCAAACAATCGGGCTGGCGTTTAATAATCATTTCATAAAGTGATTGAAAACAGAACCAGCCAATAGAATGTCCTCCCACTTGTGTAGCGGCTAATTTAGCATTTTCATGGTCAATTAAAACCGGCTTTCCTGCTGCTTCTGCCATTAACTGAACTTGACAAGAACGATCCATTGTGATAAACCACCATGCCGCTTCATCAACGGTTTTACCAACAGTTAATAAACCATGATTTCGTAAAATAATTGCCTTTTTAGTTCCTAAATTTTCCGCAATACGTTTACCTTCAGAAGTTTCTAAAACAACGCCGGTGTAGTCATCAAACAACGCATGATCTTGATAAAAACTACAGGCATCTTGGGTGAGGGGGTCAAGTAGTCTTCCTAGGGTAGACCAGGTTTTACCGTAGATAGAATGGGCGTGGGCGGCTGCTACCACATCAGGACGGGCGCTGTGAACTTGAGAATGGATAGCAAAAGCGGCTTGGTTAATAGGCCGGTTGCCTTTAATTATTTCGCCTTTATGGTTAACTAAAATGAGGTCAGAAACTTTTATATGGCCGAAATAAACGCCAAAAGGATTAACCCAAAAATGATCTGTTAATTCCGGGTCTCTGGCGGTGATATGCCCTGCTACTCCTTCATCAAAGCCAAAATGTGCAAATAGTCGAAATGCGGCTGCTAGGCGTTCACAGCGATGCCGGCGTTCGTCTTCTAGGTTGTGAAAAATTGGGGGTTGGGGGATTTCTATTTTCATTTTAGTTTTTATACCATGTCTGATAGAGGTTATTTGAGATTTTTGTTTATTTCAATTAAATAATTGATTCGCTTTTGTGTGTTCTGGGATAAGTTTAATGAGTAAAAAACTACTAAAAATATAGTCTTAAGTAAGTCAAATTAATTAAATTCTAGCTAATGTAGGTTGGGTTAAGGAACGAAACCCAACTTTTGAGGGGCTTTGATGGGTTGCGCTTACGCTTGACCCATCCTACAAATAATTGAGTGCTTCTACTTATCTGAAATTTAATAATTAGGGGCCAGCTGATAAAAACAACTCCAAACTGACCCCTAAAATTAGCTACTTAACCTTTTACACTCGCAGTTTTTTCAAGAGGAGTTGTGGCTTGTTGTGATTGAGGAGTGGAAGTTTGCAGAGTTTCCTTAGAAGCTTCCGTCCATTCAGTATGGAATACACCCTGTTTATCGACTCGTTCGTAGGTGTGGGCACCAAAGTAGTCGCGTTGGGCTTGAGTCAAGTTTTGAGGTAAACTTGCGCGTCGATAGCTGTCAAAATAATCTAAACTGGCACTAAAAGCAGGCACCGGCACACCCAGTTTAGCCGCCACAGAAATCACTTCGCGCCATGCAGTTTGCCGGTCGAGAATGGTTTGTTTAAATTCCGGTGCCAACAACAAATTAGACAAAGTAGGGTTTTCCTTAAAAGCGTCTTTGATTTTATTCAAAAACCCAGCCCGAATAATACAGCCACCTTTCCAAATTCGAGCAATTTCACTCAAATTTAAATTGTAGGAATAGGTCTTTGATGCTGTGCTTAATAAAGCCATACCTTGGGCGTAGGAACAAATTTTTGAGCAATAAAGTGCATCTCGAATTTGGTTAATAAAGGTTTTGGTATCGCCTTCATATTTGCCGGTGGGGCCGGTTAATTCTTTGGAGGCGGCGACTCGTTCTAGTTTGTAAGATGACATGATCCGCGCATTAACAGCAGCAATGATCGTAGGAATGCAAACACCTAATTCTAAGGCACTTTGTACTGTCCACCGGCCTGTCCCTTTTTGACCGGCTGCATCCAAAATTAAATCAACTACAGGCAAATTTGTCTCTGGATCAACCTTGGTGAAAATCTCAGTGGTAATTTCAATTAAATAGGAATTTAATTCATCAGTTAAATTCCATTCTGCAAAAACTTCGTGCAGTTGATTATGGTCAAGCCCCAAGGTATTTTTTAACAAATCGTAGGCTTCGGCAATTAACTGCATATCCCCATATTCAATGCCGTTATGCACCATTTTGACATAGTGACCGGCACCGGCTGGGCCCATATATGCAACACAAGCTCCATCATCAACTTGGGCGGCGATTTTTGTAAAGATTGGTTCAAGATATTCGTAGGAACTTTTTGTGCCACCAGGCATTAAACTAGGGCCATTAAGAGCTCCTTCTTCACCCCCAGAAACTCCCATGCCAATGAATCGAAATCCTTGGGCTTCTAAATCGCGGGTGCGGCGGGCTGTATCATCATAAAGCGAGTTACCACCATCAATGATGATATCGCCTTCTTCTAGGTATGGTTTTAGTTGGTCAATAACTGCATCCACCGGCGCCCCAGCTTTAACCATGATGAGCATTTTGCGGGGACGTTCGAGGGAGTGGACAAATTCTTCTAGGGAATAAGTACCTTTAACATTTTTGCCTTGTCCTCGTGTGGAGACAAAGGCATCTGTTTTTTCAGGGCTGCGGTTGTAGACTGAGATGGGGAAACCGTTGCGTTCAACGTTGAGGGCAATGTTTTCACCCATCACGGCTAAACCAATTATTCCAAAGCTTTGTAGGGTCATACGGTGTCGCTTTTCTAGCTGTTTGTTCTTTTACAGGGTAGCCCGATTTTTCAAAATCATTGCTAAAGAAGATATTAAAAGTAAACACTTCCAGACAAAATCATCCCTGTTGACACAAGGTTTGTATATATATCAACATTAGGGTAGATGTCAAAGGGAAGAAACTCTACACCACCAGCCTTTTTTTTCTGGTAGCGTAGATAACAAAAAAGTTTTCCAGACTAAAGTCGTTAATTTTAAAATCAAATATTTCTTAATACCTCCAAGGGTCAATTTTTGGTTCTCAACATTCCATCATTTTCAATGCCGGTATAACTATCGACCGGCATTAACCCTAACCAAGGATCGGAACTGGGCGTTAAAAACAATTCTGCATAAACTCTTTGATTTAAGTTTTCAAGGTTATTAGTAGATTGTCCATTAATAAACCATTGATGTAGTTGCCGGTGAAACAAGTATTCGTTGCGAACAGTATCTAAAGCAATATTCCGCTCAAAATTTGGTAAGACTTTTTGGAGATTTTCTAAGTTTTGATAGTTGCTATTTTTGCTTTGCATTAAGTTGATAGTGTTACTATCCAAACGGGCATCGGCTGCATGAAGTTCTGCTAATTTTTCCCAAATGCTGTTATCGGCGGTTGGTGTGTTACTTTCGGCACTTGGTGTGATGGAACGCAACACAGGCATTTCGACAACCATTTTACTCATTGCTATGGGTGCGGCTTCAAGGGCTGTGGGTTGGGGTTGGGCTGTGTTTGGCAGGCTGGGTAAAGGGGGGACTAATTGCCCTAATTTGGTAAAGTCATTTTGCCAGGAAGATTCTATTTCGCTAAGACGTTGTTGATGATATTGACGCAGTAGGGTTTCTTGTTGTTGAGGAGGAGTATTGTTATAGGACTTGACAAAATTGTTAGTTCGTGATAATTGCTTGAGGAATGCTTGGGGGCCATAAAGTCCGGGGAGGGCTTCAATAGGGCGTCCGTTACTGTCGAGGATGTAGTGAATGCTGTTGCCGGTGAGGGTACGTTCCAGAGTGCGCCCGTCTCCAAAGTCGATGGTTACTCTGGGGGCAGGGCGGACAGACTGCCAGTGCAGAATATAGTTTTCGCGCAGATATTGGGATATTTGGGCGTTGGGATAAAGGGCGATGCGGAAAAACCGGCTGTTGGCGCAGCTAAGTTCTTCATTCAATTTGCCTAAGAGATGGAGGGAGAGGATGGGTTTGCCGGTTTTGGCTGCGGCTTGTTTTGCTTTTTCTAGGTCGGTGTACCAATAAAGTTGTGAGGCGTAGCAGTCACGCTGGGCGCAGATGCTATCAAGGGCGGTTTGTAGGCTGCTGCGGGTTTTAGAATCAAGGTTGCTATTGAGTTGCAATTTATCTGCATGAAGATTGAGGAAGGCTTGGATGCCTTCGGGCCCTTTTTCTCGCAGTTGGGCGATGGCGAGGTTGGCTTCTGCGGGGGTTGGGGAAGCGGCGATGCCGGCGAGTTGTTGGAGGGAGGTTTGGGCGAAGCTGGGAAGGGTAAAGAGGGTTGTGCCGGTGAGGGTAAGGAGGGGAAGGATGCTTTTAATTTTCATAATAAAATTATCCTGGTTTTGTAATGGTAATTTTTGAGGCCGCTAACAATGCGAGCATATCTATAGGGATGATGCTAACAAGGAGTTTTTGCATTGGAGTTTATTCTGCTACACAAGTATGGGAGATGTTCCGCATAAGGGGCTGTGAGAAGGATAAAATTAGCCTGTAAGCAACCAAAAATGGGCTTTTTGTTTAGTTTTGTAAAGTGTAGGTTAAAAGATGCTTTCTAACATTTTGGCAGTATTGGTAGGTGTTGGTAGCTTTTTGCTTTATATGGCTGCTTTCTTTTTTCCAGAGGTTCACCGAAAGGGGGATTTTTTCTGGAGTGGGATTGGAATGTTTTATGCTTTAGTTTTATGGTTTTGTGCGGGCAGGATGACCGGTGCGGTGCTTTTGGGGCAAACGGCAACGGTGGCGTTTATGGGTTGGTTTGCTTGGCAAACTTTGCTGTTAAGGCGCGAAGTGACACCGGCTCGTCAGCGGACAGAGGTTTCTGATAAGGTGATTGAAAAGTCTGGTGGTTTTGGGTTGTTTAAGGGCAAGCCAAAGGATAAGCCGGTTTCCGTTGCTGGTTCTACTACGGCACCGGTGACGATAGAAGGTTCTGCGCCGCAAAAGGTGGTTACGAAGTCTGGCGGTTTTGGGTTGTTTAAGGGTAAGTCTAAGGATAAGCCGGTTTCTGTTGCTAGTTCTACTCCGCCGGCGGTGAAGGTGGAGGCTTCTTTGCCAGAGATGGAGAGTTTGCCTTCTTTGGAGGATGTTTTGGTGCCACAAAAACCGGAGAATGTTTCACCGGCTACGGTTATTCAGGTTGAGGAAATGCCGGTTTCTAATGTTTCACCGGCTACGGTTATTCAGGTTGAGGAAATACCGGCACCTGTGGAGGCTACACAGGCACCTGTGGAGGCTGCGACACCGGTTGTACCGACTGGTGAGACGGTGGTGCCTTTGATGGAGGATGATGATTTTGGGTTTGATGATGTTGAACCGGTGCCGGTTTCTGTGGCGAAGGTGGAGACGAAAAAAGAGCCGGTTGTAGCAAAGAAGAAAGATAAGAAGGAAAAGGAAAACAAAGATAAGAAAGATAATAAACCTCAGAAACAGAAGAAAGAGAAATCTTCTAAAGGTGGTGGTTTGGGGGCAATTTTTGCGCCGCTGATGAATTTGTTTGCGAAGAAGGATAAGAAGGCGGTGGAAGTTAAACCGGCTGCTGTTGTCAAGGCTGAAGAGTTGACGGTGGTTGAGGCTGTCAAGTCGGAAGAGTTGCCGGTGGTTGAAGCGGTGAAGTCGGAAGAGTTGCCGGTGGTTGAAGCTGTCAAGGCTGAAGAGTCGCCGGTGGTTGAGGCTGTAATAGGGGAGGTGATGGTTGAGGAAACGGTGGTTTTGTCTGATAATTCTGTGACGGTAACTGAGTCGGTGACGGTTGAGTTTGAGCCGGTGGTGGAGTCAAGTAGGGAGGATACGGTGCCGGAGTTGGTGCGCCCAAATGAGCCTTCTGAGGAGTTGGTGGAGGCGGCAAAAGCTGCTTCTGAGAAGGTTTCTGTGGGGGATGTGGTGGTGGAGGAGATAGCGCCGGAGGTTGATTTGGCACCGCCGGCGGAGGCTTTTGAGGAGGCTTCTGTGGAGGTGCCGGTGGAGGTTGTTGAGCCGGTGGCGGTGGTGTTGCCGGTGGAACCTTTGGCGGAAAGTGTGCCGGTGGTTTCTCAGGAGTCGGAGGGGGATGTTGCTGAGTTGTCAGAAAAGCGTGAGGATGTGGCGCGTGTTGAGGTGCCGAAACGTTCCGCCCAGGCAAGCTCTGTTAAGGGGGTTGCCGGTGATATTAAGGATGATGATGATTTTTAATGTGTTGAATTGATGAATTGAGAAAGGGAAGATTTTGGTTTCTTCCCTTTTTTTTGATTTTTTAATCAGAATAGGCTGTTTTTAACTGTTCTTCTGAAACCCAAATTCCATGAAAACCATAGGGCACTCGTTGGGGTAAAATTACCCGTGCAATAGGCTCTGCTTCAAAATCTTTTGCACTTACAATTACTAACTCTGACACATCTGTTTGCGTATCATAAACAAATGTCATCAACCAGCCATCATCTTCAGATTTACTATCAGGAGAAGGTACAAAAACAGCTTCACCACCAAATCGATGTTCCCCAAAGTTATGAATTTTAGCATTGCCATTTTGAAAGTCATGTTTAATTAAGCCATCAAACAAAGGCATCGCAGTTTTAACAAATTTAGAGCTATAGCCATAGCGAGATTTTCTGCCTAAAAACTGCTCATTAATTCGAGGAAAATCTGAGGGTTGATCAGCTAACTTTTCTTCGGATACTTCACCAGTTTTTAAGTTAAAACGCCAGCGATATAAGTAAGCAAGCTCTCCAGGTGTTTCACTAGAATTGTTATCTCCATTTAAAACATCTATGCTACTGATACGGCAAGCCATTAAGATGATTTCGTCTCCATCTTCATAGGCATTTAAAGTATGGAAAATAAAACAAGGTGAAGATTCAAACCAACGAATTTGAGTGTTATCTCCATGACGTGGTACAATACCAAAACGGCTTACGCGATTGGATTCAAACATCAATAATGGCTCGCCTTTTTGGATTCTTTCCAAACTAAAAGTTAGGGGTAAATCCATAAAAATTGTATAATTTTCAGTGATGGCAAAATCGTGCATCATCACCGGCTGAGGTAAATCAAAAGGCACACTTTTTAACAAATCACCTTGGGACGAAACTACTCCATAAGTTAAATATGGTGGAGAAAAAGAGTAACCAAAAAACATCATTTCTCCGGTTACGGGGTCAACTTTTGGATGTGCTGTGAAAGAAGAAGCTAATTTGCCATTAAAATTGTAGTCGCCTATGGTGTCTAAATTTGGGAGAGAAATGGCATGGGGAAATCCTCCTTCCCACAGGGCTAAAAATCGGCCGGCGTGATAAATTAAAGCAGTATTTGCTGTGTTTTTGCTGCCGGTGCTAGGATTTTTATGGAATGGTTCTAACAGACCGGCCCATAGAGCTTTTCCGGCTTCATTTTCTGTTATAAAACCCTGGGTTTTTATATAGCGATTGCAATAGGAAGCTTCACTATTTTTAATTTGTACGCCATGCAGCATTCCATCGCCATCAAACCAGTGATAACGACCAATGGGAGTATATTGTGGATTGGGGCCATTTCGCACAAACATCCCTGATAAATTAGGGGGAATTTCGCCAATAATTTTTAGTTTATCGCTTGTTATTTCCGCATTTACAGGTGCAAAATTATCGGCTAGAAAAGGATTAGTTGCCGTTAACGTCATATTCTTTGGGTTTTGTTAATGAAAAATTGTCTTTCCTCAGATTAGCGCAAAATTTACAAACTTGTCCTCACTGTATCGGAGGCTGAAAAAAAAAGGCACTGTTTCAGTTTTTTATAGAAATCAGGCGTTTTTAAAATAAAACTTTCCTGAGTAGAAACTAAGGTTAGTTACGGAAACAATGTTTTTTAAAAGCCAGAGGTTTAGCCCCTCGACGGATTGCCGAAAATATTTTATTTTTAAAGAGAGCCTTATCAGTTGTGATAACAGCCTAAAGTACAACTAAAAAATTTAGTTTTTTTGAAGTTGTCTTTTACAATGGGTATTGCGTATCGAAAAAGGCTTAAGGCTTTGGTATTGGTTCAGAAAAAATGGCTAAAAAATTAGGCACAAAAAATACTAATTTATCGACTATTCTTGAAAGACAAAATAACAGCTTAAAAACCAGGTTATCCGTGATTTCTAAGTTAATTAACTGGCTGCGTTTCAAAAATACCGACCTAACAGGCGTTGGCGTTGTTGCTTTAACTGCAACAGCCGTTACTGGTGTATTACTTATATTTAGACATTTAGGAGTTTTGCAACCATTAGAACTGCTGATTTTTGACCAAATGGTAATGCAAAAACCAGATGAAGGCCCGGATCCACGTTTGTTGGTTGTTGCTATCACCGAAGAGGATATTCAAACTTTAAAACAATCAACAATAACCGATGAAACTTTAGCAGAAAGTTTAGAAAAATTACAACAATATCAACCGGCAGTAATTGGAGTTGATATTTATCGAGATATTGCTCAAGGTAGTGGTAAAGAAAAACTAGAAAAACAATTACAAAAACCTAATATTATTGCCATAGCAAAAATGGGAACTACCGGCAATTTTGAAGTGCCACCACCGCCTTCAGTTCCGCCCGAACGTATTGGTTTTAATGATTTATTGCAAGATGTAGATGGAGTTGTGCGGCGAAATTTACTTTTTGGAAATCTTAATAAAGAAACTACTTTATTTTCTTTTCCTTTACAAATTACAGGGGCTTATTTAACTCCCCAAGGAATTCAACCAGAAAACAGCCAAACTAATCCCGATTTAATTTTTTGGGGAAAAGCACAGTTTTTGCCTTTACATCCTTATTCTGGAGGCTATGAAAAACTCGATGCTAGTGGATATCAAATACTACTTAATTACCGTTCTCGTAACAATATTGCTAAACAAGTAAGCTTAAATCAAGTTTTAAAAAATGAAATTCAGCCCGAATGGGTAAAAGATAAAATAGTATTAATTGGCTACACAGCCCCAACAAAAAGAGACTTGTTTTTAACACCTTTTAGTCCTGCGGAAATACAAGCGCCAAAAATGGCCGGTGTGTTAATTCATGCTCAAATAACTAGTCAAATTCTTGATGCAGTTGTAGGAGAACGTCGTCTATTTTGGTTTTGGTCAGAATGGGGTGAAGTTTTGTGGATTGCTTTCTGGGCTTTGGCCGGTGGAAGCTTGGCTTGGTTAGTTAATCACCCTCTACGCTTAGCTGTAGGTGGAGGTGGAATGTTATTAATTATAGTTGGCACCGGCTATTATTTATTTCTTAATACAGCGTGGATACCAATTGGAATCCCTGGTTTAGCAACTCTTACTACCATTGCTTTAGTTATTAGTTATAAAGCCTACCAAGCGCAGTATCAGCAACAAATTGTAATGAAACTTTTGGGGCAAAATACTTCTCCAGAAGTTGCAGAGGCACTTTGGAAAAATCGAGATAAATTAATCAAATCTGGTAAACTTCCGGGGCAAAAACTTATCGCAACAATGTTATTTACTGACTTAAAAGATTTTAGTACAATTTCTGAACAAATGCCGCCAGAAGTTTTAATGGAATGGTTAAATGAGTATTTGGGAATATTAGCAGAAACTGTGCAAAAAAACAAAGGAATTATCAATAAATTTACAGGCGATGGAATTATGGCAGCTTTTGGAGTGCCGGTGGAAAGAACAACAGAAAATGAAATTGCAGAAGATGCCTATAATGCTGTTGATTGTGCTTTACAATTTGGTGAAAAATTAAAAGAAATAAACAAAGAATGGCAAACAAGAGGATTGCCGGTGGTGCAAATGCGGGTGGGAATTTTCACCGGGCCGGTTGTAGTCGGTTCGTTAGGAGGAAAAGACCGTCAAGAATACGGCATTATTGGTGACAGTGTGAACATTGCCTCACGCTTAGAAAGTTGCGAAAAAGACCGGCAAACGAGCATTTGCCGAGTCTTAATTGCTAAAGAAACACTCCTGTATATTGAAGCCAATTATTTAGTCGAAAATTGGGGGCCCTTGGCTTTAAAAGGCAAACATCAAACTGTAGATGTTTATCGAGTCATTGGCAGAAAATCTCTAACTCCCACCAGTTAATTTTCTAATTCATTAATCAAGTTCTCTGCTTTTTCTACCCAATCAGACTTGCCTTGTTTTTCATACAAATCTCGTGCCTTTCTAAAGGCTTCAATAGCTTCATCTCGCCGGTCACGTCCTTTTAATGCCAGGCCCAAATTATAATAAGCACCGGCATCTTCTGGGGCAATAGCAATCACTTGCTCATAGGCTATGATAGCCCGTAAATAATCTCGTTGTTGTAAATGAATTTCACCAATAGCTGCTTGTGCTTGTACAAATCTAGGATTAATTGAAACAGCCCTTCTGTAAGAATCTCCGGCTCTTTCAAAGTCTTTTTGGGCTTGAAAAATTCGGCCAATTTGAAAATGAACTTCGGCATTATTTGGGTCAAGTTGAGCAGCTCGTTCAAAATATACCCGTGCACCATTGGGGTTATTTTCTTGCAAGAAAGCAATCCCTAAATTTAATAACACTGTGCCTTCTCTGGGATTAAGTTGAGAGGCTATTTCTAGGTTTTGAATTGCTTCTTGTGTGCGATTTTGTTGCAATAACATTGCACCCGTTAATTCGTAAGCTTTGGCATTTCGTGGTTCAATAGCTATCACTTGTTTAAAGGCGTTTGTTGCGCCGTTATAGTCTTTTTGGCGCATCAAAACTACACCCAATCCCAAATAAGAATTAACATTTCTTGGACTGAGTTGAGCACTCCGCCGATAAGCCTGCGCCGCACCGGGATTATCTCCCATATTTGCTAAACTAAATGCCAGGGCATATTGAAAATCAGGATTGTTTGGCTCTAAGATAGTAGCCTGTTGATAAGCACCGGCTGCTGCCTCATAATTTTGTTGCAATGCTTGCAAATAACCAATTCCTGAATAAATTCGCGGATTTCTACTATCTAAACTCAAAGCCTGCTGATAAAGTGTTAAAGCGCTGCCATAATCTCTTCGATCTACAGACTCTCGTGCTTGTTTTAAAAGCCGGCTGAGTTGTTGATTATTAGGATTAACTTGAGCAACTATTTCTTGGGCTTGAGACATCGGCGATACTAAGACTCCACCGGCACCAAATAAGACAAAACTGAGAGCGAAAATTTGCTTTTTCACGGCCTAATATTTTCCTGTCAACTCTAAAGGATACAACAGTGTTAACAATGACATCAGGAGCTACCCATCGGTTTCCTGAGTGAGGACGATTTATGATTTTAACAACGATTGACCTATTTTTACGGGAAATTGTTCAAAAGTTTTTTGAGGGGCCGGCAACGAGAAAAGTGATAAAATTTAGTCGTAGCAAGTTTATGAGCTTACAAGGCAGACCAATAAAATGCTAAATATTCATAAAAATTATGTAATGGACGAAAATCAGCAACCGATTGCTGTTCAAATTTCGATTGATGATTTTGAGAAGATAGAAGAAATTATTGAAAACTTTGGCTTAGCAAAACTCATTGAAAAAACAGAAAATGACAAGAGACTTTCAGGAGATGAAGCCCGAAAATACTATGAATTAAGGAAGCGCTCGAAAACATCCGATTAGAGCTATAATTGCTGATTTTTTAAGAGCAAAGCTTTGATTGAAAAAACATGAAACCGATCCGATTTTCCCAACACGCTATAGGTTACATCCCTAAACGTGGCTTCACACTTGGGGAAGTAGAAGATGCCATCCGAAGCAGTGCTTGGCAAACCTCTGAAGAAAACCGTCTCCAATGTCGTAAAGATTTCCCCTACAATCAAGAATGGAATGGTGAAGTTTACCAAACGAAACGAGTGCGTCCCATTTTTGTTGAAAAAGCGGCAGAAATTGTTGTTATAACAGTCTACACCTACTATTTTTAAAAGGAGATATCCATGAAAATAAGCTATGATGCGGAAGTCGATGCTCTCAGTATCACTTTCAGTGAGACTACTACCACAACTCAGCACGTTGCAGAAGGAATTGCTATTGATTATGATGCTACTGGCAAAATTTCTGGCATAGAAATCTTGGATACCACTAAGCGTTTTGGCGGACAAGAAACCCTGCGTCAAGTGATTATTCAAGGTATCGGTTTATCCCTCACTGGCGATGAGCGAGGCATAGTTGAACCAATCAAAAGATGAACCCAAATTTGTAGGTTGGGTTATTAAACCCAACCCTAACATTAACTCAGTTTAAAACTTCCCAACTAAAGCAGAATCACAACGCTCACAAATCGTAGGATTATCACTACTTTCTCCCACATGAGTTGAATAATTCCAGCATCGTTCGCATTTTTCTCCATCAGCTTTCACCACACCCACACCCAAATTATCCGCCAGCAATTTATATTGCAAAGCTTCCAGAGATCGCGGAGAATCTAACAACTCAACTTGAGAAGAAATAAACAAATAACGCAACTCATCAACCCCATTACCATCTAAACTATCAGGATTGAGAGAATGCAACTGTTTACGCAAAGCTTCATCCGCCACATAAAGCAACACCTTCGCCTCCAAAGATGCACCAATCATCTTTTCCATACGCGCTTGCTCTAAAACCTTATTTACCTCCCCACGAACCTCCCGCAACTTTTCCCAAAACTGCCCTAATTCGGGATTCTTCCACCCTTCATCCAACTTCACCCATCCCGCCTCAAAAACAGATTTATAAGCCGTAGAATAAGGCATAAATTGCCAAATATCCTCAGCCAAATGACACAACACCGGTGCAATAGAACGCGCTAAATTTTCCAACGCCACCGCCATCACAGTTTGACAAGAACGCCGCCGAAACGCATCCACCGCACTGATATAAAGCCGGTCTTTGCCAACATCCAAATAGAAATTAGACAAATCAACCACACAGAAATTTTGCACAGTTTGGAAAAAGCGGAAAAACTGATAATTTTCAAACGCCTCTTGTACCTCTGCAAAAACCTCCGTCATCCGGTGCAGCATATACTTATCCAAAGCCGGCAATTTCTCATACGGCACCGCATCTTTTGCCGGATCAAAATCATGCAAATTCCCCAATAAAAACCGCGCCGTATTGCGAATTTTGCGGTAAACATCTGCTAATTGTTTCAGCATATTTTTACCAAGCGGCACATCAGAAGAATAATCCACCGATGACACCCACAACCGCAAAATATCCGCCCCATAAGCAGGGTCTTGTTGTTGATTTTTGCCGCCTTCAATCACAATTTGGGGATCCACCACATTCCCCAAAGATTTACTCATTTTGCGGCCTTTTTCATCCAAAACAAAGCCATGAGTAAGAACTGTTTTATACGGCGCAACTCCATTATTAGCCACACTCGTTAACAAACTCGATTGAAACCAGCCACGATGTTGATCCGATCCTTCCAAATACATATCTGCTGGATAGCGCAATTCTTCTCTTTCTTTTGCTACCGCCGCCCAAGAGGAACCAGAATCAAACCACACATCCATTGTATCACTACCTTTGCGGTAGGTTTTGCCGTTATTTCGATAACTTTCTGGCAGCAATTCTTCCACCGCTAATTCCCACCAAGCATCAGAACCTTTTTCCGCAAAAATGTTTTGAACGTAGGCGATAGTTTCCTCATTTAATAACGGTTCGCCGGTGCTTTCTTCATAGAAAACAGGAATCGGAACACCCCAACTCCGCTGACGAGAAATACACCAGTCGGAACGTTCAGAAACCATTGCAGTGATCCGATTTTCGCCTTGCGCGGGAATCCATTTCACCTCAGAAATGGCTTTTAAAGCTTCTTCGCGGAAGCCTTCAACGGAGGCAAACCATTGTTCAGTAGCGCGGAAAATTGTCGGTTTTTTAGTGCGCCAGTCGTAGGGATATTTATGTAAATAAGGTTCTTCTTTCAGTAAAGAACCGCAAGTTTTTAATGCTTCAATAACGGCAACATTGCCCTCACCTAAAACATTTTTACCGGCAAATTCTCCAGCTTCTGCGGTGAAATTACCATCTTCATCAACCGGCGCAAAAATTGGCAATCCATACCGCAATCCTACCTGATAATCTTCTTGTCCGTGTCCAGGTGCTGTATGTACTAAGCCGGTGCCTGATTCGGTGGTAACATAATCGCCACCCACAACAATTTCACTCACTCGATCATAAAGGGGATGCTGATAGGTGGAATGTTCAAGGGCTGCACCTTTAACAGTTGATTGTACGGTGAGGTTGGTGTTAAAAATTTCGCTAAGCTTTTCTACTAAATCTGCCGCGACAATCAGATATTTATGAGCACAAACTTCGCTGCCGGTTTCTACCACCGCATAAGTTAGTTCAGGGTTGACACTGACTGCTAGGTTAGCGGGAATTGTCCAGGGGGTTGTCGTCCAGATAGCTACTCCCAGATCCGGTAGATAAGTCTCCCAATCCTGCGGCACACTTGATGCCAAATTAGTCATTTTAAATGCAGCATAAAGGCTGCGGGAGGTGTGCCCTTCCGGGTATTCGAGTTCTGCTTCAGCGAGGGCAGTTTTTGAGCTAGGACTCCAGTGTACCGGCTTGCGACCTCTATAAATATACCCTTTCAGCACCATCTTGCCAAAAACGCCAATTTGTGCTGCTTCATATTCGGGTTTCAGCGTTAAATAAGGGTTTTCCCAATTGCCCCAAACTCCATATCTTTGAAATCCTTTGCTTTGTTGTTGCACGGTTTGCAGGGCAAAGTCTCGCGCCTTCTGACGCAGTTGCAGCGTAGTAAGCTCTCTGCGTTCTTCGGGTTTCATATCTTGCAAAACTTTTAGTTCAATCGGCAAACCGTGACAGTCCCAACCAGGTACATAACGGACTTTTCGGCCTTGCAATAGTTGATAACGATTGATGATATCTTTAAGGATTTTATTAAGGGCGTGCCCAATGTGCAACGCACCATTTGCATAAGGAGGGCCGTCGTGTAAAATGAACAATTCACCCGGATTTTCTTGTGACAGTCGTTCGTAAATCTTTTGATCTGCCCAAAATTTTTGTAATTCGGGTTCGCGTTTGACCGCGTTTGCTCGCATATCAAACTTTGTTTGAGGAAGGTTTACGGAGTCTTTATAACTTTTTGCTTCTGTCACAGTCGGATGCCTAATGGTGAAGTTGTTGTTAGTTTTATTATAAAACTATACGCGCCAAAAAATCACTCTTGATGAAATTTGTCAAGACCTACAACATTTTTAAAAACAACTCAAGCCAGATAAATCTTTAGAAAATGATAATATTTAAAACCCTTACAATTTTTGGCTTTTTATTGAGATAGAGTATATCCGAAAACATTTTTTTATTTTAATGTAAGTAGATGAACCTAACTGACGCGGTGATAAGGACACCAAAAGCATTGTTGGGTTGGTAATTAGATCCAAGTGTCGTAAAAAAATGTTCTTAATTGTAAACAAGACCGCTCAATCAAAAATGTTACCTCAATACTAAAAGACTTTATAAGTCCCGAAAGTCTAAAGTAAAATTTCTTTATGCCACTCCCCTTTGCTGTCACAAGCTTTTAACCAGCCCCCTCCTCTTATCAAATATTTTTACCTTTTTAAAAGCTACAAATATAGTAATCTCTTTTCGATTTTTATCTTACAAAACAGCAATAATTGATAATTTACCAGAATTGATTTGTAGTATAAATAAAAGCAAAAAAAATGTAAAATACCATCGGCCTACAGACAGTTATAAAACTGTTAATACTAACTACTGTTTCAAAAGCAAACCAAACCACAATCAACTTAACAACTACCACCCCCCTCAAATACTACCCGGAGGTTCACAAATTATGCCATCCATTAATTCTAGTCCCAGACAAACTCATAGCGCCGCGTGGGTGTTTCAAGCTTGGTTATCTTTTGTTGTTTCTTTGGGCGCCACCGGCATCGGGATAGCTTATCTACCAGTCGATAGTTGGATTAAAAGTTATATGGGAATGGGTTTAGTTTTCACAGTAGGATCAACCCTCAGTTTAGGCAAAACCATCCGCGACGAACACGAAGCAAAACAAATGGCCGCCCGTATTGATGAAGCAAGAGTAGAAAAATTACTCGTAGAACATCATCCCTTAAAATAAACTTCATTTGTCATTTTTGAGCTATTTCAAAAAAAGCGCTAAAATCATTCTTTGTTTTATCAAAAATCCCGCCTCACGCCTCCAAAAAGCAATGATGACGGGATTTTTTGAAGAAAACAACATAAAAATCACTGAGATTTTTTGCGTTTTTTCTCTTGCTTGCTGCGGCGCTGATTAATAGCAACCGTTGCATGATCAACAGGAAAACCCACAACCGGGATAACCTGATATTTACGCTCTTCTTCTAGGTTTTTTAATTCCGTATAATCAACCCAGTGAATGCAATCAACCGGACAAGTATCTATGGCTTCTTGAATAATATCTTCAGAATCACCATCTTGCCGGATAGCACGAGAGCGACCATAGTCGGGTTCAATATAGAAAGTGTTTCGGGCAACATGAGCGCAATGCTTGCAACCAATACAAGTAATTTCGTCCACATAAACACCCTTTTGTCGCAACGCGCCGCCGAGTTCTGGTTCAAAACCACTCCGCTCAACATCATTGCGTAAAGCACCCCCTAACTCCGGTTCAAAACCCGACCTTTCTGGATCGTAGCCTTCTGCCGGTGGAGATACTTGCGACATCTTAAGCGCTCCAGCGTTGCAACACTAAACGAATTGTCCCATCTTCATTTTTTTGCTGTTCAGCAACTTGGAAACCGCTTTTTGCACTTTCGTTAATCACGGTGTGGTAAGCATAGCGCTGTGAGACCATATTTAAAAAGCGATCCACAGACCATGCTTGCTGCCAAAATTGCAGATCCGCCACTAATTCATACTCAGTGCCATTCCAGCTAAAACCAACGTCGTAACCGTTTTGCTGCTCAATTGTCACGTCTGCTTTCGCAGTCAAACCGCGATAACCGCGCACATCTTTGGAGCCAGCTTTCCAGTCAATTCCTAAATCAGTTAAAGCCGCTTGCAAAGAAGTCAGGTTACGGAGTTGAGTTTTAATTTGGCTAAAGTGAGACATATTTTGCTCCTAGCGAAATAAGAGAATGAACCACAAAAACAAAAATTCTCACCACTCGCTATAAGTGGTGTGAGTCACCGCCGTTGCCGACTGGTTGACATTTTGGGCGAAATATTCAGAAGTCTGTTCAGAATGAAGTACCTGTCCGAGTTGCGCTTCAATGGCGGCTGTTACCTCCGCACAAGAAGCACCAATAATGCCGGTGACTTTTTCTTGAACCCGACCATCTGGATAAATGACAAACTCTAGCGTTTCCATGTTTTGAACTGGCCAAAGCGCGAGTTATATACCTAGACGTTTGGTTGCCGATGAGATATCGGTACTTGCGTCAGGCGTTAAGTTGAGATTTGACAGACTTATTGAATTTGTTTGTGACTCATTGTATTACAACGAGACAAACGTTAACAAAAGTTTTTATTAATGGTAGATCATACACTAATTATTGGTAAGTTTTTCTTAACTTGGCCCGTTATAAAAGGCCATCGGCCCACCCCCATCCATTTTCAGCAGCTAGGGAAACGACAACCGGCACTATTGTTTGTCTACTATCCCAAAACAAGCGGATGAGCTTCAAATTAACTTCCCTGGGGACTTTTTAGGAAAACCAATCGACTATATAGTTCAAACGCCTGATCCCAGTTACTCTCACTGCGCCGAAACAAATTTAAATGCGGTTTAATTCGGCTTAAAGCTTCATCATCCACAACCGATTCCCCAAAAGGTAAAAACTCAGCTGAAGTATTCTTTTGCGGTATTTTTTCTGTTAATAATGTCGTTAACCGGCCCCAATTTTCTCCTACTGTCTGGCTATTTACCATTCCCTTACTGTGCGGAATTTGAGGCGGTGTAAATTTTATTCCTTGTTGAAAATCATAATGTTGATTAATTAATCGCAAAATACAATTTCGGCGGGGTAAATGTAAGTCCCAAACATGAGCAAAATCTTGTATTTGCTCTTTATAATTCACCGTATCTCTAATTAAATCAAAATCCGCATAGGCTTTAAAAATGGGAATAAGTCCCTCTACTTGTTGCGCTACTTCGCGCCATTCAAAAGTAATTTGTCCTAACTGGTCACTTTCATTTTTGCATATGGCTATCGGCTTGGAATTAAGGGCTTGAAAGTAACAAATTTCAAAAACTTTAATACTATTAATTTGAGGATAAGATACGCAAAAAGAGCCAATATCTGCTTTTTTTAATTCTTTCACATAAACTTGTAATTCACCCATCAAGCCAGTCCGATAAAGTCGCCAATTCCTAGTGGGTAATATTAACCTAGCCGTATAAGGATCTAACTGCATAACACGGGCAAAGTTTTTAGCCAATTCTGCTTTATTATCCTTTTTAATTGGCTCTATTAGTAACATTCCTATTTCTTGCTGACTTGGATCTGCTTTTCCTATTTCAATTGCTTGCTGTCTGCGTTGTTTTTCTTTGTCTTCTAAACGCTGTAAACCTTGACGCGCTGCTGCTACAATTTTTGGATTTGTAATATTTCGCAAAATTTCCTTGTAAACTGTTTCAGCTTTCTCTCTTTGACCAGAAACTTCATGCAATTTTCCCACATAAACTTTTACCCAAGGATTTTCGGGCGATTCTGTTAATAAAACTTTTAATAATTTTGCAGCTTCTTGGTAATTCTTGTTTTCAAAAGCTGCGGCAACTTGGTCTATATTCATGGCTTATTATACACGGTTGATTAATTTTCAAACAATACAATTTGGAATCAAAAAATAAGTAATAATTGGCTTTTTGTTGGGGTTAAACAGGAAGTAAAGTTAACTTGTATAATTTATTCATGGTTTTAAAAAACTCTCAGACATACGTTTTTGCAATATTTTTTTAATACAGATTTAGCCAAGATATAAATATAATTTACTTAAGTAATTTTAGAGCGCTCTTAGACAAATTTTCTTTTTTCACCAAGAAAATCTAATTTTTTGAATTATTTAAAAACTCGTGCCTAAGCTTTAATTGATAAATTTCTCCCCTAGCTAGGAACGGCGAGGGGAGAAAACTTAAAAATTATATTTAACCACCAGACCCCAATTATTCTTGACCACTATAAATTTCCTCTGATAACTCCGATTCCACTGCCGCATTTAACCAAACAACAAAAGGTAAATAAGCCTCATTTAAACCCCGCTTAATTCGTTCAGGAGTTTCTGGAAACAAAACAAATAAAGGATAAATATTTTCAGCTTCCTCACTGAGAATGTGTTGATGACGCAACGGCATCAACCATTCATAACCTTTATCCAACCAAACTTGAGTTTGTCGCCATCGTCCTAACAAATCAGAAAAATCTTCCCCAGGCCGGTGAATAAAAATTACAATTTCCGACCCCAACTTAACTTTCCATTCAGGGTCACACATTAAAATTGCAATATCACAAGGCAAGCATACAGACTGACCAGCCACAACACTCACCCCGGAACCCGGCGGCAAAACCGAATCTCTAACTCGAATCACCGGCAAAGGAATAGTAATAATACTTTCATCAGGCCGGCGCATACTAGGCAATAATTCCAAATAAGGCCGGTATTGTTTCAGCAAAGAAATTGCCGACAAAGCATTACAATACTCCGCCAGCAACTCTTCATAATGGGACTGTTTTACTTGCACCATCCCCTTAACCCAATTTTTCAAACACAGCAAACATAGGCAAATACATTGACATCAGAATTGCCCCTACCAAACCGGCAATCCCCACCATCATAATCGGTTCCAACATACTGCTCAAACCTTTAACTGCTTGCTCAACTTCATCTTCATAGAAATCGGCAACTTTTTGCAGCATTTTATCAATTTCCCCCGACTCTTCCCCAATAGCCATCATTGAAATTGCCATATTAGGAAAAACTTTTTCTCTTGCAAAAGCTACAGTTAAACTTCCTCCTTGTTCCACTTCTCCTTTAGCCTTCATAATTGCATTAGAAATCACCTGATTTCCCGCCGTATCCGCCACAATTTCAAAGCAAGTTAAAAGTGGAACACCAGCACCAGTTAACATCCCAAAAGTTCCACAAAAACGAGCCACAGCAGCCTTTTGCAGCAAATCCCCAATCAAAGGTAATTTGAGCATAATTCCATCAATTTGTAATCGTCCAGTGGGAGTTTTGTAATAAGCACTATAGGCCGTTTTTATGGCAAAAAGAGTTGCTATCAAAGAACCCAGTTTCCAAGGAGTACGGAAAAACTCACTACAAGCCAACATAAACACCGTCAGCGGCGGCAAAGTTGAACCCAATTCAGTAAAAATCTTGGCAAAAGTTGGCAGCAAAAAAGTTGTCATTCCAAAAAATACCAAAATTGCAATCGTTCCTACTGCCTTCGGGTAAGAAGAAGCTGATTTGATTTGGTTTTGAAGTTTCGCAGACTTTTCTAGCATAATTGCTAACTTATTCAAAACCTTATCTAATACCCCCCCTAATTCCCCCGACTGAATCATCGCGCAGTAGAGTTTATCGAAGCAATCATCAAATTTCCGCATCGACTCATTAAGGGGAATCCCAGTTTCGATATCCGCTTTAATAGAACCAAGAGCTTTTTTTAATTTCGGGTTTTCGCACTGTTCATATAACACCCCAATTGCTTTTACAATCGGTAAACCGGCATTAAACATAACTGCAAGCTGACGAGAAAAAACGGCTTTGTCTTTAACCGTAATTTTCGCCAACATTGCACTCAAATCAAATCCCTTGTTTGCACCGGCTTTATCTTTCTTACCACCAGCATTTACTGATGCCACAGCCATAATTTCTTCTCCTAAGATTTGCTTTTTTATAAATCAACAATTAAACTGCTAAAATTTAACTTTTGAATTTTTAATTGTTGCGTTTATACACTAATTTTTAGTTTTGGCGAACCTTAAAACATCCCTTTAAAACAATTATTTTTGTTCAAGTGTTCCTGTTTTATTGGTTCGCCATCACCACCGTTTTTTAATGACCACCACCGGCCTTTGCTCCTGCTGGGGCCGGCCCAATCAACCGAGAAAGTTCTTCTGGTTTACCAGCTTTACCCATTGCCGCTTCCCAGCTAACCTTGCCCTCGTTATACAGTTTAGCTAATGCCATTTCCATCGTCACCATTCCCATCTTCATTCCCGTTTGAATGGCCGAATAAATTTGAGAAGTTTTGCCTTCCCGAATCAAGTTAGCAATAGCAGTGTTATTCACCATAATTTCCTGAGCACAACACCGGCCACCCCCAATCTTCACCACCAAGTTTTGAGAGCAAACCCCCACCAGCGCACCCCCTAATTGTGCACGAACCTGCGGTTGTTGAATAGGAGGAAACACATCCAGCATCCGGTCTACAGTAGAAGCCGCCGAGTTAGTGTGCAAAGTTCCAAACACTAAGTGACCGGTTTCTGCGGCCGAAATTGCCAGACCAATCGTATCTAAATCTCGCATTTCTCCGACCAAAATAATATCTGGATCTTCCCGTAACGCCGCCTTCAAAGCATTAGCAAACGTCTTAGTATCTTCACCTTTTTGGCGTTGATGAATCAAGCTTTTGATATTCGGATAAACATATTCAATAGGGTCTTCCACCGTCAAAATATGTTCTGCTCGCGTCCGGTTTACCAAATCAATTAAAGCCGCCATCGTTGTTGTTTTTCCTGAGCCTGTCTGGCCGGTGACTAACAACATTCCACGAGGTCGTTCTGTTAATTCCCGCAGCACCATCGGAACCCCCAAAGCATCCGCATTAGGAATTTTAGAAGCCAAAGCCCGCAAGCAAGCAGCCCAACAACCCCTTTCCCGGTACACATTTACCCGAAATCGAGACAACCCTTTGACACCATAAGCAGTATCCAGTTCCCAGTTTTGCTCCAAATCTTTGCGCTGGTTATTGTTGAGCATACTGAAGATCAGACGTTGGCAATCTTGAGCCTCCAAAATTTCTCCAAATTGCAGTTGAGGAGTCAGTTTACCGCTGACCCGAAAGTAAATAGGCGCACTAGCTTGAATGTGCATATCCGAGCCGCCTTGTTCGACCAGTGACTCCATTACGTCTTCAATCATGTAATCTGGCATTGCTATGTCTCCTAAATGGGAAATTGAGTTTTTATTTTACTTAGCACTCCAACAAAGAAATAAGGGTATCGTTGGATGCCTTAATTTGGGTTTGTTTTAGTTTGCCCAAAAGTCTTGAGTTTCATAAACTCTTTCCCTGGTTACCAGCCTTTAAACCCAAACAAGACATCCTAACCCTTAGATTTCTCTTAGCTGTTTTAGTCTTTAAAGCGAGCAGTCATACAGTAGGGGCAATCTAGCCATTCTTGTTGCAAACCGGCCCCACAGCATTTACAAGTCAACCCTACTTTACGTTTAGCCTTCAGTTCCGCCTCCAAACCAGAGTCTGTAAAAGTCACCCTTTCTACTTCTTCAAAAGTGGTATGACCTTGGCGGACTAAGTTGATGCTATAGGCCAACAGAGTCACCATTCCTTCTTCAACAGCTTTTTCTTTAATTTGCTCGGTTGGAGCCCGTTGAGAAATTAAAGTAGCCAAGGCTTCGGTATTTTTCAGCACTTCATATACACCAACCCGTCCTTTATAGCCAGTACCATTACACTTAGGACATAAAGTTCCCGCTTCCTTACGAGCCGCTCGTTCTGCCGGTGGTACAAAGTTAGCTTTATAAAATGTGTGATCTGTTTCTCGTGCAACCGATAAGCCATAATGGGCTAACTCATCAGCAGTAGGTATATAAGCAACCTTACACTCGCCGCAAACTCGCCGCATCAAGCGCTGAGCCAGCACACCAATTAAGGCACCGCCGACCATGAACGGTTCAATACCCATTTCATCCAAACGAGCAATAGCACCGGCTGCGTCGTTGGTGTGCAGAGTTGTTAACACTAAGTGGCCGGTCAAGGCTGCTTCCAGAGCGGTTTTTGCCGTTTCGTGGTCGCGGGTTTCTCCCACCAAAATCACGTCCGGGTCTTGTCGCATAAAGGCCCGCAGTAAATTGGTAAAGTCTAACCCCTTTGCCCGAATCACCTGGCACTGAGTAATTCCTTCCAAAGCATACTCAATCGGATCTTCGGCGGTACTAATATTTACCCCAGGATCATTACGTTCGGCCAAAACAGAATACAACGAGGTAGATTTCCCTGAGCCGGTTGGGCCTGTCACCAAAATCAACCCAAAAGGCCGAGAAGCCATATCCCGCACCTTAGCGAGGGCTTCAGGATCACTAATCAACTTATCTAACCCAAGCTGGGTAGAAGAGTTGTCCAAAATCCGCATACAGATTTTTTCGCCGTAGCGGCTGGGCAAACAGTTTACCCGAAAGTCCACTGTCCGACCTTGGAAAATCCGTCGAATTCTTCCGTCTTGAGCGTTGCGGCGTTCAGCAATATCTAAATCTGCCAAAATTTTAAACCGCGAAATCAGCGGGTTGATAATTTTTTTCGGCATTCGGGTTACTTCGTGCAACACGCCGTCTTTACGCATCCGAATTCGCAGATATTCTTCTTGGGGTTCGATGTGAATATCCGATACTCCATCGGTTAGGGCACGAGCAAGGATTTGGTTAACGGCCTTGACAATTGGCGGGGATTCTGCTTCTCCCAACGCTTTGTTTAAGTCCATGCCGTCTACATCAGTCACTTCGGCTTCGCCTAATTCCTCGTCATTATCAAAGGCTTCGGCATTGATGTCTAAGTCAAGGGCTTGTTTTTTGCCCGCTGGGGCTTGCTGTTTAACTTGCTCATCTAGGTATTGCGAGATAAATTGCTGATAGTCATCCTGGGCAATCACCCGTCGTTGCCACGATAGCCCTTGTGGTCGCAAAATACGGTTTAAATCATCTTGGGCATCGAGTTTATCTGGATTAACCATTGCCACCAAAACTGAGGAATTACCCTCATCTTTTGAGAGCGGGATTAATTGGTGCCGCCGGCAGATATCTTCTTTGATTAATGTTTCTATTAGTTGACCTATTTGTTCAGGCGCTATTTGGGCTATTTCTGGGTCAAAGGCTTCGACTCCAAATAGGATTTTTAGCTCAAATAATTGTAATTTTTTGTATTGCCTTAGTAATTCTGGAGGAATTTCTTTACCGGTGATTTCTTCGAGAACCTTTAGAAGAGATTTGCCTTCTTCCCGGCTTTTATTAAGGGCTTGTTGTAGCTGAGTGCTGTCCGCATAGCCTGCTTGAATGACTTTGTTGCCAAACGGAGAAAATTTACTCTGAATACTTACGAGTGCAGTCGTCCGCTTTGTTGTTGAGTAATTAGTCATAGCTGTTTAACTTGATCTCCTTATTCCTTTGGTGAGAAAAACCACGCCTCGCCTGCTTGTATGAGTATTCTCGGCAGCAGACTGCAATAAAAGTTATTTTTTTTACAAATCTTGTTTGTGCTTGAAGTTTTGGAGACAATCTGCACAAACTACCGTCACACGCTGTTGGTTTAGGTAAAGCTTTAGGGTTATTAATCCTGTCAGAAGTTTAAATTTTGAGCGGCACCCCCAAACCCAGACTCTCTTAGTATTACCTCCACTTGCCAACAACTAACTTTTATCATGTTGGCTAAAGTGTTTAACTATAATCTTTGCTATAGTTTTGTCTGTGAAAATAGTCTAAACTACCTCCTATATCTAGTAAGGTGAGAAGTGTAGCAGGGCTTCAGATAAGGCTTACACGATCCACCCTAGTCTAACCGCCTTCAATAGGTTTGAGTAGTTTTTGAGTGGTGATTGCGCCACAATTGTTAAAGCTATGGTGCTGACTTTAGCATAGCCTTGCTTGGGCGTGTGTTGAGGGGTAATATCCCCCACCTATCCTTGACTCCTACAATCCCTTAACAACTCTGGCCACTAGGCTAAGTTTCAATCGCTCTTGTCGGTTGATTGCACAGTTTTAGGACGGGAACCTTCAAGGGAGGAGTGTGCCATTAGAAGTCAGAGAATGTCAAAATGGTTAACTGTCATAGATTGTAGCCAACAGACGCAATTTTGTAGAGTGGGATTGACCGATAATGATCGACTTTGAAACATCAAGTGATAATTCTCAAAACCCCGAAGAAGCAGCCGGGGGTTCTCCAACAACGGCTAACCAAACTAATCCACCGGCCCCAGCCCCGGACGAACAACCGGATGTCGATTTAGCTGATCTTGGTTCACCAGACTTGGAAGCCTATGCTCAAGCAATGGCAGGTTCTTATACTGGTGCCCAGACTGATTCTCATCAAACAGCTTTAGCAATCGCTCAAGCGGAAATTGAAACGAAAACACGAGACAATGAACAGCTAAAAGCGCATTTGGAAGATATTAAAAATCAGTACGCACGACTGGCGGCAGATTTTGACAATTTTCGCAAGCGTACCCAAAAAGAAAAGGAAGACCAAGAAATTCAAATCAAATGTTCTACTCTCAAGGAACTTTTGCCGGTGGTCGATAACTTTGAGCGCGCTCGGTCAGTCATTAAACCTCAAACTGACAGCGAAATGAATATTCACAAAAGTTATCAAAGCGTGTACAAGCTTTTGGTCGATGGTCTTAAACGCGCTGGGGTCTCTCCTATGCGTCCTGAAGGTCAACCTTTTGACCCCAACTTCCATGAAGCAGTTATGCGCGAAACTACCGACCAGTACCCCGAAGGAACGGTTACAGAAGAACTTGTACGCGGCTATGTATTGGGCGAAAAAGTTTTGCGTCATTCAATGGTAAAAGTTGCGGCGGCTCCCGAACCGACCAGCCAAACTGACCAAACAGAAGCGCCAGCAGACAGCGAGACCTAAATATCACCTCCGGGGTCATCCAAAAATTATAAAAATTTGACCCCGAAGTGATCGCAAATCCGTAAAAATGCGGAATTCTACCCTAGAATCATTACTAAAAACATTTTAGGGATCTATCCTCAAGGCATTATGGGTAAAGTCATTGGCATCGACCTGGGAACAACAAATAGTTGTGTTGCTGTGTTGGAGGGGGGTCAACCTATCGTTATTCCAAATTCTGAAGGCGGTCGGACAACACCGAGTATCGTTGGATTTGGCAAAGGTGAAGAACGCTTGATTGGCCAACTAGCGAAACGGCAGGCGGTGACTAATGCCGAAAATACTGTCTTCAGCATTAAACGTTTTATCGGCCGGCGCTGGGATGATACCCAAGAAGAACGCTCTCGTGTTCCCTACAATTGTGTGGCCGGTCGTGATAATACTGTTGATGTCCAAATCCGCAACCGCAACTATACGCCCCAAGAAATTTCAGCCATGATTCTGCAAAAACTTAAGCAGGATGCCGAAGGTTATCTTGGCGAAACAGTCCAGCAAGCGGTGATTACTGTACCGGCCTATTTTACTGATGCTCAGCGTCAAGCAACTAAAGATGCCGGTACTATTGCCGGTCTTGAAGTCCTCCGTATTATCAATGAACCTACTGCTGCTGCTCTTTCCTATGGTCTTGATAAACAACACGAAGACCATACAGTTTTAGTTTTTGACCTTGGTGGTGGTACTTTTGATGTCTCGGTGCTTCAACTGGGTGATGGGGTTTTTGAAGTTAAAGCTACTGCCGGTAATAATCACCTTGGTGGTGATGACTTTGATACTTGTTTAGCCTATTGGATGATGCAACAGTTTTACGAGACTGAAGGTATCAATCTTGAAGAAGATAAAATGGCTCTCCAACGCATCCGGGAAGCGGCAGAAAAAGCCAAAATTGAATTGTCTACCATGACCAGTACCAGTATCAATTTGCCGTTTATTACCGCCGATGAATCGGGCCCTAAACATCTGGAAATGGATCTCAGCCGCGCCAATTTTGAAGAACTGGTGAAACCTTTGGTGGAATGCACAATGGAACCAGTTGCTCAAGCTATTAAGGATGCCGGTTTAACGGTAGAAGATATAGACCGAATTCTTTTAGTGGGCGGTTCTACTCGTATCCCTGCGGTTCAAGCAGCAATTAGTAAATTTTTTAATGGCAAAACTCCTGACCGTTCAGTTAACCCCGATGAAGCAGTAGCTCTTGGTGCCGCTATTCAAGCCGGTGTACTAGGCGGCGAAGTGCAAGATTTATTGTTATTAGATGTTACTCCCCTTTCTTTAGGCATTGAAACTTTAGGAGAAGTTTTTACTAAAATTATTGAAAGAAATACTACTATCCCTAGTAGTAAATCTCAACTTTTTTCTACGGCTACAGATGGTCAAAGATCGGTAGAAATTCACGTTCTCCAAGGAGAGCGGGCAATGGCAAAAGATAATAAAAGTTTGGGCAAATTCTTGCTCACCGGCCTGCCTCCAGCCCCTCGCGGTATTCCCCAAATTAACGTGTCTTTTGAAATAGATGCCAATGGAATTTTACAAGTTTCTGCCACAGATAAAGGCACCGGAAGGGAGCAAACAATCCAAATTACTAGTACCGGCGGACTGAGTGAAAATGAAATAGAAAAAATGCGCCAGGAAGCTGAAATGTATGCCGAAATAGACCGGCGTCGTAAAGAAATTGCTGATTTGAAAAACCAAGCAGATAGCTTGTTCTACAACTATCAAGCAACTCTTCAAGAAAATGCTGATCTGATTACAGACGATACTAAATCGGAACTTGAACAAAAAGCCGAATATCTACGAATTGCTCTCAAAAATGATGAAATCAGTCTCGAAGAAATGAAACAATGTATTGATGAGTTTCAATCATTGCTCTTTTCTATCGGCACCGCTGTTTATCAAGGCACCGGCAGCCGCACCGCCACTGCGGCAACTCCTACCATTCCTTAACCCCAAAACTTCCACCACTTTAAAAGTCAACAGGGCTGAGTTTTTTGTTAGTAGGGATTACCGAAACCTATCCAGACGGAAACCCGCCCTTAAACATCTTCCACCGCAAGGTCGCAAGGCCGTTGCGCTTATAGTACATTAAGAAAAGGATAAATACAGTGCGGTTCTGTTTGACACCACAAAGCAGACTCGCGCTTTTCAGAGAGAAATTGCCTAGTTTTTGTTATTAATACCCAAAAGAGCGCTCTATGGCCCGCGATTACTATGAAATTCTTGGTGTCAACCGCGAAGCAGACAAAGAAGAAATTAAAAGAGCCTACCGGCGCCTAGCCCGTAAATATCACCCCGATGTCAACAAAGAAGAAGGGGCCGAAGATAAGTTTAAAGAAATTAACCGCGCCTACGAAGTCCTCAGCGAACCAGAAATGCGTTCTCGCTACGACCGCTACGGCGAAGCGGGGGTGTCTAGTGGTGCGGCAGCGGCCGGCTATTCTGATTTTACAGAGGGCTTTGCCGATATTTTTGAAAGCTTTTTTAATGGCTTCTCTGGCGGTGCAGGAGGGGCAGGACAGCAACAACGCCGTCGCAGTGGGCCAATGCGTGGGGATGATCTCCGCCTAGACCTCCGCCTCGACTTCCGGGAAGCGGTTTTTGGCGGCGAAAAGGAAATTCGCATTTCTCATCTGGAAACTTGCGAGGCTTGCACCGGGACAGGCGCAAAACCGGGAACTCGTCCCCGCACTTGTCCCACTTGCACCGGCAGTGGTCAAGTCCGCCGCGCTACTCGTACCCCCTTTGGTAGTTTTACTCAAGTTTCTGTCTGCCCTACCTGTAATGGTAGTGGTCAAGTTATTGAGGATAAATGCGAGTCTTGTAATGGTCGCGGTCAAAAACAAGAAACCAAAAAGCTCAAAATTACTGTACCGGCCGGTGTTGATAGTGGCACTCGTCTGCGGGTCTCTGGTGAAGGTGATGCCGGTGGACGTGGTGGCCCAGCAGGTGACCTCTATGTTTACTTGTTTGTTAATGATGACAGCGAATTTAAACGTGAGGGAATTAACATTCTCTCGGATGTAAAAATTAGCTATTTACAAGCTATCCTCGGTTGCCGAATTGATGTTAACACAGTAGATGGGCCTTCAGAATTAACAATTCCTCCAGGGACTCAACCAAATACGGTTTTGACTCTCGAAAGCAAAGGTGTTCCCCGTTTAGGCAACCCGGCTAGTCGTGGCGACCACTTAATTACAGTTTTGATTGATATTCCAACTCGGATCAGCAATGAAGAACGGGGTTTGTTGGAACAATTAGCTAAGCATAAGGGGTTGAATACTGGTAAAGGCGGTCAAGGTTTATTTGGTGGAATTTTTAAGTAATTTCAATCCCGATAATTTTAAACCAGAGATTCAAAACAACCAACCTTAGATGAAACCTAATGATTGATGAATAGCTTTCTCTGGTCTATTCTAAAATCAAACTTACAAGGTTTCATCAACCCTTTTCAAACAAATAAACCTTACTTTGTAAACTCTAAACTTTAAAATTCCTATGGCTCAAATTGGGCAATTACCAGATATTAAATTAGATTTGCGAGGAACTCCTTGCCCTCTTAATTTTGTAAGGACAAAACTACAACTTGATAAAATGGCTGCCGGTCAACTTTTAGAAGTATGGCTGGATGGGGGAGAACCTATTGAACAAGTCCCGGAAAGTCTAGCCATAGAAGGTTACGCCATTAATGCAATTGAAGAACGTACAGGCTTTTTTGCTTTGTTAATTCAAAAACCACAAGACACAGCTAACGCCACCCTTTCTGCCTCGGCATGAGTTCTGCTCTTATAGGCACTGTTGTGGCTGTACAAGCCAATTATTACCGCGTCCAGCTAGACGATACGATTCTACCTTTAACAATATTGCTTTGTACCCGCAGAGCCAGACTAAAGAAAATTGGTCAGCAAGTTATGGTAGGGGACAGAGTTATTGTCGAAGAGCCAGACTGGGAAGGCGGAAGAGGTGCAGTAGCGGAAGTTTTACCACGACAAAGCCAACTTGAACGGCCCGCTGTTGCCAATGCCAATCAAATTTTGTTGGTTTTTTCTGTAGCCGAACCAGAATTAGATACGCACCAACTAAGTTTATTTTTAGTAAAAGCTGAATCCACAGGCATTAGCCCCTGTGTGTGTTTAAATAAATCAGATTTAATAAGCACCCAACAACTCGTAGAAATCCGCGATAATTTGCTTGATTGGGGCTATGAACCAATTTTTGTGAGTGTGAAAGAACAAACCGGCCTAGAGCAACTTTCGGAAAAATTGGCCGGTCAAATTACAATTGTTTGTGGCCCTTCAGGGGTTGGAAAATCTAGTATTATTAACTATTTAATTCCAGGCGTTAAACAACGAATTGGCGAAGTTTCTGGAAAACTTAATCGTGGCCGGCATACAACACGCCACGTTGAGTTATTTGAATTACCTCTGGGGGGTTTACTGGCCGATACACCGGGTTTTAATCAACCAGACTTGACTTGTAGTGAAGAAGAACTAGCAGACTTTTTTCCTGAAGCCAGAAAGCGATTAACAGAAGCTCGTTGTCAGTTTACCGATTGTTTACACCGAGATGAACCAAATTGTGCAGTCCGAGGAGACTGGGAACGCTATCCAGATTATCTGGAATTTCTCGAAGAAGTAATAGACCGGCAACAAGCACTACAACACCAAGGCGATGCCGAATCTACCCTAAAAATTAAAAGTAAGCTTAAAGGTTCCCAAGAGTACGAACCCAAACTAGACACCAAAAAATACCGCCGTATTTCTCGCCGCAGCCAAAATCAAAAATTACAAGGTTTTTCTGAAAGCCAAGGGTGGGAGGATAACGAAGAAGATTTAGATTAGTTGAATCTCCCCTTGCTGTGTCTTTCCAAATTTCATAAAACCTGCCCTCAGACCGCAAAATGTTACTAGGGGAAGATTGTTTATAAAGCCAATGGCGATTAAAAATAAAACACAATCACAACAAACCCTAGCCGCAAAACCCAAACCCTGTTAACAAACACAAAAAAAACCGATGAAAGTTGCTGTTTTCAGCACCAAATCTTATGACCGGCAGTTTTTAGAAGCCGCCAACCAAGATAAACACGACTTAATTTTCTTAGAACCTCGTTTAAACCTCTCAACCTGCATACTCGCCCACGAATGTGCTGCTGTTTGCGTCTTTGTCAACGATGAACTAAACCGGCCCACTATTACCGAATTGGCAAAACAAGGTGTAAAACTAATCGCCTTGCGTTGTGCCGGTTTTAATAACGTGGATCTCCAAGCCGCTAAAGACTGCAACATGACTGTTTTACGCGTACCGGCCTATTCTCCCTACGCCGTTGCAGAACACACCGTTGGCATGATGTTAACCCTCAACCGCAAAATGCACCGCGCTTACAACCGCGTCCGTGAGGGTAATTTTTCCCTAGAAGGAATGCTGGGCTTTGACTTACATGGCCGGACTGTTGGGATCGTTGGCACCGGCAAAATTGGGGAAATTGTCTCGAAAATCCTTAAAGGATTTGGCACAAAACTACTGGGCTACGATATCATGCCCAATCCTGAATGCAAAGAAATTGGAATGCAATATGTCTCTCTTCCCGAACTCTTTGCAGCCTCCGATATCATTAGTCTACATTGCCCCCTGATGCCTGAAACTTACCATCTCATCAATGAAGACACCCTTCAACACATGAAAGATGGCGTGATGCTCATAAATACTAGCCGAGGAGCTCTAATTGATGCCACCTCTGTCATCGCTGCCCTCAAATCAGGCAAAATCGGCTATTTAGGGTTAGATGTCTATGAACAAGAAGCCGATTTGTTTTTTGAAGATTTATCAACAATTGTCATTCAAGATGATGTTTTCCAACGCCTCTTGACTTTCCCCAATGTTTTGATTACGGGCCACCAGGCATTTTTTACCGCTGAGGCTGTACAAAATATTGCCGACACTACCATAGGAAATATTACAGAGTTTGAAGCAGGACAGCCAACTGCTCAAAATACCGTTTCTATTGATCGGTTGAGACGCTAAGCTGAAAAATATCAACCAAAACAGTTTAATTTCTCTTGACGCAGTGCTTGGATTCGGCTGATCATAGCGTAGCGGGTTATAAAGCTGTTTTTGGTTCTAACTTTGGGTTTGTCAGAGCGACTCCAAATCGCTTACTAATTCAAGAATTGCAATAATTAACGAGGACGTTATTCCAACGAAACGATTATGAATTCAGAAACTCAAGACCTAACACCAACCAAAGTGGATGTAAAAATAGAGTCTACTCCTGGTGGCCCAATTGCCAAAATTTCTACGGAAACACCGGCAGATGACGGCTGGACTCAAATCAGAGATCAAGTGTTGCAAATTTTGTCGGAATTACCAGAATATTTGGGTAGTTTCTTTTCTTCGTACCAAAGACCTCTGGTTACGGTTGGTTTAATTTTATCGGCCCTTGTTTCTTTGCGGGTGCTTGCTTCGGTTTTGGATGCAATTAATGATATTCCACTTTTAGCCCCAACTTTTGAGTTAATTGGTTTGGGTTATACTGCTTGGTTTGTTAATCGCTATTTGCTGCGGGCTAGCAATCGTAAAGAGTTATCTGTTGAAATCGACAATCTCAAGGGTCAAGTGATAGGCAATAAACACAAAGTTTAACTGGCCGTAAAATTTAACTCGACAAAAATAAAGGCCGACAGTTTTTTGTCGGCTTTTATTTTACTTTAAAGCTATCTAAATCCGCTATAAAGAGTTTATTTTGAAAGGTTAAAATGCTATAGAACAAGGTTTTAAGCTTTATTTAATAATACTAATTAATACTAATAATGTAATTTAATAGAGCATAAAATAAGAGTTTTTAAAATTAAAAATTATTGAAATTATGACTGAAGTGTAGGCAAACTTAAAAAATGTTCAAGAATGAAGCGCTGCTAGTTCACTATCGAGAAACTTCACAAAATCTTCTATAGTAGAAAGTGAATAGGTATCAAGGCGATCACTAATATCTAGGCCAAAATATAATAAAAAATCTTCACAAAAATTCAATTGCCAGTCAAACCAACACACAAGCGTTAATTTTAAGTCTTGCTCTAAACGATCCCCAGGTAATACGCAGGACATTTGCAGCCCAGAATATTTTTCTAAATAGGTATAAACAAAAGAAACTACCGACTTTGAAATACCAAGAGGACTCCAAAAATAATCAAACCACTGATCTAAACTCAAGGCCGGTCGTAAACTCAAGGTATTATTTACACACCGACGAATTTCAATATCTGGAGACAAGTCAGAATAGGTACTGACAGCCGAAAAAACATTATGGAAGTTTTGCCACATTTCCCCGAAAAACCAATTATCTTGGTTAAGATATTTCCTCCAGTATTCCCAACAGAACCTTGAGCTATCAGACTTATTAAGAGAGATCCGCCTGTCTAGCAATTTTCCGAACCCGATCAGCCAAAAACCCGGCTTCGTAAAAGTTACCGGGTTTATTGAAAACCGCTAAAAAACAATAGTATGAAACCCTCCTAGGGGCTGGCTTCATACCAAAAACATTTGACTACTGACAAATTTGTTGTAGTGTAGCCGTAAAATCTGGGTAAGAAATAGCTGCCGCTTCAGCCCGTGAGATTGTTGTGGTTCCTTTTGCGTTTAAGGCTGCTATGGCTAAACTCATTGCTATGCGGTGATCATCAGCGCTATCAACTTCTGCGCCAACCAAAGGAGTACCACCAACGATTTCTAGCCCATCAGGTAACTCAGTTACTTTGGCTCCTAAAAGGTTGAGTTGGGTTGCCATGACAGCAATTCGATCACTTTCCTTTACCCGCAACTCCGCTGCATCTCGGATCACTGTTGTGCCCTTGGCAAAAACTGCTGCTACCGCCAAAATCGGAATTTCATCAATTAAGCGGGGGATGATATCACCGCCAATTTCACAAGCGTTTAAAGAGGTATGACGCACCCGCAAATCAGCCACCGGCTCGCCGGCTACTTCACGTTGATTTTGCAACTCAATATCGGCACCCATTAACTGCAACGCCTCCAGAATGCCGGTGCGTGTTGGGTTAACTCCGACATTTTCAATAACCAAATCAGAACCAGGTACAATCGAAGCTGCAACCAACCAAAAAGCCGCAGAACTGATATCGCCCGGCACCACCACCGGCTGCCCATGAAGATTAGCAGGGCCGGTTACTGTCACACTATTTGTTTCAGGGTTAGTGTGAATTTTTGCGCCAAAAGCTCTTAACATTCGTTCGCTGTGGTCGCGGGAGAGGGCCGGTTCTGTGACAGTCGTTTCGCCCTCAGCCAGCAAACCGGCCAACAAAACACAAGATTTTACCTGCGCTGAAGCAATGGGAGAATGATAATGAATTGGTTTTAAAACTTGGCCATTTACGGCAATAGGAGCAAGCGAGCCGGCATTACGGCCCCAAATTTGAGCCCCCATTTCTCGTAGAGGCTTAACCACACGAGACATAGGACGTGAACGCAAAGATCCATCGCCGGTGATACTAAAAAACTTTCCAGAATGGCCGGCCAACAATCCCAACATTAAACGAATTGTCGTACCAGAATTACCGGCATCCAAAACATTCACAGGCTCATTTAACTGGCCCAAACCAACTCCCCGTACTTGTACTCGTTCGGTGTTAAGTTCAGAAATTTCTGCCCCTAATAACCGAAAACAAGCAGCCGTACTCCGGGGGTCTTCACCTAAAAGCAACCCCTCGATAGTCGTTTCACCAGAAGCAATCGCACCCAACATTAAAGCCCGGTGCGAAATCGACTTATCCCCAGGAACGCGGATACGTCCAGACAAAGATAAACCCGAAGGAGGGTTAGTAACAAGCAATTGTTGATGAGAATCAGTATTTTTAGAGATGACGTACAGGTCAGGCATTGGGATAGACTGATGAGGGATGCTTATGCGTCATCCTACCGCTTTCTTGTCACCTATGGAAACACTAACTAGCGACGGTTCCCCTGGGTAAAAAATGCCTGCAATAAAGCTGGGCTTACCGTTGTCTGTTGCGAATCTCTTTTCGGCCCTAAATTTTATTCTCCCCTTTTCTGAGATCCACTAAAACACAACTCACACACGAAGGCTGTCAAAAATCGGTTCCAGGGTAGCGACCAGCCGATCTTACACCCTTAATTTTCCTTTGAAACCGACTTTTTGCTTGTCGCTCCAAAAAAATTACTCTTTTGTAAAGCTATGCTGACCCATCATCGCAAGCCTGTTTGTCTATCGGTAATTTCCACTGACCTACCGATTTGGTCAGTTGTGGAAACGGCTGGTACACTTTATCAAAAAGACCGAGAAAGCTTTCACTTACTTTTAAGTGAGCCAGCAATTCCCGAACCAGTATATATGAGAGCCGGCATCCCCGAAAAAACTTCTCCACTCCCAGAAAAATCTTCGCGTCTATTGTGGTTAGAAATTTCCCCGTACCGCGTCATAATGACGATGCAAGGCAATGGGCAATTTAGCTATCGTCATTTGTGGGAAAAGGGAATGTATGGCATTAGCCGCTATTGGTTGCAAAACGAAACCATGAAAAGTCATAACCAGGTACGCCTGAGAAACTTTACTCGGAACCTAACTCTCACAGGTAAAACCCACCCCGAACACCTGCGTTTAGAGTATGAACTGTGGTCTGAAAAAATCCAGCTTGGCCAATTTATTTTAAACTTAGAAATCCATTCTTAACTATTGGCTTTGCCGGTGCAATATTTATTAATTTCCTCTCCTAATAAATCTGCTTTTTTTGCCGATTCTTCTGCCACTTTTCCGGCTGCTTCTACCTGTTGTTTAGCTTTCTGTAATTGTTCCATTCCTCCAGGCTTAGTTCTAGCTACTGCGGCGCTACGCAAGGCTTGGGAAGTATTGTAAAAAGCTGCACTTAAATTACTGTAAATATTGCTAAACTGCTTCTGAAAAGCTTGTAATTTTTTATCTTTTAATTCAAGCGTTTCGAGTTGTTTAATCACCTTATCTAAATCTTGGGTTAACTTGCTGGCGGCCGGTGCATCTTTGCCTTTAAAATTGCTAACAAGTGAATGTCCTTGATTAATTGCTGTAATGAGTTTATTACATTCTTGGGCTTTTTGATTGCCACAACCGGCCATCAACAAAGCAACAACTATCGTCATCTGGAAAGTCAAAACCTGGTTTCTTGGGATCACGGCAGCACTCCGGCTTGCGATTGCTTACAAAAAATTAGCTTCAAAAAGAATAACAGCAAATTAATTGCACCCATGAACCGTCTCAAATTTTAGCAAGCAATCAAGCTGAAGTAAAGTAGGTTGGTTGGGTTTATTTACCCAACCTAAAATTTTACCTAGAAAGTAAAGGTCGTCCGAATAGTCCCAATAAAGAGATCAGAATTATCATTATTATGATCGGGCGCACTAATCCAAATAATTCCTGGAGTAATAGCAATGTTATCGGTGATTTGGTATTGATAAAGCGCTTCGACGTGGAAAGAAGTATCTTTATCTTCTCCAAAAACATCTGGTAGTCCATCCACTGCTGCTGCAATACTTGAGCGTGTGACTTTTGGCTCTACGCCTGCAATAATCGCACCCAGATTACCTTCTTTACCTAAATCAGGGAAAATAAGAGACACAGCGCCATTCCAAATATCAGCAGTACCTCGGTCAATTTGGCCGCCAAGGGTTGACAAAGCGTTAACTTTGCTGTAGCCTGCCCAGCCATTGACAACAAATCGGGGAGAAAGTTGGAGACTGGCTTGAACGCCAAAGGAATCATTAGAAACTGGTAAATCTAAGTCTCCTTCTTCACTTAAAATTGAACGGAGATTAGCGCGGCGACTGCCGGTGAGGGAGTCAAAGTTATAGGAATGAACATAGGTCAAACCAAGGGCAAAACGGTCACTGGGTTTTACTGTTAGTTGGGCCAGGGCACCATACGGGCCATCAAAAACGCCATTTCTGGCGGTAGGAAGAGCAGCATTAGGGGCAAGATAGCCTAAGCTGAGTTCGAGTTTATCGCTAAATTCGTGGCGAAGTCCTAAACCGGCACCACCAAGGTAGTAATAAATAGGGTTTCGGGTAGCAAAATTAGATAACGCACCGCTTGTACCATCGCCGTCAAGAAACGGGTTAATGGTATTGGCGAAGTCGTCCGCCGCACCGGCATTGGCTTCGATGATCACAGTGGTTTTGTCGGTGAGGGGAAAGGCGTATAACAGCGCATCAACTGAAAAATCTGTGCTTGCTTCACCAAAAGGGCCTGCCCCAAAGCGTAGTTCGCCTTCTGGAGAGGGCTGATGTTCCGGGTAAAATGAGGCCATGTTGACGACTTGTAAGCGAGTTCTCAAGACGTCTTTGCCGGTGAAACTGGTATCAAAGTTTAAACGAACTCTACTGCCTACAAAGGGAACAGCGCTAGAACCGTCACCGATACCATCAGCGGCGGCAAAAATGGCTTCGCCGTTGAGTTTGGTTGTGGTAGAAAATTGATTTTCTTCGAGTTCACGGGTGCGAACTTCTAGGGAGTCTACACGACCGCGTAAGGTGGCAAGTTCTGCGGTAAATTCGTTTTGTAAGCGTTGTAAGATGGCTAAATCTTCTTGGGTAACAAAGTTACCACCTGGTTTGATGATTTCGGTGATTCGTTCTAAACAAGCGTTGAGACCGGCTGCAAATTCATAGCGTGTCATGGCCCGGTTTCCGCGAAAAGTGCCATCGGGATAACCTGCAATACAGTTATAACGCTCAACCAAATTCTGCAAGGCTTGGAATGCCCAGTCGGTAGGTTGGACATCGGAGAGTTGGGAAACCGAGGTCACTTGAGAGAGGGATGTGTTGTTGAGTTCGGTCTGTTGAGGAGCGAGATCACTTACTCTGGGAGTAGTTTGGTTGAGGGGTTCGGGTGTTGGCAAAGCTACTGCTGGCCCGCCTGCCAAAACTGCTAAGCTGGCTCTTAGCACAAATTTAGTTCTTTGTAAAGACTTACCAAAATTTTTTGCCATTTTTGTTTTTTTTCTCCCTCAGACCATTACTATTGCAAAAAAGTCCTAATAATTTAGCCGTTTTTTTGTCTGGGTTTCCCTTGAGTTAAGGATTTCTCAAGGTTTTTCAGATGCCGGTAAACATAAGGTAAAATCTATTGTGATGATAATAATAACCATTGTCAATGGGATGAAAAAATAAAACTAGCAGAACAAAATCAGGCAAACGAACTTAGCAATATTTACATAGAAAAATAACTAAAAAGCCGGTTTAGGTAGGTGAGAAAAATCAAGAAAAGCGCTTAATGAAGTAAAAAAGGCAGAGATTTATAAAATTTGAGAGTTGAAGCAAAAATGAAATATTGCAAACATCAATTACCCACTTGCTGCTAAACTCTATTCAGTCAAAAACTATCCGGGTTAGTGCATCTGCGGATGGGATGACATAAAATCCCCATGTGTGGGGAATTGTTTCGCAGCTTGCTGTTTTTTATCGAGTAAAGCGTGTGAATTCAAACGAAAACCAAAATAAACCTCTTATTAGCCTATTTACGGCAATTTCTATTGTCGTTGCCAACATGATCGGCATAGGCGTTTTCACAAGTTTAGGCTACCAAGCAATCGGGATAAAATCAGGTTTTGCCCTACTATTGCTATGGATAGTAGGCGGAATTTTAGCACTTTGTGGAGCCCTTTCCTACGGTGAACTTGCCTCCGCGATGCCGCGATCTGGTGGCGAGTATCACTATCTTTCCAAAATTTATCATCCAGCAGTAGGCTTTGTTTCGGGGTGGATTTCTGTAACAGTGGGTTTTGCTGCACCCATTGCGGCTACTGCAATGGCGCTGGGAAGCTATATTCAGAAAGTTTTTCCGTTCGTGAACTCTACCTTAGTTGCATTAATTGTAGCTATTGGAGTTGCCCTTATTCACAGTAAAAATGTGAAAGTGGGAAGTCGGTTTCAAGATGGTGCAACCCTTTTTAAGGTGTTGCTAATTGTGGCATTTATTTTGTGTGGGTTTTTATTAGGCAAACCGCAAGGCATGAATTTTTCGCCGCAACCAGAAGATGTGATAACTATTTTAGGTAGTTCATTTTCTACTTCGCTGATTTTTGTTATGTATGCCTATTCGGGGTGGAATGCTTCAATTTATCTTGCCAGTGAAGTTAAAGAACCAGAAAAAACAATTCCTAGGTCTTTATTGGTAGGCACTTTGATTGTGTTGGTATTTTACCTGCTAATCAATTTTGTGTTTTTGTATGCTACTCCCTTTGCCGAAATAGAAGCCTTAAAAGATAAAGAACAAGTTGCTGCTCTTGCTGCTCAATATATTTTTGGGGATGTGGGGGGCAATATTATTAGCTTGTTGATTGCTTTTGGGTTGGTTTCTTCCATTAGCTCCATGACTTGGGCGGGTCCACGAGTTACGCAGGTAATTGGTGAGGATATCCCGTTGTTTAGAGGGCTTGCAAAGAAAAATAAAGAGGGGGTTCCTTTTTATGCACTTTTATTGCAGCTTTCTATTGTCGTTGTGCTTATTATTACCTCTTCTTTTGAAGCGGTGGTGACTTATTTAGGTTTTACACTTACTCTGTCTTCGTTTTTGACGGTGCTAGGTGTTTTTGTGCATAGATTTCGATTTCCAGAGGTTAAACGTCCTTACAAAACGTGGGGTTATCCGTTGACTCCTTTGGTGTTTTTGGCTATTACCTTGTGGATGTTGCTTTTTACTTTTCAAGGAAAACCATTAGAGTCTTTGACGGGTTTAGCAACAATTTTTGTGGGTTTAGTGGTGTATTTTGTAGCTCAGCGAAATAAGAATTTGATTTCGTCTGATTCTGGTAATTAAGTGTGGTTTAAAGTGTGAGGGGATTAAAATGAAGAAAATTAATTTACGCTATTTGGTAAGTGCAAGTTTAGCTCTACCTTTTTTTGTTTTGGGTTGCACTAGTACGCCAGAAACAAAGGTAGAAAACCCGATTTCGACAGCTACTCAAGCACCGGCAAAAACAACGGAGGGTGGGAAAACAGAAACGCCAAAAGCAACTCCAACAGAGAAGCCGGTAGATAAGGCTAAGGCTACAAAATTGACGGATACAGCAAAGGCGCTGGCGGGGATAAAAGTAGGCGAAGGTAGTCCGCTGGCGGGTGTGGAAAAAACTGCTTCTTGGAATGCTCACGCCAGCTATTTTCAGAATGCTTGGCAAAAGTTAGATGCTCAACAATTGTCGAAAATTAGTAGTTGGGCGAAGACAGAATTAGCTTCAGTTAATCAAGGTTCAACGCCAATTTTTTATCCGTTTAGTGGGCCAGACTTTTTGTATGCTAATTTGTTTTTTCCGAATGGTAGTGATTATGTGATGGCCGGTTTGGAGCCGGTGGGTGAAATTCCTGATTTGGCAAATTTATCTGATAGCCAACTTGACCAAAAATTGAAGGGCGTTAGTTCTTCTATGTATGCAATTTTGCAGTTAAGTTTTTTCCGTACTAATGATATGAAGGTTGATTTGGCGGAAAAAGGTGTTATTCCAATTTTAATGGTGTTTTTAGCCCGCACAAATCATAATCTTTTGGATGTGCAATATATTGGGTTAGATAAGGATGGCAAGGTGCAGGTTTTTGAAAATGCCCAAAAGGCGAAAAATGCTAAGGTACCGGGGGTGAAGATTTCTTTTACTTCTCCTGGTAAGTCTCAGCCGCAAACGGTGTATTATTTTTCGCTAGATTTATCAAATGAAGGTTTGCAGAAAACTCCTGAATTTACCCAGTTTGTTAAGCAATTTCCGACGCCAAATACTTATTTGAAGGCGGCTTCTTATTTGATGCACAATGATAGTTTTTCGACTATTAGAGATTTTATTTTGTCTCAAAGTAGTAGCGTTTTTCAGGATGATTCGGGAATGCCGGTGAAGTATTTTGATAAGGCGAAATGGGATGTTAATTTGTTTGGTAATTATACCGCCCCGATTGATTTATTTAGTGTCAGATATCAGCCGGATCTACGGCAAATGTATCAAACAGACAAGAATATTAAACCTCTTACTTTTGGTATTGGCTATAAGTATGAGGTTAATGAGTCTAATTTGATGTTAGCTAAGTCAAAATCTAAACCTTAAAAAAGGTATCCCTAAGACAAAATTCCGTGTAGAGCGGAGTTAATTTAGGTTGAGAATCCCGGTTTTTAAAAACCGGGTTTTTTGTTTTAAGGGTTTACTTTATCTAAAATTTCTAGGGCTTGCTTAAAGAGGGGAATATCTGCGCGGGATAATAAAATAGAGCGGACAATTTCAATAAAATTTTGGTCGGGGATGCTGTCGGGAGTGATGAGTTTGCTGGCAGGATAATAGCTTACATCGTCTACTTTTAATTCATTGGTAGTGTCGGTTTCAATGTTTGGATGTTCTTGACTCCAAAAAAGGCTTTTTCCCCGCAAGAATATTTGAAAAGAGATTATTTCGGGCTCTTTTATCTCCATAAATATATTAAAGTAAGGCTCTTCTCCTTGAAACCAGAGTCGATGGATGCCATTTTTTTCTGATTTTAATAACTTGGGATTAATTTCGTGTAGTGAAGCCCCCAAACCGGCAATTTCATTCTGATTAATGGTAGGTGCCATATTTTTAACCTGCTAAAAAAGGGAAGGCTAAATAATTTAATTTTTCATAAAAAATTTGCCTAATCCGTAATTTTAAAGAGAATAATTCCAAATAAATTGTTATGTTTTGGTAGGAAATAAATAAAGACTCAAGGTGTTTTCTAGTTTTTGGGCAATGCCTTCAATCCAGATTTCATCTTGACGAGTATAAGAACGAGGGGCATTGGCTGCTAAAATTAAAATGCCTTTATCTGCCAAAGGATGGCAAATAATGCCTTGGCTATTTTCGGGTAAATAATCAAACTCTATACTGCCAGGGTAAAGTTTTAAATTTACTAAATAAACTGGCTTTTGTTTTTCTAAAACTCGATTAACAATTGCCCCAGGAGTAACTTGTCGTTTGGATGCTAAAATTCCCCGCCTTAACAATACTTCTCCTCTATACCATACCACTAAGGAACGGGTGGCAGTATTGGTGAGCAATAAATGAGATGCCCAGGCTAACTCAGTCTTTACCGGCTCTGGTAAACTAGGTTCTAACTCAAATCCTTCTTCGCCTATAAGTTGCACTGATTCGGGCAATTTTGGCTGTACTTGTTGCCACAATAGGCCGGTTAAAATTAACACCCCACACAATATTACTCCCAAAGCATCAGAGCGAGCTTGAGAATTAGTTAAATCTGGTGTAACTATACGGTTGATAAAAAGTAAAACTCCGAACAAAGCGCCAACCACAAGGGGAAGCCGGCGCAGCACTTGATTGGGATCTGATTTTGTCATAATTCAAAGTCCTTTTTCGTTTGTCAATTGTCAGCGTAGGCACTCGCCAACCATTCGTAAAGGCCATTTGTCATTGATAAATGAAAAAATTTTTTGACAAAATTAACTTTTTGTGGTAAAGGAACTATTTAGACAAATAACTAAATGATGTGACCGGCTGTGTGCCTGTACGGGCGCTGACAAATGACAACAGACAAATAACTATTCTTCTCCAGGTTCAAGGATGCGTTGGAAAAGGTAGCCAGTACCGCGAGCAGTCAAAATCAGTTCTGGGTTGCTGGGGTCGTCTTCCAGCTTGGCCCTAAGACGAGAAATATGAACATCAACCACACGAGTATCAACGTGACGTTCGGGAGTATAACCCCAAACTTCTTGTAAAATTTCTGAACGAGAGAAGGGTTCGCCGGAGCGGCTGACGAGTAATTCTAATAAACTAAACTCCATGCCGGTTAAACGAATACGCTCATCACCCTTATAAACTTGACGCTTATTCGTATCAATGCGGATACTGCTAACATGAATTACCCCAGAACTAGGGATACCGGTAGCACCAGTTTTATCAACGCGGCGTAAAACGGAACGAATGCGAGCCTCAAGTTCCTTGGGAGAAAAAGGCTTTACCACATAATCATCGGCACCGAGTTCAAGTCCGGTAATCCGATCTGCCACATCCCCAAGCGCTGTTAGCATGATGATAGGAACATCAGACTCCTTACGCAACTCCTGACAAACGCCGTAGCCGTCGAGCTTTGGCATCATTACATCCAATACCACTAAATCAGGGGTAGCATTGCGGAATGTTTCGAGGGCTTCTTCTCCGTCGGCTGCTGTGACCACATCATAGCCAATCATCGAGAGGCGAGTTTCCAAAATGCGGCGGATACTGGCTTCATCATCTACGACCAGTATTTTTTCCTTATGGTTTTCCAAGCTGCCTATCGCTCCTTAAGTGTGATTTCTAAAGATTAATTTTTACTACTGTACCATTACAATTGTCTCATCTTCCAAGGTAGAAATTACGCTGAAAATGTTGCCCCTCTTAGCCTTCAAGTTTTTTTAAGATTTGTGTAACCTAACAAAACGTTTTTAACACATAAAAGAATGCCTAAGTCTCGAATCCTGTACGTCTGTACTGAATGTGGTGGGGAGTTCCCTCAATTTTTTGGTAAATGTCCAGCTTGCGATAGTTGGAATACTCTTGAAGAGCAAACGGTTTCAGAGGCTCTGACTACTTCTGTTCGCGCCAGCATGAGTAGCAGTTCGTGGATGAAAGACAACAAGCGAGACTCTACCACAAAACCAGGACAGCCTCGTTCATCTTTTAAGCTATCGCAAATTGCAGATGCCGCTATTAGTCGCTCAGGGTCTGGTTTTAGCGAACTCGACCGGGTGTTGGGTGGTGGAATTGTTCCGGGATCTTTAGTGTTAATTGGTGGTGAACCGGGAATAGGAAAATCGACTCTTTTGCTGCAAGTAGCTAACCAAATTTCTTATAATTCTCGCGTTTTATATATTTCTGGCGAAGAGTCTGGACAGCAGATAAAATTGAGAGCACAACGTTTACAAGTGTATGAACCGCCTAAAGAAGATTCACCGCCTCCACCGGCAAAAGATATCACTCCTCAACCTCAAGGTTTTGGACAATTAGCGTTGCCAATGGCTAAAGATAATGGAAATAAACCAGAGATTTTAACATCGGTAGAAACCCAAACAAAAAACCAACCAGAAACAGAAACAAATTTTTACCTACTACCCGAAACAAATTTAGAAGAAATTCTGCGCGAACTAGAATCATTAAAACCAAATTTAGCAATTATTGATAGTATTCAAACAATCTTTTTTCCTTCTTTAACTTCCGCACCTGGTTCGGTAGCCCAGGTGAGGGAATGTACAAATGCTTTAATGCAGGTAGCAAAACGAGAAAATATTACGTTGTTTATTGTTGGTCATGTTACCAAAGAGGGAGGAATTGCCGGCCCGCGAGTGCTAGAACATTTAGTAGACACTGTGTTGTTTTTTGAAGGAGATCGCTTTGCTTCTCACCGGCTTTTACGTTCAATGAAAAACCGATTTGGGGCAACTCACGAAATTGGTGTTTTTGAAATGATTGCTAATGGTTTGCGAGAAATTACTAATCCTTCAGAACTGTTTTTAGGCAGTAGAGAGGATACAATTTCTGGGAGTTCTACAGTAGTTGCTTGTGAGGGAACTCGTCCCATTGTGGTAGAAGTGCAAGCGTTAGTAAGTCCGGCAAGTTTTGGGGCACCGCGTCGGGCAACAACGGGGGTGGATAGTAATAGACTTGTGCAAATTTTAGCGGTTTTAGAAAAGCGAGTTGGGGTGCCTTTGTCGAAGCTAGATACTTATGTGGCGACGGTTGGAGGTATTGGTGTCCATGAACCGGCCGCAGATTTAGGCATAGCAATTGCGGTGGTTGCTTCCTTTCGTGATCGGGTGGTAGACCCCCATACGGTAATTATTGGTGAAGTTGGTTTAGGTGGTCAAGTTAGGCCGGTTTCTCAGTTAGAGTTACGGTTGCGGGAGGCGGCAAAATTGGGGTTTAAAAGGGCTATTATTCCGAGGGGTCAAATGCCTCCTGAGTTAGGTTTAAATATTGTGCCGGTGGCTAAGGTTTTGGATGCTATTTTAGAGGCAATTCCAGGGCCTTCAACAACTTCTAGTAATATACCTTCTTTTGATGATGAAGATGAGGATGGAGATATTTTTGGAGATGATGATGATTCGGTGTTTTAACCGCAGATGTTAGGCGTAGCCTGCACCGAAGTGCCTACGCTTCGGAAGGCAGATGAAGTTTGAGGTTTGTTGGTGGGTTTTTTAGGTGGGTTTTTGCTGGGGGTTTTTAGGAGTTTTTTAACCGTAGATCTAGGCGTAGCCGCGCGTAGCGCTACGCAGATGGACGCAAGTAGTCAGACAGATACAGAACGGGTCAGAATTCTCCGGTGTGACTATCGGGAAAAAGTCAAAGATGTTGACCCCAACAACCTGGTTTTTGTGGATTAAATGGGAGTTTTATTAGGATTAATACGAACCCATGCACGTTCACTTTGTGGTCATAAAGCCTACGATTTAGATCCATTTTATCACGGTGAAAAGGTCAGAATTGTCGGTGCAATTACTCTCAAAAAAATCCTAAAAGTAATGACTCTAAATGGCTCGATGGATAGCAAATATTTTAAAGTTTTCGTTGAATATTTTTTAGTTCCAAATTTATGGCTTGGTGTGGTTGTTATGATGAATAATAATCTATCGACTCATAAGTTGAAAACGATTGAAACATTCATTCAATCGGATTAAAGCTCGCATCCTCAATTTATCACGCTATTCTCGTGGCTTTAATCCGTAGGGCTACGCCCCGCCGAAGGCGTATGAATTGTGGTGGTCACTATTGAAAGCTTTTTTAGGTCAATTCTTGCCCACTAGTACCAACATGGTAGATATTTTCCTAGCTACTGCATTAGATATAGTGAATCCACAGCATTTTAAAAACTTTTTTGTAAAATGCTACTACTGTACTTCCTAAAGCTGGAATCCGCTGTAAACAAATTCTGATCCCTTTGCCGACGAAACTTCTGATTTACAGAAATTAGTACGCGCTTCTCCACAGCAAGAAAGAGTTTTAAGCCCCTGCTGCGAAACGGGGGGGAGATGCGATTGCGCTATTGCCTCATCTCTGTCTCACACGAGAAGGTATACAATAAGGTCAAGGATGCTACTATAATATAATAATATCCTTATTTTTCTGTTTAGAAATACCGCAAAAGGAGTAAAAATGTCAAAGAAAAGTTCAAAAGAAAGTCCGAAAGTTAGCTTAGATGCTCTGATCCGTAGAGAAGATTTTGAAGTTCAAGAGCATCAAACTTTAACATCAAATGTTGAATTAATAAATTTTCTTACAATTCAAAATTTAGAACAGAAAAATAATTTTTTTTATCCATTTTTAAGGAAGCCAGATTTCCAGCGTGAAACTAATGAGTGGGATGCTGAGACAATATGTGAGTTTATAGAAAGCTTTTTGGATGGGGATTTAATTCCGGCAGTTATTCTTTGGAAAAGGTCTGACAGTAACTACTTTGTCATTGATGGCGCCCATAGACTAGGTTCTTTAATTGCTTGGGTAAATGATGATTATGGTGACGGTAAAATTTCAAAAGAATTTTATGATGGAGACATTGTAGAAGAGCAGAAGAGTGCTGCTCAGACGGCAAGAAAACTGATTAATGAAAGGATAAATTCTTATAAGTTTTATCAAGATTCAACACATCAGCAAGGGTCATTAGACCCAAAAATTCTTGATAGAGTAAGAAACTTAGGTGCTTTAGGTATACAGCTTCAGTGGGTTAAAGGGGATATACGCAAAGCGGAAGATTCTTTCTTCAAAATCAACCAAAAAGCAGCGCCAATTAGTGAAACTGAGATACGTTTGTTACAAGCTCGAAAAACACCTAATGGTGTTGCTGCTCGTGCCATTATGAGAAGTGGTAGCGGACATAAATATTGGTCAGGCTTTTCCGAAGAAAAGCAAAAAACGATTGAAAAATTAGCTCAAGAAATACATCAACTCATTTTTGAACCTAAGCTGGAAAATCCTATTAAAACTTTAGAGGTACCAATAGTAGGAAAATTGTCATTTCCAGCAAAACTTGAATTAGTATTAGAGTTTGTCAATATAGTTAATAATATAAAAAAAAATGATCAATTGGGGAACGATTCAACGGGAGATAAGACAGTACAACTGTTAATAAATTGCAAAAAAATAGCTTCAAGGATAAATAGCAAAGAGCCTTCATCTCTTGGCCTTCATCCAATAATATATTTTTACACGAATGCTGGAAAGCCTAAAATTGGCTCCTTTTATGGGGTTGTTGCCTTAATATTAGATTTAGAAAAAACCAAATCTTTTCCTAAGTTCATACAAGTTAGAAAAGATTTTGAATGGGTGATTTGGCAAGATGATATGGTTCCACAGATTGTTAGTAAGAGCAGTGCAGTCAAGGCCAGAGAAAAGGTTAAAGATTTTTATAGAAGAATCATTGAAAAATTATCTCAAGGAGTAGACAAGAAAAATGTCATGAAGGAGATAGTTGCTGAAAAAACATTTGGTTCTTTCAAAAGAAAAACCAAAGGGAATACCAGTGAAACTGAAAGTAAAGAATTTTCACGGGAAATAAAAGCAGCAGCATATATCAGAGATGCTTTACCTGGTTGTCCACGATGTAAAATTTGTGGGGGCTATATCCCCAGTGGTTTTAGCTCTATAGACCATAAAATAAGAAAAGCAGATGGTGGCTCAGGTACTTTAGAGAATGCCCAGTTGACTCACCCATACTGTAATACAACAGTGAAAAATTGAATATTCCTAGACTAGCCATAAAATTAACCCTAATATTAACTAGAGCTAGAGGGCTTAGGATTAAGCTGAATGGCACGGGCATAAGCAGCGATCACATAGATTAGTTTTAGCTGTATGTAGGCACTGGTGCGATCTATCGTCATAGTTTGAGTTTAGGCAGTTGTAGCAGTTTGCTCTTCAGGGAGAAATGCTAGAAAAGTTTGCTCTGGCGGAATGCCGTCAGCGATTCTGAGATTAGGTTGGGGCCGGTTTTAAAGTGTTGTTTTTGGGTAAACCTGCCCCAAAAAAATTACTCGGCGCTCAAAAATTCTAAGTAGGAGTTGCTTAATTCTTTCACAGCAACTTCATAAAATTGTTGACCATGTTCGGGGGTGGCGAGGGCTGGGTTTGAGCCCATTCTGCCATCGGGATACCGGCGTCGAAAATCGGCGGCACCATAAATTTTATGTTCATGGGAAACTTCTTGAGAAAGAGGGGCTTTTTTGATGGCTTCGGGATAGGCAAATTGGGTTAAGGCAACTTCGCTAGGGGTGGCGTGGGAACCTTCTTGATCGCCGTATAATTCTTTGGCTAATTTGTACACGGAACTGCACATAAACCAGTTACCTATTTGACATTGTACTTGGTCGGCATTGGGGATTTTTAAATCTTCTAAATAGGCGTAGGTTTCGGAGAAGGCGGCTTTGAGAGTGGCCATATTTCCACCATGTCCATTGATGAAGTAAAATTTGGTGAAACCATATTTGGTAAGGCTGGTTATATAGTCTCGAATAAGTAAAATTAGAGTGCTTGGTTTGAAGCTAATACTGCCAGGAAAGGCGGTGTGATGTAAGGCCATTCCAACGTTAATGGTGGGGCCAATGAGGGCGCCGGTGGCTTCTCCTACGCCTTTTGAGATGACTTCGGCACAAATGGCATCAGTGCCGATGAGGCCGGTGGGGCCGTGTTGTTCGGTGGAACCGATGGGAAAGATGATGCCGGTGGAGGTTTGGAGGTAGGTTTCAATTTCGGGCCAGGTACTTAGGTGTAGTTGCATGGATGGTTTTTAGGAATTGTACTGTGGATGATCGTAGCGGAGGCTGAGAGTTAGAATTAAGGGGATGTTTCAAAAAAAGTTGATGTTAGAAGTTTCTACAAGTGCGCCGGCTGATGTGATCGCTGGTTTTCATGCTTTGTCTGATCCTCTGCGTTTGCAAGTTTTGGATCTATTACGGGAACGGGAGTTATGTGTTTGCGAACTTATTGAGAGTTTGCAGGTGGGTCAGTCTAAGTTGTCTTTTCATTTAAAAACGCTTAAGGAGGCTGGTTTGGTAAGGTCGCGTCAGGAGGGCCGGTGGATTTACTATTGTTTAAATTTGCAGCAGTTTGTGGCCCTTGAGCAGTTTTTGGCGGAATACCGGCGTTTTAGTGATATTTTACCTGCGCGCCGGTGTGGAGATTTACGTTAATACATCAATTTTTTTTGTTATTTTATGTAAATATGTTGTTTTGACTACATAGATATATCAAGTTTATTTGAAATAATTAAGTCTTCACCTCCATTGATAATCACGGAGAAATTTATGAAGGCTGGAAAGAAAGAATCAAGTCTGAGACAGGGTTTGATGATGTTTTTGTTGGGTGGAGTTTTAATGCTGAATTCGTGCGCTCAGCAGGCTAAGGAAGAGCAAACAAGGCCGAATTTAATTAAAATTGATGGTTCGAGTACAGTTTTTCCTATTACTAAAGCTATTAGTGAAGAGTTTCAAAAAACCTCAAAAGATGCTACAGAAGTCTCGGTTGGGGTTTCGGGAACTACGGCAGGTTTTAGTAAGTTTTGTGCAGGTGAAACTGATATTAATAATGCTTCTCGACCCATTTTAGAAAAAGAAATGGCTGCTTGTCGTAATAATAATGTTGCGTATATTGAATTGCCAGTGGCTTTTGATGCGTTGACTGTGGTGGTTAATCCTCAAAATACTTGGGCAAATAATATGACGATTGAAGAGTTAAAAAAAATGTGGGAACCGATGGCGGAGGGAAAGATTATGAAATGGAATCAAATTCGCTCAAATTGGCCGGATAAACCGCTTAATTTGTATGGGGCGGGCGAAGAGTCGGGTACTTTTGATTATTTTACAGAAGCGATTGTAGGAAAAGCTGATGCTAGTCGTAAAGATTACACAGCTAGTGAAGATGATAATATTTTGGTAGATAAAATTAGTAAAGATCCGAATGCTGTGGGTTATTTTGGCTTGGCTTATTATGAAGCCAGTGCTAATCAACTTAAAGCTGTAGGAGTTGATAGTGGTAAAGGGGCTGTAATTCCCAATCGAAAAACCGTAGAAAGTAATGAATATCAACCACTTTCTCGACCTTTATTTATTTATGTGAATCTCAAGTCTGCCCAGAATAATTTAAAGGTCAAAGAATTTGTTAATTTCTACTTACAAAAAGCTCCATTAAGTGTGCCTGCTGTGGGTTATATTGCTTTGCCAGAAGAAGGCTATCGTCTGGCTTTTGTACATTTTCAAAGAGGAAAAGTTGGGACAGTTTTTGAAGGAAAAGCGCAACTAAATTTGACCTTAAATGAGTTGCTGCGAAAACAGGAAAAGTTTTAAATTTTGGAAAGTATTTAGACTGCATCGGCTGAGGTTTATCATAGAAGGTATGTAAAATCAAGAGTAGGTAAACCCTACTAACTTTTTTGACAAAAATTCTTGATAGAAAAAATGTGATTTTACCTAAATTTAACCTTGATTTAATTTTAGTTTAAACCAGAGATTAACGTAGGTGTTTAAAGTTATCCAGTACGCTTGGGGAAGTACCCTTTAACTGCCTTTTCTGAAATCTTATGGTTTCTCAAACTTATTCAAAACGCACTGCGTTTGTCGCCTCGACAATTGCTCTGTCATTCGGTTTAGCTTCTTGTGGCGGTTCTGGTACAACAGAAGTGGGTAACTCTACGGGGTCTACTCCGGCTGCAACAACAGCGGCGGGTGGGGGTCAAACTGTTAGATTAAGTGGTGCCGGTGCAACATTTCCAGCCCCACTTTATGAAACTTGGTTTTCTGAATACAATAAGAAAAATCCCAATATTCAGATTAGCTATCAATCGGTTGGTAGCGGTGCTGGGGTAGAACAATTTACCAAAGGAACGGTAGATTTTGGTGCTAGTGATACGGCGATGAAAGATGACGAAATCGCCAAAGCACCTAATGGTGTGTTAATGGTTCCGATGACTGCGGGTAGTATTGTTTTGGCATATAACGCCCCCGGAGTTACTAGCTTGAAATTGCCCAGAAAAGTTTATGTAGATATTCTGTTGGGCAAAATTACTAAGTGGAATGACCAAGCAATTGCTGATGCAAACCCAGGCGTAAACTTGCCTGACAAAAATATTACTGTTGTATATCGTTCCGATGGTAGCGGGACAACTGGTGTGTTTACACAACACCTTAGTGCTATTAGTGAAGATTGGAAAAATGGCCCTGGTGATGGTAAAAGTGTAAGTTGGCCGGTGGGAAATGGCGGTAAAGGTAATGAAGGCGTTACTGAACTGATTAAACAAACCGAAGGGGCTATTGGTTACGTTGAATATGGCTATGCCAAAAACAACGGTTTATCGATGGCTGCTTTGGAAAATAAAGCCGGAAAATTTGTCGAAGCAACCCCAGAAGCGGCTGCAAAAACCCTGGCTGCTGTGAAACTTCCTGATAATTTCCGGGCTTTTATTCCTGACCCTGAAGGAGAAGCTTCTTATCCAATTGTTAGCTACACTTGGATGTTAATTCCGAAAAAAATTGAAGATAAAGCTAAAGCACAAGCTTTAGAAAATGTACTCAAATGGGGTTTGACAGAAGGACAACAAGTTAGTTCTCAACTTGGTTATGTTCCTTTGCCAAAAGAAGTTGTAGATAAGGTTACACCCGCAGTGGATGCGATTGCTCCTTAATTAGAAATTTATGGGCTTAGAAATCCGGTTTCTTTTGAGGAACCGGGTTTTTTGTTAGCTAGGTAAATTTTGGGACACTTTTAAACGTAAAATAGGAATTGACCCTTGTAGGGCTTGTCTTTCAGCAAAAATTTATGAGCATTCATCACAAAAATGGCGGAGAAAATCGTTCTTTTACTTTTATAGAGAACGTTGAGCGAGCAATGAACATTTTCTTTATCCCGCTTACTCAAATCTGTGCCTTTGCAATTGTTGGTATTTTGCTGTGGATGACTTTTGTGGTGGGTACGCAAGCAATCCCTGCCATTGGTAAATTTGGTTTGGGATTTTTGACAGCAACAAATTGGGATCCTGTGCGTGACGATTTTGGTGCTTTTCCACAGCTTTACGGTACCATCGTTAGTTCGATTATTGCCTTGGTATTTGCTGTGCCTGTGGGTTTAGGAGTGGCGCTATTTTTAAGCGAAGATTTTTTGCCACCTAAAGTTAGGGTGGTACTTGCTTTTTTGGTGGAATTACTGGCTGCTATTCCTAGTGTGGTTTATGGTTTATGGGGAATTGCGGTTATTGTTCCTTTGTTTAAAGTAGTTGGCAATTGGTTATATACCTATTTTAATTGGTTGCCATTTTTTAATAGTCCTCCTAGTGCTACTGGTCTAGGAATGTTACCGGCCGGTTTAGTATTAGCAATTATGGTATTACCAACTATTGCTGCTATTTCTCGTGATGCTTTAATTTCTTTACCTCCCGATTTAAGACAAGCTGCTGTTGGACTTGGTGCAACTCGCTGGGAAACTATTATTCAAGTATTAGTGCCGGCTGCTTTTTCTGGGATTGTTGGTGCAGTGATGCTGGCTTTAGGTCGGGCTTTGGGTGAGACAATGGCTGTTACTCTTTTGATTGGTAATTCTAATCAAGTGAATTCGTCTATTTTGACACCGGCAAGTACCGTTGCTTCTTTGCTTGCTAATCAATTTGCAGAAGCAGGTGGTTTACAAGTTTCGGCGCTGATGTATGCGTCTTTAGTGTTGTTTGGTTTGACTTTGTTGGTAAATATTTTGGCTGAATTATTGGTGAGAAGAGTACAGAGAATTTAATTAATTTTTTGAAAACTTCTTGAACAGAAAAAAATTAGAATGGTGGGCAAAACCCAAACAAATTTTATGGAGAAACTAGAGCAATTATCGGAAATAGGATATCCCAGCCGAAGCCTAACAAAGTCGGCTAATTCTCGTCGTACTATTTTTGGGATAGCGATGACCGGCTTAACGTTTTTTGCAGCTTTTGTTGCACTTTTACCGTTATTTTTGGTACTAGCTTATGTTGTAATTCGTGGCGGAAGTAGGCTAAGTTTGGCTCTTTTTACAGAATTACCACCTACCCCGATGCAATTGATAGGAGGAGGTTTTGGTAATGCTATCCAAGGGACTTTAATTATGGTGGCTCTTGGGGCGTTAATTAGTATTCCCGTTGGTGTACTTGCGGCAATTTATATGACGGAGTTTGCCCGCGATACAAAAACTGCTGATTGGATTCGATTTTTTACAAACGTTCTCAGTGGCGTTCCTTCAATTATTGTCGGGGTTTTTGCCTATGGAGTTTTGGTTTTAACCTTTAAAAATTACTCGGCTTTGGCTGGGGGTTTTGCACTTTCTGTGTTGATGTTGCCAATTATTGTAAGGGCAACAGAAGAAGCTTTAAAGTTGGTTCCTATAGAAATTCGTCAGGGTGCTATAGGTTTGGGTGCAACGAATTTTCAAACTGTTGTACGAGTGGTTTTACCAGCAGCAATTCCCGCTATTGTTACCGGCACAACTTTATCTATTGCTCGTGCTGCCGGCGAAACGGCACCGCTTTTGTTTACTGCACTTTTTAGTCAGTTTTATTTGCCGATAAGTGAAGAAGGTGTGGGCGCTTTAAAAGAGCCAGCGGCTTCTTTAGCAGTCTTAGTTTATAACTTTGCAACTCGTCCCTATGAAAATCAAAAAGAGTTAGCTTGGGCTGCTTCTTTGATTTTGGTTCTGTTAGTTTTGACAACCAGTATTATTGCTCGTCTTGCTACGGCTCGCCGGACTTATTAATTTTTTTGTTGAGTTTTTTGGTTTAAATAACTAACAATTTCTCCCTATCACCTTTTAATGTCGGGGACGTTCGCTTGAAACGTCCCTGATTTTTTTTGTCTATCTTGACATATCAACTTTTATTGAAATAAGATGAAAGCGAAAAGAAAAAAATCTTACAAAGGTAAGCTAAATGAGCGCACCTGTAGGCACCGGCTCCACAGTCAAAGCCGCTAATTCATTAAGTTTTTTTGAAAGATACCTCACTGTCTGGGTGTTTATCTGCATTGTGGCTGGCATCGTTTTGGGTCGTTTGTTTCCGGGGGTAGCCGTCACCCTCGATGCCATGAGCATTTACCAAGTATCAATTCCCATTGCAATTTGCCTGTTTTTTATGATGTATCCCATCATGGTAAAAATTGATTTTACCCAGGCAAGGAATGCTATCCGCGCCCCCAAGCCTGTAATTTTAACCTTGGTGGTGAATTGGCTAATTAAACCTTTTACAATGGTGGTTCTTTCTCAATTTTTTTTAGGGCAATTATTCCGCCCCTTAATCACCGGCACCGAGATAGTACGCGGCGCAGAAATTTCTCTAGCAAACTCCTATATTGCCGGTACAATTTTATTAGGAATTGCTCCCTGTACCGCAATGGTATTGATGTGGGGATATTTATCTTACGGCAACCAAGGACATACCCTAGTTATGGTTGCAGTTAATTCCTTGACAATGTTGTTTCTTTATGCTCCATTGGGCCGGTGGTTACTGGCAGCAAATGATTTAGTTGTACCCTGGCAAACCATTGTTTTATCTGTTTTAATTTATGTTGGTTTGCCTTTGGCAGCAGGAATGTATAGCAGATATTGGATATTCAAAAATAAAGGTAAAGAATGGTTTGAGCGTAAATTTCTCAACTATCTGACGCCGGTGGCAATTTCTGCTTTACTGATTACTTTAGTTTTGCTTTTTGCCTTCAAAGGAGAATTAATTGTTAAAAATCCGTTGCATATTTTGTTAATTGCTGTGCCGCTGTTTTTGCAAACAAACTTTATTTTCCTTATTTCCTATGTAGCAGCCCAAAAAATGAAGCTAAGCTATGAAGATTCAGCACCGGCAGCCTTAATTGGTGCCAGCAATCATTTTGAAGTTGCTATCGCTACAGCCGTGATGTTATTTGGCTTAAATTCTGGGGCTGCATTGGCAACAGTTGTAGGAGTTTTAATTGAAGTGCCGGTGATGTTAATGTTGGTAGAAATTTGCAAAAAAACAGCATTTTGGTTTCCCAGAGATCCAGAAAAAGCCAGCTTAAGAGATCCTCGTTGTTTATGACAAAAAACTGATTCTGTTTAACGAAACTAAAAATACCAAAACCATTCTTGAGGGGCGATATTAGCCCTAACAAATACACCAAAACCAATCACAAAACAATGAAAAAAGTAATGTTTGTTTGCAAAAAAAATTCCTGCCGGTCGCAAATAGCAGAAGGATTTGGCAGAATCTTAGGACAAGGTAAAATTGAAGTTATTAGTTCAGGATTAGATTCCAGCAGAGTTCACCCCACAGCAATTAGTGTTATGTCAGAAATTGGCATAGATATCACCGGCCAAACATCAAAAGCTTTGAGTGATTTTCAAGCCGAAGATTTTGATGTTGTCATATCTTTGTGTGGATGTGGAGTAAACCTACCAACCGAATGGGTAACAAGAGAAATTTTTGAAGATTGGCAACTCGAAGATCCTGACGGAAAATCCCTAGAAACATTCCAAAGAGTACGGGATGAAATTAAAGAAAAAGTAAAAAAATTAATTGTTGATTGTGAAAAATCTGCTATTTCCAGCTAGACTATTGATTTTTAAACCACTGATAAACGCAGTTTTGAATAAGGATAGGATATTTATTGAACCGCTACCAAGCTAAAACAATTTAAAATTTTGAGCATAAATTCTCTAAAGAGAGAGATTTTAGTGTATCTATGGGGATAGATGTAAACCTTTAACTTCCCCCAGTATGTTTTCTATAGACTCATCAAAGAGTCCCACCATGCCAGAAATTGGACAAACCGGCAGAATTTTAGTAGTTGAAGACGAAGCATTAATACGCGATATGCTCGTTTTAGCCTTAGAAGAAGAAGGATTTGAGGTAACAACCGCTATCGACGGACGAACAGCCTTAAACTTAATTACCGACACCGGCCAAAAACCGGGGGAATTTCCCTTCGATGCCATGATACTTGACTTAATGCTGCCACAAGTCAATGGACTAGATTTGTGCCGGTTATTGCGTCATCAAGGTAATCATGTTCCCATATTAATTTTAAGCGCCAAAGTTACAGAAACAGACCGGGTTTTGGGGCTAGAAGTAGGAGCAGACGATTATCTCACCAAACCCTTTAGCATGAGGGAATTAGTCGCCAGAGTCAGAGCCTTATTACGCCGTCAACGTTTAAACTACTTACCTCAACCCCAAAGCCTTCAATTTGGCGACATTGCTTTATACCCCCAAGAATGTCGCGTTATTGTGCGGGGGGAAGAACTCAATCTCTCACCAAAAGAATATCGTTTACTAGAATTATTTATGAGCTCACCCCGTCGAGTTTGGTCGCGTGACCAACTACTAGACCAAGTGTGGGGAGCAGACTTTATCGGCGACAGTAAAACTGTAGATGTGCATATTCGCTGGTTGCGAGAAAAACTAGAACGTGATCCCAGCCAACCAGAATATATCATTACAGTTCGAGGGTTTGGATATCGGTTAGGGTAATGATTACAGGTTAGTTAAACTTTCTTAAACTAGCCTGTAAAGACCTAACTCACACAAAAACGCGGATGGCCCTTGTTGCATTTTTTCTCGGCTTGGTAGTTGGACTTAGCTTGTGTCTAATTCAAAGGCTGTGGCTTGACCGGCAGTATAAAAGTTTGTTGCGAACCCTGCCCGATGAAGGTTTAGGAGACTCTTTACCCGCCCTAGTGCGCTTGCGCCGCGCTATTGCTATTGCTAACCAACGCCAACATCACCTAACAGAACAACTGCACATCTGGCAACAAATTTTACAAGTTGCCCCGGTGGGTTATTTACAAGTCGATGAAGAAAACCAACTGCTGTGGTGCAACCAACAAGCCAGACAACTTTTGAGTATCCAAAACTGGGAACCAGAACGCTCGCGCTTGCTGTTAAAAGTTGTGCGTTCCTATGAACTTGACTACCTCATTGAAGAAACCCGCACCAAAGCCCAACCTTCTCAACGGGAATGGGTGTTTCATCCAGCAGTGGCTGATGCGGAAGCAATGGGAAGGGTAAGAAGTTTGACCCTCCGAGGCTATAGTTGGCCTTTACCCAATGGTGAAGTAGGGGTTTTTCTGGAAAACCGCCAAGATGCAGTGACTTTGATCCAAACTCGTAACCGCTGGGTATCGGACTTAGCCCACGAATTGCGAACGCCCCTCACTTCAATTCGTCTAGTAGCCGAAGCCTTACAATTACGTCTGGAACCTCCTACAAGGACTTGGGTTGAGCGAATGCTGGGCGAAACTAATCGCTTGATTAAATTAGTCCAAGATTGGCTGGATCTAATTTCTATTGAAGCTGATCCAAGCAAAAATATTTCCGTGAAGGTGCTAGAAATTCAAAATATAATTCAAACTGCCTGGCAAACGCTTGAACCCCTAACTCGACAAAAAGAACTTAATTTTGTCTATTCTGGTACTAGAAACATCAGCTTGGTTGCAGATGAATCTCGCTTGATGCAAGTGTTTCTAAATTTGTTTGATAACAGTATTCGCTATAGTGAGGTGGGTGAGACGGTGCGAGTAGAAGTTTCGCTTTTACCTTGTTTAGAAAACCCTATAAACGTCCAAATTGATGTCATAGATACCGGCCCTGGATTTCCCGAAACTGATTTACCTTATGTTTTTGACCGGCTTTACCGAGGAGAACTTTCTCGCGTTCGCAATGCTTGTGTTATTCCTAGCAATGATAAAGCTAAAGAACAAGCAGATCAAACTCGCTTATCAACGATTAGCAGTGGTAGTGGTTTGGGTTTGGCGATTGTTCGTCAAATTATCATCGCTCATGGGGGTTCGGTTAGTGCCCAAAATCATCCCCAAACTGGCGGGGCTTGGTTACAAATTATTTTGCCCTACGTTGAGCGGGCCGATGTCTCTTGATGTTTTTGTACTTTTTGCTGTAAAACTTTAGGCTGTGGATAAGGTATAAATTTTTCTTCCAATCTTTACAATTTTCGCTATTATTGATATCTAATCGCTGAAAAAAGTTTTGCCAAAATCACCTATTACCTATAACCGGCCCATCACGACTTTTGACAGGGAGTTTTCTATGGTTTGATGTTGTGGTTTCCTAAACCATTTACCCGCTAGATTTTTTGTTTTAAACCTATATATTTATTTTTGAGCGACTAGAGGTGAATTCTGCGTCTTCTAATCCCAATTCGGAAAGAACCCATTTTGAGCGCCAAATCAAACGATTAGAGCGCGATGTTTTGCGGATGGGTGCTTTGGTAGAAAATACGTTTCGTCTCAGCCATAAAGCTTTATTTGAGCGAGATTTGGCTGCGGCTGAGGCTATCCCCCATCTTGACAAACAAATTGATCAGTTTTATAGGCAAATTGAGTCGGATTGTGTTTTGTTGATGACGTTGCAAGCCCCGGCGGCTAAGGATTCTCGGCTTTTGGGTGCTTTTATGCAGCTTGTGCGCGATATTGAACGCATCGGTGATTATGCTAAGGATCTTGCGGAAATTGCCATTAAGCTTTTTCCTTACCCTCCCCACTCTTGTATGCCTCAAGTGGAGATGATGTCTCAGCACGCTCAGGCTATGCTAGGAACAAGTTTGGTGGCGTTGGCAGATTTGGATGCAGAGGTGGGAATTCACCTTAAGGAGCAAGATTCTGTGGTGGATGATGCCTACAGTAGTCTCTATGATACTCTCGCCCACCAAAGGGATATTCAAGGTGTTATTGAGCCGATTTTGCTTTTGGTTTTGGTGATTCGTCATATTGAGCGAATGGCTGATCATGCTACGAATATTGGTCAGCGTGTGGCCTATATTGTTACGGGTCATCGTTCTTGATTAGTTTTTTAAATGAAAAGCTGGTTTTCAGGGGGATAATTGAAATTTATTTAGGTTTTAATGTTTTTTTAATTTTGGGTTTGTAATATTGCTGTAGCTCTTTTTTCAGTCCTTACTAAAATTGGTTTTAGCGACTTTTGTATGGGCGGTAAATTATTGATTGGGCCTATCTTTAGGGGTAGGTTTTTCTTTTGTTATTTGCTTGTTTAAAGATAACCTACAAAATAAAAAATGCTGGAACTTGAGCAACAATATAACTAGAAAATTTGAAAAGATATATACTCCTGTTAAATAATTTTTTAAGCAAAATTTTATTGACATTTTTGAAATTTGTGGTATCTAATAAATATCTAATTAATAAAAATTTTATGTCTTTAAAACGCCGTGATTTGTTAATGTTTTTGGGTGGGGCTGCGAGTGTTTCTGTTGTTGGTGGTGTTTTACCTTCTCCTATTAGTCAAAATCTGAAAAAACTTCCGTTTTCTCCAATTAAAGGGCCCATGCCTTTGCTGACCGATGGGGTTCGGGAGAAGGAACAGTCAAAGGTTTATAAAAACTTTGAAGTAGTGGATGATTTGGTTTTGCCACAAGGCTTTACCTATCAGGTGATTGCGGCTTGGGGAGATAAGGTAGGAGATTCTCGTTTTGGCTATAACAATGACTATCTTTCCTTTGTAGAAACGGCATCTAATGAAGGTTATTTGTGTGTTAATTTTGAATACATTAGTGAAAAAATCTGGTTAGAAACGATGCAGGAGGTTTTGGGATTTAGGGTGCCGGTGGAGGAAGTTGTCGCTGCTATTAATAAAACAAACAAAAAAGAAATTAATGCTTTTGCTTTGCCTGAAAATGACCCTACTAAGGCAAAAATTAGGGAAATATGTAAACAAGCTTTAATTGATCAAGGTTTGGGTGTAATTTCGTTGCGGCGAAAACGTGATGGAAGTTGGGAACGCACTTTTTCAAAGGCTGACCGGCGAGTTACAGGAATTTCTGGTTTAGAAGATAATCGGTATTTAAAAGCTACCGGCCCTGCTGTGGCAATTTTCCAGAAAAAACAAGGTTTGGGTTATATCGATAAATTGGGGGAACGAATTATTGGCACTTTTGGCAACTGTGCGGGGGGTACGACTCCTTGGGGCACGATGTTAAGTGGGGAAGAGAATTTTCAAGCCCAAGTGCCTGAGCCGGTTTATGCTGATGGAACTTCGGCTAATCCAAGCGAGTTGGGTTTTAATGCCGAAAGTATTGATGGACAGGGGAATGTTTTTGGACTGGCGGGTAATAAGTATGGCTGGGTGGTGGAACTTGACCCAGCGAACCCAGAGGATATGGGAATAAAGCATACTTGGTTAGGACGCTATCGCCATGAGGCGGTGGGTGTGCGGGTGGAGGCCGGTAAAAGGCTGGCTTTTTATTCTGGGTGTGACCGGCAGGGTGGTCACTTGTATAAGTTTGTGAGCCGCGATGTGGTCAAAAATCCTACAGATAAATCTACCTCTAGCCTCTTGACAAATGGGATGCTTTATGGTGCAAAGTTTAATGCAGATGGGACGGGAAATTGGATTGCTTTAAAGCCAGATACGGCGGTGAATCCCGATATGCCGGTGGATATGGTGGGGGGAATGCTATGGTTGCCTTTGCGGGAAAAGGGTAAGGTTGGATATTTGGAAGTGAGAGAAAATAGAGAAATTGCGGAGTTTAAGAAAAAGTATAAAAAGTTGGGAGATTTATACACCGGCACGGCGGAGGAAAAACAAGGGGCAATTTTAATTGATGCTCATTATGCAGCAACGGCGGCGGGGGTGACTTGTACGGCGCGGCCAGAGGATACGGAAATTTCGCCGGATGGTTCGCTTTATATTGCTTTTACGGCGGGGATGTCTGGGAAGGAAGGCGGGCCAGATCAACGGATTTTTAAGGGGCCAAAGGGTGAAGTGCCTTACCCGTTTGGCTGGGTGATGCAGGTTGTGGAGGATGGAAATGATCCGGCGGCGATGACGTTTCGCTGGAAGATGGCGGCGACTGGGGGAGAACCGGCTTCTGGTGGGTTGGGTTTTTCTAATCCTGATAATTTGCTGATTGACCGACGTTCTAATTTGTGGATGGTTACGGATATGGGGGGGAGAAGTCAAAATAAGGCGGTTTCGACGCGGACGGGGGTTGAGTTGCCGCAGTTGTTAGGTTTGTTTGGTAGTAATTCGCTTTGGTGGATGCCGATGGTTGGGGAGTTGGCGGGGAAGGCTTTTTTGTTTGGGTATGGGCCGGTTGATTCGGAGTTGACTGGGCCTTTTTTTACACGGGATGAGGAGACTTTGTTTCTGGCTGTTCAGCATCCTGGTGAAGTGGGGGGTGTTCGGAGGGGTATGGCGGCGGAAACCCGCAAGTTTGTGATGCGGACGACGGAGGGGGTGGAGTTTAGTCAAAGTCGTGTGGTGCCGGTGGGGTCTAATTGGCCTGGAAAGGTTGTGGATGGGCCTGCTGTGCCGGCGGTTGTGGCAATTCGGCGGGTTGATGGGGGGATGATTTAGGGGTTTTTTTTCACGCAGAGGGTACGGAGGGTTGCACAGAGGTCACGGAGGGAGGGAGAGGGGAGGGTGGCGGTTGGTTGGGGGAGGGGTTAGATTGGGGAAAGGATGGTTAGAATCACAAGGATATGTTGGTGTGGTTGTTTGTTTTTTTGAGTTTTTAATTTTTATTAAAAAAGATGCAAAAACTTCATTTACGAGTTAAGGGGATGGGGTGTGCTGCTTGTGCAATACGGGTAAATCAGGTATTGTCATCGGTTGCTGGTGTTGGGGAAAGTAGTGTGAGTTTTGGGGCGGAACAGGCGACGGTTTTTTATGATCCTCAAAAGACAAGTTTAGAGAAAATTCAAGATGCAATAGATGCGGCTGGTTATAGTGTTGCGCCGGTGGAGGAGTTGACTCAAGAAAGTTTAAATGAGGATAGTTTGGAACGGCGTTTAGAAGAGGATGAAATATTAAAGCAGGTTATTATTTCGGGGATTATTAGTGTGGTTTTGTTGGGGGCTACTGTGCAATTAACAACTGGTTGGCCTTTGCCTGTGCCAAGTTGGTTACATAGTCCTTGGAGTGGGTTGATGTTAGTAACTCCGGTGATTATTTTTGCGGGACGGTCATTTTTTGTTCGGGGTTGGAAGGCGGTTAAAAATGGCGCTGCGGATATGAATACTTTAATTGCACTTGGTACTGGTTCGGCTTATTTGTATTCTGCTGTGGCGACTATTTTTCCTGAAGTTTTTGCAAGAAGAACTGCGGAGGGGCGATTAATTCCTCTTTCGTGTGGTGATCTTTATTATGATTGTGTGACGATTGTAATTTCGATGATTCTGTTGGGGAGATGGTTGGAAAGTCGGGCGCGGGGTCAAGCTTCGGAGGCTATTCATAAGTTGATGAATTTGCAACCAAAAATGGCGCGGGTTATTCGTGGTTCTGTGGAGGTTGATTTGCCTATTGATGATGTTGTTGTGGGGGATGTGGTTTTGGTTCGTCCGGGGGAAAAAGTGCCGGTGGATGGTGTTGTTTTGGATGGGGTTTCTACAGTGGATGAGTCGATGGTGACGGGGGAAAGTGTGGCGGTGAAAAAGCAAATTGGTAATGAGGTTATTGGGGCAACAATTAATAAGACTGGTAGTTTTAAGTTTCGGACGACACGGGTAGGAAAGGATACGTTTTTGGCGCAAGTTGTGCAGATGGTTCAAGAGGCGCAGGGTTCAAAAGCGCCGATTCAAAATTTGGCTGATCGGGTGATAAGTTGGTTTGTACCGATGGTTTTGGGGGTGGCTTTTTTAACGTTTTTGGTTTGGATAGCTTCGACGGGGAATTTAAAGATAACTTTGTCTCGAATGGTGGGGGTTTTAATTATTGCTTGTCCTTGTGCTTTGGGGTTAGCAACTCCTACTTCTGTTATGGTTGGAACTGGTAAGGGTGCAGAAAATGGGATTTTAATTAAGGATGCGGAAAGTTTGGAGGTGGCGGGTAAGGTTGATACGATAGTTTTGGATAAAACCGGCACTTTGACGGAAGGAAAGCCAACGGTTACAAATTATTTGACAGTTGGGGGTACTGCTGATAATAATGAAATTAATTTGTTGCGTTTGGTTGCGGCAATTGAAAGGCTTTCTGAACATCCTATTGCTGAGGCAATTGTGATGTATGCAAAGTTGCAGGGCGTTAGGTTTCCTTTGCCAGATGTTGTTAAGTTTGAGGCGATTTCTGGGGCGGGAGTTGAGGGTTTTGTTGAGGAAAATTTAGTACAGGTTGGTAGTGGCCGGTGGATGAATGAGTTAAAAATTTATATTCCAAATCAGTTTGCTTCTTATTTGAAGGAAGGGGAAGAAAAAACTTTTATTTGGATGGCTGTTAATGGAAAATTTGAGGCTGTTTTTGCGGTAAGAGATGCGCTTAAGTCTACTTCTAAAGAAGCTATTAAAGCTTTAAAATCTATGAATTTAGAAGTGGTGATGTTAACGGGAGATCACGGCGATACAGCGGAGGAAATTGCTAAAGAAGTTGGAATAAATCGATTTTTTGCTGAGGTTCGTCCTCAAGAAAAAGCTGATAAAATTAAGGAGTTGCAAAAGGAGGGGCGTATTGTTGCAATGGTGGGAGATGGAATTAATGATGCACCGGCCCTTGCCCAAGCTGATGTAGGAATTGCTATCGGAACTGGTACAGATATTGCAATATCTACCAGTAATATTACTTTGATTTCTGGTGATTTAAGGGCGATTGTGACAGCTATTCAACTTAGCCGCGCTACTATGAAAAATATCCGTCAAAATTTGTTTTTTGCTTTTGTTTATAATACGGCGGGCATACCTATTGCGGCTGGTGTTTTATACCCGTTTACGGGTTGGTTATTAAATCCTATTTATGCAGCGGTGGCTATGGCTTTTAGTTCGGTTTCTGTGGTAACAAATGCTTTGAGGTTAAGAAAGTTTAAAGCTGTTAAAATGTAAGTTTAAAGTTGGATTTATAAGTAGAAGCACTTAATTATTTGTAGGATGGGTTAAGCGTAAGCGCAACCCATCAAAGCCTCTATTGTATTGGGTTTTCCTCCAAAGCTTGCGCGTCGAAGAGGGTACCGTGATAGTTGGCGTTGTCTATAACCCAACCTACATTACCTAGAATTTAATTTAGTTGGGTTTCGTTCCTACGCTTGCGCGTCGCTACGCGTACCGTTAGGTTGGCGAAGCCTACAACCCAACCTACATTATCTACAATTTAATTAAGTTGACTTACTTAAGAGAAATTTGTGGTTTTTACGGAATTGTAGCGTTTTTTATTTGTTTTCTGTCCAGGTTTTGAGTTGTAAGTAAACAAGAATGAGAGTAAAAAATAGTAAAACTGTTGAACCGGCCGCAGCATAACCAAAATCGAATAAACCAAAGGCTTCTTCGTAAATGTAATAAACAAGTAAGTTGGTGGAATTTAAGGGGCCGCCGTTGGTGATAATATAAACTTGTTCAAAGCTTCGCAGGGTAAAAATTGCGGTGGTAATGGTGGCAAAAACAAGGGTAGATCGCAATCCTGGTAAGGTTATATGCCAAAATTGTTGAAGGGCGTTTGCGCCGTCTAATTCTGCGGCTTCGTAACGGTTTTGGGGGATGGTTTGGAGGCCGGCTAAAAAGACAACTAAGTTAAAACCAATTTGTTTCCAAAAACTAAGTAAAATTAAAACCGGCATTGCCCATGTTGTACTGCTTAACCAGTCAACTGTAGGGAAGTTTAAGAAATTTAATAAAGTGTTAACCGGCCCGCTGTTTTGAAATATCCACCGCCAACCTAAACCTACAGCAACAAGGGAAGTTATGGAGGGGATAAAATAGGCGGTTCTTAAAAAGTCTCTGAGGGCGAAAGAACGATTTAAAAGAGTGGCAAGGGCGAGGGGTATAACTAGGCTGGGAATAACTGTAAAAATGGTGAAATAGGCGGTATTAAATAGGACTTTCCAAAAGTCGGAATTGAAAATAAGTCTTTGATAATTTCGGATTCCTATTAATTTTATCCCACTGGTTGTAAAGCTGCCGGTGGTGAAGCTTAGATAAAAAAGATAGGCAATGGGCCAAATAATAAATAAGCCAAGAAATAGGAGTGCCGGTGTTAGGAATATCCAAGCGGCTATGGTTTCATTATCAAGAAGTTTTTGGTTTGGGTTTTTGTTATTCATAAAATAAAGTGGGCATTACCGACCGATCTCTACATAGTGGGCATGGCCCAACCTAGGATAAAAAAATTTACATTTACCTCTTGACTCTCTAGTGAACTGGAGGGTTCACAATAGGGTTAAGAAAACAAAAATATTAAGTTTGCGGAAACAAAGCCATGAAATTAAAGCTAAAAGTCCCCAAAATAGCTTGTGCTGCTTGTACGAATACTATCACAAAAGCGGTGAGACAAATTGATCCACTTGCCAGCGTGGAAAGTGATACGAAAAACAAGCTAATTACTGTTGAAACAGAGTTGTCTGAAAGCGCGATTAAAGCAGCAATTGCGGCGGCTGGTTATCCAGCAGTTTAGTTGATATTTTTTTGTTATTTGTCGTTTTTAAAAATCTATTTTTTAAATGATAAATAACAATTAACGACCGGGGCAGTGTTTGCATAGCTGCCCTTTTTCAAAAAACAAATCATCAATAAAATCATGGAAAACTTAACATTGAAATTACGGGGAATGAGTTGTGCTGGCTGTGCAAATTCCATTGAAGATGCTATTAAGTTAGTGCCTGGTGTTGAAGAATGTGCCGTGAATTTTGGGGCAGAATTAGCGAGTATTAAATATGATAATCGCCAAACAAATTTGATAGAAATTCAAAAAGCTGTAGAGGATGCCGGTTATAGTTCTTTGCCGGTGGATGAGGAAGACATTTTACATGGAGAAAATGATAAAGAACAAAAACAACGTTTAGCCGAATCGCAAGAATTGTTGAAAAAATTGTGGTTTGGCGGCATTATAAGCGTGGTTTTATTAGTTGGTTCTATGCCGATGATGTTGGGGCTGCATTTGCCATTTATTCCGGGGTGGTTGCATAATCCTATTTTGCAGTTTTTTCTGTCTTTGCCGGTGCAATTTTGGTGTGGAAAAGCCTTTTATGTTAATGCTTGGAAAGCTTTAAAACATCGTAAAGCCACAATGGATACTTTAGTAGCATTAGGGACAAGTGCAGCCTATTTTTATTCAATTGTTGCAACATTTTATCCCCAATTTTTCACCCAACAAGGCTTAAAACCCGATGTTTATTATGAAACTGCTGTGGTGATTATTACCTTAATATTGTTGGGAAGATTTTTAGAAAATCGTGCCAGAGGACAAACTTCTGAAGCGATGCGTAAATTAATTGGTTTGCAAGCAAAAACAGCGCGTCTAATTCGAGATGGTGAGGAAATTGATGTGCCGGTTCAGGATGTGAAAATTGGGGATATAATTTTAGTACGTCCAGGGGAAACTATCCCTGTAGATGGCGAATTGATTGAAGGAAATTCAACTATTGATGAGTCGATGGTGACGGGGGAAAGTGTAGCAGTTAAAAAGCAAATTGGAGATGAGGTTATTGGGGCAACAATTAATAAAACCGGCAGTTTTAAATTTCGTACAACAAGGGTAGGAAAAGATACATTTTTAGCACAAATTGTCAAGTTAGTTCAAGATGCCCAGGGTTCAAAAGCACCAATTCAAAGAATAGCAGACCAAGTGACGGGGTGGTTTGTACCGGCAGTTTTATTAATTGCAGTGGCTACATTTTTTATTTGGTTTAGTATCCTTGGTAATTTAACTTTTGCAACCATTACAACGGTGGGAGTTTTGATTATTGCTTGTCCTTGTGCATTGGGTTTAGCTACTCCTACTTCTGTGATGGTTGGCACCGGCAAGGGTGCAGAAAATGGCATTTTAATTAAAGGTGCAGAAAGTTTAGAAATTGCCGGTAAGTTAGATGTAATTGTCTTAGATAAAACCGGCACTATCACCGAAGGAAAACCGACTGTCACTGATTTTATTACCGTAGCCGGAACAGCAAATGGTAATGAGTTAAACGTGTTAAGTTTAGCCGCCTCCGTTGAAAATAATTCTGAACATCCTCTTGCCGAAGCGGTTGTAAGATATGCCAAATTGCAGGAAGTTTCGCTAAAAAATGTAGAGAATTTTGAAGCAATTCCGGGGAGTGGAGTTCAAGGAATTGTTTCTGATAATTTATTGCAAATTGGTACTCTGCGTTGGATGGAAGAATTAGGCATTGAAACCAGTTTTTTACAAGGCCGTCAAGCAGGATTAGAAGCGGAAAGAAAAACAGTTATTGCTATTGCCGTCAATGGAAAAATTGAAGGTTTAATGGCGATTTCTGATGCGGTTAAAACTTCTTCTGCCGGTGCAATTAAGGCATTACAAAAGTTAGGTTTAGAAGTAGTAATGCTGACAGGAGATAACAAAAAAACAGCCGAAGCAATTGCCAAAACAGTCGGAATTAAACGAATTTTTGCAGAACTTAGACCCCATCAAAAATCAGAAATCATCCAACAGCTTCAAAATCAAATTAAAGGGAAAAATCAAAAGTCAATTGTGGCAATGGTAGGAGATGGAATTAATGATGCACCGGCCCTCGCCCAAGCTGATGTAGGAATTGCTATAGGCACCGGCACAGATGTGGCAATTGCAGCCAGTGATATTACTTTAATTTCTGGTGATTTACGGGGTCTAGTAACGGCTATAGAATTGAGTAAAGCTACCATGAGAAATATTCGCCAAAATTTGTTTTTTGCCTTTATTTACAACACTTTGGGAATTCCCATTGCAGCCGGTGTTTTGTATCCTTTTACATTGAATCCAATTTTTGCAGGTATGGCAATGGCTTTTAGTTCGGTTTCTGTGGTGACAAATGCTTTAAGGCTGAGAAATTTTAAGCCTCAACATAGATAGATAGTTTTGAGAAACCGGGTTTTTTTAAAGTAAAAATCCGGTTTGTTTCGCCTTTCTTCTTTGCCTAGTCTGAGTTTAAAAATTTTGCCAATTTTACATAATATAAGTAACAGGATAATCTGGGTTTGCTGGATTTGGCATTAATTTTTGATTTCTGCAATCTACCAACAAATCGAGTTTTTCTAACACAACTTGACCAATTAAAACCTCATCACCTGTTACAACCGCATCTTCAGTTGTCTCACGTCCCTCACACTGAATTATTAGGGCGCTGGTAACTCCAATAACATCCTGTCTTCCGTCTGCATATTTAACCTGTTGTTGACTGCGAATCCGCAAACCTAACTGCTGTACAATTCTTTCGGGAATTACTAAATAAACAGCGTCGGTATCTACCAAGGCTTCAACTTCACACTCGCGTAAAAGGTGAGGTGCCAATAACCCCCGATTTACTAATTCTTCATCAATAGCATTTGTTAACTTTATTTTAGTGCGTACTGCTGCCATCATTTTATATCTCTCTCTTTATCATCGGTGGATGGCCGGTTGAGTTAATCATAACAATTATTAAAAAATCTGCACCAGAAGCAGAACAAGAATTTTTTTCTCTTGGTATAACTTCGCCTACATCTCTGTTAATATCAAATCTGCATCAAAAACATCTACTTATATTATGCCTTCCAACCAAGACATCCCCAGCTTTATTTCCCCCACCCTTCCCACAAACTTAATGGCCGAATTTCCACCGGCAGATCAACCCCTAAAATTAGGAATCATGGCATCAGGAAGTGGCAGTAATTTTGAAACCATTGCTCAAGCAATTTCCGATGGCAAAATTAACGCAAAAATTCAAGTGGTGGTGTACAATAACCCCGATGCTAAAGTTGTACAACGCGCCGAAAAATTTGGAGTACCGGCAGTTTTGCTCAATCACCGGCACTACAAAAAACGCGAAGAATTAGACACTAAAATTGTCGAAACTTTCCAGAATTATGATGTGGAATGGGTGATTATGGCCGGTTGGATGCGAATTATTACCCAAGTTTTACTAGATGCTTTTCCCAACCATGTTATTAATATTCACCCCTCTTTATTACCAAGTTTTCCGGGTATTCATGGCGTAGAACAAGCCTTAAAAGCAGGAGTTAAAATAACAGGTTGCACCGTTCATTTTGCCTGTTTAGAAGTCGATAGCGGCCCTATTATTATGCAAGCAGCCGTACCAATTTTACCGGAAGATACAGCCGAAACATTGCACGCCAGAATTCAAATTCAAGAACATATAATTTACCCCCAAGCCATCGTTCTAGCAGCGGCAAAACAGGCTAATTATGAAGGATTAAAAAGAGATGAAACGTAGTATTAAATTGTTTATTAATTCAGGGTCGGCCAAAGAAAACCGACCCTAAAATTAACAATCACCGGCCCCGCTTCCACACCAAACCAGAAATAAAATTAGTCAAAACATGAGCAACAATAGGCACAAATAAATTACCAGTCACCAATACGCTATATCCTAAAAACAACCCAACAACCGAAGCCCAAATAACATAGGGCCATTGTTCTTTCCCACTGTAATGTAGGACTCCAAAAAAAGCACTAGACCCAATAATTGCCGGCCAACTTAACCCAAAATCCGACAAAAATACACCCCTAAACAACAACTCCTCACTCAAACCAGGTAATAATGCCAACCACATTAAATCCGGCCATTCTAAAGGGCTTAAAACCATCGCCAAATATTGATCTGCACTTTGCCGATAGGCCGGCCAAACTCGATAAACAATCGAACTTGTCACCGTAATAATTAACCCAACACCTAAACCAATTCCTAACGCTTTTAGCGTTAAATCTAGCGGTATTAGTGAAATCGATCTAAAATGTATCCAAATCTTAGAAACTACAAGCAAAATCACAGCAGTGATCGCCATATAACCCAAAATTTCAAAACGGGTTAATGGTTCAATATCCGGTTCTTTACGAAGTGGCTTTGTCACAAAATTGGGGATTAATAATTAAGGACTGGTAAATAAAAATTGACTATGGAGAAAAACTTTAATTCTAAACTTTTCCCCTCAGCAATATTTCCTCACCAGTCCTTATTCTAAGCAATTCAGAGGCGAAATCACCGGCCTCAAAGCACCCGCATTAACCCCCGCAGACTGCGCCACAACCACCCCCAACGCCTCCCAATAGGAACTCACCCGCAAAGCCTTAATCCCCAACGTCTCAGGCGTTACTCGCATCCGTGTTGTATTTTCCTCGACCGCAATCACCGGCACACCTCGACCGCTTAAACTCAACAACCCAGCCCCACCACAAGCACTCGCCGGCACCACCACCACATCCACATCTTTTGCCGTTATTCCTTGACAAAAATCATCATTTGTAGTAATAAACTGCGGGGCGCGACTCAACCCCACCAACACACAAGGCAAAAACGTATAACCCAACTCCTCAGCAGCCGAACGAGGCGAAATGCCAGGATCGAGAGGTAGTGGTAAAAGGGCCGGTGCATGGGCACAAGGAACCCGAAACTGCCGCACAATCAAATGACTAATTACTGCCTCCGCCCCCGCCAGAGGGTCAACCCCCTGCCCATAGCGATAACTTTGCAGCGCCTCAGTACCAGGATCATCAGGAAACCGAGCTACCACAGCAATTGCCTCAGCCCCAGCTTTTTTAATCAACACCTCGGCCGCCCGCAGCAAACTATCGGGATTGCCAATCGTACCCCAAGAAGCCCCCGCCGGCGACCTCCGCAACTCCACATTTAAAGGCGCATCCGTCAGCACATAATCAGTTAAACTCAACCCCAGAGTAGCCCTCGTTGCATCCGCCGCTTGCAAGTGCCGGTGACGCAACTCTGCCTCCATCCCGCAGTCGAGAATCAAACCAATGCGATTTTGGTGAACCGGCCTCAATCCCCAGCATCCAGAGGCAAATTTGTCAAGCCCAAAACCTTCCACATACAAAGTATTTTCCAGCGGCCAAAAAAGTTGAGCGCCGTTGAGGACGTTTGGGTGAGTAATCAGCCGGTCGCAGCCAGCCGCAAAAGCCCGCGCCACCGGCAAAGCATCACCCGCATAACCACCAACAGCAGCCCCAATACCAGTAGGAACAATCAAAACAACAGTAAAACAACGCTTCATCTGTGTAGGGTGGGCTCAGCCCACCATAATAGCCAGTAGCCAAAGCCAAACCTACGGTACAGTTACAACAGCCTCAATGAAAGCCTTTTGTTTTTTCACATCCACATCAGTAACAGCCCAGCGCAAAGGTTCACCGCATTTTTTCAATTCTGCTTCAATAGCAGCCAACATTAGCTCATGGGAATCTTGTAGATCAATTTCCGCCGTAATAAAATGCGTGATCATGGCAATTTTTAGAGTAAATTTTTGAAAGAATTTTAGTTACACCGGCTGACCAAACTGCCGTTGGTACACTTCATCTTCTTTTTCCGTTTCAACTTTCATATCCGAACGCGGATAAGCCACACATAACAACACATAGCCTTCCGCTTGAAGTTCTTGGCCCACGCCCATTCCATCGGCTTGATCTACCGTTCCTTGACCAATAATTTTAGCAGCACAAGTCGTGCAAACCCCTGCATTACAAGAACTCGGCACCTCTAAACCCGCCGCATAAGCAGCCTTAAGAATAGTTTGATTTTCTGGTACTTCAATTGTTTGGCTTTTACCTTGATGGACAATTTCAACTTTGTAAGTCTTCGACATGATTTTTGTGTTTCCTCTGTATTTATCTAGCGTTTAAGGCGACTTTAAAACTGCCACCGGCAATCTTAGACCGTTAAGCAACTATTATGTTGAAAAAGACCCAACGGATAGCGTGGTCAAATTCTCTGGTTTCTATTTTTCCATAATTGTGTACAAAAAATGCCAAATTGCCATAACACTGGCAACATGGAAATAAGCGAAACAAATTTTTACCTTCTATGACGCAAGCAACAACCCACAATACAGATTACCCCAATCCCTTTTTAAACCTCAACTACGAGCCAGCCATAGAAACTTTAGGCGGAGACTATTTCGATGAAGTCGCAGCCGCAGAATTTCCCAAGCATATCCTACGGTTTCGCAACGATGATATTTTGCCGGTTTTAGGACTAAACCCCCAACAAATAACCGACGAAAATTTTATTCAAGCTTTCGGAGAATTTTGGGGTGTAAGACCGTTCTTAGCCCTACGTTATCATGGCTATCAATTTGGAGAATATAACCCTAATTTAGGCGACGGACGAGGCTTTCTTTATGGGCAAGTCCGGGGTATAGATGGCGAACTTTATGATTTTGGCACAAAAGGTAGTGGTCGCACTCCCTACTCGCGTACTGCGGATGGCCGGTTAACCCTCAAAGGAGGAGTTCGAGAAGTGCTCGCCGCTGAAATGTTGCATCGAATGAAAGTTAAAACTTCTCGATGTTTAAGCCTCATAGAAACTGGCGAACAATTATGGAGAGGAGATGAACCTTCCCCCACTCGTTCTTCGGTAATGATTCGCTTTAGCCGGTCACATATTCGCTTTGGAACCTTTGAAAGATTGCACTTTTTTAAGCGCAAAGACTTAACTCAAAAACTCCTCGATCATGTCATTGAATATTACTATCCACACCTGCAAAAATCCGAAAATAAATATGCTGAATTTTATGCAGAATTAGTGCAGCGAGTTGCAGAATTGACAGCGCATTGGATGGCCGCAGGCTTTTGTCATGCCGTCTTAAATACAGATAATATGTCAATCACCGGCGAGAGTTTTGACTATGGCCCCTATGCCTTTATTCCTACCTATGACCCAAATTTTACAGCCGCCTATTTTGATTATTATGGAAGATATAGCTATGGAAATCAGCCCGGAATTTGCCGCTTAAATTTAGAATTGCTACAACGTCCTCTTTCGGGAATCATTGAACAACAAGATTTAGATAGTGGCTTAGCCAAATTTGAAGAGTATTACCACCAAGCCTATCAAGAACGAATGCTAAACAAGCTTGGTTTTGAAAAAAATCAGGAAGAATGGGGTGATGACTTGCTGAAAGCAACTATTCAAATTTTATCCGAAACACAAATTAGTTATCACGAGTTTTTTGCCGAGTTAAGTCGTCAGTTTTCACCAGTGTGGAGAGAGGATATAAACGCCATTTTTACCGATGCTGAACCCTGGAATTTAATTCAATCTTGGAGAGAGATTTATTATCATTATTTACAAAAAATGTCAACAGATGAGTTAAAGATAATTAAGCAAAACTTATCTAAATATAACCCCACAAAAGTTATCATCCGTCCAGAAATTGAGGCAATTTGGAAACCCATTACCGAGGAGGATAATTGGCAGCCTTTTTATGACTTATTAAAACAAATCAAAGACTAAAAATTAAACTTCAGAGGTACAGAAAAAAACATTTTTTTGTAGCCTCTGATTTTCTTTGAATCAAAAAAAGCCTACCCTTCTAAAAAACTGACCTATTTTTGTAGGCGTAGACAGATAAAAGACTGCACCACCCCCCACGCCACTTTACCCAGATTTATGATTTGATAGACCCACAGGGCATTTTTTTCAACCAGGGGCATCTTATGTTACAAACTTTACTAGAACAACCGGAAAATTACGAACAAGTCCTTAGTACCTATGATCGGGCGATCAATGCCAACCCTAACCACGCCAAAGCTTGGAATAACAGAGGTTTTGCCCTCATGCAGCTTGGACGCTATGAAGAAGCTTTTTCCGCCTATAAACGGTCTTTAGCCATTAACCCTAAATATGCCAAAGCTTGGAATAATTTAGGGTATATTTATCGCAAATTGGGAAATTATGAAGCATCCGTTGCAGCTTATGACCGCTGTCTTTCCATAGATCCAAACTATGATAAAGCCTGGAACAATCGTGGTTTTGTATTAATGCAGCTTGGCAGATATCCAGAAGCAATTACATCCTATGACCGCGCTTTAGTTATTAATCCTAATTACACCGCTGCTAAACATAATTTAGATAGTTTGTTGAAAGAATTAGGCTTGTAAATTTGAGCTAGTTTGGCAATTTTTTTATTAAATTTAAACTGCTATCATAGCATTTTGTATTACCTTTGTCAATACAAATCTTTGCTGCTTTTTGTAAGTCTTCAATAGCGGAAATATTGTCATTGACAAGGGAAAACACTCTGCCACGTTCGTAATAAATATCGCCAGCCACCGGCATTAAATGAAGAGTTTGGGAATAGTCGGCAATGGCTTTTTTGTATTCGCCCAATTCCACATAAACTCTAGCCCGGTTTGTCCAAGCATCCGCATCCTTTCGATTTAAGTTAATTGCCCTAGTAAAATCAATAATTGCACCGTTTTTATCCCCAGTTGCTGTTCGTACTAACCCACGATTTATGTAGGCTATACTATCATTTTTATTCAAACTAATAGCCCGGTTACAATCACTGAGAGCTTTTTGGTAAGATGTTTTTTGATACTCAGCAAAACAACGTTGTTGATAAGCAGTGCCGTAATTTTTGTTAATTTTAATAGCTTGGGTACACTCATTAATAGCCGGTTCAATATTCCCTAAATTCAAATGAGCAATACAGCGATTAGTATGACTAATAGCATTATTTAAACTTAAAATAGAAACAGGTAAATTTCCCTCATTCAAACCTAATTGTAAAGCTTGAGTAAAATCTTCAATACCCGCCTTATTTTCCCCCATTGCTGAATGTATTAATCCGCGATTATTGTGAGATTCAGCATCCTTTGGGTTGAGAGATATAGCATTAGTACAATCTTCAATTCCTCTTTGATATGCCCCCAAATGTAAATAAACCAAACAGCGATTTTTATAAGCATTAGCATGATTTGATTGCAGCGAAATTGCCCGACTACAATCGGATAAAGCATATTCTAACTTAGATAAATATAATTGGGCTTGACAACGATTATTGTAAGCTTCCGCATCGTTATTATTAAGTCTAATTACTTGTGTGTAATCTTCTACCGCGCCTTGATAATCTCCTAGTTGAAAACGTACAGCCCCACGACTATTATAAACTCCAGCATCATCGGGTTCTAAATTGATAGCTTGCGTATAATCTTCTTGGGCTTTTTCGACTTCACCTCGTTTTGCTCTTTCCATACCACGTCTATAATATTCTTCCGCTTTCATTTGAGTTTGGTTATGAAAAAGTAAACCTAAGCCTCCTAAAATGATCGCCGCCATTCCACCTAAATAAACCCAGCGTAAAATAGTATCCACCGGCTGAAAAGAAAACCATTCTCGCGTTGTTGAAAACTGAATAAATTGCGGTAAAAATTGCGGATCATCTATAATTGTTGTCGGCAGTTGAGAAACATCATCATCACAAATTTTGTATAAATCTGTAAGGGCTTCACCGGCAGAATTGTAACGAACATAACAGTCATCACAGACCATTTTTTGTAATAAATTTCCAAAAAGATAACTAACTTTTACCTTTTCTTGCCACACAGATAAACCAGCATTTATTTCCGAAGGATTTTTAAGTTTTGGAAGTTCCTTTGCCGTAGCCCCAGTCAGGGCTTGAATAGCTATCATTCCCACTGCATAAACATCGCTATTTAACTTCGGATTACCTTGAAATTGTTCGAGGGGCATATAGGCTGGAGTGCCGGTAGCAATTGTATGAGGAACTTGCATTTCCGAGGCATCTTTGGCAATTTCTTTTACCGCCCCAAAATCAATTAAAACTAACTTTCGATCTGGTAATCTACGAATAATATTTTTAGGTGTAACATCTCGATGAATAACACCATGACTGTGAACAAAAACCAAAATTTCTAACAATTCTCGTAATAAATTAACCGTGCTTTTTTCATCCCAAGGCTTCCCCTCTATCAATTCTCTCACCAAACAAGGGCCCGGAATAAAATCTTCTACAATAAAAAAATCTTGTTTTGCTTCAAAATAAGCCAAAAGAGTTGGGATTTGATCATGTTTTCTCCCCAACTTTTCTAAAATTTGTACCTCTCGTTGAAACCGGCGGCGTGCAGCCTGTAAAGACTTAGCAGTATTACGAGTTGGGCGCAGATGCTTAATCACACATTGAGGATTTCCAGGGCGACGAGTATCGATTGCTAAATAAGTTTTTGCAAAGGATCCTTCCCCCAAAAATTCGATAATTTGATAGCGTCGGTCTAAAATTTTGCCAATCACAGGGATAATAAGATTTTAGCTTTTCGATTTTAGCTTTTCGATTTTTCTGATTAATTTTAGAGGGAAAAACAAAGCCTTTACGGTAGCCTTTTTATTTGGTATTGAGCATCGTTATAGCAGCCTGTGTTTCCCTGATCTAAACATAATTTTGAGGCTTTTTGAAAATCCTCTTTTGCTCCTTGTTTGTCGCCCATTCCTGCGCGAAGCAAACCTCTTGCATAATAGGCTGTATTATAATCTGGCTTGAGCCTAATCGCCTGTGTATAATCCTCTATGGCATTACTAAAATTATTCAAATTGCCAAAAACTCCCGCTCGGTTGCTATAAGCAACTGCATCACTAGGATTAACACGAATTGCCTGAGAAAAATCTTCAATGGCACCACTTTTGTCTCCCGCTGCTGCTTTTGCTAAACCGCGATTACTATACACTTTAGAATTATTTGGATTAAGAGAAATTGACTGAGTACAGTCTTCTATTGCTTTTTTATAATCCTCTAAATTGTAATAAGCAATACACCGATTTTCATACGCCACCATATCTTTTTCATTTAGTTTTAAAGCTTGCGTACAATCTTCTGTGGCTTTTTCGTATTGACTTAAATTTAAATAAGCGCCGCAACGATTACTATACGCTTCTCCATAGTTGGGTTTAATTTTAATAGCCTCCGTATAGTCTTCTCTAGCACCTACATAGTCTGCCAAAAAAAACCGCGACCTCCCCCTACTATAATAAGCATCTGCACTCTGGGGATTTAGGCGAATTGCCTGGGTATAATCGGCAATTGCTGCTTGTTTATCTCCGGCTGCCGAATATGCTAAACCTCGGTTAATATAAGCAATTTCGTTATTAGAATTCCGCCGGATTGCTTCGGTATAGTCTTCTATGGCTTTGCCATAATCTTTGATTTCAAAATAAGCTTTTCCGCGTTTATAATAGGCTTCTGAATCATTAGAATTAAGCCTAATTGTTTGATTATAATCATCAATCGCTGACGGATAATCTTGAACTTCTGAGTAAGCTAATCCCCTATTAAAAAACACATCCGGCATATTTTCATTAAGCCGAACTGCCGTTGTATAATCTTCTATAGCAGCCTCAAAATTTCCCTGGTCATAGTTAACATTACCCCGCTTATAATAGGCTTCCGCATCGTTAGGATTTAGCTGAATAGCGCGGCTTAAGTCTTCAACGGCTCCTTGATGATCTCCGCGAATTACTTTTTCAATACCTTGATTTTTAAAAACACTAGCTTTCTGAGATTTTACATTTACAAAACTACCAATTCCGACAGCCGCTAACAAAGCAACTAAGCCAATAATTAGGGGTATTTTAGGCACAGGCTTTTTAACCGGCACAGGAGTTACTAAAAAACTCTTTTCTCCTACAAACCCACTGTAAGAAAGTTGGCTATGGCTGCTAGAAAGCAGCATACTACCACTACTATTTTGATTGAATAAAGTATTAATATCCCCTAAAACTTCCTCCGCATTTTGATAACGTTGTTCAGAATCATAAAAAATCATTTTATCAATAATATCTGCCAGTTCTTGGCTTACTTGCGCTCGATGTCTCCACAGCAACTCGTTACCATTATTATTTGATTCTTGCAGTTTTGCTAAATCCTCTGCGGATAAGCCGGTGAGTCCTTGTACAGCAATCATCCCCAAAGCATAAATATCACTGTTATAAACCGGATTACTTTTTAATTGTTCCAAAGGTTTATAAGGAGAAGTAATTAAATCAGAATCAGAACTTCGTTTTTGTTGAGTAGAAGCCATTTGAGAATTGATTTCTTTAACAGCCCCAAAATTAATTAAAACTAACTTATTATCCGCAGCCCGACGAATAATATTATCCGGGTTAATATTGCCGTGAAGAGTTCCAGAAGAATGAACAAAGCTAAGAATTTCTAATATTTCCCTGATAACACGCAAAACTTGTTCTTCTGTTAAAGGAACACCTATTTCTAATTCACTACTCAACCGCTGACCACTAATAAACTCCTCAACTAAATAAAACTCTCGGTTTTCTTCAAAAAATGCCAAAAGTTGAGGAATGCGGTCATGGCGACCCAATTTTTCTAAAGTTTCTGCCTTTTTTTTAAATAATAATTGAATAATTTGGTGCGTACGAGGAGTATTGCTGGGGGGTCGCAGTTGTTTAGCCACACACTGAGGATAACCGGGCCGATGTGTATCTGCGGCCAAATAAGTTTGTCCAAAAGCACTCGTTCCCAGAACCTTAATAACACGATAACGCCGGTCTAAAAGTTGACCAATCATTTAACACCCCGTTAGGATTTTAGATAAAACGTTTTGACCTTTCCCCCTCTCTTATTTATAGGCAAGAAAAAGGGTTTTAACTTCTTTTCTATGATTTAAGTTTACTGATTTGCTGCTGCACATCTTTATAAGCATCTGGCCGGCCTTGTTCGAGATACAAACTAGCAGCCTTTTGCAAATCTTCCAAAGCCCCAGCCTTATCGCCCAAATTAGCACGGGCCACCCCGCGACCGGCATAGGCCATTGCAAAAGCAGGATTAAGGCGAATACCTTGCGAATAATCTGCAATAGCGCTTGTATAATCTTGGCGCTCATAGTGGACAGCTGCACGATTTCCGTAGGCCACCGCATCACTAGGATTAATCCGAATGGCCTGAGTATAATCCTCAATGGCCCCCAGACGGTCTTGAAAAAGCGAGCGAGCTAAACCACGATTACTATAAGCTTTGGCATTATTAGCATTCAGCCGTATCGCCTGCGTACAATCCTCAATGGCCTTACGATGCTCCCCCAAATTCAAATAAGCCACACAGCGATTTTCATAGCCTACCCCATCATCCCGATTTAACTCGATAGCCCGCGTACAATCGGCCACCGCCGCCCGCCGGTCTCCTAAATTCAAATGAGCGCCACACCGGCTGCTATAAGCCTGATAATGCTTAGGGTTAAGTTCAATGGCCTTACTATAGTCTGACTTTGCTCCCTGATAATCGGCCAAAAAATACCGCGCCCTAGCCCGACTATAATAAGCCTCTGCTTCCTGTGGGGATCGTTGAATGCTTTGCGTATAATCTGCAATGGCTCCCTGTTTATCGCCGGCTGCTGAACGCGCTAAACCTCTTCCCAAATACGCTTTGGCATCATTGGGAGCCAGTCGGACGGCTTCGGTGTAATCTCGGATTGCTGTGGGATAATCTTGCAGTTCAAAATAAGCCGTTGCTCGTTTATAGTGGGCCTGGGGATCGTTAGGATTTAACTTAATAACTTGATTAAGATCCTCAATTACACCCACACCATCACCACTCTGGGATTTTGCATCAGCCCGGTTATAGTAGGCATCAGCATAATTTGGGTTTAGCTTGATTGCTTGCGTGTAATCTACAATCGCTTGGGCGTATTCTCCCAAATCATAGTGGGCGTTGGCCCGTTTGTAATAAAGTTCGGCATCCTTGGCATTAAAACGCAGTGCTTGCGTATAATTTGCAATAGCTCCTCGGTGATCGCCTTCTTGAGAGCGGTCTACACCTCGTTTATAAAAATCTTGCGATTTAGTTTTGTCTGGCCGGCCCCACAACCACATCAGTGCCATCCCTACTAAAACCACCCCTATTCCACCCCAAATATAAGACCGGCGCTGTTTTGCTAGTCGGGGCAGTTCGTATTGAGTTAGCATCGCTGAAGGCGAAACTAAGGTTGAATTGGGCAGTTGGCTTAAGTCTTCCAAAACTCGCGCCGCTGATGGATAGCGTGCCCCATAGTTGTGATGTAGCATTTTGTCGAGAATGTCTGCTAGTTGTGGGCTAACGACCGCTCGCTGTCTCCAAAGAATTTTACCGCTGTGGGGGTCTTGTAGTTTTGGTAGTTCTCCGGCGGGCAGGCCGGTCAATGCTTGTATTGCCACCATTCCCAACGAATATAAATCGCTGCTATATTGCGGGTTTCCTTGAAATTGCTCTACCGGCATATAGGCTGGGGTGCCGGCGGCTATTGTCCAAGGGCCAGAAGAGTTGCTAATTTGGGAAGTAATTTCTTTAACCGAGCCAAAATCAATTAAAACTAATTTATTATCCGCAGCGCGACGAATCAAATTTGCCGGTTTGATATCGCGGTGAATAACTCGGTTGGCGTGGACAAACACCAAAATATCTAATACCTCTGCTAACAAGCTAACAACCTCTGACTCTGGCAAAGGTTGGCCGGGAATAATTTCTTGCGTTAAAGGATGACCGGCAGTGTATTCTTTAACCAAATAGAATTTGTTATTTTCGGCAAAATAGGCCAAAAGCTGCGGTATTTTGTCATGTCGGCCTAATTTTTCCAGAGTTTCGGCTTCACGTTTAAACAGGCGGCTGGCTGCTTGCAAAGAAACAGAGCCGTTACTAGTAGGGCAAAGTTGCTTCACCACACACTGAGGCTCGCCGGGACGACGAATGTCTTCAGCTAAATATGTTTGCCCAAATGCCCCAGAGCCTAATATTTCAACTATCCGGTAACGCCCATCCAGCACTTTACCTATCACTGCCATCCCTCAATGTGTTGAGTCGAATTCTATTTCTTTCTGTATTTTAGAAACTGTCGTAACCGATCAAAATTGTTTAAATATTCCTTGACATTTTTTTTGTTATATGATAAGCAAACTTCAAAGCATTAAGGCTGTGCCAATTTTTATAAATTAGCCATTATCAAAAATGAAAAATCCTTTAAAATTAGCATTTTCTGTAGGCATTTTATTTGCTTGGCATTCATCGGCACTAGCACAAATTGTCCCTGATTCCAGTTTACCTGTTAATAGCATTGTTACGCCCACCGGCAATACTTTTTTGATAGAAGGGGGCTATGCTGCGGGAGGAAATCTTTTTCATAGTTTTCGAGAATTTTCTATTGGCACCAGCAGCCGCGCTATATTTAACAATTCTCCCACAATTCAAAATATTCTTACCCGCATTACCGGCGCGAATATTTCTACTATTGATGGCTTGATTGCTGCTAATGGCAACGCTAATTTATTTTTAATTAATCCGAATGGAATTATTTTTGGCCCCAATGCTCAATTAAATATTGGTGGTTCATTTTTTGCAAGTACAGCTGATAGTATTGCTTTGGCGGATGGGAGTTTTTTTAGGGCGAAAAATCCTAATATTCCTCCTTTGCTGACAGTCAATGTGCCGGTGGGTTTACAACTTGGCTCAAACCCAGGAAAAATACAAGTTTTGGGAACAGGAAATCAATTAAATTTTGACTCAACAACCTTAGCAACTTTGAGAAATTCCAGGCCAGCGGGCTTACAAGTTTTACCCGGAAAAACATTAGGTTTATTGGGAGGAAATATTGAATTAATTGGGGGAAATATAACTGCTGAAGGCGGCAGAATAGAACTAGGAAGTGTTAGCAATAGTTTAGTAACATTAACCCCAATTTCAAAGGGTTTTGCCTTCGGTTATGAAAACGCCCAAAATTTTGAAAATATTAGGCTAAGTCAAGCAGCATCAGCTTCAACAAGTGGTAATGGTGGCGGAGATATTCAACTGCAAGCGAGACGTTTAGAAATTTTAGAAGGAGCGACAATTTTAGCTGATACTTTGGGAACAGCCAACGGGGGAATATTAAGCGTAAAAACCACAGAAGCAATCGAAATTAGTGGGATTTCTGATACTTTTTCGAGTAGTATTTTTGCTTCCGTTGATCCGGGAGCAACGGGCAAAGGGGCTTTTTTATCCATTGAAACTCCGAATTTAAGATTAATAGATGGGGCAATTGTTGGGGCTGATACCTTTGGGGAAGGAGATGCCGGTGCATTAATGGTGAAAGCCAGAAACGTAGAATTAAATTTTAGTAGTGTTATGGAAACAGCCGCCTATGGTGGTTCTACCGGCAATGCGGGAAATTTAACGATAGAAACAGAGCGTTTATTTGTTAGTGATGGAGCGCAAATTTTAACCTTTACCCGTGATAGAGGAAATGCCGGTGGGTTAACAGTAAAAGCCCAAGAAGTTGAAGTTAGAGGTGTTTCATCTAGTGGTAGATTTCCTAGTGTTTTAGCTGCTTCTGCTGAGCCAGGATCAACAGGTAAAGGAGGTGAGTTAAGAATTGAAACTTCTTCTTTAAAAATTGCTGATGGTGGAAGAGTGGGAGTAGATACTTCGGGAAGTAATGCTGCCGGTGAGGTACAAATCAAAGCCGATAATATCGAAGTTTTTTCGACAAGTTTTAATGGTAGTCCTAGTATTTTATCTGCCGATACTTTTAGTGAGGGAAACGGTGGGGAATTAAAAATTGAAGCCGGTAATATAACGGTGAGAGATGGGGGACAAATTAGCACAGGAACTTTTGATAAAGGCGCAGGTGGAAATTTATTTATCCGCGCTAATGTTATAAATTTAAGCGCTGCTGTGCCGGCATCACAAAATTTAAGCCGTCCTTTTTTTCAAGATGATTCGGGACAGTTTTTTCCGAGTGGGTTATTTGCTAGTTCTTTTGGTGTGGGTAATGCCGGTACTTTAAATATTGAAGCTGATACTTTAAAAGTAACAGGAAGAGCTCAAATTTCTGTAAGTTCTCAACAAGGTGGAGAAGCCGGAAACCTTAATATTATTGCCCGCAGTTTATTGCAAGATAATGGTACTTTGAGTGCCGCAAATTTCCAAGGGAAAGAAGGTAATATTACCCTGAATGTAAATAATATACAGTTACGAAGAGGCAGTGCTATTACTACTAATGCTTCTTTTGAGTCTACCGGTGGCAATATTTTTATATCATCTGATACCTTAACGGCTTTAGAAAATAGCGATATTAGTGCTAATTCTCAACAAGCAAGAGGCGGACAAGTTATGATTAATTCTCAAGGAATTTTTGGTACTGAGTATCGAATTTTTACTACAATAAAAAGTGATATTACTGCTAGTGGTGGTAATCCTGAGTTAACAGGAAATGTGCAAATTAATACGGTAAACTTTAATCCGGCTAAGGGTTTAGGTATATTACCTTCACAGTTAAATGATTTGAATAATCAAATTATACAGGGGTGTGAGGTGTCTCAGGGCAACCGATTTGTTGTTACGGGTAAAGGGGGATTGCCGGTGGATCCAGTTCAACCTTTAACTCGTCAAATGATATGGCAAGATATGCGTCCTTTGGAAACAGAGGCAGAAGCGGTGAATGTGGAAGATCCAATGCCTGTTAGTGATACTGTTGTGGAGGCTAATAGTTGGCAAGTTGGTGAGGATGGTAAGGTAAAATTAATTGTTAGTTCTTCTGGTTTAAAAAGTAATAATATGTGGTATCAATTGCCTCGTTGTCGGGCGTAGTATTTGTAAATCGTAAGTAAGGAGTTTTTAAAAATACAAAAATTGGATATTTTTAGGAAAAATAATAATTTTAAACAGCCGATAAATAAATTTAAAATATAGCTTGCTGGAACATTAAAGGTAATAATTTTGAAAAAAATAAGAGTATTTTGGAAGTATTTATCGTTAATATTTTTGGGGTTTTTGTTGGTGATGGGTGGGCCGGTTTTGGGGGCAAATAGTAGGCAAGATTTTGTGGAAGTTGGGAGAGTTTTGTATGAAAGTGGCAGGTTTTTTGATGCCGTTAAAGTTTGGGAAGAAGGCGAGGAAGTTTATAGAAAAGACGGGGATATTTTAAGACAGGTTTTGGTTTTGAGTTATGTTGGTAACGGATATCTAGCTTTGGGTAATTTTGAAAAGTCTAGTAGGGCTCTTGATGAAGGTTTATTATTAATTTCTACGGTGGAAAAATCGGGGCAAAAAAATCAAGTTCAGGCGCGGCTTTTGATGAGTCAAGGTAGTTTATATCTGGCTAAAGGACAAGCAGAATCTGCTTTGAATTCTTGGCAGGTGGCAGAAAAATTATATACTTCTTTGAATGATCAGGTTGGAGTTTTGGGAAGTTTAGTTAATCAAGCCCAAGCTTTGCAAGTGTTGGGGCTTTATAGGGAAGCAAAAATTATTTTAAAAACGGTTTATGAGGATTTTAATAGACAGCCTGACTCTGTATTAAAGGCAAGCGGTTTACAGGGTTTGGGTGTAACTTTACAAGTAATGGGTGATTTAGAAAAATCTCAACAGGTTTTAGAAGAAAGCTTAGGCATTTTAGTGCGGTTAAATGCTTTAAGTGAACAGGCGGTTATATTTTTGAGTCTTGGTAATACATTTCGGGGTTTAAAAGATTATTCAAGGGCTTTAAATTTTTATGATCAGACGGTTTTAATGGCTAGTGATTTGCTTTTGAAACTTGAGGCGAAAATTAATAAGTTAAGTTTGTTAGTAGAGGGCAATTTTTGGGATGAAGCAAAAGTTTTATGTGATGAAATTACATCAGAAATTGGATTCTTACCCGCTAGTCGTTCATCCGTTTATGCTAAAGTTAATTTTGTCCAAAGTTTGATGAAAATTCCAGAAAGTGAGAAAAAATTTTTAGAGATTGCAAAGCTTTTAGCCACTGCTGTTCAACAAGCTCAAAGTTTACAAGATCGCCGTGCAGAAGCTTCGGCAATTTTAGCGTTAAGTTCTTTATATCAAAAGAATCAGCAATTAGAGGAAGCTAAAAGTTTGTCTCTACAAGCAATTGCTTTAGCTGAGACAATAAATGCAGAAGATATTCTTGCTCGTACTCAAGGCAATCTTGGTAAAATTTTGAAGGAACAAGGAGAAATTAAGGCTGCTACAAATGCTTATAAAGAAGCGGTGAAAAGTTGGCAATCTTTGCGTAGAGATTTGGTAGCAATTAATCAAGATGTGCAGTTTTCTTTTCAAGAAAGTATTGAGCCAGTTTATCGAGAATTAGTGAGTTTGTTGTTAGATTCTTCCGCAGAACCAGATCAACAAGTGAGTCAAGAAAATCTTAAACAAGCGCGTCTTGTGATAGAAGCTTTACAGTTAGCTGAGTTAGATAATTTTTTCCGTGAGGCTTGTTTGAATATTAAACCCCAACAAGTTGATCAAATTGATCCAAAAGCTGCGGTAATTTATCCGATTATTTTAGAAGACAGATTAATGGTAATTTTTTCTTTACCGGCTAGACCTTTACAATATTACTCTACAAAAGTTAAAAAACTTGAATTTGAGAAGGTTGTCGAGGAATTATATGAGTCTTTTAATATTTTGTTTCCCAGAAAAAAACGTTTGGAAATAGCTCAAAAATTTTATAGTTTCTTAGTAGAACCAGCAGAAAAAGAATTAGCGGCTAGCGAGATAGAAACTTTGGTATTTGTTCCAGATGGTTTATTAAGAAATGTGCCAATGGCTGCGCTTTATGATGGGGAAAAGTATTTGATAGAAAAATACAGTGTGGCTATTACTCCTGGGTTGCAACTTTTGCCGCCACAAAAGTTAGAAAAATCTAATTTAAAAGTTTTAATGGGAGGATTAACCGAGGCTCGGCAAGGCTTTGGAGCATTACCGGCCGTAAAATTAGAAGCAGAAAGTATTTCTAATGAAGTTTCTGCAACAGTCTTTTTAAATGAAGATTTTACCGAGAAAGTTTTACAAGAAAAACTGCTGTCTTCTCATTTTCCTTTGGTTCATTTAGCAACTCATGGACAGTTTAGTTCTAATCCTGAAGAAACTTTTATTTTGACTTGGGATGAAAAAATTAAAGTTAGAAATTTAGAATATTTATTGCAGTCTGGAGGCGGAGAAGAAAATGCAATTGATTTGCTGGTTTTGAGTGCTTGTCAAACGGCGGCCGGTGACCGGCGGGCTGCTTTAGGTTTAGCTGGCGTTGCTTTGCGATCAGGAGCTCGCAGTACAGTCGGAACGCTTTGGTCGGTGCAAGATTTATCGACGGCAAAATTGATGACTGAATTTTACCAACAGCTAACCTTAAAGGGTGTGTCGAAAGCTTCGGCGCTGCGCCATGCACAGTTATCACTTTTAAAAGAAGAGCAGTTTGAACATCCTTTTTATTGGGCTGCGTTTATTTTGGTCGGCAATTGGCTTTAAATTTTTATTGTTGTCAGAATGTAAAATTATTCTCTTTACCACCTAAAATCTAAATTCTAGTATCTAAAATAAGATCAGACAGCTTCTAAAAATTAGTTTTGAAGAGAAAGCTACAATGAAAAGTTATTCTGCTGTTTTTTTATTATCTTTGAGCCTGTTTTTAGGTCTTGGGATGCACCCTGTCTCAAAAACCGAGGCACAGTCAACTTCGACAAGCAATGGAAAAATACCACTACCCCTTAACAAGATTACTTTTGAACCGCCGGGCGATGATAAACCTGCCGATACGGCCGGTGGAGCATCGCGTGGTATGGGTTGTATGTCTACACAAATGCCAGCAAATTGTGTAACGGCTTTAATGCCGGCTTCTCAAAGCGGTTTAACCTTAACAGAACGGCCAACATTTTATATTTATATTCCCGAAGGTTCTAGCAAACAACTGTTTTTTTCTTTAACTGATTCTGATGGTAATTATCAGTATCAAACCAAATTTCCTATTACTCAAACTGGCGGAATTATTACCTTCAAACTTCCCGATGATGCAAAGCCTCTTGAAGTTGGAAAAACCTATCAATGGATTTTTATTGTTGCCGGCTCTCAAGGACTCAAGCCAGATAGCCCAGGGGTGGTTGGAAAAATTAAACGTATTTCCGCAACCGCAGAATTAAAAAATCAATTGCAAAATGCAAAAACACCTACAGAGCGGGCTGCTGTTTATGGAAAAGCGGGTATTTGGTTTGATATGATGATGACTCTTGCTGAACAAAAACGCTTATCACCTTCAGATCCAACAGTAATAAATACTTGGGATAAATTGCTAACAACTGAGGGAGTAGATGCAACCGTTGCCAGCAAACCTTTGTTTTGAAAAATATTTGTTTTTGGAAATATAACGGGCGTTTTTATAATTTTTTACTCTCCTTTTCTAGGGAGAGTTTATTATTAAAACGCCATTTTTAGCCAAGCAACTAATACTAGTAAAATTATGTCAGGCAATGGCAGATATAATTTATCAAACTGGTAGTTAAAATAAACGGAGGGCAGACAAAAAATTTTAGGAAGAGTTGCAAAAAAATTCAAGCGGAAATTTATTTAAAAGAGTTGATGTGGCAAAAGATAAAACAGCTATTAGGCAATGGGCTGACAAATTTCCAAAAACTTCCTAAACTCCGTTATAACAAAAGTTGGGCGGTTTGGATAATTGGCCCCGGTGTAGCAGTAGGGGTGATTGGAGCAACTTATTTAGGCGTGTTTCAGCTTTTGGAATGGGCGGTTTTGGATCGGTTTTTTCAGATGCGCCCCTTGGAAGCCCCAGACCGGCGTATTGTCATCGTCACAATTGACGAATCTGATATCCAATATGTCAAGCAATGGCCGGCAACTGATGAGGTGCTGGCTGATTTGTTGCAAAAAATTCATAAAATGGAACCGAGAGCAATTGGTTTAGATATTTTTAGAGATTTGGCAGTACCACCAGGTCATAAAAAACTAGTAGAAGTTTTTAGAAATACCCCTAATTTAATTGGTGTCGAAAAAGTTGTTGGTAAGCAAGTACAACCACCGCCGGTTTTGGCAGAATTTGAGCAAGTTTCAATGGCAGATTTAGTTTTGGATGCTGATGGCAAAGTTCGGCGTGCTTTATTGTCTGTGAGGGCAGAAAAAGGCAAAACCAAATTAAGTTTAGGTACTCAATTAGCATTGATGTATTTAGAAAAAGAAAATATAAAACTGAGAATGATTGACCCTATAAAGCAGCATTTAGGGTTAGGAAATGCAGTGTTTATTCCTTTTTCTAGCAATGATGGTTCCTATGTTCGTGCAGATGCGGGAGGCTATCAAATTTTACTAAATTATCGAGGCCCCAGAGAAAATTTTTATACAGTTTCCTTAGAAGATATCCTAAAAAATAAAGTTTCCCCAACCCTAATTAAAGACCGTTTAGTGTTGATTGGTGCCACCGGCATTAGTCTTAATGATGTCTTTTTTACACCTTACAGTAATAGTCTTGCTAAGGCACCAAATCGCACCCCTGGGGTGGTTATTCACGCGAATATTGCCAGCCAAATTATTAGTTCTGCAATGGATAACCGGCCCTTAATTAAAGTTTGGGATGAGAAAATTGAGTGGTTATGGGTAATGGTGTGGTCTTTTGTTGGAGCCGGTGGTGGTTGGGTACTAAGCGAAACTAAAAAAATTAACAAAAATTTTGCTCTCAAATGGGCTGTTCGTTGCGCTTTTTTATTGATATTTAGCTTTGTTTTAATGGGTGGAAGTTACGCCTTTTTTCTGTTAAGTTGTTGGGTGCCGGTGGTTGCTCCTTTATTAGCATTTTGGTTTTCTGGTTTTTTGGTTTCTGCATACCATTCTCAAGAATTGCAACGAACACAGGAGGCGCGATTAGCACAATTTTTAGAAGCAATGCCGGTGGGAGTAGTAGTTATTGATGCAGCCGGCCATCCTTATTTTATTAATAAAAAGGGCAAAACTTTACTAGGTCAAGGTGTTTTAAAAGATGGTTCCAATCCAAAAAATCCTGATGTTTATAGCTTTTATATTGCCGGGACAAATGAAGTTTACCCCAACGAAAACCAGCCAATTTTAAGAGCCCTTAAAGGAGAAGTTTCTTCAGTAGATGACCTTGAAATTCACATTGGGGATAAAGTCATTCCCCTCGAAGCTTGGGGTACACCAATTTATGATGCTGATGGCAAAGTTGTGTATGCGCTGACAGCTTTTCAAGATATTACAGAACGCAAAAAAGCTCAAGTTGATCTTGCCAACATGATCGATAAACTTTTTAAAGTGAATTGCGATTTACAAAAAGCCCTAGATTCCGAGTTTAATCTTACCGATGCCTACGGAAGATTTGTACCCCATGAATTTCTTTATTTTTTGGGATATGAAAGCATATTAGATGCCAAATTAGGCGATAACGTCCAGCTTAATATGGCAATTTTGTTTGCGGATATTCGAGATTTTACAACCCTTAGCGAAATGATGACTCCCAAAGATAATTTTAAGTTTATTAATGCTTATTTATCTAGGATGGAACCAGCTATTGCTGAAAATAATGGCTTTATTGATAAATACATTGGCGATGCTATTATGGCCCTATTTAGTGGTGGGGCTGATGATGCTGTAAAAGCAGGAATTTCTATGTTAAAAAAATTAGCAGAATATAACAATACCAGAGGCCGGCCAGGTCGTCCTTGTATTAACATTGGAATAGGCATCAATACCGGGTCATTAATGTTAGGAATTGTGGGAGGAGAAAGCCGCATGAATAGCACTGTTATTTCTGATGCAGTCAATTTAGCTTCTCGCCTAGAAGGCTTAACAAAAAATTATGGAGTTTCTTTATTAATTTCTCACCATACTTTCTCTCGTTTAGAAGATCCCAGCCAGTATTGTATTCGTTTAATTGATAGTGTAAAAGTTAAAGGAAAATCCGAAAAAGTTTCTGTATTTGAAGTTTTTGATGCTGATCCAGCCCCAATTAAACAAGGAAAACTAGCCACAAAACCAATATTTGAAGAAGCAATATTACTTTATTATATGCAATCTTTTCGCGAAGCTTCCCAAAGATTTCAAGAATGCTTTAACCTAAACCCTAAAGATCGTGTTTCCCAAATTTATCTTGAACGTTGTCAAAATTGTATGCGTCAAGATTATCCTACTAATAATATTTATCCATCTTCTGAATGGTAAAATTTTTTGCTTATGTTAATTATTTTTTCTGCAACCCTTTTTGTTAGCGCCTTTTTACTTTTTTGGGTACAGTTAATGGTTGCTAAAATGATTTTACCCCTCTTAGGAGGTTCTCCTTCTGTCTGGAATACTTGTCAATTATTTTTTCAAGCTGTTTTATTATTCGGCTACAGCTATTCTCACCTGACGGCGCAACGGTTGGGAGTTCGTAAACAAGCTATTATTCACAGTTTTTTATTATTTTTGCCCTTAGCTTGTTTACCCATTACAATCACAAAAAATTGGCTTTTTTATTCAAAAGATAACCCGATTTTTTGGTTACTGACTTTACTTTTTATTTCCGCAGGATTACCATTTTTTGTTGTTTCTACCACTGCCCCTTTAATACAAAAATGGTTTGCTTCCACTCCCAACTCTTCCCGAAATGATCCTTATTTTCTCTATGCTGCCAGTAATCTCGGCAGTATCTTAGCTTTGATTTTGTATCCCACTTTTCTTGAACCCAATTTATCACTTTCTCAACAAAGTTTAGGTTGGGCTATAGGCTACGCATTGCTTGTTATTTTAACATTATTCTGTGCTGTAATATTGTGGAAAAATCCCTTAATTTCAACAAGCGAAAAATTAACTCCAACCCTCGCCGAAATCCCCGTACTAGAAGAAACAGAAAACCTAGATAAACCTAGTTTTAAAAAACAAGCACAATGGTTATTATTATCTTTTATACCTTCCAGTTTGCTATTAGGAATAACAACATACTTAACCGTAGACTTAGCAGCAATTCCTCTTCTATGGGCTGTACCTTTAGCCTTATATTTACTCACATTTATCTTCGCCTTCGGGCCCACCCAATTTCTGCCCATTGAGAAGTTTTATAAAACTATAACCCTACTCTTAACGCCCTTAATTCTTTTATCACTCTTAAAAGTTTTACAACCTTTAGCATTATTATTACCCTTACACTTAGGTTGTTTTTTTATAGTAACCAGCCTATTTCATACCAAACTTGCCGCACTTCGCCCCCCAGTGCAATATCTGACAAAATTTTACCTTTGGGTTGCCTTTGGTGGTGTTTTAGGAGGTATTTTTAACGCCCTGGTTGCACCGGCCATATTCCCAACAATATCAGAATATCCTTTAATAATGCTTTTAAGTTTACTACTCTTGCAAACATCAGCCTTTGCAAACACCTCTCTAAAATCTAAAACTTTTACCATCAGTTTAGGCTTATTATTCGGCACCTTCACCATAGGATTAAATCTTGATAACTTATTTGAAAATACACTAGGTTTAATCTGCTCAATTGCCTTATTATTAACAATTAATTTAATTTTTGAATTAGGCAGAATACGTTTAATTGCCGGCCTAATATTAACTTTAATGCTAATCCAATTTTCTATCGGTAATTTAGGCGGAATTTTATATACAGAAAGGAGTTTTTTTGGAGTTAATCGCGTCGTCTATGATAAGCGAGGCAACTACCACAGTTTACTGCATGGAACCACCTTACACGGCAGACAAAGCCTCGATCCTAAACGCCAACAAGAACCCCTAACCTATTTTCATCCCACCTCACCCATCGGACAATTATTTGACTATCTCAACACCAAACAAAACTTCAAAAATATAGCCGTTTTAGGATTAGGAATTGGCACCCTCGCTGCCTACAGCCAACCCCAACAAAATTGGACATTTTATGAAATTGATCCAACCGTCAAAAAAATTGCCAGCAACCCTAATTTTTTTACATTTTTAAAAAACTCCAAATCACCTTACCAAATTATCCTAGGAGATGCCCGTTTAGAAATAGCTAAATCCCCCTCAAATTATTATGATTTAATTATTATGGATGCCTTTAGCTCAGATTCTATTCCCGTACATTTAATCACAAAAGAAGCCCTACAAATATACTTGACAAAGCTATCAAAAAATGGTATTGTTGCCGTCAATATTTCTAACAGATATTTGAACGTTGAGCCGGTCTTAGCAGCCTTAGCCAAAAACTTAAATTTGACAGCATTAAGGCAACTACAAAAAGAAATTTCTCCCACAGAAAAAGCCCTCGGAAAATCAGCCTCGCACTGGGTAATTTTCACACAAAACCGCGATAACTTTGGTAAATTAACAGCAGATAGCCGCTGGCAAACCCTCCCCAATACTAAAGATGCACCCCTATGGACAGATGAATATTCCAACATTTTCAGTTTGCTGCGGTTTTAATTTGCCATCAGCGAGGCCGGCCCAAAGTAGTAATATAAATCACCGCTTCATCCGCAGGAATTCCCAAAACATCATTAACTTGATCATCAAAAAAACCTCCAATTCCACTCACTCCCAAACCTAAATGAATCGCCGCCAAATTCAAACGTTGTCCTAAATGTCCTGCATCCAAATGTAAATATCGATAAACTCGGTCGCCATATTTAGCAACAGCATTTTTTAAATCAGCCGTTTGAAAAACCAGCGCCCCAGCATCCCTTCCTAACTCTTGTCCCAAACACAAATAATGCAATTCTTTGCGGAAATTTTTAAAACGAATTTGGCGAAATTCTTGGGCTTTGGGTGCATAATAATAACATCCTTCCTCTAAACCTCGCACCCCAGAAACAGCAATAAATGTTTCTATCAAACTCAAATCAAAAAAATCTGGTTTCCCATCCAGTCCTTGATCAATATAATGGTGAGGTTGGTAAGTAAAATCTAGCAAAGCTTTCAGTTCTTCAATGGTTATATCACCTCCCGAATAGCTGCGAGTAGAACGCCGGCGCAAAAGAGTATTTTCTAGCCCCTCCAAATCTTTCCCCCAAGTAATAGAAGGAGTAACAGAAGAAATTTTTGTACAAAAAGGAAAATTGTATTTATCTTGATCCGAACTTTCATTCGCGTCAACTTCCCAATTTTGAATTACGTTTTTGTCCGTTTTAATTTCCGTTGCTTTGTGCAAATAAGCAAGCAAACTTCCATCGGGAATATGTGGATATTCCGTTTGGGTACCAGAGGGAAACGCTGTTTTAACCGGCATCAAAAATTGGGCACCATCATCTAAGTCCGCAAGGGCAATAATACTAAGAGTACCTTCTTGCTGAGAATCTAAAAAAAGCAAGTTGTTTAGTAGTTCGTCCTGGAAACCACCAGTCAGATAAGGCCGAAACCGAGTCAGACTACCGGCCAGTTCAATATTAGCAAGCAAGTGGCCGGTATCTAGGAAAATCCGCCGATAGGCCCGGTCAAGATAACGCCAAGCTGAACGATAAAAAACCGCAGTAGTCGCAATAGCAATATGAGTTTTCTCCAGCGCAGGATGTTGAAAACAAGCTTCTTGGAGAACTGGCCAAATCGAATCATCCCAAAATCGCAATAAAGTATGACTTTGAGGTTGATAGTTGTATAGTCCGGCACCCAAAAAGCCGGTACCACGAGAAATTAAGTAAATTTCCGCCGGGTAAAGACCACCAGCAGAAGGCGCCGATCTTAAATAAAGAGGCTTATCTATTGTCGGGACTCTAGCCGTCAGCCCATAGCTGCAAAACAGCAAGCGTGATAAACGTTGCCACCACTCACCATCAGCCGTACTAAGGACATTAGCTTTCAGGTATGGTTTGAGGTCAATTGAGGTGCCAATTTTGTATTCCTTAAAAGGGATTGGTTGTTTATCCCAGTCGAGTTGGTAATTTTTCGAGGCCAGGGTTTCCGGGTCATACTTAGTACGTTCGTGGTAGTGCTGGGCAATGGATACTTCGAGTTTTGGCATAGTTTTTTTACAATACGCGTTGTTTTCGATCTTGACATCGCTCATGCCTGATGTGTCATTGATGCAATAAAACTTCCGCTGACTTCAAGGGCGATAAATGAGAATGGGGCCTAAAAACCAAAAAAAAGATTAAAAAACCCAAATTTTATTAACAGTCCCTTAACAATAGGGAATGAGTATAAATACGCAGTAGTTACTAAAGTCACCGTCTGAGAATGGTTGACATCGGGAAAAAAGGAAACATGAGTATGCAACGGCTAACCGCTCAAGCCTTAAAAGATCGTTATGCGGAGGGCGTTCGGGATTTTGCCGAAGTTGATCTAGCAGGTGCCGATTTATTTGAGGCCGATCTGCGAGAAATCAATCTCAAGGGGAGCAATTTAAGCCAAATTTATTTACCTTACGCCAATCTTAGCAAAGCGAATTTACAAAATACACAATTTTATGAAGCTCAATGTAGTGATGCAAAACTTTACCAAGCTGATTTATCAAATGCCAATTTGCAAGGAGCTAATTTATCGAGGGCTAATCTCCGTTATGCCAATTTACAAGGAGCTAATTTACAAGGAGCTAATTTATATAAAGCAAATTTAAGTAAAACAAATCTCAAAGGAGCTAATCTAACTATGGGTAATTTAGAACAGGCAAAGTTTAGTGAAGCGCAGTTAAGTGGGTGTAGTTTTTTCCGTTGTCGAGGTGTAAATATTTCTGATGCTTTTGTGGATGAAACAACAATTTTACCCGATGGTTATCGCGGAGAGCCTTCTTAACAGGAGCCAGTTTTTTTATCTCTACATAATACAAACTCTGAAAAGTAGTAGATAAAGATTGCCTTTTCTTGTGAAGGCCATCATCTCTTGCTAACCCACAACATTTACCTCATACCACAGGTAGATGTCTCGATCATAAGGCTGAATTAGCTTAAAAAAGATTAATTTTGTAAAAAATTGCTATCCGGGCCGGTTTTAAGGCTATTTTTGAAACAGCAACCCTCAAATCTAAAATTCCAAATCTAAAATCGAAAATCAATATGACCGCTAACTCTAACCCAAACGAAAACCGGCAGCCTCACCGCATACTGATCACCGGCGGTGCAGGATTTATTGGTTCTAATTTTGTTTACCATTGGCACACAAAATACCCAAATGACCGTATTGTAGTCCTCGATGCCCTTACCTACGCCGGCAACCAGCAAACGTTAGCAAGTCTCGAAACAAAAGAAAATTTTCGCTTTGTCAAAGGCGATATTTGTGATCGCACTCTTGTAGATACTTTGCTCAAAGAAGAATCCATTGATACTGTCGCACACTTTGCCGCTGAATCTCATGTGGATCGCTCAATTTTAGGGCCTTCAGCTTTTGTACAAACAAATGTTGTTGGGACTTTTACTTTACTCGAAGCTTTCCGTCACCATTGGCAAAACAACCAACGTCCTGAAAATTACCGATTTTTGCACGTTTCTACCGATGAAGTTTATGGTAGTTTGGGCCCGGATGATCCAGCCTTTAGCGAAACTACACCCTACACTCCTAATAGTCCCTATTCGGCTTCAAAAGCGGGCAGCGATCATCTTGCGAGAGCTTATTTTCATACCTACAATGTGCCAACACTGATTACAAATTGCTCGAATAATTACGGCCCTTATCATTTTCCAGAAAAGTTAATTCCTTTAATGTGTATTAATATGCTTTTGGGAAAATCTTTGCCGGTTTATGGTGATGGTCAAAATATCCGTGATTGGCTTTATGTGCGCGATCATTGCAGTGCTTTGGATGTGGTTATTCATGCCGGTACACCAGGAGAAATGTATAATATTGGCGGCAATAATGAGGTAAAAAATATTGATTTGGTACGGATGTTATGTCAATTAATGGATGAGTTGGCTCCCGATTTGCCGGTGCGTCCTTGTGAAAACTTAATTACTTTTGTGAAAGACCGCCCCGGACATGACCGCCGTTATGCTATTAATGCCACAAAAATTAAAACTCAATTGGGTTGGAGTCCTGCGGTAACAGTTGAACAAGGTTTGCGCCAAACTGTTGAGTGGTATTTGGCTAACCCTGACTGGTGGAAACCTCTTTTGTCTGAGGAGTATCTGGCTTATTATCAAAAAGTTTATGCTTAAAGGCATTTTTTATAATGCTTTGTTTGGCCGGCCCGTTAAATAATCTACACTGCTAAAACCTTAACCGGCCCGGTTTTCTGAAAAAGCAAAATTTTTTCTCTCTTTATTCCTCCCTTACTAAAAAAAAAGGGGGTTTTTTCCTGACTTATAGGGGTTTTCAGTTATCTGAAGTCCAGAAATGGTAAGGTAATGCCTAATTTCTTTAAAACACCAGGTTTTACCTTACCATCGTACTTTCAAAAACGCGATAAGAGACTGCTAACAGCGTTAGGAAGATTCGCTTAGGAGTATTTCCGTGAAATTACTTAAGCTTTCACCTCAGCAAGCTTTTTTAATATTCAATTTACGGAATATACGGAAACAACTTAAGACTTTTTTTTACCTTACGGCTACTATCGAGCTCGGTTTATGGGCAAATTGGCCTTAAAATCATCAAAAAATTGTTTTAGCGAGCAAATTTCGCTCAAAATTATCGCAAACCCATAACCTTTAATAAAGATTCAGTAAAAAATCCTCTTGTGGTCATGGATTTAAAAATTGCCACCCCATAATAAAAATAGAGGTTCAAAAATTTAAGCCTCATGCACAGCTGGTTGAGGCTGTCTGCACCGCAACAAGTTTTTAAAGTTGGTAGTAAGTCAGTAAATTTTAGCAGTTGGCGGAAATAGCTAACTGTTTTTTTTTGCCGGTTCTACGGGTGCGGATCTCTTTTGGTGTAACGTTTCTAGCGGCTTTACTTTAAACTTTCATTTTTAAAAAACAATATATTTAGGACTTCAGCCAACCCTCTATAGATAGAGTTTTTTAGGAGCAATCTAATCGGAGGTGGTGAACACTAAACTTTGGTATGGTCTGTAAGTTAACTCGTTTCGTGGGCCGGTGCAAATTTTTTTTATTGATAGCAGTGAGACTTCCACAAATTTATCGTAAATGTACAGCTAGTTTCCGAATTGACGACAATGGCCCATAAATAATCCTGCCTTCCTACAAAAAATCATAGTCCATAGAAAAGATTTTATGTTTATGGAACAGAAAATCTAAATAACTAAAAATATAATAAAAAACTATTGTTGCTGTTCCTAACTGAGTATTTCTTATAATAGATACCAAAATTACTATTATTAGAAGCATTAAGACGATGGGCCTTTGTAAATAGAGAGTCTTTAGGCTTTTAATAACTCTAGTTGCTCTATCTACTGTTTACAGGCTCTTGTTCTATAGTTAACATAGTAAACAGCCAGACTAAAGTTTTGTGTACAGCACTAAGCATTTAAACAAACTTGTCAGAAAAGCCTTTGCAGAAAACTCCTAGGAAAAATAAACAGCACAGAAAACTCAAAAAATCTAGCCAACCTAGAGGAGTATGTAACTAGGATTACCTTAAGAAGTGAGTAAGATCACAAACTAATAAGAACGAGATCACTACGAATAAAAATTACTAGAGAACCATAGAAAATCATGGCAAATTATTTAAAGATTGAGTAAAGATTAACCCAAAGGCTTGCAAATAAAAAAATATAGGGAATAATAAAAATAGAAGGAAAGCAATAAAGGAAAAACCCAAATGAAAACCCAACTCTTTACTACAATAAGCGTCGCCGCCGCTACTCTCTTAAGTATCTCTGCACCGGCTCAAGCAGCAACTTTTGGCACCAGTGGCATCCAATTCGACAGCAACACTACCGTAAACTTTAACTTTATCCGTAGCCAAGGCGCATTTCAATCTAGCTTAGGCGTGTATGAAGTGCTAACCCAAGGCAGTCGCACCGTGACTTCTCTAGTGAGCACCCTGTTCTCCGAAGCCAAAGGCTCAGATTTTCAGGGCGCAGCAGGTAGGGCAAGTGAATTCGCAGGCACTCTTGCAGGCGGAACGGTTACAAACGCTACAGCCAGTTTCCAATTCTTAGCAGGTAAAGTATATACGTTAGGGTTGGTAAGCAAGTTTGACGGCAACATTAACCAATTAACTCATAACAGAATTGTTAACACAGTCTACTCCACTAGCAGTTTAAATACCCGTTGGAATGGTAGCCAACAAGCAGTATTTGGAACTAATCTCGGCTTGAACAACACCAGCACCGCTGCTTATGCCAACGCAGGTGCAGCCGTTTCTGCCAACCCATTTGTCCAAGGAGGAATCAGAATTGCCTTTGATGATCGCGGTAATGGCAATGATGCAGACTTCCAAGATTTCCAAGTGAATGCGGAAGCCGTACCCGAACCGACAACAATGGCTGGTATGGCTTTGGGTGCTGCCGGTTTGGGATGGGCCCGCCGCCGCCGTCAGAGCAAAAACGAAAACAAAAACTAATCGCTTCAGTCCTCTGGCTTAAGTTTTCATGGAGACATAAAATTTTCAACAGTTGGCCTTTTGGTCAACTGTTTTTGTATGTATGAAAAATCTCGCCTACTGTTTGGCAAGCCATCTGCCCAGTTAGAACAGGCCAAAAAATGGGTATAAAATAAGTAGGCAGCCATCAGCCCATAGAGAGCATCAAAAATTTCTGAGTTTCAAGAAATTTTCTATCAACTTGCGGTCAAAAAAATTAAAAAAATGAATCTTGAAAATTGGCAAAAATATATCAAGCAGCCTGAGTTTTGGATCTTAGCCACAGGATTTGGCTTGCTTGCTTTTCAAACAATGTTGGGTTCAGAATTAAAAAATCCAGAAGTAGGCGGTACAAGCATGATGGCTTTGGCGTCTGCGGCTTTTCTGCTCACAGACAAAAAAGAACCTATAAAATTAAAAAGTAACCTTTTCTCGCGGTTTTTTGGCGGTACAATCTTAGCTTTGATTTTTCTGCGAATGATTACCATGTCGGTATATCATCCGATTTTGAGAATAGCCCCTTTAATAATTGGTGTTGGCGTAGCTTTAATGTTGTCTGGTGCCAAAGGATTTAAACAATTCTGGAAAGAACTTGTGATGCTGTGTTTACCAATTTTGGCGCCGGCACCAGAATTTTTAGTCAAAACCATAGATATTACGCTTCCCACAGCTAAAGTAGCGACAATGTTACTGTGGTATTTAGGTTATCCAGTCCTACGAGAGGGAATTTTTCTTCATCTGCCCACCGGCAGTGTTGAAGTCGGTTCTGGGTGTTCGGGTATGAGTACCATCATGCAGTTATTAGGACTCTCTTTCTTGGTTTTGTTTAGCTTCACCACCACGACAAAACAAAAAATAATGGTGCCGGTGGCTGCCGCAGTCGTTGCATTTTTTGTCAACTCAGCCCGTGTTGCACTTATGGCAGTTTTAGCAGCTTCTTCTAACCCCAAATCTTTTGAATATTGGCACTTTGGCGAAGGTTCAGTGATTTTTTCTATGATAGCTGTTGCTATTTTTGGGTTGTTTTGCTGGTTTACAATTTTGCGAGAAGAACCACCGAAAAAACTTAGTTAATAACTTTTGGCAACCTGTGCATAGCAACTTTGTAATCTATAGAAAGCAAAAAAAATTACCTAATTTTTGCTCCTATTCCTGGTAAACTAGCAAAAGTTAATATTGAGTATCTCTACCCATTTACTCAAATACCTTTTTCACAAAAAACTGAGTAAATCTTATGACGCGAGGCGACAGCGAACAGGGTCAGTCAATCTACAGACTGCGTTGGGTAGGCTACGGCCTATTGTTGTTAGCATTATTCGATGTAATCGAATCTTTTATCCCGCCAAATTTTACCAATCCTGTGTGGGAATTTCAAACGCTTGGGCTACTGGTGGAACGGGTGGCTGTTCCTTTACTAGGATTTGTTTTAATTTTTTTTGGTGAGTCATTTAACCGCAGCCGTTTAGAAGGGTTTTTACTAAGGTTACTATCATGGCTTTGTTTGCTTTTTGCAATTATATTTCTAGCACTAGTTCCTTTAGGAATTCTCAACACTTCTCGAATTAATGACCTCACTAATAACCAAATTAATACTACCGCCCAAGCCCAACTAACTCAACTTAAACAAGTCGAAGATGAAGTTAGTAAGGGTACGACGGAAGAGATAAGACAACTAGGAACTCAGCTTACTAATGTCGGTATTCAAGTGGATGCTACAAATCCTGAGCAATTGAAGGAGCAAATTTTAGAAAGAATTCCTCCCGCCCGAAAGGCAATTCAAGAACAAGCAATGGAACAAAAAAACACTCAAAAAATGGGCTTGGTTAAAAATTCTGTGAAGTGGAATTTAGGGGCACTGGTAGCCTCAGTTTTATTCTTCATTCTCTGGAAAAGCACCCGTTGGGCAAGGTAAAGTTGCTGTTGGTTAATAGTATGATTCCTCCCCTCCTTTGGGGAGGTTTTGATGGGTAAAAGTTAAAAAAATTGTTACTTTATTTTCTAACCAACTTTAATAATTTTGTTGTTAAAAAAATAGCATCTTTGTGTTAAATTAAATGCCGTCTGGGTTTTTAAAAACCTTTTTTTTTGCGAAAAATTGCTTGTTTATTTTACCGAAGAATGGCAAAAAATTTAGATCACTTTCCAATACAAAATCGACTAAAAATTCGCTCTAAAACTGATTCTGTTATTTCTTCCCCTGTTACTTCTCCTAGGGCTTGAATGGCTCCTCGGAGGTCAATTGTCCAAAAATCTAAGGGCAGTTTAGAGGTAATGGTGGTGACACATTGCTGTAAGGCAATTTCAGCACTAGTTAGGGCGCTGGCTTGTCTTTGATTAATTGCTAAATCTATATTAGCAGCTTGTAAATCTCCGGCATTAGCGGCTTCTAAAATAGCTTTTTCTAGGTCTTGTATTCCTTGATTTTCAGCGGCGGCTGTATAAACTACTCGCTGAATTTCTGGAGAATTTAAAAGAACAAAATCTTTAACTAAATCAATTTTATTAACTACTAAAACTAAAGGCCGGTTTTTAACTGTTTCATAAATTTCTGTATCTGCCGCTACCCAACCTGTGGAAGCATCTATAGTTAATAAAACTAAATCAGCCTCTTGTGCGGCTTGTTGGGAACGTTCTACACCTATTTTTTCGACAATATCGGCGGTTTCTCTAATACCGGCAGTATCCAAAACTTGCACCGGCACTCCTCCCACAACTAACTGTGATTCTACAACATCCCGCGTGGTGCCGGGTAAATCTGTAACAATGGCTCTATCACTTCTACTCCAAGCATTTAATAAACTTGATTTGCCTACATTTGGCCGGCCAACAATCGCAACTTTTAACCCAGAACGCAATAATTCTCCTTGATTTGCTGTTGCTAAAATACTTGACAGATCTGCCAAAATTTGATGAATTTGATCAATAATTAATGATTCATTTAAAGGTGGTAAATCGTCTTCAAAATCAATACGCGCCTCTATTTCTGCCAAAATATCTAAACAAGTGTTTCGCAACTTTTTGATCGGAGTTGCCAGTTTTCCCCGCAAACCGGCCAGGGCTGTTTGAGCAGCAGCCGCCGAACGTGCCCCCACGAGATCGGCTATACTTTCGGCTTGGGTAAGATCCAGCCTGCCATTTAAAAACGCCCTTAAGGTAAATTCTCCAGGTTGGGCCAAACGCGCACCGGCTTGAATACACAACTGCAACACTTGCTGCACCGGCATTATCCCGCCATGACAGTGAAACTCCACCACATCTTCACGAGTATAAGATCGCGGTGCTTTCATCAGCAGCAACAAGGCTTCATCGATGACTTGCAAAGTCTTGGGATCACGCACATAACCGTACAAAATGCGGTGACTTTCCCAAATTTGTCGGCCTGGGGTATAAAAAAGGGTTTCGGCAATTTTAACAGCTTGGTCGCCGGAAAGTCTCACAACTCCGATACTTCCTTGCTGGGGGACAATAGCAGTGGCGATGGCGGCGATGGTTTGATTTTGGGGAAGTTGCTGTGACATTGAGCCGAAGGTGAGGATAAAATAGGCAAGCTGATTATAGGTTCCATCCATAAGGATAAACCGGCTTGCCTCGATAAAGCCGACTGTTTATCGAAGGCATTGCGATAAAAAAGCGATAATATTTTTACCTGGTCTTGGTTTTGCCAAGGTGTCTGTTAATTTTCTGATGTAGTTTATTTAATGTTAAATATGGTTAAAAACAGTAACAATTTTAATGGCAATGCTGAGGGCTATTTACCTTTAATTATTCCTATTGCTTTTGGTTTGGTGGTCATTTTGGCAGCGGGACGGATTTTTTTGCCGGTGGCGGTGGCTGCCGGTCTGGTGTTTGGTATTCGTCGCTATTGGCAAAATGAACAAAAAAAAGTTGAACAATTAAATAGCACTTTTTATCAATTAGTTCAAGAAAATAATGGATGGGTTACGGCTTTAGATTTGGCGATGAAATCGAATATATCGGGGACGGAAGTTCAACAGTATTTAGATGAAAAAGCCCGTGAATTTGCGGCTCATTACGAAATAACAGAACAAGGCGGAATGATTTATTTTTTTGAAAGTGCTATTTCTCCTAATGGTAGTAAACCTCCTACCATTGTTGATACAAATTATGAGCCTGTTGTGGGTTTTTCTGAGCCGGTGAAACCTCCCGCAGTTGCAGATTTTTCTAATAATTCTCCGATGCCAAGTTCTCCACCTGTAGAAAATAAGCCACCGGAAAAAACTATTGATGTGCCGGTTTCGGAGAGTAAGAAAAATTCTCCTTCTCCACAGGTTTCTGGAGTTCCTAAAAATTCCGAATCTTCCTCTCGCAAAGAAGTTCAGCTACCGCCTATTCAGGCTACAAATGAGCTTAAAAATTTGAATACTGCTAAGTCGGTAGTTTCTTTTGATGTCGAAGATAAGGTTAAGAAAAAACCGTCTTTTGTTGTGCCTAATTCTTTAACTCAAACCGAATTAGCTTATCGTTTAGGTGTTCATGCAACAACAGTGAGTAAGTGGAAAATGCGGGGAGATTTTATGGAGTGGAGTAAAAGTAAAGATCCCGCCGGTTTGGCTTGGAAATATGAAGTAAAATCTAAGCGTTTTTATCGGGATAGTTGAGTTGCTAAAATAAAATTTTTATGAAAATTAAACGCCGCAATTTCTTATCGGGTTTTGGTTTAACAGTTTTGGCAACTACCACGCCGGCTATTTGTCAAACCCAGCCTATCTTAAAACCGGCTCGCTTGAAGGCCGGTGATACGGTGGGTTTAATTAATCCTGCAACTTTTAGCGAACCGAAAGAAATTGATGAATTGCATAAACAATTATCACAATTAGGCTTAAATATCAAGCTTGGAAAACATCTTTTTACTCGCTACGGATATTTGGCGGGAACTGATAAAGAACGGGCGGCTGATGTAAATGAAATGTTTGCGGATAAATCGGTAAATGCTATTTTAGCAATTCAGGGAGGATGGGGTTGTAATCGAATTTTGCCTTTATTAGACTACAATTTAATTCGGGAAAATCCAAAGATTTTGATGGGCTATAGTGATATTACTAGTTTGCTTTTAGCAGTTTATGCGCAAAGTGGGGTGATAACATTTCATGGGCCCTTGGGTTCGTCAATTTGGAATGAGTTTTCTGTGGGTTGGGTGAAGCAAGTTTTGTTTGAAGGGGAGGCGGTTATGTTGCGAAACCCAATGGAAGAAAAGAGTCTTTTGGATAGGAAAAAAAAGCCTTCTTTGATAAGGGTGGAAACTATTACTGGGGGAAAGGCAAAGGGGAGATTAGTGGGTGGGAATTTGTCGGTTTTGGCAGCTATGGTGGGGTCAAATTATTTGCCTTTTTGGGAGGGTGTAATTTTGTTTGTGGAAGATATTGGGGAGGAGGTTTATAGGGTAGATCGACTTTTGACTCAGTTAAAATTAGCAGGAATTTTAGATAAGATTTCGGGGTTTATTTTTGGACAATGTACTGATTGTGATGCAGAGAATCCTTTGGAGTCTTTGTCTTTGTCTCAAGTTTTTTTGGATATTATTAAACCTTTGGGGGTGCCGGCGTGGTATGGTGCTGCCATAGGGCATATTGCAGATAAGTGGACGGTGCCGGTGGGGGTGGAGGTGGAGATTAATGCTAGTGTTGGTACGGTGAAGTTTTTAGAGCCGGCTGTGGTTTGAATCGATGAAAAATTGAGTATTGATGTGGGAATTATGAATTAGGCTGAAGAGTAAAATAGGCTATTGCTCAGTTCCCATACTCTATTATTCAATAAAGGATAAGCACAATAAATTTTCAGGAGGGTAAGGCGATGTCGGAGATAGAAAGTAACGTTGAATTGGAAAATATGCCGGTGACTGAAGACGGTTATAAAAGTGAGGAACGCTTCTGGGGAAAGGTGACGGTTTTAGAAGAAGGTTCGCGTTATCGGATTAATCAAATTATGATTAAACCTGGTCATACGATGACGACACAAATACATTATCATCGTAGTGAACATTGGGTTGTGGTTTCGGGAACTGCGAAGGTTATTTGTGGTGATAAGGAAATTTTGGTGACACAAAATAAGTCTACTTATGTGCCACAATGCACGCCGCATCGGGTAGAAAATCCGGGGGCTATTCCATTAGTAATTATTGAAATTCAAAATGGTGAATATTTGGGAGAGGATGATACAATTCGGTTGAGTGAGCCAGGAGGAGAGAGTTAATATTTTTTTGGTTTACCGGCATTTAATTTTAGTAAATTTAGCATAAATTAGCGGTGGATAAAAATCTGCCGCTATATCACAAATTACTTTAACTTAAGGGCGCGTTTCAGTACCAACAACTAACAAAATTAACAAAACCAATATCCAGATTTTTTAGGTTTCTAAATTTAGTCTTTTAAAAATTTTTACTGATTAATTTGATTAATGAATGGTGGGCAAAGCCCACCGTACTTTAGGGAGAATTTCTCAAACTTACAGAGGACTCCACCGGCTTACCATCGGGCATAATTGTGTTTTGTAAAAGTGCATTTCTAAAACTAGCTTTTTCAATATTTGCACCGGCCAAATTTGCCCCCGACAGATCCGAACCACTAAAATTTGCCCCAATCAAATTAGCATTGCTAAGATTAGCATCCCGTAAATTCACACCGCCAATATCAATGGGGTGCATAGTTCCGCCAATCTCTGCCATATTTATGTTCGCTGTTGTTTGGACAGCATTTTGTAAATTGGCACCTGTCAAGTTTGCACTTTCTAAATTTGTACCAATTAAATTAGCTTTGGTCAGGTTTGCATTATTTAAATTAGCAATGACCATGCCTGCAAGACTAAGATTAGCATTACTTAAATTAGCATTTTCTAAAACTGCACCATGTAGTTTCGCAGCAAGAAGGCTGGCATTTTGTAACCGGGCTGTAGTTAAATTGGCTTTTATTAAATTCGCTTCGTTTAAATTGGTGCCGGTTAAATTAGCACCCTTGAGGTTAGCTTCTTCCAGGTTGGCACCCTTGAGGTTAGCCCCAGCAAGGTTCGCACCGCTTAGGTCGCATCCTTGGCATTGGTTAGTTTCTAGTAATTGCTTTAAATGATCGGCATTTTCTGCCGCTGCCGGTGTTGTTAAGCCAAATACCAATAATAATGCAAATGATGCCAGCATCCCCAGTTTCATTTTCGCTGCCTCACACAAATCCTATCTCTTATTATGAATGATTTAGGCTCAAGTATGTTGCATCAAATCTATAGTTTTATGTGATTTTTTTTTGTTTGTCCGGTGATTTATTTAACTCCACCCCTGTGATCTGGATCGTATATTTTTGTAAAGAATTTTTGGTTAATTTTGAAGGACTTTTGAAGCGTTACCGGCAGATTAGAGCATACAAAAGTTTTTCTGTCAATTAAGATTATAAAAATTTACTTTGTGTCTCAAGGCTGGATGTGGGCAATGTTTTGATTATATTTTGATAATATCAAAAAATCTATCTTTTGGCAGTTGTGGACACCTAAGTTTAAACTGTCAGGGTGGCGGAGAGCATCGATTGCTGGTAAAAAGAATATGCTGATGAGGGAGAGTTCTATCTTAACTCCACAACTCGCAAATCGGCCAAAGAGAGAAAAGATGTATTTTTTAAACAGATGATAGGGTATAGCCTTTAAAAATCATGGCAAAAAAATCTAAATCTCGGATGGCCAAAGACTCCAACTCACCGAAGTCAGAAAAAAAACAAAAGCTTCTTGAAGGCTTCAGCCGCTTAGAAGCACAAGTGGAAGAATTACAAAATCAACTGTTGCTGGCGGCGCAAGAGCGAGGCCAACTTTTGGGTTTAGTCCAAGAAGCAGCCCAGGAACGAACCCAACTGCAATCTCAGCTTGATTGGGTACTGTACCGACTTGAACAGTTAAACCCTGAACAAATGCAGTCCACATTATCGCAATTAAGTGGATGGCTTACAGGAGCAACAACTAACCAAAATTATTTAAGTTCAGAAGTTGGAATAGATTACAACTCGTTGCAAAATTTGTTAGCAAAAGGCAAATGGCGTAAAGCCGATGAAGAAACTTGGAATTTGATATTAAAAGCAGCCGATAGGGAAGATGAAGGTTGGTTAAGCACCGAAAGTATTCAAAAATTCCCCTGTACAGATTTGCGAACCATTGATTGGTTGTGGCATGAATATAGTAATGGTTCTTTTGGCTTTACGGCTCAACATCGCGTGTGGGATAGTGCGGTGGGTAGTTATACAGAATTTTCTGATCGTGTTGGCTGGAGAGTCAATACTGCTTGGATATATTATGACGGATTAAATTTTTCTATTGATGCTCCTGAAGGACATTTGCCGGTGATTGCATGGCGGCGGCGTTCTTGTTATGGTGTAGGACAATCTACTGCTTCGGAAATTTTTTCTTGTTTATTAATTCGATTGTTAGAATGTGCCGGCAATGAGTAGTTTTTTAGAGAGAAGAGAGGCGGGCTATATTCAAACCTGACCTCATCTTCTTGTATTCTAATTAGTAATAATTTTCTCAAAAAATCCAAACACGGCTGGTAATTGTCCGCCCCAAAATTGGTAATCGTGACCGGCATCTTTAACAGGATGATATTCAATGGTAATATTAGTTTGATTTTTCATTAATTGCTGATAAAAAAGCCGACTTTGTTGTTCGGGGACGATATCATCAGCCGTACCATGAGCTAGATAGAGAGGCATAACCCATTGCCAGGCTCTTGACATTGGATTATCCTTTCCTTTCCACCGTTCAGGAAATTTTGTATAACTGCCATAAACTGCTGTTATTAAACGATCATCGGGCGTATTTTCTTGACTAAAATCACCGGAAAGGCTGGCACCGGCCACAAATAAGCGAGGATTTTCTAAAGCAATTAATGCGACTCCTCTACCGCCGGTAGACAATCCTAAAAGTGTATTATTTTGACCAAAAACTAATAGGTTATGTCGCTTTTGAATTTCAGGAATGAAGGTGTTTTTTATAAAATCTCCCCCTGGTTTTTCATGCCATTTTAACTGAGTTTCTGGATAATAAGAACTTTCATATAAAGTTTTTAACATTTCTGGCAAAATTAAAGCATAACCATACTTTTCTGCCAAATTAACTAAATTAGAATTTTCTACCCAACTGGTGCGAGGATAATTCCAACCAGGTAAAACTAAAATAGAACGGTTTCTGTAGTTTTTTGGAACATAAATATCGTAACTTACTCCATCAACAGATAAGTTTTTATTCCATCCTGTTTTCGTGTTGCTAATTCCTTGTTTTTGAGGTTCATCCATTGTAGTTTCTGTGGAAGTAGGAGAAAGGTTATTTTGAGTTTTTACAACAGGATCTTGCGGTGAGTTAGAAAACTTCAGTTCCGAGCAACTGGTTGTTAGGAAAAGTAAGGCCGGTAAAGATAATAAATCCCAAAAAAACTTAGACATTTGTTGCTAATAAATTAAGAATCTAGAAAAGAATTTATGATATTATGACCGATATTCCTGGTTAAGAGCAAGAATTTTTTGAAAAATAGCACTTAAACCAGATGTAATAGGGCATTCAACCTCCTAATACCAATTTCCATAATTATTACTACAGTTCAACGAAGCCACACCCCCTAAACCCCCTACCCCCTTATAAAAGGGGAATTTAAGAGGGTGGGGGATTTAGGGGGTATGTGTAGGAGTATTTTATAGATTTGGTATAAACTTTTACTGAGTAAGCTTTTAACTACAGTCGGACAAATGAACTCAGCTACATTCAGTAAATTTTAATAACATCAATTAAACAAAAAAAAAGAACTTCAAAATAAAGTTCCTTAAGCAACAAAATATTTAATCCCAAAACTTAAAATTGCTATGGCTGAGATGGTAATTACACCAAACCTAAGAAATGTAGCACACCTTGGCCGGTACTAAGTTCAATTACCAAAGCAATCAAAAAACCAAGCATTGCTAATCTACCATTCCATAACTCGGCAGTTGGGTTAGAACCAAATTCAAATTTGGTGCCAAATTCACCGTATTGGCGTTTAAATTGATTGTTGTAAGAAGGATCGGTATTAGGAGTCGGTGTATTAGTAGTCATGTGATTTATCTCCGTTGTGTTTCAGTTTGTAAAGCTTCTTATTAAGTAATGTAAATAATTGCCTACGTTGATGCCATCTATCTTTTAGGTGAAAGAAAATAATCACTAATTGATTAAAAGTCTACCTTCAGATAGGACACAACAACGCTAACAGTTTTTGCAGATTTTGATCGCTTGTTTTAATTTTAATAATCACGGTAAATTTAGATAAAAAAGTAACAAAAGATACCTTAATTTTGCCTGGTTATAAACAATGCTTATCTCTCTATTTAGATAAAACTATTTTCATAAATTATCCTTACCGGCCTCAAAAATAAACTACTTACTTGACCTTTCTAATATCCCAACTGTTAAAGACAAAAATACACCTTTTAAAACGCTATTTTTGGGCCGGGGCAGCCAAAGTTCCATCTCCCAAACCGGCCTCTTGCAAACGGTTTGCACCAATATTTCTACTTAACACAGCTAAACCGGCCAAATGAGCCTGTAAACCGGCAGTGCTGGCGCAACAATCCGTTAAAACAATAGGCTCAATATTCATATCAAATAAATCCATTGCTATTTTTAAAACACACATATCCGTATCAATACCACAAACATACATTTGCCTAATCAAACATGAACGAAAATAGGCAGCCATTTCTTCAGGAATACCACAGAGACCTGGTTTAGAAAAAACCCTTTCCGGGGAAGCAAACAAAGCAATTTCTGGGGCAAGATTTGTATCCGGTTCATCACTACAAGCATCCCACGATAAAAACCGAGAGTAGGGGCTATCATTAGTATTAACAAAACGAGTAAAAAACACCCTATCATAATTACCAGTTTCGATAAGACGAGCCACGCGTTGAGGGATATGATGAGTAAATTGATTTAAAAAGCCGGTTTGCACATCAACAATAAGCAAAACTTCTGACATATCAAAGATATTATCCTCTCTAATCTGCATTATTTTTATCGCAAAAAACCCATAATTTAAATCTTGCTGGAGAGTGATTTTCTATGCTGTGTTCAGCCCACCGGCATCCTTATATTACAAAAAATGCACCCAACAAAATTAGTTACAATAAACAACAAAACCAAAATAACCAAAAAATCATGACAGAAAAAAAAGACCAATGGGATGCCGGCAGATTCATCAAAACCCTCGCTTACTTTGGCGTAATTCCCTTTGTGGGAAGCTTCAGCAGTTGGCTGCAAATATTTAAAGAAAAAAGCCAAGAACAAAAAACACCAAAACCTCAAAGAACCGGCATAATTTTAATAGTTGGTTCCACCGGCGGAGTTGGTAAAAAAGTCGTTCAAAAACTGCAAGAAAAAAACTATCAAATTCGAGCATTAGTCAGAGATATCGAACGGGCCAAAAACATCTTAGGTAACAAAATCGAAATTATAGAAGGAGACATTACCCTCCCCGAAACCTTAAACGAAAACGTCATGAAAAACATCACCGCTGTCATTTGTTGCACCGGCACCCGTGTCCAACCAAAAGAAGGCGATACCCCCAACCGAGAAAAATATTATCAAGGCATCAAATACTACCTTCCTGAAATTTTAGACAGCCCCGAAAGCGTCGAATACAAAGGCATTAAAAACCTTGTTCAAGCCACCCGAAAAACTATCAAAAGAGGAACCGACGAAAGCCTACTATTTGACTTTACCCAACCCACCCAAGACTTAAAACAAACTTGGGGAGCATTAGATGATATTGTCATGGGAGGAGCCAGTGAAAGTTCAATAAACTTAGTAGAAAACACCGGCTTATTTTCTGGCTATATATCCCTCGCCAACTCCGGCGGTTTTGCCTCTGTTAGAACCCGCAACTTTGACCCGCCCCTAGACTTAACAGGATACACCGGCATAGACCTACGAATCAAAGGCGATGGCAAACGATATAAATTTATAATTCGCAACGAATTTCAATGGGATAGCCTAGCTTATTCTTATTCCTTTGACACCATTTATGATCTGTGGATAACTGTCAGAATACCCTTCAAAGATTTAATACCAGTTTTTCGCGCCAAAACCGTCTCCGATGCTAAAAACTTTGATTCTAGCCACATCACATCCTTTCAAATTATGCTGAGTAAATTTGAATATAACAAAGAACTCAACCCCAAATTTAGCGAAGGAAACTTTCAAATTCAAATAGAATATATCAAAGCCTACGGAGGAAAACTTTTACCTCAATTTGTGCAAATTAGTTCCGCAGGAGTTACCCGACCAGGCCGGCCAGGAATCAACCTTGAAGAAGAACCCCCCGCCGTGAGATTAAACGACCAACTAGGAGGAATTTTAACCTGGAAATTGCGAGGAGAAGACGCCATTCGCGCTAGTGGATTAACCTACACAATTATTCGACCTTGTGCCCTCACAGAAGAACCGGGAGGAAAAGCCTTAAAATTCGACCAAGGCGATAATATAAGAGGAAAAGTCAGCCGGGAAGACATAGCAAAATTGTGTGTACAAGCCCTCGAAGAACCAAAGTTAAGTAACGTAACATTTGAAGTTAAAGAAAGTTACAATCCTGACCCAGAAAAAGACTTAGAAAAATTAATTTCAGCATTGAAACCAGACCGATAAAGAGATAAAGTTTGTAGGGAAGACCATAGCCTTAACTACAAACTTTGTAGGTCAAAAAAACAATGCAAACGACAGCACAAATTCAAAGCATATACACCGATGGAGCCTGTAGTGGCAACCCCGGCCCCGGAGGTTGGGGAGTAGTAGTCTGCTACAATGACGAGACAACCTACGAACTCGGTGGAAGCGATCAAAAAACTACAAATAACCGCATGGAAATGCAAGCTGCCATCGCCGCCCTAGAATTTTTAAAACAAATTAATCAAAGCGATCCTATTACAATTTATACCGACAGCGAATATTTAAAAAATGGCATTACCCAATGGGTAAAAGGGTGGAAAAAAAAAGGATGGCAAACATCGGCCGGTAAACCAGTATTAAATCAGGATCTTTGGGAAATTCTCGATCAACTAAACACTCGATTAGTTCATTGGCAACACGTTCGGGGTCATTCTGGCAACTTTTATAATGATAGATGTGATACAATCGCGCGCGGATTTTCTATAGGCAAACCTCCAGAACTAAAACAAAATCAGGCCACATCAACAAATTTAGCAATTACTCACTATATTGATAACAAAACGATACAATCGACAGAAGTACCCTCTGAAAATGCGATTTTCAACATTGCCATGACGGACTCAAATGCTCCTTTTGCTGTAGAATCCACCGACAACAATGTGTCTAGCGAGTTCAGAGTCTCGCAGTTGCGGGATCTGGTAGAAACGCTACGAATTGCCGACGAAGTTGCTGAAAAAGGCTATCTAATCACCAGTTCTGAACTAGCGAACCTCATGGATGTTAACGCCAGTGCGGTCACCAGTCGAGGAGACAATTGGGTGTGGCGAAATTGGCACATCTCGCGGGTAAGAAGGGAAGGTAATCAAATTCTCTGGCAGTTAGAACGGGTCTTAGATTAATTTTTTAACCGCAGATGTAGGCGATAGCTTTAGCCATAGCCGCGCGTAGCCCTATGCAGAACACAGATACTATTGAGGTTTATCTGTTTATTGTTAGTGCGACGTTATGTTAACATCTGCGGTTTTTTATTTTTTTCAGAGTCTAGCTTGGTCTAAAACAAAAAGTGGGACAATTTATGTTTTAATCCTATGGGTGCAAATCATCACAAAGATAGCGATTAGTTGCTTCTAAAAGAGTATTAGTCCGTAAAAAATCCTTCGCCCAATGACAACCATAGGTTAATAAATCAAGATGGAGAACTTGCTGGACATTCCACAAAATCAGCCTATTATCTTCACCCACAGATGCTACAAATTCACCATCAGGGCTATAGGCTAAACCTCGAATTGCTGCGCTATGACCTCTGAGAGTTGTTAATAGGCGACCTTCAACACTCCAAAGCCTCACGGTATTATCGACGCTACCAGAAGCAATCATCTTTCCATCGGGGCTAAAGGCAACTCCCCACACGGCTGCTGTATGGCCTTCTAAGGTTTTTAAAAACCGGCCATCATCCACACTCCAAAGCTTGATTGTATTATCGCCACTACCAGAAGCAATGATTTTGCCATCAGGGCTAAAGGCAACTCTCCATACTGCTGCTGTATGACCTTCTAGGGTTCTGATTAGGGTACCATCCGACCGCCATAGCTTGACTGTACCATCTGCACTAGCTGAGACAATTTTTTGACTATCGGGACTAAATGCTACTTGCCAAACGGTTGCTTCATGGCCGGTTAAAGTTTTGATTAAATCACCATTAGGAGTCCAAAGTTTTACGGTAGCATCTTCACCACCCGAAGCAATTAAACTACCATTGGGGCTAAAAGCAATAGCCCAAAGTGGTGCCTTGTGGCCGGTGAAAGTTTTAATCAAAGTTCCGTCTCTCTTGGAGAGTTTGACCGAATTACCATTACTGGCAGAAACGATAAATTGATTATCAGGACTCCAAGCAACTGAAACAGAACCCCTATTATCATCTTCCATGACAGTTAAAATTTTACCTTTGCGGCTCCAAATTTTAGGTCTACCATCCACAGTTCCCGTTACTATTGTTTGATTATCTGAACTAATAGCTACCCCCCAAATTCCTCCTTGTTCAGCATTTATAATTGTTCGGAAAGGGTTATGACTTTTCCAAAGCTTAACAATATTTTCTGTTCCTGCTGAAGCCAGAAAACTGCCGTCGGAACTCCAAGCTACTCCCCAAATTGCACCACTATGCCCTCGAAGAGTGTCTAATTCTGTTCCATCAATTCCCCAAAGTTTTATAGTTTTGTCTACACTTGCCGAGGCAATAATTTGACTGTCGGGACTCCAAGCTACTCCATAAACGGCAGCAGTATGACCGGAAAAAGTTTTGAGTAAACTACCGTCTCGCTTCCAAATTTTTATGGTTTTATCTCCACTTGCGGAAGCAAGATTTTGACTATCTGGGCTGAAACTTACGCCTGTTACTAAAGCTTTGTGACCTTGAAGAGTTTTATAAAAAGTACCATCGCTTTTCCAAATTTTGATGGTTTTGTCAAAACCTCCAACGGCTATTAATTCACCGTCGGGACTAAAGTTAATTCCCCAGCCTCCTGCACTTTTTTCTTGAAGTGTTTTTAGTAGCTTGCCTTCAATATTCCAAAGTTTTACGGCCCCATCCATGCTGGTAGAAGCTATTAAATTACCGTCTGGACTCAAAGCAATTCCCCATACTGCTGCCGTGTGACCTTTGAGAGTTTTTAATAAGCTGCCGTCTCGTTTCCAAATTTTTATAGTACGGTCATCACTTCCTGAAACAATTATTTCACTATTTTTACTTAAGGCTAGACTTCTAATGTTAGATTCATGACCTTTAATTGTTGTGATTTCTGTACCGTCTCGATGCCAAAGTTTGATGGTTTTATCAATGCCGGCTGACGCAATCATGTTATTGTCTGGGCTAACTGCAACGGCTAAAACAGCGGCTTTGTGGCCGGCTAATCTGTTATATTCGTCGGCTTCGTAAACAGATTGTTCTAGGACATTGTTAACTTTGTTTTCAAGGTCTATATCGAGATTTTTTGAATTAATATTTTCAATGTTTATGTTATCAATTAATAGCTGTTTTAATTTGTTTTTTGCTTTAATAGCTTCAACAAGTGCGTCAAGGCGGCGATTTGAAACAAAGAGTGAATCTGAAGAAGATGTAAGGGCTTTAATTTCGCTTATTCTTGCTTGGCGTTCGCTTTCTGCGGCTTTGAGATACAGAAAATAACTTGTTCCTGCTAAGATACAAGCGATTAACAATGCAAGACTGATAGTAAATAGGAAAAATCTTTGTCTTTTAACAGCTTTGTGTTCTTGAAATAATCTTTTTTGTTTTTCTGCCAGTCGGGCTTCAACTTCTTTAGATCGTTCGGCTTCGAGATGAATTTCTACTTCTTTTCTATCAAGTTCTTGACTGGCTGCTAAAAATTGATAATCTAGGTCACTCAAACTTTTTCCCAAGGCCCAAACTTGGGCATCTCGTAAAGCTTTTCCACGCAATAGTCGGGAAATATCTTCTTGTTTTGAAGCAACCCAAGCATCAAAGGTTTGGGAATAAGGGCGCAGTTGACTGAGTTGTTTTTCTACCCATTGAAGATTGAAAACTTCTTGATAAATGGGGTTTTTTATTTTCAAAAATCCTTCATGTTTAACGATTAATCCAGATAGTAATAGTTCGGTTTGTTCTGGGCTATCATCGGTAGGAACAGAAGAAACAGACCATAAATTTTTATGAGAAGAAAGGATAAAAGAATTGGCTAGAGAGGATGGAGAAAAAGAGGATAAAAGGATTTGTTGATAAATTCCGAGTAGTCTACCGGCCCGCTGTTCGTTGCGAAGAATCCGGTCACGGATAGTTCTTAAATGTTCGGGTTCGTCGGATGATTCCCAATGATAAATAATGCTTTCTTGGACTAAGTTTTCTACCCAAAAAGCCTCGGTTCCAGGGGGAATATTTAATATTTCATTGGCTGTTTTTTTGCTAATTTGATATACTAAATCACAGAGCTTTTGAGTAAGAAAAGGTTGTCCTCCTGTCCAGTATAATATGTGTTTTAAAACGGTGTTACTTTGGCTTACAACAGTTTCTAAACCTCGTTGTAGTGGTTCAGCTTCTGTAAGAGAAAATCCTTGTAAGTCTATGGCTTTGCCAATGTTAAAAGGAGTGCGATTTTTGTCGGTAATTAAGTCGCTGGGGGTAGCGACTCCAAAGATGGCAAAAGTGAGGCGGTTGTATTCTGGGTTTATGGCGCGTTGATTATAGCAAAAGCGAATTAAGGCAAAAAAGTCATCGACGGGAAAGTTTAAACCTAAAATGCTGTCAATTTCATCAATAAAGATAAATATTTTATCTTCAGGAAATTGAATAAAAAGGATATCTTCTATAAAATAACTAAGTTTTTGTAAGAGGGAAACTTCTTCATCTTGCCACCAATTTTTTAAATTAATTTTACCTAAAAGATTGAAGCCTCGCCAGAGTTCGGAAGCTATTCCTTTATACCATTGTAGGGGGGTGATATTTTCGCTGCCGGTGCGGGTTAAATCGAGGGTTGTGCATTGATAACCTTGGGAACGAAGCCGGTGAAAGGTGCGAACTAAAAGCGAAGATTTGCCCATTTGCCGCGAGTTTAGGATATAACAAAATTCACCGGCCATTAAGGCTTCATAAAGTTCTGTATCGGCTTGTCTGATGACGTAGGTAGGAGTATTAGTTGATAAGCTTCCACCGACTTGATAGCTGATTTCGTTCATGATTTATAGTTTTTTATGTTAAGTTTATATTTGGGTTTTTAAAGCAAAGCTTTAATATTTTTTATCTATAAAATACGGATTAAGCTTGCTTATTAAGCAGCAATTTATTTGATAAATATACTAATTTTTAAGAAGGGTCGGATGAGACAAGGTATTGTCGGTACAATTCGCAGCTTAAGTAACAAGTGTTTCCATTAATTTTTACCACTCCAAGACTTTCTAGTTTGTAGGCAATAATTGGTTCTAAAACCACACCATTGTCTGATTTGATTATTTGTTTAATGGCTGTATAAAGTTCAGGATACTCTTGTAAAGTTGCCCACAAATTCCGTAAATATTCTTTATAAATTCCACCCATTGTTGGGGCTTGTTCTAAAAGCTGGGAAAGAGTAAAATTTTGCTCTCGTAGGTGATAAAGTGCAAGCCGGATCAGGTAAGGATGTCCACCAATAATTGCCATTAGTCTGTCTGCTTCAGTGCCATTTGTCCAGTCTAGTTCATGACGGCGGGCTAAGGTAATGACTTGTTCTTTTGTAAAGTAGGGAAGGGTGACGGGCAAGCCGACGTTAAAGGGAGATTGATTAAGTTTTAATGGAATATAAACTTCAGTGGAATGTAAAACGATAATTCGTAATTTTTGTAAGGTTTCTATTCGTTTTGCTTCTTCGTGCCAGCTTCGCAAAAGTGGCAAAAATTCGGCAGTAATTGTAGGATATTCAAAAAGCCGATTAACTTCGTTTAAGGCTAATATAATGGGGATTTTGATATTTTCTAAAATATAAGCTTGAAAATAGAGAGTACAGCTTACTTTGCTGCCCATATCTTCATCCCAATAGTCATTAAGTTTTGGGGTTAAGTTGAGTTGGCGACTGATGTTAGAACAAAACCAGCGTAAAAATTTGTCTAGGTTATCAAATATGTTAGCTTCTGCTTGCTGGAAGTCTAAAGTTACAGTTTGATAGTTTAGGGAAACAGCGCGAGATAGTATTCTGAGAATAAGAGAACTTTTACCCATTTTTCGAGGGGCTTTGATGCGGAGAATGCTTCCAGGTTTAGTTATTTGTTGATAGCAAAGTTGTTCAATGGGCGGGCGTTCGATATAAAATGGAGATGCAATAGGTACGGGGCCGTCGGGAAATTCTTGGGAGGTGAGTGGGTTTTGGCTGGAGAGAAATTTTTCAATTAATTCTTGCTCTTCGGTGGTTAAACAACGAGTTTCAAGAATTGTGCGAAAGTTTGCTTTGTTGAGTTGTATATTAAACATTTCCGAGAGAAGTTGCCATAGTGCGGAGGCTATATTTCTCAGGTATTGTTCTCCATAGTGAGAGGAAGAGGCGATGTTGGAGTAGGTTTGTCCTTCCCAAACTTGCGAGAGGATGAGTTTTTGGACAGGGTTTAAATCTTTTTGCTCTTTGGCGCGAATAAGTTGTATTACTTGATCTAAGGTCATAAATTCTCAATAATAATTTTTTCGATTAGGCTTAGCAAGTATAAGCTTAAGGTGAAATGTTGGGAGATGTAAAAGGTATTTTTAAGTTTAACCAGGCATGACTTATCAAAAAGGCTATATTTGGTTGATACAGGTAAATTTAGTCTATTTAGTACATTAATTTTTTGAAAAAATACTTTTTTTTGGTGTTGTAGCTACTAGATTTGTCTTTACCACATTTTTAGCAAAAAAATTAAATGTATTAACATTTTAATATTTATTCAGAATACTAAGATACTTTTTACTTAAGGGCGGTGTGAGTTTTTACCTAAAGCTTGAATATAGTGTATTAAAGTTGTTTCAAGTTGTCATCTGGATGTCACATCTTTGACGAACACAGCATTTAAAGATGTGACAAATTAACGTCGGAAAATCTTTTTTATTTAAGATAATCTTTATAAAGAATGCCGATCAAGCACAAGATTTGGGTATTCTCTTAAAAAGAATCTCCTAACATCTAAAATTATTTGAGAGTGATATAATATCTTAACATTCCAACATTAGGTAAAATTCTGCCTAATTTCATTCGATAATTGTTTGTAAGATTTTTTTAATTTATATTACCCAAATTTTTGATAAAAAGTAGGAGTTTTGGTCATGCACATCAGTCAAGATATGTTTTCTGGATATTTCATACCTCACGGACATTGTTACTTGTGGAAACCAGGTTTAGTTGGGCTACATATTGTTAGCGATGCGCTGATTAGTTGTGCTTATTTTTTAATACCTTTAGAGTTAATTTATATTGTAAAAAAAAGAAAAGATATTCCTTTTGATTGGATTTTTTTCTTATTTGGATCTTTTATTATCTGTTGCGGAATAACTCATGTTATGGAAATTTGGACTCTATGGCATCCTGATTATTGGGTTGCTGGTTTTCTCAAAGCTTTAACGGCTTTTGTGTCTTTGTGTACGGCAGCGGTAGTTGTATATTTAATTCCCAAGGTGTTAGTAATTCCTAGTCCCGATCAATTGGCGATGGCTAATATGGCTTTACACAAAGAAATTAATGAACGAAAAATTACAGAAATTGCTTTAAGTAATTTAACTTTGGAGTTGGAAAAACGGGTGCAAGAAAGGACTTATGCTTTAGAAGAAACGAATAAAGTTTTACAAGAAGAAAATTACGAAAGAGCTTTAGTAGAAGAGTCTTTACGAATTTCACAAACAAAACTGGAAAAACAAACAGAGCAGTTAGAAAATGCTTTGCAACAAGTGCATTCTGCTCAAACTCAACTAGTACAAACAGAAAAAATGTCAAGTTTGGGACAAATGGTAGGCGGGGTGGCTCACGAAATTAATAACCCAGTCAATTTTATTTATGCCAATATTCCTTTGACTTGCGAATACATTGATGAACTTGTGGGGTTGATTAAACTTTATCAAATTTGCTATCCTGAGCCGGTTTTAGAAATACAAGAGAAAATTAATACAATTGATTTGGATTTTTTGGTAGAAGACTTACAAAAAATTTTAGGCTCAGTAAAAATAGGGGCAGAAAGAATTAAGAACATTGTGAAATCTTTAAGGACTTTTTCTCGTTTAGATGAGGCCGAGATGAAAGCTGTTAATATCCATGAAGGTATCGATAGCACTTTACTTATTCTTCAACATCGTTTAAAGGAAAAACCAAACTGTCCCGAAATTCAAGTGATTACAAATTATGGAAAATTGCCCCAAGTTGAATGTTATGCAGGACAACTAAATCAAGTATTTATGAATATTATTTGTAATGCTATTGATGCCATAGAAGCGGAGGGTAGGCAAGGAAGAAGTAGGTATGAAGAAAAAGGGGTAAATCCTGAAATTTTGATTGTGACAGAATTGAAAGATAATCAGAGAGTTGTGATTAAAGTTAAAGATAATGGGGCTGGGATCCAGCAAGAATTAATGACTAAAATTTATGATCCTTTTTATACTACTAAACCTATTGGGTACGGTACTGGTTTAGGATTGGCAATTTCTTATCAAATCATTAAAAATCATGAAGGTAATTTATGGTGTACTTCGGAGTATGGAAAAAATACCGAGTTTGTTATAGAAATTCCTTTAAAGTCTAAGGATATTCCCTCGTCAAAAGCTTCTAAAAAAATTTTAGTGAAACAGTAAAATTTTAAAAAAAAGCCAAAAATAAAGGTGAAAGAAAAATGACATCAGAACTTATTAAAAATATCTTTTCTCCAACGCAGTATATGCCTCATGGTCATTGTTATTTATGGCAAACATCTTTAGTGTGGTTACACGTTATTGGTGATTTTTTAATTGCGGTTGCTTACTTTTCAATTCCAACGATGCTGATTTATTTTATTTATAAACGGCGAGATGTGCCTTTTTTGGGAATCTTTGGTTTATTTGGTGCGTTTATTGTTTTGTGTGGGTTGGGGCATTTGTTAGAAATTTGGACGCTATGGCATCCCGCCTATTGGGTTTCAGGAATTGAAAAAGCAGCAACAGCCCTAATTTCTTGTTTTACGGCGGGACAGATGGTAACTTTATTACCGCAATTTTTATCATTAAAAACTCCTCAAGAACTAGAAGAAATTAATCACAAATTAGCAGAAGAAATTTGTGAACGGAAAAATGTAGAACTAGCGCTGCGTCGTGCGTATGAAGAATTAGATATAAAAGTCAAAGAACGCACGGCTGAACTAAGGGAAAGTAATGCTTACTTAAAAGCAGAAAACCTTGAAAGAATATCTATAGAAGCTACACTACGCGAACGAGAAATAAGGTTAAGAGAACAGCAATCTAGTTTGTTAGATTTAGCAAAAAGTCATAATATTTATGAAGGAAATACTAGCGAAGCGTTGCGAGAAATTACAGAATTAGCAACGGCTACTTTAAATGTAGAACGAGGTAGTATTTGGTTTTTTAATGAAGATAAATCTGCAATTTTTTGTGGATATTTTTATCAATTAGGAAATCATAATAACAGCATATTAGAGGAATTAAAAGTAGTTGATTACCCAAACTATTTTAAAGCAGTAAATGACCAAAAAACAATTGTAGCAATTGATGCTATGACTGACCCACGAATGAGTGAGCTTAGCGAATTTTATTTGAGTCCTTTGGGTATTACTTCAAGAATGGATGTGCCGATTAATCATCAAGGAAAAGTTGTAGGAGTGATGTGTTTAGAACATATTAAAACCTCTCGAAATTGGTCCCTTGACGAACAAAACTTTGCGAGCTATTTGGGACAGATAACTGCCTTGGCGTTGGCTTCTCAAGAACGTAAAAAAGCCGAAACTGAATTGCGTTTAGTAACTGAACGTTTGCAACATTTGCTATCAGCTACACCCGCTGTTATTTTTAGCTGCAAAATAGGTGGTAATTATGATGTAACTTTTGTTAGTGAAAATATTAGTTCTCTGATGGGCTATGAAGCGCACGAATTTGTTAATGGTTCTTTAGATTGGCATGAGTTAATTCACCCCGATGATCGAGAAAATGTGAATAATCAATTTGAAAAAATTTTACAACAAGAATTTATTTCTTACGAATATCGAGAACGCCACAAAAACGGCCATTACCGATGGATATATGATGCAGTTAAGTTAGTCAAAGATACTGCGGGAGTACCTGTAGAGTGTGTGGGTTATGGCGTAGATATTACTGCACGCAAAGAAGCAGAATTTGCTTTACAACAGCAATTAAGAAGAGAGCATTTGGTAAATGCCATTCAAGAGCGTATTCGTTCTTCTTTAAATTTAGAAGAAGTTTTAAAAATGGCCGTAGAAGAAGTCCGACATTTTTTGGCAACAGATCGCACAGTAATATATCGATTTAATGATGATTGGAGCGGGTTTGTAGCCGTTGAATCTATTGCTGAGGCGGGTCTATCTATTTTAGGAAAAGATATTAATGACCCTTGTTTTGGAGAACATTATACTAAATTATATGCAGAAGGCCGTATTCGGGCAATTGATAATATTTATAGAGGCGATATTACCCAGTGTCATGTTGATTTATTGAGCCGGTTGGATATAAAAGCTAATCTTATCGTCCCCATTTTAGAAGGTCAAAAATTATGGGGTTTGTTAATTGCTCATCACTGCAAAAGTGTTAGAAATTGGGACTCTTCAGAAATAGAATCTTTGCGCCAAATTTCCGTACAATTGGCAATCGCTATTCAGCAATGTATGTTATTTGAACAAGCAAAATCAGAAATTGCTGAGCGCAAATTAGCTGAGGAAGCTTTACAAAAAGCTTTGGTGAGGGCGGATACAGCAAATAAAGCAAAAACTGAGTTTTTGGCTTCGATGAGCCATGAGTTAAGAACTCCTTTAAATGCTATTTTAGGCTTTTCTCAAGTGATGGGACGTGATGATTCTTTAAAAAGGGAACATCAACAATATTTAGAAATAATTAATCGTTCTGGTGAACATTTGCTGGCGCTGATTAATGATATTTTAGAGATGTCAAAAATTGAGGCCGGTAGAACTAAACTAAATGAAAGTAGTTTCAATTTGCCCGTCCTAATAAGCAACTTAGAAAATATGTTGCGCTTAAAAGCTGAAGCTAAAAATTTACAGTTAATTGTTGAATGGGAAAATCACTTGCCGGAGTTTGTGATCACAGATGAAGGAAAGTTACGGCAAGTTTTAATTAATCTTTTAGGAAATGCAATTAAGTTTACCGAAAAAGGAAAAGTTATATTAAGAATAAAAGTTAATCCCTGTAATATTTTTGAATGTTATCTTTCAGAAAATCATATTTCACTTTTATTTGAAATTGAAGACTCTGGCCCTGGCATTTCTCCTGAAGAAATGGATAAATTATTTCAACAATTTGGACAAACATCATCCGGTTTAAAATCTCAACACGGTAGCGGTTTAGGTTTACCTATTAGCCGTAAATTTGTCCAATTAATGGGGGGAGATATCCGAGTTTTGAGTACAGTTGGAAGGGGAAGTATATTTGCTTTTGATATTATCCTCAAAGTAGCGGATTCTAAAGAAATTATCGTACCCGAAATGCAGCGAATGGTAATGAGTTTAGCTACAAATCAACCCGCATATCGTATTTTAGTAGTGGATGACCGCCCAGAAAGTCGTTTGGTTTTAGTCAAGTTATTATCAATGGTTGGTTTTCAAGTTCAGGAAGCAGTTAATGGTCAAGAAGCTGTTACTATATGGGAAAATTGGCAGCCGGATTTAATTCTTATGGATATACAAATGCCAGTGATGAATGGCTACGAAGCCACGAAAAAAATTAAAGCGCATCCCCTTGGCAAAACAACAGCAATTATTGCCCTGACTGCAAGTGCTTTTGAAGAGGAAAGAACAGAAATTTTATCGTGTGGTTGTGATGATTTTGTGCGGAAGCCCTTTCAACAAAATATTTTATTTTCTAAAATTGAAAATTTTTTAAAAGTAGGCTATCTTTATAAAGAAAATCAGGTTTTAAATATGGCGGATAACAACACTTTATCGACAGTTTTAAGTCCCGATTCTTTGGCCTATGAGTTGCAGAAAATGCCTCCAGAATGGGTAGCGCGAATTTGCAAAGCTGCTAACGAATGCTGCGATGATAAAATTTTCCGCCTTCTCGAAGAAATGCCCACCGAATTTAGATCCTTATCTCAGGTACTTAGAGAAGCAGCCAATAACTTTTTATTTGATCAAATTATTGAGATTTGTAGCCCTCAATTAGCAAAAGCAACTCAATAAATAAACATTTTTGTAAAAAATATCAAATTGGGAGATTTTTTATTAAATTTCTCCTCTTTTTTACTTTATTTAAGAGTTAAGGTTTAATAGCTATTGTCAAAAATGTTTACCATCTCTCACCCCGCATTGGCATGATCACTAACTCTTCTCCCCTAGTTATGGCAACTATTCTGGTGGTTGACGATACACCAGATAATATTCGTTTATTAACAGCAATTTTAACCAGAAAAGGTTATCAAGTTCGCAAAGCACTCAACGGACAACGAGCACTTGCAACAGTCGAAGAAGAACCACCAGATTTAATATTGTTGGATGTAATGATGCCAGAAATGGATGGCTATGAGGTTTGTGAAAAATTGAAAGCTTCACCTAAAACTTGCTCAATTCCAGTTATTTTTTTAAGTGCTTTGGATAATGTTGCTGATAAAGTAAAAGCTTTTGATGTAGGAGGAGTTGATTATATTACAAAACCTTTTCATAATAAAGAAGTTTTAGCCAGAGTTGCTAACCATTTAACCATTAAAAGTCAGCAAAAAATTTTGGAAAAACAAACAAAACAATTAGAAGAAAAAAATGCTCTTTTAGAAACAGAAATAACCGAACGTAGTCGCATTGAGTTGGCCTTACGCGGTGCTCAAGAACAGTCAGAACGTTTATTATTAAATATTTTACCGGCCCCCATTGCAGAAAACTTAAAAAAAGGTCAAGGAACTCTAGCCGAAAGATTTGAATCAGCAACGGTTTTATTTGCAGATTTAGTTAATTTTACTTCTTTAGCATCCAGAATTTCTCCTCTTGAATTAGTCAGTTTACTGAATGAAATTTTTTCTAAATTTGACAACCTCACAGAAAAGTATAATTTAGAGAAAATTAAAACTATTGGGGATGCTTATATGGTTGCTGGAGGTTTGCCCATACCTAGAGAAGATCATGCCGAAGCTATTGCTAATATGGCTTTAGATATTCAGGAAATAATTAACCACTTTAAAACTGATCAGGGCGAGATTTTTCAAATCCGAATTGGCATTCATACTGGGCCGGTAGTGGCCGGTGTTATTGGTACTAAAAAGTTTATTTACGATTTATGGGGCGATACAGTAAATGTTGCTTCTCGCATGGAATCTCAAGGAAAACCTGGGTTTATTCAAGTCACAGCAGCAATACAAAAACAATTAAAAAATAAGTATATTTTTGAAGAACGAGGAATGCTTGATGTAAAAGGCAAAGGTGAAATGATAACCTATTGGTTAAAAGCTAAAAAATAACAGGATCAGTCTCTTCTTAATCAAACTGACCCTGAATTTTCAGCCACAGGTTAACAGCGCTAGAAAAACTTAAAATAAATCCACACCGGCTACTTTTGTCTCCATCTTCGCCCTCGCCGCTTCTCCACAAGTTTTAGGCGTCGGAAACATCTTTCCAGGATTCGCTAAACCCTTTGGATTAAACACCTCCCGTACCCACTGCATCGTCTCTAAATCTTTCTCGCTGAACATATCCGGCATATAACATTTCTTATCAGCCCCCACCCCATGTTCACCAGAAATACTACCCCCAACTCTTACACAAAGTTTCAGAATCTCTCCCCCTAATTCTTCCACTATTTCCAAAGCCCCAGGTACCGAATTATCATACAAAACTAACGGATGTAAATTACCATCACCGGCATGAAAAACATTTGCAATTTTGTAGCCATACTTCCTTCCCAATTCCTCAATTTCTTTCAAAACATAGGCCATTTGCGTGCGAGGAATTACTCCATCTTGCACATAATAATCAGGGCTAAGATGACCGGCCGCTGCAAAAGCTGCCTTGCGTCCTTTCCACATTTTTAATCGCGTTTCTTGGTCATGGGCGCTGGTAATATTCCGAGCACCATTTTTTAAACAAATATCCGCCACCCGCTTTTTATTCGTCGCTACTTCTACTTCTAAACCATCCAATTCTACCAGTAATATTGCTTCGGCATCTCGTGGATAACACCCTGTTGCTACAACATCTTCTACAGCATTAATACTCAAGTTATCCATAATTTCCATACCCCCTGGAATAATGCCAGCAGCAATGATATCAGAAACACTATTTCCTGCTGCTTCAATATTAGTAAAATCGGCCAAAACTACACAAATTGATTCCGGGTACTTTAAAATTCTCAAAGTTATTTCTGTCGCAATGCCTAAAGTTCCTTCAGAACCTACAAATAAACCCGTTAAATCATACCCAGGCATTTCACAAATATCACCCCCTACATCAACAATTGAACCATCCGGCAAAACTAATTTTAAACCTAAAACATGATTAGTTGTTACTCCATATTTTAGGCAATGAACACCACCAGAATTTTCTGCAACATTTCCCCCAATTGAGCAAATAATTTGACTTGAAGGATCTGGCGCATAATAAAAGCCAGCCCCACTTACTGCTTGTGTTACCCAGTTATTTATCACCCCTGGTTGCACTACAACCCGCTGATTTTCTAAATCAATTTTTATGATTTTTCTCATCAACGCCGTCACAATTAAAACACAGTTTTCTACCGGCAATGCACCCCCAGATAAGCCGGTGCCAGACCCTCTAGCAACCCAGGGAACGTTATATTTATCACATATTTTCAAAACCTCCGAAACTTGTTCTGTAGTCCGAGGCAAAACTACAACTGCTGGACGTTGCCTATAACTCGTAAGTCCATCACATTCATAGGTTAGTAATTCTTCTTTTCGCTGAACTACCCCGGTTTTCCCAACAACAGCTTCAAAATCTTTGATAATCGGTTTCCAGTTAGTCTGTTCTTTATTTATTGTAACCATTTGTCATTCCCTACGTCGCTTGCTAAAATATATTAAAACAATATCTGTTTTTGATCCTAATACACTTTGACTAGTTTTGCTTCAATCCCTACTTATAAACTTTGTCAATCATGACCCATAATCAAAATAAAACTACCAGACCTATTATAACTATTCCTCCTACAGCTATGAATAAAATATTTGACTTTATTGGTCTTGTCGGTATTGTTATTATGTTTGTAGTAATTATTCAATCTTTTTCTGCTTTGCCAAACACAATACCAGTGCATTTTAATATAGCCGGTGAACCCGATGGCTGGGGTTCAAAATACACTTTTTGGGTTTTCCCAATTTTGGGACTGATTATGTATATTATTTTAACAATCGTCAACAAATTTCCTCACACCTACAATTATGTTTGGCCCATTAACGAACAAAACGCCGCACAACAATATCGTCTCGCAACCCAATTAATGAGTTTTTTAAAAATAGAAATTATTACATTATTTACTTATCTTGAGTCGCAAGGAATTCGTATCGGTTTAGGTATAGCATCAGGGTTAGGTGTAGTATTTGCACCGGCATTTTTATTGATTTTATTGGGTACAATTAGTCTTTATTTTTGGCAAGCCTATCAAGCACGCTAACCTGAAAAAACACTTTTAAAATATTAGATAAGTGAGGCTTATAAATAAAATAAAACATTTTTGGACTAAAAATTACCCCTTACAAATCCCCACAATACAGTACGTCATTACCCACTCAATCGTACAATGAGAGTTTGGTTAATCCGTCGATTCAGGAGAACAACGCTATGTCATTTGCAGTAGGCATGGTTGAAGTCAAAGGTCTTCCCCCAGCGCTTGCGGTGGCAGATGCAATGGTTAAAGCCGCCCGTGTTACGCTGGTGGGTTATGAAAAGGTGAGCAGCGCTCGTTATACGATCATTGTTCGAGGGGATGTCTCAGAAGTGCAAACCTCAGTGGCCGCTGGGGTCGAAGCTGTCAAACGAGTTAATACACAAGAAGAGTTATTGCTCTCTTATCATTATATTCCCCGCCCCCATGAAAATATCGAATGCGTACTTTTGCCCAGTTTAACCCCAGAAACTGCTCAGTTTCGCGTGTTCTAAACCGTCGCATCTGAAAATATTGTTTGTAAAATATTATTTTTTTGGCTGGAATTTGTTTTTACAAACTCCGGCTTTTTTTATAAAAAAATGGGATAAAAATATGCTGTCCCAATCAAATTTTTATGGTTTTCTAAACTTAATTAAACCAAAACTTCATAAATTTATGCTTATTTGTGACCCTTAAAAAAAGATTTTTATAACCTCATCAACCTATCAGCCTCCCAAACTCCCTAAAAATTTTTCCCCAGGGCTTGCCAAGCAGCAGAGTTTTTGCTATATTCATAAATGTTTGCTGGTGTAACTCAGTTGGTAGAGTAGCTGATTTGTAATCAGCCTGTCGGGGGTTCGAGTCCCTTCGGTGGCTCCATTTTTGCCCAAGAGATCGAGACTCTTCGAAAGCTTTTTCGTTCCGAAATCGTCTAGCGAGCGATTCGGGGAGGTGCCCGAGTGGCCAAAGGGAACAGACTGTAAATCTG
>DATNQM010000047.1:0-34231 GCA_036704045.1 Halomicronema sp. | reverse complement strand
CCATTCAATTAATTTCCCCAACGAGTGGGGAGAGTGGCTACACACTATCTGACTTATACGACCCGTTAAGGGAAGGTTTCCATTCAATTAATTTCCCCAACGAGTGGGGAGATAAGGGCAAGCTAATAGGCTTAGACATAACTGCTAACCCCGAAGCGTTTCCATTCAATTAATTTCCCCAACGAGTGGGGAGGTTGGAACTATATTGAAAGCTCTCCTTCTTCACTCAAAATGGTTTCCATTCAATTAATTTCCCCAACGAGTGGGGAGAGCTCTAGAAGAGGAACTCTTCGTACCCTCTAATAGTTTCCATTCAATTAATTTCCCCAACGAGTGGGGAGAAGCTTACAATATCGTTGCTCTTAAAGGTGCCTCTCTAGAGTTTCCATTCAATTAATTTCCCCAACGAGTGGGGAGGAATCGCAAAGTTTAAGTGAATTTGCAAGAGCTAATCCTGAAGTTTCCATTCAATTAATTTCCCCAACGAGTGGGGAGAATAAGTGGCATATCAAGGCCGGCTTACTGCCTAAGATTGGTTTCCATTCAATTAATTTCCCCAACGAGTGGGGAGATGATTCTACCTCTGTCTAAGTCGGAGAAGTATCATGTTGAGTTTCCATTCAATTAATTTCCCCAACGAGTGGGGAGAGACAGAAACACCGAACAGATGGTTTGCAACCTATTCTGTTTCCATTCAATTAATTTCCCCAACGAGTGGGGAGTAGTGTTGTTGAAACATGGAAATTGGAGGTTTTAAAAGTTTCCATTCAATTAATTTCCCCAACGAGTGGGGAGTTGGCCCCATAAGTCACTTAGGGATGCTTTATCTGAGTTTCCATTCAATTAATTTCCCCAACGAGTGGGGAGGTCTTGAAATGCGTTTCGCAGACAAGACGATGGAAGCCGAGTTTCCATTCAATTAATTTCCCCAACGAGTGGGGAGAGACCACTAAGATAGCAAAGGTGGTAGCAGAGCTGTTTCCATTCAATTAATTTCCCCAACGAGTGGGGAGTACTCCGGGAAAATTTTTCAAATTATAGATTCTTATGTGTTTCCATTCAATTAATTTCCCCAACGAGTGGGGAGCTTGGGGGGTGGGGTGTACTTTGCGGTACTTGATAATGCTTACGAAGCGTTTCCATTCAATTAATTTCCCCAACGAGTGGGGAGCAAAAAGCAAGTTTTGATTGAGGTCGCCAAACAATTAATTAGCGAGGTTTCCATTCAATTAATTTCCCCAACGAGTGGGGAGAAGAAGTCTACACTATTTCATTCTGGAAGAATGGAGGGTTTCCATTCAATTAATTTCCCCAACGAGTGGGGAGGTCATATTTCTTCTGTATGTAAACTCCAAACATTTAGTTTCCATTCAATTAATTTCCCCAACGAGTGGGGAGCTGGTATATATGCTTATAATCTAGAGCTAATTACTAAGTCTCGTTTCCATTCAATTAATTTCCCCAACGAGTGGGGAGCAAGGACTTATCCAAGGGTACTCGTAGTATCCCACTTGAACGTTTCCATTCAATTAATTTCCCCAACGAGTGGGGAGACTCTCCATAACCCTTGATGTACTGGAAATGGTTCAAGTGACGATATTTCCATTCAATTAATTTCCCCAACGAGTGGGGAGGGATTGGTATTCCATTGGAGGAAATAACAGAGGTGTATGGAGAATTTCCATTCAATTAATTTCCCCAACGAGTGGGGAGACTACTAAGTCCATGTTAGAAGGAATCCTCCCAGCTGGTGTAAATTTCCATTCAATTAATTTCCCCAACGAGTGGGGAGATACCCCTATTAAAACCCATAACCGGCAAGGTGTCCAGACACCGTTTGCGAGGCTCACAAAAAATCACTAAAATCTGCAACATAAACACCTCCTCAGAAAACGCCAAACCCTTACTCAGCATAGCAGCGAGGCTCCCAACGAGAAAACGTCGTTCCACCCCCATTGCCCCCAGCCTCGCAATCTCAAACAATTACTGACCCTGGAAACTCCCGAACCGAAGGGCCAATACCCCAAGTTTCCACCTGACCACGAGTATGCTTAGATAACGGATAAAAACGTAGACTATCCTCATCCAACTTCACCCGTTTTTTCAAACGTCGGCGCAATTCATCAAACTTTTTTTCAGATAAAACACACTCAAAACAACTGTATTGTACCCACTGACCATAACCCTCCAACAAATTAAAAACTTTCCGTCTGCGTTTATCACAAGGAATATCGTAAATCACAACATAAAAAAGCATGATTTATCGAATTTGATAAGGCTTATACAACCGGCTCGGCTCATAAACAAATTGCTTAAAAAGCTTCACCTGCTGATTTAACAAATCCCACTTTGGCTGCTTACCAAAATCTGTATCAATTTCTTCTTCCATTCTACCAACGAACGCCTTTAAAAACTTCTTGCGACCGGCATTATTTAAAAAACACCCCCCATTTTTGTATTCAAAATCATTCAAGACATCCATCATTTTTCGATTTACCAAATACATTACCAACGAATCTATCATAGGCGCACGAAACTCCTCTATTAAATCGGAAGCTAAAGCCGCATGACGCTCAGAACCTTCATGCAAACAAGCTGAATAAGGATCTAACCCTTGCAACTCAATTAAACTTAATAAATGGTTCCAAAGAATTTGATAACCAAAACTCAACATCGCATTAACAGGGTTGCCAGGAGGACGACGAGACCGGCCAGCAAACACAAAATCTCCGATTTCTAAACATTCAGCAAAAGCAGAAAAGTATTGAGCAGCACCGGCCCCCTCAAACCCCATCAAACGCTGCGTATTATCAACTTCTCCCACTTTATCAATCAAATACTCCAAACTTTGGATTGCCAAGCTCAGAGTATCTGAAGAACGACGTCGGTTTTGGCGTTGTAAAATCACCCGTGAATTGCGTAATTTTGCCTGAACAATACAGCGCGCTACTTGCAAACGTTGTACAGCCAATAACTGCTGTTGATAACGCGCAAGTTGACGAAAACCGCGTTCAATTGGCAAAATTCGACCATAACAAAAACCCATCCGAGATACATAAGCAATGGGAATATTACGCCACAAGCAAGCACGAATAGCCTGAGTAGTGATTTGCGAATTGCCAAAAACCAGCACCATTTCCAGCAAAGGTAACTGCACTTCGGCTTGGACAGTTTCGCCTTGTTTAACAAGAAGCAGTTCTTGATTTAGTGAAACATAACAACCTTGCTGAGAAACATAAAGCGTTTGCATTATTGTCTGTCAATTTCTTTAATATCCCGATTTTGAATTGTGGGCCGATTAATTGGCTCTTCTACAGAAGCATGGATATTTTCAACACGAGAAGGTTGGAGAAAACGCACTACCGAATCAGCAATAGTTGCAGTGAAAAAACTGGCTATTGTGACTAAGAAGGTATTCATAATCACCGCAGCTAAACCCATTGGTGCAATTAGCAAGATAATTAAAGTGATAGAACCATTGACGATAGCAACCGAGAAATTACGAACCATAGAAGCACGATAAGTGATGTACATAAACAAACTCCTTGCAATTATGAGAAAGGGGTGCTGAAAAATAAGGACACCCTGATATGTAAAACCACAAATAAATGAGGAAGAATTAAGATTATTGTTATTTATAACAATGGTCGGCAAAAGGGATAGGTTAGAATTAATCTCTAAAACCACCTATAAACAGCCATTATTTATGAGAAGAACCGGCTTCCTCACACAATGTTTTTAACCCCCATTCATAGAGAGAATGCAAAAGCAACATATCAGGAATTTCTGAAAATTGGGACACCTCTTTAAGTACATCCAACATTAAATTTTTAACAATCTGCGGATCATCAGAATAACTTACAGGAAACAAACCATCATCTGCCCACATTGAGCGAATTTTGGCCAAGGTCACAGGCTCCGCAGAATGAATAACATGATTGCGTTTTTCCCGAATTCGATGCAGCAATTTGTACCAGTTATTAGATTGATTCAAGTTTTTAGAATTACACCATTCATCAATTAAGCCCGCAAAACCAGGCTTATAACTATTTTTAGAATGTTGCAAATATTGCAAATATAATAGACGCTCTAAAGTTTGAGCAAATTGGATAAAAGCAGCAGTATAGTTTTGACGTTTGAGGGGTAAATCAATTAAAAAAGAAGACTCCCAAACTTGAGCTATAGACTCTTTGTTTACAATTTCTAAACGTTTCTTCCAGGTTTCTATTTGTGTCTTTCCTGCTAACTTTAATACATCTTGAGAATTGATCCATTTCCCAATTTTAATTAAAGAATTGGAAGTTTCCCAATTGGCAGAACGGGATAAATAACCGGCTAACTTATAGAGAACGGGATAGCGAGTTTCGTGAGGCTTCAACCAAATTTGCACCTCAGAAAAATCGCCACGTTTCCAAGCAGAAATGACCCTTACTCGTTCCAAAGGCCAGAAATATTCACCCATTGAAATGAGTTTATAGCCGGTGGAAGCAACGGCATTTTTGTTACCAGATGGGTGAGGTTCAAAAAAGCTTTCTGGATCGTCAGGACAAGCATTAAAAACTTTACATTGCCGACCTAAAGCAGCAGCGCAAATTTCAACACCGGAAGCAATAGCGGGGGTACAACCTTTGTTTTGAATCCACAAAACAAACTCATTGTCAATTCCTGCTGGTGAGGAAAATTCCAAAGCTTCTTTTAAAATTAATTCTTCTAATTCTTCCCGAATAGCAATATTATCATTCGCTTCGATGGAGGGAGTGTGAACATCAACGCGGAGGTTTTTCCAAAGTGATTTAATTTTGCCTTCCATGAGCTTAGCAAGCCAAAGTGTATCGAGCCTGCGATAAGACCAAGAAACTTTTTCAGGTTGGTCTGTTCCCCAGAGTATAATGTGTTTAAGACCGTTTTTTACCGCAGCTTGTATGATATGAAAATCGAGTAAAAGTTGAACACGGCTAAAGTCATAACCAAGTTCATAAATACAGTGGTTATAGAAATGTTCACCTAAATCGCGGGCACTGTGGGGATAACTTTTCTCCTTTTCTTGGTAGAAGCCGCGTTTTAGTTCTAATTCCTGGTAAAGTTCTTCAACGTGACGGGGATAACCGATATTTCCATCAGCGCCGAAAGAGCGAATAATTTCATCTTTACAAAGCCATCCGACTTGACGAGTTCCTACGGTAATGATAAGGGTATCAACACCGTTTATTGTTGTTTGATTATTTGGCATATATTTAGTTAGGTTTGTAGAGTAAAAAAACTGGCTTTCTGTGATAGGTTTCTAGGGGAAAGAAAAGATTATTTAAGAAAGCCGGTTTTTGGAGGAGTTTAGGGGGCCGGTGTTAATCCAAATAACCTCACCGCACCTTGAAAATCGGCCAAATCATACAAAAAATCAGCGCGTAAATGATGTGTTTCTGCGGTTTGACCTCCCATAAATAAACAAACAATTTCTTGGCATTCGGTATTTTCTGTTCTGTGGCGGATTTTGGCTCGCTTAATACTCACCCAAGAACAATGAGAATTACCACCACCCGCAGCGTTACCACCGACATCAATTTTCCGCTTATAATTGGGGTCATAAATTAATTCCATTCCATCGCCACGAGTGTTTACGCCATTAGTTTCTTGCCACTCCATTGCGGAAAAATCCACCGGCTCAGCATTAGGCCCAGGAACAGCATAAACCGCACAAGTAGCGGGAGAAAATATTTCCCAAGCTTGCTGATTATTGATGTCAATATTAATACGGTTAGGCCATTTTGAACGCACAGCCGTCAGCCAATTTTGATAAGCTTCATTCCATTTTTCAGGATTTAAGGGCAACCCAAAAGCCTTAGTTTCAGACTGATTAGTTTGGGCATTTCTAACTTGATGAGTTAGTGCTAAATGGGCACCTCGTGCTGCATTTTGGCCATTATTCATCCCAAAAATATGCAAAGGTCGGCGCCAACCCCGTCCCACACCACCAACCATTACCGCGAAGCGAATCACGGGCAAGATAATTTTATTCAAAATCTCGCTGGGTGCGTTTATTTTTAACTTGCCTTTCCAAGCATAAAAACGTGGTGAATTCCCAGAATGTTTACCCCAAAGAGATACCTTTATCATTTGCAAACGCACACAACCTTTAATACCTTTAGGTTCAAGCGTTCCTAACAATTCAGCTAAAGTTTGTTGAGCATTTTCTTCTGACATCACCCCCAACAAAAAGCGAAAGATCCAAGAACGTAACCATCCCCGCCAATGAGAAGGACGCAAATCTATTTCTTGAGGATTTGCACCATAACATCCCTGACTGTAAAGTGCAAAATCAAAAGATTTTATAGTATCTTCAGGGTCAGGCTTAGGTTGAGAAAGCCCTGTATTTATCCCGCCATAACCAGAAGCCGTGCGACTCCCTACACCATAAAGCGATAATGCTTGTTTTAGCCATTCCCAAACCTCGTTAACTTCCTCAGCAGTTGCTTTGTTGGGAATACCGCGAATAGCAACTGTTACAAAAATTGGCTGCTCACCATTTCCTAATGTATAAAATGACAAAGGTTTCCCTTGTCCTTGATGATAAACCTGAAATTCTTGCTGAGGATTAACGATATCTAACGTCAGTTTTGTGGGTTTTTCAGGCCACGCATCCAGAAATTCTATCTTCCCCGCAGTGATTTTTGCATCGTTTTGATAACCAAGTAATTCACGCATTCTAGGGGCAACTTCTGGTCGTTGCTTTGCCCAGGAACGTACTAAACCACGAATTGCAGACCCCGGAATATAGCCATTAAGAGGCAAGTTTTGAAAGAATTGTAAATTATCCCCCACATTGCGTTTTTCTTCAGGGCGGCTGAGGTTTTGTGGACAGCCTGGTGTCGGTTTCCAAGCACCGCAAGGTTCACCCGCAGAAACAATAGTTTCTACATCGGGATGAGGGAAAGAACCAACTTTTGCCCGCCATACAACACTAAAATTCCCCTTTTTAAACAACTCAGGATGACGGGATTGGTGTTGTTTTTCTAACAGTTCAATCAATTTATTGCCGGTGTACATAATTACTCCTGAGAATAAGCTCTTGCCCAAAAATTCCACTGTTCAGCCAACATCAAAGACTTGCGCCAAGTTTGCATATATTGGGCGGGTTCTTGTCGGGCCATATTCACGATGGTTTCCATTAATTCACGCCGTTGTTGTGCATTTTTAGTATCAATTGATTGTCCTAATAATTGACCGATTAATGAACCCCAAACTGGCACGGTACGTTCTCGAACTTTGCCCTCTTGTGCATTTTGTTGATTGACATATCCCACCGCAGAAAGTAAGCCAAATAACCGTAAATGCTGTGATAAACGCAAGACAGCATTTAAGTCTTCTTTTTCCATATCCGGTTTTTTAGCAGTTTCCAGGTATTTTTTTATGTGTGTATGAGCCGCTAAACTCATTTGTTCAGGTTGCACCATTGTTGACTCCAAGTTATTAGTTTTTACATTTTTTGGTTGCTTTGTTCCTAGGGGAACTGTTGCTAAATTTTGGGAAGGAATGGTGGAATTATTGGTGGGTGTTGGACTTAGTTGAGAGGCCGTTTTTTGGCCTGTTGGAAACTGGGAAGATTTATGTCTTTTGCTCATAGTTTACTTCATCAAGTATGAAAAATTAATCAAGGTTTATTGTTGGGTTTTACTTTCGCTAAACCCAACCTACGCTATTTAAGCGGATGGGATTAACTGCTTTGGTGCAGTATTATCTTGAACCCAACTTTGCACCCAGCCGCGTCCTACATTAGCTTGACCGCCAACTTGAAGTAATCCTTCAATGACAGCCATTAATAAGTCATGGTGAACTTTGGTAATAGGATTAGCTTTGAGCAAATTATAGCCCCAAGAATAGTACAAAATTGTGTCTCGCGGAATGCAAACATCCGTCCAAAAAACCTCCGCAGAACCCTCAGAAGTAGCCTCATTATTTCCTTCTTGAATTTTGTTCCGAACTTGCGTCCACAGTGAATGTTCCATCAGCACTTGAAAATCTGCATCTGGCAAAACAATGCGGCTGTTTTCCCAAGTTGATTTAAGGGAATTAAAAGAAGCCGGTAAATTGTTTCCTAAAGCTAGAGAATTTTTCTGGTCGTTTGAAAAAGACTGCACTTGAATTTGAGCATCAGCGATGATATAAGTACCCGGTTGATTTCCAACTGCATGAGCAGGAAAATTTATAGGAGGTAAACCGGCCATCAACGCATGATCTCGAACTAAAGAATGGCAACTAATCCAAGTAAATACATCACGAGTATTGTTTGCCATTGTTCGCATTGGAACCCACAACAAACGTGCATCTCCAAACCAAACTTGATGGACACCCATTTGACCGTCACTATTTAATTCTTTACCAAATAAAGCATCAGCAGCAGTCTGATTTTCTACCGTTACTTCATTTCGTAAACTACCTCGCCAAGAGGAACCAGGAATATAAGGAAAATTCGTATGAACTTCACGAGCAATTTCCAAAATATTTCCCAAATCTCCCTCTCCACCGCAATGAATAGGAGCGAGACTATACATATATCCAACACGAAAATCCGCCATTATTTTTCCTCCTGATAAGAAATCCAAAGTAACTCAGAATAACCCAACTTTCGCAAACTTTTCGCCTTTTCTAAACCTTTCCCCTCCTTAGATTTAAGATTTTTACAAAATAGCAAATCTGGTTTTTCCAGATAATAAACACTCCCAGGAGGCGCTGCAAAAATTTGGGGTGCCGGTAGACTGTTATTATCCTTATCTCGAATGCGACAACTAATAGGAACCGGCTTATCTGTTGCCACACTCACCAAATTTCCCCGCCGTGCATTCGGGTGTTCAGGATAAGCTAAATCCCATTCCCAAGGCCACGCACGACAAATAGCTTGACCTCCATCATGTTTTCGTTCAAATACCCCCGGAGTCACCAAATAAGCCAGACATTTACCCCCTTTTTGAAAATTAGTATCTGACACATTTTTGATAGCCTCCCACTGTTCTTTAAGAGGTTCACATCGCTGCAAAATAGCCCTGTGTCCTTCCCCTCCCAATTGCAAAACTGTAGGGGTTTCAATGTCTTGATTAATGCCAATTGCTAAACTCCAACCCGCCATCATTCGGATACCATTTTCCACAAAATATCCATCGCTATCTTTTACTTGGCGAGTGCCTTCTTGGATGGCATTATGAGGGCGGATTTCTACCTTCCAGGGTTTGACTTCATCAGAATTATTTGCCTTCCAGTCATTCTCTGCTATTTTACCAGATTCCAGGTATTTTTTAATAATATATTGCGGTAAATATTGCCGAAAATGTTCATCTTTTTTATCAGATTCTTCTTTATCTTTTTGACAATTAGCCGGTTTAACAAGAGGACAAGGTTGTTGCTGATTCCACATAGCTTGCCGTAAATTAGAATTTTCTTCCCAAAGTAAAGGCAGTAAAGGAGTAGACCCTACAAAACCAAGAGGACGGGGTAAATAAAGAGTTTCTTCGTAAGTTAAAAACGGGCCGATTAACTCTAAATCTACTTTGGCATTTAACAAACCACGAACCGCACCAGCCAAAGTATGATTATTGGGTGGAAAAATACTGCCAGCCCATGCACGTTCCCCTGGTGTAAACGGTTTTGCATCCCGCAATAACAAGATATCCAACGGTGTCAAGATGTACCAAAACATCATTTTTTATGCTCCTAATTTAATGTCACGTTTGCGAATCACAAAAGCCGCAAGCTTAGACCAGCTTTGTAATTGCTCGTCGAAATCTTTACTCTGAGTTGAATGCCACAAACCTTCAATAAATTTAGCCAAGCATTGCTGAAAAGCCCCGGTTGTATCTTCCGCTAATTGGTCACGGCGAGAACAAAAAGCCTGCGTCCAAGGTTGAATTGCTTCCTCCAAAGGAGCCGGATGCTGACCCCAAACTTCCGCCACTTGTTCAAAAATTGCTGCATCCAAATTCGGCAAAGAAATTAAATTTTTCCACAACTTAAAAACATCAAATTTTGTCGTCGCTTTCAAAACATTACCATTGTTGTAAATCACCCGCACTTGTACCGCATCTTTCTTATCACCATTAAGTGATTGATGTTCCTTTGCTTCATCCTCAGCTTCCCGACGATTTTCCAGCGCAATAGCCAAAGGTACAGAATGACCGGCGATCACAATCCCAAAACTAATACTCGCCTTTTGTCCCATCGTAAAAAGTGGTCGTTCCGATAAATATTTAGGAAGTTTCCCCGCATCCCACCGCCAATAATGACCTTCATTATTAAATTCCTTACGGGGATCTTTATCACCTCGGAAACACTGACGAATATCCCATAACCACTCATCCCACTCCCAAAGATTTGTGTATGCTAAAACATCATCCCCACCCCCATAAATCAACCGGCCTGCATAACGTTCTTCCGTTAAATACGGTAGCAATTGATTAGAGAAATCTAACAAAGCACGACTTAAAGCATTATGAGTAGCCGGACCCATACGTTTTTTTAAATCCAAAAATTCTTGAAATGATTTCCACACATTTCCTGAATTTTTATCAGGTTCATTTTTTGTCTTTTCTAATTCTTTATCGAGTTTATTTTTGACCTTTGTTGCAATATATTTATTGTAATTATCTAAGGGTTCTCCCTTTAACCAACTGCTCATATCATCTCCATCACCTCCGGCCAAAACATACCAATCGGTCGGATTATTTCCCGCCGCAAAACGTTCCTCAATAAAAGTACGAAGTTTGTTTAACTCTGCTTGAATTTTTTCCTTTTTTTTCTCTTTTGTTAAAACTTGATTCGGCAAATCAGCTTTAGGCTCAAAATCCTCCATTAACCAACCGGCATTTAACAAACGAGGATTCAGCAAATCTGGACATTCAGCCACTATCCAAGGAATACCCCAAGATTGATTTTCTGATTTAATCCACTTAAAATGGCTAGAGACTTCTTCACACACTTGAACATAGTAATCTCGCGCTTCTGGGTGCTTGCGTAACCAACCGGCCACCCCCGAACTTAAATCAGGATAATACAATTCTAAGCGAGTATTTTCCCGGCCTAAAACTTCAGGTAAAATCCGGTGCAAACCCCGCTTTAAAACTTCTGTTGCATTCAACTCTTCAATACCATCAAATAAACCCGCGTGTTCCTCCCAAAACTTTGCCGTCTCCCCCTCTGTAATCCAATCTTTATCATCTTTGACACCATGAACAACTGGCCCAATTCCCGACACCGTAGAACGCGGCCCAAAAGCTGTAGGTAACTCCCAAGTCCGCGTATTTTTAACAGCATTCAGCGCAAACCGAATTTGATCAAAAATACTTGCCCACCAAGAACCTACATTCAAATTGGGCTGTCGGTGCTTATAATTAGGCCAATCTTCCTGCAAAGCAGATTCGTAAGTCGCCTTCAAAAACTCAGACTCAGCTTCCACAAATAAATCCTTTTTTGGACAAGCAAAATTATTTTGCTCGTCTTGCCATTCTTTATAATTGCTTTTTTTACGAGGAGAATGATGCAGTACAGTGTCTCTGTTACCAATGGGCAAAGCAGTCCAGTAAGTTTGCCACTGAGTTCTTAACCAATCATCCCAAGTATGTTGATTAAGTTTTTGCCATTGATTACTACTATTTTTTTGCAAATTATGTAGAACCAAATTTCCCAAACGTAACCATTCCTCTTTTATAGTTTGTTCAGCGTACTTCATAACCGCTTTTACTGGATTTTTTTCAGTTTTTTGGGCTTGCTGTAGAACCGCATTTTCAGAATTTGCGTTAGTTTGAGAAGTCCCATTATCTGGTAAAATTAAAACCACCACATTCGGAAAACCAGCCGTTAATAACTGCCGTTCTGTGGGTGCTTTTATCCACTCTGAAAAGTCAGAATATTTTTCTAACAACCACAAATCAATTAGAGGTTGTTGATAAAGACAAGGATAAACTAAGCTATCCGGGCCATATTTCCAAGCGATTGCCCAACAAGCTTTAGCCGAAAGATAATGAAGCAACCAAGAACCGGCCCAAAAATCTCGCATTTTGCGACTAGCTTTAATTAATTCTTGCACTGGCGTAAAACTAAAAATTGCCAGATGAGGGCGAGACTCGTGATAAGTTTTGCCTTTTCTCGCTCCTTTTTTTGGATAACTGTTATTATCAGAATAAAATCCAGCCAAAGAGCCGGCTAAAGAAGAAGTCATCGTTGTATGACTCCACAAAGAAGCATCAGGAATACGAGTATCTGCCGGCAACAAAGGCAAACAAGGCTCATTAGGAATATTAAAATCTCGGTCAAAAGCTTTTGAGAGAACCTCTGGATAACATCGCCATAACCACCAATAAACCTTGCGTGCATCCGTACAAGTGCGTATGGTTTCTGGAATTAAAGCCTGTTCAAAATCAGCCAATGCTGTAGCGCGATTTTTACCCATCCCCATCAAAGAATCATGCCATTGTCCAAGTTTTAATTCTAATGGTTCTCCTGACAGCAAATGACGAATTTGTAAACCCTCAGCATCGTAGTTAACAACCGTATTTTGCAGCCTGCCAATAGCAGCACGGTCACTAGCTGAAGAAATTAAATCACACAAACCAACGTGCTTTAACCACTGAGTGCTGTAAGGGCTATTTGTGAGGGAATTTTCCTTGGGTGAAACCCACCCTTCCATACAAACTAAAGATTCCCAGGGACCTTCTTTTCCTCTGCCAGAATTATCATGTAATGCCTTAAGTACAGGGTCATGTAATAACCCCCAAATTTTTGCTTGCCAATAGGCTGTCATTGTTAGTTTTCTCCCTGAATAAAGGTTAATAATCTGCTGGTTCGTTCGGTAAAGTTTCCGCCGATTAGGCGGCTCTATGATAAATTTTTAGGGCGGGTATCAATAACCGAGCCAAGCAAAAAACCAGCCCAATAATGAACAGTGACATTTCGACAGGACTTCAGCGTGCAGTTCGACAGACTCGATAGCTCCACTCTTCGGCAAGCTCAGAGTAAGGCTTGGTACTCCTAGAAGTCTGAGCATTGACCGAGCGTTCAAACGTCTCATTTAAAACGCTCTATTCCCAAGGCGTTTGTTTATTCATATAGATGTCGCTTTTAAGTGGCATCCAACAGTGGCAAAAAACTTGGTTCTGTATAAACTATCAGTTCCTCTGCTTTAAAGTCTTCAAATTTACAATATTTATATCAACGTCACAAAAAGCAACTAATCCATACAAAACAATAAACTCTAGCCAGAGAAAAAAAATATGTAAATATTGGCTTTTAATAGACAATAAACCAACCTACCGGCTAAAGCAATGGCAAAAAATCCTACCCTCCACCCCTACTCAGACAAACAGGCATTTGAACGGCTGATGATATTACTGGCAACAATCATCAAAAATCCGGGGGTCGGAAGCACCGGCCAAACATCTCCCACAAGCGGATACCGAGATACATTGTTAGAAGTACAAAAAGCTATGCAGCAAACAGCAGCAGAAATAAATATATTTTTTTCTGAAAATTATCCTGCTACCCCCACCATCCGCAAAGACATAGAAACTTTAAGGAACTATGGAATTTTAGAAAGAAGAATGTATCGATGGGGATATTATCTGGGTACTGGCGCACTCAATTTTCAAGAATTAAAAATTGCTTTAAATGCTCTTCAATCCCAAGCCAAATATCAAGGTGACCCCACTTCAAAACGGGTTATAGAAAATTTAAATAAACGGCTAAAAGGACTAGAAATAGAAACAAAAGGAGAATTATTTTACCCAATTCGACAATTTTTAAACCGTGCCATAATTTATACTGACCCTGAAGAAATGCTTGAAAAAAGAAACCACAAAGACACTCTCTTCCATCAACTTGATATCATCGAAAAAGCTATATTACAGGGGCTACCTATCGAGATATCTCGAAATAGCGCTCCCTACAGTACCGGCACAGTCGGATTGAGCCATATTTTTCCCCTGCAAATTTTATATCACGACATCGCTTGGTATCTGCTCTCCCAAGAATACGAAACTGGGCATTTTGCAATCGGTAGAATCAACCGTTTTAAAAACTATTGCAAAATAACATCCCAACAAGGACGAAACATAGAACAGCAAAAAGAAAATTTACAAAAAGCCCATCAACTATTAAGTAACGGCTGGGGATTATATCTCGGAAACCTAGAAGAACAACAAGCCGAATTATCCGGCACATTAGAATTTGTATCCATTAAAATTCGCTTTTATCCCCCCGTAACATCTTTTATTTTAGAAGGAGAACTACGCCATCCCAAACAAAAAATTAAAAAAGGTCCTAAAGACCCTAGTGGCAACTATATTTATGTAGACTATAATCTACAATTACCCCCCCGTTCCTTACAAGAATTAATGCTATGGGTAAATCGACATAGCGCCAGCGCACAAATTTTTTCCCCACCCATTTTAGTCGAACAACATCAACAAGCCGCAAAAAATCTTCTTTTCCGATATGACAATTTGCAATAATAACTACTTTTCAAAAAATTTTTATCAAGTATTAAATTGCCAAAATATAGTAAAATATAAGTATTAAAAAGTTTTTGAAAGCTAAAATTTCTCAATAAAAATTTTTTTGCCCAATCAAATTAAAAAGTATTTGCTCGATATATAACATTAGATAGATTCAAAAATGAGGCAACTTGAACCAATCAATCGCCACTTTGTCATTATTTTTTAAACGCATCTCTGCATTAAAAATTGCGAACTTGATTTAAATTATTCTTCCTATAGTTTACATAAATCGGATACCAATCACTTGTACCACCAAAATCTTGAGTACCACAGATCTTTTTGGGAAAGCTTTTACCATAATAAAGCTTAGAAAATTTAGGTTAAGCTACTGGTCTGTGCTTTCACTAAATAAAATATTTTGGTTGGAAGTTTCTGCAAGTTTAACTTTTTGAGAGTTCCTAGTAATGTAGTTGGTAGGGTGGCGTAGGCGCGGATTTAATTATTAAAATAATTTGAATTAAAATAATAGCACCGTCACCCCACCATAAATTTCGTTAAATTTTTACAATTGTCGGGTTTCCTTCCTCAATTCAACATCACATCCTGTCCTTAATTAATTGGAGAATTCATTTTAGGAGCGGTACAATTTGTTTCTGCCCATTCACCAAGCTTGCCCGCGATAAAAACAGCTAATTTAGAAGAACCATAAACTGTAGCAGCAGTCCCACCAACTAATAATCCAGCCATAACTAACGGACCACCAACTGCGGATGTAACAACAGCTGTTGCGGCTGCCCCTGTTGCGCTGCTACCTAATGCGCTAGCTAAAGTTGTTGTAAGTCCACCTAAACCTAAGTTAGAAACCGCAGAAGCAATTCCTGCATATCCGGTTAAGTTTCCTGCACCGGCTGCCGCAGCAGATGTAATTGTTTGATATAAAGTAAAAGTAGTACCTCCACCTTCTAATATTGCATTCCAATGTGAATCATCAACTCCATTTTTGCTATCAAAATAAGCTTTACACATCATATCAGGACTTGCTTCTAAAAAAGCTATTGCTTGTTCACGAGTTTTAGCATCTAGCTTCTTAGATGTAATGGTTTTAAATACTAACATCAGGAGTTTTTGGCTTTCACCTAGTTTGCCGGGGAGAGTTTTTGTGGCTAGTTTTTGGATTTCTTTGCCATATCCTGATGTGTTAGAAACTAGCTTAGCGAGATCGTCAGCCAGCTTTTTGGAAGACACGCTGGCACTAATATTATTGGCCGTTTCAGAAACTAATTTTTTGGCAACGTCTGTCTGTGCTAGAGCATCATTAATTCCATCCAAAATTTGCTCTTGAGTGGGCAAGTAATTCTGCAAAAATTTTTGAGCAGACTGAGTGATATATTGGCTACTGGATTTTACCTCATTTTCAATCATGCTTTTTATTTCAGATTGGCCAGGAATTTGATTGATAAACTCCTTTAAATCGGGTACAGAAAGGCTTGCCACTAAATGTGATTGCGGGTTCCAAAAATTTGAAATTTCAGTTGTAATTAATTTTTCTGATGCTAAAGCTGGTGGTGGGAAAAACCAGAAACTAATATTAACCATCATATATAATATTATTGTCAGGATCGAGGTTGTCAGGTTAGTTGGGTGACTCATTAAAAAATTCCTTGAGTTGAACTAAATAAAACTGACTGGCTATTCTTTAGCCAGTTTTTCAAGTATAAATTATTTTGTTTCTCTCCTAAAATTATTGGAATTTTCATTAAACGCAGTGCCACCATTTACTTACGATAAAGATCACGCAGACAGACTTTATATAAACCAAAATTTGTATTAGTTCTGGGCTGGATTGATATGATTGGCTTGTGTCCCTTTGGAATGCCGATAATGTATATTTTCGTTACAGTACGCAATATGAATCCCTGGCGTTGGGTTAGTCCTACTTACTGAATCACTACTTCAAGTCGCGCTCCACCGGCTCTTTTGCATCCATCAGCCTTAGCGGAAAGCCGAGTTCTCAAAATCCACCGGCCATCTTGCTTCCACCGGCCCCCGAACTACCACCGGCCCCTCAACATCCCCCGGCCCTTCAATATTCCCCTACTCCGACAAATTGACCGGTCCCTCAACATCCAAGGGCTCAGGCAGGTTCATTGGCTTTATTAGATTCAGAGAGGCCAGTGAGGTTCAAGGTATTGTGGAAGTTGGTGGTGCTGGTGGGATAAGATATTGGCCGATGGTGGCGGGGATGCCGGTGAAGTCTTTGGGTGTCGATGAACCCAATGGTGTTGCTGGGGCTGGTGGTGCCGGTGATACAGGTGGTGGCGGGGGGGCCGGTAATGTACGTTTTCTTTATGCCGGCCTGAAACAGCAATGAGTTTTAGGGTTTCCAAGCATGACACCGGCCTCTTCACGTTCAAGAGCTTCTCTGGGTTCACCGGCTCCCAAACAGCCACCGGCCCCTAACAGATCCATCGGCCTCCAAACATCCATCTGTCTCACCCCATTCAAGAACCCTTGGAGTTCCACTGGTGCTCCCAATTCCACCGGCTTCATAAACTCCACCGGCCCGATGGCATCATTCGGTGCTAGGGAAATAACCAGCCTCATAAAACCCACTGGCCCCATGACTTAATTGGCGCTCTAGTAAAACTCATAATTTTGTGTGTAAAGTTTTGAATATTGATTAAATATTAAATGGCTAAATAAATTATGCCATGTAATTTTTGCCATTCCTGGGATATAACTTTATAGTTAGTAGCGTTTGGCTGACGAATCAGAAATAAGTTCTTCAGTATTAGTCTTGTTTTAAAGCTTCCCTTAATAATAGTGTATATAACAATTTTTTGGTGAAGCAAACAACCGCTTAAGGGTTAGTAGCCAACGGGCTTTTATCCAGCCAATAGTCGATAGTATCTAAAAGAAACCTATGACTTATAAATCAACCTCTCGGCCTGGACTACGATCCCTTAAGTTAGCAAAATCTTCATCCGTAAAAACAATTTCTTCCTGTTTCATTTTCTCACGAAATCGCAAGATTATTTCCCAAAAACTTTCTTGATTAGTATCTTTTATGTTTTGTTGAGATTTTCTTTTTTGTACAAGAATATCCAACAATTTTTTCTGTTCATATTCTGATAAGTTATCAAAAGACTCAACTATTTCTAGTATATTCATAACTCAACTCCCCCATCTTAACTAACGAATAAAATTAATTTGACAAATATTCAAAGGTATAATTGGTTCAAACTCCTTACGATCAGAAGTGAGTAATATTCCCTTCTCCCGACTTGCCAAAGTTAAGGCAAAACAGTCTGCTAGAGAAATTCTTTTAATAGTTGCCTTATAGTTAGCAACTTGCTGCCAAAAATCTCTAGTTAAATCAGAACAAAAAATCACATTAGCTTTTTCTAGTCCGTTGATAATTTCTTTCGTAAAAGATTCCCCATCACTTCGTAAAAAGCCATAATAAACCTCACAAATATTAACATTATGAATCATACATTGAGCATCATTTTCTAATAAATATTGCTGGACAATATCAGCCCCTATTTCATCTTTAATAAGAGCAATCACAGCACAAGCATCTAAGATAACTTTCATCGGCTTCTATCCTCCCAATCAATTTCTGCTTGCTTTTGTTGAGAAAAATCTTCACTACTCAGCCTAGAGTTAGCAGCCATCCCTCTTAAACTTTTAATCCATTTTTCTTTTTGTTCTTGATTAATGACTTCTGAATCAAACTCCTCAATCTGAGGAAACCGTTTTTTTAGCTGTTCCAATAACAAAATTTGATCCGCAATCGATAAATTATCAATCCATTTTAGCACTTCCTGTAAGGTCATAAACCCTCCCCTCAATCCTAAAATTAACTTTAGCTAATTGTAACTTAATTTTCATGTTTTACACCTCAACTTCCTGCATTTGTTGGGATAACTCAGACGTTAATAACTCCATTTTATCCTTAATAAGGGTGACCATCTTTGTGTGTTAAAGCCCATTCACCATTTGGCAATTGTGTTGCTTTAAGATCGTCATTTGGAAAATCAACCTCATCTCCCTCAGTGCGGTCGCCAATTTCAATATAAGTTACATTTTTTTGAGTTCGATTAATCAATTGATGAGCGATACCTGTACCGGCTTTAAATCCATAGCAGTCACCAGGATGTAAAACAAATTCTTCGTTTCCTAGTATCAGCGTTGGGCTACCTTCCAATACCAAGATAAATTCTTCTTGCTTTGAGTGACTGTGAACCAGTGCAGAAATTGAACCCGGTGAGAGATGAGTTAAATTAACTCCAAAATTAGTCAACCCAAAATATTCACCTAACTTTCGCTTTTGTCGTCCCTCAACAAGGGAAGCGAATGGTTCTGGGTATATTGTCTTACCGGGTGGTGCTGGAATCGATTTTGCAGAAATTGGCGGTTGCTTCATAACCCTAATTTACTTGTCATGTTAGTTAATGGCTTAACAGTCCTTGCGCTGTTAACGCGAAGATTTTTGAGTAACAAACTCCCCCTAACAAGTGGAGGATTTATTCAACTCTAACTCTTCTCAACCTTTAAAGCCGATGGGGGACGCCTTTACCAAGCCAAACATTCGTTCGTATGGCCTCATTCACCGGCTCTAACAGATCCACCAGCCCTCGCAGATTCACCGACCCCATGACATCACCAACGTTTACAATTTCACCTGCACGAACGAGTTCTAATGGTGTTAATAAATTTACCAAACCTTTGAATATCCACCGGCTCTCGGAGTCTCACGGGCGCTGTCATAATCTACTGATGTCGGTAAGTTTTTTGTTGGGTGTTGAATAACTTGCGGATCTTTAACTAGACAGGTTTTTTGGGCCGGTGGTATTGCGTGATTTGTCCAAGTTTTTTGGGGGTCGGTGTCCTCCTGCGGTGCCGGTGCGGTACGATATTGGCTGGTGTTCGTCTGGGATGCTGGTAATTTACATTTTGTGTGTACTGGTTTAAAATAACCATCACATAAAACATGGACGAGGGGAACACTGGCCCTCAAGCATCCACCAGCCTTAGCGCAAAAGCCGAGTTTTCAACAACCACCGGCCCCCGAACATCCACCGGCCCCTCGACATCCTTTGGCTCAGTCAAATTCACCGGCCCCTCAAAATCTACAGATTCTTTGGGGGTTTCACGGGCGCGTCAACATTCCCTAACGCTCTCGAAATTCACCAAATCCTCAACATCCATTGAGCTAACTTCTGATATGGCTTTTTATCTGTAATTTTCTACTTTTAGCTAACAGCATAATCCGTCATTTCTCGCATGAAAGGGGGATAAAAACCTAATACAATATCTTGTTTTGGTACGCCTAAATTTACTAAATCTGCTGCAATATCATGCTCAGTTGAATTGTAAAAAATCCAGATTTTCTCATTACGAATATCAAGATGTATTATACAATGATGCACCCAACGTTTATGGTGCCACCCCAGATGGACAATTTGATAGTGGTTCCGCTGGGTATCAAAGATAGTTTCAACTTCAATATCACCATAAGCTGGTTTTACTTCAGCATAATCCATCAAAATCTGTTGGACAATTTGCTGATAGAGGCTTAGTTTATCCGTTAGTGCTTCCATTGTGAGATTTGCTCCAATTCAATATCGTAAATAATCAATTTTACGGAATTTTCTTGCAGCATTGATGCTGGAAAATCAAGTTGAAAGAAGCTGTTATAAATTAGCTCTGGTATAGCAAGATAGAGAGTTCGCTCTGGTTCTTCTATGCGTAATGCAGCCCGATAGTTGATAAATTGCCCTAGTGCTGTATGAAACTCTGAAATGGCCGAGGCACTGGCCAAAAAACTTTTGATTTCCACTGCAATTTTTTCATCTCCTCGATCTGCTGCAAGTAATCGTTCTGCTCCTAAGTCAATTTCCATCTCTACACCACCTACTTTAATTTTAAGTGGGTCGTGAGTAACATTCCAGCCATCCTTAATAAGAGCCGTCTTAACAACTTGATGAAAACGATCTTTAGCCACAATAGACGATTCGATATAAAGGTCTAATTTAAACCTATCACATTTAATGATGCGTTACGACTACACTGGATGCTCTCTTACTTACACAGCCGATAGGTGCTGAGCCTTGCTTTCCAGACCATTAGATGGAAATATTCTTTAATCCCCCTTGCTTTAATTTTTTAATTTCACTAACAGGTTCTGTATCAACCGAACTCATGCACTTGTATAATCACATTCACAGGCACGAGAAGAATTTGCCTGTGACACCTCATCCACCGATACGAGTAAATCTACCCGCACCATAAAAATTTTTAGCCCCTATAAAGAAGCTGGGTCTATCACACCCACCGATGCCGATGATTTAAATAAGTTTTTGAGTTGCTTGATTTGGTTGGCTCAATGGGGTCGGTGGGTCAGCTAATAAAAAGGATTCTCTTAAAATTTAATTTTAAAATACAATTTAGCAATGTATAAAAGTTTTATTATGGCGAAAGTGGAACACAACGAGGAACGCGAAGAACGTATTGCGATGGAAATTGTGGTGGATGCCTATGAACCCGAAGAGCAGGCAATGGGTTGGTACTACTATTTACAGAACACGATGCAATTTCCATTTACGGCAACCTGGATCAGTAAGAGAAGCAGTTCTCCAGTAAAAGAAGGCACAACTGTAGAAGTAGTGGGTATGGCATCGGAAGATGAGTGCGAACGAGAAATGTATGTGGAAATTGCCATAGAAGGAGATACGTTGGCAATCCCATTGATTCAGCTAGAGGCTCCCGACGCAGATCCACAGACTCACCAAGCCATTGCAGACTGGCATTACTGGGTCGAGCGGGGCTACGAGTTTGGCTAAGTTTTAATACTTAATCTCCTCACGTTGACAATAAATTTTTTCCAAAAGCAGGTTCCGGAGTTCTTTAGTAATATGATCGGAAAATTGCCAGCTAGTGTTCGTCCAATCAGACGTTCTGCATCACAAAGTTCCCCGCACTGGATCGCCAGGACTGCTGCACTGCGATGTAAAGCAGAGCTAGTTTAAAGCATTACTGAAATCCATCGGCTCTCAAAAGTCCACCAGTCTTAGCGGGAAAGGCGAGTTCTCAAAATTCACCGCCTATCTTGCTTCAACCGGCCATCCTGCTACCACCGGCACCCGACGAGACCCTAGCTCCTATACAGAAGCCGGGTCTGTCACATCCAGCAGCGCCTGTAAATCCCCATAAACTTTTAGCTAACTCTTGACTGGTTTGCGGATTGTTGGCTAAACGAGGCCGGTGGCGGATCGCATTATTCGGGGTTAATTGGGTGGCCGGTGGTCTGCTATTGTCTCCTAGAGTGGCTTCGGAGTGCCGGTGGTCGAAGGTAATTTGCCCAGATTTTCTTCGGTATGTGGGATACGGGGAGAGAGCGGATGCTTACCATAGATGCGGTAGCAAAACAGACTCTTTAGATTCACCGGCCTTGAGGTATCCAACTTTTTCCTTTTTGGTATTAATCCCATTTTAAGCGGAACATTACTTTTGCTGCCTGGTTAAATCCGATGCTGAATATTCGGTTAAAATCTTCTTGATGGAGAAGTTTTAAACATTTTATTTCGTCGCTCTTCCAGACCTCAATAGTAATATTTAATGCTTGGGTGATAGTTTTTTCTACTGCAAACAGTCCTCCATTGTGTTGGAGAAAGTTAGCAGTTTCTTGGGATTGTTTGGCTAGGTGCTGAAGGGATAATTGCCACTGTTTGTCATATTTTTTTTCAATCAAAGGAATGCCAGCTTTTTCTGGAGGTTTTTCTGGGGGAGCAGTTTTTATGTTTTTGGTTGTTTGTGGTATTTTTATGTTCTCCTGCGCTACTTGCTGGGGTACTTTTTGTAATAGTTCTTTTTGACGATTCTTCTCTCTAAATGCGAGAGCCGCAAGTCGATTTTTATGCCGATTTAAGCCTTCTACATATAGTTCGTAGGCTTTTTTTGTTATCCATCTTTCTTGGGGTTCTACTAAGGGCACAATTGCTCTCCAATCTCCTAATGTAAATTCTGATATTTTTTCAATAAATGTCATGTAAATGGCTTTATAAATTTCGGATGGTTTGGCATTCTTCAAGTTTTTTGTGATAATCATGTTATATATTTCGCGTTTCCTGACTGGTGATGTGGTTAAATCAATTTCTTGAATTTCGGGATGAATGCTAGTTTTAATTTTTACGCGCTTTCCGTAGTGAGGGTTGTTATGTTCGGATGTTTGAAATTCTATTTCTTGGCCACAACTGGGGCAAATTGCTAGATGATAGTAAAGGAGTGTACCGTTATTTGTGATTTCAGAATATTGAGGTTTTAATTCATCATTGAGAGGTCGAAAGATATGGGTACAATGGGTGCATTTAATAAGGCCCCATTCTCTGTTTGATTGATTTATTGGTAGGGGTTCTAAGCTCCATTTACGTTTTTCATCTGGTAAACCTAGGCGTTTCCAATTATCGGTTAGGTCGATTAAAGTTGCTGGTTTTCTTGTGATTAAGGGTCTTAACGCTCTGCCTAACATTTGCAACCATAATGTTTCTGAAATTGTAGGTCTAACGCAGAGTACGCAGCCTATTCCTTCTACATCAAAACCTTCAGATATAATTTGATAGTTGGTTAGAATCTGGATTTTTCCGTCTCGATATTTCTCTATAATTGATGCGCGTTCATCTGGGCGAGTGTCACTATCTAGGTGTTCGCATTTTATATGATGACGACGGAATATTTGGGCTATGTTGCGAGAATGTTGTACACTGGCGGCGAAGATGACGGTTTGCTCTTCACTTGCATATTTTTTCCAGATATTTAATATTTCTTCTAAGCTTATTTGACTGTTTACGGCTAAGGCTAATTCAGTGGAGAGAAAATCGATTTTCCCTTTTGTTATTCCTGTGGTGTCTATTGATTTATCTGTTGCGAATAGTTTGAAAGATGATAAATAACCTCTGGAAATTAGTTCGGCGGCACTTACTCCGACAACTAAATCGTCAAATAAGTCTTTAAAGCCTTGCCCATCTAAGCGCTTGGGTGTGGCTGTAACTCCTAATATTTTGGCAGAGGGATAAGCATCAAGAACTCGACGATAGGATGACGTTGTAGCGTGATGTGCTTCGTCTATGATGACGAGTCCTATATTTTGTGGGAGGTCTTTTTTATGAGATATTGTTTGAATACTTGCTACTTGGACTCGACAGTTTGGTTTAGGTGTTACTTTGTATTTAATGATTCCTATTTCCGTTTGAAGTATATGAGAAAGCTTATTGACTGCTTGCTCAATGAGTTCTAATCTATGAGCAATTACTAATACTCCTTCGCCTGCTTTTAAGAAGAGCGATGCAATGGATACAAAACAAATTGTTTTGCCAGCACCGGTCGGTAATTGAGCTAAAACTGCGCGATTTCCTTGTTTCCAAGAGTTAATTACTTGGTTTATCCAAAGTTTTTGGTAATCCCGAAGTTGATAAAAATTGGTCTTTTCCATAATTCTCTGTCTATTTTGATATCAGATTTTTGGTAGTCTTATTTCTTAAATTATATATGATTTCTTGTAACTCTTTAAAAAATGTAATAAATGATAAATTGTTAAAAATTTAAGAAGCTGATTTACTGAAGATTTTAGGTCTTTTTATGTTCAAAATTAGCTTTATTGTTAAGTATTTGATTTCTCATCATAGCACAGCATTTATGTTCATTTGTGTTGTTTAATTGGGGTTATATAAGAGGTTTTGTTACATTGATTTTGGCTGCCTCTTCTATATCCCTAAATGCTTGAACCTCCATCAATACTACCGACCCCCCTTCCTCTACCAGCAAGAACACGCTTTCTTGATTAGCGGATTATTCATCGGTACTGTGTGCGAAAGCAAGGATGCCGTTGAAGTCGGTGATGCCAGTGAGGTTCCTGGTGTTGATTGTGGCGCTGAGGCTGATGAAATTGATGGTGCCGGTGAGGTTGGTGGTTGTAGGGAGGCTGATAAAGTCTGTGGATGTTGGTAGTGCCGGTGAGTGGTAGTGGGGAGGCCGGTGTATATTTTCTTTATGCCGGCCTGAAATGGCCATGAGTTTTAGAATTTCTAAGCATGACACTGGCCTCCAAAAATCCACCAGCCCCCGACAGATCCACTTGTCCCACTCCATACACCGGCCCCTTGGAATTCCACCAGCGCTGCAATAATCTACTGATGCCGGTGAATCGCGCTTGAGTTTTTTGATAGCTGTGAAAAAACTTGCGGATCGTTAACTAAATAGGGCCGGTGGTCTACTTTTATTGAGGGAAGACCCGATGGGTTCTCTTGATGCAGCTTCATCAGTCCCACCAAGCATATAACTGCTGAGAATTTATTTCCAGTTCATCACAGCCCCAGACGAACTTTACAAATTCACCCGCAAAATCTAAATCTTTCACCCCGATAACTGTTATCCCATTAATAACCGAATCATATGCTTGTTTGTCAGTAAGTAGGTGTGCCTAATTAAACGTAAAATAGAAAAACCTATAAAAAAGAGGAAATCACAATATGCCAGCCCGACTAAAAATTAGTCTTAGTGAGCTAGAATTCCAAAAGCTACGGGAGTTAAGCCAAAATCCTCAAGTGCCAGAAAGGACGAGAAAAAGAGCCGAGGTACTCTGCTTGAGCGCAAAAGGGTGGACAGTAGCTCAAATAGCAGAGTGGATGAATTGGGCTGCCAATACAGTCAGAAGAAGCCTTCAAATGTGGATACTAATTGGAGTTGATGGGCTGTGGGATGCACCCAGAAGTGGGAGAAAAAAAACTTACGGAGAAGCGGATATACAGTATTTGGAGGAGCGCTGTGCGTTGGACGAAAGAACTTATAATAGTAAACAATTATCAGTTCTGCTTAAGCAAGAGCGTCAAGTGGAATTAAGTCCTGCCCAAATCCGGAAGATACTCAAAAAAAAAGGACTAAAATGGAAACGAACAAAAACAGTTCAAAGAACCCACCCAGAACCGGAAAAAAAACAAATCAAAAAAGCTGATTTAGAGATATTAAGAATTTATGCAGCTTGTGGTATGCTCTGCTTAAAATACTTAGATGAAAGCGGTTTCAGCCTGTGGAGTAGTCCCAGTTATAGTTATGTAAAAGTAGGAGAACAGAAAAAAATAAGGCAGCCTAAAAAGCGAGGAAAAAGGCTAAACATATTAGGAATATATGAGCCAGGGAAAAGCTTTAGTTATGCAGCATCCTTAAGTGGGTTCACAAAAGAAAATTTTGTCAAAATCTTAGACAAGGAAGCTGTATATGCACAGCAAAGACAAGCCAAAACGGGAGCGATTACAGTCATTGTATTAGATAATTACTCAGTCCATAAAAGCCATATTGTGAAAGCGAAAGAAAAAGAATGGCGTGCTCAGGGACTATATTTCTTTTTCCTTCCTACTTATAGCGCGGAATTAAATTTAATAGAGGGAGAATGGCATCAAATTAAAACCCATGAAATATCAGGAAGGATGTTTGATTGGGAGTATGATTTAGTCCAAGCAGTTAAGGAAAGCTTAAAGGCAAGAAGCGAAAAATTAGGATTGAAGCTTGAGTATTTTAGACTCAACTAAATTTGATAAATATAGAGTAAGCAAACTCAAAGTTCTTTACGTTTAATTAAGTTCACTTACTTAAATGCTATTCCATCAAAGCTTGCGGTTACCCCGTTTTCCTGGCACCGCTGCCCGAATTCGACAAATGAATTTATTGACGGAGTAGCATTAAAAATTGCCGAAGGTGTAGTGTATCCCTCTTGAATCATCTGTTGTAATGTTTCCAGCGACAAACCCCGAAATTTAATAGCGTTTGGGGTGTATTCAGTAATTGAAGTACCCAGTATTTCTTCGATACTTATTGTCATAAAATTAATAACAATAGTGCTTCTAAGTAATAGCGTATCCGCTGTACTATCGCACATCAAGTGAATGAAAAGCCATAACAATTTTTTCGTTGAAGACTCAGCAGAAAAGAGTTCGCCTATGCTCCTACCTTCTATGGCGTGTTTTTAAATCCAGATTTTACTGTCAACTATTCCGGGATAAAGCTGAAATTCTGTAGATAAACTGGGGTATATCTTAAAAAATTTAAGCTCTTTTGATTTACTTGATTTTGTAAACTAAACGAGCTGATACTAGCAATTTTTAAGATTAGTTAAAAGGTACAACAGTTTATCTTTTTGTTGACATTTATATCTTGTCAATATGTTTTTCTTTCAAATTTTGAAGCATTTTTGGCGATCTCCAGGATACGAGATTGACTAGGGCTTCTAGTCGAGTGTACCAATATTTGCGGAGCGCATCAATTTCAGAATTAGCTAAGTTTTGCTGCTGTTCAGTTCTGTCTACCATAACCCATTCAATGGCTTGCTGGGCTTTTTGAATTTGAGCTATACAAAGTGCATACTCCGATTCAATTTCAGCCTCGAATTCTTCAACAAGGACTTTCTGGGTGTCAGTCATGTATTCTTTTCCTTTGAGCATATTAGCCTCCTATAAAACTTAATATTTTGGTCGCTAAAAACTGTCGATTAATGTTTCAATACGCTTTTAAACTGTCATTTTTCTCTTTGGCAAAAACCACTTAATTTGTCTCTTATCAATGACTAAACTCTCAAAACTGATGGAATTTAAAAAACCTCATAACCCTTGAAAATAAGAAGGGGGTGCAGATTTTTTTATATTTTTTCCATAGGCGTAACACTCATTTTTTTAATTTTCTCATTCCATAGATCCTATGAAGAATTATAGCCTTAATAAGCCTAACTTAATAAGCCTAACTTGATAAGCTTAATAAACAGGCTATTCACAAACTGGACACTCGTAGTAATGGTGGAAAAATTTTATAGAAAAAACGGGCATCGCAGTCCCGCCTAAATATATGAAAAATGTGTCTGTTTACAGGTTTAATTTTAGCATCGGCAGGACAGCCCACAACTTTAATTGAGTAACGACGAGCAATTTGTAAGCGGAGAAGGTAATGAGCGTATCCATACATTATTTTTTTTAATAAAATTGGATTTTGTGGATAATTTGTGGTTCTCTTATTTAAGAAAATATCTATTAAATTGTATTATCTTCTATCTCCGAATTGGTTGAAATCTCTCAGTAAAATTCAACCATTGATTTATTTTGTTGCCGGTGATATCAAGAGTAGGAATTAAACCTGTTCTCGATTGTGGTGGCCCTCCCTCGGTATCCAATCCAATTGAGGTACGTTCTGGTTTGCCTAAACCATAAGCATTGGCAATATCCGCAGCTAATTGACAAGTAATTTGGAATCTTCCCATATTAATTTTGCCATTGTCTGCCCGATAAAGCCATTCATGCCCTTTAAAAGAACTGTTTGAATCAAATTGCCGGCATAGAAAATGGGTTACTTCAAACATTTTAGCAATATGGACATCATAAAGTCGTAGCTGCCCGCCATAAGCAGATTTAGTAGTATCCTTATCGGGTACCGTTAAACTAAGAAAAACAAAACCGTCCCGTTCTGAACCACCTGCATTAATGGTCATTGGGATTGTTGTTGATTGCGCTACTATGTTTTCTACCTTGGTGCCGGTAATTAAGGCGTGTGTTTCTGCCAGAGTTGCTCTACAGTCTACAACCTGCATCCCTACGCAGCAGCCTACCGTTAACACTGATAAAAATAGCTTATTTTGTTTTTTAAAGAAAATATCCATAGTTGTACGCTGAACGTTTATAAAATTTATTTTAACCCCGATGGAATATGTTATGTAGAACTATAAATAAATATTAAAATCCATACAAATTATTATGAATAAGAGACTAACTAAGCTATACTTTTCGTGCTTGTTTTAACTTGGGTAACAGATTGCTGTTCTAGCACCTTCAGCTAATTTAGGGGAGTTTTATCCACCTCATTAGACTGAAAACACTTAATAATGTAGCATTTCTCCCAGACGGGACATTGTAACTGCGGCTAGGAATAAGAAATAAAACCTCCTTAGTTAAATTAGGGACTAACTATTAAACTTAGGGCATAAAGCATCTGGTGGCAATCCTTTAATTTTAAGGACATTATTATTTCTATAATCATTCTCTAAAATACCATAAACATTTGTTTGTTTTGCCGTATTGAATACAAAATTTCTGTTAAAAACCAGACCATAATAAACGAATTTTTCAGAAATTGTAAGGTCAGACCAGGTGGGATCAATCACTTCCCCTGCTTCATTGAGCAACCAAGCATGAGCAAAAGCCAAAGAAATATCGCTCTGCATTCCATATCCTTCGCAGTAATACAACTTAGAATTTTTCCATAGTGCTTCAAAACAATTTTTATAACAGGATTTTCGCTCTCCCTTGAATGGAGAAGGAATTACATTAATAAATGGCAATCCATGACGCAACACTAGGCTTTCATTACTTTTGTAAAGCCAATCATTTTTACTATGAATTTTATCTATTAAAACGGCAGTTTCATTCAATTTTTCTAATAATTTTATCAATTTTTCATTCATGGATATTACCTCCTATTGAGTAAAATTGTAAATAATTTATTGTTTATTTTTACATTAGCTATTCATAAATTTATGCTGTCTAAATTTAGTTTTTCACAAAAAATATCAAAAAGAGTTTAACATATATAAAAATATAAATTTGTATTTTATCACTATCATTCTATCAGCACTAAGTAAAAAACTGGAAAAGATACTCTAAAATTCTTAAAAAACTGAACAATAAAAACAAAGCGCTGCATGAAAAAGACATAAAAAAGAAATTTGAGGACTGTTAAAATTGAGGTAAATTGCGAAAATCGGCGACTGTCTGAATAAACTGAGTAACTAATTGTGTTAATTGGTATGGCACTAATACTCCTTGCATAATAGTAAATCTAACTGCTGTATCTTCTTGTAAAGCAATTGAGAGAGCTTTAGAATTTTGATAATGTTTATAAGCTAATTCAATATGAGGTTTTGCTTCTTCAAGCCGCTTCGGGCTAGGCAACTTATCTCGCTTAATATGAGAATTAAATTTAGGGTTTGCTGGTACTAAATTCCATAATTCATTGATAGGATATATGGAAATAGGAAGCAAGTGATCTAAATCGTAAGGAGTATCACTCCTAATTTTTTGTTGTGTCCAAGGACAAACAAATTCTATGCCTTCTATCAGCAACAAATCAATGTTATTTCGTTCCCATGTTAGGGGTCTACGGTTATCTAGCCGCTCGGTCAACAAACTATAAATATCTCCTCGATTAACATTTTTTTGTACATTCTCTGTAAAAATACTCCATTCATGGATAGAAAGAGCCTCTATCCATAAAGACATTTCTTGAAATGTTTTCCACAAATCAGCCTTAATAAGTAAACATTTATCAGTCAAGAGGGTGGAGGGGACTGCAATAATATTACCTTCAATTTCTTTATAATATAAAGGTTTAGGGAATACTGACCACTGCCCAGGGCCAGCGTGTTTAATAGGCATTTGTAATGCTTGACTAATGGCAATTATAGCTTTTCTATAAGCATTTAAAAGTTGATGAGAATACAAATTTTTTTTGCGAGGTATTCGCATTTCATTAATAAGAAAAAATCCATCGCAAGCTTTAGAATTTCCAAAAATATTTTCCCATTCTTGCCGAAGAGCAGTCAATTGGGGGCGAAAACTCATATCATTTCTAAGCTTTCCATTGTCTTTACTACAATACCCCTGCAAAATTGGGTTTCTATTATCTACAAAAGGCCAATAATAAGCGAGCCAAAATTCAGCAAGCACTCTTAAGGGTATGGCTACATCTTTGGCGCTATTTCCTAAATCCGGGAAGGAAAGTGCGATATCATTTATTGACCTTAATAAAGCCATTTTGTAACTTGTTACTTTCGTATCATGCTTGAGGATAGTGCTAATAGTTCGGCTAGACATTCTTTTTTATCAATATTTAATGTTCAGGCTGAAACCCTTCAGTAATACCATTTAAATAAAGCTCACGGTTATCCGTAATCCATTTAGCAGTTTCGTTATATCCTAATGCCACCGCTTGAATTATAACTACTGAGATACTTCCCATATTAGTAGTACCGGCATTCCTTACAGCTTCTAGTCCTTCAAAAACTTGCAATGGAACTAACACTTTGTTACTAATTCGTTCAGATTGAAAATCGACTTCTTTTTTGCTATATTCATTAACTCGCTTTTCATAATCGGCTTCTGCTTGCTCAAAATCGAGAAAATAGTGGCCAAAGTAATACCCATTATCTTCAAGGTTATGAAAATGAGTAACCCACTCATTAGGGCCCCATGCTCTAAGAGTAATTTCACCACGCGCAAGCCCTGGTGCAGACGGGATAGGATACCTCTTGATAGTTCTGTTGTTTTCCTTGTTGCTAGACTCTTCCATATTGATTCTCGAACCTTAAACGCTGATGGTAAGAGGATACCAGGTTTTGCTCTAAAGGAAACAACCATGCAAACTATAGCTTATGCCGATTTTATCCTCCCCTTAAAAATTATTTATATTTTTTAGTTGTTCATGGAGTTATAATAATGTTGTTATTCATCTTAATTTACTTAAAATACCCAAATGTTATTTTACAAAATTGTTGACTATAAAAAAATAAAATTATAAATTTTAAAACTCCTTAATTGTATAATTAAAAATACATAAAATTATGCCTTATTATGCTTACCAGTGTTATGTTAATGATAAGTTTTTAGGCTGGCTTTATACTCATAGCGGTGGAGAAATAAGTTTTACTGTTCAAAATATTGAATGGTGCTTAAAATGGAAGACTGAAAAAGGAGCTCAAAAGCAGTTTGACTTTTATAATGGCAGGTGGGAACATAGTACCGAGGGAGGTTATTTAAAAATATCGCTTCTACCAGATACTTTTAAAAGCCCTCCAAAACATATAAACAAGGATAATTATCTTAATAAAGATGAACCTCTTACCTTTTCTGTTAAGTCTACGCCGGAGATAAAAAGATGGCTGGAAGTGGAACGTCAAAAGATGCCAGGGCCAAATAGCGAAATAATTAGTAGAAAATTTGCTGAATTCATTAAATTAGAATGCCAACGTAATGCCATGACTCTTGAAGAAAACTTAGAAAGAATAGATGTTTTAGATACTGACTATGCAGATATTATGGCAAACAGTGCAGATGTCAACTTCGAGCTACAGCTTGTAAAGTTCGGAATGGATATCGCAGAAGCGAGAACTAAAACCAATTTTATCAGTTTAATGAAGCATAAACCTAATACAAAAGAAGAATGGGAAAAACTAGCAGAAGCTTGGGAAGAAGCGTGTGGATATAAACCTACTGCTTACCATTTTTCATTAATTGAAAAACTATTGTGGACTAACTCGGAAGTCGTAGAATAATATAAATTATTAAAAATTTTTTTCCTATTAAAAATGCGTTATGCGACTCTAACATCTTTGGGTGGGGAATTAATAGAAGCATCCCAAGCAGATTATGAAGATTATAAAAGCTTTCTCCGTTGCCCTGAATGCGGAGAGCCAGTTTTTCTACGGAAAAGGCACAAACGTGGGACAACTGAAATTTTAGATGCTTTCATTCACCACAAAGCCATACCAGAAGTTTCCATTTGTGAAAATCGCGTTGGCAAATATGACGCACAAACAGTACGCTATTCTCGTGAAAAAGCTAGAGGCCAAAGGTTGTCAACGTTGAGGCTAAGTATGTGGAAGTTTCTTAAAACGAACTTGGCTGTCAATCTAAAAAATTGGTCGGCATCTGTCAAATATGCAGAAACAAATCTTTTAGCAAAAGAAATGGCTGCTTATGGAGAAGAAGTTTTAATCGCAAACACGAACTTTTTCATAAATCACACCTTTCCTAAAATAGCAGAATCTTTTAGGAATCAAGATGAGCGTATTATCATCTCGCTTGAAATTAAACAATCTGTAGAAGCTTTTTTGAAAATTCGAGAGCGGGATTGGCAGTTACATTATAAAATTACACAAGAAGCTTTAGAGCTATTTTTAAGTCCTTCATCTATGAGAGAAATTAGACATAGAATTTGTTGTATGTTTTCTTTTCCTAAAATTTTGGAGTGCTACCCAGAACTTTTAACACTCACCATAAATACAGACGAATGGAGAAGGTTTTATATTCATTCTTTATTTTTCTTTATTTCAATAATTTTTTTAACAGTAGATTGGATAAAAATTTGGGATAAAAAAGACAAAAAATAATAAAATAGGTATTATAATGGAAACTCTACAGACTGTTTATCCAAATTAACACAACATTTAATCAACGTGAAAAGTAAAAAAAAATGAGTCAATCAAATGGGAATTATAATGGCGAAAAAATTTATCAACCTCTTCAAAAGCTTAGTTTTGAAGAAATGCTGTTACTTTTAGACACTCACCCTCTCTTTACGGGCCGGTGCCCCGATTGCAAAATGCCTTTGAAGGTAGAGACCCCTGAATGGCATTGTGACCATTGCGGTGCTACTCAAAATAGTGCTGAGGAAGAAAGGAAAGGCTGACAGGCCGGCATAGCATAAAAAAATTTTGTACTACCTTCAAACTTAATAAATTCAAAAAACAATTTAACACTAATTTTTTTAGCTAGACGTTAACTTTTAAGGATACCTTGCTCAACCTCATCCAAAACTTTTGCAGGCATTTTCTGCAAATCATGGAAAATGGGGTCTATCTGGCGAAATCTAAAATATTCTGTTAAAGCCCCAATTGGAAAATTAAACTTTTGATAACGATATTTAAAATATCGTTCTACATTTCCTCTGTGTTCCCACTCCCCCAATAAATTAAGGTTAACTTTAAAAAAATGCTGGCTCATATCATAATTAATTTCTTGGAGACGTTCTTTAATAGGTCGAGAAGTTACACCAATTTTATGAAAAGTTAGGTCATCCGCTTGCACTTCAATCAAATAGAGAGTATTTAAAAGTATCCGCTTTAACTGAGCCTGATAAATTTTAAAGTCTGCTAACTTTTCTGAATAAGAAGATAAAGAAGCAGCTTTAGCAACTTGGAGGGAACGTTCTAATTTAGTTAATTCAGCTAATATTAATGGTTCTTGGATTTCTGTGAATCGTGATAAAGATAATGCTCCTACTGCTATTTTTCCTAAGTCGGTGAAATAGTACCCTCCATTTTTTAGTTCTAGGATCTTTTTAAATACCCATCTTAAATTTATTAAATCTTTAGATATTGGATGTTTAACTGAACCATACTGTTTCCATAGTCTTTTTAAGACTTCTAATTCTTTGCTTGGCAGTTGGATAGAAAAGTTATCATAAAGAGGTAGAGAAGGAAAATTTCTGGTTTTTACCCTTTGAGAAACTGGTCTGCACGTTTCCTTTACATGAGCAAAGTGATGCTCTTTAATATTCCCGCGCTTAGCTATCAACTTCCTGTTACAATAAATACAACTTATCGGAGTTTACGTTGGTAAATTATCTTCTATGCTGATTATTTGGCCGCTAATATCGGCCCCATATTTTAACCACATAATAACCTCTCGGTATTTTTTATTATTATAAAATAAAGATATCTCTATTGTAAAAGCCGAAATATTATCTAGCTTCTTAAATTGAAAAAAAAGAATTGTAATTTTGACAAAAGCCAATAGGGTAAATTTTTCTTTTTAAAGATAAATAAAATTATGTCTAGTCAAAAAACTGTGTGTTAAGTTTGCTAAATCGATCTAAGCGTTAGCGAACCAAGTCTGATATAATTTGGCTGTCTTTATAGATAAAATGTTCGTAATGGCTAAAAAACTTCT
>DATNQM010000046.1:0-11368 GCA_036704045.1 Halomicronema sp. | reverse complement strand
AATTTTCTTAAGGGGCCCAGTACAATGTTATTTACTGTTGCACCGGCTTGTTGAATTTTCTCTATTGTTTGAATAGTAGGATGGGTCGGAAAAACTTCGTTATCTCTATAGGCACCAATTAATAATAAATACCGACTATCGCTATCAGTTATTAGTAGTTCTATTAATTTGAGTGAAGCTGAATCTGCCCACTGCAAGTCATCTAAAAAGAGAACAAGGGGGTGTTTTTGAGTTGTAAATACACCAATAAATTGTTTAAATATTCGACTAAAACGGTTTTGAGTTTCTGTTGCTCCTAATTCTGCTACAGGCGACTGTTTACCAATAATTAGTTCTACTTCGGGAATTACATCTATTATTATTTGACCATTAATACCTAAAGCTGATAATAGTTTTTCTTTCCAAATTTTTATTTCTGCTTCCCCTTCGGTTAGCAGTTGCACAATTAAGGACTGGAATGCTTGAATTAACGAAGCATAGGGAATATTTCGTTTAAATTGATCGAATTTTCCGGCAATAAAATAACCTCTTTGCCTGACAATGGGTTTGTGAACTTCGTTTACTAAAACTGTTTTTCCAATCCCAGAATAACCAGAAACTAGCATTAATTCTGTGGTGCCGGTTGCTACGACGCGCTCAAAAGTTTTTAGAAGTGTAGTTACTTCTAGGTTTCTTCCATAGAGTTTTTGCGGTATATTTAATTGCCCTGCTTTATCGGCACTTCCAACTACAAAGTTAGAAATTAATCCGTTAGCTTTTAGTTTCATTAGGCAGGTTTCTAGGTCAAATTTTAGCCCCTCAGTGCTTTGATAGCGTTGTTCTGCATTTTTTTCTAATAATTTCATTGTTATTTCTGAAATTTGAAGCGGAATTTCAGGATTTATTTCGTGAGGAGAAATCGGTGTTTTGGCAATATGACTGTGGACTAATTCAAGGGGATCGGCGATATTAAAAGGTAACTCGCCGGTGAGCATTTCATAGAAGGTTATACCAAGGGAATAAAAGTCTGTACGATAGTCTATTGAGCGATTCATTCTGCCAGTTTGTTCTGGCGACATATAGGCAAGTGTACCTTCAAGTAAGTCTGGATGTGAAAGTGCTGCATTTTCTTGTCCCAGGCGAGAAGCGATGCTAAAATCAATGAGTTTAATTTTTTCTGTGCTGGGGTTAATAATAATATTATGGGGCTTGATATCTTTGTGAATAATGTTATTTTTATGCAGTTCTCCTAAAGCGGAAACAAGTTGGATGGCTATAGACAAAAATTGAATTATTGAGAGTTTTTTTGTTTTCATCCAATTTTGAAGAGATCCGGATTCTGAATCTTCTAAAATTAGTGCTAAACCGTTATTATGTTTTTCTAAATAAAGGGGTTTAATAATTGTTTCTATATTTAATGTTTGCAGTATTTGATATTCATGGCGCACGCGAGTGATATCAGAAAGAGTGGGATATTCAGCTTTTAGTGTTTTGATGATGACTGTGTTAAGTTCTGACTCTTTGCGAACGCGCGCTACTAAAGTTTTTGATCCGTTATGGAGGGTGTCAACGAATTGATAGCCGGCTAGGTTGATAGTCATTGTTATTATTTTTCTCTGAATGCAAGTTGAGTAGGAAATTTAGATTTTTAAAATTAATAATTTTTGGAACTGTTTGGAGGATAAGAGGATATTGAATAGTTAGCTTGTTTCCTTGGCAATTTTTTCTGTTTTAGGTAGAAGAGTTAAGAGAATTCAGGTAACAAGCTTTTTTTCTTATTTAAAAGTTTGCTAGTTTACTAGGCTTGCTCTTGCTTTCAATAAACTATTGCTCATTTATTTAGAATGTACCTAAATTCTAAATAAATATCATTTTGTAATAAAAATTAATTGATTAATGGCTTTTTACTTTTATTAATTTTACAGGAGTGTAATTATTTTAAATACATTTAACTTTTATATAAACTCCTACATACAATTTAACATTTCTTCAATTATTACTTGCTAATATACCCCCTAAATATCAAATTAAATTGTATTAAGTCACTGTTGTTTTTTGAAGGATATCCGCATAATTTAATGTTCGCTACATTCAACAGTAATTTATATTCAAATTTGGTATCATAGCCAGCAAAAACTTTTTTAAACAACACTGGGTTAAAATTTTAATACCGTTAGATTTTCAGGCTTTTTTAAAGATCAAACCGGCAATCCTACTACCAAAATTTAAATTTTTAACAATAGTTATTGACTGTAGCGGCGTCCACATATAGCAAAAGTGACAAAACACAATTAATACTGTCGGAATTCTTGTTATATACTACATTATAGTAGTTTGATTAAAGGTGTGCTATGAGCGAATTTAATACAACGGAGTTGTTTCCCCTTGGTCTTACCTTATTTGGTACTGTGGGATTTTTATTTCTAGTTTGGCAAGCTTTGCAGGCGTTGAAGAAATAAAAAATAAGTAACAAGACCTTTTCCATTACAACCCAAAAAAAATTATGAAATAGTAGAAAAAGCGACTAAGATGTAATCATCTAGTCGCCTACATTTAAAATAAAAAATCAAAAAGTTATAAATTTAAAAAAGTCAAAAATTATTTATAAACAATTCTTAAAAAATACCCTTATTACTTGATACAAAATTGATATATATTGGCCTTTTAAAAGTTAATAATATTGATTATTTTTAATGATAGAATGTAATATTTACTAGCATTAGAGACGATTTTTTTGATAAAAATCAGGCAGATGTCTAAGGATTTTATAGCCGTTTTCAGATTTTTAAGATACACTAAAAACCGGTAACTTTCGTGTCACCAGGTTTTTAAAAACTCTTTCTGTACTTCAGATAACTGAAAACCGCCCTATCTTTCATTAAACCCATACCCAAACCACAAACGAGGCCACAATGCAATACACAATACAAAAATTTATACCACTTTTAGCGCGAATTTTTCTGTCTGCAATCTTTATCAAAGCAGGCATCGATAAAATACTTGATCCCGCCGGCACTGTAGATACAATGACAGGAAAAGGAATTCCCCTCGCCGGCATCCTCTTAATTCCCACCATAATTGTTTTAATTGCCGGTGGTTTATCAGTTTTGCTTGGTTTCAAAGCCCGTTATGGAGCCTTAGCACTGATTGGATTTTTAATTCCTGCCACCCTTATTTTTCATACAGATTTTTCCAATCCCTTTCAAGAAATTATGTTTTTAAAAAACTTAGGACTAATGGGAGGCTTATTAATGATTTACGCCTACGGTGCCGGCTCCTTCAGCATAGACGAAGGCCAAAATCCACCCGACACCAAAAACTATAATCCCCGCATAGGATAAACAAATTATCTTAAAAATAAATTTTTATAATCCCCTTTTCATCAATCACTAATTCCTCATTATTTATGCAGTTGCAGGAGCCATTAGTGTCACCAACTGGTCAATTCCTTTTTGCAACCGGCGCGTCACTGTCATCGGACTAACCCCAATAGTTTTTGCCACTTCTTTACGAGGAATTTCATTAAGAAAAACCGACTCAATAACTTCTCTCGTATTTTCTTCCAACTGACTTAAAGCACTTTGCAATTGTTGGCGTTCTTCTTCTAAACGTTGCAAAGCTTGATAGTTTGTATCCAACAACGTATCTGCCAAAGTAATTTGTGTATCTACTTGCTGACTAACCGTAGCATCTAAACTCAACAGCGTAGAATTTTGAGAAGCCATTAAACTTTGGCGCCATTCTTGCACAGAAACACCAAGTTTTTCAGCAATCATCGACTCGTTAGGAATATAACCAAGTTTATTAGTCAATTCTTCCTTAATTTTTTGTCCTTCTCTTTGCAAATCTTGCCAGCGACGCGGAATTTTTACCGCACTGCTTTTATCGCGTAAAAAATGCAACATTTCACCACGAATATAAGGCACAGCAAACGAACTAAAAGCACAGCCTTGAGAAGGATCAAACCGTTCGATAGCCCGAATCAAACCTAAATAACCAATTTGTTCTAAATCTTCGTAAGGTTCTGCACATTGATGACTAACCCGGTGAGCAATTTTGCGTACCAAACCGGCATTCATTTGCACCAATTGATTGCGCGCAGAAATTGACCGATTGCGGTGGTAAGAAACTAAAAGCTCTATACAACGAGAGCGAACAGACATTTGATTAGTCATTTTTACAAAACCCTCCGGGTATAAACCCTTTATTTCAAACAATTTGAATAAGCGAACAGGCGAGATGTAGAAAATATTTTTTTTGATTTAATCCTATTCTGCGGTCACAGAAAAAATCGCACTATCGTTTTTATACTGAAATTCTCCCTAGAGCATTTTTCCTATCTACGGGTAAATACGGATAAACCTATTCAGAAGCGATCAGCCAGCATCATTGACAAAGAACAATAGACCAATGACAATAAACGTTAAAATTAATTAACTAGCTTCAAAAAAATACGAACCAATGGCAATGGATGTCCTAGAAATAAAACGTCAAGTAGAAATGTTGTCTGAGCGCCTGGGTGTTACCCAGGACTATCTTTGACTTACCAACATTAACTGCAAAAATTCACGATTTAGAGCAAATAGCTGCACAACCGGCTTTCTGGGAAAATCAAGAAACAGCCCAAAAATCTCTCCAAGAACTCAACACTTTAAAGTCTCATCTCCAACAATTTCAACAATGGAATGCTAGTTTGGAAGACGCAAAAGCCGTTGTTGAACTACTGGAGTTAGAACAAGATAACTCCTTACTTCAAGAAGCTGAATTAAACCTTAGCCAAATTGGTCAAGCTCTTGACCGCTGGGAGTTAGAACAATTGCTCTCCGGCCCTTATGATCAAAGTGGAGCAGTTTTAACTATCAATGCCGGTGCCGGTGGTACTGATGCCCAAGATTGGGCAGAAATGCTGATGCGGATGTACACCCGTTGGGGAGAAAAACGCAATTATAAAGTCCATATTGCTGAAATTTCCGAAGGTGATGAAGCAGGTATAAAATCCGTGACTTTGGAAATTGACGGCCCTTATGCCTACGGTTATTTAAAGGCAGAAAAAGGCACTCACCGGCTTGTCAGAATTTCACCTTTTAATGCCAATGGCAAGCGACAAACCAGTTTTGCCGGTGTGGAAGTAATGCCAATTTTAGACTCTTCCGTAACCCTTGATATCCCCGAAAAAGACCTCGAAATTACCACCTCAAGAGCCGGTGGAAAAGGCGGTCAAAATGTTAACAAAGTTGAAACCGCCGTCCGAATTGTTCACATCCCCACCGGCCTTGCTGTACGCTGTACCGAAGAACGCAGTCAACTCCAAAATAAAGAAAAAGCAATGGCAATTTTGAAAGCAAAATTGTTAATTATTGCCCGCGAACAACGCGCTAAAGAAATTGCCGAAATTCGCGGAGATATGGTCGAGGCAGCCTGGGGTAATCAAATCCGCAACTATGTATTTCACCCCTATCAAATGGTAAAGGATCTTCGCACAGGTGTGGAAACTACTGATATTAGCGATGTCATGGATGGAAATCTTGACCCCTATATTGAATCTTTTCTGCGTTTGGAAGTAGAAAATCCATCTCTTTGTTAATACAAATTAAAGAGTTCTGTATTTCCACTTATCCAAAAAATTACCACCCTAACCTTATACAGACTCTATTTCTTTTGATTGTTTAATTAATTTATCCCAAGAGTGAGTTACCCTAAAAAACATAACTCACTTTTTTTTATTAACCCAATCCCTATGAACAATCCCCGCGTCCTTTGTTTAGGAGAAGTTCTATTTGACTGTCTTGCAGATCAGTTAGGGCGCTCCTTAGAAACCGTTGAATCTTGGACAGCTTACCCCGGAGGCGCACCGGCAAATGTTGCCTCAGCCCTAGTAAAATTAGGCACAACGGCTGGATTTATTGGTTGTGTGGGGGCCGATACGGCTGGCGATTCCCTCGTGCAATTATTGCAAAATATAGGCGTTAATATCACCGGCCTCCAGCGTCATTCCACCGCCCCCACAAGGCAAATATATGTCCTCCGTTCCTCCACCGGAGAACGCGAATTTGCCGGTTTTGGTAAATTTAAAACTACCGATTTTGCTGATACTTTTTTACAAGCTTCCTCTTTACCGGTGCAGTTATTTCAAGACGCAGATTTTTTAGTTTTAGGAACTTTAGAACTAGCTTATCCCGACACTAGAAACGCTATTCATAAAGCATTAAAATTAGCAAACAAATATAATGTAAAAATAGTTGTGGATGTTAATTTACGGCCCGTATTTTGGCCTAATATCGACGAATCAAAACCTTTGATTTTAGACTTATTAAAACATATTGATTTTTTAAAGCTATCCCAAGAAGAAGCCGAATGGTTATTTGATACAACCGATGCCGGTGCTATTAATTATCGGTTAAGTTCTGTCGAAGGAGTTTTAGTAACCGCCGGCGAGCAAGGATGCGCCTATTGTTTAGGAGAACAAGAAGGAAAAATACCCGCCTTTCCCGTAAAAGTTGTAGATACCACCGGCGCAGGTGATGGATTTTTGGCAGGATTTATTCACCAACTTTGTTTACAGGGAATTTCTTGTTTAAAAAATCCAAAAATTGCTTCTCAAGTCATAAATTATGCCAGTGCAGTTGGTGCCCTAACTACCACAAAAGCCGGCGCAATTGCTTCACAACCTACATATTCCGAAGTTCAAGAATTTCTAAACATAACCGGCTCTTAATCCAACAGATGCCACGACCGCCACAATAAAGTATGCTAGAAAGTGACACCGACGCGCTCCTTGATCAATGGCTACCCAAAACATTCGCATCGTCGGGTATTTGCCACCCGACTATCACGGCAAACTCAGAGAGTATATGCAAAAACAGTCTCTCACTGAAAGTGCGGCTCTCGTCAAGATCATAAAACATTTTTTTGATGGCCCCTTAGAAGAACCGGCACACCTAGACAACGAAGCCATCAAACAGCTACAAGAGGAATTTGCCGAACTAAACCGACGGATGGCTATTTTAGAAACCGCCGTTATCAACGGTTCCGCCCGTTCACAAACTAAAAAAGCCACCATCACACCCCCAACCCCCGTATTACGTCCTCAAACCCGCAATGACTTAGCCAGAAGGCTTGGTGTCACCCCTGAATCTGTTGTCCAAGCCTCCTCCCAAAGCGATGAATATTTCCGCCAATGGAGCAAACAAAAAGACCCAGCCTCCAAAGGATGGTATCGCCAAGGCAATCTTTTTTATCCCATCTCTGACTAAGCCGAACCTTTACTTTTTATAGTCTGTTAATTAGAACAGCAGCAGGCATCTTGCCTGCTTCGGAAAACGCTATTATTTAAAAGATGTTAAGTTCTGTGAAGCATCTTGACTGCAACCTTCAACCGGCAACCAACCAACACAAACACCACCTGGCACCGGCTTACCCCCCTCTGGGAAGGTAGCGAAACCCACATCCAGCAAGGTTTGCCTCACAGCCAACTGGCTCCTCCTTGGCAGATATTGCTTTTGGGTGATGGTTCCCCAACTCGTCACCTACAACTGCTCACGGGTTCTCCTACCGAAGTCGATGTCATTGATATGTCACCTATTGGCAATGATACCGATAATGCACCGGCCCTTATTCTAGCTGTACCAGGGCCAAGAGTCCGGCGTCAAGTCTGGCTTCGTAACGCATCCGGTAAGCGTTTAGCCTATGCAGCTTCCTGGTGGGAAGCCAGTCATGTTGATGAATATTTAGAAAATCGCTCTATTCCTATTTGGGCCAGTTTGGCACGCCTCCGCACAGAACTTTATCGGGATGTGCAAGGTATTTATTATGGCAATTCACCAGCTTTAGAAACGGGTTTTGGTTGTAAAGGGCCATTTTGGGGACGGCATTATTTATTTTGGCATCACGGTAAGCCTTTTACTCTCATTTATGAAGTGTTTTCTCCCTATTTATCCAAGTATTTAGGGCCGGTGAAAAACCCACATTAAACTCTAGTTTAATTCGTTCCCTAGCACTGAGCCGGGGAACGAACTAAAATCAGCTATCGCTACTACAGACTTAAACTTTTGCCGTTTTTTCCAAAATTAATTTTGAGCGTTTCACGGTTTCGGGAATTCCTATCGGATAATTGCCGGTAAAACACGCTGAACAAAAACTATTCGTATCTTCTTGGGTTGTTTCTAACATACCTTCCCAACTTAGATAAGCCAAAGAATCAACGCCAATTTGATCGGCAATTTCTTGGACAGATTTTGTAGCTGCAATCAATTGATCTTGATTGTCTGTATCTATGCCATAAAAACACGGATGTGTTACCGGCGGGCTAGAAATTCTCATGTGAACTTCTTTTGCACCGGCATCTCGCAAAGCCTTAACAATTTTGCGGCTTGTTGTTCCCCGCACAATTGAATCATCCACAATAATAACCCGCTTTCCTTCCAACACATCTTTTAGCGGATTTAACTTCATTTTAATTCCCGATTCTCGCATCATTTGGGTTGGTTGAATAAAAGTCCGCCCCACATAACGGTTTTTAATCAAACCTTCGGCATAAGGAATACCCGAAGCTTGGGAATAACCAATCGCCGCCGGCACTCCAGAATCAGGTACGGCAATTACAATATCAGCATCGATAGGAGATTCTTTTGCCAACTGACGCCCAATTCGTAACCGATAGCTGTATAAAGTTTCATCGTGCATTAAACTATCGGGTCGCGCAAAATATATCATTTCAAAAATACATAATTTGCGCTCTGGTTTTTGACTCCAGTGAAAAGAAGATAAGCCTTCTTCAGTAATCCAAACTACCTCACCCGGTTCGACATCCCGTAAATATTCAGCCCCAATAATATCTAGTGCACAGGTTTCGGAAGCCAAAACATAGCGGATGGGGTTATTTCCAATAGTGCCAATTACCAAAGGACGAATGCCATTTGGATCTCGGACTCCCATTAAACCAACTGGTGTGCCAATGGTTAAACTAAATGCTCCCGAACATTTAGGAAAGGCATTTATTGCCCCTTCTAACCAATCTTTACCGCTATTGACTTCAGTGGCAATAGCAAAGGCAATCATTTCTGAGTCGGTGGTGGTGACTAAGTTGCAATTTTGACGCAGTAATTCTTCTCGCAATTCCCCTGTATTGACAAGATTGCCATTATGTGCTAGGGCTAAAAATCCTAAACGGGTATTGACGACGGCCGGTTGGGCATTAACGACACGAGACGAGCCGGTGGTAGAGTAGCGAGTGTGGCCAACGGCAAGATTTCCAGGCATTTCTTTAAGAATATTCTCGTTAAAAACCTGAGAAACCAGCCCCATGTCTTTGTGAAGATGAACTTGATCACCCTCAAAGCTGGCAATTCCCGCCGATTCTTGACCTCGGTGTTGTAGGGCGTACAATCCAAAATAGGTAAGCTTGGCCACATCTTCATCAGGCGCATAAATACCAAAAACGCCGCAAGCTTCTTCGGGTTTATCAGGACGGGATAAAATATGCTCGGCTATATCGAGAGTATTGGCAACCGCAGAGTCATCAGAAGATAACATAGCCTTTGGCGACGTTTCGCTTACAGAGAATTGGGGATGATTGGAAGTCATGCTTTAGGTCGGATGAGTGGATGGGGTGGGGGTGATTGGCTTGCAGTTTAATTTGTCTCTTTAAACAGAGACATAAGGAAGTCTTAAGGCATTCTTAATAATTCCACCTTTAAGGTAGCGCAATAGGGATCTTTGGTGGGATAAAGTTTGACTTCTTTTTTGCTTAGAGACGGGTTTGTAGGGGATTTAAGATTATCTTCGTTATGAGGATGAATCAAAAACGAAGTTTGCCCCTACCAATGTTTCTACATCGTTATAAAGCTAACCGACGTTCTATTGCATTGTGCCAACGCTCTCCCATATCTGTAATGCTAACGTTAATGGGGGGTATTTCAGACACCGTAAAAACCCGTAAGTTTTCTTCGCTTTTGCCAACAATTCCAATTTTGCAGCAATGTTCGCCTAGTTGATTTTGGGCAAATTTTTCCCATTCCTTAAGGTTTTGAGGATTAACAGAAACAATTATTCGAGCACCGCCTTCGCCAAATAAAATTTCATCAAGGCGAGAATTAGAGATGTTTTCTCCTAAATGAATTTCTGCACCCAACTCAGCGGCAATACAGGATTCTGCTAATGCTACAGCTAATCCTCCTTCGGCACAATCATGGGCAGAACGTATCCAACCTTGACGGATGCCTTCTCGACAGGTGGCTTGCACACGGCGTTCTAGGTCAAAGTCAACTTGAGGTGGTTTGCCGGCTATGATGCCATGAATGCTGGCTAAGTATTCGGAAGCTCCCAAGGTGGCCGGTGTTGAGGGGGGCAAGCCTAGCAGATAAATAATATCGCCTTCGTTGCGCCAACCTTGTCCGCAAATTTTGGTTAAGTCGGGAATTAAACCTACCATTCCGACAACGGGGGTGGGATAAATAGGGGTGGGTTGTCCGTTGCTGTCGAGGGTTTCGTTATACAGGGAGACATTACCGCCGGTGACGGGGGTGTTAAGTTCTCGACAGGCTTCGGCTATACCACGACAGGCTGAGGCTAGTTGCCAGTAGCCTACGGGTTTTTCGGGGCTGCCAAAGTTGAGGTTATCTGTAACAGCCAAAGGTTCAGCACCAACACAGCTAAGGTTGCGTGCGGCTTCTGCGACTACGGCTTTTGCGCCTTCGTAGGGGTCTAGGTAAACGTAACGGGAGTTACAGTCTACGGTGGCTGCTACACCGCTTTGAGTCGATTTTGCTTGTGGTTGATCGGTTTGTTGGGGGCGTAACCGAACGACGGCGGCATCTGCACCGCCTGGGAGGAGGACGGTGTTATTTTGGACTTGGTGGTCGTATTGCCGGTAAACCCAGCGTTTTGAGGCGATGGTGGGGGTGTCTAGGAGTTGTAGGAGTATTTGATTCCAGGTTTTATGATCTTCGTTTATTTGGATGCCGACTTCTGTGCAGGCTGGTAGGCTGTCGGCTTTCCAGGCTTGTGCTTTTTTGGCATACTCTGGGGGTTCGGGGAGTAGTTGCCGTTCGTAAATAGGGGTGTTGTCGGAGAGGGCTGTGGCGGGGACTTCGGCGGCTATTTGGCCTTTGTAGTGAATGCGGACGATGGGTTCTGAGATGACGGTGCCGGCGACGACGGCTTGGAGTCCCCATTTGTGGAAGATGTCGATTAGTTCTTGTTCGCGGCCTTTGTGGGCGACGAATAGCATTCTTTCTTGGGATTCGGAGAGGAGGTATTCGTAGGGTACCATGCCGGTTTCTCTGGCGGGTACTTTGTCGAGGTCGAAGTCGATGCCGACTCCGCCTTTGGCGGCCATTTCGGAGGTGGAACAGGTGATGCCGGCGGCGCCCATGTCTTGGGCTGCTACGAC
>DATNQM010000045.1:0-40461 GCA_036704045.1 Halomicronema sp. | reverse complement strand
TACGAATTTGGTCTAAAAGCTTGACGGCGGTGAGGGAATCGCCACCGGCTTCAAAAAAGTTGTCAGTAATGCTGATCTGCTGGGTATGTAGTGTTTCTGCCCAAATTTTTGCTAGGTCTATTTCGGTGGGGGTGCGTGGGGCAATGAAGGTTTTAATGTCTGAGGTATTGTTTAACAATTCGGGTGAGGTTAAGCGGTGCCGGTCGATTTTGCCATTGGATGTTAGAGGTAAATTATCGAGGGCGATAAAAGTATTGGGAATCATGTAATCGGGTAATTTTTGTTTTAGGAAATTTCGCAGAGTTTCAGTTGTGGAGGCGGGGTTTTGGTGGCTAATAATATAGGCAATTAAGCGTTTGTTTTCAGTTTGATTTTCTAGGACGATTACGGCAGTTTGTTTAATGTTTGGATGCTGGTTTAAAAGAGTTTCTATTTCTCCTAATTCGATGCGGTAGCCGCGAATTTTTACTTGTTGATCTATGCGTCCTAAAAATTCTATGTTTCCGTCTGGTAAGTAGCGGGCGACGTCGCCGGTTTTGTAAAGTGGGAATTGGGAATTGCGAATTGGAATTTGGGGATTGGAGTTAATAAATTTTTCGGCTGTTAATGCCGGCCGGTTGAGGTATCCTCTGGCTACACCGGCACCACTAATATATAATTCTCCGGGGATTCCTACGGGCACCGGCTGTAAATTTTTGTCTAAAATATAGAGTTGGGTGTTGAGAATTGGCCGGCCTATGGGTGGGTTTTTGCTACTATCAGTAATTTCGGCAAAACTTGCCCAAACTGTGGTTTCTGTGGGGCCATAAGCGTTAATAAATCTACGGTTTATTGCCCATTTTTTTACTATTTCTGAGGTGCAAGTTTCGCCGGCACAAATAATACTTTGCAGGGCTGGTAATTCGTCGTTGGGTAAAAGTTTGAGGACTGCGGGGGGGAGGGTAATGTGGGTAATGGAATGCCGCTTTAAGATTGAGATTAACGCCTGTCCAGGTAAGAGGGATTCTTTTTTGCCTAAATAGAGGGTTGCGCCGTTTGTTAGGGCCATGACAATTTCAAATATTGAGGCGTCAAAACTGAGGGAGGCAAATTGCAAAATGCGGTGATTTTGTTGGGGGTTAAATATTTGTTTTTGGGCTTGTATTAAGTTGTTTAATCCTCTATGTTCTATCAACACTCCTTTGGGGGTGCCGGTTGATCCAGAGGTGTAAATAATGTATGCTAGGTTGTCTGGGGTGAGGTTGGTGGTTGGGTTTTGTTGAGAGGTTTTTTCTAGGTTTTTATCGAGGCAAATTATTGATAATTTGGCCGGTTGATCCCCCCTGCCCCCCTTGTTAAGGGGGGTGAAGCAAGTATCCAAAATTTTGTTAAAGATGGGGGCTAAGGAACTATGGGTTATTAATAGGGATAATTGAGTGTCTTGGAGTATAAACTTGAGCCGATCTTCTGGGTAGTTGGGATTTAAAGGAAGATAAGCACCACCGGCTTTTAAAATACCTAATAATGCGGCGATGGCGTCGGGGGAAGATTCCAGACAAATACCCACTAAAACATCTGGAATAACGCCTAATTTTTGCAAATGGTAGGCGATTTGGTTGGCTTTATTGTTGAGTTGTTGGTAGGTTAGTTTTTGGTTTTCAAAAACAATTGCTAGGGCTTCTGGGGTTTTTTCTACTTGAGTTTCAAAGTGTTGATGAAAATATTTTTGATTGTTTGTAGGGGGAGGTTGAAATTGATTTTGGTTAAATTCTATTAAAATTTGATGTTGTTCGGCTGGTGTTAAAATTTGGAGGTGGCTGAGGTGTTGGTTTGGGTTGGCTGCAATGGCTGCGAGTAATGTTTGAAAATGCTCTGCCATTCGAGTGATAGTGGTTTGATTAAATAAATCGGTGCTGTAAATAATTTGGCATTTAATGGTCTCTAATTCTTCCCAGAGGTGAAATTCTAAATCGAGTTTGGCTGTGCCGGTTTCTATTTCTAAAGGTTGCAAGGTTAGGTCTGGTAATTGCAGGGTTTGTATGGGTGTGTTTTGCAGGCTAAAGCTTACTTGAAAGAGGGGGTTTCGGCTGGGTTCGCGTTCTGGTTGGAGTTTTTCTACTATTTTTTCAAAGGGTAAATCTTGGTGGGCGTAGGCTTCGATTGTTGTTTGTTTGACGCGGTTTAATAGTTCCAAAAATGTTGGGTTGCCGGTTAAGTTTGTTCGCAAAACTAATGTGTTGACAAAAAAGCCGATTAATGGTTCTATTTCCCTGCGGTTCCGGTTAGCTATGGGTGAGCCTATGGTGATATCTTCTTGTTGTGTATAGCGGTAAAGTAAGGTTTTAAATGCGGCGAGGAGGGTGACAAATAAGGTGACGTTTTGTTGCCGGCTTAAGGTTTTTAGGGCTTGTGTTAAAGGGGGAGAAAGTGTGAGGAGTTGTTTTGCTCCTTTGTAGGTTGGAAGGGGGGGTCGAGGCCGGTCTGTGGGGAGGTTAAGGGGGGTTATTTTTTTGAGTTTTTGTTGCCAATAAGTTAGCTGGGTTTCTAATATTTCTCCTTGCAAATATTGGTGCTGCCATTCGCTAAAGTCGGCGTATTGGAGGGGTAGTTCGGGGAGTGTTGAAGGTTGGTTTTTTTGATAGGTTGTGTAGAGGGTGGTGAATTCTCGAATTAAAACGCCAATTGACCAACCATCGGCGACAATATGATGTAGGTTTAAAAGGAGAATAAATTGGGATTGGCTGAGTTGTAAAAGGGTGGTTTTGAATAGGGGGTCGGTGGCTAGGTCAAAAGGTTTTTGTGCTTCTTTTGTTGCTATTTTTTGTGCTTGTTTTTGTTGTTGGGTGGCTGGAATGTTTTGGAGGTTGATGATGGGAAGGGGGAGGGTTAGGTGGGGGTGAATTGCTTGGAGGAGTTGGCCGTTTTGCATTACAAATGTGGTGCGTAATGTTTCGTGGCGGCGGATAATTTCATTGAGGGTTTGTTGGAGGGCTGTTATGTTGAGGGGGCCGGTGATTTGTAGGGCGGCTGTGACGTTGTAAAATGGGTTGGCCGGTGCTAGTTGGTTGAGAAACCAAAGCCGGTTTTGGGCAAAGGATGCGGGGAAGATGAAGACTTCTGTTTCTTGATCTGGGAGGGAATTTGTGTTTTTTTCAGCAACCATTATTTTCCTTGATTTTCTTTATTTAAAGATGACAATTTTATGCGCCGGCTTTCGCGGGAAAGAGGTACTAAAGCAGGGGTTTTTGTTTGGGTACTACTTTGTTTAATATTGCCAATGATTTTGGCTAATTCGGCAATGTTTGGCGCTTCAAATACCTGCCGCAAAGGTAACTCTATCCCCAAAGTATCGCGCACTCTGGAAACAAGTTGAGTTGCTAACAACGAATGACCTCCTAATTCAAAGAAGTTATCGCGGACTCCGACTCGTTTTAGTCCTAATATTTCTGTCCAAATTTTAGCTAAAATTTGCTCGATTTCTGTTTGGGGTGCAGCATAATTTCCTGCGACTTCTATGTTAATTAAATCTGGGGTAATTAAAGCGCGGCGATCTATTTTGCCATTGGCTGTTAAGGGGAAAGATTGCAAGATTACAAAAGCTGCCGGTATCATATATTCTGGCAGTTTTTCTGCTAGATATGTTTGCAATTGTGGTACAACTTGACGCGCTGCTTTTGCTTGTAAGGGATTATTGGAGTAGGTATGCCAAGGACGCATTTTTTTAGCATTTTCTTCGGGGAAAATTTTTAGGGCATCGCCGCGAATAAATGTTACATCATAGGTGTCTTTTTCTGCGGGGTTAATGTTGACAATATAGGGTATCTCTAAATCCCACCATTCTTGCGGATCTATTCCGCTATTCTGGAGTTTTTGCACGGCATTTTGCAATTGACCGGCTGTTTTAAATTTCTCAGTTTGCAGCCATTCTGCGGCTTTAATTGCTGTCCTAACTCGTGCATTAGGCACACCGGCCACTCTTAAGCATTCCGGCTGTTTTTTTAATAAAAAATGACGCACTTCTGAAACTGTCAAAGCCGGCTGAAAAGAAAGTAATTCCATATTTTTGCAAGTTTCAATTTCCCCGCCTATCTGGAGAATGACATTATAACGAAACTGCGTTAACTCATTTTGAAAACTTCCTCGCAGCAGTTCAATTTTTACAGCGATAATTTGCGGGAAATGCTGTTTTAATGCCCCAAAAAAATCAGGGTCAATCACTAACTCGCTTTCTTGGAAAATTTGCATTTGTACACGCTGCTGTAACTGTTTGCAACTCAAAGAAGCTTCGGCGCGATAAAGTTGAACGGCGGTATGAAAAGCCTCTAAAGTCTGCAAATTACGCACATCCCCAATAAAAATAAACCCGCCTGGGACGGTTGATTTTATGGCTTTTTCTATTACTTCTAAAAGATAATCAATGCTGGGGAAATATTGCACAATTGAATTAAGAATGATGGTATCAAAAGTGCCGTTTTCTATTTGATTAAAATCTGTCGCCATTTGCTGAAGCAAAGTTACATGATTTAAGTTTTGCTCTTGCAAATGTTGTTGAATATAGTTAAGAGATGGCAAAGAAAAATCTGTGCCGTAATATGCTGTGCAGTGTGGCGCAATTCGGAATAATAATAAGCCGGTTCCGCAACCAATTTCTAATACTTTGTTTGGCTGTAATGCTAAAATTTGCGCGACTTGATTATTTACCCATTCTTGCAGTTGTTCGGAGGGTAGGGGTTGGCCGGTATAACTGCTATTCCAACCTATAATATTAAAGTCTGGGTTGCTGTCGGTTGCCGGTTGTTGATAGGTCTCGTTATAGAGGATTTGCCATTGGGAAATATGCTCATTTTGTAATTGCTTTTCGGGTGGGTTTGTTACTTCAGAATTGAGGGCAATATAAGCTATTAAGTGTTTATCTTGTTGGACATTTTCAGCGGCTATTACAACACATTTCTGGACGGCGGGATGCTGAGTTAATATTGTTTCTATTTCTCCTAATTCAATACGGAAACCGCGAATTTTTACTTGTTCGTCTGTGCGGCCTAAAAATTCAAGATTTCCATCATGTAAGTAGCGTACTAAGTCTCCAGTTTTGTAAAGTCTTGTAGGGGGGATAATGTTGTTTTTTGAGAGCCAAATAAATCGCTCTGTGGTTAATTCTGGCCGGTGGCGATAGCCTCTGGCTACACCCTCACCGCTGATGTATAATTCTCCTGGGATACCCACCGGCACCGGCTGCAAATGTTTATCTAAAACATATACACAAGTGTTAGCAATAGGCCGGCCAATGGTAGGTGATATTTCGGTATTGTTTCTAACAGGAATTACGGCAGAAGTTGTGACAACTGTATTTTCTGTGGGGCCGTAATTATTGACAAGTTTAAACGGATGGGATGCTAAAGGATATTGGTGTAATTTTTCGCCGCCGGTGAGCAAAATTCGTAATGCTGTATTCACAGGCCATTGTAATTGCAATATTTTCTCTGCCAAAGGTGTCGGTAAAAAGCTTATTGTTATTTGTTTTTCTATTAGCCAATCTCGCAATTTTTCAGGCGAAAGCCGCGTTTCATCATCGGGAAAATAGAGAGTAGCACCGGCTATTAGATAAGGCCAAATTTCCCAAACGCAAGCATCAAAGGCAATTCCTGCTATTTGCGTAGCGCGGTGATTTGGCGAAACTGAAAACTGTTTTTGATGCCAAAAAATGAGATTTAGCAAGCTGTGATGTTCAATTTCAACACCTTTGGGGGTGCCGGTTGATCCAGAGGTATAAATCACATAAACTAGATTGTTTATTGCAACATCAACCGCAATATTGTCATAAATTTTTTCAGCATTTATATAAATTTTATCTAAATAAATAATTTCTAAATTTGGTTTTTTCCAGTGTTTTTGTTCGTGTTTATGAGTTAATAGCAGAGAGATTTGAGCGTCTTCTAGCATAAAATTTAAACGCTCCGAGGGATAAATTGGATCTAAAATAAGGTAGGCTCCACCGGCTTTTAAAATTCCCAACATTCCCACAATCAAATCTACACACCGGCCCACAAAAAGCCCCACTAAACTCTCCGCAGTCACGCCTTTTTTTTGCAAAATATGCGCGAGTTGATTGCTGCGTTGATTTAGCTCTTTATAAGTAATTTTTTCTTCTCCAAATACCAGTGCCAAAGCATCTGGCCGTTGTTTTGCTTGTATTTCAAATAACTGATGAACACATAAATTTTTAGGGAAATCTGCCTGAGTTTGATTCCATTCTATTAATATTTGATGTTGCTCTTTTTTGCTTAAAACCGGCAACTCAGAAAGCCGCTGCTCAGGGTTTTTAACAATGCCTTCCAGCAATATTTGAAAATGGTCTAACATTCGGGTGATGGTGGTTTCATCAAATAAGTCAGTGCTGTAAATAACAAACCCACTAATACCACCACCATCCTCTACCCAAAGATTATTATGCGGCGTTGATTCCCACAAATGAAACTCTAAATCAAAGCGAGTTGTTCCGACATTTAATTGTTGGGGACTAAGCGTTATTCCTGGTAATTCTAATGCTTTCATCGGTGCATTTTGAAGGGCAAAAACTACCTGAAATAAAGGATTTTGATTTAAGTGGCGTTCGGGATGTAGTTCTTCAACTAACTTTTCAAAGGGCAAATCTTGATGAGCATAAGCGCCTAATGCAGTTTGTTTGACTCTCTGCAATAATTCTAAAAATGTTGGATTTCCTGATAAATCTGTTCGTAGCACTAAAGAATTAACAAAAAATCCAATGAGCGGTTCAATTTCGATGCGGTTACGGTTAGCAACTGGCGAACCTATAGCAATATCTTCTTGCTGTGTATAACGATAAAATAAAATTTTAAATGCCGCCAGCAATGTCATAAATAAAGTTACTTTACGCTGCTGACTCAAAGTTTCTAAATCTTGACTAAGTTGTTTTGGAAATTGCAAAAATTTTCTGCAACCTCGATAACTTTGAACTGCCGGTATGGGCCTATCAATTGGCAAGTTTAAAGCTGATATTCCGTCTAATTGTTGACGCCAGTAACTCAGTTGATTTTCCAACACTTCCCCTTGCAAAAATTCGCGTTGCCAGCAAGCAAAATCTGCATATTGAATTGGTAATTCGGGGAGAGGAGAAAGCGTTTCTTGAGTAAATGCTGTGTAAAGCGAACTTAATTCGTGAATTAGCACACCAATAGACCAGCCATCGGAAACAATATGGTGCATATTCAACATTAATAAATACTCGCTTTCTTCTAGTTGAATAAGCAAAACTCGTAACAAAGGGCCGGTGATTAAATCAAAAGTTTTTTCTGCTTCTTGATTAGTTATTTTTTGGGCTTCTATTTCTCGTTGCAAAAGCGGCAATTTCCGCATATCAGCTATCTGAATGCGAAGAGAAAAATCCGCAGTTATTTTTTGCACCGGCTCCTCTCCCACCACAGCAAAACTTGTCCGTAAAACTTCATGCCGGCGGACAATTTCATTAAACGCTTTTTCCAGAACAACTAAATTAAGATTGCCTGTTAACCGCACCGCTGCCGGCATATTATAAAAAGGATTATTCCCCACCAATTGGTCAAGAAACCACAACCGCTGCTGAGCAAAAGAAAGCGGTATATTTCCTCTCACCCCTCGCCTTAATAAACCATTAAAATCCAAATCATTAGACCGGTGAATTCCCTGCAAAAAAGCAATAATCTCCCCTTCTCGCGCTGCTATTTCACCACTCAATTCAGCACTTAAAACCCCCTTTTTCGCTTCCCATCGCAAACAATTATCTTCCACAAAAACATCAACATCTAACCCACTCAAATAAGCTAAAAACTCAAAAACAATCAAAATGCCACCTCTACCCTAAACCTACATCATCCAACAAAAAAACCTCAAAAACCCTCCGTTACCTCTGCGTCACCTCTGCGTCCTCTGTGTGAAAAAAACCATCATATCTTCACCCAAATTCATTATACCCCTTCCCTATTTTTTGATTTTTCATACCCCAAAAAGCAGCCTCAATATACTTAGCTAAACTCGCCACTGTCGGAGCTTCAAACAAACAACTCAAAGGCAACTCAATTTCAAAACTCTTCCGAATTCGAGAAATTAACTGAGTAGCCAACAAAGAATGACCCCCCAATTCAAAAAAATTATCATACACACTCACTTGCTTTTTCCCCAAAACATTCGCCCAAATTTTTACTAACTTTTCCTCAATGGAAGTTCGAGGAGCGACATAATCTTCTGTAAAATCTTCCGGTTCTGCATCTATCTTAGGTAAGAGTTGCCGATTAATTTTCCCACTCGGTGTCAGAGGTAAAGATTCCAAAATTGCATAACTAGAAGGTATCATATAGGCCGGCAGTTTTACTTTCAAAAATTCGCGCAATTCTGAAATGATATTTCTGCCTTTTGGATGCGAAACAATATACGCTACTAAATATTTCTCACCTGGTATTTCTTCGCGGACAATAACTGCTGCATTTTGCACGTCTGAATGTTGGTTTAAAATACTTTCAATTTCTCCCAATTCAATCCGAAAACCCCTAATTTTTACCTGATTATCAGCACGTCCTAAAAATTCTATGTTACCATCTGGTAAATATCGAGCTATGTCGCCGGTTTTATAAAATTTTGATTGTGTATTATCAGGTAAATTAAGAGAAATAAACTTCTCTGCTGTTAATTCTGGCTGGTTGATATAGCCTTTCGCTAATCCTTCGCCACCAATGTAAATTTCTCCAGCAATACCAATGGGTACCGGTTTTAAATGTTGGTCTAAAATATAAATTTGGGTGTTGGAAATAGGTCGGCCTATGGGTAGTGATGTCGCATCTTCGGCTAAACTTTCCACAGAATAATAAGAAGTAAAAGTAGTATTTTCTGTTGGCCCATAAACATGAATTAATTGTTGGGGCGCACCGGTTTTTAAAACTTTCTTCACCCATCTTATATCCACTCTTTCTCCACCAAAAAGTAAGCATCGTAAAGACTTAAATGCTTGCGGCACATTGCGGGCAATTTCTTGAAATAAAGCTGTAGTTAAAAACAGAATACTGATTTGTTTCTCGCGTATTTCTGCCGCAAAATCGTGGGGAGAAAGCAATATTTCTTGATGGATTCCCACCAGTTCCGCACCGTTGAGAAGTGCACCCCAAATTTCAAATGTTGCGGCATCAAAGCAGAGGTTAGCGGCTTGAGCAATTTTATCGTTTGCATCTATTTTTATGTAATTTGTATTAACAACAAGCCGGTTAATTGCTTTATGGGTAACAGCTACGCCTTTGGGTTTGCCAGTAGATCCAGAAGTGTAAATAATGTAAGCAAGATTGTCAGATTTTGAGGAATTTTCTTTCTCTATAAAGTTAGTTTCTTGATGCTCGATATTTTCCCAATCTTTATCTAGGCAAACCACTGGTATTGATAAATATTTAAATTGCTCAATTTGCTTTTCTTGACCTAAAAATAAGCTAACTTTTGCATCTTCTAGCATCAATTTTAACCGTTCAAGGGGGTAATTTGGGTCTAAAGGTAAGTAGGCTCCTCCTGCTTTGATAATTCCTAATATTCCCACAATTGTATTAACACAAACTTCGACCGAAATAGCGACTACAACTCCTGTTTTTACGCCTATACTTTGCAAGTAATCCGCTAGTTTATTGCTTTGGTTGTTTAGTTCTTGATAAGTTAATTTTTGATCATTAAAATTAATAGCAATTTTCTGAGAATTTCGTTTAACTTGTTTTTCAAATAATTGATTAATTCCCAAAAATTCAGGATAATTTGTTTGAGTGTTGTTCCATTCTCTTAATAGTTGATGCTGTTCTGCTTTGCTCAAAAAAACTAAATTATTAATTCTCTCTTGGGGATTGGTAATGATGTTTTGGAGGAGATTTTTATAATGTTCCAGCATTCGTTTAATTGTGGCTTCATCAAATAAGTCTGTGCTGTACACCAGCACCCCTCTCAGACTATCTGAATACTGCCATTTTTCGCCGTAAATGCTGCGGAAACTGTCGGAAGGTTCCCACAAATGCAACTCTAAATCAAAGCGTGTTGTTTTAGCTTCCCAAGTGAGTGAATTTAAAGTTAGTTCTGGCAATTCTAAGGTTTCCATTGGGGCGTTTTGCAGGCTAAATACGACTTGAAATAGAGGATGCCGGTTTAGCGAACGTTCTGGATGCAAGTTTTCTACTAATTTTTCAAAAGGCAAATCTTGATGAGCATAAGCATCTAGGGTGACTTCGCGCACACGAGATAAAATTTCTTTAAATGTTGGGTTAGCGGCTAAATTTGTTCGCAGCACTAATGAATTAACAAAAAAGCCGATTAATGCTTCTATTTCGCTTTGGTTTCGGTTAGCAACCGGCGTACCTATGGCAATATCTTCTTGGCCGGTGTAGCGGTAAAGTAAAACTTGAAATGCAGCCAGCAATATCATAAATAAGCTGACATTTTCTTGCTTGGCTAAGGCTTTTATTTCATCAGTTAGTTTTTTTGGTATTTCTAAAAATTGACTTGCTCCTTGATAAGTTTGCTGGTGAGTTTTTGGCCGGTTTGTTGGCAAATTTAATACCGGTATTCCTTGAAGTTGCTGTCTCCAATAAGCAAGTAATGTTTCTAATTTTTCTCCTTGTAAACATTCACAGTGCCATTCAGAAAAGTCGGCGTATTGAAGTGGTAATTCTGGCAGTGGTGAAGGTTTATTTTCTGCGAAAGCTTTATAAATTGTTCCCAATTCTCGAATTAGCACTCCCACAGACCAATCATCTGATACTATGTGGTGCATAGTTAGTAAGAGGATGTTTTCGGTTTCTTCTAATTGGATGACGCTGATTCTTATTAAGGGGCCGGTTGCTAAATTAAAGGGTTCTTCGCTTTCTAATTCTGCTAGTTTTTTGGCTTGTTTTTCTCTTTCAATTTTTGGCAATTCTTGTAAATTTAATATTTTTAAAGGTATATTTAATCTAGGTGAAATTATTTGCATTGGTTCACCTTCTACGGCTGCAAATGTGGTGCGTAATGCTTCATGCCGGCTGATAATTTCGTTGAAGGTTTGCTCTAAAACTGTTAAGTTAAGTGGGCCGGTTAAGCGCAAAATTGTTGAGACGTTATAAAAAGAATTGCGGGGTGTGAGTTGGTCAAAAAACCACAGTCTCTTTTGAGCAAAGGATGCTGGAAAAACAAAAACTTCTCTTTCTTCATCAAGTTTCCACTCTTTTGTATTTCCGCTCTGGTCATTTTCAATTTTTTCGATATCCATTATTATTTTTGATAGAATTGTAGAACTTTAATTGAGTTAAAAAACCTTAATTAGTTGATATAATTTGAATTTTAAAAAACCAATAATCCCAATATGTTGTCTACTTTTAAATCAGTTTTAGTCGGAAATATAAAAAAATTAACTAACTTTTATATACTTTTTTTAAAAATTATCTAGCTATGTAGTTTAACAGGGTATTATGTGTTATTTTGTATTTCTAAAGATAGATTTTTATATAATAGTTTTTTTCAGTATTATCTATACTATGACTGTTTGATTGAAAGGCTGCACAGATGAAATACCAAAAAAGACTCAAGCATTTCTGCCTGAGTCTTTTTTGAAGTATATAAGGACTAAATGTTTAGCCTTAAAGCTTAGTAGCGGCGGGAAAAATTGTTGTTACCACGTCCACCGCCGCCACCGCCGCCACCGCCACCGCGATAGCCACCACCACCACCACGCTCTTCGCGGGGTTTGGCTTTGTTAACTTTCATGTCACGACCCATCCACTCTGCGCCGTCCAAAGCTTCAATCGCTGCGGTTTCTTCCGCATCGCTGTCCATTTCCACAAAAGCAAAGCCACGCAAGCGGCCTGTTTCGCGGTCTGTGGGAAGCTGAACCCGCTTGACTGTTCCGTACTCGGCAAATACAGCGCTCAAGTCTTCTTGGGTAACTTGATACGAAAGATTGCCTACATAAATCGACATAACTTGTCTCCAAAATCAAAAAGGTGGGATTGGTGAGATTTCGGAGAGAAGCCTGCCAATACTAAAAGCCAAATGCCTGTCAATACTAAAAACAAACGCTACAACCGAATTCTACTCTCGCCATTCAATATAACACATCTTCACTATAAAAAAAGGGGGAAATCTGTTTGTAAAAAAACTTAATATTTCCCCCTAGTACAAGAAATCGCTTGCTTGGTAGCAGTTTAATAGTTGCCAACTGCGTAAATAATGTTACAGAGAATACTGTTTCAAGTATTCGTCCAAGGCTTCGGAACCGCCAATTTTTTTACCATCAATAAAAACTTGCGGTACTGTAGTCCCACCGGTTACGGCTCGTAACGAGCGAGTGGTAACTTCTTTACCAAGGACAATTTCTTCAAAGTCAATGTTACGCTCTTGGAGAGCAGCTTTGGCGCGAGCACAATAGGGACAACCTGGTTTAGTAAACAAAGATACTAACTGAGGTTTAGAAGCCGCTGGATTGATGTAGCTTAACATTGTCTCAGCATCGGAGACTTCAAAAGGATCTCCAGGCTTGTCTGGTTCAATAAACATTTTGTCGATGACACTATTTTTTACGAGCATAGAATAGCGCCACGAACGTTTACCAAAACCCAAATCTTCTTTATCAACCAACATCCCCATTTTTTCTGTAAATTCGCCATTTCCATCGGGGATAAAAGTAAGTTTATCTGCTGCTTGAGTTTTCTGCCACTCTTCCATTACGAAAGTGTCATTAACCGACATACAAATAATATCATCGACGCCATTTTCTTTAAATATTTTGGCGAGTTCGTTGTAACCAGGAACGTGAGTAGAAGAACAAGTAGGGGTGAAAGCGCCTGGTAATGAAAAAACAATCACTGTTTTGCCCGCAAACAAGTCATCTGAAGTCACATTAGCCCACTGTCCACCGTTACGAGTTTTAAAGGTAACGTTGGGTACTTTTTCTCCTTCTTTGCTTTTCAACATCGTGTTTTCTCCTAAATTTATAGTATCTTTGAGGACTCAGGGTTTCAGCTTTAGTTAGCTATGGATAGGTTTGTATTGAAATTAACCTGTATTGTGCCACAGCAGGGCCAAGAATAAGGATAATTTTTGAATTTTTCTGGAAGGGCCAGCTACTTTTTAGGCTGTTTGGAAATAAAATTTCCGTGTTTGTCTGAGTCACCTTTAAAAGGATAACTCAAAGACTGCCATTCGTGGAGTGCCGGTGTGTGATACAAAGTTTTGTTTTCCTAGTTAAAATCCGAAAAAGAGATAGGAACCTTGCTGATTTTAGAAAAAAGTCAATTTTTTAATCTCCCAAACAACTTAATTTTTAAGTTTCTTAATGAAATTATAGCGATTTATTACAGAGATTTTTGAGTTCTTCTCCTTTGCCTTATAAATATAGTATTATTTTTAGCAACTCTTTGGGTGGCAATTTTTAATTAAAGATTGTATTATGTTTTCGATTTTCAATGTCTTTCCCTAGAGTTTAAATATACCGAAGCAAAAGAAAAAAGCTATGAACATAAATGATTTTTTGAAACTTCAAGCTGACGGAGAACAAAATTTTTCAGGAATAAATTTATCTGGGGCTTTGCTAAGGGAAGCTAACCTAGTTAACAGCAATTTTAGTAAAGCTAATCTCAGCGAAAGTGATTTACGAGAAGCGCGTCTTGGACAAGCTAATTTTTCTGAGGCGAATTTGATGGGTGCAAATTTGAGTGAAACAATTCTCTGGGGAACAAACTTCAGCTATGCTAATTTGAGTCAAGCAGAATTGCGAGAAGCTGATTTAACGGGAGCGAAATTAATTAAAGCTAACCTCGAAAAATCACACCTTATTAAAGCCTGTTTGTGTGGTTGTCTGGGTATGGGTGCAGTTTTTTCAAATGCTTTACTTTTAGAAGCAGATTTACGTCCTAATTATGACTTTCCAACTAATTTAACGGAAGCCATTTTAAGCGGTGCAAATTTGAGTTATGCTAATTTGAGCGGGGTAATTCTCCAAAAAGCAAATTTAGATGAAGCTAAACTTTGTCGAGCGATTTTTAGCTGTTTTCAAAAAGAAAAATTCTATCAAGCTGACCTTAGCTATGCTAGTTTACAAGGTGCGGATCTTAGTTATGCGGATCTTAGTGGAGTGAATTTGTTTAAGGCGAATTTGCGAGGGGCGGATCTCAGCAAAACTATTCTTACGGGTGCTAATCTTGCAGGTGCAATTATGCCTAATGGTACTGTTCACGATTAGAAAAAAGTTTGATAATTTTTGTTTTTAAAAACCCGGTTGTTTGATATAACCGGGTTTTTAAAGTTAGATAAATAGGGTTATTTGACGGTTTCTCTCATGGCTTCTGCGTCTATGGGCGGGGATAGATAAATCTGTAAGAGATACCAGAAAATTGCTATGATGGAAGGTAGTTTTAGTAAGGTTTTAAGCAGTGGGTGATGATTGCTATTGTTGATTTCTGAGAGTTTTAGATGGTGATAGCAACATTTTTCTAGGCGGGTAAAAAATTCGGGGTGATCTGTGTTTAAAATTTCAGGAAAGGCGCGGGCTGAAGTTTCGTTAGTTTTTGCAATTACTTGGCGATTATATTCACGGGGATCTAATCCAATGGAGTGATAAAAATCTGCTCTTTCAAAAACTGTTAAGGAGTGGGTGGCGAAGACGGTAAGAAGAAAAAATCTTGCCCAAAGTCTTGATTTCCAAGTTTTCCACATTGGCTGCTGGGAACGCAATAAGGCTTTGAAAAAATCGCCGTGCCGGTTTTCGTCTTGACACCAACTTTCAAAGTAGCGAAATAGAGGATAATATTGATATTCTGGATGTTTTTCGATATGTCGATAAACGGTAATGTATCGCCAATAACCTATTTTTTCAGATAGGTAAACTGCGTACACAATCCAGTCTGGTTTAAAGAATGTGTAAGTGCGATGTTTGGTTAAAAAACTTAAGTCTAAGGAAAGATCAAAGTCTCCCATTGCTTTATTAATAAAGCCGGCGTGGCGGGCTTCGTCTCTTGCTAGTAATGCAAAGGCTTCAGATAGTAGGGAATTGCGATTTTTAAGTTGGCGTGATAATTCTTTGAATAGTAAAAAACCCGAAAATTCTGAAGTGCAAGAACGTTCTAAAAAGTCTACAAAAGCGCGACGAGTTGTTTCATTAATATTATTCCAAGATTTCTCAAATTCCTCATCGCGGGAAAAGTGATGCCGGTTGTAGTCTGCACGCAATTCTGCGATCACGGCTTCTATTTCACCCTGGTTTGCAGATAAGTCCATGTTGGCAATAGCGTCAAAGTCTGTGGTGTAAAATCGGGGCGTCAACAAGGTTTCTTTAACGGGCGATTTAATGCCTTCTCGGAGGGTGGTTGGTTCGGGTGCAGGGATTGTTTTAACCATTTTTGTAGTTTACTGCTTAATCGCTAAATAGTAATTTAACTATATATCATACTTGTTTGATTGTTGCAAAATCCGAAATAAAACTTATGCTAATTTGCTTATACATACAAAGTGGATTTTGTCAAGTATTTATAAATAAAGTCTGAAAACCTTATGATTTGGTAAAATATTAAGAATTTTTAAGAAAAAGATTAACAAGCGTATATCGCTATATAGTGATTAAAGCTTAAAAAGATGAATCAGAGTTAAGGGTAAACTTGGTTTCGCCCTGTCTACCTCTGGTTTAGCAAAGCTTTTTTAGTTGAAACCTTAACTTAAGTGTAGAGTTGAACATGAATAATTTAGCAATAAAACTGAGAAATGGAATTCAGCAAGCGCATGGAGATGCAGAGCATTCGGGATTTATGAAACGCTTTTTGGCAGGACAAATTGAGCGAGATTTGTTTGCAAAATTACTGAATAACTTTTATTGGATTTATTGTCAAATTGAGACAGAATTGGAGTTTCACAAAGATAACATTTTGGTAAGTGGGGTTTATTTTCCTCAACTAAATCGCAAAGCAAATTTAGAGAAAGATTTGGCATTTTATTATGGTAATAATTGGCGTGAAAAAATTACCCCTGGGCCGGCTGTTCAAGCTTTTGTGGCTCGTTTGAGAGAAGTTTCGGCTTCAGAACCGGCCCTACTAATTGCTCATGCTTATACGCGTTATATGGGCGATCTTTCTGGGGGTCAAGGTCTTAAAAAAATTGTCCGCTCAGTGTTTAATTTAAGTGGGGAGGAAGGCAGTTGTTTTTATGAATTCGAGCAAATTTCTGATGTGAATGCTTTTAAAGGAATTTATCGCCAAGCGTTGAATGAGTTGCCGGTTTCGGAAGAAATGGAAGACAAAATAGTGGCTGAGGCAATTATCTCTTTTAAATTGAATATTCAAATGATGAGAGAATTGGAGGAAAGTTTTGGTTCGCGTACTGTGATGCCGGTGTAACTCAAAAAAACCAGGTTTCTACTCCTATAAATAAACCCGGTTTCTGAAACTCTAAGTTTTGTTGGTGTCAAAAATAGTTTAAAAAATAGAGAGGTATAAATGGTTTTTTCTGTGCAAAATGTAACCTGGGATTTGAACTTGATCAAAAAGTATGATAATCCTGCTCCCAGATACACAAGTTATCCACCGGCAACGGAATTAAACGAAGAGTTTTCTGAGACAAATTGGCGTGAAGCGATTGCTGATTCAAACCAGCGTAAATCGCCACTTTCCCTTTATTTCCATATTCCCTTTTGCCAAAGTGCTTGTTATTTTTGTGGCTGCAATGTCGTAGTTTCTAACAATAAAAAAATTGCTGACAAATACCTGCAATATTTGACAAAAGAAATTGAAATAACTTCAAAATTAATTGATTTAGAGCGAAAAGTTGTGCAATTGCACTGGGGAGGAGGAACGCCCAATTATTTGTCAATAGAGCAAGTAGAGTTTCTCTGGAAAAAGATTAACGAGAAATTTACGTTTGCGGAAAAGGCAGAAATTTCCATTGAAATTAATCCGCGCTATGTTGATAAAAACTATATCTTTTTCTTGAAGTCTTTAGGGTTTAACCGGCTCAGTTTTGGCATTCAAGATTTTAATCCTGTCGTGCAAGAAGCAGTGAATCGAGTACAACCAGAAAAAATGCTTTTTGACGTAATGGGTTGGATTAAAGAGGCGGGATTTGAAAGTGTTAATGTTGATTTAATTTATGGTTTACCATTTCAAACTTTGGAGACGTTTAAGGAAACAGTGAAAAAGACATTGCAGTTAGATCCGGCGCGAATTGCAGTGTTTAATTTTGCCTATGTACCTTGGATAAAGCCGGTGCAAAAAAATATTCCTGAATCTGCTTTGCCACCGGCAGCAGAAAAGTTAAAAATTTGGCAAATGACAATTGAAGAATTGACCAATAATGGCTATGTTTTTATTGGGATGGATCATTTTGCCAAGCCCAATGACGAATTAGCAATTGCTCAAAGAAATCAAGCCTTAAAACGCAATTTTCAAGGTTATACGACTCAACCAGAAGCCGAGTTATTTGGTTTTGGCGCTACGGCGATTGGAATGTTGGAAGATGCTTATAGCCAAAACCACAAAACTTTGAAGGATTATTATCAAGCCATTGATGCTGGATGTTTGCCAGTGAGTAAGGGGATAAAACTCAGTTGTGCTGATATGTTGCGACGGGAAGTGATTATGCAAATCATGTCTAATTTTCAGCTTGATAAATCAGAAATAGAACTCAAGTATGGAATTGATTTTGATAATTATTTCGCGGCGGAGTTGAAAGCAATTTTGCCTTTTGAAAAAGATGGATTAGTTAAGTTATATTCTAACCGGCTTGAAGTCACACCATTAGGGAGATTGCTGGTAAGAAATATTGCGTTTATTTTTGATAATCATACAGAGATACGAGGTGAACAAAAACTTTCTCGGACAATTTAAACGTAATTTTTGAAGAATCAGCCGGTTTTTCAGAAAAGCCGGCTTTTTAAAGGAGAAAAAATGGCTTATCTATGGTTCAAAGCATTTCATATTATTGGGATTGTAGTGTGGTTTTCGGGGTTGTTTTATTTGGTGAGGCTTTTTGTATATCATGCAGAAACAGAACAGCATCCAGAACCGGCACGCGGTATTCTAAAAAAACAATATGAAATCATGGAAAAACGCCTTTATAATTTAATAACAACACCGGCAATAATAGTCGCGTTAACGATGGCATTAGGGATAATATATACTGAGCCAGAAGTCATAAAGGAAGGATGGCTTCTGGTAAAATTAGTCTTAGTTTCAGCGTTGATAGCCTATCATTTTTATTGTGGTTGGTTGCTGAAACAATTGGCAAAAAATAGCTGTATTTGGAAAAGTCAGCAGTTTAGAATTTTAAATGAAGTTCCGACAGTTTTTTTAGTAGCGATTGTGTTGTTGGCTGTTTTTAAAAATAATCTACCTTTGAATAGTGCTATGTCGCTTTTGGCTGCTTTAATAGCTGTAATAGTAGGAGTAATTCACATTTATGCTAAAAATCGCCTGCGCGAAAGTTTAAAGAGTATGTAAAAAGAAAAAAGGCAAAAAAATTTTCTGTGGTTTTTTTCCTTTTTTTAATAGTTCGCTGAGTTTAAAATCAGCTACTATGCCGCTGAAATTGTGCGGCATAAACTGGCTAAGGGTAAAAGTGCATGACTTTGTAAACATCGAGTAGTATCTAATTCCTAGAACCCTAGAATTTGATATAAATGTAGGGAAGATGAGAGGATATGGGTAAAAAATCTAACTTCCCAACAACAATAAAAGCGCCAACAAACTAATCAAAATCGCATTATAAATCGCATGATCTGCCGTACTCGCAGCCACCCCCGCCTCCTGCGCCTTTAACTCATCATCCTCAACCTTTTTCAAAAAACGATCATGCACATACTTATATCGACAAGCAAACAAAAAACCAGGAACCGCCAACACCAACCCCATATAAAACGGAATCCCCACAATCAAATGAGTCAACCCAAACTGAAGAGATTTAAAACAAATTGACCTCCAAGAATTAACACCCTTACGAAAAATTAACTCCTCAGTTTGCGCCCAAAAAGGCAAAATAAAAAGCAACACAGCCCAAAACAAAACAATCAAAATTGCGCCCCAATTAACACTCGAACCCTGCGCCACACTAGCCGCCCCCACCTTATCCATCGTATCAAACGGCTGTAGCAAAACATTAGTCGGCCCACTCGAAATTAAACTTCCCCAACCCCATCGTAAAAATTGCGGCACAAACGGATAAACCCCAATACTTATCGTAATCGTCGTCAGCGCTATTAAAAACGCCCGTAAATAAGCCAAAATCCCACTTAAATAAATCCCCCAAACAAACTTAAACTTAGAACGATTAAACCACAATTCCTCCAAAACTAACCCAACAATCAACCCCGAAAAACTCAGCGAAACTGCAAATTTTAGCAAACTCAGTAAGTCACCTCTACCCAACACAAAAACTAGCAAGAAACTTACAGCAGTTAGAACCAAATATCTATAACTAATCAAAGTATCTTTTAACTTTATAAAAAACTTTTGAAAACCACTAAATTGCGGCACCGGCTTCTCAGAATTGGGCATACAAGGGGAAATAAAAAAACATTTTGCATAAACATTTTAACCGCTTTTCCCAGAACTTGCCCCTTTAAACACACCACATAGTAAACTAACTCTTGCAGCCTCAACAATCTAACCGGCTGCCACCCAAAAAACCAAAGGAGAAAAATTGCATGAGTGAACAAAATACAGCCAACTTAATGAAACAACAAGTTGGTAAAGCCGCCGCCGACCGCGTACAATCCGGTACAATCGTAGGATTAGGCACCGGCTCCACCACCGCCTACGCCCTGCAATACATCGGAGAACGCATTGCCAAAGGCGAACTCAAAGACATCAAAGGCATCCCCACCTCATTTCAAGCCGAAGTCCTAGCCAAACAATACAACATCCCCCTAACAACCCTCGACGACGTTGATCATATAGACATAGCCATCGACGGCGCAGACGAAGTAGACCCCAACAAAAACCTCATCAAAGGAGGAGGCGCCGCCCACACCCGCGAAAAAATTGTAGACTGCCTCGCCACACAATTTATCGTCGTCGTAGACAGCACAAAACTCGTCGAAAAACTTGGATCAACCTTCCTTCTACCCGTCGAAGTCATCCCAATGGCAAAAACCCCAGTAATGAACGCCATCGAAAAACTCGGCGGAAAACCAACCCTCCGAATGGGAGTCAAAAAAGCCGGCCCAGTCATCACAGATCAAGGCAACTTCGTCATTGATGTAAAATTCGACAACATCGAAAACCCAGCCGAACTTGAAAAAACCCTAAACAACATCCCCGGCGTATTAGAAAACGGCCTATTTGTAGGAGTTGCCGATGTAATTTTAGTTGGCGAAATCATAAACGGACAACCAAACGTTCGCGAAATTTAAGTACAACAAAAACCCTTTCAAAAACAAACCTATTCATCTGCGTTAATGTAGGTTAATCTGCGGTTAAATAAAACTATCCGCAACCTAAAAAAAAGCCTCTGTATTACCTTCCAACGCACATCAAATCTAAAATCTAAAAATTTAAAAACCCGGTTCCTTCAACGAATCGGGTTTTTAAAAACTTAAAAAAATTAAACTCCTGCATCTTCTTTATGATGAGATTCCTCTTCCAAAGGAATAGCCATTTGAGAACGGGGACAACACCAATTACTAGGAAGCATCGAAGGCCATCCCAAACGCAAAGCTTCAGGACAAATTGTATGAATTGTAAGCTGACAATCAATCATTTGCAGACCAGTTTTTTCTGCCTGTTTCAAACCACTTTTTAAAATCGAATCATTTTTAAACTCAATCGTCTTATTACACTGAATGCAAACAAGATGATGATGGTGGTGGGGATAGGGTTGATTCAATTCATAGTGCTTATGACCTTCAGCCAACTCCAACTCACGCAACAAACCCATTCTCGCCATCAGCTTCAGCGTTCGGTAAATCGTAGACAAGCTAATCGCCTCCCCACGCCGATGAAGCACATTGTACAAATCCTCCGCACTCAAATGATTTCCCCTAGGAAGATTCTGGAAAACGTGCAAAATTGTTTCCCTCTGCGGAGTCAGGCGCCACCCACGCGAATTGAGCTCAGCCTTTAGTGAAGTTGCTGTGTACAGAGCCATAACCCTCTTCCCAAAAAAGTCGCATTATTGACAATAATAACTATTTTTTTGATGAATTTTCAACAACTGCTATTAATTGAGAATACTTTGCATTACTAACTTTACCACCGCAGTCATTAGTGACGGGTTAATACTCATTTTTCCTAAGTCATTGCAGCATCTACCCCTGATAACTAATGGCTAAGCAATCACTAAAAATTCCTCTTTACAATTGTTTTAAAATAATTGTTTTTCCGCCAGGGCGGCAAATAATCCCCTCTCGCTCAAACTTTTGTAACAATCTTGTTACTGTTACCCGCGCTATCCCAATCGCCTCGGCAATTTCCTGATGCGTTATCTTTAACTCAATCTGCTGGCCCGCTTCCACTTCCTCACCAAACTTTCTCCCCAACCAAATTAAAAAATTCAACAACCTTAAAGACGCTCTTTCGCAACGGACAATTGCTAATAATTCTTGCGCCTGCTTTAGCTGTAAAATCATCGACCCTGAAACTTTGTCTATCAAATTTAAAGGTACCCGGCTTAACTCTGTCGTCTTCACACACTCAAGCTGACAAGGTTCAACCGCCAACAAAGACACAGATAAAAAATCTCCCACCCCCCAATACCCCAACACCACCGGCCGGTTCTCCTCCGTCCACGTCACAGCCCTCACCACACCGCGCTCAATTTTCCAAATTACCTCTGGCCATAGCGGAATCACATCACGAGGAGCAAACGTACAAGGCAGCCGACCAGAGCTAAATCTTGCACCTACCCCTTGTTGATCAACTCTCCATTTTTCTGAACATAAAACACTCATATCCTACCCCGCCATTAAGGCATTTAGAAAAACTAACTTTGTTGCTAAAGTTTCTCTAGTCAACATCAAGCCACAGATAGCCGATAATCTTTATCAAAACAACCATCCGGCAGTCAGCATTCCAAAAAATATTAGCAACAAACCTTTGAAATCTACTCTAGATTTATTGATAAAAAATGTCAATAGTTGATTTAAAAATGAACCGCTTACCTGTAAAAAGTAAAAATTTGTTGCAAACCATTGACAAAATACAAAAACTTATAACTTTTTATGCAAATTCCCTAAAAACCCCTTTTCCGATCAGCAGTTACAATAGAAAAATCAATTGAAATTAACTTGCAATAAAAAACAAAGACATATTAAGAAGTAGAATTTTTCCAACCAAAGATACATCAACAAAAGCAAAACAAGTGATATTTTAGAAACAAACTAAGTATAACCCCACACTAAATGGGGAGATCATAGGGGAATTTTCCCTATCCTCAATAAGGTTAGCTATAAGAAAATTCCCTGTCCCCTAAAAACCCCTAGGGGTAATTACCCTATGGCTAAATCTCACCCATTATAAACAACAAAGGTATTTATGGAACCACTGCTTAAACTACTCATTGAGTATGCAATTCCCATTTTTAACACCCTTTTGTATGTACGAGCTCAACAGCCTTTAAATGGGATACATCTTGCCTTAGACACCCAAGAAAAAGAAGCACATTTAATGCTTGATTTTGCCAAACAATCTAGCCAACAAACATCTATGCAACTAGACAACTTTTCTGGTGAAAAAATGCTGAAAATAGCCCTAGAAAATAGTGGAAATATTTCCCAACTTTTACAGACCCTTAATCCCGGAATTCAAAAAAATAATTTTGACTTTTATAAATGGCAAATAAAACAACAAAAAATTTTGCAAGAAGAACTAGCAATTTATAACCGAGAAACCCAACTAAAACTAGCCGATGAACAAAGAGAAATTAGTTTTACACTACCAGAAATAGAAAAAATAATTCAAAACTGGCCCCTGCGATTATTACCTTCCCAAATATTAAATACGGCCACCGGCATTACACCCCTACGAATTATTATCGCCCCACTACAGACTCAAAATTTAAGCCCCATCCTTACCTCAGCCACAAACCAGCAAGCCCCTACCCTAACAGAACTAGAAATCAAACTTTCCCAAGGACTGCGAGAATTTCTCAGCCAAAATTACTCCCTGCAAAGTCAAAACCGGCCGGTAGAATTTTTAGGAGATATTTGGCAAAACAAAAACTGTCATAGCGAAGCAGATATCAAAGCCATATATAGCCATTTAAAAAGCGAACCAATCTTAATTTTAGAATCAGAAGTAGACGGAGATTTTATCATCTTTCGCCTAGCTTATTGGGCAAACCATCAACCGGCCTACACCTATGAAACTCTTTTCAAACTTCCCTATCGAAAAATCATATATGAAACCGCCAAAAACCGCGCCAAAAAATGGAAACAAACCCGCGAAAAACTCCTTATTTTTGGCAAAAGCTTACAAGAAATAGAACAACTGGGAGGCGACAACGAAATTAATCTAAAAATCTTACAAGAAGAAGAAGAATTAATTTTTGCAGGAATTGATACAAGTGACTTACAATTTCCTTACAAAATCAGCAGCAAAGACTTTGAACCAATCATTGAATTATTGATTACTTGTCATTGTATAGTAGCCGGTTGGATGGCAGACATACATCATTTAGCCGATAGACAAATAGCCCCCCAACTCCCAGAACTATTGCCCCAACTAATTCAGCAAGCCAGCGACCAACAGCTAATGCAAAAACTCACAGAAGCAGCGGTGTTTAGCTATCAAAGTATATTGCAAACCATTCCTGACCCAAGCAAAATCCCGGAAATGGCTATACAACTTGCTAATAGCCTAACCAAATTACCCGATAAAAGTTGGGCAAAACAGCAAATAGAATACGCCTTATTAATATGGTTGCAAAATCATAACATTTCTCCAGAAACATCTCTAAAAGAGATTAGCAAAACAAACCTAAATTTCTTACAAAAAGACGAATATTTTTTAGAACAAGTAAAAAAATGCTTGGTTGATTTGGAAGAAAAAGATAGCCTAGACAAGATAGAAAAATTATTAAAAAATGCAAAAAATGTTTCCCCAAAAAAGCCCTTAGAAACCGAAGAACCAAAAACCTTTTATACAATTCATACATTAAAAGGAATTAGTTGCCAATCATCCCAAATAGCCATTAGTCCTGACGGAAAACTAATAGCAGGAGGAAGCCAGAAAAACACTATAGGAATTTGGGACGTAGAAACCGGCACTCTTAAAACTCAACTAACCGGCCACACCGGCCCTGTTTTGACCCTCGCCATCAGTTCAGACGGACAAACATTAGTAAGTAGTGATAACACAGAACAAAGAAGTAACATAAAACTGTGGAACCTAGAAACCGGCGAACTAATACGGACATTATTTGGACACAAAAAATCAATTCATGCCCTTGCCCTCAGCCCTGATAACAACACCCTAGCCAGCGGTTCCCACAAAATCAAAATATGGAACCTACAAACTGGTGATCCAACAAAAACTTTGTTCGGTCATAAAGAATGGGTTTATAGCCTTGCCATCAGCCCCAATGGCAAACTTTTAGCCAGCGCCAGTGAAGACAAAACCCTAAAAATATGGCATCTCGAAACAGAAACCCTAATGCGAACTTTACGAAGCCATAATGGGCCGGTTTATTCAACAGCAATTTGTCCAAAAGGAGAAATTTTAGTCAGTGGAAGTGCCGATAAAACTATAAAAATTTGGCATCTACAAACCGGCGAACTTTTAAACACATTTAACGGACATAATGGGCCAGTTTATTCCGTCGCCATCAATTCCGATGGCCAAACAGTAGTAAGTGCTTCTCAAGACAAAACAATTAAAATATGGAACCTAAATAACCCAAGCTATTGCCAAACCCTAAGTGGCCATACAGACTCAGTTTACTCCGTTGCCATAGCTACCCAAAACATTATTGTTAGTTGTAGCGCAGATAACACTATTAAAATTTGGCAACCCACTCCTAGCGCCTAAAACTAAAAACTTTTTTATCAATACTATAGAAACAAACACTCCCATGTCTTCTTATGGGTTTATAGGCTTTTTAAAAAAATCTTAATGTAGTGTAGAATACATCCGTTTACCAAACTTAAAATACCTCAAAAAACCCAAAACCAAAACAGAGTAAACATTTCATCGATTAAAGCACTTTTAAAAAAGAAAAATTTTTCTAAAAAGCTTTCCTCAAATAAAATAGCGTGTTATATTAACCTTGTCTTAACCAAAAGCTTAACCTGCTATTGCCCTCAACCAAGACTGAGGGGGGTAAGCCAAAAGCCGCTGCAATTCTTGACAAAAGAAACGCTGGCCGGCAGTGGTAATCCCGCGCATGGGGAGGCTGCTTTCAACTCTTAATCTCAACCTTGGGGGTAAGGAGGGGGCAACTCTTATGATGCACTATGCTTCTGTTGTGTCAGTTACACAAAAAATAAATAATATCCATAGAAGTAGCGACTCGGTGCCTACTCCGCGTTGTTACTCGTTGCGATGCCGCATCAGTTTATATTTAATACCAATGAGAAGATGATTTGATGAATGAGAGCCGGCGCGTGCCGGTGCGAGGAAAACTCATTTCAAAAAAACATCCTCTTTAAAACCCAATACATAGCTAACACTTGCCATCCAAAGCAAGGCATTACAAGGCAATAAATAGAACCATAATGGCAGAAATTAAAATTCAATGCCCGATGCGAGGCGTTGAAATTGTCCACGCAATTCCTGGGCGAGTTCGTCTATCTTCTTTACGGACAACCCAAAGACTTCATAACTTCAACAAAAGTACCGAAACTTTGCAAGAGTTAAGCCAACAGCTACAGCAACAACCGGGAATCAAAAAAATTCAAATCAACCCTGAAAGCAAAAGCGCCCTTATTCTTTTTGAAGAGAGAATTTTGCCCTTACAAACATTGCTTTTAACCTTACAAGCAATGGGAGTAGAAGATGGTCGTAACAACCCGCCGACCTTGCCCTTAAGCGAACCCCTAGAACTTGCCAAAAACGCCCTCGCCTCCGCATCCCAACTAGATACAGTCATTCCTTATATGGTAGGAATGGTGTTGACCCAACAGCTAGGAATAACCGGCCTGCCGGCGCTGCCATTTTATTTAATAGCAGCCGGTACAACCAAACAAGTTTTAGAAGAGTATAACGAAACCGAAACTCAGCAAACCCCAAGCCCAGAATATCGCCTAGCCCACAGTGTCCCCGGACGCCTACGCTACGAAATCAAAAGACTTGTAGAAGATGAAGTGTATGCTCGCCGACTGGAACGTAAAATCAGAGATATGGCCGCCATCACCGGTGTCCGCATCAACCGCAGCAACGCTTCCCTAGTTGTACTCTACAACCACCGGCTCCTAACCCTTGAGCAAATTAAAAACCGTATAGAGGATGTCATACATCCCACCACCGTTGGTACACCGGCAAGCGTCACCAAGCCAAGGGAAACCGAAGTTACCGCAGAGATACCCACACTAAAAACACAGAAGCCGGTACTACCAAGCCCAACACCAAAACCCTCTCTAAACACCTTCAACCAAACCAACGGCTTTTGGTCTCAATACAAACCCCCCGCCCTAAAAATGTGTCTCGCCTTTCTGGCCCGTTTGTAACAACAGAAAAGTGAGAAAGTTAGAAAGGTAAAACCACTACTTTTTGAGTAGTAAAACAAGCTTCCCCACCAAATTCAAAAAATAACTTTTTGAATACAACAAAAAAATCGGAAGAACAACAGCAAGAAAAAAAGTTAGGTATTTTTTATACCCAACCGGCGGTTTTACAAACCCCAAACCTCGAAAGTCAACCCTAAAACGGAGAATTCTAAATTAGAAAAATGGCAAAACTAATGACATTAACAACCGAAAAAACTCTCTCAATCGCAACAGAAAAAACCACAGAAACTTCCCTAAAGCAAGCCCATAAAAACAGCCCCCTAGAAACAAATAATCAACCCAAAACCATCATCAAACAAACAATAGAAGCCCGCATTGTTCATGGAACACCAGGACGAGTAAGATATCGCATACCGACCTTAATAAAAGATGCCAACTATGCCAAAAGCCTAGAAATTTTAGCAACAGCAACAGCCGGAGTAACAAATGTAATAATTAAACGCCCCGCCGGCTCCATTGCCATTAGCTATAATGTCAAAATAATTACCCAAAAAGAACTGCAAAACCACATAGAAGCATTAATTCAGCTGGCAGCAAGTACCACTATACCCGTAGAAACAAAAAGCAAAAAAGAAGACGAAGAACCAGAAGAAAATAACGCTTGGTCGGGGATGAAATTACCCGTATTAGCAACAACATTAGCAATATTAGGAGGGCCCTTCGGGTTGCCGATTCCCGCAGCTTTAGTAGGCGGAACCATTGCCATGACAGCAATGCCGGTAGCTAAACGGGCCTGGGAAAGCCTGCGGAACGAACGTAAACTCAACATCGACTTTTTAGATTTTTCCGCAATTTTAATTACCACCCTCCAAGGGCAATTTTTAACACCGGCCTTAATGCTATGTTTAATTGAAGTAGGCGACGCAATTCGCGAACGCACAGCCAGGTCTTCTAAACGTCAAACCCTCGATTTATTGGATACCCTCGCAGATAAAGTTTGGGTAGAACGCGATGGCGAAAAAGTAGAAATTCCTATCCAAGAAGTTGAACACGGAGACACAGTAATTGTTTATCCAGGTGAACAAATACCGGTGGATGGAACCGTTTTACGCGGTTCAGCAACCGTAGACCAACAAAAACTCACCGGCGAATCAATGCCAGTAATAAAACAACCAGGCGATGAAGTTTACGCTTCAACCTTGGTACGCGAAGGACAAATATATATTGTTGCCGAACGTGTGGGGAATGAAACACGGGCCGGTCGCAGTATCCAATTAATTCAAGAAGCGCCGGTGCACGATACAAGAATTGAAAACTACGCAGCAAAAATTGCAGATCGCGCAGTAGTACCAACAATATTACTAGCCGGTGTAGTCTTTGGCCTAACCCGAAACTTAGCCCGCGCCGCCTCCGTACTCACCCTAGACTTTGCCACCGGCATCCGCGTTTCTGTACCCACCACAGTCCTCGCAGCCTTGACAGCGGCTGCCCGTCGGGGCATTTTAATTCGTTCAGGACGTGCCCTAGAATTATTTGCCCAAGTCGATACCTTCGTATTCGACAAAACCGGCACCCTCACCAAAGGCGATATGGAAGTCATAGCTGTAAAAACCGTTAATGGCATGACAGCAGATCGCGTAGTGGAACTAGCAGCAGCCGCAGAACAACGCCTCACTCACCCCGTCGCCTCGGCAGTAGTACGTTATGCCGAACAGCGAGGCGTTGATTTATTGGCAAGGGGTGAATGGAGTTATGAAGTTGGGTTAGGCGTACAGGCAGAAATTGATGGTCAAATTGTTTTAGTGGGTAGCAAACGCTATCTGAAACAAAACGGCATTGATTTAAATTGCTTGTATGAAGAACACCCAGAATTGCAAGCCGGTTCGTTAATTTATGTCGCCAGTGAAGGACATTTGCGCGGTGTTTTGCAATACACAGATCCGCTGCGGAAAGAAACACCAGCCGTAATTGATGAACTGCAAAATCAAATGGGAATGGAGTTACACATTCTCACCGGCGACAACTGGACTCGCGCAAAATCGGTAGCAGCCGAGTTGAATATTTCAGAGAAAAATATTCACGCCGAAGCATTCCCCGAAACAAAAGCTGCGGTGGTTCAAGAATTGCATAATGCCGGTCGGACTGTTGCCTTTATTGGCGATGGCATTAACGACTCAGCAGCTTTAGCCTATGCAGATTTATCTATCTCTTTTGGGGATGGTTCGGATGTAGCGCGAGAAACAGCAGATGTGGTGTTGATGACGAATGATTTACGCGGTTTGGTGGAAGCAATTAATTTAGCCCGTCAAGCAATGGGGTTAATTCGTCAAAATACCGGCATTGTGGCTATTCCTAATTTAATTGGCTTGGCTTTGGCCGGCACTGTGGGGCTAAACCCACTGGCTGCAACTGTTGTTAATAACGGTTCTAGTGTGGTTGCCGGTGTTAATGGTTTGCGTCCATTACTAAATTCTGCGGAAAAATAGTTTTTTATCATTTGTCCTTTGTCTTTTCTAAAAATCTGTTTTTTCTAAGGGCAAATGGGCAAATGATGGATTACTAATCACCATTGAAAAATTACAACTCTACGAGGTTTCTATCATGGGCTTAATTGGTAAAACAGTTGAAACTGTTGTCGAAGATTTGGCATTTCCTGCAATTGTTGTGGGTGTGGGTGCAGTTTTGTTAGCGCCGGTGTTAATTCCTATTGGCAAACCTATTGCTAAAGCTGCTATTAAAGGCGGTTTTGCTTTGTACGAAAAAAGCCAAGGTATTTTTGCAGAAGTCGGCGAAGCTTTTGAAGATTTAGTGGCTGAAGCTAAGGCTGAATTGGCAGAATCTCGCGCTTCAAATGAATTAAGATCCGCTGCTATTCCTACGGAAGCAACGCCGGTTTCTGATTGAGAAAACTCAGTGCACTTGAACCAAAAAATATTTCCCCAGGGAAATAAAAATCGTCAACCCTATCAGTACATAAGGACAAAAAAATGAAACTGTTTGAAGAACCCCTTGCTTTGTTAGAAGAAACCACTGGCCCTGTTGGCCTTGTAGTGGGTATTGGGGCTTTGTTACTTGCGCCGGTGGTCATTCCTCTGGCGGCCGGTGTTGGCAAACCTCTTGTTAAGGGTGTCATAAAAGGCGGTATTACTTTAGCAGAAAAAACTAAGGGAATGCTTGCAGAAGTTGGTGAATCTGTAGAAGATATTGTTGCTGAAGCTAAAGCAGAAATGGCAGAAAGTCAAATGCAACAAATTCCTACCAACAGTCAATCCCAAGCCTAGTTTTTAGTTAAATAGGAGGGGCATCTACAAGCCCCTCTTTCATTGCCAAATCACCAACCACTAATCACCAAAAAATTAAGTAAAATGGAGACCAGAGTTGCCAGTAATGCCAAAATTGAGCGCATGAACGAATCTAGCCTAAAATCTATCACCCCACAAATTCATAGCCGAGTGGTAAGCCAGACTCCAGGGCGACTTCGCTTGAAAGTTTCTGCATCTCAGCGCAATGTTGCACAAATGCAAGAAATGGTGAAGGAATTGGAAGCCCACCCTGATATTTCTCAAGTCCGAATTAATCACCAAACCGGCAGTATTGTTATTCATCACGAGTCTCATCAAGAAGCTATTAAAAATGTAGTAGGAACTTTAAAAGATTTGGGGATTATTTTTGGTGGTATTACTCGCGGAGAATCAGATTCAGCAGCGGAAGTCGCCGGTGCCTTTGTAGATTTAAACAAAAAAGTAAGTCAAGCAACAGATGGATTTATTGATTTACGTTTTCTTGTGCCGGTGGGTTTAGGTAGTCTGGCAATTCGTCAATTGTTGATTAAAGGCTTACAGTTAGATATTGTCCCTTGGTATGTGTTGGCTTGGTATTCTTTTGATAGTTTCTTGAAGCTACACTACACAAATAAACCTGAACAGTTTAAAAGTCAAGGTCAGATGGAACAGCTTTAAGGCGAGTTTATAAAAGCAGGCCCCTAAGCCTGCCTTAGTTTTTATTATATTTTTGAAATTAAGTAAACAAAAAACTATAAAATTAAGGTTTAAAAGCAGGAGTAAGTAAATGTCAGATAAAATAACAGAAACGGAAAATACTAGCAATAAAAACCAGGGACAAACTCAAAAAAATGACCCTTTTGCTGCTTGGAAATCGCCGGAATATTGGAAAACTCAAGGTAAAAACTTTTTGCCTTTAATTATCGGTTTACTGGTAACAAGAGGTTTAAATTTGGCCGGTTGGCGGGCGCTTTTGGGTTATATGGTGGCGGCGGGAACCACAAGACAAATTATTGAGCAATTTGATTCGGATACAACGGTGGTTTTACCGACAGTTAAAACTTCTACAGTTGTTGAAGAAACTCAAGGAAAATCTTTAGAATTACCTATTGTAAATTATAAAATTGTTCATGCTATCCCTGGCCGAATTCGTTTGCAGGTTCCTCGTGTAGCAGATGATATCGAATATGCAGAATATGTCGATGATTTGCTGATGAGAAATCAAGGAGTTAGTACCGTAAGAATTAACCGGATAGCTGCCTCAGTATTAGTCAATTATGATACCGCAATTGTTTCTGATCAAGAAATGCGACTGTATTTAAGTGAAGTGATAGATTCACAGCCAAAAGTTGACGATTCTCCAGAGGTTTCTGTTGGCGAAGAGTCAATTGTGGAAACATCTATTCCTGAAAAGATAAAAACAAAAAAAAAGGATAAAACAAAAACTAAAAAAGATGATGACGAACTTCCCCCCTCTCCCGGAAGTGGTGGGGATGAAACAAAAGAAACAGCAGTTGTAGAAACACCTAATCCTCAGCTTTCAGAACCGGCAAAAATTGAAGATGTGGCTATGCCGGCAGAAACTATAGTAGAAACTCTGGCTAAGAATTCTGAACCTACAACAATTGAAGAAAATTTGTTAAATGCTGAGATAAAATTAGAAACAGAAATAGTGCCGGTGGAAGAAGCTGCGAGTTTTTGGTATTGCCTAGAAAATATTACCAAGAAAACAGTCTGGTGGTTACAACAAGGTCAACCTTTGTATAGTGCATTACCTTTAGGCTTTCAAGAAGCGGTGAAAGTGCGTATTTTAGCAATTGCAGCCCTAGCAAACGAGAATTCTTCCCAAAATTCCCTAACAGGTTTAGGTAGTCTATCCTATAGATAAATTGTGTTTAGTGTAGGAGAATTATATGGCGTTAAAAGCAGGTGATTTATTTGAAGACTTGGGGCCGGTCGGTGTTGCAGCCGGTATTGGTGCTGTTCTGTTGCTTCCAGTGATTGCCGGTATTGGTAAACCTGTTGCCAAAGCAGCGATTAAAGGTGGTATTTCACTTTTAGAACGCAGTAAAGGGGCCTTGGCTGAGGCCGGTGAGGTATTTGAGGATCTCGTCGCTGAAGCCCGCGCAGAATTAGCAGAGGAACAAGTCAATGGCGTTAACACAAGTGTTAATGGCATTTCTGGGCCACAAGCCTAAGAAAATTGGTTTTTAAAAACTTAAGTACCTCTTTTTTAAAACGCCGGTTTATCAAACAAGCCGGTTTTTTTAATCGCATTTAAAACCGGCCTCCTCATACCGCTGCTTGCCAATAGCCGAAAGTTACTGAACCAATTTTATCTCCATCAACCTCATAAATCGTCTGCAAACACCCGAAAAAAGCCTGGGCTTCCTTTTTTAACCCCAAATAACCCAAACACTTTAAAATTCGCGTAATTCGCAAAAAATTATGATTTCCACGCCGTAGCCAATTTTGCTTACGTTCCTCAAAATTATCAGCTAAACATACTTTTTCGCCCACCAACTTTAACCCATAAAAACCCAACATCAACTCAAAGGAACGCAACAACCTTAAACGCAACTCTTCACTGTTTTTAAACTTCTCAATCACCTCATTATTCAAAACCGGCGCATCAAAATTCACCATACTTTTTTCCCGCAAAGGAAACAACCATTGAATAAAATCGTGAATAGCCTCCAACCGGCCATAGTCCCATCCCCAAATATCCTGAACTTTTCTCCCCTCCGAATCAGGTTTTAAACCCCAATAAAAACTTAAAATTGGATGATTATATTCAGGCATTTTTTACCCCTTGAATAAAACAACCTTAAAAACCAACCCCTACACAACAAACAAATGGGAATTTTTGATATGTTCCATTAAACTACCATCCACAAAATCCCCCATCAAACCAATACTATCCGTAGAATCATAAATAACCTTATAACCAAAACCCCTTAAAAACTCCTGAGAAGCCTCCTTATCTTCCTGACTCAAATGCTTATGTTCATAAATCACAATAGAAGGGCGAAACTTCTCAAAATCAACTTGCTTCAAAATTTCAAAATCATAGCCCTCCGTATCAATTTGAACAATATCAACCTGTTTAATATTGTATTTTTCTACCAAACTATTAAAACTCACACAAGCAATCTTTTCACTAACCAAATAATCCCTAATATTAGGAATTTCCTTTTCATGCTTCAAAACAACATCAGGAAAAAACGACCCCAATTGATCGTACCAAACCGGCAAACCATCATCATTTTTGCGAAGATACCAAAAATCCTTTGATCCATCCTCACTAGAAATCGCCACATTGCAAAAAATCAACTGATCACAACCTTCGTAATTTGCCCTTAATTTTTCAAATAAATACTTCACCGGCTCAATTAAAATACCCCGCCACTGATACCGTATAATCAAATCATGTAAACAATCGCCAACCACCCCATCACAGCAACCAATTTGAATAAAATAAACATCCTTTTTATCTTTCGCAAACCACTCAATAATCTCTTGCGTCACCCGTACTTCATCTTGCCAACTCATAAAAAAATTACCCCATTGCGTACATCATAGTGGCCCATGTTTTACCAAAAAAATAAAGCTAAAATTATACCCCCTAACACTTTTATGAAAAAATGAAAAAAAGCAAAATCGCTCTAATTTTTAGCCACAAACCCTTAACCTCAAAATACCATAAACCGTGAACACAGACACCATTCTTTCACAATCTTCTGCCCCAGGAATCAACCTCGGCCTAGAAAACATCCAAACCCTACTAGCCAACCTCAAGAACCCCCAAAATAACTATCCCATAATTCACGTCGCCGGCACCAATGGCAAAGGATCAGTTTGTGCCTATCTTTCCGCCATATTAACCGAAGCAGGCTATCAAACCGGCCGGTACACATCCCCCCATCTTATCGACTGGACAGAACGAATTACCATAAACGAAATAGCTATTACTAATAATAATTTAGAAAGCCATTTATTACAAGTAAAACAAGCTATTAATCCCAAAAATTCACCCACCCAATTTGAAATTATAACTGCCGCCGCCTTCCTATATTTTGCAGAAAAAAAAGTAGATATAGCCATCATAGAAGTGGGGCTAGGAGGCCGGTTAGATGCAACAAATATTTGTGAAAAAACCCTATTAAGCATCATCACATCTATCGGCTTAGATCACACCGAAATGCTAGGCCCAACCCTAGCCCATATAGCCTATGAAAAAGCAGGCATCCTCAAGCCCCAAACCCCAAGCATAATTGGAAAAATTCCACCCGAAGCCAAACAAGTTATTCAACAAAAAATCACCCAATTAAACTGTCCTGTAACCTGGATAGAACCGGCAAACCCCCATCCCACAAAACCAAACACCGCCATTTATAAAAACCTCGAATATTCCCTACCTTTAGCCGGAGACATCCAATTAATCAACTCAGCAATCGCCATAGAAACCCTTTTAAACTTAAAACAAAAAGGCTGGAAAATAACCCAAAAAAATATTATTCAAGGAATAGCAAAAACCCGCTGGCCCGGACGAATTCAATGGGTCAACTGGCAAGGAAATCAAATCTTAATAGATGGCTGTCATAACCCCGAAAACGCCCTAGCCTTGCGCCGATATTTAAACAGCCAAAAAATCACCTCCATAAATTGGGTTATCGGCATGATGGCCAGAAAAGATCATCAAGGAATATTTCAAGCTTTATTACAACCCCACGACCGGCTTTATATAGTCCCCATTCCTGATAGCGGAACTGCCCAACCCCAACAACTTTTAAACCTCGCCAAAACTCTATGTCCCGACTTAGCAGAAACCCAGTGTTTTCCCGATCTAAAAAGCGCCTTAAAGTCAGCCACAAAAAACCTTGACAAAACCACTGTTTTATGCGGTTCCCTTTACTTAATTGGCCATTTTTTAGAAATACAAACTAACTCTTTAAACTAAACATCATAGTTTAAAACTTTTCCAAAAAATTCACCTCAAAAACCTTAAAACCATGAGAAAAATCATCCTATTTATCGCATCTAGTTTAGATGGTTATATCGCCAGACCATCAGGAGAAATAGACTGGTTATTCACCGACCAAGATTACGGCTACTCCGACTTTTATGCAAACATTGATACAATTTTGATGGGTAGAAAAACTTATGAACAAGTTTTAACCTTTGGCGAATACCCATACCCAGGAGTAAAAACCTATGTTTTCTCCAAAAAATCCACTTTATCCACCAGTCAAGACATCGAAATTATCACAGAAAACATTAACACCTTTATCCCAAAATTAAAACAACAAAAAGGAAAAAATATCTGGTTAGTAGGAGGTGCTCAAATAGTCTTTGAATTAATAAACCAAAAATTAATAGATGAAATAATTCTTTCTATTCATCCCATAATCTTAGGAGAAGGAATAACTCTTTTTCCTGCCAAAATAACCCCTCAAAACTTCCAACTAAGCCAATGTCAAACCTATAACACCGGCCTAGTACAACTATCCTACCATCTGAAAACTTAAAAACAGCCATTCTTCGTACCCAAGCAAAAACCCAGGTACGAAGAAAACACCAATCAAAAACTACAAACTATCCCAAGACTTTGCAGCATCAGAAATAGCCTGATCGACAGACTTTTCACCTAACATAGCCGCCTGCAAATTCTCATAAATAAACTTTTGCAACTGGTTAACATTCTTCATCGCTGGTACCAAAACCTCAGCATCCTTAAGCTGACTTGCACTCACCACCCGCGCCTTATCAACAGCAGCCGCATCCTTATCTACCTTAGTAAAAAACTCATCCTTCAAACCAGCCACCGTAGACGGCAAAACATTCGCCTCCTTAGCAAACTGTAACTGATTAGCATTATTAGTCACAAACAAAGCAAACTTCAAAGCATTTTCTGGCTGATCCGAACTTTGCGGAATTACCAAATTCATCACTGCAACACTCTTTTTATTAGTTTTACCAGTAATTTCTGGTGCCGGTAAAGAAACCTTAGAAATATCCGGCGCATTTTTCTCAATAGTCTTAAAAAATTGCGGCCCAGAATTCAACAAAGCCACCTCCCCCGCCTGATACAATTCAACAGCCCTTCTATGGCCTTGCGTTAAAACCTCTTGCGGCAAAAGTTTATTTTTGTAAAGATTAACCCAATACTCAAAAGCCGCCTTACCCTCAGCAGAATTAAACGCCGCCTTACCCGACTCATCCACCAACTTTGTCCCCATTTGAACCAAAGACGCCAACACTTCACTAGAATCTTCTGGTACAAAAGAAACAAAAAATGCGTATTTACCAGTTTTTTCTTTAACTTGTTTTGCAACCTCTGCTAACTCACCATAAGACTGAGGAGGTTTAGCAACACCAGCCTGTTCAAAAAGCGTAGAATTGTAGATACTAATTCGCGCCGTTAGATACCAAGGAATCCCAAAAGTTTTACCATCAAACATACTCGCCTTCCAAATATTCGGCAAATAGGAGGTACGAACTTCATCAGACACCTTAGAATCTAAATATAGCCAAGCATTACGTTCTGCCAACAGCGAGGCAAAATTAGGGTTAAGATTAACCACATCCGGGGCAGTTTTGGCAGAAACCGCCGCCAAAATCTTACTTTCCATCGCCGACCAAGGTACATCTACCCAACGAATCTTAACCTGTGGGTTCTCAGACTCAAACACAGAGATTAGATTATTGAAATAATCTGTAAATTGCGGTTGAAGCTGCATAGTCCAAAACTCAACCTCCGTTCGCCCGGAAGCTTGTTGAGAAGAACCACCAGAACCACAGCTAACCGCCCAACTTAAAAATAAACCCGCAAGGGCCAAAGCAAAAAACCGTTTCCATTTAGAGGACAAAACCCGACCAAAACTAAACCACCAAACCTTTACACCATTAAACATACAGTATTATCTCCATACCTTTGTAGGCCGACAAGCATATCAATAGCCTAATTTACTAGATTATCGAAACAGCATTACAGATCCATAGATTCTCAAATTTACTATGAATTCCAAAACCTCTATAACCAATCGAACCCTACCAGCCTTATATAAGAAGATAAAAAGCAACAAAAAAAATTATCCAGCCCCACCCCCTCCTATCCCTCTTTAACCAGAGAAACGTAACAAAATAACCTATCCTCTATAAGAGAAGAAGAGTTATCATTTTTAGATTAAAATTCACCTCGGCGCTAAAAAATAAACCAACCAAAAAACCTGACATAAAACCGTGATTAACTCCTTAAAAAAAATCTTTTCAAAAAGTAAACAAGGCATCGGCATAGAACTCTCCCCCGAACGCATTAGCATCGTTCAACTCAAAAAACAAAAGCAAGGCTATAAACTCGCCACCTACGTCACCGCAGACGTGCCAGACGACATATTTCAAGAAGGGCAAATAGTAGATGCACCTGCCCTTGCAGCTTTGATTAGCCAGACAATGGCCGAACACAAAATTAAAGCTAAAAACGTCGCCACCGCCATCCCCGGAAGAGAAGCAGTTATTCGGATTATCCCCGTTCCGGCCGAACTAAACGACCAAGAACTAAGGGATTATATGAACCAAGAAGCCGGTTTATATTTACCATTTCCCAGAGAAGAAGCCGACGTAGACTTTCAAAAATTAGGGCTTTTTGTAGATGAAGACGGCATCGAAAAAGTGCAAGTTCTTTTAGTAGCAACTCGAAAAGAAATTACCGACATTTACATAGATATATTCAGACAAGCAGAATTAAAATTAGATGTAATAGAAGTAACAAGTTTTTCCTTAATACGAACCATCAAAGAACAACTACAACAATTCACATCCCAAGAAGCAGCCGTCTTAGCAGATATTCAATTTGACAGCACAGAAATTGCCATCGTAGTAGACGGAATTCCTCAATTTTCTCGAACCATACCCATCGGAACATTCCAAATTCAAAACGCCTTGGCCAAAGCCATGAACCTAGAACCGGCAAGGAACACAGACCTACTAGCCGGTATGACAATACCCCTAACACCAGCAGACACCTCCGGTCTAGGTACAATGGGAAACAACAACCCCGGAACAGCAGCCATGCTAAAAATATTAGGAGAATTAGCAGATGAAATTAGACGATCAATAGACTTTTATTTGAACCAAAGCGAAAACCTAGAAGTCGCTCAATTGCTGCTAGCCGGTCCAGGGGCAGCCCTGGGACAACTTGATGAATTTTTCATGCAAAGATTAAGCCTACCCACATCAGGAGTTGATCCTGTAGAAAGCCTATCTTTACAAAGTGACGAAGAAATTACCCCAGTACAAAGACCTGGACTAGGAGTTGTATTAGGATTAGGACTCAGAGAGGTTTAAACAAAAATGTATAGCCTAGATATTAACTTTCTTAATGACCGAGCGCCCCTGGGAGACCCCAAAACCAAAAGAAAAGGCATAGTTGTTGCCGATAAAAGCGCCCTGATAGCCGGTGGTGCCGTAGGAGCACTCTTACCCCTCCTTGTCGCAGGCTTCGCCGCCTGGGTACATTTCAACAATCAAAACCTAACCCAAAAACTCACCGAACTTGAACAAAAAGGAGCAGTTTTGTCAAGTAAAAAACAAGAAGTAGACACCATAAAAGCCCAAACCCAACAAATAGAAATAGAAACCCAAGCCCTAGGCAAAGTTTTTAACACAACAATAAAACCCGTAGCCGCCGTATTGCAAGACATCCGTGATCGAGTTCCAGACAACTTGCAAATTAGCAAAATAGAGCAAAGCATAACCTTCGATACCGCAGCAGCAGCAGCCCCAGCAGCAGCCCCAGCACCGGCCCCAGCACCGCCACCGGCCCCAGGTGCAGGAGCACCACCAGCAGCACCACCAGCCCCCGTAGCCCCCCCCACACCCCGTTGGGAAATGTTCAGCCAAAAAATAAAAATACAAGGAACAGCCAAAAGCTTTGAACAAGTAAACGACTTTTTGTTAACCCTAAAAAACTCACCATTTTTTAACAGCAAACAAGTCAACATCGTATCGGCAGACCTAAAAGATAACAACCTCAAAGACAAAGTAGTATTACCACCAAACAAAAACAAACAAGCAGCAGCCAACGACCTACAACCACCAACACCCCCACAAATAGAACTACCTAAAATCGTCGAATACACAATAGAAGCAGAAGTTAGCAACGTACCAGCCGTTGAAGTCGTCCGCGAACTAGATCGCAAAGGCGCAGTCGGTTTAGCAACACGCATAGAAATATTGCAAAACAAGGGGATATTACCGCAATGAGTTACGGAAACGAAGCCTTAGCAGGACAAGAAGAAGAAGCCCAGGGTGGGTTATTTGGCATCCAATTCACCCCAAAAATTATCGGTGTACTGATTGCCGTAGCAGGACTCGCCGCCGCCATAGGCGTATTTATGTACGTCTTACAGCCCTTATTAACCCAGCAAGACGAACTCAAAACCAAAATCGCAGCCAAAGAAAGCGAAAACAAAGCCATCGAAGCCAGCCTTTCGAGAATAGAAGAAGCCAGGGCTAACCTAGAAAAAGCCAAAGTTGCCAAAAGCGATGTCCAAGTATTATTTGGAGATACCAGAAGCCTAGACACCTTGGTGTTAGACATTAACAACTTCATCAGAAAAGCCGGAGGACAATTCGGTTCCGTCAAACCAACCACATCAGAAGTTATCACCACAAACTTATTTCCAGTCGTAGCCCCCAACCCAAAAGCCCCCCCCGGCACCGTAGCCCCAGCAGGGCCCTATCAACTACAACCATTCACCGTTGAAATGACCGGCACCTTTACCCAAACTCAATCGATCATCCGCAACATAGAAAGATTGCAACCCATGATCGTTTTAGGTAAATACACCTCAGATATTGACCCAGAAACTTTGCAACTCGTCGTCAACGAACAGGGCAAAGTCCTGAGAATACCGGAACCCACTCTAAAAACAACCTTTGATATGCTCGTTATCGTACCGGCCGCCAAAGAAGAGCCTATCAAACCGCTGACCCCAGCCCCAGCAGGCACCCCAGCCAAACCCTAAAAAAAACCGGCGCTCTTTCCACCACAGATCGCCTGAAAAAATATAGATTAGGGCGTAGTTACATAAATTTTTTGAGATGAGGAGGGTAACATGAAACATTATCAAAGCCACAGCAGCTTGTGGCTGAGTGCAGCAAGCGTTTTATTATTAGTTGCACCGGCCCAAGCCCAACAAAGCCAAGTCACAGACATTCAACTTCGATCAACCGAGCAAGGACTAGAAATTTTCTTGCAAACCCAAAACGGAGAGCGTCAGCAAATACTCACCGTCCGCAACGGAAATGACCTCGTAGCAGACATTGTAAATACCCAACTACAACTGCCAGACGGGACAAACGTTTTTCGCCAAGATAACCCAGCCCCAGGCATTAGCTCGGTTGTTCTAACTCAACTCGACAATAACAACGCCCGTCTGATAGTCACCGGCACCACAACCCCTCCCAGCGGTCAAATAGCCGGTCGCAACCAACAAGGAATCTTATTAAGCTTCAGCCCAGGCGACAACTTCAGTAGAGGCAATACCCCCGCCCAGTCAATGGCCCCACCCCCGC
>DATNQM010000044.1:0-51448 GCA_036704045.1 Halomicronema sp. | reverse complement strand
TGTTTTTGCTGGTAGCGGAAATAACCGCACAGTCAGTTTAACACCGGCAGGAAATCAAAATGGCACGGCAACGATTACGATTAATGTCAGTGATGGTACGACTTCGAGTAGTACGAATTTTGTTTTAACTGTAAATGCTGTCAATGATGTGCCGGTTTTCACTTCAACTCCTATTATTACCGGCAACCAAAACTCAGCCTACACCTACAACATCATTACCTCTGATGTCGATACCGCCGATACCCGCAGTATTTCAGCGACAAGTTTACCAACGTGGCTAACTTTAACCGATAACGGAAACGGTACCGCCACTCTAACCGGCACTCCGAGTAATGCTAATGTAGGTAGTCATAATATTTCCCTTGTCGTGACTGATGCTAGTGGTGTCGCAACAAGCCAAAACTTTACTCTTAATATTGCCAGCCTCAACAACCCTCCCACCTTTACCAGCCTACCCCCCAACACCGCCACAGAAAATCAACTTTATCTCCATAACATCCAAACCACCGACTTAGACAGCAACCCTGTCACCATTTCTGCCGTAAACTTACCAACATGGTTAACTCTAACCGATAACGGCGACGGCACCGGCATCCTCAGTGGTACACCAAACGCAACAGAAACCGGCACATATAATATAGTGTTGCAAGTCAGTGACGGCATTACCCAAACCCAACAAAGCTTTACTCTCAACAGCCATGCTGTAAACGATATCCCCACTCTCATCACCAACAACCGTCTCACCCTCAACGAAAACTCGACTAAAACCATCACCTCCGCCGACTTAAATACCACCGACAACAATAACTCCCCCGCCGATATTCTCTACAGCATTACTCAACTTCCCCAAAATGGAGTTATCTACAAAAATAATATTGCCCTTTCGGTTGGCGCCATCTTCACTCAAGCCGATATCAACTCCGGCATAATAACCTATTCTCACAACAACCGTGAAACTACTTCAGACTCTTTTGCCTTTACTGTTTCCGACGGCACAAACTCTGCCATAACAGCAACTTTTGCGATAACTGTATCACCGGAAAATGATCTGCCGGTGTTGTCTGTGAATACCGGCTTAACTTTGCTTGAAAATAGTTCTGCTTTAATTACCACATTTAAGCTCCAAAGTCAAGATTCAGAAACAATTTCCTCAGAATTAATTTACACCCTCACAACTTTACCCGCCGCCGGCATCCTCAGCCTTAACGGTATCCCCCTCAACCTTGGCGACACCTTCAGCCAAGCGGATATCGATCAAAACTTAATCGCTTATACCCACAATGGTAGTCGGGTTAAGGCTGATAGCTTTAACTTTACCCTCGTTGATGGGGCCGGTGGTTTGGTGTCTGGCAATTTCCGCTTTACTATTAACCCTCTCTCAGAAACTCCGACACCCACACCCATCCCCACACTAGAACCCGTCCCCACGCCTACGCCCATCCCCACACCAATTCCCACACCAGAACTCGTCCCCACGCCGATACCAATTCCGACACCCACACCCATCCCCACACCAGAACCCGTCCCCACGCCGGTACCAATTCCGACACCCACACCCATCCCCACACCCATCCCCACGCCCACGCCCATCCCCACGCCCACGCCTAGCCCCGTAGGGGGAATTGGCGAAAACTCAATTCCTGTGGAAACTACAGAACCCATCCCTACCCCGGCATCCCAAATTAGCCAGCAACCGAACTATAGATTTAAAAACTTTTTCCAATATATTGCAGACAACAAACGCGCCTTTATTAACTTAATATTTGACGAAAAATATTATCTACAAAATAACCAGGATGTTGCAGAAGCCGTTGCAAAAGGCGAACTAAAATCAGGTTTTCAACACTTCTTAAAAATCGGTCAATATGAAGGCAGAAACCCCAGCTTAATGTTTAATAATCAAGAGTATCTTGATGCTAACCCCGATGTAGCAGAAAGCATTGCTAAAGGTGCATTTAAGAGTGGAATTGAACATTTTATTAAACATGGATTTTTTGAAGAAAGAGATTTACGTTATTTAATTTTTGACGAAGAATATTATCGCAATAATAATTTAGATGTGGAAAAAGCTATAAAAGAAGGTATTTTTCAAACCGGCTTTGAACACTTTATTAAATTTGGACAATATGAATGGCGAAACCCCAGCCTGTTGTTCAATCAAAGTGAATACGTTGCCCAAAACCCAGACGCCGCAGCAGAAATAGCCAGCGGAATTTATAAAACTGCTTTTGAGCATTTTATGAAAGTTGGGTTAAAACAAGGCAAAAATCCTTCTAGTTTATTTGATAGCCAAAATTATTTAAAAGAAAACCTAGAAGTCGAGAAACTGATAGAAGCGGGTGTTTATAAATCGGCATTTGAACATTATTTAAAACAAGGTATTTTTCAACAAATCAAATTACCAAATTTTGAACAGGCTACACCCAAAAACCTTTTAGAATATATAACAACTGCCGGTAGAGGAAGTTTGGCATTATTTTATGATGAAAAAATCTATCTTGAAGAAAACCCAGAAGCCAAAAAAGCCCTATTAGAAGGAACTGTAAAAACCGGCTTAGAACACTTTTTAAAATTTGCTGCTACTACTCCACAAAATTTAATTAGTTTGTGTTATAACGAACAGGAATATTTAGAAAATAATCCAGATGTAGCAGATGCTGTTAGCAAAGGGGCGTATATTAGCGGTTTAGAACATTATCTACAATTTGGGATTTTTGAAGGAAGAGACAAGGATTTTTTAACTTTTGATGAAGTTGCCTATTTGGATAAAAATCCAGAGGTAAAAGCAGCTGTAGAAAAAGGAATATACAGCAGTGGTTTTGAACATTTTAAACGCCATCAAAAACGCTTTTAATAAGCCGCGGTGGCTACCCGAAAAAAGTCCTACGGACTATATAATTAAAATTAAATGTGTAACCCCCGGAGGGGGTTTTATTCGTGTAGATGCCGGTTTTAACCGGCAACAAAAACCGGCGACTAGCTGGCTACCAATTTGTCAATATCTAGGTAAAAAATAACCGACTCAGAAACATGAATTAACCTCTCAATAGCAGCAGAAAGTCCGCTTTGACGGTATAATTCGGGAACTTCTGAAAATTGATTGTGAGAAATTTCTAAAATAGCCGGCATATCAGGGATAGGAATTCCAACCCGCCCAGAATTATTAACAGAACAAATAATCAAAAAATGACAATCAGATGGATGTACATTGGTAGATAGTAAACTGCAAATGTCAAAAATTACAATTGTTTCATTTTGTTCTTTTGCTAAACTACGTCCAGTTATTAAAGTTCCTTGGGGTGTGAATTCTTTTACAACACGCAATACCCGCAAAAGTGGAATAGCATAACGTTTATTTTCTAAGGTAAAAACTAAAAATTTCTCTGTAGGAATTCTGGGTGATTCATCATGTTTTGTGCGAAACCGACGACTGTATTTAAAAGCATTCATTGTCATTTTTTTATTAAAATTTAATTAAAAATAAATTAGATATATTATATCAAATATGGGGTGTAAACTAAAAATAATTCTAACGTTTTTTACCTAAAATATTACCAACAACCTCTAATAATTGACCCTCACTATAGGGCTTAGTAAAATAATAACAAGCGCCCAATTCAAAAGCAAGCTGGCGGTGTTTAGAACCACTACGAGAAGTCAACATAGCCACAGGAATAGAAGCCAAACTAGGATCTGATTTCATTTGACGCAACAACTCAAAACCATCCATTCTAGGCATTTCAATATCAGCAATAACTAAGCGACATTGAGGATTTCCATGAAGTAAGTCTAGGGCTTCTTGTCCATCTTTTGCTTGAATAATTCGATAACCAGACCGGCTTAAAGTTAAGGCCAATAATTGACGAATTGTATAAGAATCATCAACGATTAAAACTTGAAGATTAGAATTAATATTAGCTTCAGAAACTTCTAAAGAATAGTTTTTAGGTAAAGTCTTTTTTGTTTTATTATTTCTGCCAACTAAAACTAAATCATTTTGACGTTGAAACTGACCAATTAAATCATCTACATCCAAAATCATGACAACTCTACCATCACCCAAAATTGTACAACCTACGATGCCATGAGGCTTAGAAAGAGGGGCCGGTAAAGGTTTAATTACTATTTCTTGTTCTCCTACCAGCCTTTCAACTGCTGCGGCTAAAATTCCCTCACTTGATGCCAAAACCACTACCGGAATATAATCTTGCGCGACGGGATCAGGAGAAGGGCCATCGGGATGTGAGATACTATAGTGAGTTAATTCTTGTAAACGCATTAAACGGATAAACTCACCACGCCAGCGCAACATTAACTGATTACCCGCCCGGAGAATTTGATGAGGTTGGAGGTGCAAAATCTCTTCCACTGAGTCCATTGCCACAGCTACCGTATTCCGATCCGTTTGAACTAATAGCGCATCAGCAATAGATAGCATTAAAGGTAACTTAAGTATAAAACTTGTACCCTTACCAGGGCGAGAATCCACCTTTACCAGGCCCCGTACACTCCGTAAATTGTTCCTGACGACATCCAAACCCACCCCCCGTCCCGACAACTCCCCTACTTGAGAGGTGGTTGTAAAACCAGGCCAAAATAAAAACTCGTACAACTCTGCTGTGGAAAGGGTAGAAACCTGATCTGCCGGCACCAATTGCCTCTCAATGACACGCCGGCGGATCGCTTCTGGGTCGATTCCTCGACCGTCATCGGTCACAGTAATAATGGTTTGTCCGCCTTGGTGACGGGCTTCAATTTCAATTTGGCCGGTGGACGGTTTACCTGCTGCTAGCCGAAATGCCGGCGGTTCAATGCCATGATCAAAAGCATTCCTCACTAAGTGTACCAGAGGGTCTCGGACTGCATCCAGTAAACTCTCATCAATTTTTGTATTTCTACCTATGATAGATAAATTTACTTCTTTTTTGTGAGATTGACATAAATTTCTCACAGAGCGGGGTAAATGCTCCACTGCACGACCAAAGGGAACCACCCGCAATTGCATAACCCTTGAACGTAACTGATCCGTAATCTGGCGTAAGCGGTCTGTACTACTCTCAAAAAGCTTTGCCAGGTCATCAATTTTGCTTGCGGACTGCGAAATAGCCTGAGTGGTTTCGATTACTTCTTGGGCTGTTGTATGAAATTCAGTATAAGTATCCATCTCTAAAGTATCAAAGTGAGATGAACTAACAGAGCCAGACTTTTTTATATTTTCTCCAGCCAGCCGGTCGTATTCTTCCCGCAGTTGAGACCCATATTGATTCAAATCTAAAATACGGCGACGAATGCGCTTAACTTCTGTGCGTAATTGCGAATCTTGTACTTCTAAATTGGTGCGATTAATCACCAATTCACCAACCAAATTAATTAATTCTGTTAGCCTTTCTAAATCTACCCGAATTGTTGGACGATTAGAAATAGCTAATGGTAAGAGAGGTTGAGGAGATTCAACATCTACCTCAGATACCTCAGAAATAGGTAAAGGTAAAAGTTCCACATTAGCAATATTAATAGCCTGTCCTAAAGATATTTGTTTGGCAGCAATTTGCAAATTGTTAAAAACTTTTAATCCTACTTCTTTAAACTGATCTACAGTTAAATCTGGCTGTTCTAATAACCGATCTAAACCATCAACAATTGAGCCAAATTGAGGTAAGTTTAACATTCCAGAAATGCCCGAAAGCCGATAACAAATAGATTTAATAACTGTTTTAACCGATTCTAAATTTTCTAAATTTAGTTTATTGATTTCTGCTTCTAAACTATTTAATACTGGCGGCAAGTCTTTTTCAAAAATTAATTTAATAATTGCAAAGTTTGGTAAATTCGCAACAGGTACAGCTTCTTCTGTCTGATATTGAGATAACAGTTGATTTTTAATTTCAGTAATTTGAACTAAAGAAGCCTTATCTTCAAACTGACCTTCTTTTTCTAAATGCTCTATGTAAACCTTTACCACATCCTTAGCGTGTAAAAAAGACGTAATCATCTCTTGATTTACAACCAATAAATCAGCATCTTCTCGGACAATAGAAAAACAATCTTCTAAACCATGAGCCACATCTGCCAACTCTTGAAAACCAAACATCAAAGCCGAACCTTTCAGAGAATGAGCAAAACGAAATAACTCTTTTAGTAAATTTAAACGCCCCTCGTGGGAAGCATCAAACTCAATAGCTAAAATATTTTCTTCAATTGATTGTAAAAGCTCCTTACTTTCTGCAAAAAAAAGACCAAGCAAATCATCGTAATTACTTCCCGCCATAGTTATTAACTCCAAATCTACTAAAATTATCGGTAGTTTAAGAACCTATTTCTCCCTTCAAAAACCCTCAAGTCCTAAAATTTTGCACAGAGTTTTGCAACTCACTTAAACTTGCAGCCAAGGCATTTAAAGAAACCGAAACATCTCGACCTTTTTCAGCCGTAGTCATCGAAATTTCGCTTACTTGTTGCACCCGATGAGCAATATCTTCTGCGGCTAAAACTTGAGCTTGAGCAGCACGATTAATAGTGTTAATAAATACATTACTTTGACGGCTTACTTCAATAATGGCAATCAAATGAGTTTTAGCTTCTGCTGCAAGCTGAGTTCCCATTACAACTTCTTGAATTCCCGACTCCATAGCTTGCATAACTCGTTCAATTTCGCTGCGAATTTGTTCGACAATTTCCGAAATTTCTTCTGTTGCTTCTGTCGAACGTTCAGCCAATTTTCTTACCTCTTCAGCCACCACAGCGAAGCCCAAACCTTGCTCACCGGCTCTTGCTGCTTCAATGGTTGCATTCAGCGCCAGCAAATTAGTTTGGGATGCAATTTTAGAAATAGAAGTGACAATTTTACCAATTTGTTGCGAACTTTCACCCAAACGTTTAATCATCTTGCCGGTTTGAGAAATAGTTTGTCTAAGTTCATTAATTCCCTCCACCGTTCTATCAACTGCTACACCTCCTGCTTGAGCCGTAAGAGCCGCTTGTTGAGCAACTTGTTCCGCTTGTTGAGATATATCACAAACCTCTTTAATAGAGCTAACAATACGTTCAATTTGCTCTAATGCCCGTTCAATTTGTTGGGCTTGATTTTGAGCTTGCGTTGCTAATTCATTGGTGTTTCTAATCGATTCACTAGTGCCGGTTCTCACTTCCTGAGCCACTGTTTGAATACCCGTTACAACTTGTCGTAAAGAATCAAGCAAAAAGTTAAATGATTCTGCAACAGCCCCTAAAATATTATTACTAACCGCCGCTCTTACACGCAAATCACCCGTAGCTGCACCTTTAATATCATTTAACAGCTTAATTACCTGTTCTGTCAGAGCATCAGCCTCCATTTTGCGCTCTGTTGCAAGGGTTTCTAATTGTTCTTCAGCTAATTTTCTTTCTGTCACATCAAAGCGAATACTAATATATTTAGTAATATTGCCACTTGTATCAAAAATTGGAGCAATTGTGGAATCTACCCAATAATAGCCACCATTTTTGTTTTTGTTTTTAATCTCTGCTTTCCAAACCCTGCCATTAGAAATGGTTGCCCACATTTCTTGAAAAAATGCTTTAGAATGACAACCTGAATTTATCAATTGGTGATTTTGACCTATTAATTCTTCGCGGCTATAACCTGAAATATGACAAAAACTATCATTAACAAATGTGATAGTACCTCTTAAATCTGTTTCACTCACAATAGCGGCTCGATCTAACGCTTTTTGACGGTTATTTAATTCTTTTAACAAGCTTGCTTGTTCCAGTGTTAGCTGGGTAAAACGTTCTTCAGTTTGTTTATTATTTGTAATATCGTGAGCAACCGCATAAATTAATTGTGGTTCCCCAAAAGATTTTGCAGCCCAAGCCAGCCACCGATATTCACCATCTTTACAACGATAGCGGTTTTCAAAATAAATACTATTGCCATTTTCTGAGAGTTTTTGTAATTCAGTAGCCGTTAATTTTTGGTCATCTGGATGTACCATGTCCAGTAAATATTTTCCTTCTAATTCTTGAGGGCGATAGCCAAGCGTACTTGCCCAAGCAGGATTTAGTTTATTCAATTTTCCGTTAAAATCTGCAATGCACAATAAATCAAGCGAAAGCATAAAAAAGCGGTCTTTCTCTGTCTCTACTTGTTCTTTATAAAGCTGCATTTCTGTTTGCAATTTATTTTTTTCTGCTTCTACTTCGCTTGGAGTTAATATATTCAAAGCCTTGGGAATAAAATTTATTAAAACCACAGTTAGTATTCCTAAAATTACGGCTTTAATAACTTTAAAAATACCAAGCAAAACATAAGCATCACTGGTAGCTAATGTCTTATTTATAAAGTTTCCATCTGTAAAGTTAACTACAGCACTAATTAAAATAAAAGCCGCTACCAACAAGAAAATCACATTATATTTCAGATTCTGTCGTCTTGTAAGAAAGTAAACAAGACTCACAAAAATTATTCCTTCTAAAACCCCAGTAATAATATCCGAAAGACCATAAGTTAACGTCGATGCTTCAAAATTTCCTAATTCCCCCATCAAAGTTAATGAAATATCAGTTATTTGTGACATTATTTTTTTCCTTTCTAATTTTTAAAATGAAAAGTTTATAATTGCGACTAAGTTTTTACCAAATTTTACCAACGTTCGGATTTTGTGATAGCTTCCACATCTAAAATCATCAATAATCGACCCTCACTATCATACAAACCTTTTAATAAAGGGGCCAATTCTTCGCTGACTTCAACCGCTGAAACAATTTGATCAGGGTTTAGAGACACAACCCCCTCCACCCAACCTACCGCCAATCCCATTCTAATCACTTCCGAAGATTGATCAAAGTTAGAAGATTCTAAAACTAAAATTCGACTTTGAAAATGTTCAATCTCCGTCGGTTCCGCATCAATAAACCGGCCAAAATCTCCTACCCCTAAAATTTCTCCCCGCAAATTAGTTAAACCTAATAAAAAAGGTAAAGTATTAGGTACAGGCGATATTTGTTGTTCCCTCGCAGAAAGCACTTCTCGAACGCAGATTAATTCTACAGCAAATAAACTGCCCCCCTGACCAAAAAGTAAAAATTGCCTAGATATACCAGGCAAATTTTCTTCTTCATTTGAACCGCTTGGCGGCATTGATATAGCCATAGTTAAACACACATATACTTCATAAAGTAAAAATCCAGATTGCCTCCCCTAATTAAATTTTTCCTAGCTTTAAATTGTAAATTTAAATTTACTCTTTAAACATGAAAATATCTACTTCATAATCATCTTAACCTTGAAATTAGTCAAGCATTTTTGCATTTTTTTAATAAACCTTAAATAAATTAAATAGGGTTTTTAAAAATCTCAAAAATATTCTAAAAATCTGCCCTAAATACCTAAAAACTAACTTTGAGGAGTATTCGTAGTATCCGAAGCCACCGACGGTATAAACTTTTTGATAACCTGAAGTAAAGTATTAGCATCAAAAGGTTTCGTTAAATATTCAGTTGCCCCTGCTAACCGGCCTTGCACCTTATCAAAAGTGCCATCTCGTGCCGTTAACATAATAATCGGCAATTTTTGAAACTGAGGTAAATTACGAATAGTACGACATAACTCCAGCCCATCAATTCCCGGCATCGTAATATCCAATAACAAAAGAGAAACCGGCTGATGATAAATCAAAGACAAAGCATCAACAGCATTATCGGCCAACAAAACATGATAATCTTTTTCTAAAGCACGTTTAACCAAATTTTGAGTCACCGCACTATCATCGACTGCCATAATTGTTGGCACTGCGTGATAACCTTCAGATGTCATAACTTCTTCTCCTAATAAATATTAATCTTGGCCTGTTTACCATTCAAAAAAAACTATCCCTAGCCCAGTAATAACATTGTCCCATAAAAAAAATAAAATCCCCCTTTTAACTATTTAGACTATCATTCACGCATCTAATTCTAGCTAATTGATAATCTTCATTAATTTCTACTTTTCCTCCTCATAGATATTAATATTACCATGCCTAACTTAAAAAAATTGATGTGATCTGCGGCTTGGTAAAGCCAACTTTCCATTTACAACCTAAAAGTTAAAATTCTTAATTAATTGCCACCCTCATCAAAAAAAACAAAACTAGTCCTTTGCCTCCTAGCTCTCATTTAAATGATGCCCAAAATTTTCTCCTAAACTACCATAGGGCCAAATACTATTTAACACCTTAGACAGATAGAAAAAGCCCCAACAGCACAAAAACAAACCCCTTGGCAAAACCAAACAAAATTGATTTTATCAACCTCCTAGCAAGCTTTTATCAAATAACTCTCAAAAAAAAATATTAATTTTTTTTAAATAATCTTCAGACAATCTCTGGATGCACCACTAATCAAAACCTCTTTTAGCCCACCCCAAAGCCAGCCAAATTGTCCCAACCCTACCGACCTCCCGACACACCACAACCCCCACACCTCGTCCTAAAAGAGAAGGGCCCACATTAGCCACCATCGCTAGTAAAGCTCAAAACCCTTACCCAGTCTTACTTACAAAAAAAATTGAAAAATTTTTAAAAAACTATTGACAAACCCCAGGACACTGCTGTTAATATAACTAAGGAAACAAGCGATGGGGTGTCGCCAAGTGGTAAGGCAGCTGGTTTTGGTCCAGCCATTCCGAGGTTCGAATCCTTGCACCCCAGTTAAAAAACCACCGTCAAAACTAAATAAATCACAAATAAATAAAAATTTGTAACTCAAAGCAAGCACTAGACACCCCCTAAAAAAGTCAGTGCTGTTTTTTGTCATAGTCAATTCATCCTGTACCATCATAAAAAGCAAACCAACTAATCACTTTCTCCCAAATCTTCCTCATCCCATCCCAAACCGCCATGCTTCTTGTCCCCAACATCCTCGCCCTTGACTTTGATGGAGTCCTCTGTGACGGACTACTTGAATATTTTCAAGCCGCATGGCGCACCTACAGCCAGATTTGGCCAACCTCCTACCCCACCCCCGAAGACTTAGCCCCAAAATTTTATCGTCTACGTCCAGTCATCGAAACAGGTTGGGAAATGCCCCTCCTCATTCATGCTTTAATTCAAGGCATAGATGAATCAGAAATCCTTAAAAATTGGCCCAGCATCGCCCAAACCCTCCTCCAACAAGAAAAGCTCCACTCCGCCGATCTAGGTGCAAAACTCGACAATTTACGCGATGAATGGATCTGCACAAACCTAAACGACTGGCTCAGCTATCATCGCTTTTATCCTGGTACTGTCGAAAAACTCAAATACCTTCTCCAAACAACCCTCAAAATCGTCATTATTACCACCAAAGAAGGCCGGTTTGTTCGTCAACTTTTAGCTCAACAAAACCTCAACTTCCCCGAAGAACTTATTTTTGGCAAAGAACAAAAACGTCCAAAATACACCATTTTAAAAGAACTGCTCGACGCTTCACCAGAAAATTCTGTCATTTGGTTTGTTGAGGATCGGCTTAATACTCTCGAAAAAGTGAGTCAACAACCTGATTTAGCAAGTGTCCGTTTATTTCTGGCAGACTGGGGCTACAATACAGTCGATGAAAGAAAACAAGCTCAACTTTGCCCTCACATCCACCTTTTATCTCTTCCACAATTTGCCGGTGATTTTAGTGGTTGGCTTTAAAAACTTGTCCTAAAAAAATCCCCTGATCCAACATCACAGACACGCTCATATATACTACAGAAAATTTGGTGTGAGATTGTAACAAAACTAAACCCATGAACATTCCTTTATTAACCCAAACCCAAAAATCCTCCCAAGAGGTATTATCAGAAACTAGTCTTGATGTCTCGGTTGTAGTGCCTATTTACAACGAAGTCGAAAGTTTACCTCATCTGATTAATGCCATAACCGGCACCCTCAAAGAAAGCAATCTTAGCTACGAAATTATCTGCGTAGATGACGGTTCAAAAGACGGTTCTCAAGAGCTTTTGCGAGAACTAAGTAATACTCAAGAATACAACCTCAGAGCCGTATTATTGCGCCGTAATTATGGACAAACCCCGGCAATGGCAGCTGGATTCAATTATGCACGGGGCAATGTTGTAATTACGATGGATGGAGATTTACAAAATGACCCAGCTGATATTCCTCTGTTAGTTGATAAGCTAAACGAAGGTTATGATTTAGTGAGCGGTTGGCGCAAGAATCGGCAAGATGCAGCTATCAAAAGACTTTTGCCTTCAAAAATTGCTAATTGGTTGATCGCCAGAGTTACAGGAGTCAAATTACATGACTATGGTTGTTCTCTTAAAGCCTACCGCGCGGAACTCGTAGCGGATCTTAATCTTTACGGAGAATTACACAGATTTTTACCGGCTTTGGCATTTATAGAAGGTGCGAGAATTACAGAAATGCCGGTGAGACATCATAAGCGTCAGTATGGCACGAGTAAGTATGGTTTAGACCGCACTTTCCGTGTCCTTATGGACTTGTTAACAATCTTTTTTCTGAAAAAGTTCCTGACTCGTCCTATGCACGTTTTTGGGTTATTTGGTTTAGGTTGTATGGGTTTTGGAACACTTTTGGGAATCTATCTTACATTTTTGAAATTTGGTTTAGGGCAAAGTATTGGAAACCGACCTCTTTTAATTTTAGTGGTATTACTTTTGCTGGCTGGTGTGCAGTTGTTTAGTTTTGGTTTACTTGCAGAATTGTTGATGAGAACTTACCACGAATCTCAAGGCCGGCCTATTTATCGTGTCCGGGAAATTATCGACTCTGCCAGACGGGTATAGTGTTAATAAGGGTTTTGGTGTGGGTTTTGTGGGCCGGTGAAAAGCACTTTAGCCCCGGAATTAGTTGGGCTAAAGTGCTAATAAATATTAAAATTTGATAGTTTTTTTTGTTAAATAAATGGTAATTTTTTCTAACACAAAAAATAAGTAGATAACTTTTTTATTAACTAATAAACAAATTTAGTTTATTTTTTATCTGCCCCTACAAACTTTTACTATAACCAAACTTAATCGTACTTTCATTGGTCTTGTAGTTAACAAGATAAAATGCTATGAAGCCTAAAATATATTAATAAAAAAAGTTAATCATATTGATTTTATTAATCTGTGTTTAGGTGGAACAAAAATGCGATAAGATACCAAAAAACCTTTTTAGGGTAAGCATTAAGCAAAAATATTTTTATTTAATACCAGACCTAAGTTTACAGCAGAGTAGCGAGATATTTTTTATAGTCGAGGTTTTAGAGCCTCCAACAGCACAGAGGGTAGACTGTGGGTGTGGTAAAATTAGGCTTGTAAAACTTGAAAATGCAAGCAATAGAAACAGCCATTCTGTACAATTTCCAGGCAGCGAACGGGCCAAATCATTTTTTCAGTCTCTCCCATGAGATGCTTGCTGTGATTGGATTTGATGGAACCTTTCAACAGCTTAATCCAATCTGGGAAAAAATTCTTTCTGTGACAACCGAGCAGTTGCTGGGTAAAAGTTTGCTGGAATTTATACATCTCCAAGATTTTCAAGCCACACAAAATGCGTTAGAAAAACTGGTATCTAACAAAGTTTCAGAAACGATTAGTTTTGAACACCGATTTCGTACAGCTCCAGGTATTTATAAAACTTTGAGGTGGAATGCTAGGGCGGTAGAAGAAGAGCAATTAATTTACGCAGTTGCTCAAGTTCCAAATAATATTATTGCCAGTGAAACAGGAGAGGTAGAGATAGAAGAAACAAGCATTGTAAGGGAAGGTTTTAAACAAGAAACTGATTTATTTGTGGCTTTAAGAGATAGTTTTTCGCGGCTAAAAATAGCGCTAAAGGTAGCTGGAATTGGAATTTGGGACTGGGATATTGTATCGGGAAAAATCAGTTGGTCAGAAGCTGTAGAATTGATTTTTTGTCAATCTATGAGTCAGTTACCTTCAAATTATTATGCTTATATTAACTTGATTCATCCTGAAGATCGTAGCCGGGTAATGTTGGGGATGGCAAGGGCGGTGGAGGCTAAAATAGATTTAAAAATTGAACACCGTATTTTGCGACCAGATGGTAGTATTTGTTGGGTTGCTTATACAGGAGAAGTTTTAAGGGATGAAACAGGCAAACCAATTCACATGACCGGCACAATTCGTGATATTACTATTCGTAGAACTGCTCAAGATTCTCTACAAAAAGCTAACGAAGAATTAGAAATGCGTGTTGAAGCCAGGACGGCAGCTTTTCGTCATGCTATTGCTCAATTACATAGTGAAATTTCGGACCGCAAACAAATAGAAGAAAAATTAAGAAATTCTCAAGAAATGTTGCAATTGGTGATGGATAATATTCCGCAGTTAATTGCTTGGAAAGACCGCAATTCTGTTTATTTGGGCTGTAATCAAAGTATGGCAAGAGTAGCAGGTTTGTCTTCTCCTGAAGAAATTATTGGCAAAACAGATGCCCAGTTGGGTTGGGAACCTCAGCAGGCTGCTTATTTTCGTAATTGCGATCAATTAGTTATGGAAAATAATCAGCCTGAATATCATGTTATTGAGACTCAAATTCAAGCGGATGGTCAACGATTTTGGCTAGATAAAAATCGTATTCCTTTGCATGATGGTGAGGGAAATGTGGTGGGAATTTTGCTAACTTCTGAAGATATTACAGAACGGAAAGAAGCTGAAGAAGCTTTGCGAAAATCTGAAGCACTTTTGCGCGAACAAACTGCTCAATTAGAAGCTGCTTTGCGCTCCCTCAAAGCAACTCAAACTCAACTGGTACAAACGGAAAAAATGTCAAGTTTGGGACAGTTGGTAGCTGGAGTTGCCCACGAAATTAATAATCCAGTTAATTTTATCTATGGAAATTTGACGTATGCAACTCAATATATTGAAGAGTTAATGGATTTAGTTAAGTTGTATAAAAAAAATTATCCCAATCCCACTTTAGAAATTCAAGAAGAATGTGAGGCTATAGATTTAGAATTTTTGATGATTGATTTGCCAAAATTATTGCATTCAATGCAAGTAGGGGCTGAGAGAATTAGGGAAATTGTTTTAAGTTTAAGGAATTTTTCACGGTTGGATGAAGCAGAAAAAAAACCTGTAGATATTCATGCAGGCTTGGATAGCACTTTATTAATTTTGCAGCACCGAATTAAACCCAAAAATGGACAAACTGGAATTGAAGTTATTAAAGATTATGGAAATTTACCGCTAGTTGAGTGCGATGCTGGTTCGCTTAATCAAGTGTTTATGAATATTCTTAGTAATGCAATAGATGCTATTGAAAAACAAGCCTATCCTCGCCAGATTACGATTCAAACTGAAGTGACAACAATTTATCAAAAATTGGGAAATCTAAACACTCCTTCAGTAATTATTCGTATTAAAGATAATGGCCCAGGAATTCCAGAAAATGTTAAAAATCGTTTATTTGATCCGTTTTTTACCACTAAGCCGGTTGGAAAAGGTACGGGATTAGGATTGTCGATTAGTTATCAAATTATTGTTGAGAAACATGGGGGTTTATTAACTTGTAATTCAACCCCAGAAGAGGGAACAGAATTTGTCATAGAGATTCCCATTAGCCATTCTTAAAAATTAAAGTTTGGGGTTTGTTTAATGGATAGATAATTTGATTTTTGTTTCTAATACCAATTTCTCTAATTATTACTACAGCTTAAGAAAGCCCCACCTCCTTAAATTCCCCCTTGACAAGCAAGGCTGTTTCATTTTCTAAAATTGGAGAGTAAAATTGAGTCTCCAATTTTGGAAAATGAGGCGAAAAATTTGAGTAATTTTAACTGCATTGTCTGCAATATTGTTCAGGAGATAGTCTGTCTGATTTTTTAGTAGTAAAAACTTCTCTATAGCTTTCCCCTAAAGAATTTGCATATATTTTATTTAGATTTTTACCGCTTTGAAACTCGATTATCTTGAGAATTTTAGGGGGAACAGTTCCCCAAGACTAAAAATCTTGTGCCAGTGATCAGTTAACCACCGTTGTCCTTCTGTTATTGATACAAAACCCCAACTTCTGAAAAGATTGATCACCAGAGTTTTTAGAGTTGAGAAGTTGGTAGCCGCTTGAAAGTTACGAATTCGGCTTTTATCTTCTTGAAAAATTAGATCTTTTAACGGCATTCAATGTGCGGACGCAGGTTCTGCACCCATGCCTCCCCAATAGCATTGATTCTCAATCCCCCAATGTCCTTTAATGATTTGAGCCAAGGTTTGAGCCTCGTTAACGACACTACTAATATAATATACTTTTTCTTTGTAGGGCTTTTTTCCTCTGTTGCCACTTAATTAATCTGAATCACAAGTTTCAGATTTTTCCAGCCTTTGTGGAAGTAGCTATTCACTTGATAAATCGAAACTTTTCGAGTAATTTTTCTGCCATAGCTGTGTTCCTGAGTCACATCTACGCTGAAAGGATTTTCACTTTTTATTAAGGCTTCAACTTGCTCATATAACTTTTTTTGATTTTTCTTTAAAGCCATTATATAATCATTTCCACTCTCAATTACTAGGGCAGCAGTTTTCTGATTACAGTGCAACGCATCAAAGGTTATTACCTTTCCTTTTAAGTGGCAAGCCCTTACTATATCTTGGGCTTGGCTAATTTCTGAACAATGCAAATTCTCTAACCTTTTCAGGTTTAATACACATCCTGTTCTTTGACTAAATAGTGAAACAATCATCACAAAATTTTGGGATTTATCTCCAAAATCTCTCAAAGTGCTTCTGAGGCTTTTTCCATCTACTGCTAACCAATCTAGTTCTTTTTGATGCGGATAATTCACAGCAGCCCATTCATTAAATATTTCGATTAAATTTGACCATTTACTCCTTGTATCACTCTTCTTATTGTTGAGTATGATGGCAGCTTTTCCAGCTTAATTTTTAAAACTTGACTGAGTTCTTTTTTATTGATTTTAGCAAAATTTTCGATTTCTCTATAACCTAAATTTCTCGTAATTAGCCCAAATATAACTCTTAATAATACTATCGGATGCCTTTCTGGGCTTTCTTGTAATCCTTGACTTTTTTCAGTTTGTCTATTAGAGTTGTCAGCATTTTTATTTGAGAAAAAAATAAGCGACCGCTCTAGATTTTATCAAGTAGCGGTCGCTATTTCTTGACTCTTTTTCCCCCGACTTTGAAACAGCCCTGCTTTATAGGGGGGATATAGGGGGTATGTGTAGCAGTATTTTATAGATTTGGTATAAGTTAGTTCATCGTTCCATCCACCGCTTGTCCTTAAGAGACTTTTCACTAAACATCAGTTTCCTTTCAATTTTTTCTCAAGTCCTAAAAGCAAGCCCTTTTAATAAAAAACTTAACTTTTTACATAAATTTTATAATTTTATAATTTTATCTGAAAAAAATAAATTTATTATCTAAGATTAAATACAGAAATTTCACCGGCATAATGGCCAAAAAAATAAAACAATATGAATGACATACTTGATGTTTTTTTGGGAATTATTAAATATCTGTCTTTAGGAAGTACCAAATAAAGCTTGAACATGGTTTGCTGTTTATATTAAACCATAAGGCTGCCCGCTAAATCTATCAACAGATACCTCCGCCAATAACCTTATTTCTGAACCTTTACCTTGCACAATTTATAGGAAAAAATATAACAATGACCGGCCCAGTACCAAACAAAACATCCTCAAAAATTAATCTAAAAAGTGAAAAATTTATCCAAGGAAAGCGTCTGCAATTCCTTAATTTAATAGAATCAGAATTAAGTGAATTATATCTCTTTGATCCACAAACACTTTACTGCCATTACGCTAGCACCGAAGCCCTACGAAATTCCGGCTATACTTTCGAGCAAATAATAAATATGACACCCTTTGCTATTCACCCCGAACTTGATGAAAAATCATTTCGAGAAAAAATAGACTTTTTACAGCAAAAACCCGAAGAAAAAATTGAAATTCAAACGCAACAAAAGCGAGCAGATGGCAGTCTTTATCCCGTCAAAATTCGTTGGCAAATTATCCATAAAGGTAAAAAATCAATTTTGGTTTCGTTAGTTCAAGACATGACCGAAGTTGAACAGCGCAACGCCCAATTTAAAAACATAATTGAGCGTTTAAAGACAGAAATTGCGGAGCGAAAACAAGTAGAAAAAGAATTGAAAAAAACTCAGAATTTGCTCAACTCTATTTTAGAAAATATGCCCATCGGAGTTTGTTTAAAAGAAGCCACAAACTTAAGTTTTACTTTTTGGAATAAAGCCGCCGAAAAAATCACCGGTGTTCCCGAAAAAGAAATTAAAGGTAAAACCGATTTTGATTTATTTAGACACAAAGAAGCAGAATTTTTCACCGCCAAAGATCGAGAAGCTCTGGAAAATAATCAACTTATTGAAATTCCCGAAGAAACCTTACAAACCCCTCACAAAGGTTTGAGAATTCTTCACACCAGAAAAGTCCCCATTTATGACGAAGCAGGGGAAGCTCAATATCTTCTGTGTTTATTAGAAGATATTACTGAACGCAAGCGGATATCAGAAGAACTTTCTAAAAATCATAATATTTTACGTTCTGTGATTGACAGTACACCTGATTTAATCTTTGTCAAAGATAGTCAAGGACGCTATTTAGTAGCAAATTTAGCTGTTGCCAACTGGCTGAAAAAACCCGGACACGAAATTATTGGCAAACACGACAGAGAATTATGGCTGGCCCCCATTGCTGCCCAAATTGTTCAAAGTGATCAAGCTGTTATTACCAGTGGTACTTCTGTTGTGTATGAAGAAAATATCCCCGACGAAGATAAACTTCTAACCATACAAACAACAAAATTTCCTTGGCAAGATACCAACGGAAATATTATCGGTTTAATCGGCATTTGTCGAGAAATTACGGAGAGTAAAAAATCTCAAAAAGCATTACAAGAAAGTGAAGAACGCTATCGTTCTTTGGTTCAAGCTACCTCACAAATTGTCTGGACAACTGACCAGTATGGAGTAATCAAAGATATGCCTGCTTGGCGAGCTTTCACCGGCCAAACTGTTGCAGAAGTTGAGGGCGGAGGATGGTTAAACGCCCTCCACCCCGACGACCGCGAACGCACCGCCTTGGTTTGGAATAATGCTGTTCGCAACAAAACTCTTTATGACACCGAATATCGTCTTCGCGCCGCCGATGGCACTTATCGCTATTTCAGCATTCGAGGCGTGCCGGTGTTAGGAGAAAACGGTATCATCCGTGAATGGGTGGGGGTTTGTGTTGACATTGACGACCGCAAACAAGCCGAAAAAGAATTACAAAACTCCGAAGCACAACTGCGCCTACAAACTCAACAACTCGAACAAACATTGCGGCAACTACAACAAACCCAAACCCAATTAATTCAAAGCGAAAAAATGTCATCTCTTGGGCAATTAGTGGCCGGTGTAGCCCACGAAATTAACAACCCCGTTAGTTTTATTTATGGCAATATTCAACCAGCCTCAGACTATATTGAAGAGTTGTTAAATCTAATAGAACTCTATCAAAAAAATTACCCAAACCCAATAAAACAAATAGAAAAATATAGTGAAAAAATAGATGTAGATTTTGTTATAGCAGATTTGCCAAAACTTCTTGCTTCCATGAAAATTGGTGCACAGCGAATTAGAGATATTGTCCTTAGCCTCCGTAATTTTTCGCGCCTAGATGAAGCAGAAATGAAACCAGTTAATATTCATGAAGGCATAGATAATACCTTAATGATTTTGCAAAATCGTCTCAAAGAAACGGCAGGATATCCAGAAATTCAAGTAATTAAAAATTATGGAAACTTGCCACGAGTTGAATGTTATGCCGGTTCCCTTAATCAGGTATTTATGAACTTAATTACCAATGCCATAGATGCCCTAGAAACTCAGCCCGAACCGAGAATAATAACTATAGAAACCAAAATCAACAAAAACTCTCAATGTGCCATTATTGCTATTACAGATAATGGTCTGGGCATGGTAGAAGAAGTGCGAAAAAAATTATTTGACCCGTTTTTTACAACAAAACCGGTGGGAAAAGGCACCGGCTTAGGATTAGCAATTAGCTATCAAATTATTGTCGAAAAACACAAAGGAAATATCCGCTGTATTTCAGCACCAGAAAAAGGTGCCAAATTTATTATTGAAATTCCCTTGCAACAAAATTAATACTAACTAAACACTGGGAATTATTCAATATTAAGTAAATTTGGCCCCTATTTTTACTCAAAAACAGACCTTTTTCTACAAATTCCTAATCCCCATTTCCCAACATTTGCAACTTATATAAACTCGCATAGAGCCCTTCTTGTTGCAACAATTCCTCATGGCTACCAGACTCAATTAGTTGTCCGCGTTTTAAAACAAAAATACGGTCAACATTTCTAATAGTCGAAAGCCTGTGAGCAATAATAATCGCTGTACGTTTTATCAAAAGCCGGTCTAAAGCATCTTGAATTAAAGCTTCCGTACCCACATCTAAACTCGCCGTTGCTTCATCTAAAACTAAAATTTGTGAATTACGAATCGCCGCCCTCGCAAACGCCAGCAATTGTTTTTGTCCACCCGATAAATTCGTTCCTCTTTCTCGCAAAGAAGTATCATAACCTTGAGGTAACTGTTCAATAAAACTCGCCACATTTGTACTTTCAGCCGATTCTTTAATTTCCTCAAGCGAATAATCATCGCCTAACGTGATATTACTTTTCACATCACCGGCAAACAAAAATCCATCTTGCAAAATCACACTTAAATGGCGGCGTAACTCCGCTTGACGCATTTGGCGAATATCAACACCATCAATTAAAATCCTGCCTTTTGTAGGTTCATAAAGCCGGCACAATAAACGAATAATAGAACTTTTTCCTGCGCCGGTAGGGCCAACCAACGCAATTTTTTCACCAGATTTTATGTGAAAATTCAACCCTTTAATCACATAATCATCATTTTTGTAAGCAAACCAAACATCCTCAAAAATAATCTCCCCTCGCCCCTGATTTCCAGACTCAGCCAGAGAATCTAAAACTTGTATATTCTTATTTTTAGAAACTTCAGGATCGCGGATTTCCACCGGCTCATTCAACAAATCGCTAATTCTTTCAACCGCAGTAAAACCAGCCTGAATAGCGGTAAATTTCTCAGCAAATTGTCGTAAAGGATCAAATAAACGCTGAGCAAACAAAATAAAAGAAGATAACTTACCAAAATCCATATCCCCCTGTAAAACTGTGCTGCCTCCTAACCATAAAACCCCACCAATTGCCACTAAAGCAATCCATTCCAAAGTTGCCGAAACAGCAGAATCATGGAAAATAGTTTTATCAACTTCTTCTATATAGCGTTGATTAATTGTCCGAAAAAGTTCAGAATTAAACTTTTCCCGGCGAAACAATTGCACAACCCCAATACCCGTAATATTTTCTTGCAAATTAGCATTCAAAGCCGAAAGCTCTTCCCGCGCCTCATAATTAGCCTTGCGGTATTGTTGTTGAAAATAAATCACCACCGCCGCCACCGGCACCAACATCAATAAAAGCATTAATGCAAGTTGCCATTTCAGCAAAAACATGGTAATTAAAATCACCACAATCGAGAATAAATCGCTCATAATACCAATAGCCCCGGTAGAAAAAACCTCTCCCAAAGCTTCAACATCACTGGTAAGACGAGTAATTAACCGACCCACAGGAGTTTTATCAAAAAAGCGCACCGCCAAAGAAGTTACATGATCAAACAAATCATTACGAATATCCGCCGTAATTCGTTGACCAACTTTTTGCACCAAAAAACTTTGGGTAGACTCTAAACCTAAACGAATAGCCACCGTTAAAAACAACAAACCAGCTAAAAAATTTAAAGCCTCCCCTACAGGCCGGTTCATCAAAAACTCATAGGTACCCGATTCCGAACGAATTCGAGAAATAGCTTGTCCAATTACCACCGGTTGAATCGCACCAGCTATTGAAAGCGGTATCAACAATAAAATAGAAACTGCTAACAGCTTGCCACTACGGCGCGCATAGGGAACTAATTTTAAGAAAAGTCGCCAGTCATTTTCACGCCGACGCTTTGTTTGAGACTCAGGAGAAATTGCTGTCATTGATGAGTATGTTGGGCTTTCGCCCCTATAAAATAAAAACGCCAGTGAGCAGTGCCCACCCTATGATACTAAAGTTAAAATTATAAAATTTCACTAATATCTGTGATTATGGAACAGTTAAAAACTCAGCGATTAATTTTTAGAAAATTTACACCCCAAGACCTAGACCGGCTTTATCAATTATTCAACGATCCAGATGTCATGCACTACATGGGAGGAGTCAGAACCCGTGAAGTAACAGAACAGAGATTAGCGCAAATGATCGACCACTGGCAACATGGTTTTAGTATGTGGGTAGTCCTTCGCAAAAGCGATCACCAAATGATCGGCCGGTGTGGGTTAATTTATCTGGATAACACCCCAGAAGTTGAATTAGGTTACACTTTTTTTAAAGAATTTTGGGGAAAAGGTTACGCCACAGAAGCCGCAAAAGCAACTTTAGAATACGGTTTTAACAACATCAATCTAAACCGCATAGTTGCCATCACCCACCCCCAAAATATCGCCTCGCAGCGGGTTATGGAAAAATGCGGCATGACTTACGAAAAAAACGCCTTTTATTATAACACAAATGTGGTACTTTATGGGCTGTCTAAATTTAAATTTCAAGCTAATTTCAAAGAAAATCTTAACCCTTAAATCGTCGCCAAAGCCGTATTTCTAATCTGAGAAATAACCTCATCCAAATTATCAGAATTGAGGCGATAACTTAAAGGATGAGCAATTAAGCGAGCCGTACTTTCAAAAAGCACTTCAATTTCCACTAAACCATTTTCTTTGAGAGTCCGCCCCGTCGAGACCAAATCAACAATAGCCTCGGACATTCCTGTAATAGGCCCTAACTCTACAGAACCAGAAAGAGGTACAATTTCCACCGGCAAATCTAAACTATCAAAATACTCTCGCGCACAACCCACAAATTTAGAAGCAACCCGCCCATGAGCCGGCAACTCAACCGCCCGCTGGTAAGGACTTGAGGCTTTCACCGCCACCGACATCCGACAATGGCCAAAACCTAAATCCACCAAATGAGCAACCTTTGGCTTTTTTTCTCTCAACACATCATAGCCCGCCACACCAAGCTGAGCCTGCCCATATTCCACATAAACCGGCACATCATGGGTGCGAACCAAAAGTGCTTGCGCCGTATTCGTAGGGTCAGTAATTTGTAATTGCCGGTTAGACGGCTCCAAAAATGCACTAAAATCAAGCCCTACAGATTGAAATAGTTTAATACAGTCTTTTAGCAAAGCGCCTTTTGGCAAAGCAACGGTAAGCATGAATGTAAATGGTTAAGGCCGGGGTTAATTATAGCAGTAGAGGGTTTTTTTCACGCAGAGGTCTCAGAGGTATGCACAGAGGTCACAGAGGGGGTTTTCTCTGTGACTTTTGGGGTTGTGGTTTGATGATGGTTTTTTTATATGCTCATTTCTAGCATTTTTTGTATTGGTTTAAGTGCTGCTATTCTAATTTCTTCTGTCATGGTGATTTCTGGGGTTCTATTTTCCATCGCTAAATACAATTTTTCCAAAGTATTTAACCTCATGTGGGGGCATTCATTGCAGGCACAATTGTTTATCGGCGGTGCAGGAATAAAGGTTTTATTTCCTACTCGTTTTTCCATTTGATGAATAATTCCTGGTTCCGTTGCCACAATAAACGTTTGATTATTGCTATTTTGCGTATAGTTCAGCAATGCACTCGTTGAGCCAATATAATCAGCATGGCGTAAAACGGCAGGTTCGCATTCTGGGTGAGCTATAATTTCTGCTGTTGGGTGTTGAATTTTTAGCTGCACAAGTTTCTTTTCAGAAAAGTTTTCGTGAACCATGCAACTACCTTGCCACAAGACCAAATTTCTGCCAGTTTGTTCGCTTACATAGCGTCCTAAATTGCGGTCTGGTGCAAAAATTATCGGTTGATTTTTAGGAATTTGGTTGATAATTTTGACCGCATTAGAACTTGTGCAAATAATATCGCTTAGAGCTTTAATTTCGGCAGAACAATTGATATAAGATACAACCAAATGACCGGGGTGAGCAGCTTTAAAAGCAGCAAACTCATCAGGAGGGCAGCTATCCGCCAGAGAGCAACCGGCATCTAAATCTGGTAAAAGTACCAATTTATCTGGGTTGAGAATTTTGGCAGTTTCCGCCATAAAGTGGACACCAGCAAAAACAATTACATCAGCATTTGTGGCCGCTGCCTTGCGAGAAAGTTCGAGAGAATCACCGATATAGTCCGCTATGTCTTGGATATCGGGGTCTTGGTAATAATGGGCTAGAATTACAGCGTTTAATTCTTTTTTTAGCGTATTAATCGCTGAAAATAAGTCATGGGGAAGGTTGGTTGCTAAGGAAGGGAGTGCAGTGGTAAACACAGGCTTGCGTTTCCTGAATGGGGGATAAAGTGTATTGGTAGAAAAAATTATAGTAGTTTTTACCAAAAATGTCAGGACTTTAGGTTTGAGAAAGCAGACTTGAAAAAAAGCAAGTAATTTTTTCCATCCAAAACCGGCCTAGAGCCTTCTATGCTGGATAAAGATGGAAGGGATTAGGGCATGATCAGCACTCAAAGTTCTCAAGAAAATTTGGTCAAAATAGCGGTTATTGGCGATGTTCATGATCAATGGGAAGAGGCCGATGGCTTGGCGCTCAAGCAATTAGGTGTCGATTTGGTTTTGTTTGTGGGAGATTTTGGTAACGAGTCGGTGCCAGTGGTGCGAGAAATTGCCGGTTTGGATATTCCAAAAGCGGTTATTTTGGGCAATCACGATGCCTGGTACACAGCAACCGACTGGGGACGCAGCAAGTGTCCTTACAACCGCCAAAATGAAGACTGGTTTCAAGAACAGTTAGATTTGCTGGGAGAAACTCATGTTGGGTATGACAAGTTAGATTTTCCCAAACTAAGGTTAAGTGTGGTTGGCAGTCGGCCTTTTAGTTGGGGAGGTCAGGTATGGAAATATGCTGATTTTTATCGCCGGTTTGGCGTTAATGGTTTTGAATCTTCGGCTACTAAAATTGTGGCGGCTGCTCGCAAAACAACCTATGAAACGGTGATTTTTTTAGGACACAATGGGCCAACCGGCCTTGGTGATTTGCCGGAAGATCCCTGTGGCAAAGATTGGAAACCCATTGGTGGCGACTATGGCGATCCAGATTTTGAAGAGGCGATTAGCCAAACTCAAGCAATGGGTAAAAAAGTTTGTTTGGTAGCTTTTGGTCATATGCACCACCGTTTGCGCCATACACCATTGCAGTTGCGGCGATCAACTCATTTCGATGAATTGGGTACGGTTTATTTAAATGCGGCTAGTGTTCCCCGCATTGTCAGAACTCCCACCGAGTGTCGCCGCAATTTTTCTATAGTGACGCTTTATGAGGGTGTTGTTAGGGAAATTGCCCTGGTTTGGGTGGCGGCTAATTTGGAGGTTGTGTCTTCTGAAGTAGTTTATAGCGACAATAGTTCTGTAGTCGGGGCCGGTTTTTCTTCGGCATCTTAACAAAATGGCAGCGTGCCGGTTATGATAGTACAGTGCGCCGGTGGAGAGGTGGCAGAGTGGTCGAATGCGCTCGGCTTGAAACCGAGTGAACCGAAAGGTTCCGTGGGTTCAAATCCCACCCTCTCCGTTTAAAAAAAAATGCTTTATTTGTAGGCTATATCGGTGGGCCATGCCTCACTCGATTTCAATTGACAGCCTGCATAGAGGCTGAGAGTTGATTGCTCAAACTCTCCTCCACTCAAACAACTCTATTACCAGAATTGCTGAGGGTTCCCAGGCTCACCCGCATTCCGCCGATGATTTCCCCTGTTGTAACAGGCTCCTTGGGCGTACTTTTACCCTGTTTTCGGGGGACTCCCGATACAGCATTTAAACAGATTCCCAGCGCATCTAACCCACGTCTCAAGATTACTTTTGCAGCATCTATATCGGCATCATCATAGTGAGCACACTCTTCACAGATGAATTTTTCGCCGTTTCGGTTTGTGGGGCTGATATACCCGCATTGGCTGCATTCTTGAGAACTAAAATGAGGCTTAACTTCATGTACCAGAACGCCTGCCTTTTCGGACAAAATTTTGACTTTCTGTTTGAGTGAACCCCAAGCTGCATCAGCAATGGCTTTATTTAGTCCAGATTTAGCAGACTGACCATTTGCTAGATATTTTCCGCTCTCATCTTGCTTCGGTTTACAGCGAGCACTCATGGCTTGAATATTCAGGTTCTCGAAAACAATGAGGTCGAATTTATTCACCAATTTATTAGCGATTTTCCATTGATAATCCTCTCGTTGATTGACAACTTTTTGCTCAAGTTTAGCGAGGCGCTGGTAAGCTTTTTTTCTACGTTTAGAACCTCGCACTTTCCGGCTGGCAGAACGATTGAGGCGCGTTCTTTTCCTCTCCATCCGTTTGTTAAATCGGGGATTGGCACAAGTTTCGCCGGTACTGAGAGATATTAGCTTTTTGATACCAAAATCGACTCCTACGGCTGTTTTAACTTGGTTTGCTACAGGTACATCTGGAACTGAATCATCCTGTAAGCGCACAGAGATATAAAAGCCATCTGCTTTTTTCCGCACAGTTATGGAACGAAGCTTGAAGCCATTGGGAAAAGGTCGAGATTGAAAAAATGACATCCAACCTATTCCCGGTAGTCTGATTTTATTACCTTTGAAAGCGACATCTCCCGGCGGGTAGGTAAAGGAGCGAAATTTACCCCGCCGCTTTGTTTTTGGATATTTGCCTAATTTTTTGAAGAAACGCCCAAAGGCTGTATCAACCTGCTTGAGCATTTGTTGCAGGACGTGGTGATAGATTTCTTTATACCAAGGACGCTCTTGCTTGAGGTCAACTAGATTAGCATCTTGTTGAGCTAGTGGTGTTCTTTTTCTGCCTTTTAGTGTCCAGGGATTGCCATATAAAGCAGCTTTGCTGACTGAACAAGTGAGGGGACAACACTCTGCTTGTGTTTCGATTATGCAATAGTTTCCCATATGAGGGAATCTTGCTTGCTCGTATGCTTGTGTCCGTTCTCTGACTCGAAAGTTATATTGCAAGCGGAGCAAATTAAGCCACCGCTCGATTGTTTGCGCTTGTTTTGGGGAGGGATTGAGTTTGTAAGTGTACGCAAATAGCATTATTTTTGTTCACTAGAAGTTGATTCAGGCTCAATTTCTTTTAAAGTAAGTTTGTAAGCGCAATCCCGCTGTGATTTCTCAACATACCCACCATTATCTGCTTATTCCCCAACCCCGGCAAACCGATAACCTTTACCATACACACTATGAATTAAAGGTGCATCGCCTTGGGCTTCAATTTTGCGCCGCAAAAGCCGAATTTGTGCAGCTAAAACATTACTACTAGGCGGCTCTTCATCGGTTCCCCACAAATGTTTATAAATTTGCGTATGTGATAATAATTGTCCGGCGTGACGCATTAAATATTCCAGTAATTGACTTTCCTTTTCTGACAGTTGAATTAACCGGCCTTGACGATAGGCAAGTTTATTTTCTGTATCTAATTCTAAATCTCCAACTCTCAACAATATAGGCTTTTCTGGCTCAGTTAATATTCCCGACTCTAACGCCATTCCCCGACGCAATAAAGCGCGTACTCTTGCCAATAATTCCCGCAACTCAAAGGGTTTGACTAAATAGTCATCTGCCCCCGCATCTAAACCCCTTACTCTGTCATCAATTGTATCTTTTGCTGTTAAAAACAATACCGGAGTTAACCGACCTTCTGCGCGCAATTTTTGGCAAATTTCTAGGCCGGTTTGTTTTGGTAGCATCCAATCTAAAATCAATAAATTATAGTCAGTTTTCGCCGCTAATTCACTGCCTTTTTCTCCATCATAAGCAACATCTACTTGATAACTTTCTCTTTGCAAAACTCGGCTTACAGGGTCAGTTAATTCTACTTCATCATCTACTAGCAAAATTTTCATAGATTTTATTTATATAAAAACTTTATAAAAAAATAGGTGGGCAAAGCCCACCCTACACATTTAATCACCCATATATTTTTCCATTTTTTGAGTGAGTTTATCGATTAAGCTAACATCTGAATTTGCACCGGCTTTGGCTTCTTCTTCAACTCGTTTTACAGCTTCTTCTGGCAAGTTTAACAATTCCACCAGTTTTTTATAAGCTTCGGCTTCTTCGGCGTTAATTTTGGGTTCATCTGGTGTCCGTGCAGAAGCAGAAATCACTTCATATCCTAACTGCAAAACAATTTCTTTTTCTTCTTGACTTACTAATTTTGGAAGCGATTCTTCTGGAGGAATATTTTGCATTAAATAATCCCGCAATTCTTGGCTAAGGGCTTCTTTTTCAGTGTTTCCTTTCGCAAATAACCCACTTAGTCTGTCGAGCATTAAATCGACTTCTTCTTGAGCTAGTTCGCCATCAGCCCATGCCATAGATGTAACAACCCGCAACAAATTCATTTGACGAGGGGTAATAGATGGGGGTGGAGGTGGTTGAATCATATAAGGTTTTGGAGGAACTATTTTGGATTTTGGATTTTTAAAACCGCCAAAGGCAGTTATTTTTCGATTTTATCTTTGTTTTAACTTTCAACAGCCAAAATTAAGTTAAAAAATTGTTAGGTTTTGATGGGCGTAATTTTTTCCTAACTGAGCCTAGATTCCTTGTTTTTAGGATGGTAAAGTACCTATTATCGTTGGTAGGGAAACCGGCTAGGCTAGTTAGGTTTTTCAACTCCAACAGAAATTTTTAATTTCCCACAGGTATACCCAACCAACCTGTAAAGTTTTTTTGTTGTTCAGGACTAGGATTTGGTAATGATACTACAGAAAAACGTAAAGGCCGGGCAGAGTTCAATATCACCGGCACAGTTAATAATTCTTCCTGATGAAACACAGTTATTTCAATGCTATCTCCTGGTTGATAGTCTTTTAAACGGTCGTTTAAATTTTCTGCGGTTACTCGTATTTTGTTAATTGCTAAGAGTTCATCACCAGGGCTTATTCCTGCTTTTTGGGCCGGCGAATTTATTTCGACAAATTTGATTAATTCTTTACCATTTTCTGCCTTAACTGTCAATCCTGTAAACGGCACAGGAGTGCTATTTTCACCGGCAATTAATTTTAATCCAAAAGGTTGTAAATACTCATCGAATGGCAATTCTTCAGTGCCATCAACATACCGTTTAAAGAAATCGCTTAAATCGGTATCTGCAACTACTTCAATTGTTTCTTTTAATTGGGCCGGTGTAAAGCCTATTTCTGCTTTTCCAAAGTTCTCCCACATCAACCTCATCACATCATCCAGAGAGCGAGTATTGTTGTGGCGGTTACGAATCAATAAATCTAGTAACAATGATACCATTTCTCCTTTTAAATAATAGGAAATTTGGGAGTTATTGCTATTAGCATCAGGTCGATAAAGTTTAATCCAAGCATCAAAACTTGATTCGGAGGCCGGTTGCACGTTTCTTCCGGGGGTAGTTTGCAGGCGAGTAATTTCTTTACTGAGGTTTTCTAAATAAGTTTTGGTATCATAAATACCGGCCCGCAAAGGAATAATTAAGTCATAATAACTCGTTGTTCCTTCGGAAAACCACAGAGAAGTTGTATAATTTTCATTCTCGTAATCAAATACTTCTAGTGCTTTTGGGCGAATACGTTTTACGTTCCACAAATGAAAAAATTCATGGGCTACTAATTGCATAAAACGTTCGTATTTATCTTTGGCTCGAAATCCAAACCTGTTATAATTTAAAGTGCAGCTATCTTTATGTTCTAAACCGCCAAAACCATTAGCAGAAAGATGTAATAAAAATAGATAGCGTTCGTAGGGCAAACCACCAAACATTTCCGCTTCTATTTCTATGATTTTTGAGGTATCTTCAATGATTTTTTCTGCATTGTCATTACCTTGTCCCCAGATAGCTAATTCATGAGGTTTTCCCAAAACTTCAAAGTTGTACGAACGGTGGTTACCTATTTCAAAAGGAGTATCTACGAGGGTATCAAAGTCAGGGAAAAGAAAAGTATTTTCCTGGCCGGTAATGGGTGCAATAGCCGTGCTAATTCGCCAATTTTGAGGCGGTTGAATTGTGACATGAAAAGGATGTTTTTCTAAGCCAGGAATATAGAAAAATAAGGCAGCACCATTAAAGTATCCGTGTGTATGATCGAGGTGGTTAGTACGAACCGTTAACTCGTTGGCATAGATGAGATATTTTACAGTAATTTCTGATGTGCCGGCCGTTTGAATTTGCCAATGATTTTTGCGAATTTTTTGAGTTTCTAATAAGGTATTATTGCCGATTTGTGCGGTAAAATTTTGCAGATGTTTACTATATTCTCTAATTAAATAAGAGCCTGGTGTCCACACCGGCATTTTTAAATCTAAAATCTCTTTATTCCAGCCAGTTAAAAACAAAGTTACTTCAAATAAATGTGTTTCTGGTTGAGACAAAGCCACTACATAGTGCATAGCTGGTGTTGTTTGCTCGATTCCTTTTAATGAAATTTGAGTTGCTGCTGTCATTGTTTTTGTTGAGTAAGATAATGACTAATAATTTAACAATTTTTGGAAAAAAGTAGCCTTACCAGATAATAACCCTGTAGGCATCAAGCCACCTATTTTAATTTACTATTGATGACCAGCTAAATGAGTTAACTGTTTCATATTAATTAAGTACATAAGTTCTCGATCTGCGTCAAGTTTTAACCATTCTTTTTCTTGCAACTTTTGCATAATTTTTCTCGTATCTTCTACACTAATATCTGTCAAATCTGCTAGGTCTTTAAAGGGTATATTATAAATAATTGTACCTTTTTCTGTGGCTTCCCCATAGTTTTTGGCAAGGGTAACTAAGGTGTTGGCTAACTTGACTGCGGGCGGCCGGTTTTGTAATTGAAAACGAAAGTTTGTTTGACGTAATCTTTTCACCATTAATTGCAACATTCTATGATGCAATTGTGAATCTTTAAACAAAGTTTGAATGAACCTTTGTGCAGAAACACTCAGCAGTTGTACCGGTGAGAGTGCAATAACATCTGTAGAGCGAGGGGACTCATCGAGAATCGCCATTTCTCCAAAAAAATCACCCCTTCCCAAAATAGCTAAGGTGAAAAAATTATCTCCTGATAACCGTCGGACTTTCACCCATCCAGACACCAAAAAATACACCGCATTTCCCCAAGCATCCTCCATTAAGACGGCTCGGTTGGAGGGATACTCGTGTTGATCGGAAACTGCTAATAGCCACTCTAGGGTTTCAGGGTTGGCTGAGCTAAAAAGGGGGAAAAGCTCGCTAAAAGCTTCTGTTTGCATGAGGGCGCGTTAAGGTAATAATTCTATAGGAGGGACTGTCACGGTTCCCTCTTTTATTGATGATAGTGTTGCCGTTACGTTTCAGATCGGCAAATTTAATTAAGTGTTGCAGTTTTTGTTGTAAAAATCTATCCCCTATTGGTTACAAGGGTTGCTTTTTACTCGATTTTAACAGAGTTATTTTAAGTTATATGCTACATAGCCATATCGTAATATATTATCCTCATAACTAGGAAGTTATTTAATAAGTGTTCTTTGAAATAGGTTTTTATTGCTTAGATGTTTGAAGTATGGCTTTTTGCAGCTTGGGTAACAAAGCTTCAACATAGGCAGGCCACCCTACTATAATTGATTGGTTATGAACTAATGTATCAGGGTGGATCGCGTTGGGGTGAAAACTCAGCGGTAAGCCTTGCAAGTCACAACAAGTCAAACCAGCAGCCTGAGCAAGAGCAAGGGGGCCGGTGGTATCCCAAAGTTTAACCCGACCATTAAAATAAACATAAATGCCGGCGCGTCCCTGGATAACTTCTAATACTTTGAGGCCAAAACTTCCTAAAGAGTAAAATTGAGCTTCGGGGATAAGTTGCAAAATAGCTTGGCCAAAATTTTGCTCATCTTTTGTGCCGATAATAAGAGGACAAAATGATTTTGACGGGGGCGCAGGTTGTTTTACCGGCAAATTTTCTGGTGTTTCAACGCCGGTGGAAACATATAAACCCCAGTCTTCACCCCCATAATAAAGTTTGTCTTGAGATGGTGCATAGATCCAACCGGCTTGGGGTTGATGGTTGCATAGTAGCCCTACCATCAAAGAGTAATGAGGTTCGCCTTTAATAAAGTCTTCGGTGCCGTCAAGAGGGTCTATCAACCACAGGCGCTTATAATCAGCGTGAAATGCTTGGCGTGATTGTTCGTTTTCTTCCGTTACAATACCATCTGCGGGAAATAGTCCAGCAAATGCGGTGGTAAGATGCAGGTCAAGCCAACGGTCAATGCTGGTAACATAGTCTCCTGGGCCTTTTTGAGAGACTTGGAATTTTTCAGTCGCCATTTGTGCTGCGATCTGGCCAGCTTCTCGCATCGTGAGGCGGATTTTTTTTTCTAACTCTGGAGGCAAAAATTTCATACCCTCTATTTTAGAGGATTTAGTGGTAAGAGTATTGATAAAAGTTTTGGTTTTTTGATAAGCACTCTTGGGTTTTCTTTTTTTGAACCCAACCTACCAAACTATTCTTGTAGGTTATTGGGTTTTGATTCTCTCAAATTTACATTTAAAATTATTCTTATAGGTTAGCTTTAGGAACATTCTTTAAATATAAAAATCAACCAAAAAACCTTGTTTAGTTTCATTTTTTTTAAAATTAGTTTAGATAAATTACTGAAAACAGAAAGTTTTATCCCTTCCAAAATTCATCAATTTTTATCTTTTTTTAAGATTGAAATAAATTCTAAGACCGTAAACTTAACCAATCAAAACCAATACAAAATCGGTTTGTGAAAACCTGGGATTTTCCCGTACCCAAAATTGATATACTAAAAAAACGAAAAAAACTGACACAAACCACAATGGCAAAACAGCGTGTACTCTCCGGCGTACAACCCACCGGCAACTTACATTTAGGCAACTATCTCGGCGCCATTCGCAACTGGGTAGACGGACAAAACCAGTACGACAACTACTTCTGCGTCGTTGACTTACACGCAATTACCGCCCCCCACAACCCCGCCACCCTTGCCTCCGATACCTACACCATTGCCGCCTTATACCTCGCCTGTGGCATCGATTTAGAACATTCCACAATTTTTGTCCAATCGCACATTCCAGCCCATGCAGAACTTACCTGGTTATTTAACTGCATTACCCCCATAAACTGGCTGGAAGACATGATTCAATTTAAAGAAAAAGCCATCAAGCAAGGACAAAATGTCAACACCGGCCTCCTAGATTATCCTGTCTTAATGGCTGCTGATATCCTATTATATGAACCCGATAAAGTGCCGGTGGGAGAAGACCAAAAACAACACATCGAATTAACCCGCGACATCGTTGATAGATTTAATCATTTATTCGCCACTCCAAAAGAACCCGTATTAAAATCTCCCGACGCCTTAATACGCAAAGATGGTGCACGAGTAATGAGTTTAACAGACGGCACAAAAAAAATGTCAAAATCTGACCCCTCAGAACAAAGCCGCATTAACCTCCTTGACTCTCCCGATGAAATTGCCAAAAAAATTAAACGCTGCAAAACAGATCCAATACGCGGTTTAACCTTCGATGACCCAGACCGGCCCGAAGCTAGAAACCTACTAACACTTTACATGATTCTTTCTGGCAAAAACAAAGAAGAAGTAAGCGCCGAATGTGCAGATATGGGATGGGGACAATTTAAACCTTTACTAACAGAAACCACCATTGAAGCACTCAAACCCATCCAACAGAAATATAAAGAAGTAATGGACGAAAAAGGTTATCTTGAATCAGTTTTGCGCCAAGGAAGAGAAAAAGCCGCCGAAGTAGCAAATGCAACCTTAACAAAGGTAAAAAAAGCAATGGGATATTCATTGCCGGTGTAACCAAGAAAACAGATTTCTGCTTTGCCTTTCAACCCCCAAAGGGGGTTTTGTTTTACATCCTGTAGCTACTCTTCAACCGATGGCACTAAACGGCGCCGGATTTTCAATCAAAACTCTGTAAAATTTCCATAGCAAGAAAAAGTCTTAGATATTCCATGATACAACTAACCCCACCGGCATCAACAAATAAATTTCGTCAAGCCATTCGTAACAAAGAATTCCTCATTACCGCCGAAATTACGCCCCCAAAAGGCGGCGATTTTTCGCACATGATAACCCTAGCCAAACCCCTCAAAAATCGCGTTCATGCCGTAAATATCACTGATGGAAGTCGCGCAGTCATGCGAATGTCATCCCTAGCAGCCTGCGCTATCTTACATCAACACGGCATCGAACCCATCTGTCAATTCGCTTGCCGAGACCGCAATAAAATTGCATTACAAGCTGATTTAATAGGCGCTCATGCTTTAGGAATTCGTAACATATTAGCACTCACCGGCGACCCAGTAAAAGCAGGAGATCACCCCGATGCAAGACCTGTATTTGAATTAGAATCCGTACGACTATTAAAATTAATTGATAAACTAAATCAAGGCTTTGATAGTAATGATAAAATTTTACCAGATGGCAATCTTGATTTATTAGCCGGTGCAGCAATTGACCCACAGTCCCCCAGTTGGTCAGGATTAAAAGGCCGGTTTGAGAAAAAAATAGCAGCCGGTGCCCAATTTTTTCAAAGTCAATTAGTATGCGACTTTGACCGGCTAGAAAAATTTATGGTTCACATCGCAGCCGGTTCAGACAAACCAATTTTAGCCGGAATATTCTTAATTAAATCGGCCAAAAATGCCCAATTTTTAAACAAAAACGTCCCCGGCATAAACATTCCTCAAGACATCATAGATCGCCTTGCCCAAGCCCAAGAGCCTCTTCGTGAAGGAATGAAAATTGCCGCCGAACAAATACAAATAGCAAAACAACTCTGTCAAGGAGTGCATTTAATGGTAATTAAACGCGAAGACCTAATTCCAGAAATCTTAGATATGGCTGGAATAAATTCCATAGAATAGCCTCACAAACCAGGAATTATTAGCCATAAAAAACCCAAATTAAATCAATAAACTCCACCTTCAAACCAAAAATTTTGTATTTAAATAACTACCCTTTTTTACGCCTATAAAAAATTAAAATTACCCTTTATTTTCGAGGAATTTTTCTTGGATTTTCCTAAAAAAAACAACAAAAAGCGAGGTATTCAAACATACCCCGCCCTCAAAACTCAAAAACTAGATTCAATAAAATCGAAAAACAAAAAACATCAACATCAAACTTACTTAGTAAGTTTCAACGTGCCAACGTTCAGCCTTCCGCATTTGTTTTTGGTAATCCAACCAATTCACATCAAACTTACCAGCAGCATTCGATAAACCTTCATCGATACCACCTTCCATACCCTTCAAACCGCAGATATAGACATGAGTATTCGGCTTTTGAATCAACTGCCACAACTCATCAGCATTTTCTTGAATGCGATTTTGGAGATACATCTTACCGCCTTGAGCATTCTTTTGTTCGCGGCTAATCGCATAAGTCAAGCGGAAATTATCAGGATACTTCGCTTGCAACTCCTCCAACTCATCCTTATAAAGAATATTAGGAGTATAAGCCACACCAAAGAACAACCAAGCCAAACCTTTAAACTTGTAATTCTCGTGTTGTTCCTTAAACATCCGCCATAAGAAAGCACGGAAAGGAGCAATACCAGTGCCCGTAGCCATCATAATAATGTTAGCTTCCGGGTCTTCCGGCAACAACATCTCCTTACCAACCGGCCCAGTAATCTTGACCTCATCACCGACATTAAGACCAGTCAAATAAGTAGAGCAAACCCCATAAACCGGCTCGCCACTTTCAGGATGCTTGTACACCAACTGACGGACACATAAAGAAACCGTCTTATCATCCACATCATCCCCATGACGAGTAGAGGCAATAGAATATAACCTTAACTTGTGAGGCTTGCCATTCTTATCAGTACCAGCGGGGATAATGCCAATACTTTGACCTTCCAAATATCGTAAATTTCCAGCAGAGAGGTCAAACTTCAGATGGCGAACAGTACCTTCCCCACCCTCACGAACCAACTCCTCATTAGACAAACACTTACCCAGGTAAGGATTGTTCGGCTTGTAGAGATTAACAGGAATATCAGCTTTATGCTTCGCTTGAGTCATAGGCTTGGTTTTTTCCTCTGACAAATTGGCCTCAACAGCCGGTTTTGATGCCGGTTGCGATTGACCATTTCCCTCGCTAACAGCACCCAGGGGCCGAATACTGACAATTTGGCCACCCAGCCGAGTAAGACGGCGCATTTCCTGATTCATGCGGTCATAAGGCACCGTGATAAACACACTGCCACTGCGGCGGATAGGGGGAACCATATTATCCGTTACCGCATTCTGACTAAGACCTACCACCTCGTAGACATAGAAGCGGCTACCAGACACCGAATTGGCTGCGGTTCCCACAGCATTTGGATTAAACATCGCTTACTCTTCCCTCACCTTAACGGGTAACTCACTCTGTTAATGTAACGATTGAGTCAATTTTAATTATTTTTAAGACGCAATTAACCTTACCATAGCTACAGCAGTTCAAATAACTAACAAGCCCAACGCCTTGTAGGCGCAACCCCCATCTGGTAAAATCAACCTCACCACTTAGTATTAAATACTTAACTAGCGAAAAGTAGAGCCTTGTCAGCACAGCCATTGCGCTCAACCGCGATTGCTTGCAATGGGCCTCTGAAAATCGCAAGAGGTTGAGTTTTTTGTAGGTTGTTGCAAGCAAAGCTGCATAACCAGCCTTGGGGAGTCTCACCAGAGAGCCTTGTACTTGCAGAGCTAGGGACAAAGTTAGGAAATAATCTTTATCGACAGAGGGAATCTATGACCAGTAAGCCGGATCGCGTGGTTTTAATTGGCGTAGCCGGAGACTCCGGTTGCGGGAAATCCACATTTTTGCGCCGCATTACAGACCTATTTGGTGAAGAACTCGTCACCGTCATTTGCCTTGACGACTACCACAGCCTCGACCGCAAACAGCGCAAAGAAACAGGCATCACCGCACTTGACCCCAGAGCCAATAACTTTGACCTCATGTACGAGCAAATCAAAGCGCTCAAAAACGGTCAAAGCATTAACAAGCCTATATACAATCACGAAACCGGCGAAATCGACCCACCCGAAGTGGTAGAACCAAACCACATCGTTGTTGTAGAAGGACTCCATCCTCTCTATGACGAACGGGTACGCTCTTTGCTCGACTTCAGCGTTTACCTCGACATCAGCGACGACGTAAAAATCGCCTGGAAAATCCAGCGAGACATGGCAGAGCGCGGTCACCGCTACGAAGACGTCCTCGCCGCCATCAACGCCCGTCGGCCCGACTTCAGCGCCTACATCGAACCCCAAAGAGAACACGCCGATGTTGTTATCCAAGTATTACCAACTCAGCTAATCTCTGACGACAAAGAAGGCAAAATCCTCCGTGTTCGTCTCCTACAAAAATTTGGTGTCGAAGGCTTCGAGCCGGTTTACCTCTTTGATGAAGGCTCTACCATCAACTGGACTCCCTGCGGACGCAAACTTACCTGCTCTTGGCCCGGTATCAAAATGTACTATGGCCCCGATGCTTACTACGGTCATGAAGTCTCCGTCCTCGAAGTCGATGGTCAATTCGACAACCTCGAAGAAGTCATCTACATTGAAGGCCACCTCAGCAACACCAATACTAAGTATTACGGTGAAATGACTCACTTGTTGCTACAGCACAAAGAATACCCAGGTTCTAACAACGGCACCGGCCTATTCCAAGTGCTTACCGGCCTGAAAATGCGTGCAACTTACGAGCGTTTGACAGCCAAAGAAGCCAAAATAGCCGCAAAGGTATAATCTATTTTCTCTCACATTTCATTAACATTCCTTGCGAGACAGCAACCGCTGTTCTCGCCTTTTTATTGAATTTTTAACCTCAATTTTGGCTACCCCAACCCAGCCAAAACCATCCCTTTTTCCAAACGCATTTAAATTAATTCCTTACCCATTCCCAGTCCCAAAACCCACAAATCTACTCAACTCTTTTCGCAAAAACTGAAAACCTAAAGAAACTACACCACATCCAGTCATCCATCCCATTAATCGCCTACCCTCTAAATAGCAACGCTCAAAAACATAAGCGTTCAACTGTTCTCATCATTATTTAGATGGTTTATGACAGTTTCTTTAAAAACAACCCCCACCAACACATCAAAACAAGCCAACCTTCCATCACCCAGGGAAATAATCACTCTCGATATAGAAGGAATGCGCTGCGCCGGTTGCGTAAAAACCGTTGAAAACCTCCTCAGCCAACACAACGGAGTTCTAGAAGCCAGCGTCAATTTAACCATGCAAATTGCCCGCGTCGAGGCCCAAAAAAATACCGTTAATCCCACAGACCTAGCTCTAAGCCTCACCAAAAAAGGATTCCGTGCATCAGCCCGCTCATCCAACCAACCACAACCCACCGACCATAGCGACCAACAAAACCGCCAACGTCAACAAATAAAACAAGAAATATACCAATTAATAACAGCCGGTATCCTCATATTACTTTCAGGAATTGGCCACCTAAGCCAAATCATCAGCCCCTTTAAAATAGATTTACTCCACAATATTTTTTTCCACTACAGCTTAGCCACACTCACACTTTTAGGCCCAGGGCGTACCATTTGGCTATCTGGCTACAAAGCCCTATGGCATAAAAACCCCAACATGAATACCCTTGTCGGCTTAGGAGCGACCGGCTCCTACCTAGCAAGCTGTATCGCCCTTATTTTCCCCTCTTTAGGTTGGGAATGCTTTTTTGATGAGCCAGTCATGCTACTAGCATTTATCCTCCTCGGACGAACCCTCGAAGGCATCGCCCGAAGAAGAGCCAGTTTTGCCATTCAATCGCTCCTCAGCCTCCAACCGGCCACCGCCAGACTCATCGCCAATGCCACCCAAACCAGCAGCCAAGAAACCCTAGAAATTCCTGTAGATCGCATTCGCGTTGGTGAATGGGTGCAAGTCCTAGCAGGAGAAAAAATACCAGTCGATGGTCAAGTAATCTCTGGCACCTCCACCGTTGATGAATCCATGCTCAGCGGCGAATCTCTACCAATCCTCAAACAGCAAGGCAACACCGTAACAGCCGGCACTCTCAACCAATCAGGGCCCCTCACCATTGTTGCCACCCACACCGGCAACAGTACAGCCCTAGCCCAAATCATCAAACTAGTAGAAGAAGCCCAAACCCGAAAAGCGCCGGTACAAAAACTCGCCGATACCGTAGCCGGCTACTTTACCTACGCCGTCATGGCCACCGCTTCTTTAACCTTTCTATTTTGGTACTTTGCGGGCACAAAAATTTGGCCCCACATTCTTCACCATGCCTCTCAAATCGATCCAACTCATACTCACTCCATCATCAATAATTCCCCTCTTTTACTGAGTTTAAAATTAGCCATCGCCGTCTTAGTAATTGCTTGCCCTTGTGCGTTAGGACTCGCTACCCCAACCGCTATCCTTGTTGGTACCGGCATCGGAGCAGAACGCGGTCTTCTGATCCGAGGGGGCGACATCCTCGAAAAAGTCCATCAAGTCGATACAGTAATTTTCGACAAAACCGGCACCCTCACCACCGGCCAATTAACAGTCACCGACATTTGGCCCCTTGACCCCCCTTTAAAAGATTTAACCCCCAACCCTGAAAATTCCCTACCCAGTAAAAACCTCTCCTTTCACCCCACACCACAAAACTTAAAACTCCTCCAACTAGCCGCCACCGTTGAAAGTGGGGCCAACCACCCCCTAGCTCAAGCCATTTGCAACTCCGCCCGCAGTTTGGAACTACCTTTACTAGAAGCCGTAGATTTTTCTGAAAAAGCCGGTTTTGGCGTCATAGCTTCAGTAGAGCAACAGCCAGTAATTTTAGGAACAGCAGCCTGGTTAACTCAACACAAAATTTTAATTTCCACAGAAGCCGAAAAAATCGCTGAAAAATTAGCCAAAGAAGGCAAAACAGTGGTTTATTTAGCCGTTGGTTCTGCCTGCACCGGCCTCATTGCCTGTAGCGACAAATTAAGAATTGATGCCAAATCCACAGTAGACTCCTTAAAGCAAATGGGAATGGCCGTTATGTTACTCACCGGCGACCGCTCAGAAGTAGCTTTGCGCCTCGCTGTAGACTTGGGACTCACCCCTTCAGAAGTAAACGCTGCCATTCGTCCTGAAGGCAAAGCTGCTGTAATTCAAAACTTACAAACACAAGGCCGGCGAGTAGCAATGGTAGGAGATGGCATAAATGATGCACCCGCTTTAGCCGCCGCCCACGTTGGGATCGCTTTACATTCAGGCACAGGCGTTGCAGTAGAAACCGCTGGGATCGTTCTAGTGCGCGATTGTTTAATGGATGTGGTGCAATCAATCAAACTTAGTCGCCACACCTTAGTCAAAATTCGCCAAAATTTATTTTGGGCAATGATCTATAACGTTTTAGCTATTCCTGTAGCAGTTGGTGTTCTATTGCCCATCTTTGGTTTTTCTCTGACTCCCTCTGCTGCCGGTGCTTTGATGGCGTTTAGTTCTGTTAGCGTCGTTACTAATTCTCTGTTATTGCGCTCTAAGTAATTCAGCATCTCCCTTAAAAGCGCTGTTTTAGCTCTCAAATCTAAAATTTAAAATCCCGAAATATGCCCCCTCTATTTCTTTTGCTTGATGATTAAAACAAGCGAAAGATAGATGGGGGCTTTTTGTGACTGAGATTTTTTATCAAAGATTAACTAACGGTACTTTCGACTAAATGCCATTGACGGTTATGTTCGATAGCGTACTGAATCAGATTAAACATTTGCCGACAGTGATTATCAGCGTGTAAAGGCAGTTCTTCGTTTTTTAAAAGAAAATTCATCCTTATGGCTTCATTTTCATCCACTGGCCTATCAATTATTACTTCCACCGTTACCAGCTTAGAAAATGATACTTGGCCGGTGGATTCACGCGCCATGATATAGTCGCCGGTGTCGTATATAATCCCACAATTGCAAGATTCAAGAATATCGATCACTAATTGCCTCAATCGATCAATCGGAACGGCAACCACAAAAAGGCCAGTATAGCGAGCCATAGGCAATTCCCCCAAACACAATATAAAAATCTACCCGATCATAGCGAACACAGACCGTCCCACCAATACTTTTATGCTTGAGTTATGCCGGTGCCGGTATCAAAAATAACCGTATTTTTGATAATATGGTAATATATTAATCTAATAGCGAAGATCGGCAAAAAGCTTTCTAAAATTTACCTACCTGCACCGGGGCAGCACCTCTAGGGCAGTTTACCCCACAGCTACCTTCTCTATACCAGGCTTAGCTAGCTCCCCAATTCCCTACGAGAGCAATATGTCTTTGGTTAGGATAAGTTAAATCCTACTCCACTAGACATAGATATGCTTGGTATGCCTCGGTCTAATTATCAGGTTTTGGAACGCATCCCCTCTATCGCCAAGAATCGAAGGTTACCATTTTTCGGATTCACTCAGTTTTTTCTTGGTTTACAGGATTAGGGATTAAAGTTTGGGTTTTTTAGTAATTGTGCGGATATCCCAACCTACAATCACTTGCCAAAAACACAGCTTTTGCGTTAAAAAAGTAGGAGTTAGCTTCCAAGCCGCCGGATCATCTACGCTATTTTAATAAAGTGGAACTGAGAAGCATCGTGTGCAAAGTATTTGCAAAATTTAATCATGGTTAAAGGTTTTATGAGCCAGCAGGTTGTTCACCCGATGGAGAAGTTTCAGCGTCAGGTGCGCTCTCTCGTTGAAAAAAAGATTCTGAAGCCAACAGATAGTCTGTGGAAAATTTCTCTCCTCTACGGCGATGAATGGCCCTATTGGAAAAAAGAACTGCAAGAATTTGACTTTTCTATGCAAGATCCCGTTAGCATTTTGCTGGCGGTTGAAACTTGGGAAGATGAAGAGTAAAGCTATCGCCATATTCCTAGCCCAATAAACAGCTTACGCTTTTATAAACACGCCGCTAAGGCTTTAGAAAGTTCACGGGCTGTTTGATAGCGGTTGGTGGGTTTGGGTTCGGTTACACGGTCAATAACGCTTCGCAGCTTTGGTGTAATAGTGGGGACATTCTCCACATTAAAGCGATATTCTTGTCCACGCCTTCCTTGATACTGGTGAGGACTTTGGCCGGTTAATAAAAAAATTAGCGTCGGGCCAATCGCATACAAATCAGACTGCGTAAGCGGTTGACCTCTATTTTGTTCTGGAGCACTGTAATCAGGTGCCCCAATGCGAGTACCCAATGGTGTACCAATTTCTTTGACTGCACCAAAATCAAGCACCACAATACGATTATCAATGTGGCGCATCATTAAATTTGCCGGTTTGATATCCCGATGAATAATAGGAGGATTTTGACCGTGAATGTACTCTAATACGTCACAGGTTTGCATCATCCATTCAATAGCAACGGCGGGCAAAACCGGCCCACGTTCATAAATTTTTCTTTCTAAATCCTGACCATGAATTAATTCCATTGCCAGGTATTTTTTATTTTCTTCAACAAAAAAATCAAAAAATTTAGGAATTCCGGGATGATTAAGTCCTTGTAAAATCCTAGCCTCCCGTTCAAAAAGTTCGCGGGCTTTAGCAATTTTAGCCATATCAGCATTCATTTCTTTAACTACCAACAACTGCGGCGGCTTGCCTTTAATTGTGGGCATCTCAGAGGCTAAATAAGTTGTACCCATACCCCCTTTTCCCAAAGTTCGTAAAATCAAATATTGGTGAATAGTGCGTTCTACTTTTACCGGCGCACCGCAGTGAATGCAAAATAAATTACCAGGGGGATTACCTCCATGAGTGCAACCAACGTTGGTAATTTCCCAACGTAAAAGTGGCCCACCACTCGCCAATTCAATTACAGTTCCATCCGAAACCAAAGATTGAGAAATTCGGTTGCCATTAATAAAAGTACCGTTCGTACCATGATTAATCAACAACCATTTATCATCCCCACTTAGTCTTAATTCAGCATGAAAACGAGAAACTAACAAATCATCAATAACCACTTGGTTATCTGGCGACCGGCCAATACGAATTAGTGGCTCGTTTTCAAACTGCCACTTTTGGATAACTTTTTGGGTTGGCCGGTCTAAAAGTGTTAGAGTACGCACGGGGCAGATGTTAAGCAAAAGCTAATATTTTGGACTCGTCCACAACAATAGAAAAACAAACCTTAAGCTTTCCCCGGCTGGACTCGTGCCCGAATTAAAATAGCCGTGATATTATCATGGCCGTTATATTGATTAGCCAGTTCAATCAGCTGTCTTACTCCAGTTTCCAAGCTGTTATCAGCACTAAGGTAAGGTTTTAAATGTGTTTCCCAGTGCTGTTCTAACAAATCATTATCCGTAAGACCATCAGAAGCCAGAAGCAAAAGAGTATCCTCTTGCAATTCAAAAAACTGCACATCAGGATGGATAAAATCTTCACCGCGAGGGCCCAAAGCCTGGGTTAATTGATAAGCATCAGGACGAGAGTAAGCCGTCTCTGGATCAACACCCCGTTTAATTTCCCGCTGTCCGACTTCGTGATCCACCGTCAACTGTTTAAGACCGTGCCGACGAGTTATACTATAGAGCCGACTATCTCCAACGTGAGCCACTGCTAGCTGAGAATCTTGAACTAAGGCTAATACAAGAGTAGTTCCCATCCGGCCACTACCAGAATTCATTTCTTTTTGGTTAATTTCATATATAGCCTGGTTTGCTTGTTTGACACCCTGACTAATTTCAGCTTCGGTGGGGAATTGCTCACTGTGTTTTTGAAAATAGTTTCTTAGAGTTTCGGTTGCCATTGAACTTGCCACTTCACCACCGGCGTGTCCCCCCATACCATCGCACAAAATATAAACACAACGAGCGCGAATATTGCGTTTTTGAGGTGTTTGCAAGGTATTTACAAAGGTTTCAATGCCAAAAAAGTCCTCATTATGGTCACGTTGTCTACCTATATCTGTCATTCCCGCACTTTCTATACTCACCACTTGTAGGGGAAGGATAATAGTAGGCATATCGTCCTCGAGATCGTCGTCAGCATCGATTACCAAAGGTGCTGTATGTTCGAGTTCATCCGAGATAGCATCAAGACGATTTTTTAATGTATCAACATCTTGAATTTTTCCTTCAGTCATATCCGTAAGTAATGCTGTGACTGAACCCAATTGAGTGCGCTGAGATTGATGAAAAAACCATTCCCACAAACCACCTAATTCTTGTAGGCTCAAAACAGTATCGGGTTTTGCAGGATACAGTCGTTGTAAGCAAAGATTATTAGCCTTATCCACTCGCAGATTTTGTATTTCGAGTAAACTTTGCAGGTGTTCAGGAGAAAGCGCCACCCAAAGATCCATCATTTTATAAAGCCAACCTAGAAGGTTCACCGGCCCATTCTTTTCATTGCCCCACTCCTGGGAAAGTAAAGGTAAAGAAGAGCGATCTTCGAGAAGCAAAATAGTTATATCTTCATCAACCCAGGCATCATGAATAACTGGCAGGTTTCTTTTTAGTTCAGAAGAGGTTGATAAATAAGATTGAGCAAGGGGAGGAATAGCCCAAACTTCGATACTATTAGCTAGTTGTTGTGAAGCGTTCAAAGAAGTGCGCGAAGCTACCAAAGCAGCTACAGGAGAAATCAGGTAAGGCTTACAATCTAAAACTAGGGCTTCCACTTCCGATGCGACACCATCTTGTGGAGGGAAAACATCGATAAGTTTGTAACGATTTTGCGAGTCTATAAATTCTTGTTCAAAGATAGAACTTTTGACTTCCAAAGATATAGGCTGAGTGTTTGATAATTCTTCGGGTTCAATTGGAGGAGTTGGTATGTTTTCGCTATCGGGAGAATTGGTTTGAAAGACTGTAGGGTGGCTGGTGGTTGGAACTGGAAAGTTTAATATTTCAGTAACTTCATCAAAATCTGGGGTTTCTGTAAAAGTTTCGGTTGGCACTTCTGGCGGTGAAGTTTCTGTAGTTGGCTGTATGTTGTCTAGTTGCAGTGTCTCGGCAGAAAATGGTTCGGTTTCACCGGCATCAGGGATAGTCGGTAATTCTTGAGTGGCCGGTGAGACAGAATCTTCTAAAGAAACAGAAACCGGCGCCGGTGCAAAGCTTTTAGCTAACTGCTGAGTAAAAGAAGCAACCGACTCACCAGAAATAACTGCCAGCCAAACGGATCCAACTCTTGCTTGACAGCTTGGACAATTGAGCAAGTCTAGCGGAACTTTAGTTTGACAGGAAGGGCACGTTTTTTGAGTTAGCGAGGTGCCGCACTTTTGACAAAAGTTATTTGAGATCGGGTTGTGAAAATGACACTGAGGACAGACAAGCATTTTGGGATGTGTTTTTGCGAATAGTAACTGCGTTTGGGCCGGGGCGATAAATAGTAAGGTTTTCAGCGGCTTGCTTGGCTCTGTGACGCGCAGCCCGGTCGTGTTTGGGTTTTTGTTTCCAAACAACAACTTTTTTCAAATAAAAATATGCGGCAATTGGCGGCGGTCATTTCAGCCCCGGAGTGATTAGTTTTTATTGTATCGTTCTCAGACTCAGCCCTGGTTTTTAGGGAGATTGTTTTCTGGGGGTGGGGTTGGATATTTTTTTGCGAAAAGCTTTTTGTTTGGGTTTGTTTGAGGAATTTGGCTTTACTGAGGCTGGTTTGGAAGCCAGTTCTTGAAGTTGTTTAATTTCTGAGGCTGTTAAGTCTCGCCATTCTCCAGGTTGCAGATTTTCTAGGTTTAAGGGGCCAAGGGCTACTCGAATTAGGCGGAGGGTAGGGTAGCCAATGGCGGCTGTCATTCGTCTTACTTGCCGGTTTTTGCCTTCTGTGAGGGTCATTTCCAGCCAAGCGGTAGGGACATTTTTGCGATAGCGGATGGGGGGGTTTCTTGGGGGTAGTTTAGGTTCATCGGGCAATATTTCTACAAGGGCTGGTCTGGTTTGCTGGTTTTGGATGGTTAAGCCTAGGCGCAGTTTTTGCAGGGCTGTTTGTTCAGGGATCCGTTCTACTTGTACCCAATAAGTGCGGGGATGAGCAAAGTTGGGATCGAGTAGCCGGTGTTGGAGTTTTCCATCATTGGTTAATAATAGAAGTCCTTCGCTATCAAAATCTAAACGACCCGCTGGATAAACTGATGACACCGGCACATAGTCTTTGAGGTTTGGTCTAGGGTTTTGGGGATCGGGTTCTGTAAATTGGCATAAAACGCCATAGGGTTTGTAAAGCAGTAAATAACGATAAGACACTTTGGGAATTGATAAGTTTTTGGGGATGGGAGTTTTAGGTTTCTTCAGAATATCTGTTTTATTTGTTGATTTTCTTAGATTTATAGCAATTCCTATAATTATCACTATAGTGAAAGGAAGCCGCACGCCCAAAAACTCCGACTTAAAAAGGATAATTTAGGGGTTTTTTTATGTAAGGGGGATTTAGGCAATAGTTTATGTGTAGCAGTGTTTTATAGATTTGGTATTAGAGCAGTTAAGGTTTGCTGTTGATTTTAAGATTATTTCAAAAAAGCGCAGATGATTTGTGGGTAAATCCATCTGCGCTGTTGGGGTAGTTGAGTTGAGTTAATGATTTTTTCGGGATAAATGTTGTTTTGTTTAGTGATTTGAGGGGGTTTTTTTGTTTGTTAAGGATGACTCCACGTTAAAGGTTAAGGTTGGTTTTGTACCTTCGTTGAAAATGGAGGTGCTGTGGTTACGATAAGGGGATGACAAGCTCATCAGTAAGTTGAGCAAGAATGTTAGGATAGCGGCTTGTAGTAGTTTTTCGAGCATCGCAGGTTCCCCTCTTTTTATGTTTCGTCACTCCTCGTTATAAATGGCTCAGTGCGAGGGTTTTGATCCATTCGCTTTTGGTGACGGGGGGATCAAAGGAGGGTTCCCTTTGATTTTGCCTGTTAGGTTTTGTTTTCTGTTTCTGCTGTTTCGGGTTCGGCTCTGTCAGAGGTTGGTTGTTCGGATGGGTCTGGTTCTATGGCTGTTTGTTCAATTTCTACGTTGATTGAGGGTTCTGTTGTTTCTGTTGTTTCTACAGCAGGGGTTTCTACGGCGGGCGTTTCGACAGTGGGCGTTTCGACGGCGGGCGCTTCGACGGCGGGCGTTTCAGGTTCAGGTGTCTCTATCGGTTCAGCCGGTGGGTTGTAGTTTGGATCGATTATGGCACGGGCCATATTAGTTGAGAGTTCTCCTTTGAGGAGTTTTGATAAGCTGTCTGTGAGTTTGGGATCGTAGGTGATAAGTCGGACTGTGTTGTTAAATGTGTTGTTGATGGGGTTGCCTTGTTCGTCAAGAAATTCTATTTTTACCCAGTTTTTGCCGGGAGTAAATCCTTTTAAATAGATGGGTTCCCAGCGATCTAAAATAAATGTTTCTCCATTGACGGTGACGCGAATCCGCCAGTCTGCTATTTGATCGTTTAGGTTTTCGGTGGCTACAAAGTGTAAGGGAGCATTGTTGAGGTAGAAGTCTAACATGATGGGCTCTGCTCCGTAGCTGCCTTGAGGTTGGCTGTAGGTGAGCAGGGGGAGGGATTCTTGTGGGGTGTTTTCTGAGGTTTTGCTGAAGATGTGAAAGGTTGTTTGGGCGTAGGCTCCTTCGTTTTTAAAACTTTCGTACCAGGGACGGGTTGCAAATACTCTTAGGGTGTGGGTACCGGGAGATATATTTTCTAGGGTAATGGGTTGGTTGAGGTCATAGATAGGTATGTAAGGTTGGTTGTCTAGGATGAGGTGGAGGTGGGGGCCAAGTCCTAAAGAAGGGTTTTTAAAAACTGGTAAATCCTCTACTTGAAGGCGAATATTGAGGGTTGTATCTGCTAGAATTTCTTCTGGTTTTGGGCTTAAAATGGCCACTTGTGGACGATAAATATCGAGCTTCTCTCTAAGTTGTTGTATGAGTGGGGGAGGGGAAACTTCGGATATTTTTTTGAGAGGTTGAGTTAAGGAGTTAGTTGGTTGGTTGAGCCGGTCTGTTGGTTCATTAGAATTTCCACAGCTAACTAAACTGATAGTTAAAATAAGTGCCATTAGTAATGAGAGTGCTGCTATTGCAGTCCTCCGCGAATTGATGATAAACACGCAGATGATCCTCCTTTTGGAAATGATAGAAATTTTTAATTGAATTCTAGGGAAAAATTCAATGCTTTTAGGGGTAATGGTTTGGTTTGTAATTAGCCTAATACCCATATTCCCAGGTCTTGGCGCTTTAGAAAACCTGGTTTTGCTTTAGTTAAAGTTAACGAGAGTAGCGGTGGTGCTGCTTAAATTTTAATGATTTACTGTAACAGTTTGTTTAGTTTTGTTACGTTCAATGGTTTACCTATTGACTTTTGGCGAACCGTTTGATGTCTAAGGAAGATGGCATCAAGGGTCTAGGTTTTTGAATTATTGTTAAGTAAATAGAAACTCTTGTGGAAGCTAGGCATATAATGCTTGAACAGCAGCCACCCGATAAGGTTTAATGTCCCTGTCCGAATAATTATTTGGATTTATAATGGATGTTGCCTGCCGAAACTTGATAGGGAAGAGCAGCAAGAGCAAAAAGCGAAAATATTTTTCGCGCAAAGCGATAGCTTGCACTAAACTATAAAAGTTAAGAAGCCTCACGGAAGTTTCTTAAAGCGAGTGCGTCCAACTTATTAAAAGATGGATTATCAAGCAAGAAACTGTTATCGGGAATAAAGGCTTAGCGGATAAAATAATTTATCCGATGGGGGAAACCCCGTAAACCAATGAGATGAAAGAAATTTCAGCTTATTGGAATGTATGTTCTCGTTCCTTGTCTAGAGAGAGGAGAGTCTCCATGACGATCAGCCCTCCGGAGCGAGAGGCAAAGGTCAAGGTGGTTGTTGATAAAGACCCAGTTCCTACTTCTTTTGAAAAGTGGGGCAAACCCGGTCATTTTGATCGCACCTTGGCTCGTGGGCCCAAAACCACAACCTGGATTTGGAACCTGCATGCCAACGCTCACGATTTCGACAGTCATACCAGTGACTTAGAAGATGTATCGCGCAAAATTTTTAGCGCACACTTCGGCCACTTAGCAGTTATCTTCATTTGGATAAGTGGTGCTTATTTTCACGGCGCTAAGTTCTCAAATTATGAGGCTTGGTTGACAAACCCGACGGGCATTAAACCTAGTGCTCAAGTGGTTTGGCCAATTGTTGGACAAGAAATTTTAAATGCTGACGTGGGCGGCGGTTTCCATGGAATTCAGATTACTTCGGGTCTGTTCCAATGGTGGCGAGCCAACGGCATAACAAACTCCTACCAGCTTTATGTAACCGCGATTGGTGGCTTGGTGATGGCAGCTTTAATGCTGTTTGCCGGCTGGTTCCACTATCATAAACGCGCTCCAAAATTGGAGTGGTTCCAGAATGTGGAATCGATGATGAATCACCACTTAGCAGGTTTGCTGGGTCTGGGCTGCTTGGGTTACGCAGGGCAACAAATTCACGTTTCTCTGCCGATCAATGCTTGCATGGACGCGATTGATGCGGGTAAACCGCTGACGCTCGGAGGTAAGCTAATCGCCTCAATTTCAGACATTCCGCTGCCTCATGAGTTCATTTTGAACCCCAGCTTGATGTCTGATTTGTATCCCAAGGTTGAGTGGGGGATTATGAAGGGTGTAATGCCTTTCTTTACCCTCAATTGGAGTCAATACACAGACTTCTTGACCTTCAAGGGCGGTTTGAACCCGGTTACAGGCGGTTTGTGGCTAACAGATACAGCCCACCACCACTTGGCTTTGGCAGTGCTGTTTATCGTTGCCGGCCATATGTATCGGACAAACTGGGGCATCGGCCACAGTATGAAGGAAATCTTGGACAACCACAAAGGCCCGTTCACTGGAGAAGGCCACAAGGGTTTGTACGATATCCTGACAACTTCTTGGCACGCCCAATTGGCGATTAATTTGGCAATGATGGGTTCGTTGAGTATTATTGTGGCTCACCATATGTACTCAATGCCTCCGTATCCTTACATCGCTACTGACTACCCAACGCAGTTGTCGCTGTTTACCCACCATATGTGGATTGGCGGCTTCTTGATTGTCGGTGCTGGTGCTCACGGCGCGATCTTCATGGTGCGGGATTATGATCCGGCTAAGAACGTCAATAACTTGCTGGATCGGGTTATCCGTCACCGCGACGCAATTATTTCTCACCTGAACTGGGTGTGTATGTTCCTGGGCTTCCATAGCTTCGGGCTATACGTCCACAACGATACGATGCGGGCTTTTGGCCGTCCGCAAGATATGTTCTCGGATACTGGCATTCAGCTACAGCCGGTATTTGCACAGTGGATTCAAAATATCCATACTCTAGCGGCTGGTAACACTGCTCCGAATGCTTTAGCTCCTGCTAGCTATGCTTTCGGCGGTGAAGTGGTAGCGGTGGGTGGCAAGGTTGCCATGATGCCAATTGCGCTGGGTACAGCCGATTTCATGGTTCACCACATCCATGCCTTTACCATCCACGTCACGGTTTTGATTCTGTTGAAGGGCGTTTTGTTCGCTCGCAACTCTCGCCTAATTCCTGATAAAGCGAATTTGGGCTTCCGCTTCCCTTGCGATGGCCCTGGTCGTGGCGGCACCTGTCAGGTGTCTGGTTGGGATCATGTTTTCTTGGGTCTGTTCTGGATGTACAACTCTCTGTCGATTGTGATTTTCCACTTTAGCTGGAAGATGCAGTCGGATGTGTGGGGTACGGTGGCTCCTGATGGTTCCATCGACCATATTACCGGCGGTAACTTTGCTCAAAGTGCTATCACTATCAACGGTTGGTTGCGTGACTTCCTGTGGGCGCAAGCTTCTCAGGTGATCCAGTCCTACGGTTCTGCTCTCTCTGCTTACGGTTTGATGTTCCTAGGCGCTCACTTCGTTTGGGCCTTTAGCTTGATGTTCTTATTCAGTGGTCGCGGCTACTGGCAAGAATTAATTGAGTCGATTGTCTGGGCACACAACAAGCTGAAAGTAGCTCCGTCTATTCAGCCCCGCGCTCTGAGTATTACTCAAGGTCGCGCTGTGGGGGTAGCCCACTACCTCCTGGGAGGAATTGCTACAACTTGGGCATTCTTCCTGGCTCGCATCATCTCTGTGAGTGGTTAGCGAGTAAAGATTTCTGGGTTTTGAATTTGAGACCAATTGGCCTCAAATTCAAAATCTTAAAATTCCAAGTCCCCGCAACAGAAAGTAAGGACTTATGGCAACAAAATTCCCAAAATTTAGCCAAGACCTGGCAGCAGATCCAACAACAAGAAGGATTTGGTACGGGATAGCCACAGCCCACGACTTTGAAAGCCACGACGGAATGACAGAGGAAAATCTTTATCAAAAGATATT
>DATNQM010000043.1:0-3231 GCA_036704045.1 Halomicronema sp. | reverse complement strand
CTTCTTTGGTTCGCTGGAAGGATAAGCCGGTGGCTATGTCCATTGTTCAAGGTCGTTTGGTTGGTTTGGCTCACTTTACTGTGGGTTATGTTCTGACTTATGCGGCTTTTGTTATTGCTTCTACTGCTAGTAAGTTTGGTTAAACTTTAGCGATAGTAGTTCAATCATTTTCCATCCCCTACTTTTTCAGTGGGGGATTTTTTTTGTTTTTTAGGTGGAAAAATTGTGAATAATATTGATTTATTGATTTTTTGTTATTTTAAAAAAGCAGCTAAATTTAGCAAAACCGAATTTATAGTATTAAAATAGCAGCTTAGTTGATACGGGTATAACAAGATGGCAAGTATTAGTGGTGACAAGCATCTAAATACCAATTTTTAATTAAAAAGAATGCAACCCCCCCTAGTCAAGCGGGGAAAAATGCTCTTAAAGTCCTGCTTAGAAAGGAGAATTCAGTGATATCGAGACCTAAAGGAGTAGGCCGGAAAACACGCCCTAGGGGGGTAGAAGAGTGTTGAATAATTTTGGAAAAACAAAAACCCCTACCAGTCGGCGGGGTTTTTGTTATTGCAGCGATTGCAAAAATTTCTTCGTTTGAGAAGAAATAATTAAAAAACAAAAAGGCAATTTTGGTAGCCTTACTGTTCGCTTTCAATGTAGATAAACAACAGACCCATTACTACCGCCGGCATCAGCCAAGTAACAACAGGAATCAAAATCCAAGGCAAATAAGAAGCTGCGTAGCTGCCTGTCATATCAAAAATCTCCAAGTAATAACTGACAAAGTTATGAGAAAAATCTTCTAGTACCGAATACCTAAGACTCTTACCCATTTGTGTGACACTGGTTGCCGTTAAGAAATTTTGGCAACCAAAAAGCCACAATGGAACAACTCAAAGCAAAAGTTCTCGTTGTTGGCGCAATCAAACTTTGGAAACGCTATTAACTGTGAACTAAACCCCGGAAAATAGCATCCACACTGGCAAAATTTTCTAACAGGAAATAGGCCACAAAAGCACCTCCCATCCCGCCAATAAAGAAACCAGCCGTTAGCTGACTCCAACCTTCAGAAGTTTTGAGAGGATCAGGAGCTTGAGGATTTTGAGTTGGATAGCCAGCATCTTGTCCAAAAGATACAAGACCATAAACTGACATACAAGCAGTGGCAATTAGAACCAAAGATAGAGCAGAAATTAATCCACCCAAATTAGCAGCCTTTTCATAGTCCCGCAGCGGGCCAAGAACTATCCAAGGGCCCACCAGAAAATAACCGTGAGCTAAGCCAATTTCCAATCCCCGAACTAACGGAGATAGACCTCTGCGATAGGCTGGCAAATTGCCGATGAAAGCCTTTGAGAAAGCTGAAGAATTGATCGGAGTTTCAAGATTTCCCAGGAACGGGTCGCCGTTAAACGGCTTGACCATTTCCATATCTCTTGGATCGGCCATTTTTTCCTCTCTTGTTGAAAATATGTACAACAACTTAAGCACATATTCTAAGCAAGAAGGAGTTATCTAATGGCAGAAATTTAGCTCAGCTTTAAAAAAGTTCATTAAATCGCCTTTTATCGCCGAATTTTGTGACAAATTATAAAGATTTGTATTTTTTTTGCCTTGAGTTAAGCGTTTATCTTTTCTGCCAAACTAAAAACAAGCGAACTCATGCAACTACAAACCTCTTGTTAAAAACTCCTTAGCCCAAACAGCCAACCGAACTACCAAAGGGTATAAAGGACAAATTAATTTTTAATTTTTGTTACTTATTGAAACACCAACAAAAGAAAAACACCCTACCAGTAGTCCTGACTAGAGAACAGTTCATTGTCAAAGGTAAGGCAGAGTGTAGAGGAACAAACCAATATGACCGATCCTTGCCTGCTGGCTAACTTACTAGCTACCGCAAAAAACGCTTGCCTCAATCCACCGGCCCACTCCCTAGAAAAACCGATAAAATGGGCAGGTATCACTGAAACCCCACTACAAAACACCCTTTCTTTACCCAGCCCAGAAATTAGTCCAGCAGAATTTAGCCCTTTGCAAACACCAGTATTGCCTGATCTCAAATTCTTAGAACCCAAATCTCCCTTTGATAACCTACAACCAAATCGTAACCCTTCTTTAATACCTTTAAGTGAATTGAACCCAGACAGACCGGCCCCCCAAGAAATGGCCTATTATCCAAGCAGAAACATCAGACCAAAATCAGGCACTCAAATGTTTGAACAAAGGATGGCAGCTTTGCAGGCAGGTAAAACCTATACCCGCCTTGCCGTTGATAGCTTCATCAAAGCCTGGAAAAACGCCACCGAAAAACCGACCTATCAAGACTGGAAATACCTCTTAAAACAAGAAGCCAAAGCCATATCCAGAGGACAAGGCGCAAACCAATTAAACGTCCTAATAGGAGACTCCTTAAGCTTGTGGTTTCCCAGCGAAAGACTACCAGCAGGCAGCTTATGGCTAAATCAAGGCATATCCGGTGATAACACCACCGGCATCCTCCAACGCATCAACACCCTCAACCAAACCAACCCTCATAGCATTTACCTGATGGCCGGTATTAACGACTTGCGCCAAGGAGAAACCGACGCAGATATCCTGTGGAACTTGCGTCAAATAGTCCGCCGACTCCGCCAAAATCACCCCCAAACCCGAATTATCCTGCAATCAATACTCCCTACACGCTTCGCTGCTATCCCCAATAGCCGCATCCAGAAACTCAACAAACAACTGGCCATGATAGCCGCAGAAGAACAAGCGAGCTACCTTGAATTGGAAAGATACTTTAGCGATGAGCAAGGCAACTTAAGAAGAGAATTAACCACCGATGGTCTACACCTCAACGCACGCGGCTATGCGGTTTGGGAGTGGGCATTACAACAAACAGAATCGTGGATAGCCTCAAATGAGATATTTTAAATAAAACGTGCCGATAAAACATGGAAAACCATCTTAGGAAAACATGATTGTAAAGGTTATGCCAAAAAGGTTGAACTGGCGGCACGCACAGCGCTATCCTGTCTTGATAAGCACAATTCCTGGCTCAAAAACCCACAGTCGTACTAGAGCAAGGCAGCTTTAACAATCGCGTATGGCAACAAAATTCCCAAAATTTAGCCAAGACCTGGCAGCAGATCCAACAACAAGAAGGATTTGGTACGGGATAGCCACAGCCCACGACTTTGAAAGCCACGACGGAATGACAGAGGAAAATCTTTATCAAAAGATATT
>DATNQM010000042.1:0-223233 GCA_036704045.1 Halomicronema sp. | reverse complement strand
GAAATTGTAAGGTTTTAGTGGGACGGTTGAACTTTTTACCCTCGTTTCAATCCCTAATAGGGATTCTCTGAAATTGTAAGGATGACTCGCAAAGCAATCGGAGGAAACAAGGATGTTTCAATCCCTAATAGGGATTCTCTGAAATTGTAAGCCCAAATACCAAGCCCAAATTCACCGCAGACACCGAGTTTCAATCCCTAATAGGGATTCTCTGAAATTGTAAGATTCAGATAATCAAATAGGCAAGTATTTAAAAGATTTACGTTTCAATCCCTAATAGGGATTCTCTGAAATTGTAAGTTTTATGAAATATCAGGCTTATTGTCCAACATTAGTTTCAATCCCTAATAGGGATTCTCTGAAATTGTAAGTGTTAAATTCTGTGTGGCTCCTGCGCCAAAGAATGTTTCAATCCCTAATAGGGATTCTCTGAAATTGTAAGCAATCATTTAACAAGTTAAACGCCCGTCAATTGGTTTCAATCCCTAATAGGGATTCTCTGAAATTGTAAGCTTAATAGTTTTTGTAAGGTGCATCTATCCATTTTATTTGTTTCAATCCCTAATAGGGATTCTCTGAAATTGTAAGGATAGTTCCTCAAAAACTGATTGAGATGTATTGAGTAAGTTTCAATCCCTAATAGGGATTCTCTGAAATTGTAAGATTAGCAGGTTTACCATCAGTAAATAGATTGTTGGTTTCAATCCCTAATAGGGATTCTCTGAAATTGTAAGTAAAAAATTTAAGTTCGCCAAGGTAATGCTTAAATCAAAATCGTTTCAATCCCTAATAGGGATTCTCTGAAATTGTAAGACTGCCATCAATTATTTACGGGTAGTCGCTCAGTTTCAATCCCTAATAGGGATTCTCTGAAATTGTAAGGATGATTGCGCTATCCAATTGCGGCGAAAAGTTGAGTTTCAATCCCTAATAGGGATTCTCTGAAATTGTAAGAATTGTGACTAAATAAGTCGCGCTGGCAGCGTAAGTTCCGTTTCAATCCCTAATAGGGATTCTCTGAAATTGTAAGTTGTCCAAGGCGTTACTCGTAACTGAGCGTCAGGGGTTTCAATCCCTAATAGGGATTCTCTGAAATTGTAAGTTGATGTCAGGTTCCCCTCTTTAGCTATTCCCGTAGTTTCAATCCCTAATAGGGATTCTCTGAAATTGTAAGCTAGTTCTGTACCCCAATACTTTGTTTCCAATTCGTTTCAATCCCTAATAGGGATTCTCTGAAATTGTAAGTATTAAAACCCGATATCAAGTTTTACACCTATCTTTGCTAGTTTCAATCCCTAATAGGGATTCTCTGAAATTGTAAGGAGAGTGTCTTTGCCATTACTGCCCGATCCATAGGCGTTTCAATCCCTAATAGGGATTCTCTGAAATTGTAAGTAGATAGGTGCTTGTTTACTAGGCGTTTTGTGTCGTGTTTCAATCCCTAATAGGGATTCTCTGAAATTGTAAGCTATCAGAACCATAAGGGCGCTTTTCTCGCTTCTCGGTTTCAATCCCTAATAGGGATTCTCTGAAATTGTAAGTTTATCGCGAAATCCTACAAATCTGTATTTTTGTGATTCGTAGGTTTCAATCCCTAATAGGGATTCTCTGAAATTGTAAGGGTAATGGTTGCGGTTTGTATTTTGTCGCGTTTGCGTGTTTCAATCCCTAATAGGGATTCTCTGAAATTGTAAGTTCGGGAATTCAAGCTTATCTAAAAAAGGAGCCTCTGTTTCAATCCCTAATAGGGATTCTCTGAAATTGTAAGATTGGTGAGGCTTTGGGGTTAAAAGCTGGTGATATATCCGTTTCAATCCCTAATAGGGATTCTCTGAAATTGTAAGGCCATAAGCTTTTTTGAGCGCGTGTTTCTTTTCAGTTGTTTCAATCCCTAATAGGGATTCTCTGAAATTGTAAGACCTCATGGCTGGAACCCTCGTCATATTTAGTTTTCGAGGTTCAGATCCGCGAGACTCCACAACAATACCAGATCCAGCCACCGGCCTGCAAGCCCCCTCGAAAATAAAAACCCTAAAACCCCCACCCAGCAAAGCTTTCCCAAACTGCGCGGATCGGATCGGCAGAAACAACCGCCCCAAACCCTTACCAGCAAAGGCATACACATTAAAAATTCCAACACACAATTTCATACACCTACCCATCCGCGCAAAAAAAAGCCCTAAGCAAAGAAAACCGTCGTATCCCTAGGCATCACCCCGCCTATCCGCTCAACCTTCCCCGCACAACACCCGCACAAAAAGTAAAAACGGATACTATCCTCATCCGGCTTAATCAACTTCCCCAGACGAAAGCGCAACTTAGCATACTGAGTCTCCGTAACATCACACTCAAACACACTATACTGCACCCACTGCCCATAAGACTTTAACACCTTATGAATCTTCGTCCGACGCTTATCTTCCGGCACATCATACGACACCATAACAAACATAATCAAACCTCCCTACTTTAACACCAACGGCGGATACTTATCGGTTTCACCCAACAAAAACTTAGCCAACAAACGCCCCTGAATCTCAAAACATTCCTGATAACTACACAGCGTTCCCATCACCGGATGCTTAAACTTACACTGTTTCTTCTCCTCATACAAACGTAGAAAAATCTTCAACCCATCCGGCGTCAAAGAAACCGCCCCACTAATCGGTTCCGTCACAAAATCTCCCACCTTCAAAATACGCTTATTAATCGCATTCAAAACCATAGCATCCACCACCACCGGCCTGAACTCCTCCATCAAATCCAACGCCAAAGAAGGCCGGCCATAACGCTCAACATGCAAATACCCCAAATACGGATCAAACCCCACAATATTCACCGCACTTTGCACATCATGGCGCAACAAAGAATACCCCAAACTCAACAACGAATTAACCGGATCAGTCGGAGGACGACGCCGACGTTTTTCAAAAGCAAAACCATCCCCACGAATCAACATATCAAAAGCCCCAAAATAAGCCGCACTACCGGCCCCCTCCAACCCCCGCAACGAATCAATAGAATCAGTCTTATCAATCGGAGAAAGACAATTATCTAACTGAGAAAGCGCCGCCTTAAAATCCCCCTTCTTTTCTCGTGCACTACGCATCAAACTGATACGATAATTCTTTAACTTACCCCGTACAAAACCTCGCACCAAATGCACCGCCTGATCCGACTCCCCCGCAGCCATCCACTGAGCTCTTCGCACAAAAATATTCTTCGTCACCTCCGGTTCCAACCGGCCCAAATACCGCCCCGTCTTCGTCATAAAAGACAACGGAATATGACGCTCAAGCAACTCATTAATTAAAGCCGGCGAAACAGTAGCACGTCCTAAAATAACCACCCCCTCAACCTTAATTAAAGGCACATCCATAATCGCCTTATTCTCAAACTTCACAACCAAACGTTCATCAACTTTACCCACAAAAGCATCTTCTTGAATAACATAAGCAGTTCCCATCATTGTATCCTCCTAATCATTACTAATTGAACATTTTAGATTAAAAAAATCAGCCCTAACAGTTGACACAAAACCACTAACAAGGCTCTTGATACCCGCCTAACTTTGCAGCCGCCTTTGGTAAACAACCAGCAAACAAACTACAACCTTGACAACGCGGACTATACACCGGCTTTGGCATCTTTCCAGTCGTTAATAAATCCGTCACAGCCTTAATAGTAGCAATCGTTTCTTCACGCAACTGTCGATTAATATCCACCGGCACTCGTTGATGAGAATGAGCATAATAAACATACCCCAAATCAACCTTTTTACCCGTCATTTCCTCCAAACACAAAGCCTGAGCAGCAACCTGTAACTCATCATTATCCCACTCACCTTTTAGACCCCGTTTATACTCCACAGGATAAATAGAACCATCACTTTCTTCAATTAAATCAGCCTTACCAAGAAGCCGATACTCCTCAGACTTTAACCAAATCGCTCGTACTTGCCAAGTTTGCTCACGGTTTCCCTCCCCAACCGTATGTACACGCTGATGTAAACTAGTACCCTCAATCGTATATTGGTTGTCAACAAACTCACCCATGCAATACATTCGACCACATCGATGCGGACAGTAAGCATATTGATTTAAAGCCGCAATTGGAATATAATCTAACTCGTTCATACATCCTCCAAAACAGAAACTTTTTTACCAAAAGAAGGCCGGCGTACCATACCCATACCCATCGGAGTTTTGCGACCAATACCGGCATACATCGCAAAATCTGCCAGTGTATTAATCTGTTTAATTTGCTCAGGTTCAACCTCCCCTAAAATCCGGTAATTAATTTCTCCAATACAGCCAATAAACCTGCTACGAGAATCCTCAACCATTTCTGTATGAATATTGAAGAAACTAGGAAAAACAAACCCACTTAATGAAGAGGAAAATTCCATTCCACTATACTTATTCCAACGATTAATTAAACCATTAAAAACACTTTCAGCACTAGGCAAAGCCGAATCAAAACTACCTTGACGAAAAGTAGCAGGCGTGTTAATACTCAAAGCAATTTGTCGCTGAGTTTCAGATGCTTCTTCGTACAAAGTAGAATAAGTCGAAAAATTTGCCCAAGGTTGATTATGTTGAGGAGTTCCTAAAATGCCGGTAATATGTAAATCTGCCGGCCCTAAATGCCAAGAATGCTCAGGGTTTAAGTTCAGCCACAGTTTAGTAAGCCGACTAAAAAGCGTATCATCAAGAAGAGAAATTCGCCACCAGCAACGAGTACCTGTAGGGATAGTTTTTTTATGTTCCCATTGCAACGAATAAATATCTTTATAACAGCGATTTTGGCCGCTGATTTGCAAAGGACTAAGAGTGAAAGCTTTTTCATTTGTTTGCGCGTGAAGATAATCACCTAATTCTTTATCAGCAGCACTTACAAGCGTGAGAAATAAAGCGTGTAAATGCCTGCCGGTGAGGTAATGAGCAGGAATAGGAGACTTCGGCAAGATATTGAGAACAAGGCTGTGTGGCATAGTAACCTCCGTAAAAAAATGAACACCCTATCTGCATTTATCTGCTATAGGATACCGTTAAAATTTGAACAAAAAAGCACTTTTGTAGGTTGGGTTGTAGGCAACGAAACCCAACATCTAAATAGTAACTTTCAGTTTTGAATTAGGAGTTGAGTTGAACTGAGGTAATCAAAGGTTCATTATCAGGAAGACGTAACTGTTTACTCTTCATTGCCATTGCTAAAATGCCATAAATTCCAGGTAAAAATCTGTACTCTTTTTCTTTATCATTGCAACAAATTAGAATCGGATAAGATTCTATTCCTTCTCGTCGCAATTGATAAAAAGCAGCAGCATTTGCAATAGGACAAATAATTACTCCTGGTAGCAATCGTTTTTCAAGTTCTTTAACTAAGGGAGTTGGTGCAATTGCACCGTTTAATTGACGAGTAATACTACAATTTGCAAAAGCGGTTAATTTGTTCAGTTCTTGACTCACAAAGTCTGCTTGATTTCCATAATAGCGCAAACGAAAACTTAATTGATAAGTTGTTTTAACGCGATTCGTTACTTCAATCCAATCATTCTTTTGCACAAATTCGTAATAACGTAATAAATGAATTGGATCTAAGACAGTTTGTTCAGATTCATCCAATAAAAAACCTTGTGGATCGCGAATAGTTAGACTTTCAAACAAGCTTGAACGGAATTGAAACAGTGGTGCATAACTTGTCGCCCAAATATTCGCAAATTCTTTTAATTGGTTAGCTGCATCTAAATTGCTTTGAAATTCCTCCTCATACTGTTCTATGGTAGCAATTCCTGTTTCAATTTCTTCGTATTCAGCCGCATAATGAAGCTGCATAAATTTTTTCACAAAAGCTTGACCTCCTTTGATGTATTTCCACTCTTCTTTTAGAGGTTTATCTCCTATTTTAACAATCTGCTCTGCGGCTCGTAAAATCTGCATCCGGTAACGATATTCTTTCCAACTACGTCCTCCTCCCAAAATTTCTTGCAGTGTTTCAAACAATTGAGTAATTACTTTTTGGTTGGGTAAATTTGTCAGCAATTCTTCCATTTCTAACAAAGGACGGGCAATTTCTAAAAATGCCTCTGAACGCCAATAGGCAACAAGAAAAGCTTTATCTAAGCAAGCTAAATTATTCAGAGTTTCTGTGAGTACAAATCGTCCTTTAGCACAGTCTAAATGGCTTAAACCTTGTTCCCACGCAACTGTCGGTAAGTAGGCAATTGCTTGTGAAGGAATATCGGTTTCAGACTTGCCTAAAACACGCCCGACTCGTCCTATTCTTTGCCAAAAAGCGGCTCTATCACGGGCTGAAAAAATTAACCAGTCTAAATTTTGTCTTTGCGGTGCGGGGTTACGTTCAAAGTTAAATCCTACATCTACGGTACTGGTTGCTAAAATAATTTGACACTGCATTGCTCTCTGTCTGTCTGCTTTTGGGGCTGGGCCGGTGATTCGTCCCGTGACATCACTAAAACCTTTTTCTCGCAGTAGTTTAGCCAGCAAATTAATGTTATCCAAAGAGTCAAGAATCACAGCACCATTTTGAGACGGTTGCTCTTTTAAACGTTTAATGACTTCGTTGGCTAATTCATTCACCCACTGAGTTTTATCATCGGGTTTTGACCGCAATTCTAAATTAACTGCTGTTTGCGAAGGTAATAAATTTCCCTGGCCGGTTTCTCCATCAATTCGAGCAATTTTTAACCCCTTTTCTTGTAAAGTTTGCAGCGCAGCTTCACAGGCTTTTTCTGGGGTGGCTGTCAATAAAACAATTTTGCGCCCGTTTTGGAAGAAGCCAAAAATTAGCGAATATGCAAGGTAAAAAAGTAACCCTACTAACTGTTTGGCATCATAAAGATGAAATTCATCAAAAATTACAGTGCCAAAAGAAGCGAAAAACATTGATGCTAAGTTTATCTTATCTAGCCGGTTATAACTGAAGAAAGTAGCATAATAGAAAATATCCGGGTTGATGACTAACAAAACCGGCTGGTTAGGCTCAACATCATCAAAAACTGTTGCAGGATTTCGCAGCACATTATACAGCTTTTCTCCCGAACGTTTACCTACTCTGTCATCGGGCCATGATTTAATTTCTCTGGCGGTAACTGCTTTAACAAGGTGAGGCAAACCGGCATCTTGCACAAATTTCTCAGCAGCTTCTTTCTGCTGTTCTACTAACGCATTTGTAGGGGCAATATAAATGGCATTTTGAGTGGGATTATGCAACACCACTGCTAAACCGGCCTTTGTTTTTCCTGTGCCAGTTGGCGCTAAATCGAGAATAATATCTGCATTTCGCGCTTGTTCAAATACATCGACTTGATGTTGAAGTGCATTCCCCATAAATTGCAGTTCATCGGGGAGAGAAACTGCGCTGGGAATGCTGCGGGGTTCAAGTGTAATGGCTAAATTTTTAGTAGTCATTGCCGGGTTTCTCCACAACAAAAATGTAAATTTGCTGGTATTGTCATGTCACCCACACGCCAAGCTTCACCGCGAAAATGCAAGTTTTTTAACAAGGGTGCCGGTGGCATCGAAATCAAGTCAAAAGACAAGATTTCTAAGCTGGAAGGCAAGTCAGCAACGCTAAGATAAAAGTCACTTTGATATTCACCCACCGGCAATAAACTCACCGGCATTTCTTCCAACACATTCACCTTAACTTTACTGGCAAATTTTCCTAAACGAATATAGGCCGGTAATTCGCAATTTCCTAACACCAAAGTTTGAAATTTATTTTGGCGTTCAATCATGCGAAGTCGTCCCGTTTGGGGAAAATTACTCGGTCTAAATGAATTCGGTTTTTTGCCTTGCCGTATTAATGGTAAATCTTCTCTTGAAGTGGCAACTCGGTTATTAGTCATCGAATACCAATAGCTATCAGAAAGAGCGTTAAATCTTTCAAACCGAAATGTTACTTTACCATTGCTTGGAGATGCCGGTAACACATAACAAGTTTGGCTTAAAGGTTGTAAATCTTCCCTATAAGTTGGTCTTCCTGTAGCTGCACCTTGGAGACGATAGGGAGAATGTACCCAACCCATTGCATAGGCTAAAGCATAATTCCCAATCGCTCCTTCGGTGTAATAGGTATCTGACAACTCCCTTGAGGCAAAAAACACCGGTTCTGCACACCATAATTCAATAAGTTTTGCCTGCCCAAAAGGAAGTGTAGACATAAATTAACTCTCTGTTTCTACCGTGTTTTGCTTGTTTTTACTTTTGCCGCTTTTGCTGCTTTTTTTCGCTTCTGGTGCGACTCGGAAGGGTTCATAAGAAGCACTTAAACGCTTCAAAAAAGCATCCCGTTGGGTTTCTGACCAATGATTATCAACATCGGCAATTAATGCGGCTAATTCCTCTTCTGATAATTGCATAGAAACTCCTCGCCGGTTTTTCCAATTTGAAATAACTTGCTTGGTAGTGGTAATGAGAGTGTCTGTATTGAAGGGATGTTCTAAAGGCTTGGGCAAAGTATCATAAATGCCTTGCACTAATTCCAAAGAACTTGGCAATTCTACCCGACCTGCAAACACTCCTAATATTTGATTTTCCATGCGTCCAACGCGACTGGAAACTGCGCCATAACGAGTTGTCGATAAAATGTTGCCAATCACATAACGCAACTCATCAGCCGTAATATCTTTTAGCGTTACAACATCAAGAAAATGAACGCCTGGTTTAATGTATTCGCTGGTGTTTAAAGCCGTTGAAGCGTTCCCTTGTTCATCGCGCATTGTGCCGGTTTCAAAAATAGCATTGATCGTGCGATCTCCCAGCACATCGGTTGCCGGTAGCACACTGAAAGCATCCTCTGTCCAAATGCGGCTTTTTTGAGCCCCACCACCACCGGCAGCAAAACCATAAAGGAAACAATCAACACACATTTCACAGGGAGAATTCGTATTTAAAGAACACACAGAACCTTCTTTACTGGTGTATAAAAGTTGGTGTGAGCGTAAAAATTCGCGTCCATACCGGCGTTCTGGTGCAACTTGCTTGCGTTTTGTCATTACCAAGCGTTGAATCGAACTTTGATCCTCTACACCGGCTTGCACAAATTCGCTAGACATTGGTTCGCCAGAACCTTCTGTGCGAAAGATTGTTTCCGATTTTGTTGTTCTCAAAACCACCAAACCAATAAACCGGCCTTTGGGAAAATTTTCGTAACCTTGAGCGAGAAAAGCATTGAGTTTTTCAACAGACATGAAGGAATCTCCTAATTAAACAGATGCAGTATTTTCGGTGGCTTTTTCATGTTTTTTTGGCTTGGGTTCAACTATTCGTCATCTTCCTCTGTATTTTCGCTTGATTTTTCTGCTTTTTTTTGCTGTTCAGCTTCCTTTCGGAAAAATAAATAAGCGGCTTCCAAGTTGTTTTGATCTGCAAGAAGTTTCTCAGGTCGGCCTTGATAAACTTCCTCATAAAGCTTTCGCAAAACTGCGTAGTATTGCTTTATTTTCTCATACTTGGTTGGCCCCACTTGATAATCACGGATACGGTCTAAACGAGTGTGATACTTTTGTGCTAAAGCCCCAAACATAAAATCTAAATCCATGTAAGATTTATGCGAACGAACCGCCGTCGTAAAAGCCGTAAATGGCTCGGCTAAAGACGTGCGTTTCGTGGAAGAACTTCCTCGGAGAGTTGCTTCAACCGCAATTTTTGCCGCCTCTTTGAGATATTGAGTTAAAAGCGTATTTTCATTTGGCATAAGGCTCTCCAATAAAGTATTTAAGGGTTCCTTAATTTGCTTCCAATTGTACTCCAAATTAGGCTCATCTTGTTCTCGCAAAATCCAGCGTAGCAACACATAATAAAGCCGAAAAGGTTGTACTGTTGCACGAGCTAAATCATACAAGCAATCCTCCATTTTTTGAATACTAGAAACAGCTATTGCAAGTTTTCCCAAGCACCGAAGTCGCTGCAAAATTTCCTCAGCTTCGGGCCGGTTATATTGTCCTGTTTCAAGTAAAAATTGAAGGGAGGCCGGTATTCCTTCTACTCGTCCGAAATTCTCCTCAGATAATTCTACTTCCAAATTACCACTAAGTGTAAATGGAAAACCAAATTCTAAAGATAAGGAAATTTCTAAGGCTAATCGCAAGGATTTGAGTAAAGCCACAGATGAATTTGCATCACCCCACAGTAAAGGAATAACAACTGTTGTGTAGATAAAATTAGGCCGTTTAGGAAAGGCAAAACCCACAACTTTGTTAGCCGTAAATTCCAGTTCATTATCTTTATAAAGCTTGATTTCATTAGCCGTAACCGTACCTCCTTCTGCATTTGTAGCAGCAAGTTTTCGCAAAAATTCTCGCCAAATTCTCAACAATTCAGGAGAAGAATTTTTTGGCAAAGCCAAGTGCAAATAAAGCGGATTTTGTTTAACTTTCGGAAAATTTGCACCTACAGTCATAAGCTGATAAGACAATGCCGCTAAAGAGTCTGCTTGTCGTTTTGGTTCAGCACTGATTCCACCAGGCAAACGATTAGAAAAAACTTGCACCTTTGTACCAGGTGGCATACTGTTAGAACTTAGGTCATCTGTTTCGCCAAAAGTTGAACCAAGAGAACAACGTTTGCGGGGGTTTGCTTCAATATATGCCATCAAATCTTCAATGCCATTTAAAGCACGGGCATTTGGTAAATTCAAAAGTCTGGCAACAGCCGCCACCATTTCTTCTGAAGCTTCAGATGTCTCATCTTTTTGCGAGCTTTCTTTTCTCAATTCAAAAGATTCGCGCAAAGCTAATTCAATTCCCTCCAGCCCTCTCACCGCAGCTTTAGCAGCAAATAAAGGCCGGCCATATTGAGCATTAAAGCTTTCAAGGACGATTTTTTGCTGTTCAGAAATTCCTACTTTTTCAGCAATTTTTTCCCAACGTTGATTCGTCTTTAAACCGGCTTCCCCGTAGCTCAAATAAGCAGCTTTTAGCCCTTCGGCAATACCAAATTCTTCAGCATTACTCACCGGCACTAACCCAACTTCCGCTGCTTTTTGTAATGCCTCAGTGCCAGCTTCTTCTCCCCATTTTTCCACATCATTGTTAATTTTGTCAAGTTTAAAATTGGCTTTTTTCTTTTCCAAAAGCGCCAAGATAATGTTCACTACCTCATCAACATTTTGCTGGATAGCTTGCTGAGAAACCTTAATTCCATCTTTTGTAGCACGCACCAACTGTTCAATATTATTCCCAAAAACCTCATCAATTTTTGCTTGCCAACGAGAAGCAATTTTTAACGTTAAATCTTCCAAAGGCCAAGCCGAACCCTCAAAAATTATGCCATCGGGAAAAAGTGCCAAAGGAGTTAATTCATAATCCTGTAAAATTTCCTCGCAGGCACCCAGCAATAAAGCCGTGATATAACCGCGATCTTCCGAGAGTCGAATTCGGAAAAGATTACTACGCCGGCCAAAAGCAACTGTTAACTCATTTTGAACTTTTCGCAACCTTTCATTTTCTGGAATTCCTAAGTCAAATAAATCCGCCGCCGTCACCATTGCAGCCCAACGTTTAATCGCCGGATCTTCAGGAAAAAGTATCGCACCATCGCTAATATTGTGGCCGGAATGGCGTTCGATTAACCTTCTAACTAATTCTAAATCCTCGTCATTTTTAATTAATTTTAAAACACAAGCTTCCTCTAATTGCTCTCGCAAAAATTGCTCATCTCTCGCTAAAACTTTAACTTTACGGCCTTCTTCATCTAATTTATTCAAGTCGTGAACAACAGTTGCAGCTAAGATTAAACCCCGTTTATTTTCGGGGAGGTTTGCTATTTTTGTAACCGTGAGAATAAATTGACAAGCAGAGTCTAAATGTTCGGCAAGAGTTGAGCCTTGTCTGCTTCCATACTGGTGATGGTGAGCATGGCGCAGATAAAGTTGAGGGCGAATTTCACTGAAATAGTTATCTTCTAAAGTTTGGGGGGGCCGGTTTAAAAGCCGAAGTTGTTTTTGCATACATTAACTCTCCTATTTAAAAGTGAGTGAAAAAAAGTGGCTTCACAATAGAGAGAACAGACTTAGCGCTCAATATCGCTAAAGCTGATGATTTGTCCTTCATCGTTAATCACAGCTTCGCATCTTAAATACTTAATCTCTTTTGTGAGCCGGCCAATCTCAGCCTGGTGGTAAAGGATGTGATGCTTATGATCTTCAATTAGATCCTCCTTTTGAGCAATCTTGAGAGCGGTATCGGCGACTGAGTAATTCACGATTGGACTCCTGGAATGGACTTCGTGATCTCAGTCTAGCAAAAATGTTTAATGTTATGTAGACAAAGTATAGACTTAAATGTCTCTTTATCATAACTTGCTGCCTCAGCACGCCTCGAATCTTCAATGTTCTCGTAAATGTGAAATTAGGGGAATGTTACAATGAGTTTTTGCCTCGGCACCCGTCAAATCCCTTTGAGGGATTGAAAGTAATGTCATGTAGACACAGTGAGGCTTTTTCCCAAATCAATCCCTTTGAGGGGTGGCCGGCCAGACAATAAATCTGGCCCTTTTAGTTTTCAGCCCCACCACTCGATCACCCTCAGCATTTAGGTAGGGAATGCACTATCGCCGTTTATCTGCGGTTCAATTTTTAACCGCAGATGAACGCGGATGAACGTAGATGGATAGGATGGGTTTTTGGTTTTAGGCACGAATTTTAGTTGTTTTAAACCGTAAACCGGTATTCCATACAAGCGGGAATATGCAGCTTATTGAAAGAGTAGCAATAGCCCCGTATTTTGACGTTACGAATTAAACTCACCGGCGGCATATTTACCGTATCGTAACTCAAAAGTTGATGCGTAAAAATTACATCCAAAGGATTAAGAGGATAGGGAAAACTAAACTCTTTTTCTGAACCAGAAACACTCACCTCCAAAGTTTCTAAAATTTCCACTTGTGCTTTACTTGCCCATTTTCCTAACCGTATCCATCGGGGAAAAGTAAGTTTTTTTTGTTTGCTAATCACAAAAAACTCAAATTGACTCTCTGGTGCTATTTCTTTGGTACGGCCAAAACTGGGAATATTTTTTTGGGTTTTTTCCATCTTCACATGGTACTTGTTATTGGCGTATTTCCAGGTGTTGAGAACTGCTGTATGGTTGACAGAATAGGCCGGTGTGACGTAAATTCCGCACTGATTTAAGGGAGTCAAGTGTTCCTGATATTTCGGCACTTGTTCTCGGCAAAAATAGCGATAGGAATGCTCTTCTGCAACGGTGGTAGCATAAATTGTGCTATCGACTAATCCCAGCGCATAACACAGCGCGTAATTGTGAATCACCGGCTCAGTTTCATACAGTCTGCCAATTTCGCGGGTGGCAAAATAAAGACTGTCGTGCAGTTCTAAATTACATCGATAGATGAATGCCATTGGATTTATTTTTCCTTCTTAGTTTTGCTTTTTTCGGGTTTGTTTTTTTCGCCTTCAGACTTTTGTTTAATGTGTATTAAGTTGTAAGCTTTTGCCTCTTCATCGGCTTTTTGCAACATTGATAAAATGCCTGTTTCGCTGCCGGTAATAGCTTTAACTTCATCAAACAAAGCCGTAAATTGTTGTCCCACAAAATCTGTATGCACAATAAACTCCTCAGCCATTAAACTTTGAATTGTAGTTGTAGCCGCTTCCAGCACATCATTTTCATTCAAAGGATCGCGCAAAGTCAGCTTTCCATTCGCTTGCAAATGGTCATAAATTGCCTGTGTCCAACGCAAGTTACTGATAATTTCTCCATCGGCAAAAATCACGCCAATTAACTCATTTCGTACCCGTCCTGTGCGCGTGGTTTGTGCGCCATAATGACGGGTGCGTAGGATATTATTGAAAACGTACAAAAATCCTGCTTCCGTTGGGTCTTTTAGGGTGACAATGCTGGGAAAGAAAACTTGAGGTTTGATATGATCTTGTGAGTTAATTCGACTCGTTACTTCCCCAACTTTTGAACCATCTTCTCCTTTCGATGCCATTGTACCATTTTCAAAGGGAGCATTGAGCGTAAATGTTTCGTGTGCTTCATCAAAAGGAGTAATTGAAAAGGCAGTATCAACGACGACTTTTGATTTTTCCGAACCCGAATCTCCTATTGCAAAACCGTAAATAATGCAGTCGGGATTATTCATTGCAAAACTAACGTTATATTCGCATTCTTCGGCTGTCATTAAACCGTAATTTCGCAATAATTCCCGACCAACTAAGCGCTCTGGTGTTGATTGTTTGCGCTTAAACATGGTGAGCCGGCTTATGGGTGTGCTATCTTGAACACCGGCCCGCACTCGCGCTTTATTTAACTCGCCATCGGTTTGAAAAAGCGGGTAAGATTCAGTGACACGAATTGTCACAAAGTGTGCGTATTTTCCCATCGGTTTGTAGGGAATTTCTGTATGGAAAACTTTAGAATCAACACTTTTCAGAAAAGCCATAATTTACCTCTATTGATGTTTGTTGAAAATTTGTGATTTGCCCCTGTGGTTGCCCATACGATGGGCGCTATTCGGATTCTTCCTCGGCATTTTTGTTCGCTTGCGCTTTATTATCTTTATCGTTTTCCAAACGATACAAAAACTCGCAAGTATCTTTGTATAAATTAAGCTGCCGGCCGGCTAAACGCGCACGATCACCGGCAAAAGCTTTCTCAAATACATCGACCACAAAATACCGAGCAAAATCTAAAATTGCCTCTCGTTCTTCTTCCCTGTTAATCATCACTGCATAGCCTTCTGCACGGGAAGCACGAACGCGATCCATCAGCTTAAAAACTTCCGCCGCCACCACATAAACCAATGTCTCGCCTTGCAAACTTGGATCAGCTTTTAAAAGCGTATCCGCTGCAACTTCTATGGGTTTTAAAACTGCATTTGCCTTTGGATTATATCGCTTATTTGCGCGATAAAATAGGCGATAAAGTTCAGTCAATTTTTGCGGGTGATTCATCTTTGATTTTACCTCATTTTTTACAATTAATTTCTCCGTTTCTGCATCAAATTTTACATAGGGATCAAAACAAGGATAAAACTGATACGCATAGAGTTTAATCTTCTCAATGCGAGCGGTTTCAACTCCTTGATTACGAACCCATTTGTTTAAGTACGCAAAAACATATAGCGGACTTGTTTCAAAGTCTTTTGCTAGTTCCGAAAACCTCCCCCATTTCGGGTCATAACCAGTTTTCCCCTGGCCAGCATTGACATCAAGATGTATTGCATAAGCAGCAGTAAGAACGTTTAAAGGTGCGGGATATTGTTGTTCGCCATCTGTCCAACCTTCAAGGATATAATCAAGGCGAAAACGCTCACCTTTTGTAATCACTCGAAACGCTTGTGGCGCACTGTCTAAAAATACGCTTTCTTCAAATTCTGCACCATCATTAAATGGTGGAATAGGTGACTCGGAAACCACAGTTTTAACATCCAAAATCATCGGAAATGCAAAGGCTAACCAAGCCGGCATTACCCAAGACTCTGTATCGGTTCCATCCCTTCCTGGTGGCATTGCCATGAAGTAAAATGTCAGCGGTTGATCTTCGGGATACGAAAGTTTAAAGGTGCGGTCTTTTCCAGGTTCAAGGTTTTCGTCAATCAAAAAAGTATCGACTTTTTGATAGTGTTCTTTGTCAAAGTTCGCCTGGAAATTTTTGCTAATAAAATGATTGCGAATGCTAGTGTCAAAACGAGTTTGCGCAATGCCAGCGTAGGCTTTTTGCAAGAATTTGTTGGTTTCTGGCGTGAAATAATAAGTCGGGTAAAAGTAGAGATAACGGTATTTTTCATCTTCAAACTTTTTGCCGACTGCTTGTGTTTGATTCATCAAAATTTGCCTCAGCATCATTTCAATACCGGCAATGCTAGAAATGTTCCGTTTTGCATTCGATCCTCCCAACATTTGTTTATTTGTATAAACTTGAGGAGTGAATAAAACCGCAGATTCCATTTGCTCTGTAACGCTGTAAGGTGAATGCGAAATCGAGCAAATTAATTGTCTTCCTCTTCCTGATTTTTTGGCAGCTTGATAGTATTCAAATTCTTTGATAAACACCTCTGCCGGTGATACATTAGATGCCGAGTTTGGCAGGATAACAACTCGTTGCACCCACAACCTCACATCATCCCAACCATCCGCTAAATTATAAGCTGAAATAAGCGGGGTAATCAGTTGCATAAGGTGGGGAATTATTTGCTCACAAATTTCTCGCACATCTTCTATCCCCGGATGATGTTCAAGATATTTTGCAGCCAGATAATACCATTCATAAGGAACGCCGCCGGTGTTTCCTTTCAGTTTGTTTTCTTTCAAACTTTCGTTAATTCTTTCAATGGCTCTAATTTGCGGTAAATATTGCGTCAAATTCCAAAGTTTCGCAATGTGTTCGACTAAATCAAGTTCGGGTAACTTAGGAAGTTTTTTGTCTTGTTTGCACACATTTTCGATTTTCTCAACTGTTTCTCCCCAGATTTTTCTGCTTACTAAATCGCCAAATTCAGCAATTTGATCAATGCGAATATCATCACCAAAAGTGAAGTCATAGTCCGCCGGCAATACCCCCATTTTTTGAAATTTTACCAGGTTATCGCTGCGGTCTTTTCCAACTGAATCTTTTTTAGGATTCAATATTCGCAAAACTGCATCTAAACCTACTTGCATCAAACCGCTATCATCAAAAAACAAGCTGTAATATTCAGCATACTTCATGCCTTTGCCGTCTCTTCCGAAGCCGGTTTGTCGTTGTTTTAATTGACCGGCACACAGTTGTTTAATTTTGCTCACCACCCTTTCTGGTAATTCTTCCACCGGCACCTCCGGCGCATCTCTTTTCACCAAATAAATGACGCCAGTCGGCAAATAAAGCAGCGGTTCATAATAAGTCTCTGCGTCTGTATTTAAGCCGGTAAAAGCCTCCATCACAGCATTATTCACCACATTAGTTAAAACACCTCGATTTTCCGTAATACTGTGGTACGTTAACCGCATTTTGCCATCACTTAAACTGTGCATTAATTCGTACAAGCGAGTATGTTCTGCATCTTGCGGGTGCTTAACAATGGAAGCCAAAGAATCAGCCAAACAAGTTAAATGACAAAGGCACACTAATTTGCGCTCATTCAAAGTAGGATTTAACCCATATTTTGAAAAATTCCAGTTGGTATCTCGGCGGCGTTGTGCGTTATATGCCAAGCAAAGTAAATCATCAATATAGAGTTTATACGCTTCGGAATCATCAGGATTAATAAAGCGGTCTAAACCTAGCTGTTGAACCTTCTTATCAATAATTTTTCGGTGTTCATCAATAGAAAGCTGCCGACAATTTTCTGGTGCATCTGGGAATTTTTCAAAATCATGTAAAATAAACCCCGCCACAAGAAGCCGGCGTTCTATTTCCCCCACCACCCGCCGCACAGTGGTATCCATTTTTTCCAGGCGTTGTTCAATTAAATTGGCTGGAAATAACCCATTTAACAAATGAGTATTTAGGGATTGATCCGCAGCATTATTACGTCTAACTTTCTCTTTGCCTTCCGCTTCTCTTTGACGATCTAATTCATCAAAAAATTTACCACCTTTGGCAGTTACACCAATCGCAATTATCAGCAAATTTGGCAAAACATATTCAGCAAAATCTGCCATCACTGCATCGTCTGTATTTTGCGCTTTAATCGCTTCTCGTAATAGCTTTAGGGTAAGTAACTCGGTACTAATTGGCTCAATTGTACGATTGGCCGGTGTTTCTAAACCATAATCTTCATCGGAATCTGGCACCCAGTTATCGTCAAATTCATCTGATATATTTTCTTCGATTTCCCCTGAAAAATCAAAAGATAATTGTTGCCCGTCATCATCAGATTTTTTACGTTGTTTAGGCATTATTAATCTCTAATTTATGATTATGTGAGAAGAGTGCTAATTCAATAAACAATCTTTAAATCTTAAAAAGACATCCCTATTATACGGATGTATAGAAGTCCCCTCTTCCAAAAAACTATCGAATAAAGGACAAACGCAAAAAACCGGCCTTTTCATCAGTATTAAACCCTCAAATCTAAAATTTCGGCAGAAAAACCCAACTTCTAAGTCTACGGTTGTTCATGCTTCAGCTAACAGATCCATATCTCACCCCCCTTACTCTTAAACCAACCGGCCAACGTATCAATCAACAACGCAGACTGACCAAACGCAATACAATAAGGTGCACCGGCATCATGCAAACTGTAATTATCACTGATAGGATAAATTTGAAAGTGCATCGGTAAACGCAAACGTGCTCGCACTTCCACCACCGGCCGGTTGATAACATAACTCACCAACGCTTGTTTTTTTAAACGTTTATTCACCTCATCAATCCAATAATTTCCCGGTTGCCAAATTTGCAAACCCGTCAATATTTGCACCTTCCAAGACTCCGCCACCGGCTGCAAATCCCCACTATAAATAAACTTCCAATTCAACCTTTCAGGCCGATAAGAATGCAGCTTCATAAACCCCAAACAATACTCATATCTACCCTTAGCAATCGGTTGTTTTAAACGCCCCGCTGTCTCTTCCAAAACCCTCATATAATCAGCCTTTGTCATCATTTCAATTTCCAAATTACTCACAATACCAGGCAAATCATAAGTCTTAAAACGGTCAGCCTCATAAGACTCTGTTAAATCATAAATTCCACACAAAAGCGAACTTGAACCGCGAAAACTTGCCGCCTCCTCCGCAATCGGATTGCCGGTTTTATTCCCCGACAAATCCTCCCATTCCGCCTTCCATTGCTTCAACCGGCCCCACACACTTTGCACTTTTGTATTAAACACCAAATCACAAGCTTTCCGAAACTCAAGCTGACTTTGTTCATACTGTTGTTTAATCGTTGGATGCCCTAATTTCTGGCAAAGTACAAACGATTGCACCACTCCCCATCTTGAATCATACCTCTCAAAATTATTAATTTTGCGGTAATTTTCCAGAATACTTTGTTGTAAAAAAGGCCTATCATAAATCCCTCCAGTTGCTAACGGTGGAGTTTCCCCCAAAAACAACCTTTCCACCAAAAACTTAGGAATCAAAGCATACGAAGTAAACTTTTCAAACACCACAAACTCCCCATTTTTTGCATAACCATCATGCCGGCCCAACCTTCCCAACCGCTGAATAAAATTGCCCGCATCCGCCGATTCAAAAATCAAAAAATTAATCTTAAAATCCACCCCCACATCAATTGTACTCGTCCCCAAAACCAAATCAGCCTCCAAAGAAAGCGCTTTTGTTTGGGTTCCCGACAGGCCGGTGTTTTCCCCCACCACCAACCCATAAGGCGCTAATAAAGCCTTAAAAAACGGCGTTAAACGCTTCACCGATGCAATCGAATTCAGAATAATTGCACCTTTACTCCCTGGCTGTTCCAAAAAATAAGATAAAATCAAATTACTATTTTTTTGAAGCCAATTTTCTGCCGATTGAAAAGTTGATTCCAGCGAAACAAAATTGAGAGTAACTTCTCGCAAAATTTGCCGCCATTTCCTATCTACTGTAGGGGTTGTGTCCCCGTGCCCGCCCTCTTTGACATCACCAAAGTAATATTTCCCTTCTTTTAAAGGATCAATTAACTTACAACGAAAACCGGCCACCTCCAACTTTTCTAACAATTGTTCATTAGGAGTTGCTGAAAGAAACAAAAATTTATTATGCCGATTAGTATGCTTAATTAAAAGCATCGTATTAAGCACACCGGCCACCTGTGGAGTTTGGAAAACATGAAACTCATCAAAAATAAAAAGCTTAAACTCCTTATCAATTTTCCCCCACAACCGATCCGGACTATCATCTTGTGACAAATAACAACCAAAATGCAAATAATGCAAAATATCAGAATTAGAAATCAAAATTTCCGATTGACCGGCCCTCGTTTCAATTGCCGCAGATTTCCTCAACTTTTCATTTTCCGCATACACCTCTAAATCCGCACTACTAAGCCGGTTAACACGCGGTTCTAAACGAGGTTTAAACTTCTGAATATAACCATTAATTTGCTTCTCTTGATCGCGGGCAAGTTCATTAGTTGGATAAAGCGCAAGGGCATAAAAATCTTCCACCAAACACTTTAAAAAAGCCGCCAAACTTTTACCATCCCCCGTCATTGCCGTATTAAAAATCACATCAATATGGGGGTCACTAAGTGCCTCAAAAGTAGCCACTTGATGCCAAGAAAGCGAAGACAAACCAGCCGGCAAACTCACCCCCGCCGACATCCCATCCGCAAGACAAGAAAAAACCGGCCTCAGCGTAACACAGTACGAACTCACCACTGCTTCACCTCCACGCGCCCTGTACATTTACAATATAAATAGATGAGCCAGAGATGTCAATAGTGTACTTACATAATTTTATAAAATGCCTAGAAAAAAAGAAGCCCTTACATTATCAGTCCCCCCCGGCACCAAAGAAAAACTAGAAGCCATAGCCGCCAAACTCAATATCCTGTGGGGAAAAAAACCCAGCCCCTCCGGGCTAATCGTCGCCATCGCCGACCAAAAACTAGAAGTCGGACAGCCCTTTAGCCTAACCAAAATACAAGTACAAGCCATAGATCAAGCCCTAAAAGCCCTTACAGATGCCGGCCACCTAGGACACGCCCAAACCCTCGCAACCCTCGCCCTAGAACACGGAAACCTCAACCCCCAAGACCGTCAAACCCTTATCCAGCAAGTCAGCCAACCTAACACAGCATGGCGTTTCATGGTCGATGAATATTGCAAAAATAAACAACCCTTTCACATCCTCTACCGCAATTCTCAAAACCAAAACCTCGCATATACCGTGCGTTACGCCGAAATCACCTTTTACGAAAAACGCTTTTTCCTACAAATCTGGTGCGACGAAACCGAAGACATCAAAGACACTCCCTATCCCGAACTCATCCACAACCGCTGTCTTCGTTTCGACCGCATCCAAAGCATCCTCCCCGCCACCGGCCTCTGGCGTGAAAAAGGCTTAGACTACATAAAAGTGTACTTACACTTTTATAGGGGCATGGTAAACGCCTACGAACCCAGACTCACCCAAGATATCAGCAACGAAATCATCGGAGAAATCCGCCAAGTCGTCCGCCGCGTCAGTAACCCCTTTTGGCTAACACGCGAAGTCCGGCGCTACGGTCAAGATTGCGCCGTCATCTCTCCCGACAGTATGCGCCAAGACGTCATCAAAGACCAAATAGCAAGCTGCCGAAACTACAACATCAAAATCATCGAATAACCCTTTTTTTGGGTTGAGTTTCGTTTCTCAACCCAACCTACAAGCCACCTCTTTTAAAACTTTGAATGGCCCCATATTTTTCAATTTTTCCAACTGCCCCTCATTCCTCACAAAAAACGTCCCAGCAAACCCCAAACCATTGACAGAAATACCCTCAAAATCCTCCTGCGAACGACGCACAACCAACATCCAATCCCGCGTCGCCAACAAATTATAAGCCCCACTCGCATCCCCCACAAAATCCCCATCAAAACCCACACTTTTCAACAAACAATGATAAACCTCCAACAAACTTTTCCCCCCCTTATCCAAACGAGAAAAACCATGAACAAAATCAAAACCCGGCACCATTCCCACCCCATTTTCATCAAAAACAACCCCCTCCAAAAACCCCTCAATAGGAATATCCATCACCGGCACCACCTGTAAATGCTTATGTCGTTGCGAAGCCCCCGCCAACTTTCCAGAATTATAAAAAACCAACCCCTGAAACTCATTCAAAACCAACATCATCGCCTCAAAATCCTCTAAATTCAACCACGTTTCCTGTTCCTCAAAAACCCGCGTCACAATCAACAAATGATAATCCACAACATTAAACTTATTCAACAAACACAAATGCGTCTCACTAATATCAGCAACAAACAAATCCTCCTCATAAGGCAAAAAAGGATTAAAATCCTTCGGCTTTTTACCATCCTTTTTTAACTCATCTTTCCTAACCAAATTTGAAGCCACCCTCACCACAAAACGAACCCCAGCCTCCTCAATAAACTCACACTCCGTAGGAATAGAAAGCAAAGCCCCACACTCCAAAGCTTTTTGTGTACATTCCTTCACCTTTTCCCAGAGAGTCCCCCTCTTCAACGGCCCTTTTTCTTCCAAAAACAAATTCATTTCCGACATAATTTAACAACCGCAACTTAATTTTACATTTCGTTTCAATTGTACAAAAATTCTGCAATCACAATTAATCTAAAATATATCTAACCACTCAGCGCATACCAGCTTTAATCTTAAAATCCCCCCTTTGAACATCAAAGTATGTGCTAAGCCACATAACCAACCCCAACCCACAAAACCATGCCAGATCAAACCATCATCGAAAAAATAAAAAAACTCCTCGCCCTCACCACCTCATCCAACGAAAACGAATCTACAATTGCTGCCGAAAAAGCCTCCTTATTACTCGCCCAACATAACCTCAGTCTAGCCGACTTAGGCAACAACCAAGACACAGAAATCACCGAAACCGTTATAGATAATACTACCCGCTTTGTGACCTGGAAAATGATATTACTTTCCGGTGTCGCCGACTCCAACTTTTGCCAAGCCCTAAGAAGCAGCTACAATGGCAATGTATTTCTCCTTGGAAGCAGCACAAACCTAATAGTATGCCAACATCTTTATGACTACTTATCCAAAGCAATAGAACGCCGCGCCAAATATCGAAAAGGCAGCGGACGCGCCTATCTAAACGCCTTTAGAGTTGGCTGTGCAACGCGTCTTAGCGAAAGATTACTCGCCCAAAAAAACGAAATGGAAACATCAGGAATACCCGGCACCGGCAACGCCCCAGACACCCCCGGAATAGTCGTCCGTTCTATGTTTGAAAAAAACCAACTCGCCATCCAAGACTACCTCGAAAATCGCGGCGTTACTGTTAAATCTCGATCCAACTCTCAAATCAGCAGCGAAAAAGGATACAACGCCGGTATTAAAGTAGGCGATCAAATTAGCCTCAACAAACCCATCTCATCCCGCCAAAATATCAAACGTCTCCAACCTGAAGATAGCAATTAAAATCGATGCCTAAACAAAAATAAAAACCCCTCCGGGCTTGGGGTTATTCTTAGCTGTAGCCGGTTTGAAAATAATTCAATTTTTGAACCCCTTCGGGGTTTTTTCTGATTCGTGTAGACGCCGGTTTTAATCGGCGTCTTCTACCGGCATTTTCTACTATCCCAAAACCTACATTTTCGGCTTCAATTTACTCTTTTCTCTGGCTACAATCGGACTCTCTGCCGTCTTATCAGGATAGTCACTCCATTGCTTAACCTCACCCTCCGCCCCCATCGCTGAAGTCACCTCATGGGAACGTAACTGACTCAAATTCTCACTCACTTTAACAGCTTCTTCCGCTGTCCGTTTAGTACCCTCCACCGGCTGATTCAACAACCCATTAGTTTCTAAAACTTTCTCTTGGGGCTTCTCAACATAAACCCAATTTTCGCCCTCTTCCCAAGCACCTTGTCCCTCATTCCAAGGCCCACGAATATTTTCCCCATTCGACATATTAAAATACAAATGAGTGTAACGTGGATCACCCTGCAAAACTCCCGGTGGGAAATTCGGTTCAATCGTTTCTAAAGCCGACGCAAACATCTTGTAATGGGCAATTTCTCTCGTCATTAAAAACCCAAGAGATTCCTTAACATAAGGATCATCCGTAAACTGAATCAGATTTTCATAAGTAATCTTAGCCCGTGATTCCGCCGCCAAATCTGAACGCAAATCTACCGTTAAATCACCATTAGCATTAATATAAGCACCAGTCCAAGGCACCCCCTGACTATCTGTTAACATAGGGCCCCCACTTGATTGTAAATAGAAATGTGGGTTAACCAACGCCTCCTGAATAAATTTGTCTTTATTTTTATTGCCAGAAAACAAACCAAAAGCACTACTATCAGCAGCATCCTTTAATTCGCCATTAATACCTTCAAGCAACATCGTAATCATCGCACCGACAATTTCCAAATGAGCTAATTCTTCCGTAGCGATATCCATTAGCATATCGTACTTGTCGGGGTAAGTCTTGCGAAATCCAAAGGCTTGAATAAAATATTGAATTGCTGCTTTTAATTCGCCATTTCCACCACCAAATTGTTCCAAAAGCAAGCGAGCAAAACGTGGATCTGGACCAGAAACCCGTGCATTAAATTGTAGTTCTTTGACGTGATGAAACATCTCTTTTTATCTCCAAAAAATGGCTTAGATTGTGATTTTTTCTCGGTTCTTTCATTAAAGTAACGAATTGAAATCGCTATCAACTTCTACCAAAGGGATGACTTAGAGGTGAGATTCAATTTCCAATTTACTCTTAATAAACTTCTTATCAACAGGCAAACTCTTGTTTTATTTATAAACCCAATCCTTCAAAAGATAGATGAATAAAAATAGTTGGGATTGAACGCTCAATTATCAAAAAAATTTACTTTTTATCTCATCGCAACATCTTTTTTTCTAAAACAAACTACACTCTCCCCAAAACGACAAACCTCAGCTTTTTTAATTAACCCTACTTTATATAATTTGTATATCATTTTTAACATTAGTGAGATTTTTCCCAAAAAACCATTGGGACTTCTCCGTATAAACTCTTAAAACCATACTCTAGTTCAATAAGAATAATAATCATTATTACTAAAGTATTTTCAGTATTCTCCTCAAGCAAAATTTTTTTGTCTTTACAGAAAAAACATAAATATTCCTTAAAGGACGACGCGAAAATTTAAAGAAGGTTTCCAAAAAAGCTTAAAAACCGTGATTTATCATCAAAAATAGTATTTACTTTTCATAAACCACTATTAGAAAAATAGAGAATTTTAAAGATTGCGTATAAACCGAGACAAGTTCTTGACGCCAGCCCTAACAATACGGCTAATATAGTTGCGTCGGTGTTTCTACGGAAACATCGCTAACAAAACAGGATCCGGGAATTGCTCTTTGATTAGATTCAAAAATTCCCCTCCGCTTTAATTCTTTTACAAAGAGTTTTCCAAACTCCTTGGTTTAGCAAAATTGTTGCCAAACCTCCCGATCCCTTGCGTTTAAAACAAATTAAGACGAGGAAAACATGACAGACTCTATTACCTTTGGACTTAACGAATTTACCGGCGGCAATACTTATAGCGAAATTACCTTAGAAGATATCGTAACTGGAGGAGTCAAAGTCACCGTTAACGTTCTTCCAGATCCCGTCACCGGCTACATAGGTGATTTAAATGGAGTCTTTTTTCATGTAAAAGATGAAAGTCTAACTTCAACGTTAAACATCAGCGGTGGAGATGTTACTGGCAGAGCATTCGGACCCGCCAATAGTGTTAGCAAAGTAGATATACCAAAAGGCGGAAACGTCGTTATTGATCCACAAACTTTTGATGCCGGTGTCGCCATTGGAACCTCTGGTATTGGAAAAGATGACATACGTTCCACCACATTTACAATTTCCAGCAGCAGCAAAGAATTAACCCTCGCAGACTTCATCAACGCCAACACAAACGGTTCTGATTTTGGAGTTCGTTTAACCAGTGTCGGAACACTCGGAGGAAACCGCAATGACAGTAGCAAACTATCAGGAGAAGTCACACCATCCTTCACACCAAACCCCGGAATAAAAATCGATAAAGTAACCGGCGACGGCACAACAAACGGCGACGGATTAACAATCTTAGAAGGTGAAAATGTTACCTGGACTTATACCGTAACCAACACCGGCAACGTCGGACTATCAAATGTCACCGTCAGCGATGATAAAGTCGGCGCCATCACCAACCTTGTCGGAGGAGACACAGACAACGACAAAATCTTAGACACCACAGAAACCTGGATATACAACGCCACCGGCACCGCCACAGAAGGACATTACAGCAACATCGGCACCGTCAACGGTTCCAGCAACGGCACCACAGTCAGCGACAACGATGCAAGTTCCTACTTTGGCGCAAACCCCGCAATCAACATCGACAAAGTAACCGTCTACAAAAACACCGAAGGCGACGGATTAAACATCAAATCTGGCGAAGACATCAGCTGGAAATATACCGTAACCAACACCGGCAACGTGGGACTATCTAACGTCACCGTCACCGATGATAAAGTGGGCGCTATCACCACCTTTGTCGGGGGAGACGCAGACAACGACCAAATCTTAGACACCACAGAAACCTGGGTTTATACAGCAGCCGGCACCGCTATAGAAGGCGACTACAGCAACAACGGCACCGTCACAGGTTCAACCACAGACGACTTAGGAAATACCGAAACCGTTACCGATAGCGATGACAGTTCCTACTTTGGCGAAAACCCCGCAATCAACATCGACAAAGTAACCGTCTACAAAAACACCGAAGGAGACGGACTAACAGCCTTAAAGGGCGATACAATTTCTTGGAAATATACCGTCACCAACACCGGCAACGTCGGACTATCAAACATCACCGTCACCGACAATAAAGAGGGCGCTATCACCAACTTTGTCGGCGGAGACACAGACAACGACCAAATTTTAGACACCACCGAAACCTGGGTTTATACAGCCACAGACAAAGCCATCAGCGGCGCCTACAGCAACACCGCTACCGTCATCGGTTCCAATAACGGCACCACAGTCACCGACACTGACGACAGTTCCTACACAGGATGTGCAGGTGTACGGACTCGTGGCTACTGGTGTGCAAATCGTGAAATCTGGAACGGCGATGCAGCTGATGACTACAAGGTAACAGGCAAACCCAACGCCCCCACCGGCGACATCCTTTTACAACCCTACAGCAACTCAGCCCAACCAGGAAAAGTTCTTGATCCCGTCACCGGCCAATATGCTGTCGGTATCTTGATCGGAGACCTCAACAAAGATGGTATCACCAATAACGGAGAACGAACTCTGTATTACAACACCATCGAAGCTGAGAAAACCATGAGTCGCGCAGAGTCTCAACTACAAGGAAAAACAGATATAATCGACACCCGATACTACGTTGCTGGCAACCTCACCGCTGCTTGGCTTAACTACCTCTCAGGAAACCCCGTCGATGCACAAAGCATCAACAATGGTGTCCAGTGGTTGCAACTCCTTACCCCCGATGAAAACGGAGATGGTAAAGGAGATGGCTATACCGAAGGAGATGGTTACTTATGGTTGATGGGAAATAGCACATTAAATCGTTTAAGCCCTCCCGTTTTAGAGACAGCTACTGCCTGGACTACTGGCATTTCAAATCCCCTTGTTCCTTCTGGTCAGTCTATTAGTGCTGCCCTAGATAATTACAACACAACAGGTGGCGGAATTTCTCTATGTGCCCCTGTATAACCTTTATTAACCTCTGATCAAAAAACCTGCTGGCAGAGATGTCAGCAGCTTTTTTTTAATGATTTTTGGCATCAATTTTAAGATTGCCGAATGCCTTTGAGAAATTCTTTCCTACCTTCAAGAATAGATGGCATCATCACACAACGCCCAAACAAATCAATATCTAAATCCGGCAAAAAATCACTCCTAGAAACTTGCTCATAGCTATCATCTCGCAGGCGATAAATAGCAAGCCGGTTATCTTCCCAAAACCAAACCTCTTTAATTTGAAAACGCTTATATTTCTCCAGTTTTTCAATCTCACCACTGGTAATTACCACCTCTACAGCCAAGTCTGGATGTTGCTTTTTTTCTCCCAAATAATAAGACTCATCAGGCTCAAAAGATACGCCTTTTTCTTTTGATCGGCGAGTGGCGCTACCGACGGGAATAAAATTAATCCCCATTTCAAAAAAATACAGTTCTAAAAATATCGCAATCGACTTTTTAATTATTTCATGTTGTTCACCAAGAGTCATAAATTCCACACACCCATCCAAATAAGTTATCCGTAAACCTGGCTCATTTTTCATTAAAGCTTCTATCGCCTCAAATTCCTCCCATGAATGATAGCCAGGGAGAATAAATCGCTGTTCTTTTGAAGTTATTACTTTTTCTATAATTTGTGCAGTCATAATTACATTTTTGATTTTTGGGATGATAGCAGAGTGAGGTGGGCATAGCCCACCCTACTATCTATTTTAATGCACTAACTCAATGGCACGTTTTGTCAACGCCTCAGCAGTCAAACCATTAAACGCCATCAACTCTCCTGCACTTGCAGTAGTTTCGCCGCGTTTCCAGGCAAAGGTATCGCGTTTGGCATTACTGCGTAGCATCAACGGTTCTAGCATACCGGCAGCACCTCCCGTCACACCAATCAAGGCATCACCGCCAAACAAACGCTCAAAACCCGCATCATCCAAAAATCCACCATCAGCTTCCGAACAAGTATCCCACGCAACATCACTAGAACGATATAACCGGCGCGGATTAACTACCGAAACAATCCGCACACCAATACCCTCGGTTTCTAAAAATGCTGCTGCTTCAAAAACCGGCATCAAAGTCATATCGCCAATCACTGCAAAGACCACCGTTTTATCGCCCGGAATTTCATGGATTGTCACCGCACCATCCTGCAACGCAACACGACTTTGTTCAAAACTTGTCCGAATTGGCAAAGGCGATTTAGATGCCGTAATTACAATGCCTTTATTCTTAGTTGAAAGCGCCCATTCATAGCAAACTTGAATGCTATTTGCATCGGTTGGAAACAGCGGAAAAACATTACCATTCCGCATCATGGCTGCAAAATACGCCTCCACTTCAGGGCGTTGGTGAGTCCAGCCATTTCGCCCTTGTTCCAAGGCACCGGCCGTAAATAAAGTCACCGCCGAAGGTGTCTGCCGGCGTAATTCTGCCATCGCCTGAGTAACCGTCTGCCAAATTGGTAAACCATTAATTGCAAAAGACTCATAGGAACACCACAAACTCCGTGCCCCAAACAGCGATAAACCCACCGCCAAACCGGCACAAGCATCTTCACTTAAAGGCTCATAAACTTGACCATTTGGGGTCTGATTATAAAGCTCATCAGAGGTGGGGTGAATAATCTTTAACCCGACATTAATATTACCAATAGCAGATGCCTCGTTTCCATCGGCATTTGTCACCAAAAAATTGCGGTCGCTTTGTCCAACTTTGACCACTAAATTACCCATTGCTGTTGTTGCAATTTTAGCGTCGCCGCCAACGGCATACTCTTCTAAAGGTAATTCGCCAATTTCTGCTAAAGGCAACTCAAATTCTGTAACAACGGTTTTGGCTGCCGGCCCGCCTCCTGCCCTTTCACAGTTTGTCCGCACCAAGTCCCAAGCTTCAGGGGAAAGGGCGCGATTTTTCAATCCTTCTATAATGTGAGGTGCATCAAGGGTGTCTTTGGGGTACAAATTGTGAGACTTTGCGCCTTTTGCGTGAACACCGGCACCTTTCAATTGTTTAATAATAAATGCGGTTAATTTACCACCAAGAGCCGATTTGGCGGCTTTATTTACACCTAATAAAACAGCTTTCATAAATGCTAGACGCTGTTTAAGTGAGAAAACTGTGCTATCTACATATTCGCCACTTTGATTTGTATCATCAAATTCTTTGGCATCAACTAACACAACTTCTTGAAAACCGTTACCTTTCCAATAGGCGATCATTTCTTCATTGGTTTTTGTGGAAACCATGCTGTGATGTTCTTGGGAGTAGCCATTCCAAACTAAAACCGGCAAGAAGTTAGTAGCGGTGGGATAGGCAGTGTTAAAGTGTGCCATGCTGCTCATGGGGTAGGGTTCTCCCATACCACCATCGCCCATTGTGAAGGGGAATAGTTTATCGCGGTGGAGGAGGGCACCGGCGAGGGCAAAATGTTGACCTTGACCAAGGGGGCCAGCGGGGCCAAGAATCCCTGGAATATAGCCGGATAAGTGACCCAGCAAGCCATGCTTTTCACGGAACTTGTCGCGGAGTTGTTGGACGGTAGAAATGCCCATGTCTTCTAAAGATCGGTCGAGGAACATGGCGCTATAAAAACCGGGGGCGTGGTGGCCAACTTCGGTAATAATATTTTTGTAGCCGAGCATAACTAAAGCTGCGTAGGCTTCGGCTTGGCTGGCAAAACCACCGGGGTGTCCTGAAGCTTTGGAGGCGGTGACTTGGAGGGTTAGGTAGCGCAATGCGTCTGCGTATAACAAGGTTTGGAATACGGCGGACGGGTCGTTGGGGTCAGAGATGGTGGTTTGATTTTCGGAGATGGCCGGTGTTTGGCCGTGTGTATCGAAACCGGGCCAGTTTTCGCCGTAGTATTGGATGCCATCACGAAAGTTTGAGGCTGTTGAGCTAGGGGGTTGAATGGTTGAGGTCATGGGGATGTCTGTTTTGTTTTATGAGTTTAAAAGATTTTACAACTTTGGTGTTGCGAAAGTTCATCGCTTTTGAGTTATAAATAAGCCATTAGTCTAAAAGTTGGGAGCACTAACCTTTAAGGAGAAAAATAGTTAACAATATCAAAAAGTCGGTTTTTTATAGAGACTGGCTTGGTTGGGGTTAAAGTTATTTATTAAATAAGGGTACATTATGTTATCGGCAAGTTATCACTTTTATTTTATAAAATCTCACTTTTTTTGTGCTTGAGGTTACTTGCACCGGCCTGCTGAATCTATGACAATAAAAGATTAGAAACAAATCTTAAGGTTTCTCTCATATTTATTTTTACCATTAATGAACGGTTTATTTTCTCGGAATGGACAGCAGCCTCAAGAGCCACCTGCCCTTGCTTCTTTTTCAATTGCCCTAACGCGTTTTCTTAACCGTCTTCAGCCTTCGCCAGAAAGTATTGTGATGATTCTGGCGGTTTTGATTGGCGGTAGCACGGGGATGGGGGTGGTGACGTTTCATTTTCTGATTCATCTTATCCACAGTCTGACGTTAGAAGATTTGATGGGGCTCATAGGTGGGTGGGGGGCTTGGACGCTGGCTTGTGTGCCGGCTTTGGGGGGGGCGATTATTGGTTTAATGCGCTTGCTTTCGCCGGATTTTGGCCCTGGAATTTCTTCGATGATTGCGGCGGTGCAAAAGGAGGGGTTGCCGGTGCCGCCGGTTTTAAAGCCGGTGACGAAAATGGTGGCGGCGTCGGTTTCTTTAGGTACGGGGGCTTCCTTGGGCCCAGAGGGGCCGTCTGCTGAGATTGGGGCGAATTTTGGGATGTTGGTGGGACAGGTGTTGCAGGTGTCCCAGGAAAGGCAGCGCTTGCTTTTGGGGGCGGGGGCTGCGGCTGGTATTGCGGCGGGGTTTAATGCGCCTATTGCCGGAGTTTTTTTTGCGATTGAGTTGGTGTTGGGGACGAGTTTTGCGACAAGTGCGGTGAGTGTGGTGCTTTTGGCGGCGGTGGTTTCGGCGCTAATTGCTCAGATTGGAATTGGGGCAAAACCGGCGTTTATGTTGCCGGCTTATGTGGTGCGTTCTCCGCTTGAATTGCCTTTGTATGTGGGGTTGGGGTTGTTGGCGAGTTTGGTGTCTATTGCTTATACGGTGGCGATTAAGCAGGCTCAGCGTTGTTTTGCGGGGGAGGTGGCCGGTTTTCGGTGGTTGAGTAAGATTCCTCGTTGGGTGCATCCGGCGATAGGGGGGGTTTGTGTGGGGGTGGTGGCGTTGCGGTGGCCGCAAATTATGGGGATTGGTTATGAGACGATTGAGGCGATGTTGCAAGATGTGGAGTTTTCTTTGCAGTTGTTGCTGAGTTTGCTTGTGGTTAAGTTGGTGATGACGGCGATTAGTTTGGGTAGTGGTTTGGTGGGGGGGACGTTTGCGCCGTCGATGTATTTGGGGGCGTCGTTGGGTTCGGCTTATGCGAAGGTTTTAGCTTTGGCTATACCAAGTATAGCAAAGTATATGGCGGGGCCGCCGGCCTATGCGATGGTGGGGATGGCGGCGGTGTTGGCTGGCTCGGTGCGGGCGCCTTTGACGTCGATTATTTTGATGTTTGAGTTAACTCGTGATTATCGGATTGTTTTGCCTTTGATGGCGGCGGTGGGGTTGAGTGTTTGGTTGGTGGATGTTTTGAAGAAGCCGATGAAAACGGCGGCGTCTACTACGAATTTACAGCAGATTGGTTTGAATATTGAGGGTGATTATAATCGGGAGGTTTTGGAGAGAATTCGGGTGTCGGAGGCGATGGATAAGTCGCCGTTGATTTTGTTAGGAAATACGCCGTTAGTTGAGGCGGGTTTACGTTTGACGGAGTTAAACCGGCATAGTGGTTTAATAGTTAATGAGGCGGGTCGTTTAATTGGGATTATTACTTTGCGTGATGTTAATAGGATTTTGTCTCAGGCGAATGGGGAGGGGGTTAAGGGGTTTTTGTTGAATAAAAAGATTGGGGAACTTTGTACGGCGGATATTGTTTTGGCGTATGAAGATGAGCCGGTGATTGATGCTTTGGATAGGATGGCGGCGCGGGGTTTTCATCAGTTGCCGGTGGTTGAGCGTGATAATCCTTATGAGGCGTTGGGGTTGTTGAATGAGGAGGATGTTTCTTTGGTTTGTCAGGTGGCGATGACGCGGGATGTTTTGCGGGGTTTTTGTGTTGTGCCGGTGGATATTTCTGAGGGGGAAAAACATACGTTGCCGGTGTGATTTTGGGGGTTAAAAGTATTTGGTAGCGGCATTTTTCACCGGCATTTGTCACCGATTAAAATCGGTGCCTACAAGAATAAAACCCTCCGGGGTTAAAAAATTGAATTTTATCTTATAAAACAACCGGCATCCCATCAATAACCTAAACCCCGAACGGGTTTTTTTATTGTGTAGATGCCGGTTTCAACCGGCGGCTAACCGGCAACATAAACTACCACCAAACGCGATTACCTTCTTCATCCATTCGCGCCTGTCTAATTACATCAGAAATCTCCTCCGCATCCCTAACATGATGCAAAGCTTTCTTCTCTCCATCGGGGTATTCCACAATAAAATAAGTAGGCACTTTGATATGATCGCCGGTAATATCAGGTGCATCTACAGCTACCTGTTGTGCCTTCTCATCAAGAGATTTTCCTTCCTCTATTCGGTCGCCCGGATTTGCCGTCAAATTTTTTTCTTTTGGTCCCGGTTCACTCTTAGAATGCCAATCAACACTAACAGGTTGTACGGGTTTTTGGTTGGGTTCGCGGCTCATAATTTTTATCCTTTTCTAAACTGTGTTTTTACTACATTCACTATAAAAATTTTCCAGGTGTTTCTGTATCCTTCAAAGGAAGGAAGTTATCCATATTACTAAAGACTATCTTTTCCTAAAAAAAACCCTCACCGGCAATTTTCACCTTCCTTTGGGCTTACTTCTCAAATAGTTTTCTCAGTCTTTTGCTAGAACACACCTCAACAATTACCGGTTAATAATAGCTATTTAATTGATTTTGAAACCCACCAAATAAAAATTTAAAAGTCAACAAAATCCAGCTACAACAACAGAAACAATCCCAGACAGCTAAGGTAAAAAAAGATTAATCGCAACATTTAAAAACACATTACTCTACATTACGACTGACAAACAAAGCCTCCAACCCTTAAAACCAGGAAATCACAAAACCGCCCCTCCTCTAAGCATCCAAGGTGAACTATTACTCGCCTACTAAGCGAGTTCATTATGGTAGTTCGTAGCCTCAGAATCTTGCACATGAGTATTATTAATGGTGGCAAAATGTTCTAAAAGAAGTCGGTGAACAAAAATATAACCCCCCCCAACCTTTTGTAAAAAAATCTTGCCCACCGCATAATCAAGAAACCGCGAATAATTCCAAGGCATCACTCCACTCGCACACAAAATCAACCGTAAAATAAAATGTTTAATACAAGCCTCTTCCCCACCGGCAGCAAAACCAAACAATAAACCAACCACTTGCCAAACAAGCGAATTCCACTCCAAAAGTTTCGCAGATAACCCCAATAAACAAAAACCAATGGTTGCAAAAAACAGAGAATTAATCCCCGATTGAATTATCCCTTGATTAGGAAAAGTTTTCCGTTGAATTGCCGGCCCCTTAAAACCCTGAATTAACCCATAAACCACCCCTAAACTCATCCCAAAAATAATACCCCTACCCAAAGATTCAGTCTCAGGAATCACCACCTTAAACATTTCATGATCTAATAACGCCAGTAAAGACTCATATAAAATTTTAAAAGGAAAAAGCAATAAACCACCTAAAAACATACCTACAACTAAATGCCAACTAGCCTTTTTCCAAGACCATTGTAAAGTTTCCACAGGCTCAATTTTATCGACACCAAAAATTAGCCAAAAAATCCCCGCACCAAATATCAAAGCCAAGGCTAACTGACTCTTTGGCAACATAACATAGCCTATGGAACCACCAACCGTAAAAAACACTAAAAACAAACTTAAAACATAAATCACCCTTTGCCGTTTCTTAGATAACAAAATCGGCTGCATTTTTTCAATAAAAAACACCGTTTGTGACTGCTTTGATAAATTTTGAGCCAGCCAACTTAACCAATAAATAGTTTGCTCTTTTGTATATTTACTATGAGGAGAACGATGATTAAACATCCGTTGAATATAAGAATTAAACAAATGGACTCGTCTTTCTTCAATTCCCTTTGTAGAAATCAACTCCTCAGTAGGTATTCCTTGATAAGCTAAAGTCATAATACTCAGCATCAAAGGAGAACGAGCCAATTCTTGTAATGTATTATCTTGTTGCAATGCTCTTTTTAAACTTGTCAATTCTGAAGCTTGTTTTAAATACTCATCAATTTGTTCTAAAGTAAGAGGTTTTAAACAAATAGCCTCTTGCAATTGCAAGCGTTTTTGTAAGCGTTGATAATCTTGAAACCGGCAACAAACTACTAACTCTGTAGTCCCATGTTCCTGATAAAATATATTAATCGCACTAACACAAGCATCTTGCAACTTTGTATTTACCTCATCCAAACCATCCAATAATAAAAGTAATTCACCGCCAATAATCCACCGACGAGCAATCTCCGAAGAAACTTGATATTGTGTTTTCAACTCCGCAATTAACCATTCTGCCAAAGATTGCTTAGGATTATTCCAAGAAGACAAATTAAAAACTACCGGAATTGCACAACTAGTGTTACTTTGTGCCTCCTCCAACAAATCCCGTGCAAGTTGCAATAAAGTAGTTGTTTTCCCGCCCCCTGGTTCCCCCAAAATTAACAACGATCTCCCCTCTCCCAACGAGCGAAATTTATCACTAACTCGCACACCAGAAGGCAATAATTCGCCGTTTAACCCGCCATTTCCCCACACAATACCCCAAGGACGCTCAATCAAATCTAAACGCGATTGTAAACCCAATTTCATCATCGCCCGACCATGCAAAGAGGTTTCTAAAACACCCTTTACCCAAAAATTTTTAACCTTATTAATTAAAATCTGCCGATGTCGATAATCGGTACTATTTTTAACAAAATTATGTCCCTTTTGGCTCGTTATATTTGCGGAAGGAAGAGTTAACATTTCTCTTTTTAGAGCTAATTCTAAACCCTCTCTATTTCTCTCAGAATTTGCTAAGAATTGAGTATTTATTTTACCCAAATCTTCTAAAACTTCATTTACGCTTTGATACCGTTCTCGAAAATTATAACGCACCATTTTTTCAAGAACCGCTATAAAACTTGGCTCTACAACCACATCATCTAAACGATTAATCCAGACCTTTTCTTTCGTGAAAGAATCCTCTGGTAAAAGATGGGGTAAAGTGCCGGTGAGAGCCTGAATAGCCATCATTCCCACAGCATAGATATCACTATTAAAATGAGGCTCACCTTGCGCCTGTTCAGGAGCCATATAGCCCATAGTTCCAATAATAGTGTTTTGATTATCATCAGCCTCTAAATAAAAAATTCCCCCAGAAATTTCTTTAACCGCACCAAAATCAATCAACACCAACCGGCCATCTTTTCTCCTACGAATCAAATTAGCCGGCTTCAAATCCCGATGAATCACATTATGCTCATGGAGCCATTTTAAAACCCCCAAAACCTCCACAACAAAACCCCAAACCCTATCAACATCCCACCTTTTTCCAGCCCCAAACTCTCCCCGTAAATCCTCACCTTCAACAAACTCTTCAACCAAAAAAAACTCACCATTCTCCTCAAAATGAGCAAACAAACGGGGAACAAAACCACCCCCACCCAACCCATACAAAACCACCGCCTCCCGCTCAAACAAACGTCGAGCAGTTAGCAAAACTTCACCCGAAAAATCAACCAACTTTAAAACCTTAACAACACAAAAAGGCTGACCAGGCAAATCCCGATCTCGCGCTAAAAAAACCTCACCAAAACCCCCCGCCGCCAAACCCTTCAAAACTTCATATCTACCCCGTAAAACCCGTCCCAACATAAGCAAAAAAACCCCCAAATACCCTCTGTGTTCCTCTGTGCTAACCTCCGTGACCTCGCCTTGAAAAAAAACTCCTAACTATAAAGTTTCCCCACATAATCCTCATAGCCATTATAAAGCAAAGTTGGCCTTTTTTCCCAAGCAATAGCCGGCCCCTTGCCAACAATTCTTTCCTCCGCCTGAGACCAACGAGGATGAGGCTTATTAGGATTAACATTCGCCTCAAAATCATACTCACTTGCCACTAAAGTATTCCAAAAAGTAGGCGGCTGCTTATCTAAAAACTCAATTTTAACAATCGACTTTGCACCCTTAAAACCATACTTCCAAGGAACCACCATCCGAATAGGAGCACCGTGTTGTTTTGGCAAAGAATGACCATAAATACCTGTAGCAAAAAAAGCCAAATCATTTGCCATTTCATCAACCCTTAAACTCTCATGGTAAGGCCAAGGATAATTGCCAAAACCCACCGGCCCAGGCGTAATTTTTTCATCATAAAAAGACGTAAAACGCACAAACTTTGCCTTAGAAGTTGGTTCCACATCCGCTATTAAGTTTTTCATTGCAAACCCAATCCAAGGCACTACCATTGACCAAGCTTCAACACAGCGAAACCTATAAATTCTTTCCTCTATAGGAAACTTTTTCTGTAAATCATCCAAATCATAAGTTTTAGGATTTTTCACTAACCCAGCTACTTCAACTTTCCAACTATCCGTCGGCAAAGCACGAGCATTTTTCCAGATATTTTTAGTCCCACCAAATTCATAAAAATTATTGTATCTGGAAGCAAAATCTTCTTCAGTTATGGGCCGGTCAACGTCCTTAAAATTTGGATTTGTCTTAACATCAAGCTTAACTGTACCGGCAATAGGATTATCTTCTTTTTTTGGTTCGCAACCCACCAAAGACAAACTCGTTGCAGCCAAACCGGCCCCTATTAAACTTTTCATAAAACCCCGTCGATTTAAAAATAAATCTTCAGAAGTTACCTGAGTCTCTGGAATTTCCCAACCTTTCAAAATTTTAATCAAAACCACAATCAATTAACTCCAATTTGTACTGATGCTAAACAATGATATCAAAATTTCTCAGTAATTTAAATAGGGTGGGCAGAAAAACCCACCCGAAACTATCAATAAAAACCTTTATCTTTGAACATACGTTCACAACAAACTACCACAACTTCTCTAAACCCCAAACTTTCCAAATAATTCTGCCAGCTTTCTACGGACTCTTCAATTTGTAGAATCCCTAAAACAACGGCTACGTCAGCTACCCAAGGAACTGTTGAAATCATATAACCTTGCCAGTCTGCCTCAACTGTCAGCCAATCTGGGGTAGATTGTTGATTAAGCTTAGATTTTTCATAACTTGCGCGGAAACAGTATATTTTATTCTTAGGCATTCTCACACCACAATTTGCAACTAACAAACCAATGTTTAACCTAAAAATTTCCTATTCAGGTCACAACGTCTTGACTTAAAATCAAAAATTAAAAATGACACTCGTTAGGATAGTCATATTTTTCGACTTTAGTTGTTGAGCAATTGCTTAGTAAATTGTTTTTTAAAGCTTTAATTTTAGATATATTATAAAATGTTTTATTTTCTTGTTTTAGATTACATTTTTCTAAACAACACATTTTGTCAAGACAATATTTAACCAAGCTTAAACTTTTAATTGTTTTCGACAAACAGGAAAATTTATAGTCTTTAAACCTCAAAAAAATGTGAGATGTATCATCAAGAATCGTAAGCTTAATAAGCATATTTCGGGTTTTGAATATCTCTAACCTATGACTGACATAATATCCAAGCTAAAATTGCTAAACTAAGAATCATCTCGATTTATTATAGGCAAAAATCCATGAGCGATATATTTAAAGGATTTGAAGAACTTCTTGAACTCGCAAAAACCTTAGAAGAAAAAATCCAACAAGGAGATATTAAAACTGATATTCGCATCAACACTCGTAGCCTCAGCAATATACCCACCCAAGGCAATATTCCCCGCGCTAAACCACAGCAGCAACCCTCTCCTGAAGTTATTATTACTCCCCCATCTCAAACCAACAACCAAACAGCCCAACCTTCTGTTAAAAAACTAACGGAAAAAATTGGTGGTTTAACACATATAATAAAAGAATTACAAGACCTCGTAGAAATACCTTTAAAACGCCCAGAATTATTACAAAAACTAGGCTTAGAACCTACAAGAGGTATTTTATTTGTGGGCCCCCCCGGCACCGGCAAAACACTCACTGCAAGAACCCTCGCAGAACAATTAGGAGTCAACTATATCGCCATCACCGGCCCCGAAATTATCGGCAAATATTATGGCGAAGCCGAAACAAAACTCAGAGAAATATTTGCTAAAGCCAGCAACAGCGCCCCTTGTTTAATATTCATAGATGAAATAGACACCCTTTGTCCCAACCGGCAACAAGTAGAAGGCGAAGTAGAAAAACGAATTGTCGGACAACTCTTAGGGTTAATGGATGGATTTTCACCAAACACCGGCATCATAGTCTTAGCCGCAACCAACCGACCCGACAGCCTCGATCCAGCCCTGCGTCGGCCTGGCCGGTTTGACCGAGAAATCACCTTTCGCGTCCCCGACAAACAAGGACGCCTAGAAATTTTGCAACTCCACACCGAAAACGTCCCCATCGATAACACCGTTAACCTATCAGAACTAGCAGACATCTGCTTAGGCTTTGTGGGCGCAGACATCAAAGCCCTTTGCCAAAAAGCCGCCTACAACGCCCTCCGCCGGCAAGTCCCCACACCAGATAGCCCCATCCCCAACAACCTCAGCGTCACCCAAAGCGATTTTATCCAAGCCCTTAAAGACATCAAACCCTCAGTTTTGCGTTCCTTGGAAGTCGAAACCCCCAACATCGCCTGGGAAGACATCGGCGGCTTAGAAACCATCAAACAAACTCTACAAGAATCAGTCGAAGGAGCGCTACTTTATCCCGAACTTTATCGCCAAACCGGCGCCAAAGCCCCGCGAGGCATCTTATTGTGGGGGCCGCCCGGCACCGGCAAAACCCTCCTGGCCAAAGCCCTAGCCTCCCAAGCGCGGGCCAACTTCATCAACATCACCGGCGCCGAACTCCTCAGCCGCTGGGTTGGAGCAGCCGAGCAAGCTGTGAGAGAACTCTTCCTCAAAGCCTCCCAAGCCTCACCCTGCGTCATTTTCATCGATGAAATTGATACCCTCGTCCCCGCCAGAGGTGTCCATAAGGGCGACTCCGGCGTAAGTGACCGGGTAGTAGGACAGTTACTTACAGAACTCGATGGCTTACAAGCTTCGCCCGATATCCTTTTAATTGCAGCTACCAACCGGCCCGAAGCTATTGACCCAGCTATCCTACGGGCTGGACGTTTAGAACTGCAAATTGAAGTCGGTTTACCCGATGTAAATAGCCGGATGTCAATTTTAAAAGTTCATAACCAAGACCGGCCCCTCGAAGGCGTCAATTTAGCCGAGTGGGCTGATCGTACCGAGGGCTGGAATGGCGCAGATTTAGCGCATTTCAGCAATCAAGCTGCTTTGGAAGCAATCCGCAAATTTCGGGCCGGTGGCGGTTCCAACCCCCAAGAAATCCGCGTAAATAACCCCGATTTTGAACACGCCTACGCCGTTGTCTGCGGGTCTAAAGGGGGAGGTTGGTAATCAACAGGGATGCGGGGATTGGTAAAATTTTTCTCAATTCCCCATTTCTAATCTTGTGTTATTTTTGTTACTACTTTCTTTCCTACTTGAGTGCAAAACTGCGTTATATTGTATTTTTAATCAATAAAACTTTTAGGGATGACAATGCCGGTCTCACTCAGACTAAGGGCTCCTAAAAATTTTTTTTACCTGGATAAAATTGCGATTTTATGTCTCAAGTACCAATCCATCTCAATGACCGGCAACAATATATTCTCCGCTGCACTGTGCGTCATTATATCGCCACAGCCGAACCCGTAGGTTCAAAAGTTTTGGCAGAAGAATATAATTTAAACGTTAGCCCCGCAACTATTCGTTCTTGTTTAGGCTATCTCGAAAAAGCCGGTCTTCTCTATCAACCCCATACCTCTGCCGGTCGTGTTCCTTCCGACTCTGGTTATCGCATTTATGTAGACCAACTTATCACGCCTTCAGAAACTCTTTCTCGGCGCATGGAAAATGTCATCCGTGATCGGCTTAATTTAGAAGACTGGAGTTTAGAAGCTTTAGTCAGAGATGCAGCCCAACTTCTCGCTACCTTAAGCGGTTATATTACTCTAATTACCCTACCCCAAACTAACACCAGCCGGTTGCGACATTTGCAGTTAATAACTGTTGATTCTCAGCGAGTTATGTTGATTGTAGTAACCGATGCTTTGGAAACAAAATCAACTTTAATGGAATTGCCAAAAACACCAGAAGGAGAAGAGTTAGACACAGAATTGTTAGAAAGAACTCTCCAAATTTTATCGAATTTTTTAAATAGCAAATTGCGCGATAGTCCTCTCACAGAACTGTCAAAATTAGACTGGGGAGAACTTGACCGCGAATTTCAAATTTATGCAGAATGGTTACGCGCAATGATCGCAGACTGGACTCGCCGTTTTAAAAGTCCTGCTGCTACCAGACTTGTAGTAAGTGGAGTTTCGGAAGTTTTGCGACACCCCGAATTTTCTGAACTTAATCAAGTCCAAACTTTGATGCAATTATTAGAAGAAGAACAAGAACAACTTTGTCCATTAATTTTTGAAAATACGGAAACGGAAAACACAGGAAAACGCGTAAATGTTCGCATTGGTAGCGAAAATCCAATTGATACAATTCGCACTTGTACGCTAATTTCTTCTCCTTATCGTCGGGGCGGAATGCCGGTGGGAAGTGTGGGTGTTTTGGGCCCAACGCGAATGCACTACGAAAATGCAATGGCAATGGTAGAAGCCGCCGCCGATTACCTCTCAGAAGCCTTAAGTTAAAAGTTTTTAAAAATCAAAAATTGGAAAATATGAAAGGAAAAAATCTATTTTGGATACTTTGGTTAGGGGGGATTATGTATGCAGCTTTTCTCGCCCCACCCGATAATTTTCAAGAAACGTTTGAGTTGATTAAAAAACTATCCACCGGCGAAATAGAAGGTATTAATCCTTTGATTGTTTCCCTGTTTAATATTATGGGAATTTGGCCGATTATTTACAGTTGTGTGTTGTTTTTTGATGGTAGAGGTCAAAAAGTGCCGGCATGGCCCTTTGCTGTGTTATCTTTTGGCCTTGGTGCCTTTGCTATTTTGCCCTATTTAGCATTACGAAATTCTAATCCAGAATTTGCCGGTCAAAAAAGCTGGTTTCTGAAAATTTTCAACTCGAAAATAACTGCAATTTTGTTGCTTTTAGGAAGTGCCGGTTTGGTTTCTTGGGGTTTAGTTAATGCTGATTGGGCAGATTTTATTGCCCAATGGCAAAGCAAAAGATTTATTCATGTAATGAGTTTAGATTTTTGCGCCCTATGCCTACTTTTTCCTGCTTTATTAGGGGATGATATGGCACGCAGAGGCATAAAAAATAATACTTTGTTTTGGGTAGTTTCGTTGATACCATTGTTTGGGCCGTTGGCTTATTTGTGTTTGCGCCTGCCGGTGGCTACCCATAGCGATTTATAATGCTGGAAAGAGCATAAGCTTACTTAAAAATTCCTCAATAAAAGATAACTATCGTGCCACCATGAAGCTTTATAAAACAAATGTGGTGTTTCTAAGTAAGTCAACTTAATTAAATTCTAGGTAATGTAGTAATGTAGGTTGGGTTAAGGAACGAAACCCAACAATCACAAGCCTTTGATGAGTTGCCCTTACGCTTAATCCAACAAAACCAGTAGTTAGGTGCTTCTACTTAATTTACTGAAATTCAATACATCTCAACCACAGCAAGATTAGAGATTGTTGGTAATGGCATATTAATTTCTATATAAAAATACCGGCGTTGCATAATAGAGGTATGAATTTAGGTGAATGTTGATGCAATGTCCTGAATGCCAATCAACCCATATTCGCAAAAATGGCCTGAAAAAAGGTAAACAGAACCACATCTGTGTTAAGTGTGGTCGCCAGTTTATCGACTCTTATGAGCCACACAAAGGATACAGTGATGCAATTAAAAAAGAATGCCTGAAAATGTATGTTAATGGTATGGGTTTTCGGGAAATTGAACGAGTTAAGGGAGTTCATCACACGACCATTATCACCTGGGTTAAAGCAGTGGGAAAATTGTTACCTGAAGCCTATGACCCAGAGATATTACCTGAAGTAGCAGAACTTGATGAATTAAAAACCTTCTTCTGGCTCAAAAAAAACATAATTTGGCTGTGGACAGTAGTTGACCACTTCAAAGCCGGAATTTTAGGTTGGGTTTTAGGATCTCGTAGCGCAGAAACTTTTCGTCCTTTATGGGAATTAGTCAAATCTTGGGAATGCTATTTTTATGTGACAGATGGATGGCCAGTTTATCCGGTTTTCATTCCTGATCTCGATCACATTGTCAGCAAAACTTATATGACCAGAGTAGAGGGGGAAAATACCCGTTTAAGACACTATTTAGCTAGGCTACATCGCCGAACTCTTTGCTATTCTAAATCTGTTGAAATGTTAGGATATTCAATCCGTTTATTAATTCATTATCTCAAGTTTTTAGATGTTCCGGTTCCGGTTTGATTCATACCTCAATTCAGCAACGCCAAAATACCGAAGGAGTGATCCCAAGATTAATCTCCAACTTGAGTTAGATTTCAAATAGAAAAAACAGCCTTAAAATATGGGTTAATTAACATTGAGGCAGAGTAGATGTCGTATCAAGGAAACAGGGATTCAGAGGAAATTCAGGCACAGAGTAGCACGTTGTTTGATAGAACTTTTCGAGATAAATCAGGCAACATTGTTATTGCTCAGCCACCGAATTTACCGCTTATAGTAGCGTTGACAGCAACTTTACTTCAATTCGTCGTCCCTAGCGGCAATCTCCAAGCAGGATTAGATTTAGTGGGGTTTGGGGCTTGGTTCACTTGGGCATGGCTGGAGTTGTTTGAGGGGGTAAACTACTTCCGTCAGGCGCTCGGTTTGGTCGTTTTAGTGGCTATAATCGCCTTCAGACTCTAACTATGACAAACGGCAATAATATATTTAGCCTAAACGTAAAATACGTTTAATCGCCATTATTTAGACGTATTTTGAAGATAAGCTAAAATGCCTTGAGTTCCTTTTTTAAGAACATCCACCGGCAACTGATTTTCTTGATTTTCATTCAAAATCAACACTTGAAGATTAGTAAAATTGGCAATTTGTTTTGGAACTTCTGTCAACTCATTACCTGCAAGATATAAATGCGTTAAATTTATGAGGTTTCCAATTTCTGGAGGTAGTTTTTTTAGTTGGTTGTTAGATAAATTTAACTCTAACACATTAACAATTTTTCCTATTTCCGACGGCAAATCCGTAAGTTGATTACCCGAAACATCGAAAACTTGTAACTTTTTAAAATTCCCAATTTGTAGCGGTAAAGAATTGAGTTGATTACTCCAAAATGCTAAGTTTTTTAAATTAAAAAGATTACAAATTTCGCTTGGGAGAGAGGTAAGATTATTTTTCCCTAAATCTAAAATATAGAGATTAGTAAGATTGCCAATAGATGCCGGTAATTCCTTAAGTTGATTACGCAACAGATAAAGCTTTTCCAACTTTCTTAAGTTTCCAATCTCAATAGGCAATGTACTAAGTCTATTCTCACCCAAATATAATTCCTTAAGATTAACAAATTTGCCAATTTCTGATGGTAATTCCGTTAACTTATTCCCACTAAGGTCAAGTTTAACTAATTTGTTTAAATTGCCAACTTCGGCTGGCAATGATGTTAACTTATTATAAGTCAACAGCAGTTCTGTTAAATTCAGTGAATCAAGTCCGACAGGCAATGATGTCAGTTCATTAAAACTAATATCAAGTTTTTTTAAATTTACTAAATTGCCAATTTCTGCCGGTATTTCCTTTAAATAATTGCCAATTAGAGATAACTGTTTTAAATGCGTCAGTGTACCAATTTCTGGAGGTATCACCGTCAATTTTTGATCCGAAAGGTCAAGATGTGTTCGTTTATTGTTAGCAGCTTCGTCAATAATTTGCAATAACTCTTCCTTTTTCATCGGGAAACCTCAATAACTATAAAAATACAAACTTTATATAATAGATTACAAAACTTTTAAATTAAAATTTAAATAGTTTTAATAGTTTTTAAAAACCTCTAAGTTCTGTCTTACCTAAAAGCATTATTTTTTTAACTAAGTCCCATTATGTATTGCTATAAAAGTATATCTTGCCTCTTTCTGTATGGAATTACGGTAAAACCTTACCCTCTTACCTGTTTTTGTCTGATTATAAACTCAAGAAAAGAGACAAAACCCTTGGGCATTGTCCCTTTTAAAAAAACTATTTGACAGACTGCAATTGTACTTTTAAATCCTCTACATTTGCTAACAACTCAGCCTGGGAAACCGCCCTTTGTTCTCCAGTATTTAACAACTTCAACTGGACAGTTTTATTAACAGCTTCTTCATCTCCTAAAACCAAACAAGCAATAGCACCACTCCTGTCTGCGCGCTTAAATTGTTTACCAAAGGCACTACCGCTTAAATCTAACTCAACACTAAAACCATGTTGACGTAAATTATGCGCCAAAACCAAAGAATTATCTTCAGCTTTTTCTCCCTTAGAAACAATATAAAAATCAACAGAAACTTCAGGAACTTTCCGCAAATTTTGCAGCAAAATTGTCAAACGTTCTAAACCAATTGCCCAACCTACCGCCGGTGTTTCTGGGCCCCCTAATTCGGCCACTAAACCATCATATCGGCCCCCACCGCAAACCGTAGCCTGAGCACCTAAATCATCCGATTGAATTTCAAAAGCAGTGTGAGTATAGTAATCTAAACCTCTTACCAAACGAGGATTTAATGTATAAGAAATTGCTAAATCTGTTAACAGTTGTTGAACCTTATCAAAGTGCCGGCGTGAATCTTCTCCTAAATAATCTAAAATACTAGGTGCATTAACAGCAATTTCTTGAGTACGTTTATCCTTGCTGTCTAAAATTCGCAAAGGATTCCGAGTAAGCCGGTCTTGAGAATCGGTATCTAAAGAATCCTTAAACGGCGTTAAATAGTCCACCAATGCTTGCCGGTATTGCAGTCTATCTTGACGATTTCCCACAGAATTTAAAGCCAAATTTAAGTTTTTTAAACCTAAAGTTTGTAATAAATCTGTAGCAATTGCAATCACTTCAACATCCGCACGCGGGTCAGAACTACCTAATACTTCAACACCAATTTGATGAAACTGACGTTGACGACCGGCTTGGGGACGTTCATAACGAAACATCGGGCCGGTGTACCACAAACGCTGCACCCCCCCTTGCCCAAACAATTTATTTTCGATATAAGAACGAACCACACCGGCCGTACCTTCAGGACGCAAGGTAGTAGATCGATCACCCCGATCTTTAAAAGTGTACATTTCCTTGCCAACAACATCCGTTGCTTCACCAATTCCCCTTTCAAACAAAGCTGTTTCTTCAAAAATTGGCGTGCGAATTTCTCGATAACCGGCCCGGTGCAAAATATCCCTAGCAGTAGCTTCTAAACCCTGCCAGTAGCCAATTTCATCCGGTAAAATATCCCGCGTTCCTCGTAATGCTTGAATTGCGCCCATTAAATTTTTACAAACTCTTACAAAATTAAAAAAATTGCCGATAAATTTAAACGCCTAAACGCTCAAAAGAACCATAGCGATTGTTATAGTAAGCCAAAATCTGCTCCATTAAATGGCGTTCATTAGCAGCAATAGTGGGGGGATACTCTACCCACAAACCGCCCACTTGACTTTGATCACACTCAAACGGTTCGCCAGCAGGCACCGGCAACAATCCAGTCTCCACGCCTTCGACTTGACGCAGATGCGCTGCAATTTCCCTGTACACCGCCAAAGATAGTTTGTGCCAACGCATTTGATCGCGCAGCTTTTTTACAGGTGGGGTTTGGATTAGCTGTTCTCCCATGCTTAATTTCTCCTAATCATCCTCTTGAGATGTATCCTCTAGTACCGGTTCACTGTTACCATTATTGATTGGCACCGGCAAAATACAGCAATTTACCTCATTAATGCAAACTTTACCTGACTGCAAAGCCCAACGCACCAGGGCCACCCGGTTTTGGGACTTCGTTTTGTTAAGGATATTGCTGATATGGTTATCAACTGTGCGTTTACTGATTTCTAGCTGCTCGGCAATCTGTTGATTACTCAAGCCAGCAGCTACCAATTCAACCACTTGCAACTCTCGCAGGGAAAGGGAATCTTGGGTATGAGACTCGCCGCCAGCCATAGTCATTCCAACTCTGTAGATTTACCTATATTTTAGTATTTTTGATTCTCTCTAGGCAAAAATTTCTATAAGCAGTTGTGAATTTTCCAATTTTGGACTCAAGGCCAATTTAAAATCCTTGCCGGTTTTTCTCTCACAATTGTTTTTTTAAAAAAAACTTGATTTTTTTAGCACTTTATTTTATGTTGTTTTATTTTGTTTGGCCCTGTTTATTAATATCCTGCTTGTGTTTTCGTGTCCTCACAGAACGCAACCTCATCCTATTTTTGCTACTCATTGTTATATATAGCGGCCTTGGGACACCCATAGCTTTAGCTTTGCCAAATAGTTCTGAGCAAGGCCCCATTGAACACAGTTTAGACGCTACGACAATTCCTTCAGAAAAAGTTACTCAGTTTGTGCGTGCTTATGTACAAGTTGTGGCCCTTGTCGAAAGCCACCGCGAACAAATGCAAGTCCCAGAAACAACGGTAGAACAAGGCCAGCCTCAGCCAGAAATACAAGCAGAAACTGTAGCATCACTCCAAGCCATTGCTTTTGGCATTATTGAACAATATGGCTTAACAAAACAAGAGTATTTTCAAATGTTGAGTCTGGCTAATACCGATGCCGAATTTGGTGAGCGAGTTGCTGCTCAACTGCAAGCAGATTTTTCTGATTCTCTCTCTGAAGAGTGATATAAATTTGATGAAATTATGACTTTTATATTGATTTTGTTCAACATTTTACTATTAAAAAGCTTTCAAACAACCAGCCCCACCCAAACACAACAGACTTATAGGTTTTTCCTATCAAAAAAACTTTTCTATTTCTGAAGTTAACCTTCCCTCAACTTTGATTTTATACCCACAGGTTGATTTCACAAATAGCCACAATTGATAAATTAGAAAAAACACGAGAGGAAAATCAATTATGAACCGTTCTTCAATCCGCAATCTTATTGGAGCCAGTGTAGTTGCAGCCAGTTTAGCTGTATTACCCGCCACTCTACCGGCTTCTGCTCAAACTAACACTCCTTCTGGAACTGATACCACAACCACTTCTCCTAACTACAGAACCGATGACGTCAGAACCACAGATACCACCCGCGATAATGATTTTGATTGGGGTTGGTTGGGTTTGCTAGGTCTTTTAGGTTTGGCTGGTTTGGCTCGCCGTAAAGAGCCCGCACGCTACACAACCGAACGTGACCCCGATGTAGTCCGCTCTGACTATCGCTAAATTTTTGGGGCTTACGCAATTTTACCTCCCAGACAATCAGCAGTGTCCAAAATTTTTAACAAAAAGCGTAAGTCCTTTTTTTAAAAAATATAAAAGATCCCCTTCCAATTCCCCATTTTTACAATAAAAGTGGGGAATTTGGCTTGTAAAATCTCGGCTTTTTTATAAAATTCTAATTAACAGTAATTTCTAATTTATTTTCAACAAAAAACATAAAATTCTCAAAAAGTTTTCTCTACTAACAAGCATAAAATTAAGGGAGTTTATCTGCATTTATCTGCGGTCAAACAACTTTAACCTAATGATAAAATCAAAAAAATACTCCCTATAAGTGCTATTTGAAAATGCTATTTTCGACAAAAATTATCCCCACATCAAACATAATTACTGCCGATTTATCAAGACAAACCCACGCGTTTTACCCGAATCTGAGTCTACGGTATTCATAGATTGCCATAGATCAGAAGCACTAACCCAGATCGGCGGATATTTATAACGCGACACATCTAAAATCAAAAATCGGTCAGTTTTTTCATTGTAAGCAGCAATGGGAGAAATATGTCCACCCCTTTCTTGACCCAAACTGCTGCGTAAATAGTTAACTAAAATAAAGTTTCCTGGTTCTTGTAAATTTTGCAAAGCTAGTTTACGGAATTCCTCTAAACTACTGTTGCCTGCATGATATACTTGCGCCTTAACTGGATAGGTTGCTATTAGTTGAGCGAGTTGCTCAAGAGTCATTCCTTTACGAGCAACAACTTGGGAATCAACTACTTGGCGTGTTTTCTCATTAAAAAAGTTTTCTTGGGTAAAAAGTCGAAATTTTCCATATTGGGGTGCTTCTGGTGCCGGAATTTCTAAGGCATTTAAGACCATTACCATACTGGCAACACCACAATATGCTAGGTTATCTTGCGTAACAAATTGCAGGATAAGCGGTAAATAATCGGCTCTGGCTTTGCTTTCTATTAGTAATTGCTCGCCTTCGCTGCTGTTGAGGTTAATTAGGTTGTCTTTAACCGGCAACATTTGAGCAACCACAGTGGTGCTACTGGCAATGCACAACCCTAAAATAAATGCTTGCAGCGGTTTATAAATCTGTTTTTTGTTACAAATGTTAGTAATATGGCGGTTCATCGTTTTAAAAATGGCTAATTTTTTTGCATTATAGCCGAACCAAACTCCCCTTTTTTAGTCATTTAACCAAATAAATGCTACAAATATTTGGCTGTTTTCCTTTATAAATAAAGCTTTCAACACCAAAAAATAAACGTTGAGAATAGAAAATTAAATTCCCCGGAGCGAACAAGTGCAGCGTTGAAAACTATTAGCGCCTTTTCCTTCTTCGTTTCTGAGAACGGAGGATTTTGGTTGCTTTAAAAGTGGTGTACAGTGCGGATTTTTTTATAGCCGCCAAGGTGTAATTTTAAATTTTTTGTTGTTTTCTATCTTTTTGATGGAGACAATTTTGTTTTTCCAACACAAGAGGCAAATTTGATGAATTTTCAAAAAATTGCAATAGGGACGCTTGTTGCTCTTGTCGCTCAGGATAATCTCACTACATTTTCTGCTACGGCTGTTACGGAAACACCATTTAGTATCAATAATGAAGTGGCTTCAATTGATAATATAACTATTCAAAATGTTAGTGTTTCAGATGTTGAAGCTGACACTAAGCCGGTGTTTAATAATCAATCTTCGAGTTTAAATTTAAATCGTCAAATAGAGGAAATAAAACCAATAGAGTTGTTAGAATCAAGGCCGGTTTTATCTTGGGGGGATAGGGTGCCGGTGATTACTCCATCTCAGTTGTCTGATGATGAAGCAGAGATGGAAGTTGTTGTGGAATCTTCTTTATATGATGACCGACAGCCAAATTCTATGAATTTAAATCAAAATAATTCGGCACCATTTTATCCCGTTTCTGTTGAAAATTATGCAAGTATTTCTGTTGAGCCGATTGTTATTGAAGATAATTCAAAAAATCAATTTGATCAAGTTAGTTCGCGTTTAGATGCTTTAAGAAATCAGATTGAAATGTCTCAGCAGAATGCCGGAGAATTGCCGCCTTTGGGTTCTCCTGATATTTATTTACCAGATGCGCCACCGGCTAGTGGTTTTATTTGGCCGGCAAGGGGTGTTTTAACATCAGGTTATGGGATGCGTTGGGGAAGAATGCACGCTGGTATTGATATTGCTGCACCTATTGGTACACCTATTGTTGCTGCTGCTGCTGGGGTGGTTAGTTATGCCGGTTGGAATAATGGCGGCTATGGTAATTTAGTTGAAATTCGACACGCTGATGGAAGTATTAGTCGTTATGCTCATAACAACCGAGTTTTAGTTCGCAAAGGTCAAAAAGTTGAACAAAGTCAACAAATTGCAGAAATGGGTAGCACCGGCTTTAGTACCGGCCCTCACTGTCATTTTGAAATTCATTCGCCCGGACGTGGTGCTGTTGATCCGATAGCATTTTTGCCACGAGAAAGTATTAACAATCGGCGCATTAGTCAGGGTTGGTAATTTTATGGTAGGTTGGGTTAATTAACTCAACTTACAAAATTTTTGTGAAAACCGACACAATTTTTTATCTTATTTTCCAGCAGTTTCCAGAATTGTTTTTTGAGTTGATAGGCTTTTCTGGAATTGATACTGAGGCTTATAATTTTGCTTCAGTTGAACTCAAGCAAAAGGCGTTTCGCATTGATGCTGTGTATGAACCGGCCATTAATTCTCAAGAATTGCCGGTTTTCTTTGTCGAGGTTCAGTTTCAGAAAGACTCCAGCTTTTATCGCCGGTTTTTTGCAGAGATTTTTTTGTATCTCCAACAAAATGAATCCGTAAATTACTGGAAAGCGGTGGTAATTTATCCGACGCGAACTATCGAAACTGATGATATTGTTCCCTATGAATTGCTGCTAAGTTGTCCGCAAGTGCAACGGGTTTATTTGGATGAATTAGCGGTGGAAAATTCGTTAAGTTTGGCGATTATCCGGTTAATTGTAGATAGGGAAGAAACGGCTGTTGAGCGAGGGAAAGAATTAATTGCTCGTTCGCGTCAGGAAGTAGAAGATCCGGCATTGTCGGAAAACCTACTAGAATTAATAGAGACGATATTACTCTATAAGTTGTCAAATTTGAGTCGAGAGGAGTTACGAACTATGTTAGGTTTAGATGAGTTTAAGCAGACAAGACTTTACCAAGATATTAAACTTGAAGGCTTAGAAGAAGGAGAGCGTCGAGCTAAACTAGAAGCTATCCCCCGCTTGCTGGCATTGGGATTAACTACAGAGCAAGTGGCACAAGCATTACAGTTGAGTATGGAGCAAGTTCAGCAGGCGGTTCAATTTCAGTCTGAGTAAGGATTTATGGGGTTGGGTTAATTAACCCAACCTACATATAAATTGCTTAAATATTGACTTTTTTATTTTAAAATTGATTACATCTCTGACAATAAACAATATTTTTTTTAAACTAACCTTTATAGAATTTAACCAACAGCCACAAAAATTATTCTCTTCACCTCAAACCTAAAAAAATAGCCCCATCGTGATCAATATCACCAACCTCAAAACCAAACAATCACAACCCTTACCACATTAAAATCACCTACAACACCGCCCACAACAGTCATACTAGCAGGACAGGGTGAATCAATAATTTTAGCTATGACACGAGTAAATATGATTCGTAAAGTTGTCCGCCAAGTAATGAAAACAGGCTACCTCAGCCTTGATACCGAACAAGAAATTAAACACCTGTTTCATGCAGGCTGCAACCTCGAAGATTTAGATGCTCTCGTAGCTTTACAAAACGCCGTAACCACCGGCCATGTCAAAAGAGAAGCCGCTATCCCTTCACAACAATGGTTAGTCTACTAATCTTTCAATAATCTTTTTCTATAGAGTTAAAACATTGTGTTATTTTCTCCCCTCCAAAAAGCCGGCATTCTCCTCAAACGATGTCGGCTTTCTGCTTAATATCAAAATATTGTGATTTTAAGCATCAGGATCAATCCCTAAATCTCGCAACTGTTCCGCCAAATTTTCAACACGTTGGCGTTCAATTTCGGCACGTTGTTGAGCCTCTTCTTTTTCTTGGCGTTCAATTTCTAAACGCTCCTCAGCATCCCACCAACGTAACCAAAACTATTCTTGAGCCTGATACACACCTTGCCAAGTACCTAATTCCACCCCCATAGGTTCAATGAAATGGGGAGTTCTATATGATCTAGTAAATGGGCCGGTAAATAAGCAGGTACAGAAAAATCTATTGCTTGCTCAACAGATGGGCTGAGTTTAGTCATATCAATTTGGTTTTGACGAATTTAATATTATTGAAAGCTTATCTAATCCTCGCCCGCTTCGGACTTGTGCAGGATTATATCATTCTAAAATTTCTCTTAAAAAATTCTGAAAATTTGCAAGCAAAGAAACTTCTCCCAGCGTTGTTTCACTTACCCAATCATTATCAGCAACACTAACAGTATTTGTCTTTCCCGGTTTGAGAACACTCACCACCGTTGCAACTCGAACTTTATCTAAATCAAAAGGTTTCCACTTAAGCTTTTTCCGTTCTTCCTCAGAAAACTCTGAGATATAAGCATTTGCTCTTTTCATATATTCCGGGTAAGCAACCTCGCCACACCGGCACAGCAAAGTATCCAACACCCCTTCACAAACATTATCAGGTAAAATGTAAATCCCAGTTCTTGGTTTGTTTGTATCCACAATCCCCGGTTTGTCTGGAAAATTTGTAAAATAGTTTTTAAAACAATCCGCATACTCTTCAGCAACAGAAACCGGCTGTTTCTTATCAGCATCCGCCACAATTCCAAAAGCAGCTAAATCTGTTTGATACTCAAGATTATTGCAGAGAATATCCTCTAAATTTTGTTTTAAATTACTCCCCTCACCTTGATAAATGGCTACTGATATACTCTCATTAAACACAATTGAGGGCATCGATAAGCGTTCATATAACTTTGCTGTTTCGTTTTTGGGATATTTTGGAATAAACTTGTGCCAGAAACTATCTAATTCTGACTTTGAACCCTTAAACTCTTTAAAACCTAACAGCTTAAGCAACTTTTTTGTAAAAACTTGGTCGTGGGGCCCCTCTACACCCATGATGGCATATTTCTTCACACCCTAACCTCCTGCCCTAATTCTTCTCTTAAACGCTGAAGTCTATCTTTATCAATCCTAACGGCTTTTGTTTGAGACTCGCCTTTTTTCAACCTATACAAGACTAAATCTTCCTCTAATTTTGCCGCATCTAAAAGGGCATCGACTGCTTCTAGGCTGTGGGTAGTTGCAAATAATTGTACATTCATCTCTTTGCACCACTGAACAATCCAAGAAAAAGATTTAGTCAGCGCTTCTGTATGAATTGCGGTTTCAATTTCATCAATAAGTAAAACACCATTTCGCACCTTTGCCAGCATTAAAGCAATAAACAATAAACGCCGCACTCCATCGCCAAAAGCACTCAGCGGTGCAATATCTAACTCCTCATGCTCAATATAAAGACTAGGCCGGCTACCAGGACGAGATAAAATTTGTAAATCTAAAATTCCACTATCCATTCCTTGCAGCAACTTCATCACTTCTGGCTTAAAACGGCGAAAAATTGCTTCTGATAGCAAACCCACTTGTAACTGCTCAATTCGATGAGAATAAGGTGTCACTGTCTCCACCGGCAACATTAAATCTGCGCGACTACGGCGATTAATTAAACGTTCATTTTCCCACAGTTCAAACTCTTCAGAAATTTCATCATTCACTGTTGTAGCTAAATCAACCCAGCGAACTGTTAAATAAATCTGAGCCCCGCGTAGGATATTATCAAAATCGCCCTCTCTAATACCGATTTCTTCATCGGCACTATTTTCTACATTTTCTGATAGTTCAAAAGCCTCCACTTCGGAGTACAAAGCCCTAGATTCTCTTACTTTAAAATCCCCATTTCCAGAAACATAAGTTTCCCCTTCATAATTATCATAAACTCGGTTTTCTGTATTTTGAGGAAATAACCACTTTAGCGCCTCTAATCTTTGTTTGCGGGAATATTTAATCTCGCGCCGCCATGCTGCATTCAGCCATTCTGACAAATCAAGAGGACGGCAATAAGTGGATATTGCCTCTAAAACACTGGTTTTACCTGAATTATTATCCCCTACCAAAACATTAATCTGTCCCAGGGATTGCAAGTTTAAATCTCGCACTCCCCGAAATTGGTGTATGGTCAAATTCTCCAGGTTTTTCATAGGTTAAGCCTTTGGTTTATAAGTCGATGTAACCTGCAACTCTTTCAGCTGTTTCGCATCAACTCCCGCCGGCGCACTTGTTAGCAAGCAACGCGCTTGTTGTGTTTTCGGAAAAGCGATAACATCCCGAATCGATTCTTCCCCAGCTAACAACATCACCAGCCGGTCTACGCCATAAGCAATTCCACCATGCGGCGGCGTTCCATACTCAAACGCATCCAGCAAAAAGCCAAATTTACTATAAGCTTCCTCCGTAGATAACCCAATAGTTTCAAACACTCTTTCTTGCACTTCCCGCTGATAAATCCGTCGAGAACCGCCGCCAATTTCATAACCATTCAAAACCAAATCATAGGCTTGCGCCTTCGCTGTTTTCAAATCGTCTATATCTTCCGGTTTTGGTGCCGTAAACGGATGGTGCAAAGCTTCTAAACGCTTCTCATCAGCATTCCATTCAAACATCGGAAAATCAGTAATCCACAGCAAATTAACCTTGTCTGGATCAATTAAATTCAATTCCCGTCCAATTACTTGCCTTAGACGATCCAAAGTCTTATTTACAGTATCCACCGGCCCGGCACCAAACAATAATAAATGGCCGGCTTGTGCGCCTGTGCGCTTCAAAATTTCCTGCTTTTGTTCTTCGCTTAAATTATCCTTAATTGCGCCAATTGTATCAATTTCGCCATCATCCCGCACACGGATATAAGCTAAACCTTTTGCACCGGCACTTGCAGCTTCATTAAACAAGTCTCCACCCGGTTTAATTCGCACATTAGAAATCGCTGCATTTCCTTCAGGAATCGGTAAAATTTTAACAATTCCCCCCGCCGCAATTGCACCAGAAAAAACCTTAAAACCGATATCTTTGACTACATCAGAAACATCAACCAATTCTAACCCAAACCGGGTATCAGGCTTATCACTGCCATAGCGATCCATCGCTTCAGCATAAGTCAAACGAGGAAAAGGAAGCGGAATTTCTAAACCCTTGACAGATTTAAAAATATGTGCAACCAATTGCTCATTTAATTGCAGTATTTCTTCCTGAGACATGAAACTCATTTCCATGTCAAGTTGAGTAAATTCAGGTTGCCGGTCGGCCCGCAAATCTTCATCACGAAAACAGCGAGCAATTTGATAGTATCTATCTAAACCAGACACCATGAGTAACTGTTTAAAAAGTTGAGGTGATTGTGGTAAAGCAAACCACTCACCCGGATTAACACGAGAAGGAACCAAATAATCCCGTGCACCTTCAGGAGTTGATCGAGTTAAAACAGGAGTTTCGACTTCAATAAAACCTTGTTGATCTTCCAAAAACCGGCGAATAGCCTTAATCACTTCGTGACGCAATTGTAAGTTTCGCATCATCCGTTCCCGGCGCAAATCGAGATACCGATATTTCAGGCGCAACTCTTCGCGGACTTGTTCAGTTTCCGCCGTAGAAACTTGAAAAGGTAACTGTTTTCTAACATTATTTAAAAGTTCAATTTGATCGGCATAAATTTCAATTTCACCAGTCGGTAATTTAGGATTAAGAGAATCATCAGGACGCTGAGAAACTCGACCGGTGATTTGAACAACATACTCATTACGGAGTTTTTCGGCTAGATGATAAAATTCGGGGGTGCGCTGAGGGTCGCTGACGATTTGCACAATACCGGTGCGGTCACGCAGATCCAAGAATATCACGCCCCCATGATCGCGGCGGCGGTCAACCCATCCGCAGAGGGTGACTGTTTCTCCAAGATGTTGTGGTCGGAGTTGGCCGCAATAGTGGGTACGCATAGGTCGGAATTTAAGATTTATACTTCAATAAGGGGGACAATGAGCACGGTTATGGTTTGTGGCGTTGCATAATTGCGAAGTTAGTAATCAAAAAACCAAAGAGAGATAGCCCTTACAGTTTTACGTCTTCGCCGCTGCACGCCTGGTTTTTCCGCTTCAGAAAAGCGCTTGTCCAAAATAACCGGCTCTAAGCTTTCTCATTATCCAGCATTGGGGGAAAATGTTTTCAGCTTTCGGTCACAGGTTGTCTATATATTCGCTGTCGTTTTCGTCTGGGGCTGCGGATGCGGAGGGTGGTAAGATTGTGCCGGTAAGCGTTGCATCGGTTAAATCAGCTTCTTCGAGATTTGCGCCGGTCAAGTTAGCGTTGCTGAGATCGGCACCACGAAGATTAGCTTTTTTCAGGTTCGCTTCTACTAAGTTGGCATAGCGGAGATTTGTTGTACTGAGGTTAGCACTTTCGAGATTTGCTCTCATCAGGTTAGCATTTTCCAGAAATACCGCTTCTAAATTAGCCTCAGTTAAATCTGCTTGACGTAAAATTGAATCTGTTAAAGTTGCGTTTTTAAGATTAGCTTTACTAAGATTAGCATTATTTAAAATGGCATTACTCAATGCAGCATTACTCAAATCCGCTGAATTTAACTGAGAATTACTTAAATTAGCATAACCCAACTGAGCACCAACTAGAATAGCATTTTCTAAATTTGCAGACCTTAAACTTGCTTCTTCAAGATTAGCCTGTTTTAAATTTACTGCACTGAGGTTAGTTCCGGTTAAAAAAGCATTAGTTAATAAAGCACTTTCGAGGTTAGCATTACTAAGATTAGCGTTAAACAAATCAGCACTTTTTAGTTGAGCACCGGCAAGATTTGTATTTGACATTTCAGCATTTGCCAAGTCTGCGCGGTTCAGGTTTGCACCGGCAAGTTGGGAGTAATTTAATTTAGCTTCTCGCAAATCGCAGCCAGTGCATTCTTTTGTTTCTATTAGTTTTTGAGTAGTTGTTTGAAGTGGAGGTGTGCAGCCTAAAGTTAGCATTCCTACTATAATAAAGTAAATTTTCAGAGATTTCATTTTTTTCTAAAAGTATTTTTTGACGCAGCTAAATCAATTCTTAAAAAATCAATATTAAATTCTAATTAAAAATTTATAAAAACCCTCTGTGACCTCTGTGCCTCCCTCTGTTTCCTCTGTGTGAAAAAAACCTCTATCCCCACTAAAAAACCCCCTCCATATAACTAACCAAGCCCCTGGCAATTTCTTTTTTCCCCATCCAGCTAATTACTTCATTATTTCCTGTCACCAAATAAACAATCTGCTCACCATTCGGCCCTTTTTCTTCGCCCCGATTTGCCACCACTGCATTATATCGTTCTAATCTTGTTTGGGCAATTTCCATCAATTCTTCATGACTTATTCCTTCTTGATATTTAAAAGTTATCATAAATAACTCAGTAAATTTTGCCCTTACTTCCTCAATTACTTTTAAAGTAGAAGTTAAATTAAGTTGCTTTAAAACTCCTCCACTTGGAGTTTTACCCGACAAAACATTTTCAGGTTTATAGTCTGCTACTGCTGCGGTAAATATGCCAAACTGATAAGATTTTTGGCTTAATTCTGCCATCACTTTTGCTAAATATTCATCATAATTGAGGGCAATTTTATGAGGTAAATAGGATGGAGGTTGATAACCACTATAGCCGTGAATTAAGGTGACATCTGCACCTCTAAAATAAAGTTCAGAGGCGATATTTATTCCTAATTGGCCGGTGAAAATATTTGTCATAACTCGTACGCTGTCAATTTTAACCGGCGTCGGCCCACCTGTTACCAAAACCGGCACATTTTTTAATTTAGAATCACTGACAGCGCGAGAAACTTCAGCGACAATTTCAATTTCCGAAGGAATATTATCTTTACCATAATCTTGTCGAGGCGGCACAATTATTACACCCATTTTGTCTAATTTCTTCAAAGAATCAGTCAAAATAGAATTGTGTAAACTACCGTGCATTGTCGGGACAACTAATATTTTTGTTTTGCCTTTTTCCATTCTGCCAATTGCCGAACCAAGGGCAGATGTAATTACACTGTCGGCAATTCCCAAGGCCATTTTATTGATAGTATTATAGGTAGCCGGTGCAACTAGATAGGCATCAAAAGGCGCACTATCGCTGAGATGTTCCGCCGCTGCGGTCAATTTTGTAATAACGCGATTTGTGGTACTCCATTCGAGGGCATCAATGGTGGTATAACGTAATGCTTCTTTTGATGTAAAAGCCACCACATCTGCGCCGTATTTTCGCAAAGCGCGAGCAATCATTGGTGCTTTGATAGCAGCAATTCCCCCACAAATTAAAAGAGCAATTTTTTTGCCTTTTAAATAATACCCATCCAGGGGTACATCGTGGTCGCCTAATTCGGAGGCCGGTGGTGGTGCAAAATCCCAATTCTTCATTTTCCTTTCTTTAATATTTAAAAATTACATTATAACTTAGGGGAGAGTTCTACATTTAACGGTCAAGTGCAGATTGTCCAACAAACCGGTGAGTGTTTCCATTCAATTAATTTCCCCACAGAGTGCGGAGTTCTTCACTTATTTGAAAAGAAAAGGGAGAAACTTATTCCTTGGTTTCCATTCAATTAATTTCCCCACAGAGTGGGGAGCTAATCCAGTGGAAGCTCCAGCTACTCCAAGTTTCCATTCAATTAATTTCCCCACAGAGTGCGGAGTTTAGCTCCGGGCTTTCAAGAATTTATCAATCTCAGCTTCTAATTTGGGTGATTTATCATATTTGTCGCCCAAGGTGCGGCGGAGATGAGCCGACAACTCCAAAAATAAATCGTTCTGCTCTGGGCTAAACATCCGATAACCTAGAGGTGCTTCACCTTGGGCCAATTGCTGGTAGATGTAAACGGCGGTTTCTGTGGTAAAAAGCATAAGTCTCCTGTAATTTGATATCCCTCTTTCCATTCAATTAATTTCCCCACAGAGTGGGGAGTTAGCAATCTATTATAAAAACAGGGGTGTTTTACCACCCCACCGGCAACCCTAAATTTTGGCAATCAATTGATTACCAAAATCTCCAAACCTAAACCCTACCCCCCGTCAATTCCTTCTCTAACCGTAACAAATTCTCAATTCGCGCCTCAGTAGAAGGATGAGTGGAAAACAAACCGGCCAACATTTGACCACCAGAAAACCCATTCATAATTAAAAGCGGTTCAAACGCCGGATTACCCTCCATCGGAATTTGTCTTGCATTCGCATCCAAACGTTGTAAAGCACGAGCCAAAGCACGAGGATTTCCTGTTAGTTTAGCAGCACCGGCATCCGCTTCAAACTCCCGCGTCCTCGAAATCGCCAACTGTATCACCGACGCCGCCACCGGCGCCAAAATCACCGTTAACAATAATGCTATCGGATTCGGGCCATTTCTCTCATCCCGCGAACCCCCCATAAACCACATACTATAACTCGCCATTTGCGCCAAAAACGAAATCGCACCGGCAACCGTCGCAGCCACCGCTTGAGTTAGCGTATCCCGGTTATAAATATGGCTTAATTCGTGAGCAATAACTGCCTCAAGTTCCTCATCTGGCAAAATATTTAAAATGCCTTCTGTCACAGCTACCGCCGCGTGTTCGGGATCTCTTCCGGTGGCAAAAGCATTGGCATTTTGAGAAGGAACAATATAAACCCCAGGCATGGGTAAACCGGCCCTTTCTGTTAGCCGGCGCACCATATTATATAACCCAGGGGCTTGTTCTATACTCACCGGCTGTGCACCATAAGCCGCCAAAGCAATTTTATCGGAATAATACCAAGAACCTAAATTAGTCACCGCCGCTAAAATAACGCCAATAATGGCGCCGCCGGTTCCACCAATTACCCAATAACAAACGCTAATCAGCAAGCCACTGAGTAATCCTAACAACGCAACTGTTTTAAAATGATTCATAATCTTTTCTCGTGATACTTTTTTTTATTGTAACGACTGTTTTTCCTCTTCTTTGACCAGAAAACTAAACTTCGCCTGTACGGTTTTGCTCACCTAAATTATTAACACTTTTTATACCGCTTTTCCTGAAAGGGGTTCCGAGTTATTCTTAAAGTCTGCAATAATCAAATACACAAAGGCACTGATAACCGCCGCAAAAAAACACCACACCGAAACAAAAGTAATCTGATAAAATAATTGCGCCACTGCAAAGGAAATAACACCCAAAACAGCTAAAACTTTTAACAGTCTATGGCTTGCTATCAAAAATGGTAGACAAGTTATCAGCAAATATAAATACTGATGCGCTTTATAAAACGGAATAAAATTCAAATCATAAAATATATGCCCAGCAAAAGCCCTTGTATTAACATCATTTAGGATTACTGAACCAAATAAATAAAGCCCTTGGCATAACCCAATTAAAGCTATCCCTAAAATTAGTTTTTTTAGTTGGGGATTTTTTTCAAGGAAATAAACTGCTAAAGGACAAAATAATAGCCACACTCCCACTGCAAACATTAAATAAAAGTTGGTAAAAATAAGATTGATAGATTTTAAATTATTATTCCCAACTGTTAGCCAAACCATTCCTTCACAAAACTGCTGAGTGGCAAATAACAAAGGAAAACTAGCTAATAATAGTTTTTCCTTACTCGAAGTTTTTGTTAAAGTTAGCGTTCCTACTGCTGCAAGTATAAAACTTGCTGTAAAACTAGCCGGTGCAGAAAAACACATCTCTATTCTCCTAGGATTTTGTTATTAGTTGGGCTGACAAAGTGAAAACGGGGGCTTACCCCTACAAATACCATAGGATAAATTTTGTAGGAGTAAATGATGCCCGAAGTTACTTTTATAACCGATTTTTTAAGCTATTTGTCTTCCCCTTTTCCCGAAAAAACAAATTTAAAGTAACTGTAAAAAACGGCGAATTAAACCGGCCGTAATTCCCGGTAATTCTAATTGAGTAGTTAGTCCTACATTGGGTAATTCTTGAAAATAGGAAATAACTTGTGGGTTTAAACTTGCCAAACGTTTCCCCGTTTCTGGACTGGTAAATTCTGAATTTTCTCCCCAAATAATTGCCGTTGGAATAGTTAACTGAGGAACATATAAAGACAAATCAAAACACAAATCTCCCCTGACAAAAGAAAGAGCCGCATATTCAGCATTTGGCTGCGTTGCCGAATCTAAATAAGCCTCTACTATTTCTTGATAAACTCTGTCAGGATTAGCAAATTGTCTGGTTTCTAAAAAACTTTGTATTCCGCCACCAGTCGCCACACCGGCACTATAAATAAATTTATCTAAAATCGGTGTTTTAATCACTTGGGCAAAGAAACTACTATTATAATCTTGCCCAAAATCTGATAACCCTGCGGGTGTTGTTAAAATCAAACATTTAAACAATTCAGGCCGGTTAATCGCTGCCCGAATTGTTAAAGCAGCCGTCAAAGATGAGGCAATAACCGCCACCGGCTCCTTACAAGTTTTTTCGATAAATTCGATCAAAGTTGTGATATAATCCTCTGGTTGATAATTTTTGGCGGGATGTTCAGAACGTCCCCAACCAATTAAATCTGGGGCCAAAATTCGGTAATCTGCCGCAAAAGCCGGGTAAACTTTTGACCATTCATAGGCAGAAGAACCGCCCCCAAACCCATGAAAAAATACTAAGCTTTGTGTTTGAGATGTTCCCCAAAATTCTTGGGTGCCGGTGTAATAAACCATTCTGCCGAGGGACGTAACAATTGATTGTGGCTCAAACCCCAAGGGAATTAACATAGTAAACCTCACAAGATTTTAAAATTTTAGATTGTAGATTGCTTTTCATCAGCAACACCGAGGCACCGATTGCCGACCGCTGCTTCATTGCGGCATTTTTCTGACATTGTAAAGGAATTGTAATGCGCAAGATAGTTTTGTAAAGATTTTGTGAATTCTTGCGACACAGAACAGGTGTCTCCTGATTGGATAAACAAAGCCCCGTAAAAGCTACTGCTGCGCTAACCAATTAGATGTTCCATCAAAGATCGGTTCCCAACTTTTCGCCAATCATCGATAATGTAGTAGGGGGTCTTACCCCTCACCCCTTTAAAAATCAAAGCGAGCGAACAACAAATTTTTTGGCACAGGAGAAAAATCAACCTCAAAACCAATAACTTTTGTTTTAAAATTGCATGATTTTAAGTATGTAAAAATTCTACGTTTAGAGACTAAAAACTACAAAAATGAGAACTATGAAAAAAAATCAGGGTAGCCTTATGACAGAGAATTATAGATATAAATCAAAAAGCAAAAAAGGTCTGGAATTGGAAAAAACATCACAAGAAAAGTCATCTAACGCGCCCGTTATTGCAAGACCATACCGAGGAAAAATTAGTTTGCAAGAAAAATTACGCGTAGAAAAAGGAGTCTGTGTGAGACTAGACTTAGAAGACTTGAAATGTTTTGAAATGGTAGAAAAACAGTTTCAATACTGCGGAGTTAATTTTGCAAACACAATGGCGATAAATCCTTCTAACCCAGCCTTTCCCCCCAATACAGGCCATATTGTCTTAATTGGCGCACCAAAAAGCGGATACCTAGAAGCAACCTTTATAAAGCCAGTGCGCTATGTTAGCGGGTGTGTCACCAGTTCCCGCAAAGCAGTCCTCGCCGCCTACGATCAAGACGATAACCCGGTGGGCCATGCAGAAATGTCGGGAGCAAATCTGGCCGGTTCAGAATCCTCGATTACCCCAAACTATTTGTTAAGCTTGAGAGCCGAGAATATCCACCGCGTCACGTTTTTAACCTTTGACGGCCACTTAACCGTTGATGACTTTAGTTTCAGTTTTTAGCCCCTATCCGGTTTGGCCTGACGAGAAAATTGCTGCAAAAAATTGAGATTCTGCAACAGTTGAGAACAAATAATCTAAGATATCTAGGTACTATTCGCCTGCAATAGTTAAAAAAGCCTAGGCTCGCTCGCTCGCAACTCAATAGGTAACCAAAAGTGGCAAAAGCGTTATCTCGGTGGCAGCAACTCCAAAACCAACTTCAAGACTTGTCACCAAAACTACAACTCAAGACTGTTAAACAACTCTCTCGACGCTACAGGCGGTCGGGAGGATCGTTGTTGGTGGTGAGTGTTGTAGTGGCGATGCTGCTTTGCAACTGGCGGCTGATGGTAGCCACCGGCAGCGGTTTATTCGTGATGACCTTGGTTTACCTCCTCCAAGAAAGTGAGTGGGAAATTCCTACCGCAGAACTGCGTCAATTGTTCACCGGCCAAAACCGTCTGATTGCTACTACCGTCACTAGCGGCGGACTGGCAGCACTCAGCAGTTACCTAGCGTTGGCTATTTGGGCAGAGTCGTCAAACCCTGTTTTAGCAACGGGTGCAATTTTGCAAGGGTTGGGGACAATGGCTGTGCTGGTACTTTTAGTGTGGCAATTGGTGGGGACAAAAGCTGGTCAAGAAGAAGCCCATATCAACAAATTGGTAATGAGTTTAACGAATGGAGACCCGCTTAAACGTTTGATTGCGGTGCAACAATTAACGCGACAATTAAAATACCAAGTTGGTGATCAAACAGACCGGCAAGCAATTGTTGAATGTTTTCGCTTGATGATGTCAACAGAAACTGAGCCGATAGTGCGGGAAGCAATTTTAGATGGTCTGCAAGTTTTAGATACTACAAAACCCCTTTTAACAGAAGGTGCAAAACCGCTTTTAATTCAACAAACGGCTAAACGGAAACCGATTAAAATTAAACAGCCGGTAGCTCAGCCTATTAGGAATTTTAAGGAATCCTGAGAGCAAGAGTTAATTTTAGAAAACCTAAGCAAGTGATGCTATTTGCTGTGACTTCATAGGTTAATATATGAGATTTTTTACTGATGGTATTTTTTCAAAAAAATTTGCTATTTTAAGTTGTTCGCTCTCTGCTGTTTTAATTTTAGATTGGGGCTTGGCTGCAAGGGCTAACAGCGAGTTTTTTCAGGAAAATAGTGGTTTTCAAATCAGCCAAAATCAGCCGGTAATTCCTCTTTATGCAGTAGTGGAAGAAATCGAAGGCATTGTTACTTATGGGCCATCGCAAATGCCGGTGACGCTCAACCAACGCTTAGGAAGCGGCGAATCTCAACTGGTGACTGGCAATGATTCTAGGGTGCGCTTATATGTCCCGGAACTGGGCTCTATAGAAGTTTCTGAACATACTGCCTTAACTATTAAAACGCTCTCTAGTGGCAGAACTTCTTTGTTTGTCAGTCGGGGTAAAGTTCGGTTGGCGGTGGGTACGCTTTCGGGTAGCCAAGAGCAAGAAAAGGCGATGATAGCTCAAACAGGTCAACAACTTTTGCTTGCTCAACGAAATGCTAATGGCAATTATCCTGTTGATATTGAAACGCCTGCCGGTGTGGCCGGTGTTCAAGGTACTTCTTTTGGGGTGAGTGTGGGCCCGAATGGAAAAACTGCGGTTTCTTCAATTCAGGGAAATGTTGATGCTATTGCTCAAGGCCGGCGGGTGTTGGTGGGTAGTGGTCAGTATGTTGTTATTTCCCCTGGACAAGCACCTATTTCTGCACAAACTACTCCCGCACGGGCTAAATTAAATGTTCTTAGTCTGAGGAGGGTTGATGCAAACACTATTCGGGTTGTGGGCAAAATTGATCCGTTGGATATTTTGTTTATTAATAGTCAGGCGATCCAAACTGATGTGGAAGGCAATTTTGTGGCTATGGTCGAACGTCCTTTAAATCGCCGACTTAAATTTGTGGTTCGTGGGCCAGAAGTCCGAGAAACTTCTTACGAAATTGCCGTGCTTTAAACAAAAAGTGATAAATTTCTCAATTAGAATCAAAGACAAAATTTGTTACCTTACAACTGATTAGAAGCCAGGTAAACAGATGATTTGCGTTTGGGAGTTGGTTGTTAGAAAGTAAATTTTTTAGGTTTTAACCGTTTAATATTAATGAAAACTTACTTGCAACGAATTAAGAGTTTTTTAACCGGCAATTATCCCTGGTTACCTGGTACAATGGCGGCGCTTGTGTCTGTGGGAATTGCCGGTTTGGGCTATTGGAAACAACCAGAAAATTTAGCTTATAACATTTTCTATAAATTGCGCCCTCAACTAAATTGGGATCAGAAAATAGCGGTTATTGCAATTGATCAGCGTAGTTTACAAGAATACGGTCAATTTCCCTGGCCAAGAACTCGATATGTTCAACTTTTACAGGCTTTAGAAAAAACTCCGCCGGCTGTTATTGGGTTTGATATTTTGTGGATCGCACCTAGTCGCAATGATGAAGAACTCGCTTCAGCACTGAAAGCAAATGGTCGTTCAGTGTTAGCAAGGGCGTGGGATAAAGAAGGAAAAAGTTTATTAGTTTTGCCAAAATTAGCTTCAGCGGCGGCTGGAATTGGGCATATTTTACATCAACCTGATGAGGATGGAATTAGTCGAAATTTAATTCTTTGGGTAAATACATCAGAAGTTAGTATTCCGGGTTTATCGGCAGCAATGTTAGAAGTTTACAATGAAAATAATTCAAAGAATAAAGTAAAAATACCACCGCCGATAAAATCGGAAAAGTATCAAAAAATTTGGATAAATTGGCCAGCTAAAACAGATTTATTAACGATGTATTCTTTTGTAGATATTGCTGAAGGTAGAATTAATCCTGATTTAAAGGATAAGTTGGTATTGGTAGGGTTTACGGCAACCGGCATGGATGAAATGCGAACTCCGCTCAATCAAAATCCGCCCACATCTGGGGTTTATCTTTATGGGGCTGTTCTTGATAATTTGCTAAATCAAAGATTGTTAAAACCTTCGGAACATTGGTTTAATTTGTTGATTTTATTGATGGCGGGGCCGGTGACAAGTTGGTTTTTATTTGGCCGCACACTTAAGGAACGTATTTTAATTGGTTTAATGTTGCCGCCGGCGTGGTTTGTGATTGTTTTTGCCGGTTTTTGGGGTGGTAATTTGTGGTTTCCGGTGGCATCGCCGGTGGCGACAATTTTATTGACTTTGCTATTTGTACAGGTTAGAGAACAATACGAAAAACAACAATTAATGAGTTTATTTGCCCAGCACGTTGCCCCGGAAATGGCAGAGGTTATTTGGGAACGCAAAGATGAAATTTTTGAAAATGGAGAATTGGAAGCTCAAGAATTAACGGCGACAGTTTTGTTTATGGATATTCGTAGTTTTACGAGTATTTCTGAAACTATGAAACCGCGAGATTTGCTGAATTGGTTAAATCAATATTTTGATGTGATGGCTCGTTGTATTATGGAGCATGGCGGCGTTATTGATAAATATATTGGGGATGCAATTATGGCAGTTTTTGGCATTCCTTTTCCTGAAGGTAAGGTGGAAAATATAAAAGGTAATGCAACGGCTGCAATTGCTGCTAGTATTGCGATGCACGAACGTTTAAAAGAACTTAATGAAAGCTTGGAAAAAGAAGGCAAACCGTTGATTAAATTTGGAATTGGTATTCACACCGGCACGGTTGTTGCTGGAACTGTGGGAGGTGCAGAGCGTTTAAGTTATTCGGTAGTGGGAGATACGGTGAATGTGGCGGCGCGACTGGAAGCAATGACGAAAAATTTAACCGAAAATAAACAATTTAAAATTTTGCTGACCGACCGCACTTATAGTTATGTTAGCGACCGCTATTTGGGTGAAGAAGTGGGGGCAATTCAATTGCGAGGTAAGGCTGATGAAACAACGGTTTATACGATTGTGGGGGAAGTGATGGTAAGTGAGGCCGGGGCCGGTTAAAATTGATATATTACTTTCATCAAAACTAAATGGAACTATGAAAATCTTTAGAAAACAGATGAGAAAAAACACATTTTTTAAAACCTGGAAAATATTACCGCTTGTAGCTGCTTTTTTGCCTATTTCGACTTTGGGAATTCCTGGTTTGGCGGCGAGTTTGGCTGAGCCTCGTTTAGTGTTAGCGGCAATTCAAGGCTGGGATATGAGGATGAATATGGAGCCGTTGGTGAACCGAAATTCAGAGCCGGTGGCGTTGACAGTACAGTTAAATATTCGCTCGAAACCAGTAACTTCTTATGCCAATGTGGTGTATCAGTTATTTGCTCAAAAAGATAATAATTGGGTGGCAATTTATACCAGCACTGGGGCAAGGTTAATTCCTAATGCCACTGGCAATATTAGTTTAGATCCAGAGGTGATTCCTGTGGCTCTAATTAGACAGGCGCTTGGGGCGAATATTAATTTAAATACGGTGGATATTAAAGCGTTGGTTCAAGTTCGTTTTGATGGAGAAAATGGGGTAAAAGACCAACAAATTCAACTAGAAGCTTTAGATCGTTTTGATTCTATTTTTGGGCGTAGAAATAGTCAACAAACGAGTTTAAATTCTCCTGAAAATGTCAGACAAACAACTTTGGATGTGGGGAATCAGCCTAAGACTCCTATGCCAGAAAATGAAAATGTCAGACAAACAAATTTGGATGTGGAGAATCAGCCTAAGACTCCTATGCCAGAAGCGGTAAGAATACCAGATAAAAAGCAGTTTAGTTTAGCAATTTTGCGAAGGGTTAATAGTGGTTCTGATGTGATTGTGCGTCTTTCTTTAAAGGCAAAAAGGGGAAATGGATATTTAAGAGAAAGATTTATAGGAGATTTTCGTTTTAAACCTAATGCCCAAGCAAGTTTTATGAAAGGGTTATCTGTGGGAGATAGAATTGTGGCGAGGTTGTATGATTTAGAAAATCGTCCGATTGGCTATAGTGAGTTTGAATTGCCGGTAGAAAAAATCGCTGTAAATTTAGTTTTACCGGAAAATTCTACTCTTTCTGGGGTGGTGAGAACTGTGTATGGAATTGATGCAGATGACAATGGAAAGTTAGATAATAATCGTCGGTTAGCTGATTATTTTACAGAACTAATAGTGCCTAAAAATGGTGAAGAAAGGGTATCATTTTTAAGTCGTTTGGCAAATATAAATATTAGTGGTTATCAGTTGGAAGAATTGCCGATAACGAGTGCAAATAGTGTGTATCCACCGGCCTTTAGTAGTGGGCCTTTTTCTGTAATGAATAGTACCGTAGATTTATATGCAAGGGGAATTGCACCAGCTTTGCGAGCAGAACCAGGTAAGATTTATGGGATAATTAATGTTGCTGAAACTAACAACTCAAAATATTATGATGTTAGTGAGTTTATGGCAAATTATCGAGAAAAAGGTGTTAGTGAGGGAATTCAAGTAAGTTTTCCTGATGTACCGGCAAATCATGGGGCGAAAAATTATATTGCGGAATTGGCGGCGCGGGAAATTTTGCAGGGATTTACTGATGGAAATTTTCGTCCAAATGAGCCGGTGACGAGGGCAGAATTTGCGGCAATGATCCGCAGATCATTTAATTTATCAAAAGTTAGAAGTGCAATTGTTTTTAAAGATGTGCCGGCGAATCATTGGGCATCTGGAGCAATTAAAGAAGCCTATGAAATGGGATTTTTTGAAGGAGAAACTTTTAATCCTGAAAAGAAATTAGATAGGCTAGATGCGGTGGTTGTTTTAGTAAACGGTTTAAAACTTTCACCGAAAAATTCAGCAGATACGGTATTAAAAGTTTATAGGGATAGCGCTTCAATTCCTAGCCAATCTCGAAATGCAGTAGCAGCAGCTACAGAAAGGAAAATGCTTCTTAATTCAGCGAAGGCAGGTGTTTTTAATGCTTCACAGATAGCTACGCGCGCCGATGTTGCAGAATTGCTTTATCAAGCGCTGATTGAATAGTTTTAAATTCATGGAAGTGATTCCCTAAGTGCAAAAGTAATTCCTATTCATCAGGGTGTATCTGCTTTTCACAAAAAACTCATCTACTTTATACTCAATGCGATTTACATCGGTGATTTTTCATCTATTTTGTATTTCAGCATCAGAGTTTAGTTTTTTAACTGGTTGCTAGGGCAAATAAACGCTGATTTTATCTGTTGATTTTCTGCTTTTAGGGAAGTTTTTTCAAGGGTATGGACTATTATGATGAACTCGTTGTTATCAATACAGTATTTAAAACAAGGAAAATAGCTAATCAACTAGTAGTTAAGTGCATAATTTTTTCAAATTGGAAGTTATCAGCTAAATCAGCCAAGATATTTTTTAAATCAGCCAATTCTACAGGAACATCAGCGAGTAATTCAAAAATGATATCATCACTACCTTGGCAGGAAGCGCGATAAATTTGTTCAATCCAGTCTGGCGACATTTGAGATAAATAATGCTTAATTTCATCTTCAGTGATAGTTTTATCTGCTTTTTGGTTGCCGGTATTTGTTGGCGTTGATTCTTCGTAAATATAAGAAACTTGAAGATGCTGGCTGATTTTTTCTAATAAAACATCTTGTTGGAAAGGTTTACGAATAAAATCATCACAACCGGCTTCTAAAACCATTTTCCGATCTTCTTCAAAAGCGCTAGCAGTCAAAGCAATAATCACCGTTTTTTGACCTTTCAAAGCCCCTTTAATTTTTTTTGTAGCTTCATAACCATCCATGATGGGCATTCGCATATCCATCCAAATTAAATGGGGTTGCCAACTTTCCCACAAAGCAACAGCTTCTTGACCATTTTCGGCTTGCTGGACTTGAAAACCAAGAGATTGAAAAAGCATTAATAATAATCGACGACTTTCGGGTAAATCATCTACTACCAAGATGCGATATTCAGGTTGATTCGGGGCCAAACCAATAACTTTTTGAGGCGATATTTCACTTTTAATTTCTTCTAAATTGGCTGGAAAAATAGGAATTTCAAAACTAAAACAACTTCCTTTTCCTAGTGTGCTTTTGACGCGGATATCTCCCCCTAAAAGCTGAACATATTTACGGCTAATAGGTAAACCTAATCCCGTACCTTGTTGCGATTTTCTCCCTACTTCTGTTTGTCCAAAAGCTTCAAAAAGAAGATTAATTTCTTCTGGGGCAATTCCGGGGCCAGTATCTTCTATTTCAAAACTAAGTAAAAGCGAAGCATCAGAGATATAACAAGAGTTTGTTTTAACTCGCAATATGACGGCACCTTTTTCAGTAAATTTAATGGCATTACCCAAAATATTAAGTAAAACTTGGCGCAATTTACTTTCATCGGTTCGGATATATTGGGGAACTTCCTCTTCAATTTGTACTATTAATTTTATACCTTTACTTTGAGCTTTTAAGTAAAGCATTTCTTCCTGGTTTTTCAGAAATCGAAATAAGTCAAATCCTGTAATATTAAGGGTGGTGCGACCGGCCTCAATTTTTGACATTTCTAAAATATCATTAATTAAGTTTAACAAATGTTCACCGGCCCGATTAATAATTCCCAAATTTTCCTGCTGTTGTAGGTTCAAAGATCCATCTCTGCTCATCACTTGTGTAAAGCCTAAAATTGCATTTAGGGGGGTTCTCAACTCATGACTCATGGAAGCCAAAAACTCACTTTTAGCGCGGTTTGCGGCATCGGCAGCAAAAAGTGCTTGTTGTAACGCTGCTGATTGTTTTTGAGTTTGGTCAAATAATTCTGCCTGCTGTAAAGCGACACCCAATTGAGCACCAATTTGAACAACCATATTAATTTCTGGACTAGCCCAATTGCGGGGGCCAGAATTTTGATAACTGCCCAACAATCCCCAAAGTTTACTGCCGCAAAAAATAGGCACAATAATGTACGCCCTGGCTTGAAATCGTTTTAAAAGATCGAGGTAACAATCCTCAAAATCTGCTTTATAAATATCAGATACAGAACGAAAAGAATTAAGTTCTTTATAAAATTTTTCAGAAATTTTTTGAACTTCGTTAATTATAACATCTGGTTCATTTTTCATGTTTCTAATTAGGCAATTTTCTCCTCCTACAGTATTAGATGTTAAAAAAGAATCTTTGTATTGTTCTTGCTTTAATTGACACCAACCCTCCCCAACTGATTCAGCAACAAACTCTCCAGTCCAGTCCGAATTAAAACGATAAACAACAACGCGATCACAACTAAGGGCGTGTTGTAATTCTTGAGTTGTAGAGCTAAATATTGTTTCAAAATCCAGAGTTTCGCGCATTCTTTCAATTACTCGTGCAACGGCGCGTTCTCTTTCTGCACTTTCTCTTAACGCTTTTTCCGAACGTTTACGCTCTGAAATATCTCGTACCATTGAAATAACTTCATCATGACCACAAGGCACAATACGAGCTTCATAATCAAAAATATCTGAACCTATTTCTAATTGATATTCTAAAACTTGTACCATGCCGGTTAACAAGGTTTGTTCAGAAGCTTTTAAAATTCGCTCACTTAATTTTCCTGGCAAAACTTCCTGAATATTACTGCCCAAAAAATTATCATAAGAAAGTATGGTTTGAATATGTTTAGGCGGTTTAAAATCAACAAAAGTGCCATCAACTTTACTCCGAAACATCATATCAGGAATCGCATTTAACAAAGCACGGTTAGTAGCTTCACTTTGACTGAGAGCATCTTCAGCACGTTTGCGTTCGGTGATATCTACTGCATAACCGACAATTTCTTGGGGGTTATTATTGGGAAGATTAGAAACAAGACGCTGTTGAACATATAACCAGCGATATTCGCCGTTTTTATGCAGAAAACGGTATTCGTGGGAATGAGAATAATTTTCTAAAAGTTCAGGTAATTCAGCAACAATACGTTCTCTATCTTCGGGGTGAATATGGTTAATCCAAAAATGAGGATCTGCCAAAAATTCAACAGCTTCGTATCCCAAAACTACGGTCACATTTTCACTAATAAAAGTTGTGGTTTGTTCTATGGAGGGCTGACAGCTAAAAATAATCCCTGGGCTGGTGCCAAGTAAATGTTGTAAGCGTTCTGTGGCTGAGCGTAAAGCGGCTTCAACTCGTTTACGATCTGTAATTTCCATAACCACAGCACCCACTCCAAAAAGTTGATTTTCTTCCCCAGGAATGGGAAAATAACTAATAATCCAGTCGCGGATAATACCGGGTAATTTAGGACTGTCTGTGGAGATTTCTAGGTTAATTAAAGGAGTGCCGGTTTCAAGAATTTTGCGGCAGTTAGTTTCAATTGTAATGGCAAGTTTAGGGATGATTTGGCCAGGAGTTTTTCCAATATGTTCACTTATTGGTAATCCATGAAGTTGAGCAAGTAATTCATTAATTTTTACATAACGCAACTGGCTATCAAAAAATGCTAAACCCACAGGTGCTGAGGAGAAAAAGGCATCTAGTTGTTGTTCTCTTAGAGTTAATTCTTTTTGTAAAGCTTTGGCAATTGTAATATCACGTCCTTCAGGAATAAGCATTACAACTTGACCAGTTTCTTCATGAAAAATAGGTTTAAGAGAAAAGTCAATTGTGATAGGAGTTTCTTCAGCCCCAAGCAGTTCAACTTCATAGCGCACAAATTCTCCCAATGCAGCCCGTTGAATAGCTTGTTTAACATTGGTGCGTGAGGACTCTGAAATGTTCCAAAAATCTGTTTCCCAAAAAGGTAATCCTACAACTTCTTTTTCTGTAACTCCTGCAAAGTTTAAAAGGCTTTGATTGGCTTCTAATAAAATACCATCCGTTGTTAGCAAGCCTATAAATTGGAAAGTTGAGTTAAAAATAGCCCGAAAACGTCTTTCACTTTCTCGCAACGCTTGTTCTGCTTTTTTCCGCTGAATTAAAGAACTTAATTGCGTGGCGACAGCCGTTACTAATTCCAGTAAGCGAGGTGTTTCTGGAGTTTTTTTACATTTAAAAAATACTAAAACAGCAATAACTTTATTGTTAGCTACAATTGGAATTCCAAAATAAGACTTTAAATCGATTTTTTTAGTTATGTCTAAATTTAAAAATTCTGAGACTTCGCTATTACTACTAATATCTTCTATCCATTCTGCTTTTTGAGAAAGCCAAACGCGACCTGGTAAACCTTCACCTGCTGCAAATTTGATGTTTTCTTGGTGAGAACGTAATTCTTGAAATACTTCTTGGTGGCGATACCACCCAGGACTGTATTCTAAAAATTTTTCATTACTTGAAGGTATCCATGCTTCTGCCACATCCCAATTTATTGTAGTACAAATTAAACGTAAAATAACAGCAAGAGCGCTGCTAATATCCTCACACCGGCTAATAGCTTGGGTCGTTTCTAATAACAAGCGAATTTCACTTTCTGCTTGTTTACGTTCGCTAATATTTCGCAGAGAAACTAGATAAGCATTTTCGCTTTGCCAAACAATATCAACTACCTGCATTTCAACGGTAATTATTTCACCGGTGCGGTGAGGAATGTCGATGACAGTTGTTTTATTTGGGTGTGTGCCAATTCCAAATAATCTCCCGATCATTTCTGGAGCTTTTCGTCCTAATATTTTTTCACCAGCTGGGTTCATAAATTGCACAATACCTAAGCTATCCACCACAATTAATCCGTCTGCGTTGGTGGTGACAAGGGTACTAAGGCGTTTTTGGCTTTCTAGCAGTTCTTCTTCCACTCGTTTGCGTTCAATTTCTGCACCCGCACGCGCTGCGAAAATTTTTAAAATAGATTCGGCACCGACATCATAAGTCATCGGTTTTGTATCTAATACAGCCAAAATTCCACTTACTTTTCCTTGAAAATCAAATAAGGGAACTCCCCAATAACTCTCGGCATTAAAGATTACTAATTCTTCACTTTCTGGATACAAAGTTTGCACCGAGTCAGCACAAAAATAAGGTTTTCCTTCTAAAACTTGAGAGCAAGGAGTTGATGATGTGTCGCAAAGCATACTAGCACCCCAGGTTTCTCCTTGCCACAGAGAAAGTATATGAAGTGTATTTTTATCACCGTTTATTAATTGACCAATTAAGGCATATTTTACTTGTAAAACTTCTGCTAAATAACGCACGCAAGAACTCATAAAAGCATCGCCAGTAGTAGAAGCAGTCCCCTCGACTATTAATTTTAAGGCTTCTTCTCTTTGTTTGCGTTCGGTAATATCACTATTAGTGCCGGTGATCGAAATTATTTTTCCTTCTTTGTCTTGTAATGGCAAAGCATTTAAAAGTAGAGAAATAGGTTTTCCGTCTTTTCTCAAATGAGTAGTTTCATAATGAAAAATTGATTCTCCTTGCAAAAGGCGTTCTAAAATATTTTTCTCTTTAGCAATTTGTTCTGATGGCAAAAATTCTGTCATTAAATGTCCAATCATTTCAGCCGGTTCGTAACCGTAAATTTGTTGAACCGCTTGGTTAATGAAAGTATATCTACCTTCCGTATCTACAGACCAAATAATATCTTGCGATGATTCCACCAAGGCACGATATTTACTTTCGCTTTGAATTAGAGCATTTTCCGTAATAGCCCGACAATTAATTTCTTCCTGAAGTTGTAAATTTTGCCGATCCAGTTCAATTCGATCTTGTTGTTCTTTATCTAGCAATTTAGCCTGAGCAATAGCGATTCCTAATTGCGCTGCAATGGCTTCTAAAAAATCAATTTCTTCTTCTGTCCATACACGGTAATTGTCGCATTGATGAAAACTAATTATTCCGTTCGCTTCTCCTTTATAAGATGTGCGAATTTCTAACATGGATTTTATTTTAAATTGCTTACTTATTTCTATTTCTTTTTTTAAAATTTGATCTTTTTCTACATCGTTGTAAGCTCTAGCTTCTTCACTCATCAACAACTGTTGAATATGAGTTTTGTCGCTAAGATTTAAATTAGAATTTGACAAAGATTCACAATCAGAAACTACATATTCTGCTACAAGAGTAATTTTTGGACTGGCCTGTTCAATATAAGTATAAATTAAACAACGACTGGATCGAAAAGCTTTTCCTAATTGAATTGCAGCCGTTTCAAATATGTTCTTAGGTTTTAGTTCAGAGCGTATTTTTTCTGTAATTTGACTGAGCAGTTTACTACGGTAAAATTGTTTTTGTAGTTGCAGTTCTACTTGCTTGCGAGTCGTAATGTCCATTGCAGTACCAAACAACTCAATCACCATTCCCTGACGGATGACGGGTTCTCCTCTTCCTTCCACATAGCGAATTTGACCGTCTGGAGTACAAATACGAAATTCTAGTTCGTATAAACTGGCATTTTGCAGAGCATCTTTAACAATATTTTGAAAATTTTTGCGGTCTTCATAATAAATTAAATTAATTACATCTGTATAGCTTAACTCACGCGAGTTTGGTTCTATTCCAAAAATATTAAATAGTTCTTCTGACCAAGTAACTTTGCCTGTATTAAGGTTATATTCCCAACTTCCTATATGGGCAACTCTTTGGGCTGCGGCTAGGGAAGTTTTGCTTTTTTGCAATGAAACTACTAAACGATTTTTTTCTAGTTCTGCTCTATGACGTTCTGTAATATCTCTGACAGAAGTTACAACAAAAATTTGTCCGTCTTCTTGTTGAAAAATGCCTCTAGTAGTATCAACTATAAGTTGAGAGCCATCTTTGCGAAAAACACAATATTTTCCTGTTTTATTCTCCGTAAGAGTACAAATAAACTTCTTATATTGTTGCACAATAAACGCAATTTCTGAGGCATCGGAACCAGGAAAATGAATCGTAAAAGATTGACCAATTAACTCTTCTCTTGTATAGCCATACAATTCACAATAGGCCGGGTTTACTTCCACAAAATAGCCGTTTTCATCAGTCAAACAAATGCCCACCGCCGCGCTGTTTAAAATAGATTCATTAAGCTTTTCTCTGTTTTTTAACTCAATTTCAACGCGCTGACGTTCTTTTATTTCTTGTTGTAAACGGGCATTTTGTTCGCTAATTTCCTTTTGAAAAAATCGCAAATTTAATTGATTTTTAACCCTAATTATAACTTCGTCAATATGAAAAGGTTTTGTAATATAATCTACTCCCCCCGCTTCAAAAGCTTGAATTTGAGCGCTTATTTCTTGAAGAGCACTAATAAAAATAATCGGAATATTTTTAGTTTCTGGTTGCGATTTTAAAAGTTCACAAAGTTCATAGCCATTAATCTCTGGCATAAGAATATCAAGCAAAATAATATCGGGCAACTTAGCTTTTACAGCATTAAGTGCTACAGTCGCTGAGATCGCTCTTTGAACATTATATCCTTGGTCAGTTAAAATTTTTGATAAAAACCGTAAATTGCTTGGACTATCATCAACAATTAAAATATGGGCTGAATATTTGTTTATCATTGCAGTATTCAAAAAACAAGTGAATTTTGAAAAAAACTGAAAGCTACAATTTTGCTGGCTACACTTTGTTGCGATGCTTCCAGCTAAATACGATGGATCAAGAAATCCATACTAGGGAATAAAAATTTTATTGGTTCAGTGCGTTTATACCTTAAAGGGGATAACTCAAGTTTAAAGCATGGCTGTAATTTTTTGCCGGTAGAATGAGTTAAGTTGCTCGCTTATAAGCTTCTTTAGAGCTTGTTCGCTTGTTTTTTTTTCAAAGCTTTTATAAAGAACCTTGACCAAAATATTGTCTTCCCTCTAAAATTGACAGTTTTATAAATTTTTTCCCTAAAAAACCTACTAAATTTTTTTGACTAACCTACTAATAACAAAGTTTCATAACTTGCATCAGGAACTCCTAACCTGATAACCCATAGGAATATTGTAAAAATTTAGCAATCAAACCCTTAAATAAAACCAGCTAACTTTTAAACTAGCTTTTAATTTCTATCTTAAAGCCATCCATTTTTAACAAATTGTAAAAAACCCTAAAGCAAAGACACCAATAGCCCCACACTAAAAGAGTGGGTCAAGCCCCTCTCCCGATCATCCGTAGAGTTTACGGTAAAGTGTAGCCTAGAAGTTTTTGTGAAAAATCGCCTCAACCTTCATAACCAACATTATTTTAAGAGTGCGGTGATTTTTAGCAACCCCATTAAAGGAAGATAATTTTTATGGAATACAAAATGACTCAAAGTCTGAGAAAAAAACAGGATAATCAATTTGTGAGAATGGAAACCGGCATTTTAGTTGGCCAAAATTCTCCCCTTTCTGAAAACCAATCCCTTGAAGTATCCGTTGTAATGGGAACCGTCGAGTCAGTCAGTCCCCAACCCTCAAATTTTCCCCCACAAGAAAAGACCCCAGCATTAATTTGGCAACAACAAACCACCACCAACAATCGCCAAGTATTCCATTATCTAAAAGATGATGGTTGCGGAAGATTAAGCTTTTTTCGTGCCTATAGTAACCCCCAAGAAAACTCCGAACCAGTCCCACCGGCCACCACTCCCAGCGTCCTAGAACCAGTGGCCGAAACCAACGAAATTCGCGTATCCCCCCGCACTGCCATTAGTGCCGGTGTGGCCGTTAATTTACTAGCTCTCACTATTGGCGGTTATTTAATGTCCGCCTATCCCCAAGCCCCGGAAAGTGAGATAGCACAAAGTTCTGGCTCTCAATTACAAGTAGAACCAGACCGTAGATTACAAGCTTTTGACCAACGAGCCCAGACTTTTTCACAAAAACACCCAAACCAACAACTATCCCGCGAAGTCGAAGCCCACAAACTCTTGCAAACTGCCTATAACAAAGCATCAACAAGAGATTTTAACGCTGCGCTCAATTGGCTCAAACAAATTCCTAAAGACACTAAAGCTTATACAAAAGTACCGCTTAAAGTCGCTGAGTATAGCAAAAAACAGCGCCAGTTAATTGCTGCTAATAATAAATTTCCTCAAGTCGCTCTCAACCCAGCCGCTACACTTCTCAATCCTGGCGACATTCCTCAAGAAATTTCGACTCAGCCAGTTGTATTTTCTATCCCGAAAACCCAATTGGGGGGCTGAAAGTAGTTGATAGTTCTGCCTTACAGGCTGAGAAAAAACTCAAGGTCTCAAAGATTTTTTTAGCGGTGCAATAGCCTAACAGCTAATCACCGAAAACCAAAATCAGCAGAACAGGGGTGCATTCATTTTGCACCCTTAATTGTTTTAACTATTTTTTTGGCATTGGTATCACAATCCCTAATCCCAAAAAAATAAAACCTTATTAACGATTTATTAAGAGCGGCTGTGGAAAGTTGTTCTATGTCAAAATTAATGTTAAAGCCTCTGTTAGGCACGTTATTAGATGGGCGTTACAAAGTAATCAAAATCTTGGAAACTCCATCGGTTCCAACTACTTACTTAGCGCTCGATACAGCCCAAACCGGCCAGCCCAAATGTATTGTTAAAGAACTTGAAATTCCCGAAAGTTACCTCAATAACTGGTCAGAAGCATGGGAAGTTCTGGGGCAATTTGGCGAAACTTTAAGACTCCTAGGACTTCACCAACAAATTCCAACTTTATTAGCTATTTTTTATCAAGGAAAAAACTTTTATTGGGTTGAAGAATTTATCGAAGGTCAACCTTTATCTGATGAATTAATATCAGGTGAACCTTGGAGCCAAGACAATGTAACAGAAATGCTCCAAGAGATGATGGGCGTCTTACAGTATGCTCATAGTTTGGGCGTGCTTCATGGCGAACTTAAACCAGAAAAAATTATTCGTCGGGTTTCTGATGGCAAGTTAGTTATCACCAATTTTGCCCTTAGTAAAGATGTCTGGCTACCACCCTTCAACAATTTTACTTTATCCGAAAATTCAGATTTTGCAGGAGAAGAAAATAATTCACCCGCCACATCTAAGTTAACTTTTTCTGGAAAAAATCCTTATTTACCGTTTAGTTTTGATTCGCTTTATCAACCTTCGGCAAAAAGTGATATTTATGCCCTAGCCTTAATTGGGATGCGCGCCCAAACCGGCATGAGTGAAGAGGAGTTATCTTCCTATTATGACAGTCAATTTTGGGGCAACTTGTGGTCATTTTTTAGTAGTCAAGAAGAAGAAAATAAAGCCGTAGATGTAGCTACAGAAATGGTATTTGATGATCAAGATTTGACGCGTGATCTATGGCTAAGCGATGAATCTATTCCTGCTAGTACCCCTACTTTGCTAGAGGAAAACCAAGAAGAATATCTTACCTCTAGCACCCTTTCTGTCGTAGAAGAAAAAGAAGAATCTTTAACTTCTAACCTTCATCCTGTTATAGAAAATCAACAAGATAACTTGCCTTTAAATCTCCAGAAAAAGGGCAAAGAGATTAAAGCAAAGAATCCTCGTAAACCTAAATCTCGGCTGTCTGCCGGCTGCGTAGTAACAACACTCGGATTAGCCGCAGGGATGGGTGCAAATGCGGTGGCGATTGCCTTTGGGATGTATAACCTTTTACTAGCTGCGCCCATTGATCCTGGTTTAGATACATTTGCGAAAGCAACGCAAGAGTATAAAGCCGGTGATCTTAAAGAAGCAATTCAATTAGCTACCGAAGTTCCTCGTTATAGTGCAGCTTATTATCAAGCCAAAGATGCCGCGCTGGAGTGGCAAAAAACTTTAAATTTGGCAAATCAACAAGTTGCTAAAATCAAAAAAGCTAGTTCAGAAAAACGTTGGCGTGATGTATTAACAGAAGCTTCAAAGTTACCGGCGCTTCCCTCTTTGCATAAACAAGTTGAGCCAATGGTTAAACAAGCAACCGTTGCCTTGACTCCAGAAGTTAACAATTTAATAAAGCTTTCAAGCGAAAAAGCTATTGCAAAAGATTTTGCTGGGGCGATTAAGGTTCTTTCTCAAATTCCTAAAGGTTTACCAAATTCGGCAAAAATTAAACTAAAAATTGATGAGTATCAGCAAAAACAGCAAATTAGAAATGAGGTAATTGGACAGCGTTTACTACAACAAGCTTATAAGCGAGCCCAGGTAAAAGATTATACTGGGGCGATTAAAACGCTTAAACAAGTTCCCAAGGATACCAAGGCTTATACGACTGCTCAAGCAAAGCGGGTTGATTTTGGTAAAAGATTGCGTGGTCAAGGCAAAAGTCGCTCTGGAATCCAGGTTGCTCCTTCGGCTCAACGGTCGGCCTCTCCCAGGGCTGCTTTGCCGCCTTTAGGAAGTATGGCCCAAGGTTTAAATCCTGGTGATTTTATGCAAGAAATTAATTCGGGTACGGTTTTTTTAAACAGTTAATTTTCTTGTATAATAGGCTCTAATTGGCTTTTTATTGAGTTCATTGATAAAATATAATTTGCATTATTCAATGCAAAATTCTGGGTGGAGTGTGTTGTGAGAGTTTATAGAAAGTAGGGACATCCGCAAGGGTGTCTCTACTTTTTTTGTGGGCCTTAAAATAGTCTCGATAACTATTAAAATAAGGGAATAAAAAATATTTCCATTTTTTGCCCATGAAATTACACAATGTGATTGAAACACCTTCCTTAGTTCAAAAAATACAGTGGGTAGGTGCACCAGTAGATTATATGAATAAGGCTGCTTCTCGTTACCCAGACCTTTTTACCGTTAAAGTTGTTAATGCCCGGCCTTTCGTATTTGTCAATCATCCCCAGGGTGTTCAAGAGTTATTTACAGGGGATGCAAAGCAATTTGATACGGGTCGTGGTAATGACATTTTGCGACCTTTGGTTGGGGATAATTCGCTGTTTTTAATGGATGGAGAAAAGCACCGGCGCGAACGTCAGCTTTTGATGCCGCCGTTTCATGGAGAAAGAATGCGGCACTACAGTCAAGTGATTTTTGATGTGACAAATCAAGTAACTGGCCGGTGGAAAATTGGCGATTCTTTTTCGGTTCGGGATGTTATGCAAGAAATAACAATGGGGGTGATTTTACACGCTGTTTTCGGACTCAGAGAAGGTGAACGTTATCAAAAAATTCAGAAACTTTTAGGAGAGTTTTTAGATTTAGTTGGGTCGCCTTTGCGTTCAAGTGTTTTGTTTTTTAAATTTTTGCAAAAAGATTTGGGGGCATGGAGTCCTTGGGGTAATTGGTTGCGAAAAGAACGAGAAATAAATGAGTTACTTTTTGCAGAAATTGCGGAACGCCGTCATAATTTAGATGGGCAGAGAAATGATGTTTTGACGCTGTTGTTGCAGGCACGCGATGAGGCGGGGGAAGGCATGAGTGATGAAGAATTACGCGATGAATTGATGACTCTTTTGGCGGCCGGTCACGAAACAACGGCAACTGCACTTTCTTGGGCATTTTATTGGCTTCACCGGCATCCAGAAGTGGAAGAAAAGTTACGCGAAGAATTAGCCGGTTTGGGAGAAAACTTTGATCCAATGGCTGTCGTTAAATTGCCTTATTTAAATGCGGTTTGTTCGGAAACTCTGCGTATTTATCCGGTGGCAATGTTGACTTTTCCTCGCATTCTTAAATCGCCTTTGAAGTTGATGGGCTATGAATTTGAACCAGAAACAATTTTGATGGGTTGTATTTATTTAATTCATCAGCGACCAGAACTTTATCCTGAACCCCATTTATTTAAACCAGAGAGATTTTTAGAAAGGCAATTTTCTCCCTATGAATTTTTACCCTTTGGAGGAGGAAGTCGTCGTTGTTTGGGCTTAGCTTTAGCACAGTTTGAAATGAAGTTAGTTTTGGCAACAATTGTATCGCGTTGGCAGTTAGATTTGGCAAATAATGCACCGGTTCGCCCGATCCGCCGGGGTGTGACGCTTGCACCGGCCGGTGGTGTTCAAATGGTCGTAAAAGGACAATCCCGGCATCCTTTAGCCTAATTAAAACTTGCAGCTACTTCATAAAACTTCGATGGTTTTCCATAAAGGACTCCCTTAAATTTCTCCAATCATCTTTTATCTATCTTTTGTATTGCCAACTCAACCACAATCTCTATCGGGTGGTAGAGTCTGGTAAATTGTGAAGTTTTCTAAGATAAACGCAATTGGTAATCTGGAGTTTTTTAATGGAAACCTACGACGTAGTAATTATCGGTGCCGGTCACAATGGGTTAACTTGTGCCGCTTACTTACTTAAAGCAGGATACAGCGTTTTGCTATTAGAAAAACGTTCTATACCCGGAGGCGCTGCTACAACCGAAGAAGCTATGCCAGAAGACGCACCTGGGTTTAAATTTAACCTCTGCGCCATCGACCATGAATTTATTCACTTGGGGCCGGTGGTCGAAGAATTAGAATTAAAAAAATACGGCTTAAAATATCTTCATTGTGACCCCGTTGTATTTTGTCCCCATCCCGACGGTAAATATTTTTTAGCTCACCATTCTGTCGAAAAAACTTGTGCTGAAATTGCTCGCTATAACGAACGCGATGCTAAAAAATATGCCGAATTTACAGATTTTTGGCAGCGGGTTATTGGCGCAATGATTCCTGTGTTTAATGCACCGCCAAAATCTGTAATTGATATGGCCGGCAACTATGATGCAGCCAAACTTCAAGATTTACTTTCTGTGATTGGGGGCCCAGATAAAACGCTGGATTTTGTCCGTACAATGTTTAGCAGTCCCCGCGATATTTTAGAAGAATGGTTTGATTCCGAATTCCTCAAAGCACCCCTAGCAAGACTTGCTTCCGAACTAGGTGCACCGCCTTCGCAAAAAACGATTTCTGTAGGGGCAATTATGATGGCAATGCGTCATAATCCGGGCATGGCAAGACCGCGTGGTGGTACAGGTGCTTTAACAGCAGCTTTGGTGAATTTAGTACAAGCTGAAGGCGGAAAAATTCTTACCGATCAAGCAGTAGAAAAGATTTTAATTGATGACGGTCGTGCTGTCGGAGTAAGAGTTAAAGGTGGTCAAGAATATCGTGCAAAAAAAGGAGTAATTTCTAATATTGATGCCAAGCGGGTATTTTTACATTTGCTAGATGAAGATGCGGTTCATGCTGCTGATTCCAATTTGCGTGAACGGGTAGAACGTCGCATTGTTAACAATAATGAAAGCATTGTAAAAATTGATTTAGCCTTGTCAGAACCGCTTCATTTTGACCACCATAATCACAAAGATGAGTATTTAATAGGCTCATTTTTAATTGCAGATTCTGTCAATCAAGTTGAGGTGGCTCACAGCGATCCAATAGTTGGTAAAATTCCTGAAGATCCATCCCTTTATGTTGTTATGCCAACGATGCTGGATCCGACAATGGCACCCGAAGGAAAACATACTTTGTGGGTAGAATTCTTTGCACCTTATCAAATTGCCGGTGCGGATGGTACCGGCATGAAAGGCACCGGCTGGACCGATGAATTGAAAAATAAAGTCGCAGACCGTTGCGTTGATAAAATTGCCCAATATGCGCCTAATATCAAAAACTCCATCATTGCTCGCCGGGTAGAAAGTCCCCCAGAATTAGCAGAACGCACCGGCTTTTTACGGGGAAATCACTATCACATTGATATGACTTTAGATCAAATGGTATTTTTCCGTCCTTTACCGGAGTTAGCAAATTATAAAACCCCCATTGATGGGTTGTACTTAACCGGGGCCGGTACGCATCCGGGTGGCTCAATTTCAGGAATGCCCGGACGCAATTGTGCGAGAGTTTTCTTACAAACTCAGCACCCAATTACCCAAACTTTAACAGATGCAGCAAACTCACTAAAAGCCACAGCCAAATCTGTCTTTAAAATGTCTTAAAATCTCAAACCTTACTGGGGTGTCCCAAAACACCCCTATTTTATCCTCCCATAACCAACACCAAACCCCACAAAAACCCAAAACAAAAAACACCCAAATACCCTCTGAGTCCTCTGTGCATACCTCCGTAACCTCTGCGTGAAAAAAAAACTCCAGCATCTCACCCAAAATTCAGACTTTCTATAGATGTAAAATTGATCCCTAATATGTTTCTCTGGGTTTATAGTTATCTATCCCATAAAAAATGAGTAAAAAAGTATTAATTATTGGCGGTAGAGGCCGAATTGGTAGCAGTGTTGCCAAAGACCTAGCCAACTTTACCGATGCAGAAATTATCATTACTGGACGCGATACCTCTGCTGCCAACAAGCCTCTACCGGCCCCCAGTGTGGAATATTTAGCACTAAATTTAGCCGATAATAACGCCGTGAAAAAAGCCATTCAAGGCTGTAAGGTTGTGGTACATTGCGCCGGCCCGTTTCAATACCGCGACACAAACGTACTCCAAAATTGCATAGATGAAGGAGTGAATTATGTGGATGTCAGCGACAGTCGCGGCTTTACAACTCGTGCCTTAGAACTCAAAAATGCCGCTAAGGATGCTGGGATTACAGCTATTATAAATACAGGAATTTTTCCTGGCATTTCTAATAGTATGGTTCGGGCCGGTGTAGAAAAATTAGACCAGGCAGAACAAATTCATTTAAGTTATGTAGTCGGGAGTTCTGGGGGGGCCGGTTTAACAGTAATGAGAACTACATTTTTAGGATTACAAAATCCTTTTGATGTCCTAATAGATGGCAAATGGAAACAAGTTAAACCCTACACCGGCCGCGAAAGCATAGAATTTCCTGCACCCTACGGAAACACCGGGGTCTATTGGTTTGATATGCCAGAAGCCTTTACCCTTCCTAACAGTTTCCCCCAAGCAAAAACTGTGATCACAAAATTTGGCACATCTCCCGATCTTTATAATCATCTCACTTGGTTTGTAGCAAATTTGTGGCCTCAAAGTTGGGTAAAAAATCCAGCAGTAGTAGAGTTTTTGTCTCATGTTTCTTACAACATGACAAAACTAACAGATACAATGGTAGGAACCGGCGTAGCAGTACGTTCAGAAATCAAAGGAATAAAAGATGGAAAGCCAGCCACATATTGCTCAACAGTGGTGCATGAAAGTGCCGCCGTTGCTACCGGCATTGGCACCGGCAGTATCGTCGAATTAATCTTGAATGGAAAACTTCAAAAACCCGGAGTTTGGCCCCAAGAACAAGCCTTATCCACCGATTTATTTGAACCCCTCATGGCATCTCGACAAATGCAAATGCAGGAACAGTGGCTATAACAAAATACAGCAAATTAAACATAAAAAAATAGCCACTTATTAACCCCTTGTGCCGCGAGGGGTAAAATTTACTATGATTAAAAGTTGTAACTATTTCTAATTAAAGATACTCCTTTTAATCTACCTCAAGATAGACAACTTTGTAGAGTTTGGCAGGTAGGATTAGAATTATTAAAGGAAAACAAAGGAGTCAAATACAATGCAAAGAATTTTTTTAGCAATGGCAGAAACTTTACGCAAAAGCATTTTAGTAGTATCTCTGTTGAGTTTAGTTAGTTTATCCGGTTTATTTGTGTTTGAAATGCCCGCCCACGCGGCATCCATGTTTAATCAAAAGCCGACTCAAGAAAAAGTTAATCCTGCTGAAGCTGCACGTCGCGCCGATGCCTATGAAGAAGCTGTTAAAGAGGCACACAACTTAAATAGCATCGAAAAAACTTACGAAGAGAATTTAAAAGAATTCAAAGAAGAAAACCCGGATCCCAGTTTAATTGAAAAAGCCGAAGAATTGGTAGAAAAAGTAACCGGCCAAGAGTAAAAATATCTCAAAGTTAGGTTTAATTCCTAACAATAATTTTCCTTTCTCAAAAGTCCATTAACCCCTTCCCTAGCTTCCCTCCCCTTTTAGAGGAGGGTTTTTTTATTTTTCAGACAAAAAACTAGACTTTTTAACTATTTAATAACTCCCTCTCCGGTGTCTCTTGATAATACTTCATCAACGGCGTTGCGCTAATGCCATGTAAAATCATAGAAATTACCACAATTGAATAAACAATCCAGCCAATTTCTTCCCCCAAAAATCCTTTTAACCCGTGACCAAAAGCATAGGTTAAATAATACAAGCTACCTACTCCACGAATACCAAACCATCCAAAAAGAAAGCGAGTTTTTGGAGACCAAGAACCCCCTATTGTACTCAACCAACAACCAATGGGTCGAATTAAAAACAACAAAAATCCTCCAATTAAAAGTGTAGGAAAAGCAAATCTCAGCATCGGTTCCACTCGCAACATTGAACCCAATAGCAAAATAAGCCCCACCTCCATTAGCTTTTCAATACGTTCTGTAAAATGTAACTGAGAAAGCGGTTTTTCTGGATTACGATAACTACGTTGAATCATCATCCCAGCTACAAAAACTGCAACAAAACCATACCCATTTACAATTTCTGTCAAAGAATAAGTCAACAAAATTGTACTTAATGCAATAAAATCTTGCATTAAGTTATCAACCGGCCTTCTTTTTTGCAATTGTTTATCAAGCCAAACCACTACATAAGCCACAATAATTCCCATTCCAACACCGGCAACAATTGCCCAAATAACATCAACCATCACCCAATATTTAAACCATTTTTCCCAATTATGATCTTTTAACAAATACAACCCAAAATACACAAAGGGAAAAGCTAAAGCATCATTTAAACCGCCTTCAGAAGTTAAGCCAAAACGCAATTCATCATGATCCTCAATATGAGAAAGTTGCACCTCTGAAGCCAAAACCGGGTCAGTTGGCGCTAAAATTGCACCTAATAAAACAGCAGCCCCCCAATTAAAACCCATAAACGCATAAGCAATTTCTGCCACGCCCAAAATTGAAATAGGCATTAAAAAACCAATCAACCGGCCGGTTGAATTCCAAGCCTGAAATGTCAGCGGACGATTCATTTTTAAACCGCAGCTAAACACCGATACAATAACAACAAATTCTGTGACTCTTTCCAAAAATTGTGCATCTGGTCGAATTTTAATCAAATTGATCCCATAGGGCCCTAAAAATATCCCAACAACGAGATAAATTAAAGAATAAGAAAGGGGTAATCGGGAAATCCAACCAGACCCAAGAGTAGCTAACAGTAAAACCAAACCAATAACTAGGAGATAGAAAATATATTTATCCACCATAACTAGGGGAGATTCTTGTAGAGGTTGCCCTTCAAATCTAGTAGTTTCCCCTGGCTTTTAACTCTATCTTGAGGAAGTAATTACAAAGCTTTTAAACACCGGCACAAAACAAAATAGGTGGGCTATGCCCACCCTAAATTTATACCTCCACCGGCTCTTTTTTCGTTGTCCCTATCCCATTCAAATTATTACCATCCCCCGTCGTTATTGTTCGCAAATAGGGATTTGTAATCAACCTCGCCCCTCGTTTGCGAGTAAAATAATTCCAACCCCACTGAATCATCACAACCAATTTATTATCAAACTCAATCAGATAATAAATATGAACAAAAACCCAAGCCAGCCAAGCCAAGAAACCCGAAAACTTGACAAAACCCAAATCCACAACCGCCGCATGACGACCAATTACAGCTAAACTACCATAATCAACATAACGGAAAGGTTCGACACTTTTACCGGCCAATTTTTTCTTAACTAATTGCGCTACATACTGCCCTTCTTGCATCGCCACAGGCGCCACCCCCGGAATAGGTTTACCATCACCTTGATGGGCAAAATGCGCCAAATCTCCGATCACAAAAATATTAGGAAAATTCTTCACACTTAAATCCGGTTCAACAATTACCCGCCCCACCCGATCCAACTCAGCGCCCGTACTTTTAGAAATAGTTTCACCCATTGCCGAAGCCTTGACACCGGCAGCCCATAAAATAGTTTTAGTCTCAATTTTCTCCTCTTTATCCTCACACTTTACCGTCACCATTCCATCTTCAATATTAGTCACCATCGTGCGAGTTTTCACAGTTATGCCCAATTCTTCTAAAGAATTTTTGGCTTTTTCTGATAAATCTACCGGGTAAGGAGGTAACACCCGATCTACACCTTCAATTAACAAAATTTGCGCTTCTGTAGTGTCAATGGTAGCAAAATCATTCTTCAAAGTATAGTGCGCCAATTCTGCCAAAGCCCCAGCTAATTCTACCCCAGTCGGCCCGCCACCAACCACCACAAAATTTAACCAAGCACGACGTTTTTCTGGGTCATTTTCTTTTTCTGCCGATTCAAAAGCTAGGAAAATTTTTCGCCGCATTTCTATCGCATCTTCAACAGTTTTTAACCCAGGCGCGTTAGTAGCCCATTCATCTTTTCCAAAATAATGATGACTGACACCAGTAGCAACAATTAAATAATCGTAGGCAATTTCATCCCCCGTCGCCATGAAAACTTTTTGCTGTTGGGCATCAATATTTTCTACTTCTCCTAACAAAATTTGCGTATTTTTACTGTGGTTTAAAATTGCTCTCAGCGGCGAAGAAATATCCGCCGGAGATAAACTGCCGGTGGCTACTTGATAAAGCAAAGGTTGGAAAAGATGAAAATTTCTTTTATCAATCAGCGTCACTTTCACCGCAGCATTTCTCAAAGCTTGCGCCGCATACAAACCGCCAAAACCCCCTCCAACAATCACAACATGGGGGAGTTGTTTATTTTTCACTGCTTCTAAACTCATAATCACTCCTGCGGTTTTAGAATTTGTAAGTGGGAATGGGTAATTGTTTTCTTTTTGTTGCCTTTTTGTCTCACCAATACCCAATCACCCGTCCCTAGTTTACAAAATTTTACACAAAAAAATAAAACACTTGCCGTATCTACAGATACCGGCCTTCTATGGTAGGCTGTTTCTCTCCCGATCATTGTCGGGTTCGGTAGGCAGAATCTCGTTCTAAGAAAGTTTAATTCCCCGAATTGAATAATCCAACAATTCCACCGGATGTAACAGCAAAACATCCTTTCCTTGCAATTGTAAATGCTTTTTAATTTGCAAAGAACACCCCGGATTAGCAGAAGCAATTAATTCAGCCCCCGTATTTAACAAATTCTCCACTTTTTGCTGACCTAACTCATCCGCTACTGCCGGTTGCAGCATATTATAAACTCCTGCACTTCCACAACACAAAGCTGCATCTACCGGTTCTCTTAACTTCACCCCCGGAATTTTTTGCAAAAGTTGACGCGGCTGCAAACTAATTTTTTGACCATGCAACAAATGACAAGCATCCTGATAAACAACTTTTAATTCACCATCAAAAATTGGATTTAATTTTGCTGTTAAACCTACCTCTGCCAAAAATTCTTGCACATCCTTAACATTCTTAGAAAAAGCTTCTGCCTTTTCCTTATAAATCACATCATCCTGCAAAATATGCCCGTATTCCTTCAACGTATGACCACAACCGGCCGCATTAATAATAATCGCATCCAGCCCCATTCCTTCAAAACTATCAATCATTTGTCTTGCCAAAGATTGCGCTTGTTCTTCTTGTCCTTGATGGGCCGGTAATGCTGCACAACAACCCTGGAATTTTGGAATCACCACCTCACAACCATTGGCAGTCAAAACCCTCGCCGTTGCCTCATTTACCGGCGAAAAAAATAACCGCTGAACACAACCCAAAATCATCCCCACACGATAACGTTTTTCACCCTGGGCTGGAATCACCTGGGGCAATTCATCCCGAAAAGATTCAACAGAAATTTCTGGCAAAATAGACTCCATTGCCGCCAAACGAGGTGAAACTTTTGGCAAAATTCCTGTCGCCCGAATCAACTTTTGTAAGCCTAATTTTTGATAAACAAAAAGTGGTGCTAACAAAGGACGCAACCGGCCCGGATAAGGAAACAAATTAAATATCAAAGCCCGAATTAGTCTATCAGATAATGACCGCTCAAAATTCCTTTCAACCTGCGGCCTAGTGGCGGCAATCAACTTATCATACTGCACTCCCGAAGGACAAGTAGAAACACAAGCCAAACACCCCAAACACGAGTCAAAATGAGTTACTGTCGCTTCATCTAAACCGGCCTCTTTTTCATTAATGGCATCCATCAAATAAATCCGACCTCTCGGCGAGTCCATTTCTTTGCCTATAACTCGATAACTCGGACAAGTAGATAAGCAAAACCCACAATGTACGCAAGTATCTATTAACTTTGGATCCGGTGGATGTTTGGCATCAAAAGCCGGCCCAATTTCTTCTACACCCGCCTCAACCAAAGCTTGCACATTTGACCACTTTAACTCTTCCGAAATCGTCATTTTTTGACTTCCCTAATCTTTTAATAAATGTCTACACTTGGGCTAAAGCCGACTTCATAATTCACCGGCATTTATCTAACAAAACCTTCCTAAATTCCTCCAACAAACCGGCCCCCAGACAATATACTTCTCTCATCAAACTGATTTTTTATTTTTCTCATAACCTCCAAACCATTACCTTGATATCCCCAAACTTCTATATTTTCCTTCAAAGCAACTCCTGCCTTTAAAACGGTCAAAAATCCCCCATTTTTTTCAGCCAATTCTCTCAAATTTTTTATAATTTCAATACCAGCTTGTTCTCCCACTTGCAAAAATCCTAAACCACTACCGGCATGAATCAAACCTCTAGCATTCAACCCATCCAACCCAGCCAAAACCTCCACAGAATTACTCGGTCTAACTCCTATTTTGCAAACAATTGCAGACTCCTGCTCAGAATTCCACATTAAATTTTTTAACCGTTGCCATAAGTCAGCATCATCTTTGAGAATAGAACCTTTTAAACCTAAAGTTTTTCCTAATTCCAACAGCCGGTCAGATTGTTGTTGCACACTTTCTGCAACACTTTGAAACCTCACCAACAAACCCATTCCATCACCGCTATCCAACCGTCCCACAATGGCCGGTGAAACCACATCCATTGCCGTAGGAGTCAACGCCGAAGCCAAAACCATTTTTGCAGCCTCAGCAATACCCGCCTTTTCCCCCATTAGCAAAACTGTTTGGGACGCCTCCGGCAGCGGATAAACTCTAAAAGTAACTTGACAAATTACACCTAATGTGCCATAAGAACCGGCAAACAGTTTCATCAAATCATAACCGGCCACATTTTTAACAACCCGACCACCGGCCTTAGCAATTTCCCCATCAGCCCGTACAAAAGACAAACCAATTAGCAAATCACGGACACCACCATAACGATGACGGAGACTGCCGGTGATCGCCGTAGCCACAATACCGCCCAGAGTAGACTCCTCAGCATACGGTACATCTAAAGGCAAAAATTGACCTTTTTCAGATAAAATTGCTTGTAAATCGCTTAATTTCATCCCAGCCTCTGCCGTCACCGTCATATCACCGGCAGCATGATCAATTAAGCCATTGAGTTTGGCCGTACTAACAACCAAATTCACCCCCTTGGCCAAACCTCCCCAGTCGAGCTTGCTTCCAGCACCGGCACACAAAACACGCAAATTTTGACCATAAGCCAAACCTATTACTTGCGCCAATTCCGTAACAGTTTGGGGAAAAACAAGGCAATCAATTTCCGTTGCAGAAGTGACGGCTTTTGTGATCCGCCCTTTCCAAGATGCCGGCAAATTTAGATAAGAATAAATGCCAGCCGACGTCGTACCCACAATTGTTTCTAGTTGCTGAACAATGGCCAAAGCGATCCCCAAAATCCTATTCGTCTTTAGAGCATTTTAAACCCCTACACTCCATCTTGAAACCAAAGAAAACTGCCCCAGCAGTTTATGAATCCTTAGCTTTAAGGGAAAACTCCTTAACAGGTTAATAGCCTCCTTAAAAGCCGAGAACGCTAGTTCGTTCAAATCAAACAAAAATAAAAAAATATCCCTTAAACTAAAAAAATGATTTTATTACATTGAAATCACGATTAAATAAACAAGCAGGGTGCAAAAATTGAAGCCGACAAAATGCTGGCAAAGCGGAAAGCAAAATCCGCCACCACCGGCCAAATAAAAGATACGATGTGGGCCTCAAATAATAATTTAGAAAGCGCAACAATCAAAGGATGTAACCGTCATCCACCTTTTTACTATCCCGATCTACCGCCTTTGATCGAGGTTTTGTTTTAGCAAGCCTATGTCCAAATCTATCCGCCTCCTGATCGTAGAGGACTCCCCCGCCCACGCAGAAATCACCCTCGAAAAACTGCGTCAGTTTGGCTTTGTTCTCAACTGGCAGCGGGTGGACAATCGATCCCACTTCCTAGCAGCCCTCGACAACCCCCCCCATATCATCCTCAGCAACTACGACGGTGCCCAATTGGGTGCACTAGAAGTCTTAGAAATCTTACAGCAACAACAGCAAAATATCCCTTTGATTATTGTCACCGATAGCCAAAGTGAAGACATTGCAGTGGACTGTATCAAAAAAGGTTGTGCGGACTATGTGCTGAAAAATAACCTCAGCCGGCTTGGCAAAGCAGTTAGCGATGCCCTGAAACAAAAAAAACAATTCCAACAACAGCAAGAAACAGAATTACTGTTACAAGAAAGTCAAGCCCGCTATCTTCGTCTTGCAGAAAGTTTGCCCGATATTATTTACCGTTATCGTCTTACTCCTCCTAGCGGTTTTGAATATGTTAGTCCAGCCGCTTTTACTATTACTGGTTACACTCCAGAAGAACATTATGCTGACCCTACTTTGGGTAATAAAATCATTCATCCAGATGATAGAGAGATGTTTAATAAGTGGTTGAGTTTTCAGCCTATGAAAGATTTTTTAGTTGTCCGTTGGATACATAAAAATGGTAGTACACTTTGGACAGAAATTCGCACCACTCCAATTTATGATCAAAGCGGAAATATGATTGCTTTGGAAGGGGTTTCTCGTGATATTACAGCCGCCAAAGTTGCCCAAGAAGCACTGCAAAAAAGCGAAGAACGTTATCGGGCAATTGTTGAAGATCAAACTGAATGGATTTGTCGGTTTTTAGCCACCGGCATTATCACTTTTGTTAATAGCGCTTACTGTCGCTTTTTTGGTTTAGAACGCCAAGAATTAATTGGCAGTAATTTTTTGGCTGGTTGGCTTCTTGAAGATTGCGTTAAATTTTGGAATTGTCTGGAACAGTTAAATGTTGATGAGCCTGTTTGTATTTTTGAGCATTCCTATGAGGCCGGTACAATAAGACAATTAGAATGGACAATTCGTGCTTTATTTGATGACCAAGAAAATTTTATCGAATTTCAAGCAGTTGGCCGCGACATAACAGCTATTAAAAAAACACACCAGGCTTTTCAAAGTGCTCACCAAGAATTAGAAATTTATGTCGAACAACGCACCCACGAACTCCGACGAGTAAACGAAGAATTAAAAAGTGAAATTAGCAGAAGAAAACAAGCTCAAACTGCTTTAAGGCAGCGGTTTAATCAACTGCAATCTCTTTATTATTTAGCAGATGCAATTGGACGAGCAATTTCTAATCCCGAAATTTACGAAGCTGCTTTAAATGCTATTCAACAAACATTTAGACCAGAATATGCAGGGATTTTAATTTCAGAAAATCGAGAACTAAAAACTGATATTTCCTTAATTGATATTAATAGTGATTGGAAAATATTAGCCAACAATAAACTGGTATTTAAAGCCCAATATGGTATTAATGAAATCCACAAAAAAGCTATTGAAGACTATTTTGAGGGTTATTATGAAACAAGTAAGCAATCTGTAATTATTTCTAATGTTTCAACCCTAAGAATGTCTAATATTGCATCGGTAAGAACAGTTTTACTTGAAGCTGGTATGGGTTCAGTCGGGTTTATTCCTTTGGTATTTCAAGGACGGTTTTTAGGTCAGCTTATGGTCGGTTATGCCGTTCCCCATCACTTTAGTGAAACAGAGCTATTACAAGCCAAAACAATAGCAAATCACATCGCTTTTAGTATCGAACGCCTGCGATCTCTTGCAGCTATGCAAGAAAGTGAAGAAAGATTTCGCAGAGTTTTTGATGATTCGCCGGTGGGAATGGCGCTGGTTTTGGCAGATAATTATCGCTTTTTTAAAGTCAACACTGCTTTTTGTGAAATTTTAGGTTATAGCGAGACACAATTGGCAAATTTAACGCTGGCAGACATTTCTTATCCGAAAGATATTGACAGTGAAATGGTTTATATTAAACAAGTTTTAGAAGGAAAAATTAACCGTTATCAAATGGAGAAACGTTTTCTTACTAAAAACGCTGAAATTGTTTGGACACAATTAACCATAGCTGTAATGAGAAATAAAACCGGCAAAATTAACTATGCTGTAGCTATGGTACAAGATATCACTGCGCGCAAAAAATCCGAAGAAGCATTGCGATTTAGTGAAGAAAAATTTAGACAATTAGCCGAAAATATCCGCGAGCTTTTTTGGATTGCGACACCGGATCTAAAACAAATAATTTATATTAGTCCTGGCTATGAAGAAATTTGGGGTAGAAGTTGTACAAGTGTTTATGAGGAACCGCTTTCTTGGCTTGATGCTGTTCATCCTGAAGATCGCGAACAGTTATTTGGAATGAGTGTACCTTTGTCGGAAGGAGTACCAGTTTGTTATGAATTTCGCATTATTTTACCTAATAATTCTATTCGCTGGATTTGGCATCGTTGTTTTCCCATTCGTAATTCTTTAGGTATTGTTTATCGCATCGCCGCAATTGCTGAAGATATAACAGAGAGAAAAGAGTGTATTGTTGAGTTGCATCAATCTTTGGAAACAGAAAAACAACTCAATGAAATTAAATCTCGATTTGTTTCGATGGTTTCCCATGAATTCCGCAATCCTCTAACCAGTATTGTTATGTCAGTTGAGTTGTTACAACATTATGGAGAACGTTCTTCCGAAGAGAAAAAACTGCGCTATCTTCAGCGCATTAAAGCAGCCGCAAATCAAATGACAGATTTGTTAGAAAACGTCCTCGTAATTGGCAAAGTCGAAGCCGGTAAACTGACGTTGAATGCTACTGCTTTAGATATAGAAGAATTTTGTCTTGACTTAGTAGAAGATTCTAAGTTGGCGCTAAATTTTTCAGCAGTTAGTTTTAGCACTTCGGGCCCAATTCCCCAAAAATATAAAGATTTTCCTAAGACAGTTTTTCTACCTTGTCTTGATGAAAAATTATTACGACATATTTTGAGTAATTTGCTATCTAATGCCATTAAATATTCTCCTCTCGGCGGGAGAGTACGTTTAATGCTTACTTATCTTGATAAAGAAGTTGTTTTTCAAGTTCAAGATGAAGGAATTGGCATACCCGCAGATGATTTACCTTTGTTATTTGAAGCCTTTCATCGCGCCGGTAATGTAGGCAAAATTCCAGGGACAGGTTTAGGTTTAGCAATTGTAAAAAAAGCAGTAGATTTGCACGGCGGGACGATTTCTGTAGAAAGTAAAATCAAAACCGGCACAACTTTCACTGTCCGTTTACCCACCCGTTATGAACCTAAAATTTATCCTTCTTTAAAGGAAGTTTAACTGTAAAAGTGGTTCCTAATCCTTCTTCACTTTCTAAAATTATTTCGCCTCCATGCAAGTCTACGCATTTTTTAACAATAGATAATCCCAAGCCGGTACCTTGAATTTTACCCACATTACTTGCGCGATGAAATGTCTCAAAAATTTCTGCACGGTCTTTTAAAGGAATACCGATTCCTTCGTCTTTTACCTTAAAAACAACTAAATTTTTTTGGCAAATACATTCAAAGCGAATTTCACCACCTTGGGGAGAATATTTGACCGCATTATGTAGTAGGTTTGTTAAAATATGCCTTACTAAAAACTCATCCATTTCTATAACCCCTTCTTCTCCTTCCCAAGTAAAAACAATTGGGTTTTCTTGGCGGAGATAGTTGATGTTTTCTATCAATTCATAGGCAATATTTTTTAAAGGTATAAATGTTGGTTTATATATCAGTTTGTCTCCCTCAGTCTGACTTCTTATCAACACTTCATCTAGTAAATTCAACAAATTACCAATAGATTTATAAATTTGTTCAAATTGTAGATTCTTTGTTTCTATATCAAAGTCTTCGGGAAATTTTTGCAACATTTGAGCACTCACCAAAATATTGCTGATTGGGTTACGGATATCATGAAACAGTAAGCGCATTAAGCTAGATTTAATTTCATTAAGTTCGCGTTCTTTTTCAAGATTTTTAACAATTTCCTCTTCATTTTTTTTTCTTTCTGTAATATCAATTCCAACCAACACAGCCGCCAAACCTTTTTGATATTTTTGTCCTACTATTAAGTAATTTTTAAGACAGCCATCAATATCTAATTCAATAATCTTGCTGGCTGCCATTCCCGCACTTTCCATAAACTCCACCAAAAATTTAGTTAAATTCGGGCTTTTTTGAGAAAATCCTACCTTTTTTCCCACAAAATTATCAGCCCGCATAGATTGTATATTAGCGAGGTTTTGATTCACTCCTAAATATTGCAAATCTCTGTTAATCCAAGCCACTATTCCAGGGACTGCATTTAAAACAGCTTTTAATTGTTCTTTGGCATTTTGTAATGCTTTTTCTGCCTTTTTGCGGTCACTTATATCTCTTGCTTCAGCAATCAAAAGCACCACTTTTCCTGTTTCATCTAATACCGGCTTCAGCGAAAAATCTACCCAACCCTTCCTTTTATCCCCTCCTTTCATCTCCATTTCATCTCGAACTAATTTTCCTTCAGCAACCGCTAAAAGTGCTTTTTTAAACCAACTTTTTATGCTTTTTATTTCAGGACAAAATAAAGTCTCTCCCATCGGTTTTCCTAAAAAATCTTCTCTGGATTTTTGGAAAAAATCTAAAGCAGTTTGATTAATATCTAAACAAATTCCCTCAACATTCAAAACTGCCATTAACTGAAAAGAACCATTAAAAATAACCTTATATTGTTGTTGACTATCTCGTAATTGTTTAAGTATTTGTCCTCTCTCAATCGCATAACGAATTGCCCTAAAAAGCAAGTTATAAGTAATATCATTCTTTACCAAATAATCTTGCGCCCCCTGTGACATTGCTTGTATTGCCACTTCTTCATTTTCTTCTGATGTCAATACCAACACCGGCACATTAGGAATCTCCCTATGAAATTCTGCCACCGTTTCCCATCCATTTGAATCTGGTAAACATAAATCTAAAAGTATCACGTCAAATTGACATTGACGGCAACTATCCACCGCTTCTTTTAGCCGCTTTACCCAAAACACCCGCCACTTTTGTGAATCCCCTGTCAAAAACATCGTCTGCCACAATAACGCATCGCTTGGGCTATCTTCGACAATTAAAACATTAATTGGCAGCGCTTTCATAAATTTTCCTCATCAATCATAGTAGCGTAAAAATTTTTAGACAAAAATCTCTTTATTACTAATTTTTTAGATTCAAAAATACCTTTTTTTAGAATCTATTGTTTTAAATTTATAGACATTGAGAAACTTTATGTTGTTAATCTTTTACAAACATTATTCCTGTTTTTTACAATGTTTTCCTAACTACAATTGGCTTCTTATTAATTGAAATTAAATCCTCAAAAATCGCCACACTATTTTTTTATACGCCAAAAATTTAGCCCATTTTTTAAGTAAACACCAAAGCTTAAATTATTAATTTTAAACAATGGTTCGGCTTTTTCCTTAACAGAATATCCCCATTTGTGTCTTCCAATACCCCTATTTCTATTTTTAGAGAATATTTAACCATAATATTTCTTAGCCTTCTAGCATTCCAATTTCAATAAAAATTTTTACTTTACCTATACAACAATTTTAGCAGTAACCCAAATTTTATATTTAGAACAACCAGAAACCGCCTATTTCACCAAAATTTATCCCCCCATACAACAATGGTTGTATAACTTCACAATACAATTTTATATTGCAACTTACTATATTTTTTTGTAATTGTAATCCTAACTCTCCAAAAACCACAGATTTTATCGTAAATTTAATTTGCCCTCATCAATATTTAACAAATGACATTGCTTTGGGATGTGTATAGGAAGTTACAAAAGTTTCACACTATAAACTGACCTCAACCTAAGCCTTTTCTACCCCTAAAAATTAAATACCAACTGTGAAGTCGATTGTATAAACAATAACCCTAGTTACTTTTATTAAAAACTGCTATAGAGTTTATCTTTTTCCTATAGTTTATACTAACAATAAAAAATAAACAAAAGCCAGTTGGTAGATTAGCTAAAACGTAAATTACGTTAAAAGAAAGCGCAACCCAACTTCTATATTATTGCCACAAATTTTATAATTCTTATTAAATTCTAACCCTAGTTCATCAACCTAAATTCTGAAAAAATTTCAAAACTGGTATTACTAAATCCTATTGACAAGGTTTTTCTTTCGGGAATTATATATTAGCCCTTAAACCGGGATTTTTTAAACAAAAAATTAAAATTTTTAGTATTAATTTTAAATTAAATTTACACAAACTTTTTTAAATAACTTATAATTTAGCCTTAAAATATTTGCTTTTTCACTCCAAATACAATAGGTTTTTAACTATTAGTTAAAATTATTAATTAAAAAAAATACCGACAGGTAAATTACCTGCCAGTCATAAAAAAACAAGCTCACCGGCCTCTTTATTCGTAACTCCGACCCCGCCATTTTTTAGGTCTTGTTAGCGAAGAAAGTAAAATACGGATAGCCGCTAAAGGATCAGCAAAAGGAGAAAGCCAAAACACCCAGCCTGCCCGCGTTTGCGAAAAATCATACGACTCACTAACAGCAAAATTCAACCCAAAACGAACCAGCAGCAAAAAAAGATTTAACCCCAACAACAAACCCCCAGCCGTCAAAGATACCGTCAAAGAATGGGTAATCAACAAACTTATTAAAACCACCGGCAAAGGTAAACCTTGAGTTGCCAAAAGTAACCAAACATCCCCCCAAATTTGACTAGAACTAGAAGCATCCTTAAGATCCAAACTTCTACCCCATTCTCGCCAAGTCTCAACAGCACCATCATACATTCTTACTTTCAGCAACTTTGCCCCATCCCAAAAAGCAACCTTATAACCAGCAGCCGCAATATTTCGGGCTAAAGTAACATCATCACAAAAAGAACTGCGAGCACTTGTGTAACCATCAACTGCTTTTAAAACAGAACGCCGGCATAAAAAACATTGACCATTCGCCATCACCCTTTGCGCCTTGGCATTACCCGCACCCGTAGGCCCAAAACGATAAACTAAAGTCAACAAAAGCGCCGGTTGTAACCACAACTCACCCGGATATTTCAAAATAAATTTCGGCGAAAGCGAAACCAAATCATAGCCCTCCGCCTCCGCCGCTTTCACCAAACCAGCCACCAAAGCAGGACTCGGCTGAGTATCCGCATCAATACCTAACAGCCATTCACTACCCTCAGAACTCCGCAAAAAGCCCGTGTGCAAAGCCCAAGGCCGGCCCACCCAACCAGTAGGAAGAGGGTCATCAGTAATTAAACGAAAACGCGGGTCATTTTCAGCCGCAGCCTTCACCAATTCCCTCGTTCCATCTTCCGACCGGCTATCCACCACCAAAATTTCCCGCACTTCGTAACTTTGGCGAGATAACCCCTCCAAACAAGGACTAATGCGTTCCGCTTCATTAAGAGTTGGCACCACCACACTAACCTTACCAAGCAACTCCGGACTCGTCGGTTGCGGTTCTATCGGAAGTTTCCGAGTTGGGCCTTTTGCCAAACGAGAAAGCAAAATCAAAACAGCCGGTATCTGAAGCACCAGCAGAGCAATTACGAAAAAATTACTTGACAAATCCTCAGAAATATGGTTAGAAAAAACTAAAAAATAACTCAACACAGCACACACTAAATCATTAATTGCTAATCAATTGTCAGCCACAGAGGACTCATTACCAACAATCACTCAAAGGCGTTATATCTACAAACCTTATTTGCTCAAGAAATTTTAATAGTTGAATATTTTTGAATATTTGCCAAGTCATTACACCAAGGAAGCAGTGAGTTTTGATTTTTCATCCAAAACTCACCCACTTACCCCTTAGTTTATTTGGCTACAACTTCCGGTGCACGTTTAGCAGCAGTCGTTAAATTGGGTTCGAGAACCGGCTCAGACTCAATAGTGGCAACGCTAGGAGCAGCCATCAACCAGACAACAATCGCCGGGACAACCCCAAAAAGCACACTGAGACAGACAGGAATCAAGAAACGGATATCTAAAGCAGTAACAGTGATAACCGCACCAAAGGCAAAATTTACCAGATAAGTTACCACCGGCAAATTTAGCTGAGAGCGAGACAATTCAATAGGTTTATTGCCCCACAAAACCGCAGCCACCGTCATAAATAAAGCGCCGGTGCCAAACCAACCAGACAGATTACGATAAGGCATCCCAAAAAATTCGCCAACTTCTTGAAACTGCCAAAAAGGAAAAGCAGTTTGACTCATGGCAGGATCAAGAACTAAATCCCAAGCCGTCAGCAGTATCGCACCAGCAGAGATAGAGGCAACTTGTTGCACTATCATCGGCAAATTAGTCCGAGACAAACCCGAACGGGCCAAGACATAGCAAACAAAACCCATGTAAAACCAAGACAGAGGAATTGTAAACGGCACCAAACCGGCAATTTTATAGCCCAGACCGCTCAAATAACCATAGGCCCCAAAAGGAAAGCCGGTGCTCGTTCCAAGTAATTCGCTAGTTAAAGACAACAAAACCGAAGGCACCATAAAAGTTAGCCAGCGATATAAACCAAGTTGTCGGTAGGCATAAATGGCCACAGCCACAGCCCCCAGAATAATATAAACTACTCCCCCACCGGCCATACTCCACTGAAAAATCTTCTGGCCCACAGCCGATAAACTTACAATTAGTTCGGGATGGGGTATAACCACCAACAGTCCAGCCAGTCCAAAAGCCATCGCCAGGATATGACCCAGCAGGCTGTAACGTTCCGCAGTCATTAGTAGCTTCATGGAACCCCTCAAAATCCTTAAAAAAATATCAACCTTGTAAAGCGCTTCTTAACAGTTTACAAATGTTTAAGAAAAATCTATCTACAGAATTAGGCAATATTGGCCAATCTTAGCCATCTCTAGGCTTTTTATGGAGCTATTATAAGTTTTATTTATTTAAACTTGTTTTAAAGACAGGTTTACTGAAGCTTAGCGGCAAATTAAGCAAAAAAAGCAGCCCCTCACCCCAATATTTAAAGTGTGCTGAGGTTTTGGGGGTTTGAGGCGCACCACAAAACCCAACAAAAACAAAAATCGCAAAAAGCATGATCCCGGTAAGATTGGTGCAAGCGAGAATAACCTGCAATATTTGGAGAAGTGAGACAAACCTGTGGGAATTGCAAGTTTAGGAATTGGTTTAGGAGTAGCAGCTTTAGTCCTGGGGGCTGCCGGTGCAGCCATTGAGTTACAATACCGTCGCCGTCCTGGGAATAAGTTAGAACTCGATGCCGGTAGCTGGCAAATCGAAAAACTCTCTCCCAACCGGATCTCGGTGGTTGGAGAAATGGAGTTTCAAAACAAAACAGACAGCTTAGAAATCATGCTGCCCGATGTCAACGCAGACGTAAAGCTTTTGTCTAAGGGAAGTTTGGAGGGCATTACAAGCAAAACTCGCATTACTCCCCTCCACAAAGATGCACCGGCCCGCAATGATGGTTACTGGTTTGGCTATATTGTCAAAGTTGCTAAAACTACCCGCATGAAAGTCGCCGTAGATATAGAAGGCGAAAATACAGCTGAACTACAAACAGCTTGGATAAAAGTTAATTATCTCACCTACGGCCCAGAGGGAAGAATCCCCAAAACAAAACACATTATTTTTCCCCTCCAATACCCCGAAGTCGGTACCGGCAAGTGGCGCAATAGCCCAGCCGCCGATGTGATGGCTATTAAAACCCATTTGCTGACTCACCTAGACAACCCGGTAGATATTGTCAAAAAATATGTCAGTCCCCAAGCCCAACCAGGAGATATCGTCACCATAGCCGAATCTCCCATAGCAATTATGCAGGGCAGATATATTGACCCAAGCACGATTAAACCAGGGTTTGTCGCCAAGCGCTTGTGTTACTACTTTATGCCTACTTCTAGTCTGGCAACAGCTTGTGGAATGCAAAGTTTAGTCGATATCGTCGGGCCGGTGCGCGTTGTATTTGCCTTTGTTGTCGGATCTCTTGCCAAAGTCATTTTGCGTAAACCAGGGGTGTTTTATCAACTGGCCGGCGAACAAGCAAGACTAATCGATGACATCACCGGCACCCTACCCCCCTATGACCAATTTATCGTCCTAGGGCCGGCCAACCCCCAATCCGTCGTAGAACAAATCAAAACAGAAACCGGATTATCCGCCGCCATTGTGGACGTGAACGACTTAAAAGCAGTTAAGATATTGGCAGCAACCCCCGATGTATCTCAGGCATTGTTAGAGCAAGCCCTGCTCAACAACCCCGCCGGAAACGGCGACGAACAAACCCCCGTTGTTTTGATTCGCCCCAAAACAGGCAATTAAAACCACCCCAGTGCCGGTCTCTGGTCTGGAAAATGTCTCCCCATAAAGACAAAAATTTCACAGCCATCAGAAAAACCAAACCCCTTGGTTCCAAAACTGCGAAACCACAGCACTACCAAAGTTATTAGGGCCGGTGAACCGAAACCAATTAGTTTCATCCAAACCAAATCACCGGCCCCATCAACAAAACCTGAAATACTACATCCCCAAAACCCCTTTCCTAGTCTGGTTTGTGTGGTATCCAAAACCACCGACCAAAAAAAACCAAAAATCCCACTACCAACCATTTACGGAGGGTGGCGAAAACACTACAACAGTAAATAGGTTTATCGCCGCAAAACAAATGAATTCTGTTGCGACCTCCCAAACACCCAACACCCTCGTCCGCCCCGTTGCCTATCGAGACCTCGAAACTCTCGAAAAACGCCTAGGCTTGGCAGAAGACGACCAAAACACAAACGACTTAGAAAAAAACAGCAAACTTGTCGCCCAAGTCCGACGCTGGTATGGTTTCATCAAACTCCTCAGCCTCTTTCCTAACCCCTACCAGCACCTATTTTGCTCCTATATAGCCGAGCAAGAAGGACAAATACGAGGCAACATCCAAATATCACCCTTCAACCGCACCCGCAGCACCTGGCGGGTAGACCGCGTTTGGGTAGACCGTAGCGTATCCAAAAATGGCATCGGCTCAGTATTGCTGCGGCACTGTATGGAAGCCATTTGGGAGGCTCGCACTTGGTTACTAGAAGTCAACGTCAACGATAAAGACGGCATGGCACTATACCGGCAAAACGGCTTTCAACCTCTTGCCCATACAACCTATTGGGAAATCAACCCAGACACACTAAGTCAACTCGCAGAACGCGAAACCGACTTACCTAACTTATTGCCGGTCAGCAATGCCGATGCCCAACTGCTCTGTCAACTCGACACCGCCGCCATGCCGCCAGTGGTGCGACAAGTCTTTGACCGGCACATCCAAGATTTTCAAACCAATATCGTTAGCGCTCTCATCGAAAGTATTAAACAGTGGTTTACCCAAACCGAAACTGTCAGCGCCTACGTCTTTGAACCTCAGCGCAAAGCAGCCATTGGCTATTTTCAAATCAGTCTTTCTCGCAAAGGCACTCAACCCCACGTCGCCCAATTAACGGTACACCCGGCCTATACCTGGCTTTATCCAGAACTGTTGTCCCAAATGGCCCGGATCACCGGCGATTTACCCGCTCAATCTCTGCAACTCACTTCCTGTGACTACCAGCCAGAAAGAGAACAATACCTCGAACAAATAGGCGCACAACGGATCTATCACAGTCTCTTAATGTCGCGTTCTGTGTGGCACAAACTCCGCGAAACTCGACTCAGCCCCTTAGAAGCCCTCCAGCTAACGGAAGTCCTCCAAGGTTTAGGTGCCTCCCGCAAACCAGTTCCTAGTCGCCTCTCTTGGCTTCCCGGAACTCCGGCACCTTCGCTGACAGAAATTAATCCCCTCCCTACCGGCACTGTGGAGGCTGCCAATACTCCCAAACCTCCCCTGAGTGCAGAAACCCAAAACTCTCTCTCCGATAACGAGAATCCTCCACCTGTTGCTTAAAAATACCTTTCTCTGAAGGTTGCCTACCAATGCCGGCCTTAAAGCATGAGGTTATAGTAGCCGGTCGCTAAACCTACGACGACAAAATACATGGTGTCAAAAATTTCTGCTTTGGGTCTCGATATTGGCAATAAACGTATCGGAGTGGCCGGTTGCGATGGTTTAGGACTTTTTGCCACCGGCCTCACCACCATTGAACGCAAATCTTTTGAACAAGTTATTGCAGAATTACAATATTGGATCAAAGAACGGCAAGTTAACATTCTTGTCGTTGGTCTTCCCTACTCAATAGATGGCTCCCTCGGTTCCCAGGCCAAATCTATCCAAAAATTTGCCGAACACCTATCAGAAGCTTTAAACTTGCCGGTGGAATATGTCGATGAGCGTCTCAGTTCTGTCCAAGCAGAAGAAATTATTATCTCTCAAAAACGCTCTCCTTCCCGCAATAAAGCACTCATCGACCGCAAAGCAGCCGCTCTGATTTTACAGCGATGGTTGGATACAAATAGCTTTAGGCCGAAAAACGCTCCGCCATGATATTCTGGTGAGTGCGATTGACCACAACCGCAACTCTTCCTGATTTGGACTTTCATTATCTATGTTCTCATCCCAACCCCCAAGAGAAAACGGACGACCGCCCTCTGATGAAACCGTCACTGTTAAGGATGAAATGGGGCTCACCCTCCAGTGTTCAGTTGAGCATTCTTTTGATTTAGACGGACAAGAATATCTTCTTTTAATGCCCATAGATACACCGGTAGAAATTTTTTCTTGGGTTGGCGAAGATCAAGACGACGACGAAGCCCATCCTGTCGAAGACGAAGCCGAAATTGAAAAACTCTTTCCTATTGCTAAAGCCGTCCTCGAAGAACAAAACCTCACTCTCAAACGCACGGCCGTTGTCCTTACTGTTGAAGGCGATTTACCGGAATGGACGCCTGAAGATGAAGATAGCGACGATGGCGAAACCAGTGAAGGCGAATACGAAGAACTCCAGTGGATTGCTAGTTTCTATAATGAAGAACAAGAATATGGAATCTACAGTCCCCTTGATCCTTTCTTTGTTTTAGCTCGTGTTAATGCAGCCGGTGAACCTGAACTTCTAACTCAAGAAGAATTCAAAGCAATTGAACCGATGTTACCGGCCATTGAAGGTATGATCGAAGACCGTCTTTTTGAAGAATTAGACGGCGAATAAAACCGCATAATTTGTATCAAAAAAACCCGTAATATTTACGGGTTTTACTATGATTATGGAAACTCAAAAACTCCATACAAAGAGTCTAAAAAGTTAGATATAAAAAATAACCAAAAGCTGTAAGAACAAGACGTAGCTTGAAAAATAGCAATTTAAACCTGGTGGGAACTCTTTTACAAAAAAAATTTCATAAACAAAGCGGCAACAAACTAAACTATTTTTTTAATTTAGAAAAAATAGCTAAAAAACTGAAACTAGCCGCCCAATAAATTTAAAAATCTCAACAAACTTATTTGAAGAAAAATGGCTAAAGGCATACTTAAGTGGTTGTTTTTGTTAGGTGTACCAGCAGCAGTCGGTGTTGCGGGTTGGCAAGGTTGGTCATGGTGGGATGGCGTAACAAAACCTGTGGCTGACGCGGCAACAAAACCCAAACCAGTATTACTCGAAATTAAACCAAACACCGCAGCTGGTGAAATTGGCGAAAAACTAGAAGCCCAAGGACTGATCCATTCTGCCGAAGCTTGGAAACTTTGGGGCCGGTGGCTAAACCGCCAAGACCCAAGCGGTGGTTTCAAAGCCGGTACCTATCAGCTATCACCGGCCGAACCAATGCAAGAACTAGCAGCCAAAATATGGGCCGGTGAAGTAGTCAAGCTTAGCTACACCATACCAGAAGGCTGGTCTATCAAAAAAATGGCTGACTACTTTGAAAAACAAGGTTTTTTCCAGGCAGAAGAATTCATCAAAGCCGCCAGTCAAATACCTCAAAAAGAGTTTCCTTGGCTTCCCGATGGCTTACCTCACCTAGAAGGCTACTTATATCCCGACACCTATAAAATTGCCGGTGACAGCCTCAACCCTCAAGCCATCATCAACCAAATGTTGAGACAATTTGAACAAATAGCCCTGCCGGTTTACCAACAAAACAAACAGCAAACCAAACTAAACCTCAAAGAATGGGTCACACTGGCTTCCATCGTTGAAAAAGAAGCCGTCGTAGCCTCAGAACGAGGAACTATAGCTGGAGTATTCACCCGGAGACTAGAAATAGGCATGACCTTGGGGGCTGACCCCACCGTAGAATATGGTTTAGGAGTCACTCAAACCCCGGATAAACCCTTAACCTTAAAACAAGTAAGCATACCCAACCCCTACAACACCTACATAAACGCCGGTCTTCCGCCAACGCCCATAGCGAGTCCAGGGATAGAAAGCTTAAAAGCCACCCTCTTGCCTGAAAAAACAGATTATCTTTATTTTATGGCCCGCTATGACGGCACCCACATTTTTAGCCGTACCCTAGCTGAACACGAGGCAGCAGTTGGTAAAATTCGAGACGAGCGTGCCAATACAAAATCCGCAAATTAACCACTAAAAAAGTAACAAACCATGTCTTCGGGCCACCTTTTACAACCAGACCTAGTATTAGGAGACTCTATATTGAGCCTCACACCAGAAGTATTACAAAAATATCAACTCAAAGGACTTGTCCTTGATGTGGATGAAACTTTGGTTCCCTTAAAAGTCCGCGAAGCTTCCGACGAATTGCGGCAATGGGTAGAACTCGTCCGGCCCTATGTTTCTCTGTGGTTACTCAGCAACAACCTCAGTGCAAGCCGGATCAGTAGTATTGGTCATTCTCTGAACGTTCCCTATATTTTAGGAGCGGCTAAACCCTCACGGCGGAAACTGCGAAAAGCCGTTGACAAAATGAACTTGCCGGTGGAACAAGTAGCAATGGTAGGCGACCGGCTCTTTACCGACGTCTTGGCCGGCAATCGGATGGGGATGTTTACGATTCTCGTTGAACCCATGATAGACCCCAACGATGCCCTACGTCGCTACCCCTGGAGATCCTTTGAAGTGTGGTTTTCTCAAAAACTAGGAGCCACGCTAAGTCCGTAACAAAACAACATAAATCGTTAGGGATCGACAAAAAACGAAATATAAAGAAAATATTATGAAATAAACTACTTTGAAATATTGCTGGCATGATAAAGATAGTTCAAATGGGGTCAGCCGATATAAAGACCCTAACAATAAAAAAGACCTATATAATAGCCAAAGCGCCAGCCTTCCAAGACGGGAGACTGGCGCTTTGGTTTTAATGGTTGTTTTGGCTTATAACAAATAACCGGCCCAACCCCAATGTAGGGGCCGTGCCCCCGTGCCGGCCCGAACCAATGACAAACGACAAATGACCAATGACCAATCAAACCATAGTTATTAAAATTGGCACATCCAGCCTCACCCAACCGGCCACCGGCAACCTAGCCCTTTCTACCATTGCCAGCCTAGTTGAAACCATCATCAGCTTAAAACAACAAGGCTATAGAGTCGTTTTGGTCTCTTCAGGGGCCGTTGGGGTAGGATGTGCGAGACTGGGAATGAAAACCAGACCCCGTAATATCGCCCTCAAACAAGCCGTAGCCGCCGTTGGACAGGGCAGATTGATTCGAGTGTACGATGACTTATTTACCACCTTGGGTCAACCAGTAGCGCAAGTGCTCTTGACTCGGACAGACTTAGTACAACGTAGCCGTTATTTAAACGCCTATAACACCTTTCAAGAACTGCTGCGTTTAGGAGTTGTACCTGTCGTCAACGAAAACGACACCGTAGCTGTAGAAGAACTAAAATTTGGCGATAATGATACCCTTTCTGCACAGGTAGCCAGCTTAATTGAGGCGGATTGGCTATTTTTACTTACGGATGTAGACCGACTTTATTCTGCTGATCCACGCAGCAACCCAGATGCTAAACCGATCCCCCTAGTCCAAAGCTTAGATGAACTGGAAAAACTAAGTGTCCAAACCGGCGGTAGTGGTACAGCTTGGGGAACCGGTGGAATGGCTACCAAAATTGAAGCTGCCCGTATTGCCACCGGCGCCGGTGTCCGAACGGTCATTACAAATGGATCAACACCTAGAAACCTTGAAAAAATCTTACAAGGAGAATCCATTGGCACGCAATTTGAACCGTCTTTGTTGGTAGATCGGGCGCGTAAACGCTGGATTGCACATGGTTTAATTCCTACCGGCAAATTGTATCTTGATGAGGGGGCTGTGAGGGCAATTTCTTTGGGGGGAAAATCCTTACTAGCGGCTGGAATTAAAACAGTTGAAGGAGAATTTAATGCCTCTGATGCAGTGGTACTGTCTGATGAGGGAGGTAGAGAAATAGCCAGAGGCTTAGTAAATTATTCGAGTGAAGAATTGCAAAAAATTCAGGGATGCCAAAGTAATCAAATTCCTCTGATTTTGGGTTATGCCGGTGCAGAAACAGTTATCCACCGCGATAATTTAGTGCTGAGTATCTAATAAATTGCCCTTTGTCCTTTTTAAGGTTAAGGACAAAGGACAAAGGACAAAAGATAAATAATTAATGACCATTAACAAGCACAATTTCGGGGGGCGCAATTTCTGCAATAGCCAGGCCGGTTTTTTCAGAATTTAAGCCAGGTTTTTTAATAGGCTGTTCTCGGTGGTTCGATTGAGTAAAGGGATTGAGAGACTTATCTGCTGAGTCTGGTTGGGGAACCGGCTGGGAATTGGAAGGGTTAGATAATAGAGACAGTCCACTAACTGCACCGGCCATCAAAGCTGCATAACCAACATATAAATGTCCTGTTCGCAAGTTAAAACCTGAGCTTGGTTGAGGTTGCTGCCAAGATGGGACTACAGACTTTACAGGGTCGGGCATAGGGATGGATGCTGCAAGCTGAGTACCGTTTAGCCCCAAAGCATCACCGAGGCGGCGAACGAAACCACGCACATAGATGTCTTCTGGCAAACTTTCTATCTGGCCATTTTCTAGGGATTGTAGATGAGGGAGGGGAACAAGAGTGTGAGTGTGTAGTTGTTCGGGGGATATAAATTTGGCTTGTCGGGTGGTTCTTATTTCTTGGCCAATTTGCCGGAGACGTTCAATGCGGGCAGTTGTAGCGTTTTCGTCGGCCACTTCTTTGACTTTGAGTTTCCAAGTTTGGGAGTTACTGGTACCAAAGAAAAATGGTTTAAAAGCAGAGTTGGAGGGTTGTTGGGGTGCCGGTGTTGGCTGGTTTGATGGTGCAGTGCCGGTGGTGCGATATTGTATAAGTGTTTTGAGGGCAATTCCAATGGCTTCTCTGGCTAAGGCTTTTAGGATAACTTGGGTGGTTTGGCCGGTTTCCGGGTTTTGAGATTCTAGTGTTATACTAGCGCGATGGTACACTTCACTTCTATACAATTCGCCTTCAATTTGTCCTAGTAAATTTCGCAGTATCTCTTGAGAAGATTCTTTTGGTAATTGGCCATTTTGGTTAGTTTCAGGCCCTATTTTATGTAACATGATGGTTCTTTTCTCCTTGAGTCTATAAAACAGGATCTTTTGATAACAATTGCAGAGGGGACAACTTTTAGTCGGCTTTCAGTAGGCCGGTGGATAGCATCAATTAGAAATAGTTAAAAAGATACTGTCGGGTTGCCTAGTAACTTTTTCTTAAAAATTTTTGGCGATCCGGACGATGGACAGTTATTGTTTAACTGATAAATATTAGTAGAATTCCAATAGTTTTAGGTTTTTAAAAAACTAAATTTTTGGCACTTCTAACGCTAAGTTACGGTTAGAAAAAAACGTAAAATTACGAAATATCAAAATAGAATTGGATCTTTAAGTTATTTAAGTATTAGTTTGAAGTTAAACAATTGGCATTTGATAAAGTTAGCGATTTCATCAAATGCCCCATAAAAACTATAAGATAGGGACTTGAGTTTCCTGTAATTTTTGCAGATGTTTAGGGCAAAAATTCTCTACCCCTACACCGATAACTTTGCCAGAATAAGAGGCTTTTGCTAACATTTGTTCTTGAGTTCCGCCTTCTGATATCATTCCCAGGACAATTTGGGTAGCAAATTCGGTAACTGTGGCACCGTTATCAAAAGCTGTGCAAGCATCAAGGGCAATTTGATTTGCTTTTGCATTGCCAATTTGTTGGTGAACTTGCGCTTCTTCAGGCGTTAATTTTTCTTGCAGTTGCGTTTCAAATTTGCCGGCTTTTACGGGAATTGCTGTTAGTAAAATGAGAGCAGTTGTTAGACTTGTTAGCGTTGGTTTTAGCATAGTTGTTGTTTGGTGATTTTAATTACCTAAGAAAGCCAAAAAATTAACAGATAATTGGGGTGCTAAAAATTCTGTTTTGCCGTTTTCTTTAGTGAGGAGGTAGTTCCGCTAGTAACGGGTAAAGAATTTTGTGGGAAACTAGAATAATATTTTATATATTGACACAGAGAAGCCGGTAATGTCTCCTCTAAATAATCCTCTTTTTCATAAAAAAACTTTAAATATTGCCTTGGGGGAATTTAGTTTTCCGGTGGATCTGGAAATGCGCCACAAAAAAATTTTCCAGTGGATAGCGGCGTTGGAAAATGGCACTTTGGATGAAGTTAAAGAAGTGTCTTTGCAGGGAAATTTTATTAACGATATTTTTCAAGAGGTTTTAGGGTATCGTTCGGTTATTCAAGGAGAGGGGAAATTTTGGGAAATTTACGCGGAACAAACTATCTCGGCGGGTGGGGGGATAGCTGATGGTGCTTTGGGCTTTTTTACGGCAAGGGACAATAGTAAAGGGAAGGTAAAATTGTCGGGTAAAATTGTTGCACCCATTGAGTTAAAAGCTGCTAAAAATGACCTCGACCGGCCCGCCCCCGGACGTAAAGACTCGGCGGTTGATCAGGGATGGGGTTATGCAAATTATACGCCTGATTGCCGGTGGATTATTGTTTCTAATTATCGGGAATTGCGGTTATATCAAACAACAAAGAGTAAGGTTTATTATGAACAGTTTTTTCTGAGAGATTTGAAAGATTTAGATGCGTTTAAAAGATTTTACTTTTTGCTTTGCCGGCAGAATTTTTTAGCCAAAAATCCTCAAGCTTTATCGGTTATAGATGAACTGCTGGCCAAATCAAATGAGGCGCAGGAAGAAATCACCAAAAAACTTTATGCGGAATATAAAGAAGTGCGGTTTAATTTGGTGAAGCATTTTCAATTTCAAGGTGCAAAAAATATCCTAAATAGAGATTTTGTTTTAATTGAAAAAACACAAAAAACCCTTGATCGCATTTTATTCATTGCTTTTTGTGAAGATAGAGGTTTATTGCCAGAAAGAACGATTGCTAAAGCACATGATCATAAAGATACCTATAACCCTCGGCCAATTTGGGACAATTATAAAACAATTTTTCGCTGGGTAGATCAGGGAAATAATGACCCACCAATTGCCGGTTATAATGGTGGTTTGTTTAAATTTGATACACTTTTAGATGAGCAACTTTTTGTTACAGATTTGCTTTGCAGTCAACTGAAACAATTAAGCCGATTTGATTTTGATACAGAGGTTTCTGTTGATATTTTAGGGCGAATTTTTGAGCAGTCTGTAACAGATTTAGAAGAACTAAAAGCAGAAACCACCGGCACCCAATATGATAAAAAGAAAGGCAAAAGAAAAATCCAAGGAGTCTTTTATACTCCTGGTTGGGTAACGCAATATATTGTAGAAGTTGCACTCGGTGGATATTTGAAAAGACGAGAAAAGGAACTGCAAGATAAATTTGAGTTAGAAAACATCCCAGAAAAAGCAACAAAAAAGAGAAAAGAAGCAGAAATTAAGTTTTGGGAAACTTACCGCGATCAAGTTTTGAAAAACACAAGAGTGCTTGATCCTGCTTGCGGTTCCGGTGCATTTTTAATTGCTGCTTTTGATTATTTGTTGCACGAATATGAACGGGTAAATTTAGCTTTGGCGGCTTTAGAAACTACCCCCGGACAGCGGAGTTTGTTTGATTTAAATACAAGCATTTTAAATAATAACTTATACGGCGTAGATTTGTCGGCGGAGTCGGTGGAGATCACGAAACTTTCGCTGTGGTTGAAAACGGCAGAAATGGGAAAACCGTTAACTTATTTGGATGAGAATATTAAGGTAGGAAATTCGATAGTTGGGGATTCGCATTTTGCCGAAAAAGCGTTTAATTGGGAAAAAGAATTTGCCGAAGTTTTTGCAGATGGGGGGTTTGATGTGGTGATTGGAAATCCGCCTTATGTGCGCCAGGAGTTGTTATCACCAATTAAGCCTTATTTGCAGGCAAATTATGAATCTTACGATGGGGTTGCAGATTTATATACCTATTTTTATGAGAAAGGTTTGAAGCTGCTTAAAAAAGGCGGTTTGCTGTCGTATATTGTGACGAATAAATGGCTGCGCGCCGGGTATGGGGAGGCATTACGCTGGCTTTTTGTCAAGGAGGGAATTATAGAAAAAATTATCGATTTTGGACACGCGTCAATTTTTGAAGATGCGGATACTTTTCCTTGTATTCTTGCGGTGAGAAAGCCATATTTTTCTGGGAATATAGCAGAAAATAAGGTGATTGTTTGTCCGGTTCCGCGTGAATGTTTGGCAGATATTAACTTGAGTCAATATGTGGAAGAAAAGGGTTATAAGATTTCGCAGTCGCGTTTTACGGCGGATGCTTGGAGTTTGGAACCGGCAGAAGTTGATGAGTTAATGCAGAAAATTAAGCGTGTGGGAATTCCGCTGAAAGATTTTGCCGGAGTTAAGCCTTATCGGGGAATTGTAACCGGCTTTAATGAGGCATTTTGTATTGATGAAGCTACAAAAAATAGTCTTGTTAAAGCCGATCCTAAATGTGCTGAAATTATTAAGCCTTTTCTGCGGGGACAAGATATAAAACGCTGGCATTTAGAAGTTCAAAATGTCTGGATGATTTATGTAAAATGGGATTGTAAAATTGAAAATTATTTCTCTGTTTTATCGTGGCTAGAAACACACAAAAAAGATTTAGAAAAACGCCCAGAAGTGGTAAAAGGTCGCTTTCCTTGGTATGCTCTTAGTAGATATGCGTCTGACTATTGGCAAATGTTTGAACAGCCTAAAATTATTTATCAAGTTATCCAAACATTGCCTCAGTATGCTTTAGATAAGTCTGGCGCCTATGGAAATGATAAAACTTTTATTTTACCCACTACTGATTTATGTTTGTTAGGGTGGTTAAATTCGCCGCTTATTTGGTGGTACAGCCATCGAGTATTTACAACAATGTTAGGTGGTGCCATTAGTCCGATGGGATATTTATTTTAAAGCTTACCTATTGCAATTCCTACAGATAAAATTCGCGCTGAAGTTGAACCAAAAGTTAGCAGGTTAATTGAAATCACCAAAATGAATCAACAAGCCTATCAAGAGGTCTTAGAGTGGCTGCAAATTGAACAAAATATCGAAAAATATGGACGAAAATTAGAAGATTTTTCGAGTTTGGGGTGTGATGAATTTATTAAAGAAATTAAAAAGCGAAAACCCAAAGGAAACACAAGTTTAAGTCCGGCGGGATTAAAAGCAGTGAAAGAGGTTTATAATGATTATGCACCGGCTATATTGTCTCGAAAAGCGGAAGCGTTGAAATTAGAAAAGCAACTCTCAGATTTAGTTAACAAAGCTTATGAATTAACCCCAGAAGAAATAGACTTGATGTGGAAAACTGCACCTCCGAGAATGCCGGCAATTAGATGATGTTTGAATAGGGGTTGTCGGTATTCTTTAATCTTCCTGAATGTAACTACCAAGAAAGACTAATCCATTAATCATTTCTTCCGCAGATAAACTAGAAATTAATCTTTCAATTGCCCGCAACTGTACGCCTACCGAATAACTTTGACGTTCCGAAACAATAATGCCGGTGTGGGTTCTTTCTTCCGCCATATAAATTGAATGAAGCCGGCAGAAATCACCCATATTAAAAGTATAAATGACACGGTTTTGCTCAGTTGCCCAGATAAGCTGTTCGCTATCGGGCAAGCGTAAATTATTAGCTTCTCCTGTAGTTATGACATCCACACCGGCACGCCGCAAAGCATTTACCAGGGAGTTTTTGCCCGCATCTTCATCAAAATACAAACGAATCTGACTCACTAAATTTTCCCTGCCTTATGTTGTTCTTCCCAGTATTTACAATCAGCTTTATAAGCTTCTATTTCCGCTTCTATGGCATCTTTATTTGCGTGATAATAAGCCAAAGCTGCATAGACTTGGGCTAAACTTAAATGGTCATATTCCTCAACAATTTGTTCAGCAGTCATTCCCGCTTTGTATTCCATCGCAATGCTAATAACCTCCATTCTAGTATTGGCAATCCGAGGCCGGCCACCACAAGTACCCGGAGTAGAAACAATTAAAGTACCAATATCAATAGCAGTCGTTATCATAAATACCTCATCTATTTTTTTAAATTATAACAAAATAAAAAATAGCTGAAATTCAGATAAAGCCGGTTTAACCCATAAAAAAAAGCCCTAAAGGGCTTTTTACAAACTTGTATTTAACGTTCAGGAAACAACTGGCAATAACGAATATCTGGCTGATTAACCTGATCCAAACGAGAATGTCCAAAACGATTCATCCAACTTTCTAAATAAACACGATTTGCCAACTTTTCTTTAGGATCATTCGTATTCAAAGGATGAGGCGCTAAACCTTGAATTGCAGCAGTTGTTACACAAAACATAGACTTTTGGAAACTCTGACAAATTTGCACCCGTAAATCATCCTCACTGCGACAACTATTGCGATAAATTGTATGCAAATATTCAGGCACAAAATGACGCATATCTTGCATTAACTGAGTAGGAGGAATACCGGCACCTCCAATAGGCAAAGGATCAGCATAAAGAGCACCAAAAGAAAAATCACCTTGATCTACAGGAATTTGATAAGCTTGGGCATTAAAAGAAACAACCCCAGGAAAAGGAGTACCCCGGAAAAAAACCGCCTCCACATAAGGAACAGCAGTATCCATCAAAAAAGTCAAATTAGCAGACTTCGGCAAAATTTCATAATCATTTCCGCCAATTTTCACACTATAAGTAATGGGCTCATTAGCAGCCGCCACCAAACCATCTTTAATATGTTCAACTACTTGGGGAATTGTCTTAATTTCCCCACGATCATAACGATCAGAAAGCTTGATAAACATATCATACATAATCGTCCAAAACTGCCCCAAACCGCTATAATAAGCCAGCATTCTAATTTGTTCTGGCAGAAACTCAGGGAAAAGACGATGTAAACCCAACATCAAAAAATTGCCCTTCAATTTAGCTTGAATAGCCTTCTCAGCCAACTCATAAAAAGCCGGCGTATCCAAAAACTTATCTAAACCACCGCCACCATGCCAAAGCATCGTCCTCATGCAATACTCAGCATACTCAAAATTGATTCTGTCATGGGCCCAATGATTCCATAACTTCTTAAAAGAAAACTCCCCATCAAAATATTTAAAAAACGGAAATAACTCTAAAAATTGGTGATCAGCAATATACTTAAGATTCCGAGAATAAGCATCTAAAACAATCGCGTAACTTTTGAGAATACCGACCACTTCAGTAACATTTTCCTTTGAATCTGGCAACAAAGCATCCCCCGCCTCCAATTTTTCAACATAAGAAGCCAAAGGATGTTTAGAAGGCTTTAAAGTTGCAGTTGTCATCGTAGTTTCCCCTTCAAAAATAAAACTTTAAAAAAAACGCTTACTTTCAATCATTTTAACCGTAGATAAACGCAGATAACCTATCTGCATTTATCCACGTTTATCTATGTTACTCCGAGGTTTTAAAATCTTCCCAACTAACTACCTGAGCAATAGCCGGCACATTCGTTAACATTGCTGTAGTGGTCGCTTCAGTCCAGCGAACAACCCAACTCGGTTGAACTCCCAACAGCACAATAATAACGCTGAGAATAATAGCTGGAATACGATCCGACCAACGTACCGGAGGTAAATTAATTACCGTATCAGAAAGCCGACCAAAAAACGCCCGATTTATTAATAGTAAAAAATAAACCGCCGTCAAGCCGGTACCAACCATTGCCAACAACGTTTGAACAGGAAACACAGCCAAACTGCCACGAAACACCAAAAACTCAGCAATAAACCCAGCCATACCAGGAATACCAGCACTTGCCATTACCCCCAAAATCATCAAACTACCAATCACCGGCAAGCCTCTTTCTGGGTTTAATAAACCTTTTAAAACGTCTAAATTACGAGTTCCCGCTTTCTTATAAACAACCCCCACAAGTAAAAACAACAAAGCCGAAATTAAGCCATGACTAATCATTTGAAAAACTGCCCCAACTAACCCAATTTCTGTAGCAGAAGCAGCCGACAAAAGAATATAACCCATGTGAGCAATAGAAGAATAAGCCACCATTTTCTTCATATCTGTTTGAGCAATAGCCGCAAATGCACCATAAAGAACACTTAGCGCCGCCCAACTTGCCAACCAAGGCGCAAAATAAGCCCAAGCATCAGGAAATAAACACAACCCAAAGCGTAATAAACCATAAGTACCCAACTTCAACAAAACCCCCGCCAACAAAACAGAAATTGGCGTAGAAGCCTCAACGTGAGCATCAGGTAACCAAGTATGGAAAGGAACCAAAGGAGTTTTGATACCAAACGCCACCAATATTACAGCCAGCAAAATAATTTGACTGCTTAAAGGTAAAGCCGCAGATAAAAGAGGATTATAGGCAAAAGTAGAAGCGCCGGTTAGAAAAACTAAACCCAAAAACGCAGCTAAAACCAAAATCCCAGAAACCGCCGTATAAAGTAGAAACTTAATTGCCGCATAACCACGACGTTGCCCGCCCCAAATAGCAATTAAGAAATAAAGCGGAATCAACTCTAATTCATAAAACAAGAAAAACAGCAAATAATCTTGAGCTAAAAAAGCCCCCGCCACTCCAGCATTTAACAAAAACAACAAAGAGTAATAAAACCGGGGACGAGCTACCCCTTCATCGCTACTAAAAATGGCCATCCAAGTCAATAAACCATTTAAAATCAACAGCGGAAAAGATAAACCATCCATTCCTAAACTGTAAGTTAAACCCAAAGCTGGAATCCAATTTAAAGATTCCTCAAACTGCATTCCTGGCAAAGTTATATCAAATTTGCTTGTTAAAAAAAGTGTCCAGAGAAAAGTTACTACAGCACATATTAAAGCAATTTGACGTGAAAGCCTCGCACTCAAAGACCCAGGCCAAAAACCAATCAAAACCGATGCCAAAATTGGAATCAAAATTAATGCACTTAACATCCTCTTAGGGTGGGCTTTGCCCACTGAATTATTATGATCAAAGGGGGTAATTTGAATACCAATTTATTTGCCAATGCGGCAAAAAAACCAGTCTACTTAAAAATCGTGAAAAACAACAAAACACTAACCCCAATCACGATAGTTAAAACGTAAAACTGAGATTGACCAGAAACATTGTATTTCAAGCCTTCTCCCCCAAAAATTGCACTCAAACCAACCAAATTTACTAGACCATCAACAATATAGCGATCCAACCAAGAAGTAGCCTTTGAAAATCGCTCTACTGCAAAGACAACCGTCAATTTATAAAGCCGATCCACATAGAAATCGTAAGCCAATAAATCTTGCACAAATCTAGCGGTACCAGAAATCGGCCTCGACCAATTTCTATTTAAAGGTAAAAACGCCTCTAACAAAATTCCACCCAAACCAGACACAATCAAAAACACAACCGCCGGCACATTTAGATACATCAAATCTGGTAATAAAGACAACTGCATCATCAACACCGGCGCGATCAAATTAATAATTGTCAAAGACACCATCGGCACCGCCATCGGCCAAGCAACTTCCGGGGCGCGACGAGTTTTTGGCTGCGGAGGGCCCAAAAACACCAACCGAAACACCCGCGTCAAGTTAAAAGCACTCAAAAAATTAACAGTCAAAAACACCGCAACGATCCAAGGATCGGTTATCCAGAAAACATCAATGCCTTTACGCAACGCCCAAAAACCTCCCAAAGGCAACAGACCCACCAAACTAGCAGAACCAACCAAAAAAGCCATCGTTGTTGCCGGCATCCGCGACCATAAACCACCCATTTCCGTTAAATTTTGGTTATTAGTCGTCGCAATAATCGACCCCACACTCATAAACTGCAAAGCCTTAGCAATGCCATGAGTAAACAAAAGCAACAAAGCAAAATTCGTCCATTGCTGGCCCACTGCTATAAAAACCAGACCTAAATAAGCACTCGTGGAATGAGAAAGCGCCCGCTTAATATCTATTTGGGCAATTGCCACCAACGATGCCCCTATTGCAGTCATCGTCCCAATCACCATCAAAGCCGTACAAGCCACCGGCGACAGCACCAAAATCGGCTGCAATTTAATCAAAATATAGGCACCGGCAGCCACAACCACAGAATTCCGCAAAATCGAAGCCGGGTTTGGCCCTTCCATCGCTTCATCCAACCACAAATGCAGCGGAAACTGAGCACACTTGCCCGTCGGGCCGGCAATCAAAGCCAATCCCAAAAGCGCCGATACCATTGGCGATAATTGAGCTTTGTCTGCCCATTCATAAAGATCATTAAAATTTAAACTTCCCGCCATTGTTGCCAGGGATACTACCCCCATCAACAGCAAGATATCTCCTACTCGCTTTGTTAAAAAGGCATCTCTCGCCGCCGTCACAACCAAAGGTTGAGCATACCAAAAACCTACTAATAAATAAGTAGAAACCGTCAGCATTTCCAGCAAAGCGTAGCTTAAAAACAAGGAATTACTAATCGCTAATCCACTGATTGCTCCTTCAAAAAAGCCCATCAAACTAAAAAAGCGAGCCAATCCCCAATCTTTCTCCAAATAACCTAAAGCAAAAACCTGAGCCAACAAAGAAAGCCCCGTTACAACTTCCATAGCTCCGACGCTTACACTAGAGATATCCAGACTTAGAGATAAATCTAAATCGGCGAATTGGAGCCAGTGAAATAAAATTTCAAAAGGTTCTTGGTTCCAAGTTTCTCTTAATAAAAATGCACCGTGTATAAATCCCAAAACCGTCATCAATAAGTTAAAATAAGCAGCCGGTCTTGGCCCTGTGCGGCGGATAATACCTATTGACCAAGGCAAAGTTAAAAGAGCCCCAACTAAACCATAAAAAGGTATCCACCAACTTGTCAGCAGCAGAAATTGATTCATCTAAATTTCCTTTTAAATCACGTTCGCGTAGCTTCCCAGAGGGAAAGTTATCTCTTCACACTTTTTAGAGGGCCGGCATCCCTTTCCCAATCTGGGTGGGGGTAAGCCACCAGCATCCCACATAGCGATATGCTGATATACCCCCTGAAAGGTGTTTCAGAGAGTAGAGTCAAACAGATTCCGAATAATTTTTAACTTTCGATCACTTTAGCTTATCCTATCCATTGACAGAAAGTATCCTTCTCCGAGTACAGAATCATAAATTAACTTGGTAATTTTTACTTATCTATTGTCCTTATTAAGTTTTATTACTCAGTCGCCAAATTATCAAACATAATCTTTTGAGATCATGTTTGAAATGTTCTATTTTGGTGTAAAATGCCGGCTTTACCCATACTTGTAGAGTAGACATCCCCGCAAACACCGGACACCAAAAAAAACCAAGGTTGAGCGGCAATTTGCTTTACAAAAAGCGCATTTTGTGCAAGAGTAATAAAAAAATTATAAAAATTAAAAACTTGGCACTCTAAGAACGTCTAAATATATAGTAGACCTACCTTCTTCGCTTATTGTTAAGTTTTTTAAATATTTTTAATTTAACTTAATCATAATGATTTATATTGTCAAGGGTGCCAACCTTCCCTATTCTTAAACTTAGTAAGGATAAAGTTTTTTCTAAATTAGAAAAAATCGGCATATCCGTAAAAATTTACAGGGGACATCTGGGGAACCCCAGTAAATACGCTCATCCTACAGGAGATACAAATGTCAATTGCAGTTGGAATGATTGAAACTAAAGGCTTTCCGGCTGTTGTGGAAGCAGCAGACGCAATGGTAAAAGCAGCGCGCGTCACCTTAGTTGGTTATGAAAAAATCGGTAGCGCAAGAGTCACAGTAATTGTGCGGGGAGACGTCTCCGAAGTACAAGCCTCCGTTGCAGCAGGGGTAGAAAACGTCAAGCGAGTGTTTGGCGGAGAAGTTTTATCGACGCACATAATCGCTCGGCCACACGAAAACTTAGAATACGTTTTGCCTATTCGTTATACCGAAGCCGTAGAACAGTTCCGCTCTTACTAGAAATTAAAAATCTCACTGGTAGGCGGTTTTAGCTTTAACCTTTAACGTCGAGTCCGTCAAAGGAAATAAAGTGCGCTTTAAGTGGCGCTTTTGAGAGGTTAATTTGTAACCCAAAAAAACCCAGATAAGCATAGCGCAGAACTACTTAGCTCAAACAAAATAAAAGGAGTCAAAAAAATGTCAATTGCAGTTGGAATGGTTGAAACCCTGGGCTTTCCCGCAGTAGTAGAAGCAGCAGACGCAATGGTAAAAGCAGCGCGCGTCACCCTAGTTGGTTATGAAAAAATTGGTAGCGGAAGAGTAACAGTAATTGTGCGGGGAGACGTCTCCGAAGTGCAAGCCTCCGTTGCGGCTGGGGTAGAAAACGTCAAGCGAGTTAACGGCGGACAAGTGCTATCTACCCACATTATTGCTCGTCCCCACGAAAACCTAGAATACGTTTTACCGATTCGCTATACCGAAGCTGTTGAACAGTTCCGTGAATCGACCGGTGGTATCCGTCCTCTTGGCAGACCGTAGAAATAATGCAACTGGCAAGAGTGCGCGGCACTATAGTTTCCACCCAAAAAGAACCAACACTCAGAGGAGTAAAACTCCTGCTATTGCAACTACTTGATGAAGAGGGACAACCCTTACCAGGTTATGAAGTAGCAGCAGACAGCGTAGGAGCGGGCATCGATGAATGGGTACTGGTAACTCGGGGAAGTGCCGCCCGCCAGTCTAATGAAAGCGGAAACCGTCCGCTTGATGCGCTAGTAGTGGGGATTGTTGACACCGTAAGCGTTGACAACCGCCTGCTGTACAGCAAAAAAGACCAATATCGCTAATAGCAATTTAGTTTTGGCATCAGGCCGGTATTGAAGCGCAAAAAAAACGACTAAGCAAAAAAACACTAGGCGCAAAAAGGTCTTTAAGGAAGGAGGAACTTATTTATGGTAGCAGCCCGCAGATTGGCCGCGCCGCCCACACCCTGGTCAAAAAACTTAGCAGAACCAAAGATCCACGACACAGCTTATGTGCATTCATTTTCCAAGATCATCGGGGATGTAACGATTGGCGCAAATGTGCTAGTCGCCCCCGGAACCAGCATCCGCGCTGATGAAGGTTCGCCTTTTTCTATTGGAGATAACACTAATATTCAAGATGGTGTTGTCATTCACGGCCTAGAAGAAGGGCGTGTTATTGGCGATGATGGTAATAGTTATTCAGTATGGATCGGCCAAAAAACCTCCATCACTCACATGGCGCTGATTCACGGGCCGGCCTATGTAGGAGATGACTGTTTTATAGGTTTTCGTTCCACAGTATTTAATGCTCGTGTTGGTAAAGGCTGTATCGTGATGATGCACGTCTTGATTGAAGATGTAGAAATTCCGCCCGGCAAATACGTCCCGTCGGGAGCTATCATTACCAACCAACAACAAGCAGACCGCTTACCCGATGTACAAGAAAGTGACCTGAAATTTTCTCGTCACATTATTGGCATTAACGATGCCCTGCGGGTAGGCTACCACTGTGCCCAAGATGCAGGCTGTATCACCGACGTACGCAACGAAAAAAAAAGTAATAGCAACGGCTCCGCAAATTCTGAGAATATGGGAAAAATAGAAGGCGATCTCGCAGGTATTGTTCGGCAATTGCTAAGTAAAGGCTACCGCATCGGTACTGAATACGCTTCAGAGCGGCGCTTCCAGACATCTTCTTGGCAAAGTTCTGATTCTATCAACACCTCCTCAGAATCAGAAGCACTTTCTGCATTGCAAGCTTGCCTTGCTGAGCATAGAGGTGAATATGTCCGCTTGATTGGTATTGATCCGAAGGCAAAACGCCGAGTGGTGGAAACAATCATCCAGCGTCCAGGTTCTCCAGCGCCCAACATTAGCCAGACTGCATCCAAATCATCTGGACAAAGTAGCAATGGCAGTTATTCCAAGGAAGGTACAAAGGCTAACAATACCGCAGACTTGCAACAACAAGTGCGTGATTTATTAGCTCAAGGATATAAAATTGGAGCCGAATATGCTTCCGAGCGCCGTTTCCAAACAAGTTCTTGGAATAGCTGCGGTTCGATCACAGGCAAAACCGAGCGTGAAGTCTTGGCAACTTTGCAAGGTTTCTTAGCTGAGCATAGCGGTGAGTATGTCCGCTTAATTGGTATTGACTCGAAAGCCAAACGCCGTGTAGTGGAAACCATTATCCAGCGTCCAGGTTCAGGACCAGTGAGCGTTGCGCCCCAGACAAGTAGCCATGTTGGAACGACAAGTGCTGCACCAAGTGTAGTGAATGGTGACACAGAGGCACAAGTCCGTCAATTATTGGGCCAAGGCTACAAAATTGGGGCTGAATATGCCGATGAACGCCGTTACCAAACAAGCTCTTGGAAAAGCTGCGGTGCGATCACAGGCAAAACCGAGCGTGAAGTCTTGGCAACTATTCAAGGCTTTGTAGCGGAGCATAGTGGTGAATATGTCCGCTTAATTGGTATTGACTCCAAAGCCAAGCGCCGCGTCCTTGAAACGATCATCGCTCGCCCCAATGGTAAAGGCAATAAATCAATTAGCAACGTTGCCACAACACAAACAAAGCCTGCTTCTTATTCCTCAACGGCAAGCAGCAGCAATGGTAATGGTTTAGGCAGCAATGTCATTGACCAAGTGCGTCAACTTCTTTCCCAAGGATATCGCATTGGCACGGAACACGCCGATGAGCGCCGCTTCCAAACTTCATCGTGGAAAAGCTGCTCTCCCATTGATTCCAAAGTCGAAGCCGAGGTAGTTTCTGCGCTACAAGGTTGCTTGAACGAACACCAGGGCGAATATGTCCGCTTGATTGGCATTGATCCGAAAGCAAAACGCCGTGTCCTTGAGACGATTATCCAGCGTCCCACCGCCGGCGCTCGTCGTTAAGAGTGGTAAGAGGGAATTGGTTATTTGGTATTTCACCAATTCACCAATTCACCTTTTCTCCTAACTCTGTAAATCACCATCAACCCTGTGAATGATTCCCATGCAATTGCCGCTACAGCGACCGATTAGCAACGCTCAGTATTTTGTTAATGGTGATGTGGTGATTGATGAGTGTGCGGCGATTGCTCCTGGTGCGATTCTGCAAGCTGATGCTAACAGTCGCCTGGTTATTGGGCCCGGTGTTTGTGTCGGTATGGGGGCTATTCTTCATGCCCATCAAGGTAATTTAGAAATTGAGGCTGGCGCGATAATTGGTGCCGGTGTTCTAGTTATCGGTGCCGTCACAATTAAAGTAAATGCCTGTGTAGGAGCCTGCTCTACGATCATTAATACGAATTTAGAGCCAGAGCAAATTGTGCCGGCAGGTTCAGTTATCGGCGATAATAGCCGCTTAGTTTCTCTCACAATAAATAAACCAGAAGTCAGCGAAATTGCCGAAGAAAATATATCTAATGCAACAAGCGATGCCGAAGAAAATATATCTAATGCAACAAGCGCTAATGTGAGAGAAGAAGAAGCTGTGAGCGACAGCCCCCCAGAAACGCCAGTCTCGGAAGAGCCTAAAGAAGAAGAGTCGCCTCCCCCTGAAAATATGGAGGAAACTCAGCACACATTGTATAGTCAGCGTCATTTAAATCGCCTGATGGGTACGCTGTTTCCCCAAGGAAATTATTTTTCCCGCACCTCACAAAACGGCTCATCACCTAAAACTTAGTATAAAATGGGACACCTTGAAGGAAGACGAACTTCGGGGCAAGGAACCCGTCCCCCCGTCTAGGTGTCCCCCAGTCCCTCTTACCGGCACTTATAATAAATACCTGGTAGCAGGTTTTTTACCAATTACCAATTATCGTTAACAGCTTTATCAAAATTTAAAATATGGGACAGTCTAAAAAGCAGCTACCCTCTGCACCGGGAACACAACCGGCCCAGTGGACAGACCCGCTCAGGGAAACGGCCCTAGGTTTAGTTTCTACCCAAAGTTTTCCTGCTATTGTTGGGACGGCAGATATGATGCTGAAGTCGGCTGGGGTAACTTTGGTGGGTTATGAAAAAACTGGTAGCGGCTATTGTACTGCTATTGTGAGGGGACGCATTGCTGATGTCCGTCTGGCTGTTGAAGCAGGGGCTGATACAGCGGAACAGTTTGGTCAGTTGGTTTCTAAGCTGGTGATTGCTCGTCCTTTGCCAAATTTAGAGGTTATTTTTCCGATTGGTAGCCGGTTGACGGATTTGGCCCAAGACCAATCTCACAACCGCTTAAGTAATTTGGCGGTGGGTTTGCTAGAAACACGAGGCTTTCCTGCTATGGTGGGGGCTGCTGATGCGATGCTGAAATCAGCCGATGTCCAATTAGCAGCTTACGAAAAAATCGGCGGCGGTTTGTGTACTGCTATTATCCGGGGTCGGGTGGCTGATGTGGCTGTGGCTGTGGAGGCCGGAATGTATGAGGCCGAACGTATTGGTGAGTTTAGTAGTTTGATGGTCATTCCTCGTCCTTTGGATGATTTGGAAAAAACTTTGCCTGTGGCTAGTTGCTGGATAGAAAAACCCAAACAGGTGTTGTTACCGATCAGCATTCAAGAAAAAGATGCTACACCGGTTCTTGTGGAGTTGCCCGACTTGGCACAGTTGCCGGCGCGAGTTGAACCAGAAAAAGAATTAGTTGAGCTACCAGAGCGACAAAAGTTACCAAATCTGAGAGAATCAAATAATGAGTCCGGTGTTTAATTGAAACTAAAGATAAAAAGCGCCGCACCGGCATAATTGAATTGCTTGCAATCGCAGTTACAGGTTCCTACAGCTAACCTATAACGGGGAAAAAGTCGAGACTTTTGATGGCGCTAACAATTCAGAGCTAAGCTTGGCGACGCTATTAGGGAAGGGGACTTACGCTCGTAAGATTAAGTTGATAATAACTTGCTATTTTCATAAATAAAAGTCACCATTTTTGATTATGATCATAGAGTAAAATCTATGATAGCTTTCAGGAGTACGTCCCTTGAAGCAAGCAACCCTTCATCAACTGAAGGTCTTTGAAGCAGCCGCCAGACATGGGAGTTTTACCCGCGCTGCTGAAGAGTTATTTCTCACCCAACCTACCGTTTCAATGCAGGTTAAGCAATTGACAAAAGCGGTGGGGTTGCCTTTGTTTGAACAGGTGGGTAAGCGACTTTATTTAACCGATGCAGGTCGGGAGTTGCTCTTAACTTGCCGAGAAGTTTTTGATCGGATCGCCCAGTTTGAAATGACTGTGGCTGATATGAAAGGTGTCAAGCAAGGGCAATTGCGCTTGGCAGTGGTGACCACTGCAAAATATTTTGTACCTCGTATTTTAGGGCCCTTTTGCCGGCGCTATCCGGGGATTGATGTTTCTTTGCAAGTCACTAACCACGAGCAATTATTGGAACGTCTGGGCGAAAACCGAGATGATTTATATATTCTCAGTCAACCGCCGACCAATTCTGATATTTTTTGTCACCCGTTTTTAGAAAATCCCCTAGAGGTAATGGCAAACCGCGATCATGTTTTGGTGGGAGAAAAAAATATCTCTCTTGAAAGGCTTGCAGAAGAACCATTTATTATTCGAGAACCTGGTTCGGGGACTCGCGGTTCTGTTCAAAAAATGTTTGAAGAACGCGGCATTAAACTAAAAGTGCGGCTGGAATTGGGAAGCAATGAAGCCATCAAACAAGCGATTGCCGGTGGTTTGGGAATTTCGGTATTGTCTCGTCATGTTTTAGCACTTGAAGGGGCAACGAGTCAGCTAATAATTTTAAATGTAGAGGGCTTTCCGATTCGCCGTCAGTGGTATGTTATTCACCCAACTGGAAAACAGTTATCGGTGGTGGCCAAGACGTTTTTTGAATATTTGCTAGATGAAGGGAAGCGTGTTGCCGAAGAAACTGCTGCGCTACGAGTTACTGATTAGATAAGGGTGAGGGGTGCATAAAAAATTATTTGACCCCTCTTTTTCTTTTTTTGGGTTAGATGTGAAGGCTTTAAAGTTAGGTAATTATATTCACTTATTTTTTGATTTTACCCTTATTTCTTTGATCCCCATTTATTTTTTATCCAAAATCTATAGCTTGCTTGCTTGTAAAATTAATATTTCTTCAAGATTTATCTTATTTCCAAAGATGGATACATAAGGTTAATAAAAACTCTTAGTATTATTATTCGTTGGGGTGAAAAAAACTGGAAGGAGTTAATTAAATGAGTAGGCAAAAGATATCTTGTCCGTGTTGTGGTGGTTTTGAAGTTTTGCGCCATGCCAGACAAAGGCAGATTTATTTGTTTTGTATGAATTGCCGGCAGGAATTACCGCTGATTATTGCAAACATTCAACCTCTTGGTATGAGAGAAAAAATGCCGGTGTAAGGCTATAAATTTTTACAAAACTTTAAATTCCCCTAAAGCAAATCAAAAAGCTACTGCGAGGTTTTGTTATGTTGTTTTGGTCGGTGCAAATTTTATATCCAAGGCTCTAAAAATTAATTGTTTTGCTGCAAATAGCAACCGGCCTGATAAAATCATAAAGAATTTATCAGAGATAGGGCGAAATAATGCTTGCAGCATTACTTTATGGCAAAGAAGATTTACGTTTAGAAAATGTGGTTGATCCGACACCGGCACCTGGGGAAATAGTGATGCAGGTGGCAACAGCAACGACTTGCGGCACCGACTTAAAGGTGTGGCGGCGGGGGGGTCATGCGAAAATGCTAAAACCGCCTACACTGTTTGGGCATGAGGCGGCTGGGGTGATTGTGGCGGTGGGTGAGGGGGTAACTAATTGGCGGACTGGTGATCGGGTGGTGGCGAATAATTCCGCACCTTGTATGCAGTGTTTTTTTTGTCAGAAACAAGAGTTTTCTTTATGTCCTAATTTGACTTGGAATAATGGGACTTTTGCGGAGTTTTTACGAGTGCCGGCGGCAATTGTGCGGCATAATTTGTTGAGAATTTCTGATGAGATTCCCTTTGCTTTGGCATCCATGACAGAACCACTGGCGTGTGTTTTACATGGGGTAGCTCGCTCAAATGTGAAACGAAAAGATAAGGTAGTTGTGATTGGTGATGGTGCGATTGGTTTGATGTTTGTCGCAGCGTTGGGGAAATGGGAAACAGAGATTTTTTTGTTTGGCGGAAATGATCAGCGTTTGGAAATTGGGAAAAAGTTGGGTGCGGCGAAGTGTTTTAATTATCACAAATTACCGAATGATAGCGGTGGAATTGCCGGAGTTGTTAAAGACTTAAACGAAGGTTGGGGTGCGGATGTGGTGATTGAGGCGACGGGGGTACCGTCGGTTTGGGAAACGGCGATTGCTTGTGGTCGTCCGGGTGCTACGATTAATTTATTTGGAGGTTGCCCGAAGGATACAACAATTAGTGTAAATACTGAGTTATTACACTATAGTGAATTAACTTTAAAAGGGGTGTTTCATAATACTCCTAAATATGTGCGGGAGGCATTAGATTTGTTGGAAAGTCGGACAATTCCTTTTGAGTTGTTGATTAGTGAAAAACGGTCTTTAAAAGATTTGGAGCAGGTTTTTTGCGATATGCGTGATCGTAAGACGATTAAAGTGGCAATTGAACCGGCTCTTAAGTAGTTAACGCGACTAAATTTGTTGTTCTTTATTTTTGATTGAGAAAATAAAAATGATTGCAGAAAAGAAAATGCAGAATCCTTGGTTTTTTACGCCGACGCTGTATTTTGCAGAGGGGGTTCCCAATGTCATTATTAGTGCGGTTTCGGTGATTCTTTATAAAAAAATGGGGATTCCGAATACAGAAATTGCTTTTTGGACAAGTTTGCTTTACTTGCCTTGGGTAATTAAGATGTTTTGGGGGCCCTTAGTTGATATTTATTCAACCAAAAGAAAGTGGATTATTGGTACTCAAATTTTGATGATGTTGTGTTTGGGTATTTCTGCTTTTTCGCTACAGTTACCAAATTTCTTTTTTATTTCGCTGGCTTGTTTTACCGTTGGGGCGTTTATTTCGGCGACTCATGATATTGCAGTGGATGGGTTTTATATGTTGGCGCTTCCCAATGAACAACAGGCGGCTTTTGTGGGGATTCGTTCTCTATTTTACCGGCTGGCAGTGATTTTTGGTTCGGGGTTTTTGGTGGTGTTGGCGGGGAATTTAGAGAAGTCTTTAGGAAATATTCCTCAAAGTTGGACAATTGCGCTGGGTTTAGCGGCGTTAATTTTTGGGCTTTTGGCTTTGTATCATCAGTTAATTTTACCTTTTCCTGTGTTGGATAAGCCACCTTCTGCGGAGAAAAGTAAGCTTTCTCAAATTCCGTTTGTTGATATTGTTGTTTCTTACTTTAATCAACCAAAAATTTTAGTAACTTTGGCTTTTATTTTGCTTTATCGGTTTGGGGAAGCAATGCTGGTAAAGTTAGCAAGTCCGTTTTTGTTAGATGGGGCTGAGGCGGGGGGTTTGGGACTTTCTACTCAAGAAGTTGGTTTAATTTATGGAACTTTTGGGGTTTTGTCATTAATTTTTGGGGGAATTTTGGGAGGAATTGTTATTGCTAGATATGGGTTGAAAAAGTGTATTTGGCCGATGGCATTGGCGCTGAATTTGCCGAATTTGGTTTATGTATATATGGCGTATGTGAAACCACCGATTCAATGGGTTTATCCGCTGGTTTCTATTGAACAGTTTGGCTATGGTTTAGGTTTTACAGCGTTTACGGTTTATTTAATGTATATTTGCAAAGGCCAATATAAGACATCTCACTTTGCAATTTCTACCGGCATTATGGCGCTGGGTCTGATGCTTCCGGGTTCGATTAGTGGTAAAATGCAAGAAATGCTTGGTTATCCGCTGTTTTTCATTCTCGTTTGTGTGTTAACCATTCCGGGGATGTTGACGATTTTGTTTTTGCCTTTGGATGAAGCAGAAAAAACCCAGCAAGCAAGTTAACTAAGGTCGGCTGGAGGAGTGGTAAAAGCTCTTTTGTTTTGTTCAAAAATTGTCAAAAATTAGGACAAAAATTTAGCCATTTTCTTTATTTTAGTCTGTACACCTAGCTGCGGTCGGGGGCGCTGCAATGACTCAATCACAAAATCCAAATAATGATTTAGCTTGGCAGATTTCTGGAAAAATTGCCTACTTTCCTTTGTTCCATGAGGGTGCTTTGGTGGGGTTTTGTAGGCGGGAATTTGTTCCGAAAATTGTGAACAGTTTAAATGAAGAACCAAAGTTAAGAAAGGCTCTTGAGATGGCTTGTTCGGATTTGGTAGCCAGCTATCCAGGGGATAAACGAAAGAAAATTGAGGAGTTAATTCAAAAATATTTGCTTTTGGCAGACCGGCCTCGTTATGGCAGTCGGGCGATTGCGGCTATGTTGCGGGAACGGCAAATTGAGTTGAATGTTTCTGATCCTGAGTTTTATCGTTTTTGTGAATCTTACCGGCTTTCTGTGCAAGAGTTGCAAGAAATTTATGCTGGGGAAGAGGTAATTAATAGTCAACTTCTACCGTTGTCGCGTATTTTAGGGGTGCCGGTGGAGGATTTATTGGAAGTTAGAGATGGGCCGAAAAGAGGGTAATTTGATTGGTTAGAAAAATCTATCTCTTCCCGCAATTTTAGGGGAAGAGATTTGAGTTTAGTCGAGTTTGGAAGGTTGTAGAGAAAGTCGATTTTGTTTGATAGGTATTTCTATGACAAATTCTGTACCTTTTTCTAAGACTGAGTTATAGCTAAGAAAACCTTGATGTTTTTCGACAATAATTTGATAGCTAATTGATAAACCTAAGCCGGTGCCTGCACCTACAGGTTTTGTTGTGAAAAAGGGGTTAAAAATGCGTTCTTTGAGTTCAAGGCTGATACCTGAACCGTTGTCTGCAATGCGAATAACAACGGATTGGGGACGGGAAGTTGAGGTTTTGTCGCTGGTTAATTCCTGAAATTGTGTAGTGATTGTAAGGGTGGGTAGGAAGTTGGCATCACCTTTAGTTTTTTCGTCTAAAGCATCAATGGCATTGGATATTATGTTCATAAAAACTTGATTTAACTGCCCTGGATAACATTCAATAAGAGGTAGTTTTGTATAGTTTTTTATGATTTTGATACCTTTTTTGTGGGGTTGTTCTTTGAGCCGGTGCTGCAATATCATTAAGGTGCTATCTATGCCAGAATGAATGTCGGCTGCTTTCATTTGAGCTTCATCAAGACGCGAGAAGTTTCGCAGAGATAAGACAATTTCTTTGATGCGGTTTGAGCCTTCTTCCATAGAGTGGAGCAAGCGAATAAAATCCTCTTTAATAAATTCAAAATCAATGGCTTCTATTTCTTGAGAAATTTCTTCGGCTGGTGTGGGATAGTGCTTTTGATAAAGTTCAATTATTCTCAGTAAATCTTCAGCATAGGCGGTGGCTGGAATAATATTCCCATAGATAAAATTAACAGGGTTATTAATTTCATGAGCAACCCCTGCAACTAACTGTCCTAAACCGGCCATTTTTTCTTGTTGTACCAGTTGAGATTGAGCATTTTTTAGCTTATTTAAGGTAAGTTCTAACTCTTCTGCTTTTAAGCGTTCTCGTGCTTCGGATTTTCTTAGTGCTAATTCTGCTAATTTGCGTTCGACAATTTCATTTTGGGCTTGTTCAAAGAGGGTAGATTGTTGAATAGCAATAGCTAATTGAACACTAATTTCTTTGAGACATTCAATTTCAAAAGAATGCCAAGGGCGCTCACTAACGCAGTGATGTGCTATTAGTAAACCCCACAAGTTTTCGCCTTCTAAAATAGGAATAACTAGGTTGGCTTTTACCTGGAGACTCTGCAATAGGTTAATATGACATTTATTTAAATTACTGTTTTGTATATCTTCTATGGCTCTTAGGCGTCCTTGTTGGTAGAGCTTAAGATGTGTGGTAACAAAGCAATTATCTTGGATATCAAGACCTTTAATTGGCATCCAATCTTCACTGACTGATTCTACAATAACTGTACCACTCCAATCTGGCTGAAAACGATAAATAACTGTTCTATCTGTTGCTAAAAACTGCCTAACTTCTGTAACTGCTTTTGTTAAAACTTCTTCTAAATGCAGAGAGGAACGAATCCGCTCAAGAATTGCAGCCACAATACGGGTACGTTTCAATTGCTGACGCAAGGCTTCTTCTATGCCTTTACGAGCAGTAATATCCATTGCTGTGCCAAATAGCTTAACGACTTCACCTTTGTTATTTTTAAGGGCTTGTCCTTTAGAATGAATATTTTTAATTTGTCCTGAAGGAAGAATAATTTTTAAGTCATCGTCATAAGGAGTTCCAAAAGTCGCAGCATTTTGTACAGAGGTTAAAAATTTTTCTCGATCTTCGGGGTGAACTTGCTCTACAATTTGCTCAAAAGTTGGAACTTCACCGTGTTTTCTTCCGTAAACTCCAAACAGTTCATCTGACCAATTAATTGCGCCTGTAGATATATCAAAGTCCCAGACACCGATGTGGGCAACTTTCTGCGCTTCTTGCAATTGTGTTGCCAATTTTTGGGCTGATTCTTCGGCAACTTTTCGTTCTGAAATGTCGGTAGTAATGGCTACTAATCCTATGAGATTGTCAGTTTTATCTTTAATGGCATTAGCCCGAATTAATGTAGCAAATTTACGACCACTTTTCGATACTTGTTCTACTTCTCCCTCCCAAGAATTGCCGTTCATTATAGTTGTTAATATCTCTTTGCAAACTTCTGGATCGGCAAACGCTTTTTGTATTCCACCGGCGGCGTTAAATTCTTCGGGGCTTTGATATTCGTATAACTTGCTAAATGCTTGATTTTGGTAGTAGTGATTACCGTTAATATCTGACATTCCCACTGCATCGCTAGTATTTTCAACCACTAGCTTAAATTTATTTAATTGTTCTTCTGCTTGTTTACGAGATGTAATGTCACGCGCCACTGCATAAACTAATTGCTCTTCTACAAAGGGAGCTCCTCTCCATGACAACCATTTATAGGAACCATCTTTACAAAGATAGCGGTTTTCTAAATTAAAAGTAAAATGTCCATTGTTAAGTAGGGCCATTTCATTGAGTGTGCGTTGCCGGTCTTCTGGATGAACAAAATCTAAGAAGGGTTTGCCAATTAGTTCTGCTTCTGTATAGCCTAGTGTTTCTAACCAGCTTGGATTTAAATGCTTAAAAAAACCGTCAAAACCAGCGATACAAAGTAAGTCTAAAGAAAGAGTAAAAAATCTTTCAAAAGAGCGTGTTTTTTCGATGCTTTCCTCTAAAGATTTTCGTAAACGGTGACGCTCCATAGCATAATTTAAAGAGCGATTTAGTAGGGAACTGTCAATTTTTCCTTTTATTAAATAATCTTGAGCTCCAACTTGTATAGACTGAAGCGCTAGTTCTTCATTACTATTACTTGTTAATACTACAATTGGCGTATGGGAAATGTATTCTTGTAATCTCGCTACGGTGTCAAAGCCAAAACTATCTGGGAGGGAAAGATCAACTAAAATTAAATTAAAACTTTCCCGTTGCAAGGCTGTTAAGGCTTCACCCAATCTTTGAACCCATTTAAGTGCTATTTTATTTTTATGGCCGGTTTCTAATAACAATTCTTCTATTAATTCTGCATCTTGTTGTTGGTCTTCAATGAGAAGTATTTTTACACAAGTAAGTTCATTAAAAGTTACTGCTGATTGCATATTATTTTTGGAAATTTAATAAAGTGGGTAAGTCACAGGCAAACAGCGACTAAACAGAGGTAGCAATTGTTGTTATACTCTGTAGCCGGCCTCTAATTAGCACCCTTTTTATTTGTATGTTGGTTGCTTTTTGTAGCTTCCTACTTAAAACCATAACATGAGATTTCAAAAAATTTCAGCCTCTACAACAAAATAATAAGTTTTATTCCCTTTAAAAAGGATATTTATTAAATGGTGTATATAGAATATAAAATTTATTTTTATGGTTTTAAAAAAATATCACCTTTAAATCAATTATGATAACAAATTCGACTTTAAAAAATAGTGTAACTGCGTACATCGGCGTATAGATGTGGTTGTAAAAAGCCTTATCAAAATAATAAAATTACGTCCTGATCTGGTTTTTTAGCTAACTATAGCGGTTTTCAATCATACCCCCCAACCCCCCCTAGTAGGAGGGGCAAGGGGGGTCACCAGATAGAAAAATACTATAGAATAAGCCAAAAAATAGTTTTATTTAAGCAATCGAGTTTTGAGAAATCGTTTATGTACTCTAAATAACTGAAAACTCCTAAACCTTTATTTCTCATATCTATGGGTGCGATATTTTTTTTCAAGCTAATTTGAATGGATTACAAAGAAAGCGAAACACTTGAAAAAAATAAGCACTTTTTCTAAAAAAAAATTACCCTTTCTTTCGAGGAAGTAACTATCAAAATCATCACAGAATCAAGACAGTTTTTCCTCTTTTAATTCCTACAGAGACTAAAACTACACAATCGTAAAGCTGAAGATTCTCAAACCGGCCAGAAGTGGCGTTACCTTCCTCAGCTATATCTTTAAAATTTCAAATTCTTAAAAAGCGGACGATGGGACTCGAACCCACGACGTTCAGCTTGGGAAGCTGACATTCTACCACTGAATTACATCCGCAACAAATGTGTTGTCACCCAATTTTAACTGAAAAGTTAAAAACTGGCAACTTCACACTTAATAATAAACCCAACCGGCCCTTAACGTCTACCCTTTTACTGAACCTTCGGCCTATAAAACCTGACCAAAAGTGAACGTTTACCCCAACCGCGCAACCAACGCCAGCGAGAACTTTTCGGCAAACCCAACAACCAACGCTGAAAATTGTCCACATAAGTGTACAAAACCGGCACCACAACCAAAGTCAAAAGCGTAGAAGTCGTAAACCCACCAATCACCGCCACCGCCATAGGCGCCCGCGTTTGAGAACCGGCACCCAAACCCATCGCAATTGGAATCATCCCCGCAATCGTCGAAATTGACGTCATCATAATCGGACGCAAACGCGAAATTCCCGACTCAATCAAAGCCTTAAACTGCGGCATTCCCTCCTCTTGATTTGCCAGTGCACAATCAACAAGAATAATCGCATTTTTTGTCACCAAACCCATCAACAAAACAATTCCAATTAACGCAAACAAACCTAACTCTGTCTGAGTTACCAATAACGCAATCAACGCCCCGCCAATCGACAACGGGAGAGAAACCAAAATCGTAAACGGAACCAAAAAACTATTGTAAAGCAACACCAAAATTGCATAAATACACAACACCGCCAAACCCAAAGCCCCAATAAACCGGCTAAAAATATCCTGCATAATTTTTGCATCCCCTTCGGAACGCTGAATCACATCAGCCGGTAAATTTTTCAAAGCAGGTAAAGCCTTCACCTTTTCCAAAGCCTGCCCCAAAGAACTACCCTGCAAATTGCCATCCACAATCACTTGACGCGAACGATCATAACGATCAATAGTCGCCGGCCCACTTCCTAAAGTAATTTCAGCCACCGCAGAAAGCGGCACCAAAGTATTACGAGAACTCGGAATCTGCAAATTTCTAATCGCCTGCAAATCATCCCGAAACTTATCAGCTAACTTTACCCGAATTGGAATTTGCCGGTCTGCCAAATCAAACTTCGCCAAACTCGCCTCATTATCCCCAATTGTTGCCAGAGAAGCAGTGCGGGCAATTGCATTTACCGTCACCCCTAAATCAGCAGCCCGCGCCGGATCTGGCTTAATCAAAATCTCTGGTTTTACCAAAGAAGCACTCGAAGAAACTTCCACTAAACCATCAATTTCTCGCATTTGACGTTCCAAAGCATCCGAAGCCTGATTCAAAGCTACTGGATTTTCACTTGTTAATAAAATCGTTAAATCTTTTCGACTTCCCGCCGCGCCACTACCGGCAAAACTAATTCTTGCCCCCGGAATATTTTGGAACTCTTCCCGCATTTTTTTCTCAAAATCTTGCTGGCTTATAGACCGTTCTTCTCTGGGTGTTAAATTTACAAAAATTGAAGCCGTATTATTAGCATTTCCCCCGCTTCCCCCCGTCGTTGCCAAGACATTTTTTACAACAGAATTTTGTCGTAAAACCTCAATTGTTTTCTGTACAACCTTGTCTGTATCTGCCAAAGTTGACCCTGGTGGTAACTCTACTGAAAGTGTACTTAAGGCGATGTCTCCATTACTAAATAAGCCTTTGGGAATCATTGGCACTAATTGCAATGATCCAATAAAAAAGGCAATTGATATTAAAATTGTTGTAACTCTATGCCGCAAACACCAACTTAAAAGACTGCGATAGGGATTAATATTTTTAAAAGGATTTTCCTTCAAAAAAGGTAGACGAAAACCACCGCCTTCTTTCTTTGGTTTCATCAAAACGGAACACAACATTGGTGTCATAGTCCGCGCCACAAATGTTGAAAACAAAGTGGAAACCGCTACCGTCACTCCAAAGGGTTGAAAAAACTGCCCTGGTACACCGCCCATAAATGCCACCGGCATAAACACCGCCACAATAGTTGCACATCCCGATAAGGCGGCTAACCCAATTTCTTCAGAAGAATCTAAGGCTGCTTGGCGCGGTTTTTTGCCCATTGCCAAGTGCTGATCCATGTTTTCAATTTCTACCACGCTGTCATCAACTAAGTTTCCAACTGTTAACGCCAGCGCTAATAATGTCATGCCATTAAGCGTATAACCCAACAATTGCATCACCCAATAGGTCGGCAAAATACTCAGAGGTAATGCAATGGCAGCGATAACCGTTGCTCGCCAATCTCTTAAAAAGAATAAAATTGTTAACATTGCCATCCAAGATGCCTCCCACAAAGCATCGGTAGAGGCTTCATAGGATTCTTGAATATTTGTAGCGCGAGTAATAATTAGCTCTAATTTTATATCTTCTGGTAAAGATTTTTTGAGGTTTTCAACGGCTTTTCTTACGCCTTCTTCGACGGTGACTAAGGTACTGCCGGTGCTGCGAAATACTGAAAAAGCAACTACTTCTTTTGCTTGTAATTTTGAATTGTCTGTGGTTTCTTGGCTGCCTTTACCAAGAATAAAACGGCTGATTTGACGGGCTTCGCCACGAGTATCTTTTACTTCGGCAATGCTTCCTAGGGTGACTGCTGAATTATTAGGTAAAACTATTCTGTATTCTTTTAAAGTTTCTACACTTTCGGCACTTCCTAATGTGCGAATTGTTTGCTGCCGGCCACCGGCATCTGTTCTTCCACCGGGTAAATTAATATTAAAAGCGCGAATTTGATCGTTAACTTGAGTAGCTGTTATTCCCAATGCTTGTAAGCGATCTGGGTTTAATTCTACAGTTATTTCTCTGTCAAAACCCCCTGCCCGCTGTACTTGTGCTACCCCTGGAACTGCTAAAATAGAGCGACTAATTTGCCGGTCAACAATATCGCTTAATTCTTCTGGAGAACGTTGGGTAGAAGTTACGGCATAGGTCATAATTGACCCACCGGCAAATTCTAATCTTTTAACAATTGGATCGTTAATATCTTGAGGCAATGTTTGACGAATTTGTGCAACCGCATTTCGTACATCATTGGTGGCGCGGTCGCTATTTGTTCCTAATACAAAGTTAATGGTTGTGGTGGAGGTTCCATCACTAACTTTTGAGGTCAGTTGGTCTATGTTTCCTAAACCGGCCACTGCATCTTCTATTTTTTTCGTAACTTGTGATTCTAATTCTGTGGGGCCGGCTCCTGGTTGAGTTACGGTAATACTAACGGCCGGAATATCTATGTTAGGGTTTGCATCTATTCCTAAACTTTGAAACGAACTAAAACCGACAAAGGAGAGAATTAAAAATAATACCAGTGTTGGCACCGGCCTTTTGATTGACCACGCAGAAAGGTTAAATGACATATTAGCTAGGGGGTAGTTTGTCGTTTATAAGGGCCGGTACTCGTTGTTTTTTAGGGGGTTTAGGGTCAATCCCCCTTGCCCCAAAAAGATTTATAATTGGCTATCGGGAACGGGTTTTTCGGCTTCTATAATGTTGACTTTATCGCCGTCTTTGAGATAGCCAGCACCTTCAACAACAACTTTTTGACCGGGGTTTAAACCGTTTTTAATTTCTATTTTGGCGTTGGATAAATCTTTGAGGGAACCTTGAATAATTTCTCCTTTTTCAACTTTTTGGGATTTGACTGTGTTATTTGTTTGCAAAACGTAAACAATGGCGCTGCCGTCGGGTTGGGGTAAAATAGCTTTTGCAGGCACCGTTAAACCCATTGCGGTACTGGTGGTAATGCTGGCTCTTAAAAACATTCCAGGTTTTAATAAGTCGCTGGCCGGTAGGTCTATTTCAACGGTGGCTTCGCGGCTTTTGGGGTCAATTGTTGGGGCAATTTCTCGCACATTTCCTTCTAGTTTGATGCGGCTATCGGCATCAGAAGTTATGTTTACTGCACCGCCTATTTTTATTTGAGGAAGTTGGGTTTCTGGAACTTTGGCTTGAAGTTCTAATCGGCCATTTCGGATGATTGTAAAAAGTTTTTGATTACCTGCTGTTACATCTCCAACGCGGGCTATTCTTTCGGCTATTTTGCCACTAGCAGGGGCGCGAACAAGGGTTTGTTCTAGTTGGGTTTCTTGTTTGTCTACACCGGCTTGGCTGCTTCTGATGCCGGCTTGGGCTCTTTCTACACCGGCCTGGGCGCTGCCAACTTTGGCGATGGCGCTTTCAATATTCGCGCTGGCACTTTGAATTTTGGCCTCGGCTGCTTGAATCGTTGCTTCTGCTACTCGGACGGCTTCAGCGGCAGTATCGGCTGCGGTGCGGCGTTTGTCGAGTTCTATTTGGCTAATGGCACCTGTTTCGGCTAGTTGCTGATAGCGCTGGCGTTCGCTTTGGGCTTGGGCCAAGTCCGCTTTTGCTTTGGCCAGGTTGGCTTTTGCTTGGGCCAGACCGGCTTCTGCTTCATAACGAGCAGCCTGTGCTTGAGCCAGACCGGCTTCTGCACCTGCTATGGCGGCTTCACGATCAGAAACTTCGGCTTTGTCTGATTCTACCTCGGCCTTGGCTTGGTCTATTTGGGTTTGCAACACTGAGTTATCGAGGATAGCCAGGACTTGGCCAGCCTCAACGTAATCACCCTCATCAACATAGACTTCTTTTATTTGGAGGCCGGTAGCTTTGGGCAAAATAGGGAGAAGATCGTGGGCGGCGACGGTGCCGGTGGCTTCTAGGCTGCGGGCCACTGGGCCGGTTTCCACCAGGGCGACATTCACGGCTTGACCTGGTTTTGTCTCATTACTGGTCAGTTGGGCCGGTGGAGTTTCGGACGCGGGCCGGTTGGCAAGGTTAGGTAAAACTCTTGTCGCACCAATGGTAACGGCAATGCCAATGCCCAGTCCTATAAAAAGGCTACGACTACCAGAAAGCAACCCTGGTTTTACCTCAGTAGGCTGGTGTGCTTCGGCTGTTGGGTCTGTTTGGTTTGTATAGGTGTCGTTTAACTCAAGACTGGCTAATGATTCTACTATTGGCTGAGACTGCTCTGTCGGCTCTGATTCTGAGAAAGCTTCGTAACCCACCCTACTCCCTCCTGCTTGTTCGGTTTGTGATTTTTAATCACGAAGAAATGTTGCAATTTGTTTATTTATTTTAATATAACAAAGCAGCAAGAGAGTAAGTTCTTTCTAAAATTTGACTAGCCCAAAAGCTAAAAAAGACGCCAACTATGCTAATGTAGGGTGACGTCTAAGGATGACAAACCGCATAGACAAGAGGTGATTATAGCTCGTCTAACGACGCTTTAATTTATAAAAAAAATTTTTTTTAACAAAAATTCTGAAGAGCGCAAATGGTTATATTTGAACATTTAAATGCGGGTGCACCCAAAATTCCAATCCCGAACGATTGTAACTATACTAAGGCTCAAATCAGCCAGAGTCCTTGGCAAATTGCGCTAAGACTATTTGCTAACAAACGACTGCTTTGATCAAAAATCCAACTAAATTGCAATCAGGATAGGGCAAGTTTCTACTATGTTTAATGCAACAGAAATTTTAATTGATACGTTTGTCGATAATCTGCGGGATGGCTACCGACGTACCTATGGCGGTTATAGACCAGATTATGAAGATATTATTGCTTGGGCCGGTGGTATGGCCTTAGAAAATATTGCTAATAGTGATGCCCTTTATCATAATGTGGAACATACAATTTTAGTAGCTTTAGTTGGGCAAGAACTTTTACGGGGTAAACACATCCGTGAAGGAGGAGTTTCTTGTGAAGATTGGCTACATTTTATTATTTCTTTGGTATGCCATGATATCGGGTATGTCAAAGGTGTTTGCCGCAGTGATCAAGATGGAATGTATTCCACCGGCAAAAATGGAACAATGATTTCTTTACCTCCAGGTTCTTCCGATGCAGGCTTAACTCCCTATCATGTTGACCGAGCAAAATTGTTTATTGATGAGCGTTTTGGTGGTCATAAATTGATTGATGCCGAAGTAATTAAACGTAATATAGAGTTAACTCGTTTTCCCGTCCCAACCAAAGAAGATCATCAAGATACTGTTAATTATCCGGGCTTAGTAAGAGCGGCAGATTTAATTGGTCAACTGAGCGATCCGCGTTATTTAAAAAAAATCAGCGCCTTATTTTATGAGTTTGAAGAAACAGGCACTAATAAATTTCTTAACTATCGTCATCCTGGAGATTTGCGAAAAAATTACCCTAAATTTTACTGGAATGGTGTGCATCCTTATGTCAAAGATGCTTTACACTATTTGTCGTTGACGCAACATGGGAAACAAATTATTGCTAATCTTTACTCAAATGTTTTTGTCGTAGAACACGAAAAAGCTGAATAAATATGCTGCACTTTACCCTAGAATTTAAGTCAGTGGTTTTGGCCACTTTATAAATTACCAATGAAAGAAATTTTTACCCCTTTTCAAAAATTACTAATTACTTGGTTGCTGATTTTTTTGGCAGCTTGGGCGAGTTTGGCTGCGGTAAGTTATGTAGGGGAATTGTTAAGTATTTTAATTACTGCGGGTTTGATTGCTTTTTTGCTAAATTTTGCAGTCGCAAGGTTACAAAAGTTTCTACCTCGTGGGCTGGCGGCCGGTTTAGTGTATTTAATTGCTGGGTGTATTCTGGTGATTATTGGTTTGACTGTGGTGCCGCCGGTGTTTAATCAAGGGCGACAATTGGTGGCTAATTTGCCCTCAATTGTGGAATCTGCTAGAGATCAATTAGCTAATTTTCAGACGTGGAGTGTAGAGCGAAATTTGCCTTTTGATGTGCGAATTTTAGCCCAGCAATTATTATCTCGGCTTCAGGCGCAAGCAGAGGCGATTGCGGCGAAAGGAGTTGGGTTGGTTGTAGGGACAGTAAATTGGTTTTTGGATTTTATTTTAATTTTAGTGATTTCGTTTTATATGCTGTTGGATGGAGAGAGAGTTTGGGGAAATTTCACAAGTATTTTCTCTCCCAAAATTAGAAATGGTTTAACAGAATCTTTGCAGAGAAATCTCCAGCGGTTTGTTTTTGGACAATTGTTGCTGGGTTTGTTTATGGCGGTATCTTTGACGGTGGCTTTTTTGGTGTTGCGAGTGCCGTTTTTCTTATTGTTTGCTGTGTTTATTGGGCTATTAGAAATAATTCCTTTTGTAGGCGCTACTTTAGGAATTGGCGCTGTGACTTTGATAGTTTCTTTTATTGATTGGTGGTTGGCGTTGCAGGTGTTGGCGGTGTCGGTGGCGTTGCAGCAGGTAAAAGATAATTTGATTTCGCCGCGTATTATGGGAAATTTAACTGGGCTGTCTCCTGTGATTATTTTTACTTCTCTGCTATTGGGCGCTAAGATAGGAGGGTTGTTGGGTGTAATTTTGGCGATTCCTCTGACGGGTGTGATTAAAAGTGTGGCGGAAATTGTTATTGATCCAACGTTACCCCCGCAGACGGGTTCGTTTTTCCAAAATCCTTTTGATGATGAGCAAGAACAGCCTTTTTTAGCAGGGAATTATAGCCAGGAAAAGTCTAATATTTCTCCATCGAAAGTCGAAACTCCTTAATTTGTTAAATCTAAGTTAGAAACATCGCATTTTCTGTCCAAAATATTCAACCTAAAATATTATTATGAAGTGGTGGCAAAAGCTTAAAAAAAATCCTCTAGCGCGCTTGGGTGCGGGGTTGTTGTTGTTGTTTTATTTGACGGTGATTGCGGCGGATTTTGTGGCACCTTATGATCCTTATGATTCTCAAGTGGATGGTTCTTTGCTTCCGCCTACTCGTGTTTATTGGACAACTGAAACTGGTCAGTTTATTGGGCCTCATGTTTATCCAACAACTCAAGGGCCAACGGATCTTAATACGGGTGAGAGAAAGTTGGTGGCAGATCGTAAAAAACCTTCGCCGGTGCGGTTGTTTGTAAAGGGGCCAAAGTATCAACTTTTTGGGTTAATTCCGCTGGATGTTCATTTGTTTGGGACGTTGGGTGATGGAAAGTTAAATATTTTGGGGACTGATGAGCAGGCGCGCGACCAGTTTAGCAGGTTGGTTCATGGGGGGAGAATTAGTTTGTTTATTGGTTTGGTTGGTATTATTATTTCTTTTCCTCTGGGGTTGTTAGTGGGGGGAATTTCTGGTTATTTTGGGGGCTGGATAGATGCGGTTTTGATGCGGTTGGTTGAGGTTTTGATGACGATTCCGGGGATTTATTTGTTGGTGGCTTTGGCTGCGGTTTTGCCGGCCGGTTTGACTAGTGCTCAAAAGTTTTTTTTGATTGTTTTGATTACTTCTTTTATTAGTTGGTCGGGTTTGGCGCGGGTGATTCGTGGTGAGGTTTTGTCGATTAAGGAACGAGAGTTTGTGCAGGCGGCGCGTTCTATGGGGGCAAATCCTTTTTATATTATTGTGCGTCATGTTTTGCCCCAAACTGCTAGTTATGTAATTATTTCGGCGACGCTTTCTGTTCCGGGTTTTATTGTGGCGGAGTCGGTTTTGAGTTTGATTGGTTTGGGTATTCAGCAGCCTGATCCTTCTTGGGGAAATATGCTTTCTTTGGCTTCTAATGCTTCAATTTTGGTGTTGCAGCCTTGGTTGGTTTGGCCGCCGGCGTTGTTAATTATTTTGACTGTTTTGGCTTTTAATTTGTTAGGAGATGGTTTACGGGATGCGCTTGATCCAAGGAGTTTACAAAGATAGGTTATGGCAAATTGAATTTTAAAATGGTGTTGTAATGCCCGCTTGTTAATGTACGGTTAAAAAGCTAAAACTTGATGCTGAAATATCAAAAAATTGTGAAAAAATTTCTGCCCTTTAAAAATAAAAATCCCGTGCTGGGTGGCACGGGGTGCAAATGGGTTTTGGGTTTTTTCTTTGATTTAATTTTGGCAAATCTCTATGGGGTAAGGGGTTGGTGTTTGTGACGGATTGTTGAATGTCACATGGAGGGGTTGGTTGTTGGGTGAGAAATATGAAGGTTGAATGTAGTTTGTATAAAGTTTTTGTAAATTTGCCCAGTTGGGGGGTGACACCCCTCTTGATTTTGATAAAGTAGGAGGTGTAAAAGATGCACCCTGATGGCAACGCCCCCCACGGGCGTTTTTTTTTGCCTATTGGACGGGGTGTTGACCATAGAAGGGGAGGGCTTCGGCCCAGGTGGGGGTTTGGCCTTGTTGCCAGTTAAGGTAGGCAAGTTGGAGGAGGCTGATGACGGATTTGCCGGTGTTGGTTTCTGCGAAAATTAGGTGATAGGGATTAGGCCAGTTTGAAAGGATGTGTTGCCACTCTTCGAGGGTATAGAGGCTGTCTGGTAAGAGGGTAAAGATTCCCCCATCTTTTGGAGAGGTTTTATAGATGGCTGTAAAGATTTGGCCTCGCTGGGCGGGCATTTGGACAGCTATATCTGCGTCTTCTGGGATGGCGGGGTTCTTGAGTTTTTGTTCGTGGGCGATGGCGGCGAGAGTGGAGATGGCGAAGAGGGGGATGTCGAGTTGTTGGGCTAGGGTACGGGCGGTGACGATGCCGATGCGGGTGCCGGTGAAGCTTCCGGGGCCTTTGGCAACGGCTAGAAAGGCTAGGTCTTGCCAGGTTACAGGTTTGATAAAGTCTGCGAGGATGGCGTGTAGTAGGGTGGAAAGGTCGTGTCCTATTTCCCAAGTTTCAGCGCGATATTTTCCGGCAAAGTTGTTGATGGAAAGTCCGAGTTCGGGGCTACTAGTATGGAGGGCAAGGCCGTATTTTGTTTCGTTTAATGGCATTTTTTATGAATTTTTAGATGCTTTAATGGGTGGTTTAGGAGGTTTTGATGCTGTAGCTATAAATTGAAAATAAGGTTTGGATGAATAATACTTTTTTTCGTTCTTTTCTATATTTGGCGACGGCTGAGACTCCGCTGCCTAATGCTGCGAGGATGACTAATCCCCAGCCGAGGGGGCCGGCGAGGATGATTCCCCAGTTTCTAAATTGCTGGATTCCAATGGCGGTGGCTAGGATTGGAATTAAAAATCCTTGAGATAATCTTTCGATGATTATTTTTCTCACGACTGGTTCAGCTACTGAGCGTAGGCCGGTGGCTCCTCCGCCAAGTAATGCTTTTATTTTAGCAGGGGTTAATTGATCTTTTCCTATTTGGAGATTTTGTTTTTCTGTTTCTTCAATGACTCTTTCGGCAAAAATTATTTTTTCTTTTTCACTCATGCTTTCAAATAAAATTTCTAAAATTTCTTTGGCGATGGTTTCTAGTTTGCTTTGCTTTTGGATATTGTCGGGGATTTGTTGGAGGCTTTCTAGTTCAGAAATGACTTTTTCTTTTTTTTCTTCCCATTGTTCGGGTACGTCCATTTGTTCGATGATTTGAATGGTGTGTTTTTGCCAAACTGATAAAATTTGTTTTTCGGTAACGGTGGGTTTTTCTAGTTCTAGTATTGTGAATTTTCTTAGGGTTTCATAAATTTTTTCTGTGACTTCTTGACTGGTCATTGCGTCTACATCAATACGGAAGAGGAGGTTTTTGCCGGGGAGGGCGCTGGCTAGGGCTTGTTTGACTATAAATTGCTTTTGTTCTAAGTTTAAGGCGTCTATGGAGGCGTATAAAATGTCTGGTAATTTGGCAAAGTCTTGTCTAAGTTCGCGTATTGATTGATAACGTTCTTGGGCGGAACGGTTGATCATTTTATTTAAAAGTAAGGCTAGTTCTCCGAAGATGGTGTTTTTGTTTAATGTTTCTTCCCAGATCCAAGTTTTTTTGCTGTTGTCGTAGAGTTTGAGGGGTGAGATGCCGGTGAGGAGGTGGATACAGGTGAGTCCTAAACTGTATATATCGCTGGCATTGGTGGTTTGTCCTCTGGTTTGTTCTGGGGGCAGATAGGGGGGGGTGCCGATGCGGCTTCCGGGGCGAAATTTGGCGGTTTTATAGGCTAGTGGGGCGCATCCAAAGCCGATTAAAATGTGTTTTCCTTCGGGTGTGTTGATGATGTTTTCTGGGGTTATATCTGCGTGGATAATTTTTTGGTTGTGGGCAAATTCTAAAATTGGTAATACTTCGGCTAATAGGTTACGGATTTGGGTTTGGTTGTAGGGGCCTTTTTTATTTAAAATTTTTGCTATGCTTTGTCCGTCTATATATTCTTTTACCCAGGTTGGGTATTGTTCGGTGGGGAAAAATGCTAATATTTTGGGATTTTTTGGATGTTTGTTAAGTAGTTCAAGCTTTGCTGCTTCTTGGGTAAATAGTTGGGCAATTTCTAGGTGAGTTTTGCTGGGGGGGACGTTGGTTCCTAGGGGTAAAAATTGCTCAATTATGCACTTTGGTTTGGTGGGTTGGTGTTCGTCAATTGCTAAAAATCTTCTGCTGCTGCTGTCTTGACGTAGAATTTTGATGGCACGGTAGCGGTTGCCTAAAAGGAGACTTCTCCCACAAGCTTTGCAAAATTTTACTGGGGATATATTTTCTGGTTTTTGGCAGGTAGGATGCAGGCAGTAGGTCATTTTACAAAATGGATTAGGCAATATGTTTTGATTTATTTTAATTTTATATCCCTAGAAAAAAAATAGCAATTTTACTGTAATTGGCTGGTTTTTTTGAGGTAAAAGGTGGTGGTTGTGCTTGAGTATAGTAGGGGTGAAAATTTTAATTTTAAAAGGGTTTGATTTGCCAAATTTTGATGATTCCATCTGCGCTTCCACTGATGAGGAGGGTTCCATTTGTGTTGTAGGCAAGGGTTTGTACGGCTGCGGTGGGATCGATGCTATGTTGGATTTCCTTGAGGATTGGTTGTTTTGTTTGTAGATCCCAAAGGGCGATTTTTCCATTGGGAAAGCCGGTGGCTAGGGTTTTTCCGTTGGGGTTGATGGCGATGGAAGTTATGCTTGTTGGTTTATAGTCTAGTGTGTTTTTGATGTCGATGTTTGTTTCGTTTTCGCTGTCGAGATCCCACACAAGGAGAAGATCGGGGGTGGCACCGGCTAATGTTTTTCCGTCGGAACTAATGTCAATAGATTTGATGCCTTTTTGGAATTTTTCGCTGTCTTTTATTGTGCGTTCTATTTTGCCGGTTTGATAGTCCCAAATTTTGATGGAGTTGTCATCTGTGCTAACTAATGTGTTGCCGTCTTCGCTTAGGGTTGCTGCGTTGATGGATGATAAATATTGCCGGTTTTGAGTTTTATCTATGAGGGTTCGATCTAGTTTGCCTGCGGTTAAATCCCAAATGAATAAAAAGCCGTCTTCGCTACCACTAATTAAGCTTTTTCCATCGGGTGTAAATATTAGGGCGTTGATATCCATTGTATGCCCTGAAATGGCGGCGAGGCGTTTTCCAACAATGATATCCCATAGTTCTATGGTGCCATCCCACCGGCCTATTGCTAACATTTTGCCATTGGGATGAATGGCAAGGGAATCAATGTTTGTGTTGATTTCTAAGCTTTGCAAAAGTTGGCCGGTTGCTATGTTCCAAATGTTGACATTATCACTAGCCCCAATTGCTCTTTGTCCGTCTGGTGTGATAATTACTTCATCAATTTTGCTGAACCCAGAAAAGGTTTGCAAAAGTTTTATTTTGGCTGAATCTTTTTCGCTGTTGCTGGTTTTAGCGGTGGCGACTGGTTGGTTTTTGACTGCGTTTGTTTCTTCATTTGTGCAGCCGGCTGTTGCTATGAGAAGGGCTATGATTAGGGTAGAGGTCTGTTTTTTTAGAGACATATCAGGATGTTTTGCCGGCCCGCTTTGTTTGATGTTTTTTGGAAGAAAAACACTTTTTTTCTCAATTATATAGGACTTACGCACCATACTTAGGTTTAGAACTAAGGGCGGATTTTTTCTACAAAACTCTATAGGTAGAAGCTTTGCGTAAATTCTCTTGAATTTTAATTGAGGGTTTGACTGGGTGGGCTGTGGGTTTTTGCTCGCTTGTTTACTGCCTGATTTTATCAAATCTTTGCAAATTTAAGCAATGTTTTTTTTGAGAGTTTTTATGACTAAGTGGTTGTGCCAGTTGGTACAACGGATGTTTTTGTTTTAGTTTCTATTTTCTCAACGAAAAGGTTCTTTTTTTATTAGCAATAGACTTAGGTATGTTTGACTTTTTGCTTGATGTATAAAGCCGGTAAAGAAACCAAAAATACTGTTAAAAATACTCCGATTATTTGGTTTTTTATTTCTAGGCGAAAGTCTAAAATGTTAACGATTAATGACAATACTAATAGTTGCAAAAACATGGATTCTGTTTTAATTTGTTGTTGCCAACTTAAAATATGCTTAATTATTAGCATGAATAAGGCAATATTTAAGCTGTTAATAGGTTCTAAAACAATAATTCTATGCAGAAAAATTGAAATGATAGCTAGGAAAATAAAGCTATCCATTACCCATTCATTTAGTTTTTTATTGATTTTTGTTTTAGGGTTTAACTTTGGCTGTTTATGATTAAAGTTTTCCTGTTTTTTTGGCGGGCTGGGATGGTTGACTTTCCATACAGATTGCCACTCACTGACGGGATTATTATTAATTCGGGCGAAGATTTTTACTTCGTTGATTCCTGTCAGTTTTAAAGACTTTAATTGCTGTTGGATTGCTGGGGTAAGCAAGTCATAGTTGATGGGGTTGTCTTCGGGTCTACTTAAAACTATGGTTAAGGAGGTTTTTGCTAAATTTACTTGAATTTTTAGTTGATGGGAGGCAAGGACATTTTGCAAGCTTTGATAAATTTCTAGGCGTTGCTTTTGAAGGGGTAGGGATAAATTTTGGGGAGAGGTTGCCGGTTGGGAAACGTTGGGGTTTAAGGCTTTTATAACTTGGGCTGTGGAAAGGTATCGACGGTTGAGGGCCGGTTCAAGCATTTTATCTAAAACTTGACCTAATTGTTCACTCATCAATTGTCTTGTATAATCTCGCCATGCCCAATTTCCATCGCGGTTATCAAATAAATCAAAGGGTGACATTTGTGTTAACAAATGCACGCAAGTTACACCTAAACTATAAATATCACTGGCAAAGTTTGCTTTTCCTCGTAGTTGTTCGGGGGCTGTGTAAGCGGCTGTTCCAATAATAGTATCGGTTTTTTGTAAACTGCTTTTTTCAACAAGTTTTGCCGCCCCAAAGTCTACTAATACCAGTTGTTTATCTTGGCGACGACGGATAATATTTTCTGGTTTAATATCGCGGTGAATAAGTTGGTTGCTATGGACAAATTGCAACACCGGCAGCAAATCATTCAAGAGTTTACGAATTTTGATTTCATTAAAGGGGCCGGTTTCGGCTAGTTCTTGGGCAAGGTTGTTTCCTTCTATGAATTCTTGAATTAAATATTGCTGTTTTTCTTGTTCAATATGTGCTAATAATTGGGGAATTTGGGGGTGTTTTCCTAATGTTTCTAAACGGAGGGCTTCTTGTCGAAATAAGTCTGCTGCTTTGACTGTGTTAACAAAGCCTTGATCTTGGGGAAAAAATTGTTTAATTACACAGCGATTTCTGTGGGAGTTGTGTTCATCGGTGGCTAAAAATGTTCTGCCAAAACCACCAGAACCGAGGAGTTCGAGGGCGCGATACCGTCCGCCTAGGATCATTTTTTCGCCGCAACTAAGGCAAAATTTGGCATCGCTGGGGTTTTGTTGGGGCTTTTGGCAGTGGGGATTCAGGCAATAGCTCATACTGGCAATAAATCCGCAAGTAAATATATGGTAAGGCTTTTCTATCGGTTGTAGCTTAAGAAGGTAAAAAAGTTATCAAACTTAAAAAAGAGTAAAGATAACCAAGCTATCGGTTTAAACGGCTGACTGGTAAATGATTTGTCTCTCCAAGGGTAATTTTGTTTTGAAGTTGTGGGGCGGTGAAAACTTTTTGTGTTTTATTTTTCCCGTTTACCTTAACACATCCTCCTTTTTTAAGGCTTGTTGCGACTACGCCCTAACGCTTTCAGCAGTTTTTATCTGGCGTCAGGGAAATTAGCGTTTTTTGATTAATGTTTTAAAATCAACTTACTTTTTAATACCAATTAAATAGTTAACACTGGCTAATTTTTCGTTGGTGATGGGGTGGAGTTTGGTGACGAATTCTTTGTCTAAGTATTTGCTTGGGTGGTCTAGGATTTCGCCGATTTTCATGTTTTTAAATTGTTCGGCGATGGTGTCTGGTAATCCTTCAATGTAGCTATTAAGAAACCACGTTAATGCCCAAATTGGTAATCCGACATCTTGTACACCGGCTTCTAGGATTTCTATGTTGTTATCAAAGAGGTTTTTTAAGCCGCTACTTGTCATGTTGTAATAATGGTCTGGGAAGCCGTGAAATGGTTGTAAAAAAGGCACTTGAATATATAGGATTCCCCCAGGTTTTAATACTCGCATTATTTCTTTTGCACATTCAAAAGGGTTGCGGACGTGTTCCAGAACTGCGAAGGAAAAAATAGCATCAAAAATATTGGATTTAAAGGGTAGTTTTTCTCCGACTCCAACTACATCTGTGGAGGGATAGGCAACGATTTCAAAGTTAATTATGTTGGCTAAGTTATAGTAGTCTTTTACGCCGCAACCGTTGTCTAAAATTAGTCCCTCTGAGAATTTTTGAATGAGGTTTTGACAGGTTGAATCGTAGCCGGTGGTGGAAATGTTGTCGCTGGGTTTGATTTTGGCGTAGTTGATTAGTTCAGGGGTGAGAAAGTTGTAGTGAAGTTGGTTATGGCTAAAGCTTGAATTGCAATTTTGACAATTAATATTTGTGGTTAAAATTTGTAAGTTTTCGCTGCTACATATCGGACAACGAAAGGTAGATAAAAGTTTTTTAAGTTTTTGTTCTTTAAGTTCCCAAAAAGCTTTTATAGAATCTGGGGAAACTTTTAAAGAAAGGTCTATTGTCTGAAAGTTATTGTTTAAAACAAAAGATATTGACCAGGTTTTTTCTGGGGCGAGTTCGGGAATAAAAATTAAATGCCTAAAGCCATAGACATATTGACCAGGAAAAGCTTTTTCTACATCAGGACGATTTTCTTGTTCCAGCTTTTTTGGATCGCCCTGGTTGTCGTTAAGCGTAGGGTTTTGTATAGGAAACTCTGAAGCAATCCATCCGCGAATTATTACAAAAGTTGAAGTTATTTCTGCCTCAACATTTGGGGAGTCAATATAGTAGGTAAAAGTTGGTTTTTGGAGATTAGAAGATAAGTTAGGTTTTGGAGAAAAAAACTTATTTTGAATAATTTTTAAAAATCTTTTCATATAATCTAGTGCTCGTTTGTATGCTTGAGAGGATGGCCCTTTCCCAGTGTCTAGTCACCAGTTGCTGATCATCTCTACTCAAAATCGGAATGAGTATGATATAGTTGTTACAGTTCTTAAATATACAACGGTTGGGCCTGGGGCTAAGCTTAAAACTACCTCAGCGTCACGCTGACACGACTACCTAGATTATCATTGAAGGAGAAACGGTTCATGGAATGCCTCAGAGTTGGGCAAGCTGCCCCTGACTTTACCGCTACGGCTGTGGTCGATCAGGAATTCAAGACAATTAAACTGTCTGACTATCGTGGCAAATATGTTGTTTTGTTCTTCTATCCTTTAGACTTTACGTTTGTTTGCCCGACTGAAATTACAGCATTTAGTGACCGACACGCAGATTTTAAAAACATCAATACCGAAATTCTTGGTGTGTCGGTAGATAGCGAATTTTCTCACTTGGCATGGATTCAAACTGACCGCAAATCTGGCGGTGTTGGTGATTTGAATTATCCGCTGGTTTCTGATATCAAAAAAGAAATCAGCAGCGCTTATAATGTGCTTGATCCTGATGCAGGAATTGCACTTCGTGGCTTGTTTATTATTGATAAAGATGGTGTTATTCAACACTCTACTATCAATAACTTGGCTTTTGGTCGGAACGTGGATGAGACTCTGCGGACTTTGCAAGCAATTCAGTATGTACAATCTCACCCGGATGAAGTTTGCCCCGCCGGCTGGCAGCCTGGTGATAAAACTATGACTCCTGATCCGGTGAAGTCTAAAGTTTTCTTTGCTTCGGTATAATTTAGGAAAGTGGTAATGGGAATCGGTAATCGGATTGTCCCATTACCGATTTTTTATTACCAATTTACAAAAAATATGCTGACTTCAACAGATTTTTCTGGTTTATTTAACAAGCGATTTTTTGACAATTTTTTGCCGGTTCCGGCTATGGATCAACTTTATCTGGAAGTCTGTCCCCCAGACTTTGAGTTGCCAAATATTACTGGTGGAAATCGTATAAAGTTGTCGTCTTATCGAGGTAAAATGCCGGTGATTTTGGCTTTTACTCGAATTTTTACAGAAAAGCAATATTGTCCGTTTTGTTACCCCCATATAAAGGCGATGAACGAAAATTATGAAAAGTTTAAGGAGGCGGGGGCGGAGGTTTTGATGATTACGAGCACGGATGAAAGGCAAAGTAAAGTTGTGGTTCAAGATTTAGGTTTACAAATGCCTTTGTTGAGTGATCCGATGTGTTTTGTATTTCGGAAATATGCGACTGGGAAAGCTTTGGGTGCTCCTTTACCGGCCCAATTTGTGTTAGATATTCAAGGCAAATTACGCTATCGTCATTTATTTTCTTTTTTAGATACGAATGCTTCTGTTGATAAGTTGCTGGCGGAGTTGGAGGCGGTAAAATAATTATTGATTTAAAACAAAGTTATTCAGGAAAAGATAAACAATATTTTTTCCACAATTGGCGATAGGTTTCTTCCATAATTTTAGTATGGGAAATTGGATCGCATAGTGGAGAAGATGCAACTTTTTTTCGCATCTGTGATCTCCATTCAGAAAGCTTGTTTAAATCCCTGGCTAAATTGACAGCTTTGGTTAAATATTCTTCTTTTGTTGTTGCAATTAATTCTGACATTTCTACACTAGAAAGCAGACTAACTCCAACACGACTTGCATGGGTATTTCCTGCTAAAGAAATCACCGGTACTCCCATCCATAATGCTTCGCAAGTAGTTGTGGTGCCATGATAGGGAAACGGATCAAGGGCTATATCAATGTTGCCGTAAAATGCGAGGTGGTGGCTGCTGTCGGGTATTAAACCTATTAATTTTATCCGCTCATTTTCTATACCATTTTCTGCAAACATTGTCAAGTATCTTTGGCGGGTTTTTTCATCATCAAACCAGCGAATTTTAAGGATAATTCGAGAGTTGGGGACGCTGTGGAGAATTTGCGACCAAAGGGCAATTACTTCGAGTGTAATTTTAGGTAAATTGTTGAAAGATCCAAAGGTAATACGGTTGATAATTTTGGCCGGTAATTCACTTACTGGGGGCGCCGTTGGTGAAGGTTGGTAGCACAAAAAACAACGCGGTAAACGGATTAATTCTTCGCTGTAATAAGCATCGGTTAAACCGGCTGGATCTGCCCAATTATCAGTGATGCGATAATCAATACGATCAGTACCGGTGGTGTTAGGATATCCCAGATAAGTTAGTTGCACCGGTGCCGGTTTACGAAGAAATGTTAAAAGCCGGTTGTTGCCTGTATGGCCGGCTAAATCAATTAAAATATCTATACCATCTTCTTGTATTTTTTCAGATAAATTATCATCGCTTAATTGAGAAACATCACACCAATTATCAGTTAAATTTTGCAGCCGTTGCGTGACAGCATCAGGTAGAGAAACATTAGCATAACCAAAAATTTCAAATTCTTGTTTATTGTGGTGTTTTAAAATGGGTTCGATAAAATAGGCAACAGAATGCTGGCGGAAGTCGGGAGAAACGTAACCAATGCGTAATTTTCGGTTAGGATCTCGGACATTTTGATAGGTTTTTGGGGGGGTAATATTGGCGGCAAAATCTTCTCCCCATTGCCGGTGGGCGTTGGCTATAGTTTCTGGTGTATGGGTTGAATCGTAATTTAGTGAATACAATAAATTAGAGTGCCCAACGTAATAATTAGGTTCAAGTTTGACGACTTCTCTAAAACATTCACCGGCTTCTTTTACACAGCCTTGATTATTTAAAGCGTAGCCTTTGTTAACCCAAGCTGCTAGTAATTCTGGGTTAATTTTTAGGGCTTCTTCGCAGGCGTTAATGGCTTCGCTTAATTGGCTAACTTGACTGAGAGCGTAGCCTAAATTATTATAAGCATTAGCGAGTTTAGAGTCTAGTTGGATAGCCTGACGCAAAGCAGGAATAGAATCATTATACCGGCCCATTTCATTATAAATTGAACCTAGATAATAATAGGGTAGTGAGTTACTAGGGCGGCTGTTTATTGCGCTTTTTAAAAAGCTGATAGCTTCTTCATATTTTCGTTGAATTTGCCATATATTTATCAGGGCTTCTAAGGCTTCTTTATCCTCGTTTTCTAGTTGCAAACAATAGCGGTAATGGCTTTCTGCTGTGCTGTATTTTTTTCTTTTGTGTAAGAGTTTTCCCAGACTGAGATGGGCAGATTTTGAGTTAGAATTTTGAAGAATTAATTTTTTTAATATATTCTCGGCTTTTTCGTTTTCTTCGAGAATTTCGTAAGTCGAAGCTAGGTTTAATTGGGCTTCTGTAAAGTTGGGGTTGAGTTGTAGGCTGAAGTTGTAGGCTTTGATAGCTTCCGGGTATTGTTTTTTGGCTTTTAAAGCATTGCCTAAATTATAATAAGCTTCTGCATAATTTGGCTGAATTTCAATAGCTTTATTGTGAGCAGATATGGCTTCGTCTAGTTTATCTAAAGCTTTAAGAGTGTTGCCTAAATTGGTGTAGGCGCGGGCAAGATTTGGTTGTAATTGGATAGTGTGCTGGTAATATTCTGCGGCTTCGGTATAGTTTTCTTGTTCTTGCAATAATTTGGCTAAATTAAAATAGGCGGCTGCTAAGTTTGGCGATAATTTGATAGCTTGCCGGTAGGCATTTATAGCTTCATCAAAATTGCCTTGAGTTTGTAAGGTGTTGCCAAAGTTATACCATAATTCGCCACTATTTGAATTAAGTTTTAGGGCTTGCCGGTAACAGTTTATAGCTTCGGAAATTTTGCCTAAATTTTTGTAAATGCTACCAATATTTATTAAGGCTTCAATGCGGTTTGGTTGAAGATTCAGGACTTGTTGATAGGCTATTAATGCTTGCTCGAATAATTGTTTTTGATGGTAGCTAACGGCGGTTGCGAATAGCTGGTTAACATCATGTTGAGGAGGTTGTTTGCCAAATCCTTTTTTAACTTGCTTTGCCATTGCATGAGTTAATTTATTTGAAATTTATTAAGTAGAGGGAAACTCTGCCCAGTAAAATTATAGCCGATGGGCAGAGCATCCGTTTACCTAATTAATGGTCTGAGTTGTAATTGCCGCATTAATTAACAACTCACCCCCAGCCGTATTATTGTAGACGTTGTAATTGTTGGCTCCGATAATAGTAGTACCGGCCGGTGTCCAACCTTGAGCATTCGATGTAACAGAATTACTGGCAACACCATCAATAATTAAGCGATTTGTGGTGTCGGATAAATCCAAAACATCGAGCCGGTTTAGGGTTAAAGAGTTCCCATTTCCATTGAGGTTAATATACTCAATGCCGGTGATTTTGTTATTAGCAATGGTAGTTAAATTTAAGGCTTGATTGATACCATCCAACCTTAATGTATCCGTACCGCTACCGCCGCTAATACGCCCGAAAGTATTATCTGCAATAGAGATAACATCATTACCGGCACCCCCATTAAGAATATCCGCACCGCCACCACCAATTAAGGTATCGTTATCTTGGGCACCAAATAAGCGGTCTACAGCAGCAGTGCCGGTGAACAACTCGGCATTTGTACCGCCAGAGTTGGCAACAGAATTTGTGAAATTGCCACCAAATAAAACATAAGACTGACCGGCATTTGTATTCGCACCATAGGCACCAATTAGCAAGTCATCATAACCATCACCGTTGACATCCCCTGCCCCACTAACAGACCGGCCCGCCTGATCCGCAGCGGTAGTGCCAGGAATAGCAAAACCTTGAGTTGCCGTTAAAGCATTTAAATTGACAGCATCCGTGCCAGCTTTACCGTAGATGAGATAAGCAGCGCCGGTGGTGCTATTGGCATTTCGTGCACCCACAATTAAATCATCCAAACCATCCCCATTAACATCCCCCGCATTGCTGACAGAAATACCCGCTTGATCATTTGCAGCGATACCATTAATCACAAAACCATTGGTACCCAGCGTATTCATATTGACGGCATTCGTGTTATTTTTGCCAAACACCACATAAGCAGCGCCGGTATTACCATTAGCAGGATAAACACCAGTCACCAAATCATCAAAACCATCACCGTTGACATCCCCAGCAGCACTCACACCGCTAAAAGCTTGAAGGGCCAAAGTTGGTGCTCCTCCTGGGAAAGGGTTAGGGCTGATACCGCCAATAACAAAACCACTAGGGTTAGCCCCACCGGTGCCAATTGTATTTAAAGCAAAAACACCATTAATATTTGCCCCACCAAACACCACATAAGATTGGCCACCAACCGCAGCCGCACCGGCACCAACAAGGCGAGTTCCCACAATCACATCATCATAGCCATCGCCATTGACATCACCCGCATTGCTTACAGAAACACCGGCCAAATTACCACCACCTATGCCGGTGACGGCAAAACCTTCAGTATTGCCAACAGTACCAAGATTGCTGGAATTAACATTTGTATTGTTGGCTTTTCCGTAGACAATAAAAGCTCTCCCTGATTGATTATTGGCTCCCACCGTGCTACGCCATGCACCAACAATCACATCATCAATACCATCACCATTGACATCACCAGCATTACTGACAGAGTTGCCTGTGCGATCACCCGCTGCTCCTGCGGCACCAGAAGCCACTGCACCATTAACTGCAAAGCCTTCAGTAGTGGCGGCGGCGGTTAAATTGCTTAAAATTACGGCTGTAGTGGTAGTTTTTCCATAGACAAGAAAACCCGAACCTGAGTTGAGAACTCCGTTAGGATCGGCATCCGGCGCCCCAACAATCAAATCATCAAAACCATCATTATTGATATCACCGGCTGCACTAACCGACCAACCGGCAAAAGTCGTCACTGGCGCACCGGCAGCCCCATTAAAACCGACGATTTGAAAACCACCGGTTCCTAAACTACTAAGAGTGATAGCGGTGTTATCAGTTTTGCCAAACACCACATAAGCCCTGCCGGCAGTCCCGGCCGTTGGCCCTCCGGCTGCGCTATTGGGTGCTCCAATAATTACATCATCTAACCCATCGCCGTTGACGTCACCGGCAGCGCTGACACTGAAACCAGAGCCCCCTGGGTTGCCATTCAATACAAAACCCCCAGTCCCACCGGCCACCAAACTCAAAGGCACACTTGTCGGAAGTGCTACCTCTGCTTTCTCATATTTCTCGTCGTCTTCTGTGGCGATAAAGTTATTTGGCGTTGAGTCTACATCTGTTTCTGCTTGCGCCGTCACCTGTGCGAAATTGCTGATGGTGCCATAAACAGAAACCGTGCCACTAAAGGTCAAAGTAGCACTCGCACCGGCACCTAAACTCGGAATTGTCCATAGGCCGTTTGTATAACTGCCGGTGCTGGCTATGGCTGTGACAGTCGTTCCAAAAATAGGTAACTTGTCGGTTACTGTAATGCCGGTTGCTGTAGCGGTTCCCGCATTTGTGAGAGTAACTGTAAAGGTGAGATTGCTTCCAACCGTAGGCGCAGTATTACTTACGGCTTGAGTTAACTGTAAGTCAACTGTATTATTTGTGATATTTACTGCGCTAAGTGCTGTAGGGCTGAAATTGTTTACCGCACTGCCATCATTGACTGCAAAGTTGATAGTCCGGGCTGTGGTATTTGGACTTGCTGCGGTGTTGCGATAGGTGACACTCCGTAGCACTTGCTGATAGTTTGCTAGGGTATCTGTGCCGGTTAATGTTAGGACTCCTGTAGCTGAGTTATAGCTAGAAGTGATATTGCCGGTTGTTGTTGCAGCCAGCAGTTCGTTTGGGCTGTCTAACAGGTTGGTAATTGTAACTGTTGCACCGGCCAAGTTAGCATTATCAATGTCGGTTACTGTTAGGTTTGCTGTATCGACAATACCAACGGCTGCACCCCCAGCGGTGAAGGAAACCGGCCCGAAATCAATGCCTGCGGCTGCACCGTTGAGGTCGAGGGCCGGTGCATCATTTACAGCAGTAATTTGTAGTGTTCGTGTAACGTTGTTGCTATTAAGTGTCCCGTCATTGACACTAAAATTCAGTGTTCTTGCTGTTGTATTTGGGTTTTCTGAACTGTTTTGATAAGTGATCGAACGCAGTGCTGTTTGATAATTTGCGATAGTAGAAGTTCCTGTTAAAGTTAACGTGCCAGTGGCTGCATTATAAGTGCTGGTGATGCCGTTTTGGGCTGTAAAATTCAGGACATCTTCTGATGCTTGGAATCCTGTTATGCTGACTGTTGCGCTACTCAGGTTTGCTGAGTCTACATCTGTAATAGTTATTCCTGAATCTATTGCTATTGATGCACTATTTTCTGTGTAGGTTAATGCGGTGGCTGTGGCTGTGAGTGCCGGTGTATCATTGACAGCAGTAATATTCAGTGTTCGTGTTGCATCCACACTATTTGTTGTGCCATCATTGACACTAAAATTCAGTGTTCGTGCTGTTGTATTTGGATTTTCTGAAGTGTTTTGATAAGTAATAGATTGCAGTGCTGTTTGATAATTTGCGACAGTAGAAGTTCCTGTCAAAGTTAATGTGCCGGTGGCTGCATTATAGGTGCCGGTGATGCCATTTTGGTTTGTAAAATTCAGGACATCTTCTGCTTGGAATCCTGTTATGCTGACTGTTGCACTACTCAGGTTTGTTGAGTCTGCATCTGTAATAGTTATTCCATTATCTATTGCTATTGCTGCACTATTTTCTGTGTAGGTTAATGCTGTGGCTGTTGTTGTGAGTGCCGGTGCATCATTTACAGCAGTAATATTCAGTGTTCGTGTGCCGTTGTTACTATTTGCTGTGCCATCATTGACACTAAAATTCAGTGTTCTTGCTGTTGTATTTGGGTTTTCTGAACTGTTTTGATAAGTAATAGATTGTAGTGCTGTTTGATAATTTGCAACTGTGGCACTTCCTGTCAAAGTTAATGTGCCGGTGGCTGCATTATAGGTGCCGGTGATGCCATTTTGGTTTGTAAAATTCAGGACATCTTCAGGTTGGAATCCTGTTATGCTGACTGTTGCACTACTCAGGTTTGTTGAGTCTGCATCTGTAATTATTATTCCTGAATCTATTGCGGTTGCTGCACTATTTTCTGTGTAAGTTAATGCGGTGACTGTTGCTGTTAGGGCCGGTGCATCATTGACTGCTGTAACAGTTACATTAAATAATTGACTACTAGAATCTATTCCATCATCAATATCAATAGTAACAACCCCCGTTCCTGATTCATTTATTGCTGGGTTTATAGTAGCGCTGTAATTATTTCCCCCCAAATCATTAATTACAATATTTGTATCAGGAATAAGCGTTTGATTATTAGAAATTGGACTGAAGTTAAAGGGTCCCGTTGGATTATCAACATCCGTGACTGTAAAATTAACCGTCAGCACACCATCTTCATTAACAGTTTGGTCAGAAATACTGCTAATTTGTGGAGCATCATTTATCGGTGTAACAGTCAAATCAAATGTTTGTTGAGTTGTATTTTGACCATCACTAACCGTCACCGTAATTGTCGTACTTCCAAATTGATTCGCAGCCGGTTGTACAACTAAATTGCGAGAAGCACCGGCCCCATTAAAGCTAATATTTCCATCAGGAATTAATGTTTGATTGCTGGAAGTTGCTGTTACCGTTAGCGTATTAACATCCGTATCAACATCTCCCAAATTAATAGCTATTGATTTGATGGTATCTTCGTCAGTAATTTGCTGACCAATTGTATCAATAGTTGGCGGGTCATTAGCTGGATTTACAGTTATTTCAAAAGTTTGTTGACTACTAGCAATCCCATCATTTACAGCAATTGTAATGGTAGCTGTTCCTGACTGATTTGCAACAGGAGTTACAATAATACTACGGTTTGCCCCAGTTCCAGAAAATTGAATATTTCCATCAGGAATTAATGCTGCGTTAGATGATGTTCCTGTTAAAATTAGCGAATCAACCGGTGTTTCTACATCACCAATTGTCAAAGAAATCGGGGTAGTTGCTGTATCTTCTGTGGTGGTTTGATTGGCAATGTTACTAATAGTTGGTAAGTCGTTTACCGAGTTGACAGTAAAGTTAAAATTTTGCTGTGTGTTGGCAATTCCATCACTTACATCAATAGTAACTGTTGCTGTGCCAAATTGATTAGCATTTGGTGTTAGGCTAAGAGTCCGGTTTGCGCCGGTGCCGGTGACGATAATATTGCTATTTTGTATGAGTGTTGGGTTGGATGAAATTGCGGTTATTGTGAGATTTTCAGGTAAGGTTTCTGCATCTCCAATGGTGAAAGTTACTCCATTTAATGCGCTATCTTCATTTGTGTTTTGGTCATTAATAGTTGTGATGGTTGGGGGAGTGTTGGGGATGCTTTCATCAATATCATTGACATCTATTGTTAAGGTTTTTTGGAATGTATTACCGGCGCTATCGGTAACTTGAACAATGATTTGATGATTGGCATTTGTTTCAAAGTCTAATAAGGCACTATTACCGACTTTGATTTGTGTTCCATCAATGATAAACCGGCCTTCTGTTTCATTTATTAAAGTGTAGGTATGATTGTCGTTTCCGTCAGCATCAATTGTTGATAAGATGCCAATGACAGTATCGTTGGCGCTATTTTCATTGACAGATGCGCCGGTGAGGATGATATCGGTTGGGCTTTGGTTGGCCGGTGTCGGAGAGGGGCTTGGTGTTGGATCTGGTGTCGGAGAGGGGCTTGGTATTGGAGATGGGCTTGGTGTTGGATCTGGTGTCGGAGATGGCCCCGGTGTCGGAGATGGCCCCGGTGTTGGGTCTGGTATTGGAGATGGGCTTGGTGTTGGATCTGGTATTGGTGTCGGAGATGGGCCCGGTGTTGGATCTGGTATTGGTGTCGGAGATGGGCCCGGTGTCGGGTTTGGTATTGGAGAGGGGCTTGGTGTTGGATCTGGTGTCGGAGATGGGCCCGGTATTGGAGAGGGGCTTGGTGTTGGATCTGGTGTCGGAGATGGGCCCGGTGTTGGATCTGGTATTGGAGAGGGGCTTGGTGTCGGGTCTGGTATTGGAGATGGGCTTGGTGTTGGATCTGGTATTGGAGAGGGGCTTGGTGTTGGATCTGGTATTGGAGAGGGGCTTGGTGTCGGATCTGGTATTGGTGTCGGAGAGGGGCTTGGTGTTGGGTTTGGTATTGGTGTCGGAGAGGGGCCCGGTGTTGGGTTTGGTATTGGAGATGGTGATGGTGATGGTGAGGGGTTAGGAGTAGTACCACCGCCGCTGGTAGGAGGCTGAATAGATAAAATGTTGGTAAATTTATTAGAGGAAAGGCGTGTTGCGTCTACACCTTGAATAATTGCTAAATATTCGCGGGTGAGGCGGTCTTGAATAATGGTATTTCCGGCATTAATTCCCGTCCCTTGATAGATAATTAAATTCTCAAAAGTTTGACCTTCTGTTAACCCAATAACATCTTGTGTTATATCAAAATCTATTAAAATATCGGCTTCCCTTAATTCGTCTCCGCCGGTGGTTTTACCCAAAACAAATACATCGCTTCCTTCACCACCGGCAACGGTATCACTACCGCGATCTCCAAAAATTACATCATTACCATCCCCACCACTAATAAGATCATTACCTTTTCCACCGTGAATAGTATCGTTGCCGGTGCCACCTAAAACTGTGTCCTCGTTTTCATTTCCGTTTAAATAGTCGTCGCCTTCTCCGCCATCAAGGTAGTCCTTGCCTTCTTCATCGCCAACAGAGGCATCGCTAACGCCTCCCATCAAAATATCATTACCACTGTCTCCATAAACAGCATCGTTGCCTCGGTCGCCACATACTAAATCATTGCCTTTGCCACCGCGAACAGTATCATTCTCTTTACCGCCGTGAATAGTATCGTCCCCAGAGTTGCCGTTCAGGTAATCGTTGCCGGTGTTGCCAAAAAGATAATCTTTGCCTTCTCCATCTTCCACCGAGGTATCATCCGTACCTCCAAAAAGGCTATCGTTGCCTTTATTTCCAATAACAGTATCGTTTCCTCGGTCGCCATAGATCAGGTCATGGTCTTGACCACCGCGTAGTATATCTTCATTTTGACCGCCGCGTAGAGTGTCGTTGCCGGCATTGCCAAAAATATTATCGTTTCCTGAGTTGCCGGTGACGCTATCTTCTCCATCCAGACTCACTACTACATCATTACCGGCCAGACCCTCTAAAATATCAGCCTCAGATGTGCCTTTTAGTAAATCATCCCCGATTGTACCTTTCACAGATGCCATAGTTTTAGACCCTAATTAACGTTTTTTAATCTTATTTTTTTCTTAAAATATGCAAAAATACTGCTTTGGTATTAAAGTTTACTACGGTAATTCAGTATTTTTGCTATGGCAAAATCTACCGGAAAGGGGTAATTTCCATTTTGGCGGATACTCTTTGCTGTATGTAAGCAGATCAGTAAACTTATTCAAAAATTTACACAATTATTTGTAATTTTAAAAAAATTTAAAATTTTTAAAAAATATCTGGACAAGTTAAGCATAATGTGTTATTTCAAATCTCATACTTAGGGGGTTTTATTAGTTAACGACCAGGCTTTAGTATTTTAGAATTGCTATAAAAAAATTTTGGATTTTAAGGAAAATATAAAATCCAAAATCAAGAACATAAAATTCTGTGTTCAGAGGCGAATTTGTTGAAAATTGCTACGGGGGTTAAAGCTGCGGGCCGTCCGTATTTTCTCGTAGAGTTCGCGTTCGGTGGTGCTGAGTTCCTTGGGGGGTACAATAACAATGCGTACCAGTTGGTCTGTACGTCCGCCTTTGGGATTGGGCCAGCCTTTGCCCCGTAGCCGCAAAGATTGTCCTGAACGGATACCGGCCGGTACATTCATGGTTACGTTTCCGTCGGGAGTGGGAACTTCGATAGAGGCACCTAAAACCGCTTCATCCGGTGTCACCGGCACTTCACAAAGCAAGTTTTCGCCGTCAAACTGAAAGAAATTATGGGGTTGTAGTTCAACATTTAAATAAAGATCACCACGTTGAGAGTTGTAAGGGTTAAGTTGTCCTTTGCCTTTGATGCGAATACGGCTACCTGCTTTTGCACCGGCGGGGATGCGAACATCTATAGTTTCTGTACCAAGGTTAAAGCGTTTTTGGGTGCCGGTAAAAGCTTCAGAAAACGTTAGGCTAACGGTACCTTCTCGGTCAGCAGAAGCGCCTTCGGGGCGTTTTTGGGGGCCGGTGGCGCTGGGGTTGCCAAAACCATCAAAACCGCTAAACCCGCCGCCACCAAAACCGTTAGAAGCGCCCGGAGTGGTACGATAATTGCTATGATTCCAGCGATTACTGCGACCAGCAGAAGTAGGGCCAACTCTTCCTAGTAATTCGTTAATAAATTCATCAAAACTGCCAAATTGGCTGAAGTCAAAGCCACTCATATCAACGCCTTGGCTACCGGCCCAACCGGCAGAGGGCCCTGCGGCACCGGCCTGTTTCCAATATTGACCAAATTGGTCATATTTGCGGCGTTTATCTATGTCTGAAAGCACTTCATAGGCTTCATTAACTTCTTTAAAACGTGCTTCCGCTTCTTTATTACCTGGGTTCATATCGGGGTGATATTTCCGGGCCAATTTACGAAAGCTTTTTTTAATATCTTCAGCCGTTGAGTTTTTGCTGACTCCTAAAATTGCGTAATAGTCTTTAAAATCAGTTGAAGCCATTAATAAGTTTCCTCCTATTGTTAGTTGTTTAGTTTATTTTTTACCGCTAAAAGGCTTAGGGGCAAGGAATATTTTTTGAATTCTTTGCTTTGGTGCCGGTGGAGTTGGTGAGAATGTTATAAAATTGACAGTTGTAATAAGGCTAGAAATTTTATTGATCACGAATTATTCATTACTGGTTTCCTTTTGGCAACTTTATAATTTTAGCCTATAGAATCGGAAAGGTTGCTCAGGTTCGGTTGTTGCTGGGGCGGGGATAGGTATTTCCGTACTTAAACCGTCGGGGGTGTAGCGGAGGATGCGGTCAAGGCCATCTTCTAGGCTGGGGGGACAGTCGTTAAGGCGTACTGCCATTTGCTGGATAATTTCTTGTGGGACTTGGCGTTGGCGTTGTTGGTTGCGTTCTAGGCAAAGGGAGAGGGGGGTGTCTAACCAGAGGCCGGTGATGTGGGTGATGCCGGTGTTTTTGGCAAGTTCAATGATTTCTCGGCGTTGTTTGCGGGAAGCGTTGGTGGCATCGTAAAGGATGGTTTTTTGTTCAGAAATGGCTTGTTGAAGTTGGTTTTGTATTTCTGCCCAAATTTTCAGCCAGGGCCCTTGAATTTCTTCTTTTCCAAAAAGTTTTGCTCGGATATGATCTGTGGAAATAAGATAAAATTCGGGAAATTCGGAGAGAATTTGTTGGACAAGATAGCTTTTTCCGCTACCAGGAATTCCGATTAATAATATTAGTTTTGACATAGATAATTTGTCTTTTGTCAAGAGTTTTTTGGGAAGATTTTTGTATTAAACATCTGTGATTTCAAAAACCCGGCTTCTTAAAGAAACCGGGTGTTTTTAAGCTTCCTTATTTGACCAATAACGAAGGACAAATGATCAGAAATTAAATGATTGTGCGGTCTGGGATGATGGCGTTTTTGAGGACGACGACAATGCCGCTACGGATGTAGAAGCCTTCGCTTTCGCGGCTTGCTTCTTCTACTCTGTCTTTGTTGATGATTTGGACGTTGCGGCCAATGCGGGCGTTTTTGTCTACGATGGCGCGACGAATGGTGGTGTCTGCGCCGATGCCGAGGGGAACTCCGCCTTTTTGAAGGCCCGATTGACGTTCGGCAAAGGGTTCGTAGTAGTCGGAACCCATGAGGAGGGTGTCTTGGATAAGGCAGCCTCTTTCAACGCGAGAACGGACACCTAAAACTGAGTGGTCGATGCGGCATTCTTTGAGGATGCAGCCTTCGGAAATCATGGATTCGGTGATTTGGCAGTCTAGGAGTTTGCTTGGGGGTAGATAGCGAGAACGGGTGTAAATGGGGGCTTTTTCGTCGTAGAAGCTGAAGGGAGGTAGGGGTTGTTTGGTGAGGGCTAGGTTGGCGTCGTAGAAGGATTCGATGGTTCCGATGTCTTCCCAGTAGCCGTCAAAGAGGTAGGCTTGTACGTTGTAGTCTTTGGCGGAGGCGGGGATGATTTCTTTGCCGAAGTCTGTGCGTTCGGGGGATTCTTTGAGGAGGTTGATGAGGACGTCTTTTTTGAAGACGTAGATGCCCATTGAGGCTATGTAGGGTGATTGTTGGGCTTGTTCAGGGGTGAGTCCGAGGGTGGTGGTATCGACTTGCATGGCTTTGAGGGAGTCTCCTTTGGGTTTTTCGCTGAAGGAGACTATGCGTCCGTTGTCGTCGATTTTCATTAGGCCGAAGTCGGAGGCCCGTTTTTCGTCGATGGGGAGGACGGAGAGGGTGATGTCGGCGTTGGTGTCGCGGTGACGTTGGATGAATTGCCGGTAGTCCATGCGATACAGGTGGTCACCGGAGAGGATTAGGTATTCGTCTACGTCCCATTCTTGCAGCATCCAGATGTATTGGCGTACTGCGTCTGCGGTGCCTTGGAACCAGTTGGGGTTTTCTTGGGTTTGTTGGGCGGCGAGGACTTCTACGAAGCCGTCGGTGAAGCCGGTGAAGTTGTAGGTTCGGGAGATGTGCCGGTTGAGGGAGGCTGAGTTGTATTGGGTTAGGACGTAGAGTTTGAAGATTTCGGAGTTGATGCAGTTGCTAACGGGGATGTCTATGAGGCGATATTTGCCGGCGATGGGTACGGCGGGTTTGGCGCGGAGTTTGGTTAGGGGATAAAGGCGGGTGCCTGCGCCGCCGCCTAGGATAATTGCTAATACTTTTTTCACGAGATGATCCTCTTATATGCCGACTGTCTCTGATGTTCAGTGTCGGATGGTAGGGGATCGTTGGCAAGGGGGGGTGGCTGGTTTGGAGGTTAAGGGCCGGTTAGGGTTGGGGTTTGGGGGGGTGAGGGTTTTTGATCATATTCCTTAAATGTAGGAAAAAGAGAAATTTTTCACAGAAACCGGGTTGTTTTAAGAAAAAATGAGCGGTTATTGCCAATACAGGAGAAAAAGCCGGTTTATAGAAACTAATGTGTAAATAACAAAATGATTGTTAAAAGTGCTGTTTTTTTTGTTTATAAGGCGTATTCATAAAGTATGGGTTATTTATGAATAATTCTGCCGTTGTTTTTTTCATTTAATGGGAGATTTTTACTATGACTAATTTATATGGGATGGGATGGATTCCTGACCGGCCTGATCATCGAGATTTTTGTTTAGAAAGTGCTGTTAATAAAATATCTAAAGGCTGTGGGTGTAAGATTGAGGCTGTCAGAGTTCCTATGGTGAAGGAAGGGGAGGTTTTAGCTTTACCGAAGGGGGTGCGAATTGTTAAGAAAAATCAACCTAAGCCCCGTTCTTTGATGCTTCCGGTAAATTCGTCCTTGTCTGAAAATAAAGGTGCTTTACCTGATTTAATTGAGTTAAGTTTGCCGGAGGCGGTGGATTTGAGGGGGTGGTGTACGCCGGTGGAGGATCAAGGAGGAATCAATTCTTGTACGGCTTGTGCTGCGGTTGGTTTGGTGGAGTATTTTCAGTTTCGGAGTTCTGGTGAATATACGGACGCTTCACCGGCTTTTCTTTATAAGGTGACGCGCAATCAAATGGGGATTAAGGGTGATTTGGGGGCGTCATTGCGGGATACGATCAAGGCGATGGTTGTGTTTGGGGTGACTCCTGAGAAACATTGGCCGACAACGGTTGAGCGGTTTGATGAGGAACCGTCGCCGTTTTGCTATTCTTACGCTCAAAGTTATCAAGCGACTTCTTATTTTAATCTTGACCCTGTGGGAATGCTGCCGGAAGATTTACTAACACAAATTAAAATCGTTTTGGCGGCTGGGTTCCCGGCAATGTTTGGGCTGTCTATGTTTGAGTCAATTTTTGATAGTAAAACAATCAAAAAGGGCAAGATTCCTTTTCCAAATGAGACAGAGCGTGTGATTGGGAGTCATGCCTTGGTGGCGGTAGGGTATGATGATAATAAGTGGATTAAAAATAGTACGGTGCCGGGGGCTTTTCGGGTTCGTAATTCTTGGGGGAAGGAATGGGGTAAGGAGGGTTATGGTTGGCTTTCTTATGATTATGTTTTACGGGGTTTGACGGCTAATTGGTGGTCGTTGTTGAAGAATGAATGGGTGGATGAGGCGAGTTTTGGGTTACGGGAAATAGGGGGGGTTTTTGTGGGTGACGGTGGTTGTTGTGATCCGATTAAAAACCCTGCTTGCTGCCGGCCCCCTACGAAGTCAAGAAATGATGAAAAGAAAAACATTAGTCGTGAGAGTCCAAATAAAGATAAATCTTAGATATTTTTGCCTGGATAATAGATTGCTACTCTGCACCTAATCAAAAGATGGTTTCACTGATTTTTAAATTCCCTTGTTACCCTTAAGTGAATTACAACTAAAGGGCAATAAGGGAATTTAAGTAGCGACTATTTTATGTTTAAATCGCAAATTTTTTGAATATCATTTATTGGATTGGTTTTAAGGTAGTCTTTAAGAGCAAGACAAGTCTTTGCTAACAACTCTTTAGGAGTTTCCTTAAAGCTTGTGGTTTGGCTTATATTCCAGTTCCAAATTCTCAACATATTTTCATTATCAGAAGAGACTATCATATTAGGATTATTGAGATAAAATTTAACGGTTGTCACTTGCTGATTAGATGCGTGGATTTTTTGGAAAGGAGTGTCTAAAGGAGTACCTAAAGTTTTTCGATAAGGAGTGTCTAAAGGAGTAACTAAAGTTTTTCGATAAGGAGTTTCTAAAGGAGTACCTAAATTTTTTTGATTTAGTGGGTGTTTTGTTTCTGGTTGTTCAAGAGGCCACAATTTTATATATCCATCGGTGCTAGAGGAAGCAAGGGTTTTTGTAGATTCATGCAATGCCAAGCTAGTAATGTATTGTGGATGCGCTTTAATTTCCCCTATTTGCTGATAATTTTTTGTTGTATCCCATAACTTAATAACTCCATAATTATCTCCAGTAAATAAAATTTTTCCATTCCCTTTATAGAGAATATTACTAATCAGAGATTTGTTATTGATTATCTCCTCAGAGACTTTGCTTTTTTGCCATGACCAAAGGTAGACTTTTCCCCCGCCAGACCAAGCTGGATAAGCAATGGTATCCCCAGTTGAATTAAAGGTTAGAGTATAAATATTAAACTCTTTATCTAGTTTTTGTAACTCTTGCGTAGTAAGAGATTTTCTAGCATCTAATTCTTGTATTTGACTATTTTTTATATTATACAAACGGATAAAACCATCAGAACTAGAATAAGCTATCAAATCTTTATTAGTAGGGTGAAAAACTACCTCATAAACTTTGGCGTTTACTCGACGAGGTAAAGTTTTCTGAGCTTTTAATTGCTTGTTTTCTTGCTTCCATAATTTTACATATCCATCCTCACTGGCTGATGCGATAGTTTTACCATTCGGGCTAAATTTGACGCTATATATTAAAGCAGATTGAAGTGGTGATTCTGCTAAAAGCGTTCCCTTACTATCCCACAGCTTGATTTTCTTATCACCACTTCCAGTGAGCAGTTGCGTACCCGCTGAATTAACTGCAAGAGAATAAATGGTATCATCATGTGCTTGCCATCGATTAATCTCACGAACATCATCATTAAGGATGTTTTGTAAATCACTAATACTTTTGGGATCATTAATTTGTAATCTATCTAGTTCAGACAACGCTTTAACACTTTCCACAACTGCATCTAATTCTAATTGATCAGGGTTTTGAGAATGTAGAAATTTTGCATTCTCAACCAAAGCACCGGCAGCAACCAATTGACTTTTTTGGTTTTTATCTTGAAGTTGTTTTGCCACTATTCCTAATCCTAAAAATAAGGATATAAAAACACCGGCAGCTACGGTAAACTTAGAGCGCTGTTTATGAAACTTAGCTGTTTCTTCCGCAGCTTTTGCTTCTGCTTCTGCTCTGGCTTGCGCTTCCATAGATTTTTCTAATTGCACTAAAGCCATTGCTTCCGCAGCCTTGGCTCTTTCCGCTTCGGCTTCGGCTTCCCGTTTTGCAGAATCTAACTTCGATTGAATTTCCCTATCCCTTTTCTCCAAACTCTTAGCCAAAAACTCCTGCTCAATTCCTGACAGTCTCGGCTGAGTTTTTTCTACCCATTTTGCAATGCCAGCTAACCACGCATCCGCTAATAACCAATCCTCAGATTTTTGATTTTTCTCCCATTCCACACACTCAGACTTCAAGCGGCGCCCTAACCGTAAACTCTCTCTATTTTCCTCAATCCAATTAACCAATAACCGCCACTCAGTTAATAACGCCTCATGGGCAACTTCCACTGTATCTTCATCTGTGATAATTAACCGTTGTTGCTGACCGGCCAATTGTCTCGTAACCCGTTCTAATTGCTCTGTTGAATCAGCAATAATTTCCAAATCTTCCCAAGTTGCTCTGCGGCGCGTTACCTCTTTTCCTTCGCCTAACTGTACCAATTCTAAAAACAATTTCTGCACCAGCTTTTTATCACTTTGCTCTAAATTGTGATACAACTCATCAGCACGTTTTTCTAACGCGCCACCAACTCCACCAATATTTTTGTAACATTCGCGGGCAAGCTGAGGTTTTGCTTCTTTAGAATTACTCACACACACGCGCCATAACTCTGCCAAAGCATACTGCAAAAGCGGTAAAGCACCGGCCTGATCTACCACATCCCCAATAATTTCTCCCACCAAACCCCACTCAAAATCTACCCCATGTTTAGTTGCCGGCTTTTCGATAGCTTCCTCTAATTCTGCTGGGGTTAATTTCGTTACCATATACGTTGTTGGCTGCGTTTTATTCACCAAATCCGCAATTTCTTGATACTGCGCGCAGCGGTCTAAAAAATCTCCGCGCATAGACAAAATTACTCGCGTAAATCGCTCTGTATTTGTCGCTTCTTGTGTAATTCTGTGAATAAACTCTTTTCGCTGTTCTTCATTGTCACACAGCGTAAATAACTCTTCAAATTGATCAATAAATAAAATTGAATTTTGGCTGTTATTTGAGGGATAAAAAGCCCTGGCAAGATTTTCTAAAGGTTGAGTACCGGGCGTGAAAATAGCCACCGGCCACTCACTACTACCCGGCAACCCATTTTTCTTTAAAAGAGGCAACAAACCGGCCTTTATTAAAGACGATTTCCCACATCCAGACGGCCCTATAACTGCCAAAAACCGGCCATTCTTCAAAAACTCTAATAAATCTCTAACGGCGGTTTCTCTACCAAAAAAATACTCATTTTCCTCTAAGCTAAAAGAAGCCAATCCCACATAAGGATTACTGCGATCTACAGCAAAACTCTCTGGCAATTTTTCAGGGTTATTTTCTGTCGGCGGATAAGTAACTAAAGTAATCGATTTTCCCCAACCTAAACGAATCGGTTCCTGTTGTGCGGAATTCTTCAAATCTCCACTAATAAAATCAAATAACCGATCTCCTGTCACTCGGCGGTGAATGCCGGTGTTTTCTGGACTTAATCCTTTCAAAAGAGAGCCGGTGAAAATTGTATGCGCTTCTCCCTTAAAAGAACGAGCAGTTTCAAAACTTCGGCAAGCTGTAATTAAATAGTAATCTTTTTGAGAAGTAAAGGCAGATAAAGTTTTTTGTACCAGTTGACTTTCCAGAAAAAAACCACTATGGCAGCAATCAAAAAGCATCACCAAACTGCTTAAATTTGAATCTTGAATTAGCTGGTTGAGACTTTCGAGAGAAATGCTATTTTTTTGAGAAACGATGGTTTCTCCGCTAATTTCTAACTGGGAATCTGATGTGGCTAAAAACCCTTGTTGCCGGCCTAAATTATCTGATGTAGTAAAACCGTGACCGGCATAATAAATCAAAACTTCGCTATTTTCCCCGCGTTCCAGTAATAAGTTTTTTAATTCTTCTCCTAACTCTTTGCCTCCGACTTTTTTATCTACCATTTCAAAGCGATTTTTGTCCGCATTTCTTCGTCCTGGTAGCCTGGTTACTTTATAGTCGCCATAGTCTTCTAAAACTTGGGCAAAAACTTCTGCATCCGTTACAGCTTTGGGAAGTGCTAATAAATTCGGACTTTGATACTGGGCAATACCAATAACGAGGGCGTAGCGAGTCATAAGACTAAACCTAAAAATAATATAGCGATTTAATGCACCGGCACCCCGTCTGACTAAAATTGATTAACATCACCCTAGCTTTATTTTCCGGGTACAAGCAAAAATTTTACGAAAAAGATACATAATTTTTTTTAGCGAGGAAAAAATCATGTCACAACAAGAAACCATCCTTTTCAAAGGCGATGACGGCAAAATTCATGAGCTTATAGTAAACATAACTGACATTGAAACTGTCACAGTCAGTGAAGATGAGGATAGTGATTATGATGAGGTGCGGGACGTGCGAACTGATGCGATTATGCAAATGCAAAAAGCACAACGCATGATCCGCTCTTATACTGGTTATGTGTTGACTTCTTTTAAAAATTTTTCGGCTGGAGAAATTGATGAAATTAGCCTAAAATTTGGCATGAACTTGGGGGGAGGTGTGGGACTCCCTTATATTGTGCAAGGTAATGCTGATAGTAATGTGGAAATACAAATCAAGTGTAAATTTCCTAACAAAAAATCCAACGGCCAAACTTAACTTTTTATTTTCTACCCCCAGCTAGATTACAAAACCGGCCCAATTTGAGTAACCTAAACCAAGATAAACCTATGCAATATCTATGGAAATTCAAACACCAGATTGGGTCAAACACGCCGTATTTTACCAAATCTTCCCCGACCGTTTTGCCAAAAGCAAGCAACCACGCAAGCTGATTTTAAAAAATGCTACTTGGGAAGCTTGGGAGGATATACCAACTCTTTATGGGTACAAAGGTGGTGACTTATGGGGGGTGATGGAACAATTCGATTATTTACAAGATTTAGGCATCAATGCCATCTATTTTACCCCCATTTTTCAATCTGCTAGTAACCACCGCTATCACACTCACGACTACTATCAAGTCGATCCGATGTTAGGCGGAAATCTTGCCTTTAAAGAACTTCTTGAAGCTGCCCATAAACGCAATATAAAAGTCGTTTTAGATGGTGTTTTTAACCATGCTAGTCGCGGAATTTTCTTCTTTCACGATATCTTAGAAAATGGTCAGAGTTCACCCTGGACAAATTGGTTTAGAATTGAAGGCTGGCCCCTTGCTCCCTATAACTATCAAGCACCGGCTAATTATGTCGGCTGGGCAGATAATCGCGCCTTACCTGTTTTTAATCATGATAACCCCGAAGTTCGGGAATATATCATGGAAATTGCCGAACATTGGATTAAATTAGGCATTGATGGTTGGCGTTTAGATGTGCCTTTTGAAGTCAAAACTCCGGGTTTTTGGCAAGAATTTCGAGAGCGAGTAAAAGCAATTAATCCCGATGCTTATATTGTTGGTGAAGTGTGGACAGAGGCGCAAGAATGGCTGGATGGCACGCAATTTGATGGGGTAATGAATTATCTATTTGCCGGCCCCACAATTGCTTTTACGGCCGGTGATCGTATCGATAAAGAACAATTGAAAAACGTCGCCTATAGCCCTTATCCGCCTTTATTTGCTCCAGAATATGCCCAAAAAATTCAAGCTTTGCTGGAATTATACCCTTGGGAAATTCAACTCACCCAGTTAAATTTATTGGCAAGTCACGATACGGCGCGATTAATATCAATTGCCGGTGGTGATAAATCCAGTGTTGAACTTGCCACACTTTTGTTATTAACTTTCCCCGGTGCTCCTAGCATTTATTATGGTGATGAAGTCGGTTTGCCAGGGAAACTTGACCCCGACTCCCGGCGCGCTTTTCCACTCGAAGCAAATTGGGATTTAGATATTCTCAATTGTCACAAAAAAATCATTGCTCTGCGTCTTACTTATCCCAGTCTTCGCACCGGCACCTACGAAGTTTTATGTGCCGAAAGAACCCTTTACGTTTTTGCTCGTATTTTAAACAAAGAGGAAACAATTGTTGCAGTCAATGTGGGAACAGCAGAGGTGACTGTTAATTTTTCTGTTAGTGTTTTAAAAACTCAGCCCAGTAATGTTGTTTATGGCAAAGCAGAAATTAACTGGACAACTGAAGAAGAATCAACCAAAGTAAGTTTAACTATTCCTCCTCGTAGTGGTTGCATTATTGCATAAAGTCTTACTCCGCCCACCATTAATAGCGGTGGGCAGAACATCAATTTAACTTTTATGCTGCAACTAAGGAAGGTGATAAAACCCCATCAATAACGTGAATAACACCATTATCTGCAAGGATATCTGTTTGTAAAATATTGGCATCATTGACTTTAAAACCTTCCCCAGTTTGGTCAATTCCTACCACGCCTCCTTCTACTGTTTCCGCAGAATTTAACTCGACAAAATTATCGGTTCTCACATCTCCAAAAAGAAGATGGTAGCTGACAATTTTTTTGAGAGTAGGCTTATCTTCCATCCAAGAAGCAATTGTATTTGCTGACAGTTTTTCAAATGCCTCATCAGTTGGTGCAAAGACAGTATAGGGCCCTTCACTTTCTAATAGGTCTAACAATCCAGCAGCTTCAACTAATGTTAAAAGAGTTTTAAATGCACCAGTCTTTGTAGCAGTCTCGACGATATTAGCCATGTTTTTTACCTGTTTTTCATCAGTATCTTTTTTAGAAATACAAGTAAAAACTCCCTAACGTCCTCTTTCAAGAGATAGACATTATCCAAACTCAACTACTAGAACGAATACCCCGCAACCGTAACTGTTCCATAAAATATTCTTCTAAACTTTGTCTTGCCAAAGTCAGCCCCAAAATTTGACCTCCCATGAGGTTAAGACTGGCTAAAAAGTCTTGGGGATCTCCTTCTAAATTTCCTTGCCAAAAGCCATTTTCAAATTCTAAGTTAGGAACTCGCTGTTTTATAACTTCTGGGTTTCCACCTCTACCTTTAACATGATACGTTTCTTCGTTTCCTAACAGTGTCTCTAGGGAACCACTATTAATTAATTCGCCTTCTGCTAAGATTCCAATACGGTCACATATTTGCTCAACATCGGATAAAATATGACTGTTAAAAAAGATGGTTTTTCCGTTTTGTTTTAGGGAAAGAATAATCTCTCTCATTAAATACCGACCCATTGGATCAAGTCCTGACATCGGTTCATCTAAAAACACTACATCGGGGTCATTAATTAAGGCTTGCGCCATACCAATGCGTTGTACCATGCCTTTAGAATATTGCCGCAATTGTTTTTTCTGGGCAGTTTTTTCAGCCAGCCCTACCATTTCCAAAAGTTGGGGAATGCGCTGGTTTGTAGTTGTTTTAGAAATGCCAAATAAACCGGCTGTGTATTCTAAAAATTCCCAGCCCGTAAGTGTGTCGTAATAATAAATATTTTCTGGTAAATATCCCACACGCTGTTTTACACTGCGATCTCCCAAGGGTTTTCCTAATAGTACCCCCCGTCCTCCTGTGGGGCGTATAATTCCAAGAAGAGTTTTGAGGAGAGTCGTTTTTCCCGCACCATTGGGCCCCAAAAGACCAAAGGTTTCTCCTTCATACACGGTCAGTGTACAGCTTTTAAGGGATTCTATTTTTTGATTTAACCAAAAGCCTGTGCGATAAACTTTTTTGAGTTGGTAGGTTTGGACGACCGGCACAACGTTATCAAAGGCTGGTTGCGTTTCTAATGTGGTAGTAAATTCCATAATAATTAAGCCTTAAAAGTAATTCTTCCCTACTTTACCGATTTTTTTATCATTTTTGGGGGGCCGGTGAGAGGTTGATTATAGGTTTTTGCATATAAACTTTTATTAATACTCATCAACCACCACAAACCAATGGATCGTTCTAAAATTGTAGCCATCATCACCGGCGTTATTTCTATACTGCTTGCCCTTGCTTATTTAGTAGTTGTACAACTGCTAGATTTTCGAGGTGAAATGTTACCGGCACCCATTAGTTTAATGCCAATTTTTCCGCTTTGGTAAACACTCAATTGTGGGGTGTGTGGCTGATAAACACACCCTCATTTTTTAATTCAAAAATATTACTAATTTGTCAATCTATATTTAAGGAATGTCTACTTTTGAAAGCCAATTTTCTCCTTTGAATTCAATTCAAAAAAACAAGCTTATCTGCCAAAACCTGCCTCACTCCACCTCCAAAAATACACCGAATTACAATTATACAAAATCGGTGAATTTTTCTCCTTGATTATGTGTCCCTTCAATTATTTAAACTGGCTGAATTATCTCTAATAGTTGTTTTGACCCACTGTTAACAAAAAAAGTAGAGGTAAAAAGTTATTCTACCTTAATAAAACGTCATCCAGCATAACCCCTAGGCCATCAAAAAACCAAAATTTTATCGACCTAACTTTCCTAATAAAACCTTAACAGTTTCTAACATTTCATTGGGGTGGAAAGGCTTAGAAACATAAGCATCAGCCCCTTGTTTCATCCCCCAATAGCGATCAAAATCTTGATTTTTGCTTGAACACATCACCACCGGCACTTTCGCAGCTTTTGGGTCACTTTTTAACCACCGGCAGAAATCATAACCATTCATTCGCGGCATCACAATATCCACCACTACTAAATCAGGACAAGAGGACTGTATTTTCTCTTTTGCTTCCACACCATCGCAAGCTTCAATAACATTAATTCCGTTTTTTGTCAATAGTAAAGAAAGCATTTCTCGCAGTGTGGCACTGTCATCAACAACTAAAACTGTACTCATAAAATCCTCCTTGATACTTTCCTTAAAAACTTGCCCTAAAAACTTTATTTAAAAAGATAGGTTTTGCCCAACTTTCCTCAACACAGGGATCTCTCGGTAATTAACCTTAAGTCCCTGCGTTTGTTAGTTCGCTTGCAGTTGCAATTTGTTTTGGCTTATCTCAATCATAATATTATCGGCAACCATTACGCATGAGGAAAAAGTCACGAGTCCGGGTATGACTTTAGTAACGGTGCCATCCCTGACTATAAAATAACCTTCTCCTACACCTAAAAGCTTTACTCCCTTGTCTTCTACGGTTATCCTAGACACCACAAGGCACTCTGCCGTTTCCCTAAGAGATAAAATTCATCGTAATATCTGCATATTACTGGTTTTGATTCTCCTTGGTTTTGGGAGTAGGAGGTTTTCGTTGAAAGAGGGTGTGGAAATGATTCGTGTACTTTTAGTGGATGATCAAAATTTAATTCGTTCTGGTTTAAAAGTTGTGCTACAAACAGAACCAGATATAGAAATAGTTGGGGAAGCATCCGATGGACAAAGTGCCCTTGAAAAAGTGGAAACTTTGATGCCAGATGTGGTGTTGATGGATATTCATATGCCGGTGATGGATGGAGTAAAAGCAACAAAAATAATCTCCGAACGTTTTTCTGGAGTAAAAGTTTTAGTTTTAACAACTTTTGATGAAGATGAGTATGTGGCTGATGCTTTGCGCTGTGGGGCAATGGGTTATTTATTAAAAGATATGCCCACCGAAGAATTAGCGGCTGCTATCAGAACTGTTGATAAAGGTTATACACAAATTGGCCCTGGTTTAGTAGAAAAAATTATGGCAAAATTGACTACACCGGCCCACTCTTTGCCTTCTTCTTTACCCCCTGGCTGGACTGAACTTACCCCCAGAGAAAGGGAAATTTTAAAATTAATTGCCCAAGGTTCAAGTAATAAAGAAATTGCTAAAAATTTGTTTATTTCTGAGGGTACAGTGAAAAATCATGTCACAAGTATTTTACATCGTTTAAATGTGCGCGACCGCACCCAAGCTGCAATTGTTGCTAATTCTTTTTTGTCTTTTTTGGAAATAGAGGCGGAATAAATCAAAGTTTCAATATAAGTTTCAAGATAAATTTTAAAATATTTTCTTTTAAATAAATCGTTATTTTTTTAAACAAAACAAGCACGAAAATTATTAATAAATAAGGCAAAATTTTGGAATTCAGAAAACGACCTAGCAGGACAGTTTGTATAAGCATTTAACTTTATTGGCTGAGGGAGGCAAGGGCGCTAGTTTTCCCTTAACTGCCGAAAATTTAAGAAAAAGCCCAAACCTGATAAAACTGTAAAGCCGAAACCTTCCTGTTAGTGATGAGAGAATTTCAACCGGTAACAACGACTGCTATGCTGGATTAACTAGCAGTTTCCATAGAATTAAAGGGAAAGATTAAAATGCGTGTAGCGATTGCCGGTGCAGGACTGGCAGGCATGGCCACAGCCGTTGATTTAGTGGATGCCGGTCACGAAGTCGAACTTTTTGAATCTCGCCCTTTTGTGGGGGGGAAAGTTGGCAGTTGGGTTGATGGGGATGGCAATCATGTTGAAATGGGGTTGCACGTTTTTTTTGGCTGCTATTACAACTTATTTGATTTGATGCGAAAGGTGGGCGCCGGTGAAAACCTGCGTTTAAAACAACATACTCACACTTTTGTTAACCGGGGTGGAGTGATGGGTGAACTGGATTTTCGCTTTATCACTGGTGCACCTTTTAATGGTTTAAAAGCTTTCTTTACCACATCTCAGCTATCTTTGCAAGATAAATTTTTTAATTCTTTGGCACTTGCTACAAGTCCAATTGTTAGGGGATTAATTGATTTTGATGGGGCAATGAAAACAATCCGTGATTTAGATAAAATCAGTTTTGCGGATTGGTTTCGCAAGCAAGGTGGAAATGATGGCAGTATTAAGCGGATGTGGAACCCGATTGCTTATGCTTTAGGGTTTATTGATTGTGAAAATATTTCTGCCCGTTGTATGTTGACAATTTTTCAGTTTTTTGCAACAAAAACTGAGGCTTCGGTGTTACGAATGTTGGAAGGTTCACCGGCAGAATATTTACACAAACCAATTGTTAAATATATCGAAGATAGAGGCGGCAAATTTTACACGCGGCGCCGGGTAAGGGAGATTTTGTTTGAGGAAAGCGGCGGTGAAACTCGTGTGACGGGAATTCGCGTTGCTTCTGGGGAGTCGGAGGAAACAATTACAGCGGATGCCTATGTGTTTGCCTGTGATATCCCTGGAATACAACGGGTTTTACCCAGCGCGTGGCGTAAATGGCCGGAGTTTGACAATATTTATAAGCTGGATGCGGTGCCGGTGGCAACGGTTCAGTTACGCTTTGATGGTTGGGTGACAGAAATGCACGATGCTGCACAACGCAAACAATTAGAGGAAGCGGTGGGGCTGGATAATTTGCTTTATACTCCTGATGCAGATTTTTCGTGTTTTGCAGATTTGGCTTTAACAAGTCCTGCTGATTACTACCGCAAAGGTGAGGGTTCACTGATGCAGTTGGTGTTGACTCCGGGTGATCCTTTTATTAAAGAAAGTAATGAGGCAATTGCTCAGCACGTTTTAAAACAGGTGCATGATTTGTTCCCGTCGTCGCGGGAGTTAAATATGACGTGGTACAGTGTGGTGAAGTTGGCCCAGTCTTTGTATCGGGAGGCACCGGGGATGGATTTGTACAGGCCGGCACAAAAGACTCCTGTGGGTAATTTCTTCCTTGCGGGAAGTTACACGCAGCAAGATTATATCGATAGTATGGAAGGAGCGACGCTTTCGGGCCGGCAAGCTGCCAAGGTAATTTTAGAGCAATTTGCATAGTTGTTATTGGTCATTGGTCAAGAGTTTTTTGATTGCTAGTTAAGAAAAAAACTCTTGATTGATGATTTTGAACTAATGGCTAGAAATGTTGAAGAATAAATAAGGAGTAAAAATTTTTATGTCTAATTGGTTAGAGCATAGTGTACAAATTGAGGTGCCGGTTCCTATTGATTTTGTGTGGGATTTGTGGTCAGATTTGGAACAAATGCCACGCTGGATGAAATGGATTGATTCGGTTGAGGTGGTAGATAATGAACCGGATTTGTCGCGCTGGAAGTTATCAACTGGAGGTTTAGATTTTAGTTGGTTATCGCGGAATATAAAGGTAATTCCTAACCAAATTATTCAGTGGGAATCGGTGGATGGTTTGCCTAATAGGGGGGCAGTTAGGTTTTATGACCGCAAGGGAAGTAGTATTGTAAAAATGACGATTGCTTATGCAATTCCGGGGATTGTTGGTCAAATTATGGATAGTTTGTTTTTGGGACGGGCGGTAGAGTCTACGCTTCAAGCTGATTTAGACCGGTTTCGTGATTATGCAGTTAAGGCTTATGGAAATTGAAGTGTAAATGAACGTAGGTAAGTATCTGCGTTTATCTTTAGTTAAAGTATAAAAATTTAGTTTATTACCATATTTTAGGATTTTTGTCAATTAAAGTTTCGTTTTTCTCCCAACTTTACCAAACTAAATCTACAAAAAGATCGACTGTTATTTCTTCAAAACCGGCCGGTACTCCTGAAATACAAGCACAGATAATTTTGCCATCATTTAATTGAACTTCGCAGGCATGACAAGAACCCAAAAGACAGCCGGTAGGGATAGAAACACCGGCCCGTTCTGCTACTTCTAGTATAGGTTCTCCTACCTCAGCTTCTACGCTAATATTATCGGGTAAAAAAGTAATTTTAGGCATAATTTTTTTGGGATTTTCTATTTTTAACTTATGGAGGGGCCGGTGATGGGGTGCCGGCCCTGAAAAATCAAGATAAAACCGTAGTTAAATCTAAATGTTGCCCTACAATATCTGCAACCGCATCTAGTAAAGTTTCGCGTTGTTCACGATAGTTAGGTATGCCGGTAGGGAGAGATTTTAAACCTCGTTGTTGGCGGAGATGATTTAACCAAGAACGACGCCAGGGGCCATTATCAAAAAGACCATGTAAATAAGTTCCCCAAATTAATTGTTCTGTATCCACCACTCCCAAATTAGGGTCATCAAAAAGGGGATTCATATTTTTATCATCTACAAGTTGGCTGCGTCCTTGATGAATTTCATAACCGGTAACAGGTAAACCGGCCTGGGGTTTATTAGAGTTTACTTGGCGCTGACGGGCAATTTTTTGGGTAGTAATTACAGTTTTTAAAGGTATTAATCCCAAACCTTCAAACCGGCCTTCTTCGCCTTCCAAACCATCCGGGTCTAAGATGCTTTGGCCTAACATTTGAAAGCCGCCACAAATGCCCATAACTGTACCACCGGCTGCTACATAATCTTTAATTTCTTTTGCCATACCAGTTTGCTGCAACAATTGTAAATCAGAAATTGTTGTTTTAGAACCAGGGATAATTACTGCATCGGGGTGGCCTAAAGATTGTTTAGGATGAATGTATTTTACTGTTACACTTGACTCAGATTCGAGGGGGTCAAAATCAGTAAAATTTGCAATACGGGGAAGGCGAATTACTCCAATAGTTAATTCGCTTTGAGTTTTCCGCGAAACTCTTTCTAATAATGACAAAGAATCTTCGGCGGGAAAATCTAATTCTATCCAAGGAATTACTCCAGCTACTTTGATGCCGGTGTATTCTTCTAGCCATTTTATCCCTGGATCTAAGATAGATTTTTGACCACGAAATTTATTAATAATAATTCCTTTAATTAAGGCGCGTTCTTCTGGTTCTAATAATTGTAAAGTGCCCACAACATGAGCAAAAGAACCGCCTCGATCTATATCCACTACTAAAAGAGTTTTGGCGTTGAGGTAACGGGCGACTCTCATATTTGTGAGGTCACGATGTTTGAGGTTAACTTCGGCTGGAGAACCGGCACCTTCGCAGACAATTAAATCAAATTCCCCGCCTAATTGTTGGAGAGATTCTTGTATGGCTTGCCAGCCAATATCAAAATATTGTTCGTAATAATCTGAGGCTGATACTTTACCGGCAACTTTGCCTTTAATAATTACTTGGGAGGTCATATCGCCTTGGGGTTTTAATAAAATAGGATTCATTTCTACCCAAGGAGTGACACCGGCTGCCCATGCTTGTACGGCTTGTGCATATCCTATTTCGCCGCCGGTGTTGGTAACGTAGGCATTTAAAGCCATGTTTTGCCCTTTAAACGGGGTAACTCGCCAACCACGACGGGAAAGAATTCGACAGATAGCAGTTGTTATTAAAGATTTTCCTGCGTGGGAAGTTGTACCCACTACCATAATTGCTTTCATATTTTGGTGAATTTTGTAGAAGTTTTGGGTTAATTTTTTGGCTGGTTTTTGTTTTTTAGATATTAGTGCAGTTGCACTAAAAAATGTTGAGAAATGCCGGCATGATTGAAAATTCCGGCCCTTGTCAACTGTGGCGGATTAAAAAGGCAAACGAAACCAACGATTAAAGGTATTTTTAAGATGATCAAACCATGAGGGGGCCGGCCAATTTCCACCTTGAGAGTGCCATTTATCGACAAGTTGCCGGCCCAGGGGCGTGAGGCGGAAACTGTCTGTAAGTCCTTGACCGTCAACTTCTCGCCGCAAAAGGCCAACTTGAATTAGCCACATTAAGGCACCTTCGGCTTTGAGTTCGCTTTGGGGTTGGGTGGTGTAGTGATTTTCAACTCCAGAGGGGCCGGTGATAGCTGAGAGGCCCACGCTTTGGTCAAGCATGGTGGCATAGAGTTTGAGAGAAAATGGGGCGCAACGCATGGCTGTTTCGGCCCGGAGGACAGTACGAGACGAGTAGGCAATGGTGGAATTAGTTTTTGTTGGGGTTGCAATCATTGCTGTATTTTAAGAGGTTTTAATAAAGGTTAACAAAATTTTGGTGTGGCTTTGCGATATGTTGCGAAAATGCTTTTAATAGGGTTGTTCTGAAATAAAGGAGACATCGGTAAGGTTCTAGGTTTGGCAAAGGGTAAGGCTTTGGGTTAGTTGTTATAAATTTCGACAATTGTAAATACTTCTTATAATTTTTTGTGTCCATCAAAGGGTAAAGTCAATTCTTTGATACTAGGGCCATTTTATTTGCAGTTTCCTGCTTGTAGTCTCGAAAACAGACACTTTTTTAAAGGCATGGTTTAATGAAAAAAATCAACTCTAAATTTTCTAAATTTACTCAATAAAGAAAAAGGGTTGTTTTTTGCAATAAGTTGTTTTTGGTTGTCTGATAAATCTGTAAATTATTAAGGAGATATAAAGAAATAAATGACAACAACCTTCGAGCTTAAACAACAAAATAATTGTTAAAGTCCGGTGGTTTAACCGGTCTGATATTGCTAGAGGGGGTTGATCCCAGTTTGGTGATGTCGGAAAGCTTTACAGGGAGGTAGGAAATTCATTTGTAAGGAAAAAAAAAGATTTGTCCTAAAGTCCTAAAAAACGCCATTCTGGGGGAGATAAGGAAAAGACTGGTTGCAAAAATCGGATGAGAAAGTGACAACTTTTACATTTTTACCTGTTAGGCTCAGCTATGTTTAGGGAAAGATGTCTCTATAATTGCAAGAAGCTTTGCCCGCCATAAGCGGCTAAGCTATTGGCTCTTCCGGCTAAAATTCAATAGCCTGTGGGACATAGAGGCAATACGGTCAGACAGGGTGAAGCTTCAGCAAAATTGCTGATCTGATACCAATCCACCCTTATTTGACGAAAAGGTGTAATTAAATAGATAACTATTCTATAAATTGTATTGTTAATACTGTTTTAGGTCATGTTTATCAAAAAAGATCCCGTCTGAAAAAATCTGGAGTGAGAAGTTGGAAAATACTTATAGTAGTTTAGAAGTATGTGAAAAATTAACCCCGCTGACAGTACGGAGGATTAATTCTGTACAAAGTTTTTCTAAAATAGCTGGGTTAGTGGTAACGCTGATTGGCGGTGCGGTATTTGTGGGTTGGATGTTTAATATTGGTTGGCTAAAAAGTGTGCTTCCCGGACTGGTGAGCATGAAGCCATACACAGCAGTGAGTTTTATTTTATCGGGACTAAGTTTATGGTTGGTGGGGCGAAACCAGGGAAGCAAAAATTTTAAGGGGTATGAACTTAGGTTGTCTAAATTTTTTGCTTGGGGTGTTATTGTTATTAGTTTGCTTGCAATTGTTCAGTATGCTTTAAATGTAGATTTTGGAATTGATCGGCTGTTTTTTAGCCACAGTTTGGGAAAAGCTGCTAATGCTGCCGGCGGTAGGATGGCTCCGAATACGGCTTTTGCTTTTTTGCTTAGTGGTTCGGCTTTGTGGTTGCTAAATAGGCGTAGAATCAATTATTTAGGGATTCAAGTATTAAGTTTAGGGTCGTTTTTGGTGGCTTTTGCTGGGTTTTTAGGTTATGTCTATGGGAATGCTTATTTCTATAGTGCAGGTTCGGCGACTGCAATGGCAATACATACGAGTTTAGCTTTATTGTTGCTGAGTTTGGGAATTTTATTTGCCCGTGTAGAAGCAGGTTTTATTACTCTTGTTACGAGTGATTGTGCCGGTGGTTTGATGGCGAGGAGTTTATTTCCGGCGGCTGTTTTAATTCCTTCGTTTTTGGGGGCGTTGGTGTTAGCTGGCTATCGGTCAAAGATTTATACAGCAGAAATGGGGCTTTCTCTTTTTGGTGTTTTGACGGTAGCGGTTTTTGGAATTTTAATCGGGGCGACTGCTAGCTCTTTGGCTAAGTCGGATCTTCGCCGCAAAAAGGTTGAAAGAGATTTGCTAAAGGCTAAGATTGAACTGGAAGATAGAGTGCTAGAACGTACTGCTCTTTTGCAACAAGTAAATGATCGTTTACAACGGGAAATTAGCGAACGTATTGCAGCAGAAAGTGCGGTTAAAAAAAGCTTGAATTTGTTGCAAGCAGTTATAGAGAGTATTCCTGATTCAATTTTTGTTAAAGATATTGATGGGCGATATTTGATTTCTAATGCAGCCTCGGCGAGGATAATTGGTAAGAAGAAGGAGGAAATAATAGGCCGAGATGATAGGGAGTTGTTTTCTGAGGAAGTTGCAGAAGTTATTAAAGAAAGAGAAAGAAGAGTTATTAATAGTGGTGAGGTAGAGTCTTGTGAAGAAAAAGTGGTTTTGGGTGGGGAATTACGAACTTATTTGTTAACAAAAAATGTGTACAGGGATTTAGAGGGAAATATTTGTGGTTTAGTGGGAATTGCTAAGGATATTACAGAAAGAAAGTTATCTGAAGAAGCTTTAAAACTTCGAGAAGAACGCTATCGTTCTTTGATTTTAGCGACTTCTCAAATGGTTTGGATGACAGACGGACAAGGTATGATGAATGAAGATGTCCCAAGCTGGAGGGCTTACACCGGCCAAACTATTGAAGAGTGTATGGGTTGGGGTTGGGTTGATGCAATTCACCCAGAAGATAGGGTTCGTACTGCTTTGCATTGGAACCGTGCGGTGGAAACAAAAACTATTTATGAAGTGGAACATCGCGTTAGGGCTGCTGATGGGAAATATCGTCATTTTTGGGTGCGGGGAGTGCCGGTTTTAGGAGAAGATGGCACTATTCAAGAGTGGATTGGTACGGATACAGATATTACAGATCGGGTTAATGCAGAAACGATTTTGCGAGAGTCAGAGGCGCGATATCGCCAACAAGCAAAAGCGCTAGAAAAAGCTTTGTCTGAGTTGCAAAGAACCCAGGCGCAGTTAATTCAAACTGAAAAAATTTCATCTCTTGGACAGTTGGTTGCTGGGGTTGCCCATGAAATTAATAACCCGATTAATTTTATATATGGAAATATTAATTACGCCAGTCAATATGCCCAAGATTTGCTTAAACTTCTGAAGCTTTATCAAAAATACTATCCTAATCCGCCAGCAGAAATTGAAGAAGAATCAGAGTCTTCTGATCTTGATTTCTTAAAAGAAGATTTGCCAAGGTTGCTTTCTTCTATGCGTTTGGGGGCTGATAGAATTCGAGATTTAGTGCTGTCTTTGCGGAATTTTTCTCGGCTAGATGAAGCGGAAATGAAGCCGGTTAATATCCATGAGGGAATTGATTCTACATTGCTAATTTTGCAACCCAGACTTAAAGATAAACCTGGATATGGCAAAATTGAAGTTACTAAAAATTATGGTAATTTGCCAGAGGTTGAGTGCTATCCAGGGCAGCTTAATCAGGTGTTTATGAATTTGCTGGCAAATGCTATTGATGCTTTGGAAGAATACACTCACTTGCGGCTACTTTCGGGTGGGGAATTCTATACTCCGAGGATTTCTATCCGTACAGAACAAGTTAATGCTGATTGGATTTTAATTCATGTTAGCGATAATGGTGCAGGAATTCCCCATGAGGTTATTGGCAGACTTTTTGATCCATTTTTTACGACAAAGCCGATAGGAAAAGGTACAGGTTTGGGTTTATCAATCAGCTATCAAATTGTGGTTGAAAAACACGGCGGTAAGCTTAAGTGTGTTTCTCGTCCGGGTGAAGGCGCAGAGTTTATGATTGAAATTCCTGTCCGGCAAAAAGTTCATAATGTGGTTTTAAATGAACTAAATTAATGGTGGGTTAGTCATAGTTAAGTTTAGTTTTTTTGTGGGAGAAATTGTTTTAAAATTTCTGCTGGAGTTCTATCCCATTGGTCTATATGTTCGTAAATTAATGAATTTTGGTTAAGTTTATAGGTAGAATCACCATTAAAAAATAGCTGGGCTTTCCAGGGTAGTCGTAATACTCCCCTTACTGTCCATTGGGCGATAATTATGTTCTCAGCTATTTGGCTGACATTATGCAAGTCAAAGTAAAGTTCTTTGAAAAAAAGTTTTCCATGAAATCGCAATGTCCAAAAAATAATGCGGTAATTAAATTTATTTTTAAACGTGTTGACAGGATCTTTAAAGTAAATATCTTGGCTGTAAATGTCATAGGAAATATCTTTTTCAAATAGTGTTGGTAAGTCTTGTTTAAGAGTTTCTATTATTTGCTGTATTTGGGCTTGATTGTGGTTCATAGAATCTGAAGATTTTAAAGGTTAAAAATTTTGATTGTGATGCTATTTTACTGGTTTGTGGAGCCGGTTGTGTTTAGGTTTAGCATCTTAGGGATGGCGGTTGTGTCGCCGAGGCGTTAAACTTCCGAGTAAAGTAAAGATCCATCTATGTGTGCTTCTTCTGGGGTGGGGCTTCCTTGGTATCAACCCGTTACCAAAGGTTATTTTCTTTTTTTTAAGTGGTTATAACATGAGTAGCCAACAAATTCATCTAAAAAAACTTGATAGTCTGCGAGGTTTGGCTTCGCTTTATGTTGTTTTGCATAACCTTGTTTATGGTTTATACGGTTTAAATTTAATTTCTGAGGGTTGGAAACTGTTCTTTTTTGCGGGTCAAGAAGCCGTAATGTTGTTTTTTATCCTCAGCGGTTTTGTGATTTATTTATCTACTCATCAAAAAAATCTGGATTTTCGTTCTTTCTTTGTAAGCCGGTTTAGAAGAATCTATTTTCCTTTTGTTTTATCTATTCTTTTATCTATTCTTATTTTTTATTTTAATGGTAATTTAGCAGACAAATTTTCTTGGAAGGAACTGCTTGGTAATTTACTTTTACTTCAAGATTTTGGTCGAGTTAAACCTGGAAATTGGTTTAGTCCCTTTTTAGGTAATTTACCTCTGTGGTCTTTGTCTTATGAATGGTGGTTTTATATGCTTTTTTACCCGCTTTATAAGTTTTTACCCAAATCGAAACGGCTTTATATTATTTTAGCTTTTTCTGCGGCTTCTTACCTGATTTATACGGCCTATCCCAATCATATTTGTTTGGTAGGATCTTATTTAATTATCTGGTGGTGTGGTGTGGAGTTAGCAACTTGTTTTTGTGAAGGTAAATTTTCTTTCAAGCAAGTACAAATCATCACATTTTCTTTAAGTTTAATGATGTTTCTTAGTTTGTTACCTATCCTTCAAGTAGAACAAATTAAGTTTGGTGTTTATCCATTTTTAGTTTTTAGGCATTTTTCCGCAGCACTTTTGATTATTTGGGTTGGCTTTTTTTGGTATCAGCATAATTTTTATTGTTTTGACCGGCTATTGGGAATTTTTGCCAACCTTGCACCCATTTCTTATGCTATTTATATTTTCCATTTTCCGCTTTTAGTTCAATTAAATTTAACCCAAATATTCAACAACTTTTATTTAGAATACTTCTTGAAAAGTTGCCTGCTATTTTCCCTGGCTTATATCACTGAAATCAAACTTCAACCACTCATCAATCGTTGGTTAAAATAATAAGATTTTAAACTAATAGTTGAAATTTCTAAACTAACAAAACCACCTTTTTTTATAAAAATGAAACTAAGTAAAAAAACGTTTGAAAATAGAAGAAAATGTAGGAAAAACTTTATTTACCGAAACTAAAGGCAAACTTTTAGGCTTTTCATAAATAAGCACTTCTGATGCCGGTCTAGCATAGGGCCCTTCTCGTAAAGCTTTTGCTAAAGCCCCATCGTTTTCCCTTAAACCTTCATAAAAAAACAAAACTTCTCCTTGAATTCCCACTGAACGATTATACTCTATTTTGCGAATTAAATCTTCAGAACTAATGCGATATCCTCCCAATTTAATTAAAATTCCTGGGTAAACTTTTGATAAATTTTCAGCCATAAATGGCTCATTAATAACTTTATCTATCAAAGTTTTATAACTACCAAAATCTCGTCGGTAAAGTTGAGGGTGAATTAAATCAACTAATTGCTTGTTAACCCACGCTTTTGAATCTTGCAAATACTCATTTAAACACCAGCTATAAATATTAGGTGACATAGAAATTGCTATGTCGGGTTTGAGGATTTTTACCTCAGTATAAAGACGTTCTAAAAAATCGGTGAGAATATCAGCACGCCATTGCACCCATTGGCTATCTTTAGGATTTGTTGGCGGTTCCTTTTCAAACATTTGCCGATAACGTTCTATTGTTCCTAAATCATACCCTCCTTCACAGGGTAAAGCCGGCATTCTGTCATCACCTTGAACGCCATCTATATCATAATTTTTAACAACTTCTAAGACCATATTTAACATAAAATTTTGCACTTGTGGGTCAAGGGCATTCATCCACTCAAAACCATTTTTATTTAATAAATTACCGGCCTGGTCTTTGGCACTCCATTCTGGTTTTTTGGCAATAAGATGACCACCATTAAGATTATAAGAACTTGCAAACCCATACTCAAACCAAGGAATAACTTTTAAATTAACTTTTTTAGCTTCTTCTATTAATTCTGCTAACGGATCTCGCCCTTGATAAAGGGGATCAATTTCTACTCCAAAAGTTTCCCTCATTACTTGACTGGGATACATTGTTAGGGCTTTATTCCAAACTACCGGAAACACATAATTAAATTTTGTTTCTGCCAAAAACTCCATCGCTTCTTTAATATTTTCCCGCGAATTTAAGACTTTACTTCCAGTATTGGTTAGCCAGACTCCACGAAGTTCCATAGTTTTTTTAATAGTTTTGGAGGTTTGCAGGGTGGGTGTTCCCACCCCAATTTTTAAGTTATCTAATTACTCCGCCATCGCCGCGCAAATTCTTCTAAAATTTGGGCAGAAATTTGCGATTGTAACCATTGTAAGGCGCTATCTTGATGGGGTTTTGCACCATAAAACTTACAGACATCTAACAACTGAATCGGTAAATTTATAGTAGAATTTCGCCACTTTTTAGCAAATTCTTGTAATGTGGCGGAATTAATTTGACTTTGCAGCCAAGCAATGGCTAAATTTTGATTGGATTTTCCCTGATAAAACCGGCAGACATCTAACAATCTAATTACTGTTGATTGGGAAATAGACTGGGATCTCCAATCGCGGGTAAACTGTTGCATAATTTCTGGAGAAATTTGCCCCTGTAACCATTGTAAAGCCTGTTGTTGTGTGGAAGTTCCTTGATAAAACCGGCAGACATCAATTAAACGAATAGGAGAGGCTATTTTAGAATTTCTCCAAAGTTGAGAAAACCTGTCCATTATACTAAGAGGAATTTGTTCTTGTAGGGCATCTAATGCCTCATTTTGAAACGAAGAAGCCTGATAATACCGGCAGGCATCTAGTAAGGTCATTTTATCTAAACTGGGGGCCGGTGTTGGGGCCGGTGTTGGGGCAGGAATTGGCGCTGGTGTTGGTGTTGGGGCAATGGTGTATGAACCATCCAGCAATGCTGTCCAGGTTGCTACCCCTACTAAACCATCGGCTTCTAGCCCCCTTCTGCGTTGAAAATCTAGGATCGCTTTTTTGGTTGTACTGCCAAAATATCCGTCAATTGTTCCTCCATAAAATCCTTTTTCTTTTAAGCATTTTTGGATGATTGTTACTTTAGAATTACGCTTGCCTTCCCGTGAAGTTTGGAAGCGGTTTATATCCACTCCTCCACTGATTCCTTTAACAGTTCCAGAATCGGTAAATTGCCACATTGTCCACACATCCCAACCTCCTGTCACCCAAGGTTCAGGATCGTTTGTGTAGTGGGCGATCCAAAGTGGATAATCTTTAAATTTCTGCATATTTCCAATGCGTTCCCAAAACCCCGGATAAGTGTAAATAATGGGTTTTCTTTTGGTGGCTTTTTCAACAATATTTAACCAAACGGTCATACGTTCAGCTATGGCGCTTCCACTCAGTCCGCCGCTAGATTCTACGTCTAAAACGGCCGGCAAGTCTCCAGGCTCTAATTTAACGATTTTTAGGAAATGTTTGGCCTGGGCTTCCGGGTCACTTTGCGGGCGAAAAAAATGATAGGCTCCTCGTATAATTTTAACGGATTTCATGCCTGACCAATTTCTGGCAAAAGATTCGGCTACAAAGGTTGTTCCTTCGGTTGCTTTGGCAAAAGCAAAGGAAATGCCATCATCGGCAACTGCTCGCCAGTTGACATTTTCTTGGAAGTCTGAAACATCAATTCCGTAGGCGCCCATAGGTAATTATTGATTTCAATTATTAGGTGATTTGAGAAAGATGAAAATGAAATAAACAATGTGAGGAATAGGTAAATTGTAGGATAAAGTTAAGATAGTTGCACCGGCTTATATTAAAAACCGGCTGTTAAAATTAGTGGAGAAATGGAGAATTAAAAAATGGAAGTGATTCCAGCTATTGATTTATTAGGAGGCAAGTGTGTTCGCTTATATCAAGGCGATTACGAAAAAAGCCAAACATTTAATGAAGACCCGGTGGCGGTGGCGCAGCAATGGGTAGCCGAAGGTGCAACGCGTTTGCATTTGGTGGATCTTGATGGGGCAAAAAAAGGTGAACCTGTAAATCAGGATGTTATTGCAGAAATTGTCCGCTCAACAAAGGTGCCGGTGCAAGTGGGTGGCGGTGTGCGTGACCGGCAGAGAGTGCTTGATTTATTAAACCTTGGCGTTAACCGGGTGATTTTAGGAACAATTGCAGTAGAAAACCCCGATTTGGTAGAGCAGTTGTGTCAAGAATTTTCAGGGCAAATTGTCGTAGGAATTGATGCGCGTAATGGCAAAGTGGCTACGCGAGGTTGGTTGGAAACTTCCGAGGTTTTGGCCATCGATTTAGCTAGGTTAATGGCCGGTTTTGGCGCAGCGGCGATTATTTACACGGATATTCACCGGGATGGCACCCTTGAGGGGCCCAATATGCCGGCTTTGCGGGAAATGGCGGAGGCGGTAGAGGTGCCGGTGATTGCTTCAGGTGGCGTGAGTTCTGTGACAGATTTGCTGAGTTTGCAGGCTTTGGAACCCCAAGGTGTAACCGGTGTGATTGTGGGGCGGGCGCTATATACGGGGGATATTTCCCTGAAAGAGGCCATTCAAGCAGTAGGGCAGGGCCGGTGGCTTGATGTGCCTCCTGATTTGGGTTCTTTTAATTTTGCTTAATCAATTTTTATTTAACCATAGATTTATTGATTCTGTGGTTAAATAAAATAGGTTTTTAAACTTTTATTTAAGATAAAAATGAAGCCTTTTTATTCGCTTAAAATTAAAGATTGTGGTGAGAAATTGGTAGCAATTCCACCAGAAAAATTTGCTTTAGTTTCGCCCCATCCCTATGAAAAACTTGGTGCTCCCTACGGAGGGAAATCTCCTTTTTTTGTGCGGGAAAGTGTCCTAATAGCTTTGATAAAAGCTCAAGATTTTTTACAAACAAGTTATCCTGGTTGGAAATTAGGCATATTTGATGCTTACCGACCGGTGCCCGTGCAACAATTTATGGTGAATTATAGTTTCCATCAATTGTTAGAAATAGAAAATTTAAAAGCCGAAAACTTAACGCCAATTGAACAGCAAAAAATTATGCAACGGGTTTACGAGTTTTGGGCTCCACCCAGTTTGGATCTCGCAACTCCACCACCCCACAGCACCGGCGCGGCGGTGGATTTAATGTTAGTAGATGAAAAAGGCGAATCAGTGAATATGGGATCACCCATTGATGAAATTTCTCCTCGTTCTTTTCCTGATCATTTTTCGCGAAGTTCCCAAGCCCAAGAAATCCAATATCACCGACACCGCTGCATTTTAAGAGATGCCATGTTAAAGGCTGGTTTTCTTCAGCATCCTTCCGAGTGGTGGCATTTTTGTTTGGGCGATCAAATGTGGGCTTGGTTAAGTGGAGAAAGTTGTGCTCGTTATGGTCGTTTTGAATAAATAAAATCGGTTTTATTAAAGTTTTAATTGCCTCCTCTTCCAACACGAGATAATACAATGCGTTTAAATTCTTCGGTTCCATTTTGCAAGTTTGCCGGCACTCCATTCGGGTATTGTTCAGCAATAATTGCATTTAATTGTTCCGCTCGGTTCCCTGGATTGGGGTGACTGCTGAGAAATTCTGGTGGTGAACCTCCTTTGCGTGTTGCTTCAAGGATCTGCATAACTTCGATCATCGCTTTTGGGTTATAACCGGCTTCACTCATAAACCGCACTCCCAGCCGATCAGATTCGAGTTCATCCTGGCGACCATAACGCAAACTAACCATCTGATTTACTGCTTGGGCGATGACGGCGCTTTCTCTTCCTCTTCCGTATTCATCAGTAGTAGCAACGCCTACGGCCGTTACCAGGGCTGCTCCCAGTTGTTGTTTCGCTAAGTGTTCGGCTCCGTGTCTTGCGATGACATGACTGATTTCGTGAGCAAGGACACCGGCCAGTTGTGCTTCACTTTGCAAGCGACGCATTAATCCCATCGTAATGAACACTTGTCCGCCTGGTAGGGCAAAAGCGTTGACGGTTTGTGAATCTTGCAATAAGTGAAAGTCAAAGGGATAGCCGGCTTGCGCCGCACCCGACTGCTGGACAATTTTTAAACCCACAGCGTCTATATAGTCTTGTAAAGCTTTATCTTGATAAAGTCCGCCAAATTCTTGAGCCATTTCTCCCCTTGCTTGTAACCCTAGGGCTACTTCTTCTTCGGGGGTCATTTTTACCCGCTGCGTTTCTCCTGTAATGGGATTTTTGACGCCGCTTGCCAAGTAGCTAATTAGTCCAAAAAATGCAACTAATAGCGCCATTCCTAAACGAAAGAGCCCACGATTCACTGTTTTTCTCCCTACTCTTTTAAGAGGAAACTAGCATCCGGGTCTGTAGGAAATCATCTATCTTGAGATGGCTTTTATTTTGTTGGTTTTCATGGTTGTGTGTCTTAAAGAATAAGTCTTTAGAAATAAGTGGGCTAAAAGTTAATAAATTATGAATAGTTTTATTTTAATTCAGTAAATAAAGGTTTTTAAAAACTGCTTTATTTAGAATACTAATGATAATGTCCCTGAAAAATAGGCATTTAAAAACTATTTTACAATCGCCGTTCTAATTTCAAAATTTCACCGGGGGATAGTTTTTTTGCAGTATTTGTCAGGTCTATCCAAGGTTGTAAAAGAGAAGGTTGGATGCGTTTTAGTTGGGAATTTGGGCTTGTTAAACTGCTGCCAATTCCTACGGCTAGGATATTTTCCCAATCATCAAATTCTAATTCATCAATTACCAGTAACCGGCCTGTTTCCCAGCCCAGTCGCCGACTAAAGCGAAAATTTGAATTTTTGTGATTATTTTTTGGCTGAATTTTGCTTAGAAATTTGGGAAATAATCGGCCTATACTTAAAGCAATTAGTCTCTGCAAAATTATTTTTTTTGGAGTGAGGGTTTGCTGTTCTACACACTGTAGTTGACCCTGAATAATTATTTCATTTTCTTTAACCTCTATCACAGTTGGGGTGGCTAAATAAGCAGCAAAATTTATCACTTTATTGTTTTGGTTAATTAAAACAGAAAAATGTGTGTCAGAGGCAATTAATTGACGATTCCGATACAATTTAAAAACTCCTCCTTGACTTAAAGAAACATAGAGTTCTGTGGTAGCTGAGGGGCGTTGGGAGGGTAGAGTTAGGGCTGTTTCACTAAGAAAACTTCCACTGTTGGTAAAGTTGCGCCGGTCGATTAAAATTTGGGCTTGCTGAAACCAAAAACGACCGGTGGGACGGAATGTACTGGTAGGCCGGTCGGAAACAAAATCTCGGCCGGCAAGTAAATAGTTACCGACATAAAGAGGAGTGTTTCTTTCATCCCAAAAAAGCGAAAAAATGCCGGTTGATATTGCTTGTAAAAAATTATCATTAATGCGTAAGGCATCAGGAAACCAGCGACCAATTAATTCAAAGCCATGCGGAAAAAAGTAGTCTTTATTAATTCCCATATCTCCAGCAAAAGAGCCATCGGGATACATTAGTTGGCTGGCAAATTCTGTGGCTTTGATGAGGCTTTCTCGAAGTTTGATATCCGGTTTAATTTGATATAGTCTGGCTAAATAAGAAAGAATTAGGGTATGAGAACCAGGGTTACATTTGCTATTTTCTGGAAACCAACCTTCTTGGTTTTGAGATTGGAGGAGGTTTTCTAAAGTTGTTGCTTTAGTCCGTTTCCATTTGGAGGTTTTAAAAAGTTGAGAAAGTAGTTCTAAACAAAGGATAATTGCTGCTAAGATTTCAGGATTTTGTGTGTTTTGAGTGTGGTTAGATAACCAGTCTGCTCTTTTTTCAAAAAATTTGATAATTTCGGGGTTGTCTAGTTCAAGTAAAACGCAGGTTTCTATACAAGCTAAAAGGGAAAATGCGGTGGTTTTGCTATCTCTATCATAGGGAAAATAATTATCGCAAGAAAAGTCTGGATGTGCACTTTTTGCTGCATAAAATATGCCGGCTTCTATCCATTGACGCAGGGCCGGTTGTTGGTAATAGGGATTTTCTGGACTGTTTGTGTCATAAGCTAAGGCGAGGGGCCATACGCATTCAATGGCTGTGCCGGTGGGAAAGTCGGTGATTTTGTGATGCCAGAAATTAAGATCAAAACAGCCGTAGGTGGGGCTGTGGGGGTTGGTATCAAGGCGGCTTAAGATGTTTGGAATTTGTGCAAGGGCTTGTTGAAGGAATATATTTTTCATGGGGAGTTTAATTTTGTTTTGTTGATGGAGAATTTGGGGCTGTGGGATGCCGGTTAATTGCGATATCAGTTTAAATGGTAATAAATTCTATTTAAACAGAATGTCGGGTTTACTGACTAAATTTAGGTAAGTTTGTCATAAAGTTTCTATATTTTTAGAAAAAATCGGGATAATTTGTCAGAAAATATTATTTTTTTTGCCAAGGATGCTTTTTTTGTTATTAAAATTTTATCGGATCTTGGGTGTAATTGGTATATATTTTAAAGACTACCAAGCGATGGGCTGTTTCCGCCATTGAGAAAAATAAATGCTATACTTATTAAGTTAAAGTAGGTTTTTAAAAATAGCCAAAAGTGTTGTTTTGTCTAACCTTCATCCAATAAGTGACCTCACACAATTTTTAAATTTATGCCCCAAATTGAAAACGAAACAAGGGGAAAAGTAACAACCACTCTAACAATTATCAACCGGCTTGATCAAGGCAAAGCTGAAGATGGGCTTATTTCCACAGAACAAGTGCGGTATGTGACTATTAATTATGTGCTGGTAGACACCTGCGCTACCACGTTATGTTTACCGGCAGATATCATCGCCCAACTTGGTTTAAAAATCCTTAAAAAAGTTGTGATTGAAACGGCAACGGGTATTAGTGAAGCGCGAATTTTTCGAGATGCTACTATTATTTTGCAAGGACGAGAAGGAACCTTTGAATGTTTAGAATTACCTGGAGGAAGCAGAGCCCTTTTAGGTGTAATTCCAATGGAAGCATTAGGCATTGAAATAAATTTGAAAAATCAAGCCTTAAAACTTCTGCCAGATGGCCCTACGGAAACCTATTTAACGATACTTTGATGGGTTGGGGCTGCTGAGTGTTAAGAATTATGGCAGAGCGCTAAAATTATTAAGCAGTATAATGCTTTGTCTTCATGTCCAATTTTGTTCCTCTGTCTGATTCCCCGCAAAACTCCCAATTTCACCTGCATCCCTCCCACGCACATATACCAGGGAATACCATCCGCATACGCGGCGCCAGACAGCACAATTTAAAAAATATTGACTTAGAATTGCCAAGAGATCGGTTGATCGTTTTCACCGGCGTTTCTGGTAGTGGTAAATCTTCCCTTGCTTTTGATACAATTTTTGCCGAGGGACAACGACGATATGTGGAATCTCTCAGCGCCTATGCTCGTCAATTTTTAGGCCAATTAGATAAACCTGATGTAGATGCAATTGAAGGTTTAAGTCCGGCAATTTCTATTGACCAAAAATCAACTTCTCATAACCCCCGTTCGACGGTGGGGACAGTAACAGAAATCTACGATTATTTTCGCTTACTTTATGGGCGGGCCGGTGAACCCCATTGTCCTATTTGTGACCGGTCAATTGCCCCCCAAACTATTGATGAAATGTGCGACCGCATTTTGGAACTTCCAGATCGCACAAAATTTCAAATTCTCGCGCCGGTGGTGCGAGGCAAAAAAGGCACTCATAAAAAACTCATTTCTTCTCTGGCTTCAGAAGGTTTTGCACGGGTAAGAATTGATGGCGAGGTTCGTGAACTTTCCGACAGTATCGAATTAGATAAAAACCAAAATCACACGATTGAAATTGTCATAGATAGACTCATAAAAAAAGACGGAATTCAAGAAAGACTTTTTGATTCTCTTAGCACTTGTTTAAAACATTCTGAGGGAATTGTTTTAATTTTAGCAGCCGAACCTGATACCACCAATGAGCGAGAAATTGTTTTTTCTGAAAACTTTGCCTGTCCTGAACATGGCGCAGTTATGGAAGAACTTTCGCCCCGATTATTTTCTTTTAACTCGCCCTATGGTGCTTGTCCAAACTGTCATGGTTTAGGAAATTTACGGACTTTTTCGCCAGAATTAGTAGTGCCAGATTTAAATGCGCCGGTTTATAGTGCCGTTGTGCCTTGGGCAGATAAAGAAGACCCTTATTATTTATCTTTACTTCACAGCGTTGGTCAAGCCTTTGGTTTTGAATTAAACACACAATGGAAAAAGCTAACCCGTGAACAACAGAGAATTTTGTTTTATGGTTCCGAAGAAGAAATATTGATTGAAACTGAATCTCGTTACCGCAGCGGACAGGGATATATGCGTCGTTTTCCGGGCATTATTCCGCTGTTACAACGTCAGTATGATGATACAGCTTCCGAATTGCAAAAACAAAAACTTGATCCTTATATTCACGAACAACCTTGCGAAGTTTGTCATGGAAAACGCCTTAAACCAGAAGCAGTTGCTGTGCGGTTAGGAAAGTATGGAATTTTAGAATTAAGCGGTGTTTCTATTGAGGAATGTTTAGAGCGCATTAATACTTTAAAGTTAACAGATAGACAAGCAAAAATTGCTGATTTAGTTTTAAGAGAAATTCGTGCTCGCTTGCAATTTTTACTTGATGTAGGCTTAGATTATTTAACGCTGGATCGGCCTGCGATGACGCTTTCTGGTGGCGAAGCCCAGCGTATTCGTTTGGCTACACAAATTGGTTCAGGATTAACCGGCGTGTTGTATGTTTTAGATGAACCTAGTATCGGTTTACACCAGCGTGATAATAATCGTTTGTTGAATACATTAACTAAATTACGAGATTTAGGAAATACTTTAATTGTTGTCGAACACGATGAGGAAACTATCCGGGCTGCCGATTATTTAGTGGATATTGGGCCAAAAGCCGGTGTACATGGTGGTGAAGTTATTGCTCAAGGCGATTTAGAAGCGCTTTTAACAGCGGAAAAATCTCTTACCGGCGCGTATCTTTCGGGCCGCAGTGTCATTGAAACTCCCTCAAAACGAAGAGGAGGAAATGGCAAAAAGTTAGTAATGAAAAATGCCAAGCGGAATAATTTAAAAGATATTAGCGTCGAAATTCCGCTGGGTAAGTTGGTGTGTGTAACTGGTGTTTCTGGTTCAGGAAAATCTACTTTAGTTAATGAATTGATGTATCCTGCTTTGCAGCATTCTTTGACAAAAAAAGTACCGTTTCCAAAAGAGTTGGAATCGATGAAAGGGCTGGATGAAATTGACAAAGTGATTGTTATTGACCAGTCTCCTATTGGACGCACTCCCCGGTCAAATGCTGCTACTTATACGGGGGTTTTTGATATTATTCGTGGGGTTTTTGCTGAGACAATTGAGGCGAAAGCACGGGGTTATAAACAAGGTCAATTTTCTTTTAATGTTAAAGGGGGAAGATGTGAGGCTTGTAGTGGACAAGGAATGAATGTAATTGAAATGAATTTTTTACCGGATGTTTATGTCCAGTGTGAGGTGTGTAAGGGGGCAAGGTATAACCGCGAAACGTTGCAAGTGAAATATAAAGATAAGTCAATTGCTGATGTTTTGAATATGACGGTGGAAGAGTCTCTGGAAATGTTTAAAAATATTCCGCGTGCGGCGGGCCGGTTACAAACTTTGGTGGATGTGGGGTTAGGATATATTCAACTTGGACAACCGGCACCAACGCTTTCTGGTGGTGAAGCCCAGCGAGTAAAATTAGCAACAGAATTGTCACGTCGTGCTACAGGAAAAACGCTTTATCTCATTGATGAACCGACAACTGGTTTATCGTTTTATGACGTTCATCAGTTATTAAATGTGTTGCAGCGTTTGGTTGATAAAGGAAATTCTATTTTGGTGATTGAACACAATTTAGATGTAATTCGCTGTTCTGATTGGGTAATTGATTTAGGGCCAGAGGGAGGCAATAAAGGTGGTGAAATTATTGCGGTTGGAACTCCAGAAAAAGTTGCTGAAACTGAGGGTAGTTATACTGGTCAGTATTTAAAAAAAGCCTTGCAATATTATCCGCCAAAAATTTCCGCTGAAGCATAGTTATAGTTTTTAAAAACCCCGATTTTTTAATAAACCGGGGTTTTTTTCTTGGAGTTTTTCTAACATTCCTAAACATTAAATCATTGCTAAAATACGCCGATATCGTGCTTCTACACCCATATAAATGCCATAAGCCAGCAACCCCAAGGCTACAATTAATAAAATCCAAGGGCCATAAGGTTGAGATGCTAAGGCTTGTAAAGCACCGGCCAGTCCCCGCGCTTGATTTGGATCAGCTTGGCGAGCAGCTTGAATTAAAAACAAGCCAATCACAATAAAGTTAATTCCTCTTGCTGCTAAACCAAACCGGCCTAAACGAGTTGCCCAAGTTTCCTCAGTTCTGCTCATTTCATTTAACTTTAAATGTTGGCGAAATTTGGCTTTGTAAGCTTTATAAAAATGATAGAAACCGAGGCCAATAATAAAGGCTCCAAAAAGCCCCACTAACCACTGACCAAAGGGTTGAGAAAGAACTTTCGCAGTCCAATCTTGGGCCGAATTTCCACCACTACCACCCCCAGAACCTAAGACCATTTGAAAGGCGGTTAAAGAAAGACCGGCATAAATTAAACCGCTGATAGCATAGCCCAGACGTTGTAGTAAACCTTTGGCGTCTGTACCTTTATTTTCAGGGTCTTTGATTGCTTGCACAAATCGCCACAATACATAACCAGTCAAGCCAATTCCTACTAAGCTAAGCAAAAATTTTCCGAAGGGTTGAGTGATAATTGATTCTAAAGCCCCCCGTGAATCGGTTGTTTTTCCACCGCTACCAATGGCGGCTTTTATTGCTAGAACACCGATTATTGCATACACAATTCCTTTGGATGCAAAGCCAAATCTAGCGAGCCGGTCTACCCATAGAGAAGATTGTTGTGTCATCTTTTTATGATAGAATGTTTTATAGTTTTTATACTGTTAAATGTTGGTTTTTTACATCCCTCTGAGGAGCAAACTACCTCTGTTAAAAGAGAGAAACTATCTCTAACTTTAGGAATATAAGCGGTATTAATTATGGAAAATTTTAACTACTCTTGGCAACATGACTCTCTAATTACCAATGGGGTGAAACTGCATTATGTTACCCAAGGACAAGGGCCATTAATGTTAATGTTGCACGGTTTCCCTGAGTTTTGGTATTCTTGGCGTCATCAAATACCGGAATTTGCCAAAGATTATAAAGTTGTGGCGGTAGATTTACGGGGATATAATGACAGCGAAAAACCCAAAGAACAATCTGCTTATGTAATGGCAGAATTTATCAAGGATGTGGCTGGAATTATCCGGGGTTTGGGTTATGAAAGTTGCGTTTTGGTGGGGCATGATTGGGGTGGTGCAATTGCTTGGTGTTTTGCATATTCTCACCCGGAAATGGTGCAAAAATTAATTGTTTTGAATATTCCTCATCCTGTAAAGTTTGCGGAGGGTTTAATGACTCCCCAGCAATTGATGAGGAGTTCTTATATCTTTTTCTTTCAGCTTCCTTTGGTGCCGGAGTTGGCAATTCAGGCTAATGATTATCAAGCAATTGAGCGAACGTTGCGAGGGATGGCGGTGGATAAAACTACGTTTAGTGATGAGGATATTGAGAAGTATAAAAATGCAATGGCAAAGCGTGGTGCTTTGACTGCGGCTTTGAATTATTACCGCAATCTTTTTCAGGGGTTTTTATTTGGTAAAAAATGGGGAGTTTTGGAGGTTCCTACGTTGATGATTTGGGGTGAGGATGATATTCCTTTGGGGAAAGAGTTAACCTATGGAACTGAGGCTTATGTACGGGATTTTCAGCTTCGTTATATTCCAAATTGTAGTCATTGGGTGCAGCAAGAAAGGCCGGTGTTGGTGAATCAGTATATGTGGGAGTTTTTGGAAAGTATAATTGTGTAAGCTGGGCATTGCCCAGCCTACAATTTAAACCAATTCTTCTGTCACCACGCGACGGATAATTTCTGTTACTTCCGCCGCCATTCTGGCATCAAGTTCTGTAGCTTCCGCATTGGCATCATCTAAACCTTTTACCCCCCGCAAAGCCATTGCTAAAGTGCGTAATTTTGCAGGCTTTCCTTTGGCTTTTTGGCGCCGGTCAATAAATTGTACCAAAGCCACATAACACATTTCCGTTTGATTGCGAGCCGAACTACGTCCAAATCCCATTTTAGAAAGAATCACCGGCGATTTTATCTCATTTTGTAATCCCAGTTTTTCTAAAGCTACATCCACAAACCGAGCAGATTCTAAGCCCATTGCTCTAATTACACACTCTAAACTATCCCATTGGGCGCCCGGTAAACGAGAAGGTTGAGGCAAATAATAATGCCATCCTAACATCGAAATCATCCGCGTTAAATCGTAAGCAGAAAGTGCATTTCCTCCTTTTTCGCTGGCCGGTGCAGCCGTTAATATAACTTTTTTTAACTTCTGATCGTAGAGTTCCGGCGAATCAATAAAAGCCCCTTCACCATAGTTTCCGCGAAATACTAAGCCGGTATTTCCTGTCATTTTTTTTAGCCAAGCTTCCAAACCCGGATAAGTTTCAAAACGCTTAAACATAGCCGCTATAGCATTAGAAGTTCCTATCTTATTTGCGTAGGTTACTACATCACTTACTAAATCATAAAATTTAAACCAAGCTCCATCACTAGGGTCTCTGACAGCACAATTATCAAGATCGCAAGCCGGAACTTTGCTATTAGCTTTGCATACCAAGTTTAAAATAGCAATAAATTTAGTTGTACTCCAAAATTGTGTCAAATTTAAGGATTTTTTGCCTAACCAGCGCGAACGAAATTGACCATTAACAAAACTCCCCAAACATACACAAGCTTCTGTTATATCAGAATGTAAAAAACTCAGTCCGTTATCATCAATTTTGGGCAATTCTCCAACTTTTGGATAGCCGGTATAAGTCACCGTTACCGAAGTTTTTGCTTGAGTTACTTTTTCTCCCAAGGATGTCACTTCTTGATCATCGGGTTTTTCTTTCAGCCGCAAAGGGTAACTGCTTGTTTCTCCTTTGTAAGGTGAATTATTAATACCACGATCTAAAACCGCCAGTTTATAAGCATCATAACCCGCCTCGGCTTTTAAGAAATCTTTAAATACTTGGTCGCGGGAAGTTGCTACATACAACTTGAACATCGACCCCTCAAGCTTAATCAATACCTCCGCAAAACGTTTATCAAATTTGCCTGTTTTCATGCTGTCAAGATTGACAGTTTTACAAAATTCTGTAATTGCCGATTCTGTGCGAGGCCCATAGCTGCCATCAATCCATCTGCCGGTGGGATATAAACCTAAATAACTTAACTGTTTTTGAATTTGCTTCAGCAATTCTACATCTGTTTTCAAAGTATCTAAATTAATTATTAAATTTTTTTCAATGATATCTTCAAGTCGCATATTTTTAACCTCTTAAGACCTCAAAGTTTTTACTATTTTTCAGTTTTTTTACTCCCTAAATAGAGCCTTTACTAAAAAAATAGTTAAAATGCTCACACATTAGGTTAGCTTAGTTAATGAAATTTAGTTAACCACTATAATACCTCTGGGACTCCATTATTCAAAAAAGTATAAATTCTTCAGAAATGCGATCTGTCGATGGCGGCCATTCCCAAGACTTGCATTTTTAATTCAAAATATTTTACACCGGCCGACTCTGCTTATTCTACAAAAGCCTTTAACATTCCACGCAGCCCCTTGGTTTGTTTTAATCTTACAAACTTCAATTTACAACATACCTCCTTTCCATTCAGGAATTTTCCTAAAACTTTTTTACTCTTCAGTTGCTTTTATTGCCCCAAAAGTTCTAGTATCCCAAACCCCCTAGCCTAGCCCTTCATAAAAATTAACAGCTTTTCTCGTTTTAATTTCACTTTTTGCCCTTAAGCTTGCGCTTGCTAATTGCTTACTAATAGCTAAAATCAAGCCCTTAACTCTAAAACAATATAAAATTAAATTACTCTTAGAGCCAATTACATTATGATAAACCCTTTTGAACGCCTAAAACGGTTGCCTTGGTTGTCACTCATCCAAGTTGCTGCCCTTGTTACCTCTTTTGTCTCTGTCGTAGAATTTATAATCGCCTTAAGTGCCAGCAAATTTGTCCCTATCCAAAGCAGTTTGCGACTTTTATATAGCCCCCCTCTAGGTATCATAATTCCTTTAATTACCGCCGCAGGAGTTGGGGCTTTATCTGTTTTAATTTTAGAGAGATTTTTTCAAGAAGTTTATATACAACGTTCTAGTTTATGGGCTTTAGTTCCCTGTTTTCTCCTCACCCTTTTATTAAAATCTCTCGTACCCCTTCCCAGCTTTATCATCGGTTTTAGTCAGCCAGAAATTATATGCCTAATTGTTGGTATTTTTTGGAAAGGACGACCCTACTGGCGCTAAAATATCAGAGTTTAAAAAGCCGAATTGGGAAATGGTAATTCCTGCCGGCTTTTTTAAATAAGCTTTTAAACAAGTTTTTTTTAGACAAATGATCAAACTTCCCAGAAATGTTACAAACTTTACTTTAGGTAGAAACTTCAAAAATTATTACCTTCATTCTCCTTATTTTATTCTTTAGGGTAGAGTTTTTCGTCAATTTTAAAGAGTAAAACTTGAAACTTTACCTTTTTTCTTCGCCACCCTCAAGCTTTGGAACCTGAAAAATTCCATTTTTGAGCAGCTTTACCTTTTTCCTTAAAGCCTCTCTGCTGGAAAAACACCTCTTTCCTCTAAAAGCTAATCTTCATTTTGCCGCTATTTTTACAATAGAGACCAATTTCATAAAACCCCAACCCTTCTAGGCATAAACTCTTATTATTTCTTAATAAAACCTTCTCAAGCCCTTAAACCCTTTCCTAGACCTTATCACCTCATTTATATCATTAGATAGATGCTCGTCCGCTATTCAACTTGTTAATGTTGAAATAACAAAAAGAAAAACACAAAACCTGAAAGGAAAAAAATTATGAACTTACTTGCTTGGCTCGTTTTAGGATTAATTGCCGGTGCTATCGCCAAAGCCATTTATCCAGGTGCCCAAGGCGGCGGTATTCTTTCCACAATGATCTTAGGAATTGTCGGTGCATTTATCGGCGGAACCATAGCAACTTTTTTAGAAACAGGTGCTCTGCAACTCACCGCCGCAAGTTTAAGCATTCCTGGAGTTTTTATCGCCGTTTTAGGTGCTCTTGTAGCTATCTGGGGTTGGTACATGATCAACCGTCGCGCCTACTAAATTACCCTCGTTTGTTTTTCTCAACTCAAAACCTATACCCATTAAATACAACTCCAAAAAGCCGGTTAACCTTAAATAACCGGCTTTTTAAAAACCTTAAATTCAGCCCATCTACTAACTATCTCAAAAAAATGATTTATAGCTGGGCTGAAACAAAAATGCAACCCAACTAAAATACCCTAACTATACTTTTAACACCTTGCCAACTAAACCAATTCATCCAAACACCCTCAAAACTTCCCTAATTTAACTTAACATCCAACAAATTTTAATCAACTTTTTTTTCACGCAACAAAGTTAAACTCACCCATTCTCCCTTATCATTATAGGTGCGAATCATTCGCAGTCGCAAATTCGGCTCAACTAACCATCCCGCCTCCAAAAAAAAAGCCTCTCCCAACTTAATTTGATGAGGAATATTAGCCGAAGCCCCATCGGGAAACAACATCACCGTATTACGTTCAAACTTAATTTCATTTCCCTCAACCAGCCCCGTTGAAGAAACAGTTTTAAGACCATTTCCCATATCAAAAGAAAGCTGTTGAGAAACCCTACCTTCACCTAAATCAGTAACCTTCAAACTCGAAAAAAAACTATCAGAAGCCCGCCAATCAGCATAAAGCGTCACACCCTCTCCCCGCCACTCACCAAACAACTGATTAACCGTCAATGGTGGGCGCTCAATGGCATTTCTCCCCACCTTTTTTTCCCGAATTAAAGTCAACCGTAATAACCTACCTTCAATACCCGAAAATATCTGCACCAAACGAAGACGACGATCATCATTAATAAACCCAAACTCCACCCCAAAATCCACATTAGGGGCTAATTGAATACTACCCTGAGAAAACGCCCCATCCTCAAAAAATAAAACATCTCGTCCTAAAGTTTCAAATTCTCTAACCAACTCATTTGGGGGTTCAGACTCGCCAGAAATCCAGCGTCGCAAAGTAAACTTAACTTTTTCATTATTATTTAAACCCTCTATAATCAAAAAACTTTTAACATCATTCATAACCTCCCCACTCGTAGAAAAAACAGTAAAAGAACCCAGCCACTCCCCTGAATTCTTTAAAAAATTCTTCAATTGAGAACTCATATTTGTACCTAATTTTTCTTGAAAAAATTTCCCTCACCCAAACAATTATAAACCACCCCGCAAAAAGGAAAACTAGCTTTTACACCACCCGATAAACAAAACTCAAAGTCGCCCAAACCCGCATATCTAAAACAAATCCATCATTCAAAATCCCCATTTCGCCCACACCGGCCACACTGTTATCATGTAAATCCTGCAAAAGCGCCATCGCCACCGGCAAAGGACTAGCCAAAACACTTAACTGTTGACCATCCCCCTTAGTAGACATCGCCGAAGCCAAACCCGCCACCGTTTTGATCAAAGGTTCCTGACAGCAAACTAAATGCGCCTCCGCCAGTCCCCCCACACCCCTCACCAAAAAAGGCCCGCCCAAACTTGCCGAAGGAATAGTCACACTCTCACCTGGACGCACAACCCCAGCATCACCATCCGCAGGATCATAAACCCCACTAGCAAAAGCCCGTCCTCGGTTATCCATCCCCACCAACACATAATATATATTTTCCTGACTTTCGTTATATAAACGATATTGAATACGCGAACCGGCCGGTAAAACCAAAGCCTCTTTTTCCTTTACAACCCCAGAACCCCCAGCAGAAAAAGTACCCCTTGTCAATAAAACCCGCGACTCACTTTCCTCCACCAACTCCAGCGCCGCCCTGCAAGCAAGCCGAGAAGAACTTTCATTAGCCGTCAACCGCCACAACTTAGCAGCCAACAAAGTGTGAAGGTGAGGAGCTAAACGACGCACCGCACTTTTAACCGCCTCCCCACCTTCTCCTACCGTATTTACAATTATATTTTGTGCCAAAGAAAACAACCCATAACTTGTTTTCGCCGCCGGTAGCGCCGCCGTCCCTATTTGAGCAATCAACGTTTCCCCCAACCGGCCAAACAAACAATCAGCAGCCACAGAACCAGCCCCCACCGGCGACACATTCGCCACCCCCGCAAACGCAGAAGTCGCATCCACCCGCTCGATCCGCTCCAAACTACTATCCAGCGCCACCGTCAAATTCACATTACGCGGTAGCACCCGCACCAACTCTCGCACAATTTGCCCTGTCGAGACTTCCCCCTCACCAGCCAAAACCTGCGCCGTCGCCATCAAACCACTACGGGAACGAACAACCATCGAAACCCCATCACTTCCCACAGCCTGCAAAACCGAATTTACCCCATAACAATCCAAAACTCGCGCCGACAAGCCCCCCAGCCACAATTGAGCCGTTTTACTCTCCCCATCCCAACCCGTACAAACCCCATCCCCACTCGGACTATCCAACCCCAAAAACGACGTTAAAACCGCCCCCCCTTCCTTTTTCAAAGCCACATTCTCTAAATGCGGTGAAACATCAATTCCCGTTAATTTTTCCACCGTACAAGCAGCTTGATTTAAAATCAAAGTCAAAGTAGAAGCCGGTCTAGCCTGCCATAAAGTTTGCGTCAGCGCATAAGTAAACACCCCCGCACTAAAACCATGACCTTGCATTTCACCGGCCACTTGCTCAGCACCAGCCCCCATCAAAATATACTTATTACTGTATAAATCTTTTTGAATTGCCAACTTATCTTTTAAAGGTTCAATCCACTCTGGTTCCTGCTCCTCCATTTTCAACACCGGCACCGCAGGAAGCGACCTCACCCGCAAAGACCCCTGTAAACTAGAACCCGGATAAACATAACTCGTATCCAGAACCGCCAACACATTCTCAGCCGCTAGAGAACGCAACAATAAAACCAAATCTTCCATAGACAAATCATTCACAGCCCCATTTGCAGCAGAATTCATCACTCCATCCGCCGCCACCAAAACACTGCTCTGAGACTTAACAACATCCTCACCGGCTTTCAAAACCCGACGTCCGTAGCCACTAAAATGAAAAACTACCGCATCCCCTGGACGAGCCTGCTCAATTAAATGATCAATAAAAGCCCCTCTAATATTGGCAGCGGTCGCTTGAGAATCCGTCAAAGTCAGAATATCGGCACTTTGAAAACCAAACCGATAAAGTAACAACTCCCGCTGTAACTCCACATCCGTCAAACATCCTGGCAGGGACAGAGAACCATCTCCATACTGATTAATCCCCACCAACAAAGCTAACTTACGCTTGGATGTCACAGAAAGCGCTTTAAGAGAACCTGTTTCAGCGCAATTCCACAAATCCAGGCCCAAACCCAACCCAGCCAGCGCCCAGCCGGCCCGTTCCAAAAATTCCCGCCGCTTTAAGGCCATGTCCTATACCTAGCTTGTCAATTCTAGTTTAGAATCTCTCTGGGCTGATAAGAGGAAAGACTTTAAAAGACTTGGAGACTACAAGACATAAAATAGCCCCGCCCCATCTCCAAGTCCAACCCATCCTTTAGTAAGAATCCATCGGCACTCGCATTGCCCGCGCCAACTCAGCCGCCACTTCAGGCCGGCTAAACTCTGGTGGTGGAAGTTGGCCAGAACGCAACAACTCCCGAACCTTTGTCCCCGACAAATGAATTCGCTGGTCTGGTGCACTGGGGCTAGTTTTGGTTGTCGCCATTCCCTGCGAAATTTTGCAGAAGAAAGCGTGTTCAAACATCATCGGGGTAATGCCTAATTCTCCAGGCTCAAACTCCTGAAAAATATACTGAGCATCATAAGTGCCATAATAGTCGCCTACCCCAGCATGATCTCGACCGACAATGAAATGAGTACAGCCATAATTTTTGCGAATCAAGGCATGAAAAATCGCTTCACGGGGGCCGGCATAACGCATGGCTGAGGGGTTAATAGCCAAAATTACCCTATCGGTGGGGAAATATTTTTCCAACAAAATCTCATAACAGCGCATCCGCACATCTGCTGGAATATCATCTTCCTTCGTCGCCCCTACCAAGGGATGCAAAAACAACCCATCGACTGTTTCTAAAGCACATTTTTGAATATACTCGTGGGCTCTGTGAATGGGGTTGCGAGTTTGAAAACCTACGATTGTTTTCCAACCCTTATCTTTAAACATTGCCCGCGATGCTAAGGGATCAACTTGGTATTTAGGAAAAAATGGATGAGGTTCTCTTTCTAGCAGCCACACCGGCCCAGCTAAGTTAATGGGCCCTTGATCGTACACAACTTTAACGCCCGGATGTTTAACGTCATCTGTGCGGTAAACATTTACTACTTCATGGGCTTTGTTGTAGCGGTATTTTTGAGTTAATTCTAAAACTCCGATAAATTTGCCGGTTGGGTCATCCAAACGTATCCAACTGCCCTCTTTTAGAGATTCGGCAATTTCTTCACTCACTGCCAATGTTACAGGAACCGACCAAGGCAAATTATTTGCCAATCGCATATCTGTAACTACGGTTTCATAATCTTTTTGCTCCATAAATCCAATCAGCGGACTAAAGCCACCAATTGCAATCATTTGCAAATCAGAAACCGAACGTTTTGTTAGTTCAATGCGGGGTAACTTGTCTGCAAGATCGAGAAACTCTTGACGCTGTGCCGGTGTCGCCACGCGATTAACCAGGTGTCCGCCGTGAGGGGCAATTCCTTCGGTATGGTAACTCAATTTTCTGCCTCTATTAAAAATACAATAGTCATCCAGGCTTGCTCATATTTAATCCTACGCCCTAGCGTGCGGTAAAGTGTCACGTTTAATAGTGAAAAGTCAAGAGTGATGGCTTAAAACAAACCTTTGGCTACCATCACTCTTGACTTTTTAGTTCTGATTTTGAATCACCCCGCCACCCAACAACACATCGCCTTCATACCAAACAGCCGCCTGACCTGGAGTAATGCCAAATTGCGGTTCGTCAAAGACTACTCGCACTCGACCGTCTTCAAGGGGAATAATCGAGGCTGGCATGGCCGGTGTACGGTATCTTACTTGGGCTTGGGCGCGAATTGGAGACTGGGGCTTTGCCATCGAAACCCAATTCACTTGGGCTACTGTACATTCTGCTTGATGTACGCTTTCCCGATTTCCTACAATGACTTGATTGCGCCCGCTATCTATTCCCACTACATAAAGCGGTTCGGCTGCCGCAATGCCGATGCCTTTGCGCTGACCGATTGTGTAGTGATGAATGCCATCGTGGTAGCCTAAAATTTGGCCTTCTAAGTTAACAATTTCGCCTTTTTTTGGTTCCAGATATTTATCTAAAAATGCTCTCATGGAGCCATTAGATTCTACTAAACACAAATCTTGACTTTCTGGTTTTTCGGCAGTTTTTAAACCATATTCTGCTGCAATAGAGCGGGTTTGGCTTTTGAGTAGTTCCCCTAAAGGAAACAAACTGCCCGCTAATAAATCTTGGGATAAATCATACAAAAAGTACGATTGATCTTTGCTTTTATCTACTGCCCGCAGTAATTGATACCGGCCGGTTTCGGAGTTATATTCAATTTTTGCGTAGTGGCCGGTGGCAATTTTGTCAATGCCTAATTTTTCTTTGGCATAACTCAGCATCGGCCCAAATTTAACGCTTTTATTGCACTGCGAACAAGGCAAGGGTGTAACACCGGCACTATATCCCCCCACCAAATAATCGACAATATTTGCCTGGAATACATCGCGGCTATCCACAATGTGATGGGGTACTCCCAATTGTTCACAAATCTGCGCCGCGTCTACCATCCCCTCCGAACAACACTGTCCTTTGCCTTTCATTAGCCAAAGGGTTAACCCCACCACGTCATAACCTTCGTGGTGCAATTTTGCTGCTGCTACTGAACTATCGACGCCACCGGAGAGGCCCACCACAACTTTGTTCATCGTATTTGAACAATTGCTAAAAATTCTTTGTTTTTATAGGCTAACATTGTTGGACAAACAACGTCACCAGTCATGCAGTCTGTGCTATCAACCTCAATTTTAATTATATTTTTTGAGGTTCTGCACTAGCTTTCACTGTTGCCTAGTTTCTTGCTAATTTTAACACTATTGCCTTTGATTTAATTATTTTTTGTTTTTTCTTTCTCATGGCTCCCTTGTTTTTATACAATATTTTTTACTTCTGGAAATTCCCCTCTCTTAGTTTTTAAACCACCGCCACCATGATTAATTTTTCTGAATTTTCTAAGATTTTTGTGTTGCACACTAAAAGTAAAAACTTGCTAGTTATTAGCAGCTTTTTCTTTTTTATGTTAGAAAATACTGTCCATGCTGCTCCTCGGTCTTTTCCTGAAAGTTTGCAACAATCTCCCTCGTCCCAACTTTTGGCACAAAGTAGTTTCCGCTATCGGGTTTTTGTCAATGGAAACAGCCAGCTACTTTTAGAACAAGTACAAAAGATAGAACCAAAGGCATTTTCTAGGGAGGATGGCGGGCGTGATGTAATTCAAGCAGGTGCTTTTAATAATATTGAAGATGCTAAACAACGAGTCCAAGAACTAGAAAATATTGGGCTTCAAGCTAGAATTCAAGAAAATTCTGTCCGGGTATCAAGTTATAATACCAATCTGCCTAATGATCAATTTGGCTATGATTCCATCGGCTATTTTGTTGTTATCCCGGCACCAGAAAGAGATTTAAAATATATTGAACAACAAGTGCGTCGGTTGGCTTTGCGCGAAGATTTACGAGATATTGGCATTCAACGTCGAGATCAACCTAGGGGCTGGCACGTTATTGTGGGGCCTTTTATTGACCGCGAAATTGCAGAACGTTGGAACCGTTATCTGAAAGATTTTGGCTTGTCTAATTCACGAGTTTATTATGAAAATTAGCTGTTTCTGGGTGCAAAAAATATTGTTTTTAATAAGATGAAAAACCGTCAAAATTTGATTGAAGAATTTGCAGTGACGGCAGAACAAATGCGAGCTATTGAAAGTCGTATTTTTGATGCTGGGATGCCGGTGGCGGCTTTAATGGAAAAAGTTGCAGGGTTAATTGCCGGTCGCCTAGAAGAGATTTTAATTAACGATTATATCGCTTTTGGAGGGGCAAACAAAGATAATTTGCCTCTACAAAATTGTGATAAAAATAAAATTGGGGTGTTGGCCGGCCCTGGTCATAATGGCGGCGATGCGTTAGTTGTAGCGAGAGAATTACATTTTCGTGGTTATGAAGTTGTCATTTATTCGCCTTTTGAAAAAATTAAAGAACTGACCAGTTATCATGCTCGTTATTGTGCAAGTGTCGGCATTAATTTTGTTCAAAATATTGAGGGTTTAAAAGATTGTATCTTATTTATTGATGGATGGTTTGGTTTTGGTTTAGAACGAAACTTAGAAGGTAAAATAGCTGAGGAAATTGAAAAAGTAAATTCTTGGAATAAACCGATTTTTAGTATAGATTTACCTTCAGGTTTACATACTGATACCGGCGCGGTTATGGGGACGGCAATTCGTGCAACTCGGACGTTTTGTTTGGGTTTGTGGAAGTTGGCTTTTTTGCAAGATTGGGCTTTAGAATATATAGGCAAATCAGAGTTAATTGATTTTGATATTCCCTTGACAGATATTTGGGCTATTTTGGGGAATCCTGCTAATATTAAAAGAATTACACCGGCTGAAGTTGTTTCTCTTCTTCCTATCCCACGATCACCCACAAATCATAAATATAAAAACGGACATTTATTATTAATTGCCGGTTCCGAAAAATACACAGGTGCCGTAATTTTGGCCGGTTTAGCGGCGCGGGCTTCTGGGGTGGGGATGCTTTCTATTTTGGTGCCAAAGTCGTTGAAATTAATGCTTAGTCCGCTATTACCAGAAGCGTTAATTATTGGTTGTCCTGAAACTGAAAGTGGGGCGCTTTTTTCGTTGCCTTTGAGTGTAGAATTAAATTCTTATGATGCTATTGCTTGTGGGCCTGGTTTAACTATTGCCGCAGCGCCGCTGGTGGAAACGGTACTCGAATCTAACCGGCCGGTGGTTTTAGATGCGGATGGGTTGAATGCCTTAGCCCATCTGGGGCCGGTGGTAACGGTTAAGGAACGTCAAGCTATGACGGTGTTAACGCCCCATGTCGGTGAGTTTAAAAGATTATTTCCTGAACTCACAGAACTATTGACAAAAGACCGAATATATGCTACCCAAAAAGCTGCTAGTTGTTGTCGGGGAGTAGTTTTGTTAAAGGGGGCAAAAACAGTGATTGCTTACCCGGATAATAGAGTATGGATTAACCCAGAAAGTACGCCTGCTTTGGGAAGAGGAGGAAGTGGGGATGTATTGACGGGGTTGATGGGGGGGTTGATGGCCCAGGCCCAGGCCCAAGGGAGGCCGGTGGAAGACTCAGTAAAAGTAGCAACATGGTGGCACTCCCAAGCAGGAATTTTAGCAGCAAAGGAGCGGACTGAACTAGGAGTGGATGCCTTTACATTGAGTCAGTATTTATCATTAGTCATGGGTCAATTGACATTGGATAGATAACTAATCTAGGCGTCCTGAGAAGATGCCGGTTCTAACTGTTGATCTAGCAAACTCTGCATTCGTTGATAATTGCTGAGGGCTTCGTAGGCGTGGGGTTTAATTTCCATTGCAATACTGTAGGAACTTGCTGCATCTTGATAGCGTTGCAAACTTTCGAGAACTTCCCCACGTTTTAACCAAGCATCATATTCTCCAGCTTGGAGTTGAATAGCCCGGTCAAAGCTGGTTAAAGCATCGGCATGACGAGTTAAAACCATAAAAAGTTTGCCTCGTTTCACCCAAAGACTGTAATTATTCGGCCAAATTTGTAAAGCGTTGTCGTAGGTAGCAAGGGCTTGGGAAAAATTTTCCTCCCGTTCAAGGGCAGCAGCCCGTTTAAAATGCGGTTCAATTTGATTAGGAAATAGAAAAATCAATTGATCGTACGCAGAGACAGCTTCGGGATAGCGTTCTTGTTGTTCGCAGACTTGACCACGTTTCATCCAGCAACGATAGGCCCAAATTGGATGAGTAGGATATTTTTGGAGTATTTTATCGTAGGCAAAAAGGGCTTCCGAATAGCGGTTAAGTTTTTCGAGGGCTTCACCGCGTTTAAACCAGGCTTCGGGGGATTCGGGTAAAATTTGGATGGCATTACTGTAGGCAATGATAGCGTCTTTATACCGGCCCAATCCATGTAAGGCAGAACCTCTACCTATCCAGGGTTCCGGCCAGTTTGGGTTAAGTTTGATAGCTTGTTCAAAGTTAGTAAGGGCGGTGGTATGTTGTCCTGACTCGCTGAGGGTGATACCGCGTCCATACCAGCCCAAGGGAATATCCGGTTGAAGTTGTATAGCTTTATCTAGGCAGGCGAGGGCGGCTTCATACCACTGATGTTTAAGGGCCATGCCTTTGTGATACCAGGCAAGATAAAAATCTGGTTGTAAAATAATTGCCTGATTGTAGCAGGTGACTGCATCAGTGTAGCGCTTGAGGTGTTCGAGGGTTAGTCCCCTTTCAATCCAAGTTAGGAGGTGGTTGGGGTTGAGAGATAGAACACGATCAAAGCTTGCTAGGGCTGTATCATGGCGTTTAACATTGTTGAGGCAAATTCCTCGGTTAAACCAACTATTTATATCTTTGCTGTTAAGGCGGATGGCTTTTTCGTAGGCATCAATGGCGGGGCTATATTGTTCGGTTTGTTGCAAAGCGTAGCCCAAACTATGCCAAAAAATAGAAGATTTTGATTCTAGTTGACAGACTTTGCGATAGGCGGTTACCGAACGAGTGTATTGTTGAAGGCTATCGCAGACTAAGCCTTGGTAATACCAGGCTTCATAGTTATTGGAGTTTATAGATAGGCTTTGATCGATAGAGGCGAGGGCTTGTTCGTATTGTTGAAGTTGGTAGAGGAGTTTGCCACGCAGTAACCAGCCCCAGCAATCATCTGGTTTTAGGAGTACGGCTTTCTCGTAGGCGGCTAATGCTTCGGTTGGTTGGTCGAGTTTTTCGAGGGTGTTTCCGAGTTTTAACCAAGCTGGATAAAAGTCTGATTTTTCTGTGGTTATTTTTTGATAGATACTAAGGGCTTTTTCGTAGTTGGCGCGACTAAAAAGTTTGTTGGCGTTTTCGTATTCCGGGATGTCGCCGCGAAATTTTTCGCCTATGGTATTGGTGAAGTTTAAGATTTGTTCGAGGGGTTTGCCAAAGTCAAGGGTTTTGCGCCGGCTTTTGTGTCGTTTGCGCCGGCTTTCTTTTGGAACACTAGGAGTGAGAGGGTTGGGTTGGCTGTTGCCGGTACGGTTTGGGTCGAAATTTGCGGTGTCTGTCATACCAGGCAGAAGGTTTGTTATTTAATAGTTTTGACTTGAGCTTTATGGGGCTGAGGGGAAGTTTGCTTTGATCCCTGATAGTTATAAATTTAGCTGCTATCGTAGCATACTCAAGGATTTTAGTTTCGGTTTTTTGGTGTTAAGTGATGGAGATCGTGTTTTTTTATGTCTAGGATCACTAAGTAATATTGGAAATGTCACATAAAAATTGAGGCTGGTGGTTGATGATTGAAGAAGGTGCTTTTTTTATGAAGATTTTTTTGGTGGATAAACAATGGAATTTTTTAATGAGAAAGCAGGAAATCATCTACCCAGTTGTGAAAATTTTGTTTCTGTTCCTGATGTGACGGAGTGGATGTATAGTAGGGCGGCGATTGTGGATTTTTGTCAGATTATTAAGTCCCTCAAAGAAAAATTGGCTGAGGCTGGTTATTTTGAGGAGCATTTTTTGGCAATTTCTCAGGGAAAAATGGTTTTAAGTCAGGAGGTTCAAAGTCTTTTGCAATCAACTTTTGGAGATGAATATTGGGAATATTTACAAAATTATTTGCTTTAGGTTTGCTGGGGTTGGTTTTGGTTGCCGGTGAGGATTTTCTATTTTAAAATAGTCAAGCATTTTTGTTGACTTTTTAAAGTGGTAGTTTGTATGTCGTCAAAAAGTTATGGGTTGATTTTGCGGGAATGCCGGCTTGTGTCTGGTGATGTGGTAGATATTGCGATTGATAATAAAAAATTTGCGGCTATTTCTGGGCAAATAAAGGAACGGGGAAAAAAAGAAATTTTGATGGGTGGGAAGTTGATTTGTCCGCCTTTTGTTGATTCTCATATTCATTTAGATTCGGCTTTAAGTGCCGGTGATCCTCGTTGGAATGAAAGTGGAACTTTGTTTGAGGGAATAAAAATTTGGGGCGAAAGAAAGGAATATTTAAGTTTGAAAGATGTTAAAAAACGTGCTTTGGAAACGCTAAAGTTACAAGCAATGCAAGGGGTGTTATTTGTTCGTTCTCATGCGGATGTAAGTGAGGGAAGTTTAACTGCTTTGCAGGCTTTGTTGGAGGTGCGAGAAGAGGTTAAAGATTGGATGACTTTGCAGGTGGTGGCTTTTCCTCAAGATGGGGTTTATGGAAAGCCTGAGAATAAGAAGTTGTTGAAAGAAGCGCTAAAAATGGGGGCGGATGTGGTGGGGGGTATTCCTCATTATGAGTTTACGCGGGAAGATGGGGTAAAGTCGGTTCATAAAATTTTTGAATTGGCGGAGGAATATAATAAGTTAATTGATGTTCATTGTGATGAGATTGATGATGATCAATCACGGTTTTTAGAGGTGGTGGCAGCTTGTGCTTTGCGTTCAGGAATGGGGGAAAAGGTAACGGCAAGTCATACAACTGCTTTTGGTTCTTATAATGATGCTTATGCTTATAAGTTAATGGGTTTGTTAGAACGTTCTAAAATTAATTTTATTGCTAATCCTTTGATTAATATTACTTTGCAAGGACGGATGGATAGTTATCCTAAACGGCGGGGTGTGACGCGGGTTAAGGAGTTATGGAAGACGGGTTTGAATGTTTCTTTTGGGCATGATTGTGTTCAGGATCCTTGGTATAGTTTGGGGACTGGAAGTATGCTAGATGTGGCATATATGGGGGTTCATGTTTGTCAGATGACGGGGTTGGCTGAGGTGGATGCTTGTTTTGATATGGTGAGTGTGAATGGGGCGAAGACTTTGCAGTTAAGTGATTATGGTATAGATGTGGGAAATACGGCTTCTTTTGTTGTTTTGGATGCGCTAAGCCGGTTTGATGCAATTCGCAAACGGGCACCTGTTTGTTATGTTTTTTCTCAGGGTAGTTTGTTGGCAGAAATGTCTATTCCTCAGACTAAGTGGCATTTGTAGGTTTCTGACTTTTTGAGGTAGGGGTAAAGTCTAGCTTCTCCTCTCGCTTTAAATTTTGGCCCTTCCTCATCCCTAGGGATAACTTATGGGGGGAGGGGTTTTTTCTGCTTTACTTCCTTTCCCAAGAGGTAAGACAATGGGTACATATAGTGTTATATTCAGCAACACCCTGTTAAACAACGCTACATATTGATTGCGGATTGTTGAGGAAACTGTCTGGTTGCCCTTAAGTGATCTACTATCAAGGTGCGTAATTATTTCAAGTAATCCCTATGGTCGCACAGCTAGAAACTCCTATTCTCAGTTCGCCTTGTCCTGTACCTTATACGGTTGAGGGTCTGGTTCAAGTTTTCACCGGCACTCATCGCAGTTTTTTTACAAATGTGATGGCTCAAGCTTTGCGGATTGCGGGTCAGGGGACGCCGGTGTTGGTGGTACAATTCCTCAAAGGTGGTATTGGCCAAGGTCACGAGCATCCGGTTCGCTTAGGAGAAAATTTGGATTGGGTTCGCTGCGATTTACCTCGCTGCATTGATACTCCCGAACTTGATGAAGCGGAAACTCATTCTCTCCGTCAGTTATGGGACTATGCCCAAAAAGTTGTTAAGGCTGGTAGTTATGATTTGGTAGTTTTAGATGAGTTAAGTTTAGCTATTAAATTTGGTGTGATTTCTGAGGCGGAAGTCCTAGAGTTACTTGATCAACGTCCTCGTCATATCGATATTATTTTAACCGGCCCGGAAATGCCAGAAACCATATTAGAGGAAGCTGATCAAATTACCCAGATCCGTCGTAGTCACCGGCCTTAAAAACGTCGTAATTTATCACCTAAAGCTCCTGCTTTTCGGTATGCTAGTAAGTTGGTTTTATTTACTGGTGTAGCTGTGATCAAAAACGATATCTGGATTAATCAACAGGCTCAAAAAGGTATGATTAAACCTTTTGAGCCCCGCTTAGTTCGTAAGGTTGACGGGCTGCCGGTGATTTCCTACGGTCTTAGCAGTTTTGGCTATGATATCCGCTTATCGCCTGCGGAATTTCGCATTTTTCGCCATATTCCGGGTACTGTTGTTGACCCGAAAAACTTTAATTCTGACAATTTAGAACCAACAAAACTTTATCAGGATTCTAATGGCAGTTATTTTGTTTTACCGGCTCATTCTTATGGTTTAGGTGTTGCTTTAGAACGTCTCGAAATTCCTGATAATATTACGGTAATTTGTATCGGGAAAAGTACCTACGCCCGTTGCGGTTTGATTGCAAATTTAACTCCTGGTGAGGCTGCATGGCGCGGACATTTAACTCTTGAGTTTTCTAATTCTTCGAGTGCAGATTGTCGAATTTATGCTAATGAAGGTGTTGTGCAATTGTTGTTTTTTGAGGGAGAACCTTGTCAGACAAGTTATGAAACTCGCAGCGGAAAATATCAAGATCAAAGTGAAGTTGTGACGCTTCCACGAGTTTAAGAATTGTCATTTGTCATTTGTCCTTTGTCATACCAAACCCGGTTGTCATAGGCTGTTTATTTTCAAAAGCCTTGTAGGGGCGGGTTCTTCCCTAATATACACTTCTCATCAATAACCTTTATAAACCCGCCCCCCCCAGCCAAAAAATAAAAAGTCCCCTGTCAAAAGCAAATTTGGTATCATTTCTGATTGGGAATCTAGGAGAAATTTAAAAACCCGGTAACTTTGACTCTCACCGGGTTTTGAGAACTTAGTGCCTTATTTCATCTAAGTTTACGGCGCTAATCTTGCTTTTCCGAGCCGGTTTTCTTCGTACCACTGAGCAATTGCCGGCGTCCATTCTTTAAAATGAGGCCACATCAAATCACACAATTTTTGAATTTCTAACTGTGCGTCTTTTTTATTCCTTAAATCACAGAAATGCAGAAATGAACGCATATTAAAACTGACCACAAAATGCTGCCGGTAATCAAAAGGAAGCGTACCCCTCGCGTGTTCTTCCGACATCCCCGCCTCAATATCGGCTTGATAGCGTTTTGCAGCTTCTAAACACCACTCTAAATCGCGTTGACGTTGCTCTGGGGAATAATAGTATTTATTACCTTGGCGATCACTGTAATGTCCCACCGGCCTTAAATAAAACACCTCCTCAATGTCTTTTTGCCCTAATGCTGCTTCTATTATGCGTTTGCCGGTGTAGCGGGAAGAATTGTGAACCACAATTCCGTTTGCCACAAAATTATGATGTGGATCTGCCATTACCAAATCGTAGGTTGGTTCTATCCCGATATATTCAATCGCAACAATCTCAACAGGATGAGCGCATAACGGATTTTTTTGATGTAGTTTGTGGTGTCTTGAATGGCAAGATGAGCAAAGAATTTTTAAGTTATCTTCATCAAAAGCTAGTTCTGGGTGTTTAGAAACCTCTAATAATTGTTTCTTCTCCCAGGTTAATTTGTGATGGTAAGCCCATTTTTTTACCGCTTCTGTTGAGCAGCCGACGAGACAGGCAACTTCTTTAGGTGTTAACCCTTGAGAAAACTGAGCTTCTAACCATTCCTTGCTTTGATACGTTTTGTCTGCATCTTGTAGTGGTTTGCCATTGATTAGCACCTTATAACCTACTCCAAGTTGAGCTAAGATTCTCCAACCATAGGGAGTTAAAATCTTATGGTTTTGAGTGCATTTTAATTCTTTTCCGTCAGCAAGAGTAACTTTATAGATGGGGTTTAATCCACTGAAAACAACGTCTTCAATGTGGTTGTAGGTGAAAATATTGTTTTCTTCATTTAAACAGCGAACTCGCATTTTTTTAATTCGCTTTTTGCAATCCCGTCGATAAAGCCCTGCCGGTTCATTATTCCTGCCTTTAATTTTTCGTTCTCGAACTTCTTTTTCGCCGTTGTGCCATAGATCGTAAAGTTCGCCAATTGTCTTTTTTAATTTTTTGCTACTTGATCCGTTAATGTCTACAAATGTAATAACGCTATCTGATGCTAGGCACTGAACATCAAAAGTAATTCCTACCCGATGAGTACGCGCTTGCTGCATTACACTATGGGGAAAAAACCCGCAGTTAAAGGTAATTTGTGGGTGCTCAATACATCCAAAGTGCCCGCGATTACCGGCCAATAATCTCTTAACAATAATCTCCCCACATTTCTCCTCAGCCGGCCAACTTTCCCGCTCATCCACTACAAAATTCTCGCTGTAGTCTTGGTGCATTGCTGCATAAATAACCTGTTGCGGATTGGGGGTTTTCGCAATAACTTCGACTCTAAATCTATCCATCTTTAAACGCCATTAATACCAAACTCAATGCTCACCTATTTTTAGGCAGACATTCTATTTTCTCATAAAATGAAACGTTTTATTTAGATTGCGAACGCCGCCAATTAAACCACCCTTCCAAAAAATCTTGTAAAGCTGTGTTTTTTGCCAAACGCAACCGGCCCCACTCGGCGGCAGTATTACTAATAGTTTCTGAGAAAGCCGGTGAAATTCCCCCTAATTCTGCCAAATGAGGCACTTTCACTTTTTTTCGTATTGCCAACGCCAGTGTATAAATCAATTCCAGCGCATTTTGTCCCACCACTACAGCCCCTACAATTTCGCCATTACGACGCACTAAAATTTTACAAAATCCTGTTGTTTCCCCAGAAATTACCGCCCCAGTAAAACTCTTAAAATATTGCCGCAAAACTAATACATTTTTACCATATTGTTTGATTGCTTCTGCTTCTGTTAACCCTACGCTTCCTAATTCAGGATCAATTTGCATTCCCCAAGGAATTCCCCCATTATTTATTTTAAATATGGGCAATAATAGAGCGTTTTTAACCGCTATTTCTGCTTGATAATTTCCCGCAAATTCTAATCCATAGGGACTCGCCCCTTCCCCACAAGCATAAATACTAGAGTTCAGGGTTTGTAATTTTTCATTAACCAAAATGTGGTTGTGCAATTTTATGCCGACTGATTCTAAATTTAAGGATTCTACATCAGCAACCCGACCAATAGCTAGTAAAATTTCGTCACTTTCTATTGCTAAATTTCCGGCCTGAATCCATTTTTTACCTTCAATTTTTCTGATTTGAATAACTTCTGTTTTTGTTAAAACTCGCACGCCTTCTGCTTCTAATTGACCTTGCACTAATAAGGCTGCTTCTGCATCTTCTTTTGGTAAAATATGCGGACTTTTTACCACCAGCGTTACCGCCGATCCTAACCTAGCAAAAGTTTGTGCTATTTTAATGCCATTGGGTTCACCGCCAATAATAATTAAGCTTTTTGGAGGTTTAATTTGCCAAATTGTATCGGGGGTAAAATAACCTGTGGTTTCTAAACCTTCAATGTTGTTTATTGTTCTTGATTTAGTGGCCGGTGTTAACAAATAGCGCCGCGAAGAAAGCCGACGGTTATTAACTTCAAAACAAAGCCGAGGTTTAGGATGAAATTGCCCGTCTCCAAGAATTACATCAACGCCCAAAGCAGCTAAAAAAGCCGGTGATTTATATTCTTCTAAGTTAGAAACTACACCTTTTATCCATTGATTTGTTTCTTGCTTTTCGCAATAAATACTATTTTCTAAGTTCTTATTTTCTTCTGGTTTATGGCAATAAATCCCGAATTGATGGGCTGAAGCAATGTGTTTTGTAACTTTACTAATATGGCTGAAAGCTTTAATAGATAAATCTAAGTTTCTATCAGATTTTGGGAGCACCAAAGCAACACGAGCTTTTAGAGATGCAGCAAGTTCAGCAGCATACAAACCTGCTGATGAAGCGCCAACAATTACCAAATCATAATCTACAGGCATTTGTTAAAAGTTGTTTGTTTATGCTCAATGGTCATTAGTTGTTTTTATAAGGATTTTTGGCAAGTTCTATTTATAGAGTTTGTTTTTTGGATTTTTCCATAGATTATAATTTTGCTTGTTTATTGGGTAAGGGTAATTTTTTAGAAATCGAATTTTATCCTATGATAATTTCTTTGAGAGCTTTTAGTAAGCGCTGATTTTGTTCGGGGGTACGAACAGAAACCCGAAAGTAATTATCTCCCAGTTCAGGAAAGCTGTTACAGTCTCGGATAAAAATTTGATGATGTTTGAGGAGCATTTCTTGCAGTAAACAAACCGACTGATTACTTTTGACTAATAAAAAATTAGCACAACCGGCCAGAGGAAATAACCCCGGTATTTGGGCAAAACCTTCAAATAAAGCACGGCGGGCCGGTGATAACCAAGCATAGGTTTTTTGCTGAAAATCAATATCTTTAAGGGCTGATATTCCAGCAGCAGCAGCTAAAACACTTACCGGCCAAGGATCACGCCGAGATTGCCAAACTCGCAAACGATCTGGGTGAGAAATCGCATAACCCAACCGCAACCCCGCCAGACTATAAAACTTGGTCAGACTTCGTAAAATCACCAAATTTGGATAATTTTTCACTTCATCCACCAAACTTTGCCGGTGTTGTTCATCGGGCGGCAAAAAATCCATAAAAGCCTCGTCTACCACTACCAAAGAAAATTTATCTAAGTAGGGCATGATAGATTTTTTTTCAAATAGTAAACCGGTAGGGTTGTGAGGATTATTTAATAATAAACCGGTGTCTTTTAATTTAAGGTTTTCAAAGGACACCGGCAAAACATTAGATAAATTGACGTAGGCGGGTTGAGTAGCAGAATTTAGGTCACTACAAGATAGCGATAAAGCACCACTAGCAGCCAAAGGCCACTCAACCACAACAGCCCCAAAAGCATTGAGGGTACGTCGGTAATCACCAAAAGCCGGAGTAATCAAAAAAGTTTCTGCCAGTTCCGAAAAATCCCAGCCGGCCAAAGTTAATAACTCAGCAGAACCATTACCAGGCAAAATCCAATCACTGCTTAGATTGTGGAATTGTGCAATGCTGTTGCGGAGTTCCTGATAATTTGGGTCAGGATAGGCATTGATCTCGCACAATTTGGCTTCAAGAGCACTCAGAGCACTTGAGGGAGGCCCAAGGGGGCTAATACTGGCAGAAAAATCAATAATTAAAGAGGGTGGACAACCGGCAAGTGCGGCTGCCCAAACTAAATTTCCCCCGTGATTTGGTCGAGTCAAGGATTTATCAGCAGCCTATTCGGGAGCAACTTTTTCCTTGAACAATTTACCAGCACTAAAGGCCGGTACTTTGGTAGCCGGAATTTCCATTTTGTCGCCGGTTTTGGGGTTACGACCTTCACGCGCTTTGCGTTCGCGGGCTTCAAAGGAGCCAAAACCCACTAATGTCACCTTTTGGTCATCAGCAACCGCTTCCATAATCGCTTCTAAAGCGGCTGTGATCACGGCATCGGCTTGTTTTTTCGTAACACTGGCTTTATCAGCCACGACATCTACTAATTCACCTTTATTCATCGCTTTCCTATTTTGTAAAAGTCGATTGCTAGTTTTTATTGCCAAAGGCCAGGAACTAACAAAACCATTGAATTGCCTCTTGTGGAATGCTGGCTGTTGCGTCAAACAGCACTTCGGGAGTGTCCCTATTGCGTTTCGCCGCACAATCAACGAGGCCGTTGAGTTTCCTTTCACCGTTCTATTGCTAGAGCTTGAACCGAGGGAGTTTTCCGTCTGCGGGGCCGGTGGAATCGAGTTTTCCACAGCGTAAGGGCGGGATTCCAGACTGTTGTGTAAGGAATTTTTTAAACGTCACTCGGTATCTTTGACGGTGAAATTCACGCATTAAGTCTAGTCGGGTTCAGAATATTGGGCTGAAAATCCCGCAGACACTTACTTTTCACTGCAATATTCTGACACGCAGAACGCGGATATGGAAGCCTGAAACGCTTAATTTATGTTGATTTTCGTTTTTTTTCGTTGTTTGGCCTTTTTTTGGCCCTTTAATTCGCCTAAAAACCCCCTGTCGCCATCGAAACACAGCCTATTCATAAAAATTGCATTTTGTCAATAGTCAAGAGTTCTTTATCATTTGTCACTGGTAAAAATTAAACCTGACAAAGGACAAAGAACTCTTGTAGAAAGGACAACTATTGAGGTGTGCCACCAGGGAGCATCTGGCGTTGGATGAGGGGGCGGACATCGGGCCCTGGGGTGTAACCATAGCCAAAAGGCGAACGATCAGAGTCATCCATAACTTGCGGCGTTAGAACCACAATTACTTCAGCGCGAGTATTATTACGGGTGGTGCTGCGGAACAGTGCCCCAATAATGGGTAAATCGCCCAAAAGCGGGATTTTGCTAGAGGTTACGCGGTCTTGTTCTTGAATAATTCCAGAAAGAATTAAAGTTTGACCGTCGCGCAAACGAATTGACCCTGAGTTTAAAGAGCGTTCACTTAGCAAAGCAATGGTGGTGCCGGAAAAATCTTGAGTGTCGGCCACCGCCGTCACTTTGGGAGTGACGTTGAGGGTAATAAAGCCGTTATCATCAATGCGCTGTATATTAATGCCCAAAATCAAACCGGCCTTTTGAATTTGAGCAGTGGTCGTAATTTGGGGCGGGTTAGAAGCGGTGGTTTGAGTTTGAATGTTGCCGATCACGTCTTGGGTAAGGTTGACTGTTGCGGTTTCGCCTTCCTGTACTACCAAGGTTGGGTCTGTCAAGATTTTGGCATTGCCGCTGGTAACTTGGGCTTGCAATAACGACAAGAACCGGCGGGGATATTGAATAAAGGGAAATAGACTAAAAGTACCAGTACCGAGGGTCGTACCCGTTGCTGGGGTATAAGTTTGGAGGCCCACATCATCTTGGTCTCTGCCAATGGGGGCGATGGGGCTAAGGGATACGCCGCCTGGGCCGGGAGCCGTGAGGGGAATATTAGTGGTGCTACCTTGGTCGAAAAACGGTGAGAAAGTTTCTAAGTTTTCGCCGCCGACTTGGTTTCGGATCAAGGGGGGGTTATTTAAAATTGGGTTAGCGGGAGTGCCGACAACTTGGTTTCTCAAGGGGGGGTTGGCTCCGCCAAAGTTAAATACAGCGCTGCCTTGGTCGTTGACAAAGAAACTATCGCCCACGCCAAAGGAAAAACTGCTATTAAAGTTATCGTTTGCAGCTAAGTTGACATCAATAATTTTGACGTTAACGGCTACCTGACGGCGGCGTAGGTCAAGTTGTACTAATTGCGTTGAGGCAATTTCGACCATTCGACGGGGGCCAACCAGTGTTACCGAGTTGAGGCGTTCATCGACTAGCACTTGTAAGCCTCTCAGCAGCGGTTGACCATCTTGCGGTGAAAAGCGCAGGGTGTCGATGGTGGTTTGGACGGTGGTATTTGTCCGGGTAATGGCTTGGTCGGTGCCTTGGATGGGGACGGCTGTTACCTGGGTGACTTCACGGGTGGAGGTGATGGCGCTTTCGGCTCCCATACTGGCTAAAAAGCCGGAGGCTTGCCGTGCTGTGACTTGGTTGAGGCGGAAGGTGCGAACTACGGTGTCGTTGACTTCGTTGGGTAAGCGGGTTCCGACAAAGATGGTGCGCCCTAGTTTGTTGGCTTGTAAGCCGGAGAGACGCAAAACGTAGTTAAAAACGTCTTGGACTCGTTCGTTTTCAATGTCGAGGGAGATAGTGGGGCCGAGGGGGCCGGCTGTTCCTGCTGCTCCGGGGGCGGCGGGGGCGGCTCCGGGGGTGGCGCTGTCGCTGGTAAAGGCGATGTTTAAACCGGCAGCCCTTGCCAATAAGGCCAATACATCCCGCACCGGCGCATCCCGCAACACTAAACGGGGGATACGTTCGTTGGTTCCTAGGTCTACGCTTGAGGGCGAGGGGTCTGTGGTGGCGGCGGCAATATCACCAACCGGCGGGGCGACAGCGCGGGGTAAGACTGGAGGGGCAGCGCTTGGCCCGGAAATTGCCGGGGGAATGTTGGGAAGGTTGGCTGTTGGGGGTGCCGGCTGACCGTTAATCGTAATTTCTGGTTGGGGAACGAGGACGTTAGGACTGCTGGGAAAGCTGGTCGGTGTCGTCGGGGCTGGGGGAATTTGAGCACTTGGCCCCACCGGCATAGCGCTGGGAATGGGGGTATTGGGTGGGG
>DATNQM010000041.1:0-50200 GCA_036704045.1 Halomicronema sp. | reverse complement strand
GTTTGAAACGTTCTATACCAAGAACATTTTGCTCAATGAAGGTATCCGCGCTTGGATGGCTCCGGCTGACCAACCCCACGAAAACTTTGAGTTCCCCGAAGAAGTCCTTCCTCGCGGTAACGCTCTGTAATAGTCATTAGTTAATTGACTTTTAAAAAATACCCTTCACCTATTTACGGTGGGGGGTATTTTTACACAAGGTTTCCTCAACAAATTAGAAACGATAATAAAATATTAAGTTTCAACTAAGAAAATTCAATCTTAAGTGCCGGTTATTAATACCTAATTCCAACATAATTTAGCTTTTTTAAAGTCGTCAGAGCAAAAATTTTAAAAAAATCAAAAAAATCTCTTCAAAACCACTTGTCACTCCAAAATCTTGTGCTAGACTTACAGATAGCTGAATCCAATAAGCAAAAAACCGCTTAGGGAGAAAGGAGGTGATGCCTATGCCAGATAGTAGTAAACGCATGGGTCATCAGATTGAAGTAAGCCGGCTGTGCGCCGGGGCTGTTCTCTAAACAGCTGGCCTAATTCCCTTCGGGGAAGCTTAGGTTTTAGAATTTAGGCAAGCTAGGAGTCCCTTCCGGCAGTCTGGTTCAATCTGAAGACCCCCTAGACCGCTCTCACATTGGTAATTTGGGATAAAACCCAAAAAACCCCTCGTGAGAGCGGATAGTTTTTTGAATAGAAAATTTATGAAAACTGCCAACTGACTTAAAATAAAACTAGATATTATATTATCCGTTTTGTGGGCTAAAAATATGGCTCAATTACTTAAAGACACTGACATTCAAGAACGTGTAACCGAGTTGTCGGGCTGGAAAGTGGAGGGAAATAAATTAAAATGTCAGCGGAAATTCAAAGATTTTGTTAAAGCGATAGAATTTATTAATCGGTTGGTGGAACCGGCAGAACAAGCAGGGCATCACCCAGACTTGGAAATTTCCTATAACACAGTTACTATCAGCTTGACCACTCACGATGCCGGTGGTTTAACGGAAGCAGACTTTAAACTAGCACAGGTAATTTCTGAAATAGTTTGAGTCAACAGGAAAAAGTGAAAACTGGCTTTGTGGAAAAGTCAATTATCCCAAGATAGAGGTCATGGTGCTACAAAACCAGACTCTTCAGACAGAAGATGCTGAGAGAACAGAATTAATAGAGCAACTTTTGGATATTGGCGCAGCCTTATCTAGTAGTTACGATCTCGGAGAATTACTAAATCTAATTTTAAGCAAAAGCAGAGAAATTACATTTAGTGATGCCGGCAGCGTTTACCTAGTAGATGACAGCGATGGCAACCCCAAATTATTATTTAAAGTCGCTCAAAATGACTCACAGCCAAACGTATCGTTTAGGGAATTTGCGATTCCCATGACAAGGCAAAGTCTGGCAGGTTATGTAGCAACAACCGGCATGAGTTTAAACCTGGCAGATGCCTATAACTTGCCTAAAGAAGTGCCTTACCAGCTAGACCGAAGTTTTGATCGAGATATAGAATATCACACACGCTCGGTATTAGTTTTACCAATGCAAAATCGCTCAGGAGAAATCATGGGAGTTTTGCAACTAATTAACAGAAAAATATCTCCAGATGTAGTAGTAACAGCAGAAAACGTCTTTGAAGTTACCCAACCTTACTCAACATGGGAAGAAAGAATTACCCGTTCCTTGGCATCCCAGGCAGCAATCTCGATAGAAAGAAATCATTTACAAGAAAGTATTCAAAACTTATTTGAGGGATTTGTTAAAGCTTCTGTACAGGTAATTGAAGCACGAGATCCTTGTACATCTGGGCATTCGGAAAGAGTAGCAGCGCTAACAGTTCGCCTCAGTCAAGAAGTTAGCAGCACTAACAGCGGGCCTTTGAAAAGTCTTTACTTTAATGACCGTCAAATTCAAGAACTACGCTATGCAGCATTGTTGCATGATTTTGGGAAAGTCGGAGTTCCTGAAGCAATTTTAGTAAAACAAAAAAAACTTTATCCAGAACAACTAGAAGTCATCCGTCACCGCTTTGCTTTAGCACGACGAACACTAGAAATGGAGTACAGCGAAAAAAAATTTAAGTATCTCTTAAAAGACATCAAACATGGAAAAGAAAGTTTAGATGAAGGCTGTCCGTTGTGCAAAGAGATAGAGAATTTAGACCAACAGTTAAGCAAAGAAATTGAGCGGCTTAATGATTACTGGAAACTGCTACTAGAAGCAAACGAGCCGCGTATTTTAGCCGAAGCCCCTCTGTCTGAACTGTCAGAGTTGTCGCTATATACCTATAGAGACGTGGATGGAGAAATTAAACCGCTGGTTTCGGCTAGCGAAATGTCACAACTTTTAGTTCGCAAAGGAAACCTTACACCCGCAGAACGTTTAGCCATAGAGTCTCATGTTAGCCATACCTACGAATTTTTAAAGAGGATTCCTTGGACTAAGGATCTTAAAGACGTTGCCAAAATTGCTTACGGTCATCACGAAACACTAGATGGCACAGGTTATCCGCGTCGGCTAAAAAAAGAAGAAATTCCCATTCAATCGCAAATTATGACAATAGCTGATATTTACGATGCCTTGACGGCGGGTGATAGACCCTACAAAAGGGGTCTGCCGGTAGAGGCAGCTTTGCAAATTTTGCGATATGAAGCACAGCAAAATAAAATTAACGCAGATTTATTAGAAATATTTGAAGAGCGACAAATTTTTTCTGTGCTTGGACATAGCTTAGAAGTAGAGCTAGAATCCGCCTAAACTCTGCGATAGGCTTTGGCAAGTTAGGAAGCATTGGGGTAAGTTGAGAAAAAAAGATAAACCTAACATCACAAAGCACTCTCTATAAGCCAACAACAGAGTTAAATTAAATTTAAAAAACTGTAGTGGTGATGACGTAACCGACATCAATGTGCTACCCTTATAAGAACTTCATTAGCGACAGACTGGACAACCAGAAAGTAGCAATGTCTCGGTGCTTGGCACGCCGATTGAGAAAATAGCTAAAAGCAAAATTCTCTAAAATCCCCACTCCAGTAAAAGGGGCGGGAAATGCCAACTCCGGGTTAGTCGCCACTTTTAGAACATCCAATAATAGCTGGATGCGAAAAACGCTGGTTGTGTGGTAAACATATAGACATAGCCCATTAATCTCTCAAAAAAAGGTGTGAGGACAAGAGGGATGATGAATAAAATTTTGTTGAAGACTCTAATGGTCAGCCCAGCCGTTTTAGGAGCGGCTTTAGCAGTGATGGCGCCGGCTTCGGCAGCTAACACAGCTACAACTCCTGATGTTGGTACGAATCAAGCCAACGAACAAAGTCTGCCTTTAAACGTAAAGGCCGAATCACCCAAAGTTGAGATGGCTTTAAGCGCCAGCCAACCGACTATCGGCACAAGCGAAGCAGTTAATTCGCTGCTGTTGACTCCTGAGAAAAGCGATCTCAACGCAGTGACCCCGGTATCAGCACCGGCACAGCTTGCTCAAACACCGCTGAACAGCAATCCGGCATCGTCGCCGAATATGCTGCAACAAATCAACAGATACACCAAAGAAGGTGCCGCAAATAATTCTACCGGCCAGGTGACATCTGTTTCCCAGCTATCGGACGTGCAACCGACAGACTGGGCATTCCAAGCCTTACAAAACTTGGTTGAGCGCTATAACTGTATTGCAGGTTATCCCGATGGTACGTTCCGGGGCAACCGAGCAATGACTCGTTATGAGTTTGCGGCCGGTTTAAATGCTTGCTTAGAAAGAATTACCGAACTCATCCAGCCGAATGCCAACTATGTCACCAGAGAAGACTTAGCGGTACTCAATCGGCTGCTCGAAGAATTCCAAGCTGAACTAGCCACCCTGCGTGGTCGTGTGGATGCTTTGGAAGCTCGCACCCGTGAACTGGAAGAAAACCAATTTTCTACCACTACCAAACTCGTCGGTGAAGCAATTTTTGCTGGTACCGACTCAATTGGTGATACAACTGATGTGCCGGCGGCTCAGCAACGGGTACGCTTAAACCTCAACACCAGTTTCACCGGCAAAGACTTGTTAATCACTCGTCTGCAAGTCGGTAATGCCACTCCCTTAGATGTAAACGGATTTTCCCGTGAAGGCACCCAAACCTTTAACGTCTTTGGTGATACCGGCAACAGCGTTAAGCTGGACACCTTAGAATACTTCTTCCCCTTCAACGACAACATTGATCTTGTAATTGCCGCCAACCGGGGCCAGTGGGATGACTTTACCCCCACCCTCAACCCCTACATGGAAGACTTCGATGGCGGTAACGGCTCGATTTCTGCCTTTGGTCAACGTAACCCCATCTACCGTTTGGGCGGTGGTACAGGTATTGGTGCAAACATCCGCTTAGGTCGCACCAACATCTTAAACATCTTCAAACCAAGCTCACTCACCATTGGCTACTTGGCCCCCAACGGCTTTGATTCCAGGGCGACTGAAGGCGGCGGCGGCTTCTTTAAGGGTGATTACTCGGCACTGGCCCAGCTTAACTTTGCCGTTGGTAACGTTTCAATGGCGGCCACCTACATCCACTCCTACTTCCGTCCTGGCAACTTTGGCTTTGATAATGGCCTTGCCAACGGCTTAGCTAGCCCCAGTGGCTTTGTGGGAACCAATGCTGCTAACAACTTTGCGGAGAACCCAATTTCTGCTAGCTCTTACGGTTTGCAGGCTTCGATGCAGCTTAGCCCGCGCTTTGGGCTTAGCGGTTGGGTTGGTATGACTGATGTTAATTTACTGCGGAGTGATCGCGGTCTAGGTCGTGGTACGGGCCGGATCTGGAACTATGCTGTGACCCTGGCCTTCCCTGATTTGTTCAAACCAGGCAACTTGGGTGGTATTGTTGTAGGTGCTCAACCCTATCTGACCAACTTCGATCCGGCAGGGGATAATAACAGTGTCAACATTGATGGAGACAATATTCCCTGGCACGTTGAAGCTTTCTATAAGTACCAAGTCAACGACAATATCTCCTTCACTCCTGGTGTAATTTGGCTGTTGAACCCCAACCAAAACATCAACTCGGCTACGGAAAATGCTGTGATTGGTACGCTACGCGCTACTTTCACGTTCTAAGCATTTCTTAATAAATTAGCCCTAATTTAGAGACACGAATGATCGTGTCTCTATTTTTTTGGGGGATTGAAATTTAGCAAGAAAAAATTTATTTGTAAAAAAGCTGATTTTTTCATCGGTTGCTGATTATTTTATTAAAAAATCTAAACTCTAAAATCATCCAAACTCCGGTGGAGAACCGGGGTATAATAAAAAAATACCCATCACCCTCAATAGACACCGTGCAGCTTTCATCTAAAAGCGAATATGCGCTCCTAGCCATGCTAGAGTTAGCCTCCCACTATAACGATGGGGAACCGCTGCAAATTCGTCAAATTGCAGCCCAGCAAAATATCCCCGACCGATATCTCGAACAACTCCTGGCCACTTTAAGACGGAGTGGCTTAATTCGCAGCCAGCGAGGTGCTAAAGGCGGTTATATTTTAGGACGTGAACCTTGGAAAATTCCTTTATTAGAAGTTATCACTTGTATAGAGGGATTAGACACGCACAAATCTGATAATCCCTCAGCACCCAAAACCCTTGAAGGTTCAGTTGTTACGGACATTTGGCAAGAAGTCCGCTCGCAAGCAAATGCTGTTTTGCAAAAATATACATTGCAAGATTTGTGCGAAAAACGAGATGCTCGACGACAAATAGACATTATGTACTATATTTAAAGGACAAATTTAAATACTTGTGAAGTAGAGGATTTTGGCCAGGCAAGTAACTCCACCAAACCTCCAAATCCTTCGCCCTTGACGGCCAAAGGGCTAAGGAAAACATTTCCCGTACCCTGAATAGACAACTACTAACCTAAAAAGACGAGTAGAGAGTTTTTGGTCAGTCCGGCACCCCACCAACTACTAGAACTATAATTAACCTTGTTCCGTCATTACAGCACTTCTTGTGACCATAACTCCGATCTCACCCAACTCAACTCAACAACCCGATAGCCTTGGCAGATTTGGCCAGTTTGGCGGTAAATACGTTCCCGAAACCTTGATGCCGGCCTTAGCAGAACTTGAAACTGCCTATTACCAATACCGCAAAGACCCGGATTTTCAAAAACAATTACAAGAACTTTTACGGGATTATGTAGGCCGGCCCAGTCCGCTTTACTTTGCCGAACGTCTCAGCGAAAACTACCACCGGCCCGACTGTCAACCCCAAATTTACCTCAAACGCGAAGACCTCAACCACACAGGGGCCCACAAAATTAATAACGCTTTGGCCCAAGCTTTGTTGGCAAAACGAATGGGCAAACAGCGGATTATTGCCGAAACCGGCGCTGGCCAACATGGAGTCGCCACAGCCACCGTCTGCGCTCGCTTTGGCATACAGTGTGTTATCTATATGGGTGTCCATGATATGGAACGCCAAGCCCTAAACGTGTTTCGGATGCGCTTGATGGGTGCAGAAGTGCGGCCGGTTTCATCGGGCACCGGCACCCTCAAAGATGCCACATCTGAAGCGATCCGCGACTGGGTAACCAACGTAGAAAACACCCATTATATCCTTGGTTCCGTAGCCGGCCCCCATCCCTACCCTATGATTGTGAGAGATTTTCACGCCATTATCGGTGAAGAAACTCGCGCCCAAAGCCTCGAAAAATGGGGCGGAGTACCGGATATTCTTATGGCTTGTGTGGGTGGTGGTTCTAATGCAATGGGGCTATTTCACGAATTTGTTGGGGAAAAGAGTGTTCGCCTGATTGGTGTCGAAGCTGCCGGTCTGGGGATTAACACCGACAAACACGCCGCTACTCTCACACTTGGTCGCGTCGGTGTGCTACATGGTGCTATGAGTTATCTACTGCAAGATGAAGATGGCCAAGTCGTAGAACCCCATTCGATTAGTGCTGGTTTAGACTATCCGGGGGTAGGGCCAGAACATAGCTATCTAAAAGATATGGGCCGGGCCGAATATTACAGCGTCACTGATCAGGAAGCTTTGTCGGCATTTCAACGCCTTTCTCAATTAGAGGGCATTATTCCTGCCCTTGAAACTTCTCATGCCATCGCTTATTTAGAAACGCTTTGTCCGCAATTAACTGGTTCTCCCCGCATTGTAATTAATTGTTCAGGTCGGGGTGACAAAGACGTGCAAACTGTTATTAAACTTCTCAATCCTAGCTAATTGTTAAAATGGGGAAGTAACAGATTTGAGCGGTCAATACATTGCAAGACAAACTAAATTCAATTCCCAGCCAAAATTCCCCAGCCTTTGATTGTTTACCGGGGGAGCGGAACGTAGTAAAAAAAATCCTAGCCCCCCGGCCTTTTTCCTTAGTTTCTCAGGAGCAGAGAAGGCTTAGTTTTATTAAAAATAGAGGGGTGAGACTCAAAGAAGATTCCCGCCCACACCCCCAGAAAAATACGGGCTGGAAAAAGCATTTTTATTTAATGCTGCCTTTAAGTTTTTTATGTTTAAGCTTTGGTACGACAGGGTGTGTGGTTGTGCTAGATGAGAAAAATTTTCCCAAGCTTCCTAACTCGACTTTAACCCCTACCCCTACGCAGAAAATTTTAAACCCTACTACTTTAGAAAGATCCATTCACGAACAAGTTAATGAATATCGGCGGTCTCAAAATTTGCCACCTTTAACACTCGATTCTCATATTATTGAAGTTGCCAGACAACACAGCCAAGCAATGGCAAACGGACAAGCAACGTTTAGTCACGATGGTTTTGATCAACGGGTTACAACTATCTCCCAGAAGATAGATTATCGAAGTGCTGGGGAAAATTTAGCATATAATTTTGGTTATAGTGATCCCGGAAAACAAGCTGTTATCGGATGGATCAAAAGTCCTGGCCACAGAAAAAATATGGAAGGAAATTTTGATTTAACCGGTATTGGTGTTGCACAAAATGCCAAAGGAGAGTATTACTTTACTCAGCTTTTTATTCGTCAAAGATAATTATGAACTTAGATAGGTTTCAGGTTTATGACCGAGATTTACCGGATAGCGTACTTGCGGAATATTTGGTTTCAGATGTGTTGGCAGTCGATACGGAAACAATGGGCTTAGTGCCTTGGCGAGATCGTTTATGTTTGGTACAGTTATGTAACCGTGAAGGTCGTGTTAGTGTGATTCGTATTGGCCGGGGACAAAAACACGCCACGAATTTAAAAATTCTTTTAGAAGCGGAAACAGTGCTAAAAGTTTTTCATTTTGCTCGCTTTGATATGGCAACTTTGCTTCACCATTTAGATATAAAAGTGTCGCCGGTGTTTTGTACAAAAATGGCAAGCAAACTGGCAAGAACTTATACTCAAAAACACGGCCTTAAAGAAGTGGTGCAAGAATTAGAAAAAGTTGAGTTAGATAAAACTGCTCAGAGTTCTGATTGGGGAAATGCAGCTAATCTTTCCGATGAACAACTGAGTTATGCAGCGAATGATGTGCGTTATTTAGTGCAGGTACAACAAAAGTTAAAAGTTATGCTGGAAAGAGAGGAACGTTGGCAACTAGCCCAGGAATGTTTTAATTGTTTGCCGGTTTTTGTTTCTCTGGATTTAATGCAATATAAAGATATTTTTGAGCATTAATTAAGGACGCTTTTTCTGGCAGTTATCAGAAAAATTAAAACCCGGTAAGAATAAGATTTACCGGGTTTTTGAAGAAGCTTTATTTAATTAAACATCGCGGGATTGAGTGTCTGCATGATGTTTAATTTGAGCGGCTGTATTGTAAGCAGAAGGGCTGGGGGGTTGTCTGTCTTCGTTAATGCCTTCGGTGGAACCAGCAATGGCTTTCCAAGCTTCTAAACCACCGCGTAATTCAGCTACATTTAAAAATCCTGCGGAGCGTAGCATACCGGCAGCTTGAGCAGTTTGCTCGTCGTTTTCACCGTACACATAAATGTCACGAATGGGTTCTAAACTTGATTGAGCTCGCTCGACAACTTCATTGAGAGGCATTGACATGGCTCCCATAATCCTACCTTGGTTGAAGACGCCACGCTCACGCACGTCTAAAATAGTTAAACCAGGTTCGCCCCATTCTAAGCGAGATTTTAAATCGTGTGCAGAAGATTGGGGTTTAAATTTGGGAGGTGTGGGAGTAATGTCAGGTAGGGCTTCTTTTGCTTGTGATATTGCGTCTGAAATATTAGACATGGGAATTGCTCTTTTCTCTACGTTATTGGCAATATAACAACCAATTTCAGGGTCAAGACTCTTTCTATGGAGATAAATGTTTAACTATCTTTGGGCATAATAAAGTTAAAATTTTTAATAATTTATGGTTATAAACTTACCTACTATGGCTCAACAAAAATATCTAATGCTTTTATTTAATGTATTTTTTAACGAAAAAGTTTTAATAAAATTCTTTGCTAAAAATTACTTTTGAGTTATTTTAATTAAATCACTTATGAATAATCTTATTATCTCCGTTGTTTCAAAAACCTCTTATATGCAGCGCATCGAATCTTTACCGGCTGATGTTTGTTCGTTAATTGCTGCGGGTGAGGTGATAGACTCGCTCGCAGCAGTGGTGCGAGAATTGGCAGAAAATGCTCTTGATGCCGGTGCAACGCGGATTGTGATTTCTGTATGGCCTGAGCAGTGGCGCGTCCGCTTGGCTGATAATGGCCTTGGTATGGACTGGGAAAACTTACAAAAATGTGCTCTTGCTCATACCACCAGCAAAATTCATCAGAGGGAAGACTTATGGAAAATCAAGAGTTTAGGGTTTCGAGGTGAAGCACTGCATAGTGTAGCGCAATTGTCAAGGCTAGAAATTTGCAGTCGTGTAAGTGGGGAGGCGGGGTGGCGGGTATTTTATAACAATTTGGGTGAGGTTTTAGCAACTGAACCGGCTGCGATAGCGCCTGGTACAATTGTCACGGTTTCTGATTTATTTGGCCCTTGGCAAGCACGCCGCAGTGGTTTACCTTCTCCTGCTCAACAGTTGAGAACGGTGCAGTTAATGGTGCATAATTTGGCGCTGTGTTATCCGGGGGTAATGTGGCTAGTTGAACAGAACGACCGCCAGTGGTTTACAATTAGTCCTGGTGCTACTCAAGCACATATTATGCCGCAATTGTTAAGAGATGTGCGGTTGCAAGATTTGCAGTATCATCAATTAGAATTAGGGCAAAATCAAGGTTTAGAAATAGTAATTGGGTTGCCAGATCGCTGTCATCGACACCGTTTAGATTGGGTCAAGTTTGCAGTAAATGGTAGGTTAGTAAAATGTGCGGAAATTGAGCAAACTTTGCTGACTAGTTTTTCGAGAACTTTACCAAAAGATCGTTATCCAATCTGTTTTGTACAGTTGCGAGTTTCTCCAGAACAAATTGACTGGAACCGGCATCCAGCGAAGGCAGAAATTTATTTACATAATATGTCGGAATGGCAAGAGATTATTGGATCAGGAATTACTCAAGCGTTGCAATTAAGTAATAGTCATCAACCGGAAGCCGGTCAACAAAGAGTAGGAAAATTATTAAAAGCTTCGGAACAAAAAGGCGGCTATACAGTTAGTCGTTCTGTGGAACCGGCAGCGAAAGAAAGTGTTTTGGAAAGTTTACAACTGAAAGCAGTTGCTCAAATTCATAACACTTATATTTTAGCGGAACATCCGAGAGGTTTATGGTTAATTGAACAACATATTGCTCACGAAAGAGTTTTGTATGAAGAAATTTGTGAACGATGGCAATTAATTAGTTTAGAAGTGCCGGTAATATTGAACAAATTATCGGCAGTACAAATTGAAAACTTGCAAGAAATTGGTATAGAAATAGAGGTTTTTGGTGAGCAAATTTGGGCGGCTAGAAATGCTCCTGAAATGTTAGCAAATCGTGAGGATTGTGCGGAGGCAATTTTAGAGGTTTCTCAAGGTAATTTGCAAGCGGCACAGGTGGCAACTGCTTGTCGTAGTGCGATTCGTAATGGTACAAAATTGAGTTTAGCTGAAATGCAATTGTTAATAGAAAGATGGCAAAATACAAAAAATCCGCGTACTTGTCCGCACGGAAGACCGATTTATTTATCCTTAGAAGAAACGGCACTTTCTCGATTTTTTAGACGTAATTGGGTTGTGGGTAAAAGTCATGGAATTTAAGTTTTTTATGCTTGCATTACAGTTATTTATAGCAGTTTTCAGTGGGAAATTTCTACTTTTAGTTTGGCAATAAGACAGAGGGGATATAGTTGTTTATAATGAGAAAAAATTAGAAAAAAGACAAATTTATGAAAGTGATAATTTTAGGAATAGGTGGTTTGTTGATGACGCTTTTTTGGGGGTTGCCGGTGAAGGCAGAAAATTCTGAACATCTGGAAAAGTTACTTAAAACAAATGAATGTATTAAATGTGATTTGAAAGGGGCAAATTTGAAAGGAATTAGTTTAAAAAACGCTAATTTAAGCGAAGCAAACTTAAGTGATGCGGACTTAACTAATGCTGATTTACGTTCAGCAAACCTGAAAAATGCTCAATTGCAGAATACAACATTAGTCGAGGCAAATTTAGAAAAAGCTAATTTAGAAAACGCCAAAATGCGAGATGCCAAAATGAAAAATGCAAAGCTGCGCGGTGCAAATTTAAATTATGCAAGAATGCGTGGGGTGAGGTTGCGGGGTGCAGACTTGCGGGAAACCAAATTAGCGGCAAGTTTTTTAAATGAAGCGATTTTGATAGAAGCTAATTTAAGGTTAGCAAATATGAGTGGTGCTGATTTAACAGGTAGTCAATTAAATCAAGCAGATTTAGATTCGGTAAATTTACAAAATGCCAACCTGACAAATGCTAATTTAACAGGGGTTTTTCTGAATGATGCTGATATGAGAGGCGCAAACTTCACTAACGCCAACCTTACGGGTTCTCAGTTAGTATCTGTTGGCTTAGTTTCTGCAAAACTAAATAATGCTAATCTATCTAATACAAATTTAAATAGGGCAAATTTTAGCTATGCAGACTTATCAGGGGCGAAATTAATCAATGCCAATTTAACCAAAGCGGTATTAAGTTTTACTAAATTAATAAAAGCAGATTTAACTGGGGCAAAATTGCAAAATACTTACCTTTATAAAGCTAATTTACAAGAAGCAAACCTCACCGGCGCGAATTTACAAGGAGCAAATTTAGTGCAAGCAAACCTAAGTGGTGCTAATATGACTGGGATAAATTTGGCCGGTGCTAATTTAAAAGATGCAAATTTACCCCAACCTTAATCTTACGGTTTTTATATCAAACACTTAATATCCCCCAATTCCGCCTTAGAAAGGGGAGTGAAAGAATATTAAACACGACGGGCTTGTAAAAGCAAATGAGACAAAATTTTAGCAATATTATAAGCATCATCAATTCCACGATGATGGGTGCCTTCAAGGGGGAAATTCAAATACTCTAACGCTTGCGCCATTCCTAATTCCTTTGGCAAAGCATAAACAAGAGCAAAAAGAGTTTTTACATTGATATGTCTGGGGTTAAAAGGATAGCGAACTACACGAGATTCGCATTGTTTAATGAATTGTTTTCTGTCATAGTCACCATAACTTGCCCATACACAATCTTGAGAGTTATATTTTTTTCTTAAAAGTCTACAAGCCTCAGTAAACTTGACTCCTTTATCGACTTTTTTTTGAGTTAAAGTTGTTAATTTAGTGCAGAATTCACTGACGGTTGAACGTTCGGGTTTTACAAGGATACTTTGACGATCTATAGGTTTACCGGAAGGGATATCGAGAGTACAAATTCCGATTTCTATTATTTCGTTTTCTTCGTTGGGTGGGGGTGATGTTTCCCAGCAAGTGGCTTCGATGTCGATGACAAGAATTTTGTTGAGATTTTTTGACATGGTTTTGGTAAATTATTTGTCTACAGAAACTTTGATTTTCTAATTATTAGACATTTAAAAAAGACAAATAAAGCAGAAAGAAGAAATTGAGCTAAATATTAAAAAATTGCCTTTTAACTCGAAAAAATTAGCTTTAAACTACCATTCTTATTCACCCAACATAGTTGTAACTTTTTTTATATAGCAGTTTTCAGTTATTTTAACTACAAAAAGAGTTTTTAAAAATCTCGTTTCTTTGAGAAACTCACTTTCTAGTTTATCATAGTGATCTGCAAAACCCTATATAGAAGCTTTATATAGAATTTTCGAGCAGTTTAAATTTGCAAATTTAGGCCAAGGGATAGCTATTCTTACTTATACTATGAACAACGAATTAATAACGCCGAATATGGTGACTGCTTTAGGGCTAATGGTTCTCGCCATTGGAATTTCAGTATGGCAGCGTTTAGGGCTAGAATTTCAACTGGCAATGGCGACAGGAAGGACTGTTTTGCAATTGCTTGTCGTCGGGTATTTTCTGGAAGCAGTTTTTGAAATTAATAATCCTTGGGTTGTGTTGGGGGTGGTGGCAATTATGATGACGATTGCCGCAATTGTAGCGCGTAATCGTATTAGTAAAAAAATTCCTTGGGTATTGCCGGTGGTGTGGGCTTCAATTTTAATAAGTACAGCATTGACTTTAGCTTATACAAATTTGCTGGTGGTTCAGGCAGAACCTTGGTATCAACCACGCTATTTAATTCCTTTAGCCGGCATTATTTTAGGCAATGCAATGAATAGTGCAGCGCTGGCTGGAGAACGTTTAGTTAGTACAATTAGTAATAGCCAAGTAGAGATAGAAACACATTTGTGTTTGGGTGCAACTCCCCAGGAAGCTGTAGCAAAATATCGAAAAGAAGCGATAAAAGCTGGTATGATTCCCACCATTAATACAATGATGGTTGTGGGAGTGGTGACTTTACCAGGAATTATTACCGGCCAGATATTGAGTGGAGTTCGCCCCTTAGATGCGGCAGTTTATCAAATGTTAATTATGTTTTTGTTAGCTTTTACAACCTTAATTACAACTGTTTTTTTAACCTGGGGTTTATGTCGGCAGTTTTTTAATAATGCCGGTCAGCTTTTAAAGTGGTAAAAAAATTTGTTATTTTTCAATGGTTACTGTAGGGGCGGTGCAGGGTTGCCCGCCCCTATATTCACAGACTATTCACCAGTTCCCATTTCCGGTTTGAGAACAGCTTGCCCTATCCTTTCACGCCACCAAGCTAGTAGCGTACTGGCAATAAAAATACTTGAATAAGCTCCTGCTGTAAAGCCAATAATTAAAGCCAAAGCAAAGAACTTTAAAGTTTCACCTCCAAAAAGGAAAATGGCAAATAAAGTAAGCAAAGTCGTCAAAGTAGTATTAATAGAACGAGTTAAAGTTTGATTAACCGCATCATCAACCACTTGATTAATATGGAGTTCTGGATGCAGTTTCAAAACTTCTCGAACTCGGTCATAAATCACGACAGTATCATTAACAGAAAATCCGATAATTGTCAAGAGAGCAACGATAAATAAACTATCAACTTCTACCCCCAAAACTAAACCGAGAATTGAGAAAATACCGACTGTAATTAAAACATCGTGAAAAAGAGCTACAAAGGCAAAAAAGGCATAATCAAGCTGAAAACGGAAAGTCAGGTAAACAGTAATACCGACAAAAGAGAGAATTAAAGCCAACAACCCCGAAGAGAAAATTTGTCTGCCTAAAGTTGGGCCCACGCTATCAATTTGAGTTCCTTGGGGATTAAAAGTTCCGAGTTTTTGCGTCAGGGCTTCTTCTAACTGAGTGCGTTGTTCAACATTTAAATTTTTTGTCCTAATAGAGATGGCGTGTTTTTCCTCTCCCAAAACTTGAATGCTGCTACCGGCCAAATTTTCAGTAGCTAAAACTTCTCTAACTGTTGCCGGATCAATGGGTTTTGCACAGTTATTAGGTTTGCTACAATCCAGTTCAAATTGTAAGCGAGTACCGCCAATAAAATCTAAACTAGGACGCAGGGGAGCACGAATATCAGGATTCGCCCAAGAAATAATCATGGCAATAATGCCTGCAATAATGATGGCTAAAGAAATTCCCCACCAAAGTGACCGATTTTTAATAACGTTTAGTTTCATTGTTCATTCTTCATTTTTCAGACTTTATTTTCATGTCTTGCTGATAACAAACCTTAATTGCCACCAGAAATTTATCCGCTTTATCTGGAGGCATCTAGGTTTAAAAAACCTTCTAACTATTCACCCCAGATTTTTCCAGATTAGGACAAAACAGTTCAGGTTTTCGTAGTTTAGGTAAAGTAATTGCCAAAAACATAAACGTGCGACTACAAGTAAGGGCTGTAAACATACTAATAGCAACACCCAAAGCCAAAGTTAAAGCAAAACCTTTCACTAAACCACTTCCGAACCAAAACAAAGCAGCGCAAGCAATTAGCGTTGTAACGTTGCCATCTAAAATGCTAGAAAAAGCGCGATAAAAACCTGATTCTACGGAACGATAAAGGGTTTTTCCGGCTCGTAATTCTTCGCGGGTGCGTTCAAAAATTAGCACATTTGCATCAACAGCCATGCCAATACTGAGAACAAAACCGGCAATTCCTGGCAGACTCAAAGTAACGCCCAACAAAGCAAAAGCAGCCATTGTTAGAATCGCGTAAATAATAAGGGCGACATCAGCAATTAATCCGGGGAGACGATAATAAACTCCCATGAATACCAACACCAGTAATAAACCACCAACACCGGCATAGATACTGCTTTGGATACTATCGCGTCCCAAACTAGCACCAACGGTGCGGTTTTCAACAATTTTCACCGGCACCGGCAGAGAACCACCACGCAATTGTACCGCTAATTCGTTAGCAGTTTCGACTTTAAAACGTCCTTCAATAATTGCTTGTCCGCCGGTGATGCCGGTAGTTGCAAATTGAGCAGGAACTGTCGGAGAACTAATCAATTTATCATCCAAAAAAATCCCGATTCTTCTACCTGTACCGGCCAGATTTTTTGTTATTTCGGCAAATTTTTCTCCACCTTCGGTATCAAAGCGTAAACCCACGTTCCAACTTTGACCACTTTGATCTGGTTGAGCATAGGCTTCTTTAAGGTTATTTCCTTTTAATCCTACCGATTTGTAAAGTTGTTCCGAAAGACTATTTATTTGATCTGCTTTTTGTTTAATTGCTGCTTCATTTTGAGCAATAGCTTCGGCTTCATTTTTCTTTTCCAGTTCTACTTGTTTGCTAAACAATTCCTGTAATTCTTGTTGTCTAACATTTAATTGGGCAGTAATTTCAGGATTAGATATTTCTTCTCGAAAATCTAGCTGTGCTGTGCCTCCCAGCACCCGTTCAGCTTGTTTGGGGTCGTTGACTCCGGGCAATTGAACTAAGATTTGATCTTTGCCTACGGTTTGCACCACCGGCTCAGCAACACCCAAAGCATCAATGCGATTTCTAACGACGCTTTCGACGCCTTCTAACATTTCTGGAGTAATTTGTTTGATTTCGTCGGTGGTTTCAATTTGAATTGTGAGTTGTGCTCCTCCTTGCAAATCAAGTCCGAGACGAATTGGTATTGTTACCAGTATCGTAATTGCTGCAAACAGCAATACGGCTATTAAAACTAATGTTGGTGTTTGTTTTTGCATAGTTTTTTTGGCTCTATTGGATTTGAAAATTTAGATTTTAGATTGGGAAAAATCCGCTGATCTAAAATCTAAATTCTTTTACACAAGCTGGGCCATCATTTTTTGTACGGCTTCAACAATTTGCTCTGGCTGTACGATAGTGAGGCGTTCTAAGTTGCCGTTGTAGGGAGTGGGGATATCTTGAGAAGATAACCGCAGTACGGGAGCATCTAATTCGTCAAAAAATCGCTCATTAATTGAGGCAGTTAATTCTGCTGCAATACCGCCGGTTTTCATACATTCTTCTACAATGATGACTCGGTGGGTTTTGCGAATTGAGGCTCCGATGGTTTCCATGTCTAGGGGTTTGAGAGAAATCAAGTCAATGACTTCTGGATCAAAACCTTCTTTTTCTAAGGGTTTTATTGCTTGGACAACGTGATGCCGCATCCGCGAGTAGGTAAGAATTGTGACGTCTTTTCCTTTGCGGACAATTTCTGCTTTGTCCAGGGGTACTAAATATTCGTGATCGGGCAAATTTTCTTTGAGGTTGTAGAGTAAAACGTGCTCAAAAAATAACACTGGGTTATCGTTGCGTATGGCAGATTTTAGTAACCCTTTGGCGTTGTATGGTGTTGAGCAGGCGACGATTTTTAAGCCTGGTACGGCTTGAAAGTAGGCTTCAAGGCGTTGCGAGTGTTCGGCTCCTAGTTGCCGGCCTACGCCTCCGGGCCCGCGTATGACCATTGGGATTTTATAGTTTCCACCGGAGGTGTAGCGCAGCATCCCGGCGTTGTTTGCTATTTGGTTGAAGGCAAGTAGCAAAAATCCCATGTTCATGCCTTCTATGATCGGTCGCAAGCCGGTCATTGCTGCTCCTACGGCCATGCCGGTGAAGCTGTTCTCGGCAATGGGGGTGTCTAGGACTCGCAGATCCCCATATTTTTTGTAGAGGTCTTTTGTTACTTTATATGAACCACCATAGTGTCCCACGTCTTCTCCGAGCACGAACACGGAGGGGTCGCGGGCCATTTCTTCGTCTATGGCTTCCCGCAGGGCGTTGAAAAATAGGGTTTCTGCCATCTTACTCTGGAGTTTAACGGATCAAACCCCTATTTTAGCCTGTGATGGTTTATAATTGTTGTTCTGTTCTAACGACTTGCTTTTTTGTTTTTAATGCTTGTTTTTACAACCTTTCTAAGGCTTTTATCTAACTCAGCTATTAAATTTAAAATAGTTCTTCCTTATCAATTTTATCATACCTCATCCCTAACTCATTTGTCAATAGAATTTCCTCTCTTTTTACGAAATTTTTATGTTCAAAAATTTTTACAATCCTACTAACTAAGATTGACAAAGGGTTTTTTCGTGCAGCTTCTAAATTTCCCCTTAAAGGCTTTATTTTTTACCGTATATTGATTTGGGTTTTAAGAGTAAAAGGATGATTTTGAGGTTGGGGATGCTAGAATTTGAAGGCTATTTAATATTTTCAAATTAGGGAATATTCCAAATTTTAATTGTGCCATCACCACAGCCACTAGCTAATTTTTTTCCGTCGGGACTAAAGGTAATGGTGTTGACGGAGTTTAGATTGTGGCTGTAACCGTTAAGGCTAAAGATTTTTTGAGCAGTTTTTAGTTGCCAAATAACAATAGTTCCATCACCGCTACTGCTGGCAAGAAAATTGCCGTCAGGACTGAAAATAATATCATATATAGCTTCTGTATGACCGATTAAGGAATAGGAATTGCCGGTTTTGATGTGGGAGATTTTAATGGTTTTGTCTCCACTACCAGAAGCAACTATTTCGCTGTCAGGACTAATAGCAACAGCATAAACTGCGTCGGTATGATCGTTAAAAATGTATAGGGGTTTTTCGGGGTATTTTATATCCCAAAGTTTAACGGTATTGTCTCGGTGGCCGGTGACGAGATTTTTGCCGCCAAAACTGAGGGAAAGGGCATTTACTGTATCGTCTGATTCACCAAAGCTTTGTAACAATTTTGCGGTAGAAATATGCCAAATATTAATAGTTCCGTTTTTTTGATTAATGCTGTTAGAAGATTGGCCGGCGGGGGAGGCAAAAATGGTGTCACAAAAGGTCGGATCGCTACCACAAATTAATGTTTTTCCTTGGGGAGTAAACGCCAGAGAAGTGATGCGACCTTTTCCTTTCAAGGTTAATAAATGTTGGCCGGTTTGTATTTCCCAAAGGTCAACATTTCCATCGGGAACTCCAACGGCTAAAATTTTTCCTTCTGGACTAATAGCAACGGCATTAACTCCTAAAGGATAGCCAAATACGCTGCGTAATCTTTGGCCGGTTTCGACATCCCAAATTTTTACGCTGCTGTCACAACTACCGCAGGCTAACAAGCGGCCATCTGGGCTAAATGTTAAATCTGCTATGGGCCCAGAATGTTCTGAGAGGGTGCTTGTTAGTTGGGTTTTTTGCCATTCCATGAGATAAAAATAGGAAATATTATGGTTTTTTGCACCTTTTTTATTGTATCCCTTTTGAGAAGATAAAGATAAAAAGGTTTTTAAAAATACAAGTTATTATTTAAATTGAATTAAAAAATAACTTTCCTCTCTTTCCCGGTGATTTGGGGATAAGAGAGGAGGTTTTTTTGAGTTAGTTGTTGGTAAGTTCTAATTTATTTTGTGGCGTTTTTGATGCCAATGCCATGCGTCTGTGAGTATTTGTTTAAGGTCTGCATATTGGGGTTTCCAACCTAATATTTTTTGGGCTTTTTCGCTGCTACCTACTAGTATGGGCGGGTCGCCTGGGCGCCGGTCGCATTCTAGGACTTTAATGTTTTTGTTGGTGACTTGTCGGGCGGTTTCTATTACTTCTTTGACAGAAAAACCATTGCCATTTCCTAAATTGAAAACTTCGGTTTTTCCGCCTTTTAGTAAATATTCTAAACCTAAAACGTGGGCATCGGCTAAGTCGGCTACATGAATATAATCGCGGATGCAAGTGCCGTCTGGAGTTGGGTAATCTGTGCCATAAATAGAAATAGAATCTCGTTTGCCCAAAGCTGCAAATAAAATGAGTGGGATTAGGTGAGTTTCGGGGCTGTGGTCTTCTCCTAACAAAGATTCGGGGTTGGCACCGGCTGCATTAAAATAACGAAAGCGAACTGATTTAAAATTGTAGGCTAAATCAAAATCAGTAAGCATCTGTTCGACCATTAATTTACTAGTTCCGTAGGGATTAATGGGGTTTTGGGGGTGGTCTTCTGTGAGGAGTTTTTGTTGAGGATAGCCATAGGTAGCGCAGGTAGAAGAAAAGACAAATTTATCAATTTTGTGGGCAATCATTGCTTCTAAAAGCGTTAGAGTACCTACACAGTTATTTCGATAATATTTGCTTGGATCGCTAACAGATTCTCCTACGTTGATGTAGGCGGCAAAGTGCATGACAGCGGCGATTTTGTGAGTAGAAAAAAGCTTGTCTAAGAGAGGCCGGTCATTGGTATCTCCGACAACCATTTCTACTTGCAGGACGTTTTCAACGAGTTCGCGGTGGCCGTAGACTAGGTTATCTAAAATAATGACAGGATAACCGGCTTTTTTTAAGGCTAGTACAGCATGAGAGCCAATATAGCCGGCGCCTCCTGTCACTAAAATGGTTGGTTTTTGTTCAGACACTTGTTTGAGATTTTGAGAAGGATTGTTAATCAAATGATAGCCAATATAATACTTTTAAAATTTGTTGACTATCCGCAAGTTTTCTTGACAGTTTTTAGGCGTTTACGAATTTTATTTGCATAGACTCTTGTATTGCGGTCTAGCTCTTCAAATTTTAGAATAGCATCCGCAGCCCAGCCGGTGCTTCCAAAGGTATCTTTGCGGTATTGACGGCGAAAATAATTCATGGGATCTGCATAAACCCGTGAACTTGAAAGTGTTGGTTTGGGCCCACACCAGTGAATTGCTTTAGCATCGCCATTTTGAACAACCGGCCCTGTTTCAGTTATAGGAAAAAGCTTTTTTACGTCTTCCTGATCAAAGTCTGGTACTAGCAATTGTATATCTGCTTGAGTGACACGAACTCGTTTTTCTTGGGCGGCGCGAAAAATCATAAAATTTAAAAACCCCATTTCTCCATACTTAAAAACATTGGGGTTCTTTTCGTGAAACTGCAAAATTTCTTCGTATTCTTGAAGACTAAAGCTATCTCTTGTGCCAAAAAAAACGCCGGTGCAGAAATAATTATTTCGATAGGTTTGCCAATCAAAGTTAGGAAAATGTTTTTCGACTAAGGAAATTTCAAAGAAAAAGTGACAAATCGAGTCATCGGAATATTCATAGGTTGGTTTGTCTGTAATTATATCCCAATCTTTAAAATTAGCGTGTTTGGCAATATTTCCCCAAAGATTGGTATCAGCATCTAGCATTAAAAAATGTTTCCAAGGACTTTCCCAAAAACCAATCATTTTGGTTTTTCCCCAGCCAAAACTTTTTTGACGCAGCAGAGGAGTTTTGACAGTTGTGTGGTCAATTACTTGAACTTGATATTGTTTTTGAAATGAGCTATCTTGAAAAACTCCATCAAAGAGTATGCAAATGGGTACTTGTCCCAAAAAATGCCGAATACTGGCACAACACCCTTTAGCAAACAAATAATCAGACGGGCAACAGGCCACAATAACGCCAAAATCTTCCATAAATTTCTCATCCAAAATTGTTAACGGGGAAACCCATAGGACAACAAAGTTCGTTGGCTTTGCGCTAAGACAACTACTTTTTTTGATCGGCTCTGGGGTTAAAATAAACCTCAGATGTCCCCAGACCTAGGAATTTAGGTTTTCTGTGGTACTGCTGGGACTGTTACCAGGGTAATATTTTTATTGTAAAGTAATACCAAGGCTGTGCAAACCTGTAATTTTTTTTTCAAGATTGTGTAGCTGGATAAAACAAAAACAAAAAAAATTTCTTAGGGCTGGCAACTACAGTTATTCGAGGGACACCTCTAGTTAAACTCTAACCGCATTTACTTTCTACTGGAAAGGCATCTCTAAAAAATAGTTTGAGGGGGCACCTAGAATGCTCTAGCTACTAGATTTAGGGTGGATGTCTAAACTAGACTGAGAATATTTTAGGCAAGCGTCGTGCTATGGGATTATGTGAAGGGCAGATGGAAAAAATAAGAATTGCAACTCTTTTAACTTGTTTTAACCGCAAGGAAAAAACTTTAGCTTCTTTGGGGGCATTGTTTAACCAAGAAATGCCACCGGCTACTGAAGTGAGTGTTTATTTGGTGGATGATGGCAGTACCGATGGTACGAGTGCAGCGGTTTTTGCAGCTTATCCGCAGGTTAATATTATTTCTGGAGACGGTAGTTTGTATTGGGGTGGGGGAATGCGTCTTGCCTTTGAAACGGCGATGAAAGATGATCCCGATTATTACCTTTGGCTGAATGATGATACGATTCTTTACCCTGAAGCTGTTAAAACGCTTTTGGAAACTTCTCACCGGCTAATGTCTGAAAACCAAAAACCGGCGGTTGTTGCTATTTCGACTTGTGATCCAGAAACGGGTGAATTTACCTATGGTGGGATGATTCGTAAGCGTTGGTGGCGCCCGCTGAATTTAGATCGGTTGATGCCAAAAAATGAACCTCAGCCTTGTCTAACTATCTGTGGTAATTGTGTGCTAATTCCGCGTGCAGTTGTTGAAAAAATTGGCAATCTTGATCCGGCTTTTGTTCATTATGCAGGTGATTGGGATTACGGTTTACGGGCTAAAAAAGAGGGCTTTGGGGTTTGGGTTGCGCCTGGATATTTGGGCACTTGTTCGGCAAACCCAAAACCGGCCCAAAAAACTGAAGCCCAACTGCAACAAGAGTTGCAAAAAATTGGGCAACCTAAAGGTTTAACTTTGCAAGATGGGACTTTGCAACCGATGCAAGAGTGGAAGGTTTTAGCGCAGCGACACGCGGGCCCTTTTTGGCCGTTTTTTTGGCTGATTCCTTACCGACGGGTGTTGTGGATCTCTTTGATGGGCCGGTTGAAGGGTAAAGGGGCTTAAGGAAAGCTGATTAAACTTGCAGGTTTGGCATTTAAAGGGGTTAGCATTTTTTTAAATTAATACCAATTATACAAAAGTTTGGCAATAATCTATGGGTTGGGTTTTTCGGATTTAAACTCAAATTTTGTTAAGTAAATTGTTGCCTAGTTTTTTAAAATTGGTATAAATAAATAACATTGAGGATGAAAGGTTAATAATGAAGGATTTACGCATTGCTTGGCTTGTTCCGGCGGTTGAGTTGGGGGCTTATTGGCAGCCGGTGTTAAGAGAGTTTACGAAGGTGTATAAAAATACAATTTTTTACACCGGCCTGGTTTGGCCTGGTTTTGATCCGTCTGTTCCTGGTTGTGATGTAATTCAAGTTGTTGGCAAAACTAAGTATTTGGAAACAACAAAAATTAAAGATGGCTATGATCGGGGGGTTTTTATTCTTTCTCCCAGTATTGTCGGTTATTTATTGTCTTTTAAACCGGATTTAATTTTCGCACAAGCTTATTCTTTGTGGACGCTATTGGCTGTACTTTTTATGCCTATAGGCCGGTGGAAACTTATTATTATTTATGATGGCAGTTCTCCGAATGCGGATTTTAGAGATTCGGTTTTTCGTACTTTTGTGCGTCGGGTTTTATCGAAGTTTGCTTGTGCTTTTGTTTCTAATAGTAAAGCTGGAACTGCTTATCTGCAAGAAGCGCTTTCTGTACCGCCAGAGAAAATTTTTACCCGCATTTATTTAGTTCCTGATGCTCAAGCTTTGCTGGGAAGATTAGAAGAAGCGGAACCGTTTAATTTAAAGTTAGAGCATCCTATTTTTCTTTATGTGGGGCGAATTACTTCGAGAAAAGGAATTACAACTCTGTTGCAAGCTTGTGCAATTCTCAAAGAGAAAGGATATCGTGATTATAATTTGTTGTTAGTAGGAGAAGGTGATCAACGGCCGGAATTGGAAGCTTTTATCAAAGAGAATCAATTTGAAGATCAAGTGACTTGGGCGGGATGGGTACAATATGGCCGGTTGGGGGCTTATTTTTCTGAGGCAGATGTTTTTGTCTTCCCAACCTATGAGGATGTTTGGGGGATGGTGGCACCAGAAGCGATGGTTTTTGGGTTGCCAATTTTATGTTCAAATGGTGCGGCTTGCTGTGAGTTAATTGAAGAAGGAAAAAATGGCTATATTTTTGACCCCCGCGATCCGCAAGCTTTGGCAGAAGCGATGCAAAAGCTTTTAGATGACCCTGAATTGATTAAGTCAATGGGAAAACGTTCTCAAGAAATAATTTCCAAAAGCACTCCCCAAACAGCAGCACAAGCGTTTGTAGAAGTGTGTTCGTTGGTTTTTGATTAGGCAACAACAAGGCTTAAAAAATAAGGAGTTTCTCCCTAGTTTTGGGGCGAGGGTGAGTTAACCATACCGCATTTCTTGGCTGGGGGGAGTTGCTTCTTGAGGTTCAAATTTTCTGATTTTTAAGGCTTGTAATATAAAAAGCCAAATGTAGAGGGGATTTAATAAAACGTATCGTTTCCAAAGACGTTTTGGTTCTTGCAAAAGCCGGTAAAGCCACTCTAAACCCAACTGGGATAAAAACTCTGGAGATTTTGTAACATTGCCGGCCCAAAAATCAAAAGCTGCACCTACGGCTAACAGTGGCATCGACAAACTATCCATGTGTTCATAAACCCAAACTTCTTGTCTGGGGCAACCCAAACCAACAAAAGTAATGGCGGCACCAGAAGAGCGAATTTGCTGGATAATTTCCCGTTTTTCTTCGGGTGTTACTTGACGAAATTTTGAAGGTTGATAGCCGGCTATTTTGAGTTTTGGATAGCGCTTACAAAGGTTATTTGCTAGAGTTTCAAGGACTTCAACTTTACTGCCATAAAGATATATTGGCAAACCTTCTTCGGCGGCTTTTTCGCAGACCAATAACATTGTTGTGGGGCCACAAACCCGGTCTGGTAAGCCGGTTTTATAGAGCATATTTAAAGCCCAGCGGACAGGTTGACCGTCCGGTAAAATTAGGTCAAATTGATTGAGCCGGTAACGATGAATTTCATCTAATACGCCGGTCATTACGCCGTGAACTGCTAGGGCAGAAACGCCGCAGGGTTTGCTTTCACGGGCGGCGGTAATGATTTTATTAACAGCAGCCTCATAATCTAAAGCGTTTACCCAAACGCCAAGGAGATTTTTTTTACCCTCATCCATCATTGGGAGTACCTCTTAGGTCTTCGGTTGATTTTTTAGACATTTTGCCTTGTCCGTTATGAGTTATTTGGCTTGATTTAACGGAAATCAGAGGTTTATTATCTTTTCGGTTGGGTGAGCGGCATCTATCTTAAGGAAGATTTTTAGCCGCTCGTTTTTACATTAGACGGACTCTTCTTTCCAACGTTCCTGGTTAAATCCGTAAATTTCTTGTAAAATTTCGCGGACGTTATATTTCATTTTCCAGTTGGGATAATGGCTGCTGAATTTGCCGTTATCACTGATCCACCAAATGTGATCACCAATGCGGTTTTGTTCTACATAGGTCCAGTTGAGTTTGTTGCCGCTAATTTCTTCGCAAATTTGGATGGCTTCGAGCATAGAGCAATTACTGTGTCTGCCGCCGCCGCTGTTATAAACTTGTCCAGAGCGAGGGGCTTTATAAAATTCATAAAACATCTGAATTAAATCGGAGCTATGAATATTATCGCGGACTTGTTTGCCGTTGTAGCCAAAAACTTTATAGGGTTTTCCGGTGACGGTGCATTTCATTAAATAGGCTAAAAATCCGTGTAATTCTGCGCCGGAGTGGGTGGGGCCGGTTAGACATCCACCTCGAAAACAAGCTGTTTTCATGCCAAAATATCCGCCGTATTCTTGCACTAAAACATCGGCTGCTACTTTGGAAGCTCCAAATAAACTATGTAGGGTTTGGTCGATGGACATATCTTCTCGAATGCCACCAAAGTAGGTATGGTTGCTGTCAATTTCCCAGCGGGTTTCTTGTTCGATAAGGGGCAGCCGGTTGGGAGTGTCGCCATACACTTTGTTGGTCGAAGTGAAGATAAAAACGGCTTCGGGAGCAAAATTTCTGGTGGCTTCCAGCATATTTAATGTTCCGTTGGCGTTGACACTAAAATCGGTGTGGGGTTCACGGGCTGCCCAGTCGTGGGATGGTTGGGCGGCGGTGTGGATGACTAATTTGATGTCGCTGCCGTATTGGTTAAATACTTGGCTGATGGCTTCGTAGTCTCGAATATCGATGGAAACGTCCGTGTAGTTTTCACCTAGGGTTTCTTGGAGGCGTTGCCGGTTCCAAAGGGTAGAGGCTTCTTTGCCGAAGAAATAGCCGCGCATATCATTGTCGATACCGATGACTTTAAAGCCTTCTTTTGCAAAAAATGCTGTTGCTTCTGAACCAATTAGGCCGCCTGAGCCGGTGATGATTGCTATGTTCACTGTTAGTGTCCGAGTAGATTGGAGTTTATAGGATTGGGTGTGCAAGTTTTGGCCGCTTGGCTTTGTTTGGCCCAACCTTGATTTTTAGTAGATCCGATGCCTCTGATGCTTAGATTTTCTCTGAGAGGCTGGTCGTTCTTTTTCACCAGTATAATAGGGCTTTTGAGCAACTATAGGAGGATTTTTTTTTGGTTGGATTGGGAGGCTTTTTTTGGGCAACTCCTTAAATTTTAGGGTTTGCGGTCTGTGATGCGGTGTAAACAGCCAAGGAATTGATTTTAGAATGATATCCTGAGTGACGATGAATACTGAATCAGAGTTTGTTAGTCTGCTGGCTGAAAGGATTTTATCTAGATGTATTTTGCCATTGTTTGTCTGTTGTGAATAGCGGTAAGGTTAATAATGTTTCTTTATTTAAAATAATGCTTCTTTTTAAGCTATTGCTTGGTTAATATTAGGTTAAAATAATTTAGGTTTTGGTAAGGTGGTTTGTTTTAAAAGCAGGCGGCTTAATGCAAACCGGCATGGCGATTTGTTTAATAAATGAGTTTTTTAAATGCTGTTAAATTTTGTTTTTTGAGATGTCTAAAATATTGAGATTTGGTAATTATAAGTAAGTTTGAGTATAAAATATTTCTCTGTTTTTTTAATTAGATGAAGGAGAAAGTTTATCGTCTCGAAACTCACTAAAAAAATAGGAGAAAGGGGGGAGATTTTTCTTTAGAACTGGCCTTAAATAAGCAGTTTTGGGGGGGTCAACTGTACCTAGCATAAAAAAATACTGTAATTACAATTCATTGGTTTGCAGAATTAGTAAGCATAAATGAAAAATAAAAACCCGGTTTAGGAGAGAAACCAGGTAAATTTTTGGCTATAAATATGGCTAATTAATGAGTTAAAACTGCTGTTTTGGCGCGTTCATTTAATAATAGTTTGCCTTGTCCATCTACGCTAAAGTCTTGACCTGGAATTAAGCCTTTTCCAATTAATCTTTGATAGACTGCAACGGAGGTGATTCTTTGAATTTCTGACATTAATTCGGGGGGAATGAGGTTTCGGACAGCCCAGACTATGGCTTCGGTGTCTGACCAAAAAAGCAACCGTTCAACGGTAACAAGCATTACGCCGGCAACTTCTTGGAGGGTGTAGAGGGTTTGCAGAGAGGTTAAAATGTCTGCGCCGATCAGGGGGTTGCGGGTTCTTATCGCCAGCGTCATTTTTTTGCTTGCGTCTTCTAGCTCAAATTGGTTCATGTTTAATAGAGGTGTTTTTGTGGAGGAGCGGTTTACGGTTGTGGGAGTCCGTCTCGCTGTTTTGCTGATTATACCCAAAGGTGTAGGCTTCTCTATCTTGAGATAGATACAATTTTTTAAGTTTTTTGAATTTTTTTTTGTTTTGGGTGCAAGGAAAGCTGAAAAAGCTTGATATTTGTGCTTTTTTTGTGGGGCTGAGTTTTGGGGAATAGGTGGGCGAGTATATCTTTTGGCAGAAACGTCAAAATATCTTGACAATTTAATCAAAATGTAAGTAGAGAAGATTGTTGAGGTGGGGGAGGTTAAAGAACTGTTGGGGTGATGCGGTGATAAAATTGGTAAGTTTTTCAGATCACTAGGTACAAAAAAACCGCTAACTTAATAGAAACAGGGTTTTTTAAAAACGTTTTTGTACTTCATCAGTATGAAAAACGCAATAAATAAGTTGTTGTCATAAATGAGACTATTTTTTATATTGGGCCACAAAATAACTGTTGTGAAGGTTGAGGTGCCGGTGAGATTATGAGTGAAGGGCGTTAATTTGGTTAATACTTTGCATACCAAAGAATTATCGGTATAGGCTAAGCTATTGTTCCTGTAATTTTGCGAGAATTAGAGCAAGAATAGGAGCATTAGTTTTGGGCATTGCACCCAATTACAGGTGCTAATTATGTGAAATTATCAGAGCGTGGCGGGCTCAAAGAAATGGCTGAAGCGTGGATAGAATGGGGCTGAGAAAATGCTTACAAGTGGTAAGCTGGAACAGTATAAAGAAGAAGAGGAATTTCCTCGCCTAGCTGCTATGGGGTATCGCGTTACTTGCCCGACACGCTCTAATCGAAAATAAGCGAATGTAGAGGAGTAAAATTATGCCGTCTCCGTCAGTGGTAATAGATATTGGAAGCCTAATTACTACTCATTCTGAAATTCATAATCGTTGTCCGATTGTGGCGATAACAGGAGTAACAGTGAGACAAATTGCTATCGATATATAAGATGGGTATGAGTGCAGAGGAGATTGCACAAGAAATTCATCATTTAACTTGATCTCAAGTTTATATAGCTTTGGCTTACTCTAGTTGTTGCTTTGGGGAATGCAGGAGTTGATGTGATAAGTGCTGCTGAAGCTAATAAGCTTAGTTGTACTGATCAAGAACCGCTAACTGTAGCCACAATCGCAGCTGTCGCAGTCAAGGTTACAGTCAGGGGTACAGTCATCGCAAACTGCTGTGGGGTTACAGCTAGGGTCGTCGCAGTCAAGGTTACAGTCAGGGGTACAGTCAACACAAGCTTCTATGAGGTTACAGGTAGGTTCGCAACTATAGCTATTATTTTGACGGCGACGGCGCTCTTCTTCTGTTTCCCCTCTCAAAATCACATTAGCTGTTTTGCAATTTTTAAATCTTTGCCTGGTTAAAGGTACAGCGGCTATCAAGCCATGTTCAGTAATGAGATTTTTGACGTGCTGCGAACAAGAATCTCCACCATACAAAACCCTATGGGCGCAAGAAAAACCTTTTCTTGGGGAAATATACTTTTGATATCCGCTAATAGCTGAGATCGCGACTTGGGAAACTTTAGGGTCTAGGCTGGTTGTAGTCGCAGATATCAATTTATTGCGGGGGGTCATTGCAGCGACGCTTTCCACGCACTGTGCAGTTAGGTTTACAAGTAGAGAAACAAGGGGATTTTTCAAGGTATTTACAAGTGTTATTACAACTTTGCTCTGCAATTTTTTAGCGAAAAATAACTAACAAGTTTTCATAATTAAATTCTGCTGAGCTTAGAAATAGAACGGGCAATGCCTGCTTCTGGAACGAAATAGATAATGCCAGGGCTTAAAAAACTTGATGACCGCACCTCTGACACAAACGATAACCCACGTTTAAAGTATTACGGCACTGGCTACAAAACTTTAACCTCTTCTCAACCTCCCGCAAAGAAACCGGCTTTCTCTCAAAAACTTAAAAATCTCAACGAGATATCTAAGAAGAAAACCGGTTTCTAAGAAGCAATTTAACCCTTATTCTTAATCATCATCACATCAACAATGTGAAGCGCCATTTCCTCGGAAATATTTAAAGCCTGATGTAATTGAGACAAAAAAGCTTGCTCCTCTTCTGTCACCACACCATCCGCCAAAACCAAATCACAAGAAACAGCAAAAGCAGTCGCGTGTAAATCTTGTGGAAGCGAAGACTTAGCCGCATTAAACAACGCACCCACCCCTTCACGCTTCAAAATACTCAGCAACTTATCAAACATTCGCCGCATCACATCATCCGAATAACTGCGAAACAACTTCATCCGCGACAAAGTAAACGAAATACCCTGGGCTTCCTCATCGGAAAGATACCCATCCGAAGCAATAGCAGCTAACGTAATCGCCGCAAAAGCTTCCGCCGGACTTAACATTTCATTGGCTTTACTTTGAACACCAAAAACTTTATCAAATAAACCCATTTTTTTTCTCCTAATAATTGGTAAGGGCGATTAGCAACTAGAAAGTGAGAATTCTACAGTCGTAAAGTAAGCGGCTAAAAAATCAATAAATTGACTTAAAGCTTGCTATTCCTCTTCTTCACCTTCAAGCAAACCATCTATAATCCCCTGTGCTGTTTCTTGATCTAACTCCAAAGCTTCCGCCAAAGCCTCTAAAAAATTGTCTTCAGACTTATCCACTGCTTCATCAGATAAAACAATCGTAGCTGCTACCTCAAAAGCTGTTTCTTCCCAATCTTCCGGTAGACTATTTAGACAAATATTCAATAAATTACCCAAACTTTGCTCGCTTGCAATAGTGAACAGTTTGTCAGTAATTGCTTGGATTTCTTCCGTCTCATAGTCCTCCAAAAGACCATAACCTGTAACAATTTCATGAATTGCAACAGCTTCCTCATCTAATACCTCTCCATCACACAAAAAAGCGACAATTGCAATTCCCAGAATTGCCTCATCTGCTGTAAGTTCTGTATCTAGTTCTTCCTCAACCGCAAAAATTGCATCGTATCTTCCCATATTTCTTTTACCTCGTTTTTTTCAGGTTATCTACCAACAATTATCGGTAAATTTATGAACTGTGCCAATAGGCCATCTGTAAGCAAGTTGACGACAGTTATTTTCTAACCGCACAGCATAGCAAATGTACAGGCATCCTATGGTGATTTTTCCTTGCAATTACCAGAAAAAATATAAAAAAAAGATAAATTTTTGATTGAGGTATTCGAGGCTACAGACAGGAGAATGGTAATAATCAAGCCGGGAATTAGGTTTAAGCAGCAATTAACCCTGTCCTAGATTAAACAACGTTCAACAGTGGCAACAACAGACTGGGCCAAAGCATTTAAATCATAACCACCTTCTAAGCCAAATACAATCCGCCGAGTTAATTGCAAACAATAATCTGTAAAAACTCCAAAATCTTGTGGTTGTAATTCAACACCGGCCAGAGGATCAGCCGAATTCGCATCATAACCGGCACTTACTAATAATAAATCCGGCTGAAAACTTTGGAAAAAAGGAATAACTTTTTCTTCAAAAGCTTGGCGATATTCCTCAACGGTACTTCCAGGCAAAACCGGCACATTTAAAACATTGTTATAGGGGCCATTTTCCGCAGCACTGCCGGTGCCGGGGTAGCCTGGAGATTGATGTAAAGAACAAAAAGCGATATCCGAATTACCCTGCACCAAAGCTTGAGTACCATTACCATGATGCACATCCCAATCCAAAATTCCGACGCGTTTTATGCCACCTTTTTCTAAAGCATAATGAGCAGCAATTGCAGCATTAGAAAACAAACAAAAACCCATCCCCGTTGCATACTCAGCATGATGTCCGGGGGGACGCACAAAAACAAAAGCCGGTTCACCACTATGGAGTACCCGATCTACCCCATCTAACCAAGCACTAACTGCCAATAAAGCAACATCATAACTGCGAGGAGAAACAGGAGTATCAGGGTCAATATGACCGCCACCATTTTCTGCTATTCCCTTAACCAAACTAATATAGTCTGGGGCATGAATTTTTTCTAAAAAAGGCATCACCGGTCTAACTGTAACCGGTGTAGGTTCACGCCAATCAATTTGATTTGCCCAAGGAGCCATTTCTAAAGCTTGAACAATAGCTCGCAGCCGGTCGGGACGTTCTGGATGAAACCGGCCTGTCAAGTGTTGCAAAAATTCTTCTGAATAAATAACCGGGATCATAATCCACCCAAACTATCTTTATGCAAGCCCCCTTAAGAGGCTTATTTGTAAAGAAAAAAAGCAGTCAAATTGTGATAGAATATTAACAATATTTGCCCAAAATTCAAAAACCTGGGAAAGCTTCCTAGATTTTTTTGAATTATACCAGCAAAAACCTCACAATTTTGGAGTTTAGCCCAGTATGACCTATTCCTCCGAGCGGATTATCCCAACGGATCTACGCCACGAGATGCAGCAGTCCTATCTGGAATACGCAATGAGCGTAATCGTAGGACGAGCGCTGCCAGATGCCAGGGATGGTCTGAAACCAGTACACCGGCGCATCCTCTACGCTATGCACGAATTGGGATTAACCCCAGATCGCCCCTTTCGTAAATGCGCTCGCGTCGTGGGGGAAGTGCTGGGTAAATACCATCCTCACGGGGACACGGCGGTGTACGATGCCCTGGTACGGATGGCGCAAGACTTTTCCATGCGCTCCCCCCTCATCAACGGACACGGCAACTTTGGTAGTATCGACAATGACCCACCAGCGGCTATGCGTTACACCGAATGCCGATTACAATCTCTTGCCAGTGACGCGATGTTGCGAGACATCGACTCGGAAACAGTTGATTATGTCGATAACTTTGATGGTTCGCAACAAGAGCCGGTTGTATTGCCTGCGCGCGTTCCGCAACTTTTGCTCAATGGTTCTTCTGGTATTGCCGTCGGGATGGCTACCAATATCCCCCCTCATAATCTCAGCGAACTTGTAGACGGTTTAGTGGCGCTGATCCACGATCCCGAAATTGGCAACCAGCAGTTAATGCAGCTTATCCCAGGCCCCGATTTTCCCACCGGCGGGTTAATTTTGGGGGTTGGTGGGATTCGGGATGCCTACACTACCGGACGCGGTTCTATCACGATGCGGGGTGTGGCTAGCATCGAAACTATTGAACACCGCAACCGGCCCGACCGGGAAGCAATCATCATTACCGAATTACCTTATCAAACCAACAAAGCGGCGTTAATTGAAAAAATCGCCGAAATGGTGAACGAAAAACGCCTTGAAGGTATCGCCGATATTCGAGATGAAAGTGACCGCGATGGGATGCGGATTGTTATTGAATTAAAACGTGATGCCTATCCCCGCGTTGTGTTGAATAATCTCTATAAACAAACGCCTCTGCAAACAAATTTTGGCGCTAATATGTTGGCGTTGGTGAATGGGGAACCGCAAACTCTCACCATTAAAGATTTTCTGAATGTTTTCTTAGATTTCCGGGTTGTGACGATTACTCGTCGCACGGAATATGAATTAAGAAAAGCTGAAGAACGCGACCATTTATTGCAAGGTTTGTTGATAGCTTTGGCGAATTTGGATGCGATTATTCGTTTGATTCGTCACGCAGCTGATACGGCTACGGCTAAACAAGAATTAATTACTATTTACGGCCTTTCTGAACAACAGGCTGATGCAATTTTGCAAATGCAGTTGCGCCGTCTAACGGCTTTGGAAGCTGAAAAAATTCGCAAAGAACACGACGATTTACAAGCGCAAATTGCTGATTTGCAAGATATTTTGGCACGGCGTGAGCGGATTTTGGAAATTATCGAAGGCGAAGCGCTGGAAATTAAAACAAAATTTGGTACACCGCGTCGGACTGAAATTCATCACGCCGAAGGCGAGATAGATGAAACTGATTTAATTGCCAATGAAAAGGCTTTGATTTTGTTAACAGAACAAGGCTATATCAAGCGAATGCCGGTGAGCACTTTTGAGGCTCAAAATCGCGGGACTCGCGGTAAAGCTGGCAACAAAATGAAAGAGGATGATGGTGTTGAACATTTCTTGACTTGTTGCGACCACGATACGGTTTTGTTTTTTAGTGATCGTGGTGTGGTTTACTCGCTAAGTGCTTATCAAATTCCCACTGGTTCGCGGACTGCGCGCGGTAGCGCCATTGTTCAAATGTTACCTATTCCGGTGACAGAAAAAATTACTTCAATGGTGGCGGTTAGTCAGTTTAGCGAAGATGAATATTTGATTATGCTGACTAAGGCCGGTTTTATTAAAAAAACTGTGCTTTCTGCTTTTAGTAATATTCGGGCTAATGGGCTGATTGCTATTTCTTTGGAAGAGGGCGATCAATTGCGTTGGGTACGCCTTGCACGGGCCGAGGATAGTATTATTATCGGCACTCGTAAGGGTATGGCAATTCATTTTAAAGCTGATGGCACTCAATTGCGACCAACGGGACGCACTGCCAGAGGTGTTAAGTCAATGAAATTTGCCAAGGATGATGAGTTGATTAGCATGGATATTTTGCTAGGTTCAGTTATTGCTAATCTTGCTCAAAGTTCGGGTGAAGATTTGGAAATTGAAGAGGATGAAGAGTTAGAAGCTGTTGTGGAGGAAGAAACGGAAAGTGATGGTTTAGAGATAGAAGATGCCGGTGAAGAAACTGGCGAAGAAATTGAAATACTTGAACAAGAAACTGAACTGAATTCTCAACAAGGTTTATGGATTTTAGTGATTACTACCGGCGGTTATGGTAAGCGTGTTCCTTTTTCGCAATTCCGTTTACAAAATCGGGCCGGTAAGGGGGTAATTGCTACTAAGTTTAAGTCGCGTCGCAGCGGTGATCAGTTGGCAGCTTTGCGGGTGGTTAATGAGGGCGATGAGTTGATGATGGTGACAAGTCGCGGTATTATTATTCGTCAAGCTGTTAATGCTATTTCTCCTCAATCTCGCAGTGGAACTGGTGTGCGGGTGCAGCGTTTGGATGAGGATGATGCTATTGCGGCAGTGGCTTTGGTTCCTCCTTCTAATGGTGAGGAGGAAGAGTTGGCAGAATAACTTTTTTGCAAGAGTCTGTAGCTTTTTTTATTAACCGCAGATTAAGGCAGAGAAATAGGGATGGTTTATGGGCTTTTGCAAGAGGTTTTGGGGATGTTTAAGTTAGGAAGTAAAAAGTTAAGGGAGTCAGTTTTTTACTTTTTACTTCCCCTTTTTGGGGGGGTTTTGATGGGGCTGACTACTTCGCCGGTGGAGGCTTGGCCGCTGGCTTGGGTTGCTCTTGTTCCTTTATGGGTTGCGGTGAAAAGAGAGGGGGTAAAAGATAGCAAATTTTTTGCTTTTATTCCTTTTTTTTGGGCTTTTGGTTATCATGGTTTGGCTTTGTTTTGGATTACCGGCATCCACCCGATGACTTGGATGGGTGTGCCTTGGTTAGCGAGTTTGGCGATTGCTTTTTTTTGCTGGGTTTTTATTACGCTTTGGGGCGTTTTTTTACTTACAATTTGGGCTTTTTGTTTAAGGTTTATTATTAGGAAAAACCCGAAAGTTTCGGGTGGTTTGTGGGTTTTAATTGGTACGGCTTTATGGTGTTTTTTGGAGGCGGTTTGGAGTAGTGGGCCGTTGTGGTGGACTTCGCTTTCTTATACCCAAAGTCCGCATAATTTGGTGATTTTACAGTTAGGAAAAATTGGGGGCCCAACGGCAATTACGGCGGCGATTGTTGGGGTAAATGGTTTGATTGCGGAAGGGTTGCTGAAGGGGGAAAAAATAGCCCAGATGCGCCGTGATTTTGTGATGGCTGGTGTTCTTTTAGTTTCGCTGCATTTAGTGGGTTTGTCTATTTATTTGCAGCCGGTGGCGAAGCCGGCAGAAACAGCGCTGAAGGTTGGGATTATTCAAGGCAATATTCCTAATACAATTAAGCTTTTTGTAGATGGTAAAAATCGGGCTTTGGAGAATTATACTAAGGGTTATGAAGAATTAGCCGAAAGGGGCGTAGATGCGATTTTAACGCCTGAAGGGGCTTTGCCTTTCTATTTTAAGGATTTGAAAAATTCAGCTATTTTTAAGGCAATTTTAGATAAGAAAGTTGTGGTTTGGTTAGGGGCTTTTGGTGAACAGGGTTTAAGTTATACGAATAGTTTGTTTACGGTGATGGGAAATGGGGAGGTTTTTAGCCGGTATAATAAGGTTAAGTTGGTTCCTTTGGGGGAATATATTCCTTTTGAAAGTGTTTTAGGGAAATTGATTGACCGGCTTTCTCCTTTGGATGCTCACATGGCGGCGGGAAGTTCAAATCAGGTGTTTGATACGCCGTTTGGTAGGGCTATTATGGGGATATGTTATGAGTCGGCTTTTGCGGAACATTTTCGCCGCCAAGCTGCACAGGGTGGGCAGTTTATTTTGACTGCTTCTAATAATGCTCACTATGCGGAAACTATGCCGGCGCAACATCATGCACAGGATGTGATGCGGGCAATTGAAACTGATCGTTGGGCTGTACGTTCTACTAATACCGGCTATTCGGGTATTGTTGACCCTCATGGTAATACTATTTGGCTTTCTGGTATTAATACGAATGAGGTTTATTCGGGTATTATTTATCGGCGAAATTCAGAAACTTTATATGTACGTTGGGGGGATTGGTTGGTGCCGGTTTTATTCGGTTTAGCGGCAATTGGTTGGGTTTTTAACCGCAGATAAATAAAAGATAATATATAAAAATAATGCCGTCACAATGGACGGCATTACTTTCTTAAATCTGATTTATGAAATGTGGTAACTTGTTAATAAAATTACCAAGTTTGAGGAATGATAACAGGTGCCGACGGTGCGGGGAATTGAGGAGCAACCGGCACTGGACGTGGCACTGGTGGTGGGGGAACCGGACGAGGGGCTACTTGGGGTGCAGCTGGTGTTCTTTGGGGCAAAGAAATCGGACGAGGAGCCACAACACGAGGAGCCGGTGGGGGAGCTAAAGTAATTCGCTGACTATAGACATTGCTCACCACTACATCACGACCGATCAAGTGGCCCATACTGCCACGTTCGCGTTTTGTGAGGGTGGTTCGCGTAATTGTACCATCAGGCCGCTGAATCGTTACAACATCGCCTACAACGCTTCTGACAATGCCTCTGATCGTACCTGCTGTAGACGCAGCCGGAGTTTGAGCTTCAAGCCGTTGAGCGATTTCGGAAACTGGTCGCTCATTTGCTGATGCTGTTCCTACACAGAGCAACATTAAAGCTGTTGCTCCCGTCAATACTGTTGTTAATTTACGCATCCGTTTCACTCTTTCACCAAGAATGGGACTATAATAACATTCAAATTTACCGGAAGCAAGTAATAGTTGCGTAAAATTCAAAAATCCGAGCTAAATCATTCATTTAGAAGGGAGAAAATATGACATTACTGGTGCGAGGAAAATGGTTAGCTAAACACTGTGCTTTTTTGGGCTTTGGTGTAGCAGTGTTGCTGTTTGGTTCTAGCAAAGCGGTTTCTGCCAACGAATCCATAGCGCCTATTGGAAATAGCAGTGGCATAGTTGCTGGATTACCTTTAGTTCAAGAACCTCAATTACCGCCCATTGGTGAAGCCTCAAAATTTATCCCTGCTGAGGACGTTCGTTTGGTAATTAAACTCAAGGAACGACGGGTTTATTTATATAAAGATAATCAAGTCAAAACCAGTTATCCGGTTGCGATTGGAAAACCTGGCTGGGAAACTCCGGTAGGAACTTATACGGTTTTTACAATGGAAGTTAACCCCACTTTTAAGAGTTTCAAAACAGGCAGAATTATTCCGCCGGGCCCCGATAATCCATTGGGTCCTAGATGGATTGGTTTTTGGACGGATGGTAAAACCCAGTTGGGTTTTCATGGCACGAATGAGCCAGAATTAATCGGAGAAGCGGTTTCACACGGCTGTGTGAGAATGCACAATGAAGATGTTCAGGCTTTGTACGAACAAGTCAGCGTTGGTATGACGGTTGTTGTAGAACCTTAATCTAAGGAAAAGTTGGGGAAGTGAATGTTAGCATCAATAGTTTTTATTCTGCTTGATGCTAAAGTATCGCTTCCCTTTTTTTATTTTTAAATAAAAATTAATTGAGTGTTTTACTCTTAATAAATAGCTAAAATTTTCTAGCAAATAAAACTAATTTATTGTTTTATCTTTTTGATATTTAAAATAATTTATAGGGCGAATTTTATTAAGGAATATGCAACTAAAATAAACGGATTATTTTCTTAAAAAAATCAAAAAAATCTTAGAGATTGGCTTATTTAGTAACTTATTTTTTTAATTTTATAAAAAATAAAAAGTTAAATTTTGATCATAATATTTAAATTGGTTAATAACAGATTAATAGAAATCAAAGCCAATTATAAATTTATTTCTCTGCCTAGAACTTTTTAGCCCTAGGGTTTTGAATTAACATCATGTCTTTGCCGGCGTCCCAAAACAAAATAATCCCAGAAGCTAAAAATTTAAGCAAAAAAACATAAAATTCTTTCTGGGCATCTCTTATTTATCCGTATTGTGCTAGTAATTTTTTGTAAATTTTTGCTGAAATTCCTATAAAACTTTGGCACCCAGGTAGGATAACCGTTTATGAATTTTAAATTTATGTTGGCACTCACCGGCCTGCTTTGCTGCACCCTCAGCCCTGCCATTGTAGCTCAAACACCCCCATCTGTTCCCCCTGGAATCCTTGAACCTAAACGTCCAGAATTGTCTCCTCTACCGGCCACCCCACCGGCATCTACACCGCCACCCACCCTTAGCCCACCGGCGCCCCCAGCAACACCGGCACTTCCTACAGAAAATATAACCATCAAAGTGCAACGCATTGAAATATTAGGAAATACAATATTTTCCCCAGCAAAAATTGACCAACTCATCGCACCTTTTGAAAATCAAACAGTTAGTTTTGAACAACTTATTGCCCTTCGGACGGCCATCACGGATCTTTACATCCGCAATGGATACACAACATCCGGGGCTTTTTTGCCGCCTCAAGATGTCTCCAGCGGTGTGATAAAAATTCAAGTGGTTGAAGGTCAATTAGAAAACATAGAAATTAAAGGATTAAAACATTTACGAGAAAATTATGTCCGAGATCGCATTGCCTTAGCTGCTGATGGGCCGGTGAACCTTCAAAAACTCGAAACTGCCTTACAATTATTACAGCTTGATCCCCGGCTTTCTCGTGTGCGCGCAGAACTAACGGCCGGCACAAGCCCCGGACACAGCATTTTAATTTTAGACTTAGAAGAATCCGAATCTTTTGCACTTACATTTTCTGTGGATAACCACGACTCTCCTAGTGTTGGTTCTATTCGCTATAGTGCCGGTGTGAATCACAATAATGTATTAGGATTTGGCGATAGTTTTAGTGCTGAATTTGGTATTACCGAAGGAATAAAAGCCTATAACTTTAACTACGCAATTCCCCTTAATGCCCGTGATGGAATTTTAAGTTTAAATTATTCTAATAGTAACAGTCGTGTGATAGAAAAGCCCTTTGAAGATTTAGGTATTCAGGGTAATTCTCAAACTCTCGCTATTGGATTTCGTCAGCCGGTGTCTCGCACTCCTCAAGAAGAATTTACCCTCGGTTTATCAGCAGATTTACGGCGTAGCGAAACATTTATTTTAGAAAATGTACCTTTTTCTTTTTCCGTAGGGCCAGAAAATGGAGTTTCACAAATAACAGCACTTCGCTTTAGTCAAGATTGGGTAAAACGTAGTTCTAATAGGGTTTTAGCGGCGCGTTCTCAGTTTAATTTGGGTTTAGGAATTTTAGGCGCAACGGTTAATGAAACCGGCATTGATGGCAAATTTATTAGCTGGCTGGGGCAGTTTCAATGGGTAGAATCATTAGGTGAAGATAGCATTGCCATTGCTCGCGTTGCTACCCAACTAACGCCCAGTGCACTGTTACCTTTAGAGCAGTTTAGCATTGGAGGAGTTGATACAATCCGAGGCTATCGGCAAAATCAACAAATTGGGGATAATGGCATTGTTGGTTCTTTAGAATTTCGCTTTCCAGTTGTCCGTCAACCCGAAGGGCTAGGATTAATTCAAATAAGTCCTTTTCTTGATATGGGGACAGTTTGGAACAATCAAGGAGAAGTTTCTAGCCCCAATACTCTCATCAGTACCGGTCTGGGATTACGCTGGCAAAAAAATCGTTTTTCGGCGCGTTTAGATTGGGGAATTCCGTTAATTCAGGTAGAAAAACAAGGTAATTCTTTACAAGATAACGGATTATCTTTTTCTGTTCAAATCCAGCCTTTTTAAAAGTCAGGTTTTTCGTAAGAATTGAAAGGAAAACATAAGGGAAAAAGGTTGAATAAATAGATGTTTGCTAACGTGGTTTTTCTATTGTTAGCTTATTATCGTAAGTAGGGAAAAAATGATTAAAAATACTCTTTAAGAACCGCAGATCAAAACAGATGAAAATAAAAAAAGCTAGTTTTTCTATCTGTCTTAATCTGCGGTTTTTAAAAACTGCCAAAAAATCTTAAACCTTTAGCAAAACTGGCTCACTATGGTTGGTTTTTATGCTATTGTTTTCTAAATCAGATGCAAAAATTTCACAAGAATTATTAGCACTTTCTATGAGCTTAATCTTGTGCAATTCAGCCCCCAATTTCTTGATAGGTTCTTGCAACAATTGACCAATGTAAACAGCGATATTTTCAGCTGTAGGGACTACTTCTGCAAAATGAGGAATATCTTTGTTTAAGAATGTGTGATCGAAAGGTTCTACCACATAATCTTCTATGGCTTTTTGCAATGCTACCAAATCAATAATCATGCCGGTGCGCGAGTCTATTTCGCCTTTAACTGTCACTTCTAGTTGATAGTTATGACCGTGACCGTGCGGACGAGCGCACTTGCCATATATCTCACTATTTTCTTCAAAGCTGAGGTCAGGACGAGCGAGCCGGTGTGCGGCGCTAAAGTGAGTGCCAACTGTGAGATAAGCTTCCATGCCGTTACCTAAATATTCTGCCGAGAGTTCGGGATGTTCAAAAAGTTGAATGCGGACAAGCGGGAGGTGAGGAGAAAGTTTCTGCCAGATAACCCTTGCAATGTTTTCGGTAGTTGGCAGAGTTTGCTGAAATTCTGGCCAGACATCGTTAAGGTAGGAAAAATCTAGCTGGCCAGTGACTTCCCGCTTGATAACGTGCTTGACATCAGACAGGTTCAAGACCATGCCGTACTCATCGATTTGACCGGCCATCAATACATACAAAGTATAGTTGTGGCCGTGTCCGGGCGCATTGGCACAAAGGCCAAAAGTAGACCGGTTTTCCGCTTCGCTGAGTTCAGGAAGCCAGTAGCGGTGACTGGCCGAAAACTCAGCCCTGCGATTGATTATGCACTGCATGAGTAATTTGTAAAGTTAAGTAAACCTTCTTTCATTCTATCGGGTTTAGAGCGGTTTTTTAAGGAGTTTTTTAATCTGGGATATTCTTTATATTTGCCATTGCTTCTCGCCGCAAACCGGCAGCGATGCGAAACATTTCTTGGCCGGTGTGCAAATAGTGGTCATCATAGTTTAGGGTAAAGGTTTCAAGTTCATCTAAAGCGTCGCCTAGTTGATTTAAACAGTAGTAGAGATTGGCGGCTACACCTGCAACCGGTCTGGGGTTTGGCATAGAACCAAAACACTGATGTGCTCCTTTAAGAAGTTGTCTACAGTGGTTAATATAAGTTTGAAAAGCTTCGAGTAATTCATCATCAAAAGGGTCAGCAGAAAGTTCTTCAATTTTACTTTTCAAAGGCTTAAGAATGCTCACCAATTTTTGATTAACCGGCTTATAAACTTGTCGCATCCATTGCTGTAATTGCTTATCTGTATCTTGTTCCGTTTCTCTTCTTTGTTGATAATGTTTTTGGGCGTTGGCTGTGCGTTGTTGCCGGTTAGTAGTTGGCGAAAAAAGTTGCCGGTCGTAAGATTGTCGGTTTTGAGTATCTCCTAATATTTCATAAGCTGCATTTAAACTTACAATATGCTCGTGACTGGCTGAAGATTGGTTACTGTCGGGGTGAAATTGTTTTGCCAGTCGTCGGTAAGCTTGTTTGATTTCTGTTTGAGTAGCTTTTGGGCTAACTTGCAGTGTTTGATAATGATTAGAGTCTGCCATAACTTTACAATTCTTTAGGAAAGTTTTTAATGATTAGGTAGCGATGTCGCCTTTGCGCTAAAGTTTTCCATTTCATTTTTTTAGAAATAGTTTTTCTGCATATTGTGGGGTTATTTGTCAACCTCTGAGACAGAAAAATTTAATTAGCAACGGGCCGAGCGTGGTAACGTTAAAAGTTAACCTTCGGGTGGATAGCAACCACGAACCATCAGGTAAAAATTCCCATCAACGATGTGAGGGACTGGCTGGACGCTGGCATCAAGGCGATCAAGACTGAAATGTATTATAACCTCCTCAATTGATTCGGGTAATAGTAAGAGAAGTTCTGTAATAAAATAAATTTTAGGTGCTAATATATCATATTTTTTTTTACTTGTTAGCCTAAATTGTCGGCAAACATCAAAATATCTAAATCTTAGAGGTAGCATAATATTGTTTTTTTTTGTTAAGATCAAATTTACTTTTCAATGCTAAAAATTCAACTAATTTAAAGTGAGTTTTAGTAAGCTAAAATTTTTAACAAAAATACAAATTTTCTCTAATTTTGATAAACAAAAAAAGTCAAAAATTCAAAGGTTGGTAAATTAGGCGTTTATCCGAGGTAAAATATAGCCTTAGTTTATTAAATCAATGAGAACAACTTTCGCAATAGCATGATGAAGTGCTAAGTTAATTTGTGGAGTGAACATCAAACAATCTCTAACGCTTCAAAATAAAGAAAGAAACTATAAAAAAATAAACATCATCCACCTTACAAAGATAACTGCTGTGCTTGACAATTACCCCACCCTTCAATTTACTCTCACCGGCCACATCGAAACCAGCGAAACCGGCCAATACCTAATTACCAAAGACTCCACCCGCCTGCGGATCAGCAGCACCGGCGGCAAAGAAATGCCCACCGGCATTCATCTTTGGACGGTGGTACCAAATATCGACTCCACCGGTATTATCGCCACTGTATCCATCCAAGATGTCCAACCCCTACCCCCCAACTATAGCCAACCGGATCAATGTTGGTTAGTGGGGCGCGTAACCCTGGTTGGTAAAAAGAATAGCTTTGTGCAACTCAAAGTCACTCGTCCGGGCCAAAAAACCCTCCGCCTTACCCTACTCACGCCCCTAGCCGAGATGAAAGTGGGTACTTTGTGGCAAGTTTTGGCTGTGCGACAGGGAAGCGAACTATACATTAAACAAGCAACTCCCTTTGATGATGAAGCTTTGGACGAAAAAGAAGCCCCGGAAAATAAACTTGTTAGTCAACTGACGGGCGAACCCCAAAAACTGAAAATTTCCAGCAGAGAAGAAAATGCACCGGCAGATGATATGGCAGAAGCGGTACTGCTGGCGCACACCGGCCTAACGGGTTGGAAATTAGGAGTGCCGGTTAAACGTAACTTCACCGGTTGGGAATGGGAAGCTCAACACATCCCCTCGCAACAACTCGCCAGAGTTAGAATTTCGGCCAAAGGAAACAACGCAGAAGTTTATTTATATCCTAAACCAAAAGTAGAAAATTATTCAAAAGAAACGACTCTAAAAACTAATTTAAGTGTGACTCCTTTGGGTGCTGCTAAAGGAATTGGTGCTTCTTGTTTTCGGGTTTTAATTGGCCCTTATGAGGTGGTTTTAGATTGTGGAACTCGCCCTAAAGGTTGGGAACCTTTACCGGCTTTGGAATATTTAGAAAACCCAGATTTATTAATAGTTTCTCATGGCCACCAAGATCATTTAGGCGCGGTGCCGGTTTTCCATAAAGAATATCCAGGAACGCGGATGATTTGTACTGTGGGAACTCGTGAAATTGCTCATGTTATGTTGACTGATTGTTTAAAAGTTCAGCAGCGGGAAGATTCACCAGAGTTATTTGATGAAGATGATTTACAAAGTACACTTTTTAGGTTAGAAACTCAACCGATAGGCGTAGATTTTGAACCGTTACCTGGTTTAATTGTAAGGTTTATTAATGCCGGTCATATTCTTGGCGCTGCGTGTATTTATTTGCGCTATGGTGAACGTTCTTTAGTGTACACAGGTGATTATAATACAGCGTCTTCTCGAACTACGGAGGGTTTAAAATTAAGCGATTTACCGGAAGCGGATATTTTAATTACTGAATCTACCTATGGTGCCGATTGTCACCCCAGTAGAAAAACTCAAGAAACAGCTTTGATGAATGCTATTTCGGAAGTGGTTAAAGCCGGTGGGAATGTATTAATACCGGCCTTTGCTTTGGGACGAGCTCAGGAAATTTTGCTGGCAATTCGTACCAGTCATTTATTCCAAAAAAAGCCGGTGGCGGTGTATGTGGATGGTTTGGTTAGAGCAGTTACGGAGACGTTTAGAGATAATTTAGATTTAATGCCGGCATCGGTGCAAAATTTGGTTCGTAATAGCAATACAGAGCCTTTTTGTGATGAAAAAGCTATTCCTCCAATTATTCCAATTGCTAACCCTAGGGAACGTCCTTTAGCTATTGCAAAACCTAGTATTGTGGTGGCGAGTTCGGGAATGTTAACTGGGGGTGCAAGTGTTTATTATGCCTCGGTTTTGTTGGAACGTGAAAATGCGGCAATTTTTATTTCTGGTTATACCGATGAAGAAAGTCCGGGCAGATTATTACAGAATTTGCAAACAGGAGATACGATAGAATTAGATGGTAAACAAGTGGAAGTTAAAGCCCAAGTCCGCAGATTTAATTTATCGGCTCATGCAGATAGAACGGGGATTTGTCAAGTTATAAATCGTGTTAATCCTAAACATTTAATTTTGATTCATGGTTCCAGAGATGCGCTGAGAGAGTTATCAAAAGCTGGAGATTTACAGGATAAATCTTATGTTCATATTCCCGATGTGGGGGAGACAATTGAATACGGAGAAGCGCCGGAACATTTAAGTGAACAACAAATTGCTAAGATAGAGTTGCCGGCAGAATTTGAGATAAATATTGAGGCGGAAGTTGAGGGGGCTTGGTTAAAAATTCCTGCTCATATTGTGGACGAAGATCCGAGATGGAAAGTTTTGTCGGCTAATGGTATTTTACGGGCAAAATGGGATGGTTTTCATTTGAAAATTAGCCCGTTAACAAGTTATCATATTGCTCTTGAGGCGGCGATGGAGTCGGGTAAAGATTGCTGTGCGGTGTGTACTTTTTTTGAGAAAGGTATTTGCCGGTGTGAAGAAAGTCCTCTGCATACTTTGCAAGTGGCACCAAGTGCAGATTGTCCTGAATTTGTAAGGGGAGAAGAAGAGTTTATTTAAGTAGAAATAAACGCCTACAATACCCGCTAAATTTATCTTCAAAATGATTTTTTATGATAATGTTTATTCAATAAAGTAGGAGAAAAATTAATGAATGTTTTAAAGTTCAAAGCATCTTCCTGGCTGGGATTGTTAATAATTGCTATAACTTGGGGATTTGGCTTAATGTTGAGTGGTGCAACTATTGTTAGCAATACCAACATTTATGAATATAAAACTATTCATAGTCTTGATGGAATTGGTAAATTTTATATGGGACGAGAAATTGCTCAAGTGATGGGACATTTGGGTGCATCTTGGCTGGAACGTCCAAGTCGAGAATGGGAAGAAGAACCGGCTTTATTAGTGGAAAGTTTAGGTTTAAAACCGGCTGATGTTGTGGCTGATATTGGGGCCGGTACGGGTTATATTAGTTTAATGATGGCGCAAAAACTTCCCGAAGGTAAGGTTTTGGCGGTGGATGTCCAGCCAGAAATGATTGAGATTTTAGAAAATTTTAAAACCCAATATAAAATTAAAAATGTTGAGACTATTTTAGGTACAGAAAGTAACCCAAATTTACCAGAAAATGCTGTGGATTTAGCAATTATGGTAGATGCTTATCACGAGTTTGCTTATCCCAAAGAAATGATGGAAGGAATTGTTAGGGGTTTGAAGGTTGGGGGACGGGTAGTTTTAGTGGAATATCGCGGTGAAAATCCGTTTATTGCGATTAAGGCTTTACATAAAATGACGCAAAAACAAGTTAAGAAAGAAATGGCTGCGGTTGGGTTAGTTTGGAAAGAGACTATAGGGGTTTTACCACAGCAGCATATTTTGGTTTTTGAGAAGGTGAAAAATGTTGAGAGTTAATTGGGGAAATAAGAAATAAGAAGGCACCGATTTTAATCGGTGTCTACATGAAATAAGAAGCCACCGGTTAAAACCGGCGTCTACATGAAATAAGTCCTAACGGACTAATAAATTGTTCTAACCTCCAAAGGAGGTTTTTTTCGTGTAGGCACCGATTTTAACCGATGACTTAATATCAACAAATACGTTATTTTTTTCTCCCAAACTTCGCTTTTAAATCATCAATACTTGCTTGTTTATTAGGTTCTTCTTTTATCGCTGGACGAACACCGGCCTGCCTTTCTTGAGTTCGCATTGTTAAACTAATACGCTTTAACTTTTCATTCACTTCTAACACCCGCACTTTCACAACTTGACCAACTTTAACAACCGTATTTGGATCCGAAACAAAGCGATCTGCCAATTGGGAAATATGCACCAAACCATCTTGATGCACCCCAATATCAACAAACGCCCCAAAGTTAGCAACGTTCGTAATAATGCCCTCTAATTCCATCCCGACTTGTAAATCTTTAACTTCCTTAATTCCTTCCTTAAACGTCGCATATTTGAACTCGGCGCGGGGGTCACGACCTGGTTTTTCCAATTCACTAATGATGTCTTTCAAAGTCGGTAAACCTACCGTCTCGGTGACATATTTTTTCAAGTCAATACTTTTAATTTTCCCGGCTATTTCACTAATATTATCCACCGGCACTTTTAAATCAGCCACAATTTTCTCTACCACCCCATAACTTTCGGGGTGAACTGCTGTATTATCAAGGGGATTTTGGCCGCCGCGAATGCGTAAAAAACCTGCTGCTTGTTCAAAAGCTTTTGGCCCCAATTTTGGCACTTTTAACAGTTGTCGGCGATTTTTAAAAGCTCCATTTTCGTTGCGATAAGCTACAATATTTTTGGCAACGGCTGGGGTTAAACCTGATACAAATGTCAGCAATTCTTTGGAAGCCATATTAAGGTCAACTCCCACATAGTTAACGCAACTTTCGACTGTTTCATCGAGTTTTTTCTTGAGTAATTTTTGGTCTACGTCGTGCTGATATTGTCCGACTCCGATTGATTTCGGGTCAATTTTAACAAGTTCCGCCAAGGGGTCTTGCAACCGGCGCCCGATACTAATTGCACCGCGTACTGTAATATCTAAATCGGGGAATTCTTCAATGGCAACCGGCGAAGCAGAATAAATGGAAGCCCCGGACTCATTGACAATAACTTTCACCGGCTTGCGGTCAATATTTTTTAATACTTCCCCAACAAATTCATCAGTTTCGCGGGAAGCAGTTCCATTACCAATAGCAATAAGTTCAATTTTGTGCTTTTGAATTAGTTTTTTGAGAATTTCTGCGGCTTGTGCTCGTTGACCGGCGCCGGTGTGTGGGAAAATGGCTTGATATTCGATAAATTTGCCGGTTTCACTAAGTACAGAAACTTTGCAGCCAGTGCGAAAACCAGGGTCAATAGCGAGGGTGGGTTTCATTCCTGCCGGTGCCGAAAGTAACAACTCTCGCAAGTTAGTTTCAAAGGTTTGAATTGACTCTGTATCTGCTTCTAATTTTTTGGCAGATCGTACTTCTGTAATTAAGGAATTTTTGATAAGCCGGTTAAAGGCATCTTTGAGCATTGTTTGATAAAATTGTTTCAATGTCGGCACTTTTGTTTTAATTTCTTGGCCTTCTAAATATCCTAAAACTGCGTCTTCATCATAGGATAAATCTACTTCTAGGACTCCTTCGGTTTCTCCCCGAAATAAAGCCAGTAAGTTATGGGGTGCAATGTCTTGTAATTTGCATTTATAATTGCGGTACATTTCAAATTTTGTACTGCCTTCTGGGAATTCTTCTTTTATCTGAGAAACAAAGACACCAGACTCCATAAAGTAATCGCGTAAATAAGCCCTTAATTCCGCTTTTTCGGAAATTTCTTCTGCCAAGATATCGGCAGCGCCTTTGAGGGCTTCTTCGGCAGTTTTAACGGCTTTTTCTTCAGATATATATTTGGCAGCTTCGGTGTCTAAAGAGACAGCAGCGGCGGTTTTGTTGTTGAGGGATTTAATAAAATCTGCGAGGGGTTGTAAGCCTTTTTCGCGGGCGGTTGTAGCGCGAGTGCGGCGTTTAGTTTTATAGGGTAAATAAAGGTCTTCTAGTTCGGTTTTTTGGAGAGTTTTTTCAATTTTTTGTTTTAATTCTTCGGTGAGTTTTCCTTGTTCTTCAATGGCTTTTAAAATGGCTTTTTTGCGGTCTTGAAGTTCGGTTAAATAAGTGTGCCGGTCTAATATATCCCGCAATTGTGTTTCGTTGAGTGTGCCGGTGCGTTCTTTGCGGTATCGTGCAATAAAAGGTATGGTGGCGCCTTCACTGAAGAGTTCGAGGGCGTTTTTGACTTGATCTGGTGTGATGGATAGTTCTTGGGCTATGAATTGTTCTAGGTTGGTCATAGATGCTGATTTTGGAGTCTACTTTTTCTATTATAATTAGGTTTTACGCCTGGGAGTTAAGAAACCAGGTTTTTTATCAGTATTTATGGAAAAAAGCGAATATATTGCAATTTTTAAAAGCTGTTTTGTAGTCTCAATTATTATTTAATTATTTCTCTAATTTTTTATATTTTTGGTCGCATTTTTTGTTTACATTGCATATTTTTGCTTTAATTTATTGTGGTTTTTTGCAGTTCTTTGGTTTGTTATATTTGCGTTTTGATAGCTTCTTCGGTAACGCTCATTTCTTCCAAGTTTGGTTTCATAGAAAACACCCATAGTTTACTGTCTTTGCTTTTTGCCTTGTTCTAAGATGATTTATTGGCTTTTTTTTCAATTATTTGCTTAAAAAGCTCAAATTGTTCTTGCTCTTCTTGTTGAGTTTTTGGCGGCGAGAAAACGATTTTTTCTGTGTTGGAAGAGGGCCGGTTACATAAAGCACGCAAGGCTTCATCATCCTCTCTATGAGACAGCACATAGGCTTTAAGTTCTTCTCTGCTCATTTCGTCAAAGTTTGGTTTCATAAAAAATACCACTTTCCATCAGGGGGGACAATTATTTCTAGTTGCTCATTGATGCCGGCAAGTATGAATGTGTCGCCGGTGAGGGGGTTAAAGCGAAATAGGTAGATCGGTTGATACAAGTTGGATAGCCACTGGCAGACTTGCAGGCAGGCAATGGCTTGTTCAGGAGTTGGGTAAATGGCTATTTCCTCAATTATGACATAAGGATTATAAGATAATTCGTTACGAAAAAAGTCGGTTTTTTTATGAAGCCGGCTTTCTGTTTTAATATCCTTACTTTACACCCCAAATTTTGATAGTTTTATCCGCACTTCCACTGACTAAAGTTTGCCCATCCGGGCTAATGGCGACACAAATAATATAGTCAGAATGACCAGAAAGAGTACGAATTAAATTGCCGTTTTTCATATTCCATACTTTGATAGTTGTGTCAAAACTCCCACTAACTAAACTTTGCCCATCCGGGCTGATGGCGATAGAACGAACCGAGAGAGAATGACCAGAAAGAGTGCGGATTAAATTGCCGTTTTGTAGATTCCATATTTTGATAGTATTGTCCCAACTACCACTAACTAAAGTCTGCCCATCCGGGCTAATGGCGAGAGACCAAACCACCTTGGAATGACCCGAAAGAGTGCGGATTAAATTGCCGTTTTGTAGATTCCATATTTTGATAGTTTTGTCATCACTACCACTAACTAAAGTCTCTCCATCCGGGCTAATGACGACAGAATTAACCGACCTGGAATGGCCAGAAAGAGTGCGAATTAAATTGCCGGTTTGTAGATTCCATATTTTGATAGTTCTGTCAGCACTTGCACTTACTAAAGTCTGCCCATCCGGGCTAATGACGATAGAATCAATTACGTTAGAATGACCAGAAAGAGTGCGGATTAAATTGCCGTTTTTCAGATTCCATATTTTGATAGTATTATCCCAACTCCCACTAACTAAAGTCTGCCCATCCGGGCTGATGACAATAGAAGTAATACCCTCAGAATGACCTGTGAGGGTGTTAGATAAAAAGTTAATGCTATAGTTTGTTTGATGAATAACAGAGGGTTTATCTGGCAAATATTTATAGTCTGCTAACTCTCTAACTCCTAACCCTGGAAACAACAATACACCGGCGAATAATACAGATAAATTGCGGATTTGAGGTTTAATTAACGGGCTTTCAATGCCACATTTTTGACAGCGGTTAAAACGGTTTTGCGGGTGGTTTAGTTGCGGGCAAGTTGGATTAATGCAGAGGCTCATATAAACTTGGGGTATCCTGCATTTTGATTATAAAGGATTTGCGGCTGTAAGACTTGTCTAGTGTTTGTTTATTGGTAAGTGGTAGCTTAGGAGTTATAGTTTTCAACAAGTTTTAACACCATAAAAAAAACAAAAGCATGAACGAAACAATCCAATTTTTGCAAACAACCACCCTTAAACCAGAATTAGGAATCAACCGGCAACAACTTTTTAAAAAACTAACAGCAGAATTCACAAACATCGGCATCCAAGTTTTCTACCTTGATGGCAAAGAAATTACTAATAAACAAACCTTCTTAAAACAGGCTGGTGAAACCCTAAAATTTCCAGCCTATTATGGTCAAAACTGGGATGCCTTTAACGACTGTATCACCGACTTAAAATGGTGTCC
>DATNQM010000040.1:0-45071 GCA_036704045.1 Halomicronema sp. | reverse complement strand
ACAGCAAATCAAATTCCAGAAGTAGGAAATTACGAATTTTTAGAAAACCGCCTCCAAGAAATTAACGAAACCCTCACTGAAATACAACAGCGCGAGACAAATTCTGTCAGCCGACAAGAATTCTTATCCCTCGCCGAAGCCGCCCACCAACTGCTAGAACAATACAGTCATAAAGTTAACGCATTAGAAACAAGAATTTCGCAAGTAAATAGCCCCTTAATTACCCCAATTATCCCCGGACAAACCAGCGACTCTAGCTACTTAGAAACCCACCTGCAAGAAATTAACGAAACCCTCGCTGAAATACAACAGCGTGAGAAAAATTCTGTCAGCCGACAAGAGTTTTTATCCCTCGCCGAAGCCGCTCATAAACTACTAGAAGAATATAGCGGCAAAGTTAACCAAATAGAAACGATCATCACCCAAACAAATGTTACTCCATCCCTAGCAATTTCAAGCGGTGATGTGCCTAATAATGAATTTTTGGAAATTCGTATCCAAGAATTAAATAGTGCCTTACAAGAATTACAACAACGTGGAAACTTTGGAGTAGATCGAGACGAATTTTTATCCCTCGCAGAAGCAACCAACCAAAATATTATGCAAAATGTGGCACCACTACAAGCTGCAATTGCTGAACTACGAGGAAAAGTAGAAACCTTAATCACACAAATTGGAGAAACAACCCAAACAGATATTACACCGGCACAAGAGCAAATTAACTTATTACGAAATGACCTTAACCAACTCAACCAGCGCGTTGAACAATTACCTATTCCCGAAGCTGTTGATATCACCGGCGTTGAAGAAGTCTTAGCCAATATTGCTGAACGAGTTGCCGAAGCAACAACCCTTAGTCAAGCCGTTTCAAATGTCGTAGACAATGTATCACAACTCAACAATGAGCTAAACGAAATCAAAAACCAAGTCAATCGAAACACTCAATTAATGCCGGTAACAATCACTCAAATTGAAGATTTAAGAGCAGCCGTTGGTGCCTTAAACCAACGCTTTGATAACGTCCCAGTTGCCCAAAATGTAGACTTTACCGGCATTGAAGAAATTTTAGACAATATTAACGAAACCATCGCCGAAGCCAAAGCACAAACCGAATGTCAACTTAGCGATTTTAAAGCCCAGGAAATTACACCTTTCCAAGAAAATATTACTCAATTACTCGCCCAATATAGCGTTTTAGAAACAAGTCTAAACGGCCTTACTCAAAACATTGAAATTACCGAACAAACCGAGAAAATTTCCAGCCTAGAAACCACACTCAACAACCTACAAAAAAGCATCCAAACCCTTGCAGATAAAGCAGAAATTGAGTTAATTGTTAACGAAAAAGTAGAAACAGAATTTGGACAAATTAACCAAGTTTTGCAAGCCATCTTATCCGAAGAAGTAAAGTTAATCTTTGACCGGCCCAACATTCGCGCCGTCCTGGAAGACACCCTAGACAACGCCCAGGATAACATCATTTTGGTTAGCCCTTGGTTAAGCCAAACCGCCATAGATACCAACTTACTCAATAAATTTGAAGGCTTTTTACAGCGCAAAGGTACCATTGATTTAGGCTGGGGAAATCTTCAAGATATAGAAGCCGGTCAACTTCCTCGTCGTCTTGGCCGCAATTCCCAACTTTATGCAAAAGCCAGTTTATATAACGCCCTCAATTCCTTAGCAGAACTGCGTCAAAAATACCCCAATCAATTGCAATTTAAAATCCTTGGAACCCACGAAAACTATATTGTCCGAGATAACCTCGAAGCAATAATAACCACCCAACACTTCCTCTCTACCGATACCAGTTTTCCTGAACGAGAAGTTGCCGTTATCACCAAAGATCCACGCATTGTACACGGATTAATTGCACGTTTTAACGAACCTGTCCTCACCCCCAGTAACCCCGGAATTTACCGCAAACGCGCCGCAGAAAGGCTTTATATCAAAGACTATCAAGGCGCAATTTCTGACTATGCCCAATCCCTAGAAATAGACAACCAAAATGCTAATACCTATAATGATCGCGGTGTGGCATTTTTTAATACTGGTGATCTAAAAGCAGCCCTACAAGATTACACCCAAGCTTTGCAAATTAATCCCGATGAACCGGTCTATTATTTTAATCGAGGATTTGCCAATTTACAACTCGGAGATTATCAAGCGAGTATTCAAGATTTCACCTCTGCATTACGTTTTATGCCCCAAGATGCAGACTGTTATTTTCAACTCGCGGAAGCCTATCGTCTGGCCGGTAACTATCAAAATGCCGTAGAAAATTATACCCAAGCCCTACAACTTAACCCCAAAGATGCAGTCGCCTACAATAACCGAGGATTATCTAATTATGAACTAACAAACTACGTCCTATCCATCGAAGATTACACTCAGGCATTGCAAATAAATCCTGAAGACGCTGTTGCTTATTTTAACCGGGCAATGGCAGCTTGTGCCCTCGACCGAGATAAAGAAGCATTAGACGATTTTAATAGCGCCCTTCATCTCAACCCAGATTATGCAATGGCTTATTATTATCGGGCTTATATTTGGATAGATGCCGGTAACCGCCAAACTGCAAAAGAAGATTTACAAAAATCAGCCCAGCTTTTTGCATCGACTGGCGATAGCGAAAACCAAGCAAGTGTCTTAAATGTTTTACACTCTCTTGGATAGTTTCCTAATACTCATTTAAACTTCTTTTTCCTTAGAAAATGCCCTCTTTCTTCTCCAAAATAAAGAGGGTAAAGGTGGAACTCAAACCCCGTCAGGATAAGAAGTTTAAATATTCAAAAAATCCTACCACTTATCCAAACCCGGTTTTTACAAAAAATCGGGTTTTTCTATTTTTCAAAAAATTATTTAATTTTTAATAAATTCTTATCTTCATCCAACTTACCCAGTTGGTAGGTGACCAATCAAAAACACTAAATACAACTAATTAATTACAACAAAATTACTTTAAAAGTTTATCTCAAACTCGTTCCAAACTTCCCATTACGGAGATTCATTTTCAGACTTTTTGCATTTTTAGACTACAGCAGATAATTCATTTACAATTTCTACCCGTCCCCGACAGATAGCCCGCAGCAGCCGGTCTATAGAGTATCTAGCCTCATCATCCAAAGATTCATCTAAAACTGCTGCCATTAAACCATAACGATCAGCAAGGGTAATACGGCGAGAAGTCATCACGTCAGCAAACAGTTCAGCAAGACCATAGGGAAGTAAGAGTGGCATAACATTTTCCTCGGATTCGATATTTATAATATCTCTCCTTTTTATCCAACATTTTGTGATAGTACCCCTTGCTAACGAGTGATATTTTTAACCCTCTGTGATGATGAACACTACGCCTCTTGCGTGACAGAATTACGGTAATTGGGTGATATCTGTCACACGCTCAGTCAGCCCCTTGTATTGCCTAACTTCCTCATCCAAACCACCGGCCTCTATCAAATTTTGTAATTTACACCTATTAATATATAGAGTCTGCCAAAAAACAGAAAACTAATTTCTTTCCTCTTCACTTTTGTTTCCTTTCTTTTTTTCTACACAAAAAATCAAACAAACTGATGTTTATTGTTGAAAGCCATTAATAATCATACCATTTATACGTCTTAAATTTAAAATTGCCCAAATACTTTAAATAAAATTTAACAAACTTTTTAATAAACCTATTTCTTTGAAAAGTTTTAATAAGTAAAACAGTTTAAACACTTCTATTAAAATTAAGAAGTATTGCATCTCCATCTACAACAAAGCCGCCTAGATTCAAAATGTTATCGCAAATAGTTAATATAAAAAAGTTAACAATTAGCTACTTACTAAAACTCAAACTTTTGTAACATATTTTTGTCTAAACAATTTTTTCTTATTCCTTATAAAGGCGTAGTCTAAGGTAGAGGGATCAACGCCAGAAAAAAGAAATACCATCTAAAAGCACAGCTATAATCCCCATAGCAGCCAGTAATTCAAAAAACCAAGACTCTAAAATAAAGAACTGTTCGTCCGCTTATCACCACTTAGATATATTTAATTTTAAAAAAGCTCTCGAAATTCACAGGATCTTCACACTTTAGTTCTAAAGTAAAAATTAAAGCAGTTCAAACCATCTTTAAAGAATTGCCAAGGAGGAAAAGATGCTTTACTCGCCTTATCTACTATTACTCTCAATCACTTTCGTAGCGATCCATATCTTAAGGCGTACCTCTAAAGAAATACCATCCACCATCACAGCTTTAACTACCGTTCTGAGCTTTTTTTGGGGATTTTTTTTAGCTCCCTGGCCTGTCAAATTAATAATAGTTGCCCTACTTACACGCCTCGATAAATTTTATTTAAGAGAAACAAAATTTCTAGGTTAAAAATTTAAAAAAATCTAAATTTACCTATTCTTGAAGATCAAAATATCCCAATTTAGGCCATCCATCCAAAAATCATTAATTTTAGTAAAAACCAGGCGAAACCTACCATGAATACTTGCCCTTGCTGCTCCAATCAACTTTTGCGCCACGCCCGTCACAAAGAAATCTACTGGTTTTGCTCACACTGCTGGCAAGAAATGCCTGATTTCACCTCTTTATTAACCAACCGACGTGAAAGAGTGCAGCAACTAGAAAGACTTATAGATATTTACAACCCACCAATGCACAAACAACCTTTAAAGGCCACCAGATTAGCTACTACTGCTAACGTTATTTAACCCAAAATAAATAAAGACCTAACACTTTTGGTTAAAAAACCTTTTTAAAAAAAAGACCCCACCGAACGCGCTGATAAGTGAGCAAACAGGCATAAAATAATCATGGTAACTTTCGCTCACACAGCCATCGAGTAGGGGTCATTATGCCATTTAATCCGCAAACCATAGCCCAAATAAACGTAGAAGAACTAGCAGAACGACTAAAAAACGACCAAACCGAAAGCCTGCAACTAATAGATGTTAGAGAACCAAGCGAACTCGCCATAGCTAAACTAGAAGGCTTTAAAAACCTGCCCTTGAGTCAATTTGACGAATGGTCAAAAAATATCCAAACCCAACTCGAACCCCACAGAGAAACCCTAGTTTTGTGCCATCATGGTGTTCGTTCAGCCCAGATGTGCCAATGGCTAATTCAAAAAGGCTTTACCGATGTAAAAAACATTACCGGCGGCATTGACTCCTACTCACTTCGAGTTGATGCAACCATCGAACGCTACTAAAGCTATTAAAATATTCCCATTAAACTTGAATTAATGAGAGCCTGCATTTTTAGAGATTGATAAAAAGTCTAAAGTGTGGTAAGAAAGACAATCTAACTAATCGTGCCAAAGAAGCAGCCAAAAACCAAAAATTAGAAATCACTCTAAAGAATGAGTTTAAAGGCTTATCAAAATGGCACAATTCAAGCGATCCTAAATAAATATAGATATAAAGCCACCTCTGTGACTGCATCAACCATGAGAGCAGGAAGCTCACCAACAAAAAATGATTGTATTCTTGTTGTAGATGACTCACCCGATAACGTTCTTTTAGTGCAAACCATACTAGAAGAAGAAGGTTACGAAATCATCACCGCTGACAACGGAATCAAAGCCTTAAAAATTGTCGAACAGGCACGGCCCGACTTGGTACTACTCGACGTAATGATGCCAGGAATGGATGGCTACGAAGTCACCAAACGCATTCGAGAAAACCGAAAAATACCCTTTATTCCGATTTTATTAATTACCGCCTACGACCAATCTAGTCTAGTGCGAGGATTAGACATCGGAGCAGATGACTTTATCCGTAAACCCGTAGAATTAGACGAACTACTAGCGCGAGTCCGTTGCCTGCTAAGACTAAAGCACACCGTAGACGAACGCGACCAAATGGTAAAGCAGAGAGAAGATTTCGTCTCAAGACTAACCCATGACCTCCGCACCCCCCTTGTTGCAGCAGCCCAAATGCTGAACCTGATCCAGCAAGGAGCCCTGGGACAAATCACCACAGAATGCTCCGAGGCCCTTCATACAATGGCCCGCAGCAACCAAAATCTATTAAAAATGGTCAATACCCTGCTGGAAGTTTACCGCTACGAAGCCGGTAGAAAAAGCTTAAATTTTTTTCCAGTAGATATAAGCGAACTTGTAAAAGAAGTCGTAGAAGAACTTACCCCCCTTGCCAAATCCAAATCCCTAACCTTAAAACTCAACCAAACAAAAAACTCCAACCACCCAAAAACAACAGTGATGGGGGACAGACTAGAACTACAAAGACTTATTACCAACCTCATTGGTAACGCCATTCAATACACCGATCAAGGAGCAGTCACAGTTTCCCTAGACAAAAAAACCGAGACTTCCAACAACGATAACGGCAGTCAAGCCCAAAACTGGGTAACAGTGCAAGTGCAAGACACCGGCATAGGCATTCCAGCCGAAGAACAAATCAAACTCTTTGAAAGATTTCGTCAAGGCAACCACAAACGAGCCGGCAGCGGTTTAGGACTACACCTATCCAAGCAAATTGCCGAAGTCCACCAAGGAACCATCGAAGTCAACTCCGAACAAGGCAACGGCAGCACCTTTACACTTTGCTTGCCCGCCACCTCAGTCTAGGATTTTAGATTTTAAATTCAAGAATTGCAAAATTTAAAAAAGCCAGCACCAGCCAAGGATACCCACAAGCCAATTGTAAAATCGTAAAAGTGAAAAATCATCAAAAACCAACAGCAAATCTCACACAAGCAACCTGAGAGTTAAGAGCGATCCCAAAGTTTGATAAGATGTCCAGATTGACGCTCAGAAAATGCTCACACGCTTACGACATGGCCCCTTATTGCCAAGCCGATCTACAGCTTGCTTACCAATCGAGCTAAACAAAATGGGACACTGCCGTCAGAGGGTGAGACTCCCTCCTAAAGAAGCGTCAAATGCCCCAGTGGCAATAATTTTTACATTCGAGATTTCACGCGCTAAGATTTTTTGAGGTTGACCATGAGATTTCGCACTTTAATTGTGGCACTCTTGGCAGTATGCCTGAGTGTTTTGACCGCTTGCAGTGAAGGGCCTTCTGCAAGCACCGCTCCTCTCACCTATGCCGACATCCGAGGCACCGGTTTAGCCAACAACTGCCCCACCTTGGAAGAAACCTCTCGCGGGTCTATTCCCCTTGAGTCTGGCCAAACTTATTTTTTAAGTGACCTGTGCTTACAGCCGATCAGCTTCTTTGTTAAAGAAGAACCCCTCAACAAGCGGGAAGAAGCGCAATACGTCCCCGGTAAATTGCTGACCCGCTATACCTCCACTCTTACTTCAATTCAAGGCCCACTCAAACCGTCCTCTGATGGTTCCCTCACCTTTTTTGAACAAGACGGCATAGACTTCCAAGCCATTACGGTTCAACTCCCCAGTGGCGAACAAGTCCCTTTCATGTTCACCATTAAAAACTTGGTTGCAAAAAGCCAACCTGGACTAGATGGCATCAATACCTCGACAGACCTAAAAGGCTCCTACAAAGTACCCTCCTATCGTAGCGCTTCCTTCCTTGACCCCAAAGGTCGTGGTGAAGCCACCGGCTTCGATAGCGCCGTCGCCATTCTCGCCAACGCCGACAACGAGGAATTTACTCGCGCTAACGTCAAGCGGGCTGAACAAGGACAAGGCAAAATCAAAATGCAAGTCTCTAAAGTTGATAACACGACAGGGGAAATTGCCGGTATCTTCGAGAGTGAACAAACCTCTGATACCGACTTGGGAGCAAAAGACGCTGTAGAAGTAAAAATTCGTGGCGTATTCTACGGTCGCATTGATAAGGCATCCTAAGATTAGCTAACTGCCCTTGCCACAGAGGAAACGGAGGGACTTTCTCTGTGGCGCTTTGTTACCTCCCCCTTAGTTAACTGATCTATCCATCAACTTGCCCAAATAAACCTTTTTTGTGTTTCAAAAACCTAGGGGCAAATCTTACTTTTTTTCTCTAAGTTCTGGAAATCATTATTAGAAATAATAATATTTAAGCCATAAACTCAAAAATTATAAAAATCATTACAGCCAAACCCTCGCCATCCTCTCAGCGTGATAGAAATTTTTAGAAAATTTTTAGAAAATCAACCTTGCAAATTTAAAAAAATATAGTATAAATACGGTTGTCTTTATAGCCCAAAAACACATAAATTAGATTATGGCTAAACCAAGCTAGCTCTCAAATCTCTCAGAGGCCATTGTTCCCCTCCATCCAAGCATTTCCCTGACCTAATCCCTGAACCTAAAGTTGATAGGAAAACCTCTGAAAATAAATTTGAAATGTGCTAACGGTCACAGCCAATCCATAAAAACTTAATCAAACTAAATGCAGTGCATCCACTTATTAACAGTGCTCTACTAAATAAAAGGTCGGCATGACAATAACAGTAAGCAAAGAACTTAAAACCGAAACTTTGGAATTGCTGCGCCAATACCAAACTACACGCTCTCCTGAACTACGAAATCGTCTAGTAGAACTAAACTTAGGACTCGTTAGAAAAGAAGTTCACCACTGGATAAATCAGTGTAGCGAAACCTACGAAGACTTGTTGCAAGTCGGCAGCATTGGCTTGCTCCGCGCCATCGAACGCTTTGAAATGTCAAAAGGTCACGCCTTTAGTTCCTTTGCAGTTCCTTACATTCGAGGAGAAATTCAACACTACCTACGCGACAAAAGCTCCTGTCTGCGAATTCCTCGTCAGTGGATCGCCCTCCAATCTCAAGCCACTAGCGTAATTCAGTCTTTACAAATTGAACTTAAACGCCAGCCCAGCGATGCCGAAATTGCCGCCGCCCTGCAAATTTCCCTCACCGAATGGCAGCAAGTCAAACTCGCTAACCGCAACCGCTCACCCCTGTCTTTAGATGCCCCTCTCTCGGATGAAGACGAAGGCTGTACTTCTCTCGCTGAAATTGTCCCCGATACCCATTACCGCAGTTTTCAGCTTGCCCAGGAAGATGTGATTCGCTTGCAGCAAGCCCTCTCTACCCTAGAAGATCGCACCCGCAAAATTCTCGAATTTGTTTTTCTCTATGACTTGACTCAGAAAGAAACTGCTGAACGTATGGGTATTAGCGCTGTAACTGTTTCTCGTCGCGTCAAAAAAGGGCTCGATAGCCTCAAAAACATTATGACAGTTGGAGAAATTGATTTTTAATAAACCTAGGAGTTGGTGCAATTAAAACCTTAAATCCTTGTTATGGTTCATCATTTGCTTCTTCGCCTAGGATAAGAAATCACAACAAAGCGACCTCACACTCCTCACCGGCCAGTTTTTTCCCAGACAAATTGGCCAAGCGTGATAAGTTAAACTAACAAACCTACGGCCCTTATGGCCAACGGGCAAGATTTTTATAACATCTTGTTCAGCTTTTTGTAAATTCTTTTTTTGCCAAAAAAGGATGCGCTGGCTCAAACGTTTAAAATGGGAATCTCCTCTCTCTTCAGTATCTATCCCCTACCATAACGATTTGTTCTATTTTTCGCATATTCTTAAAAAACTAGCCAAAAACTTCTTGCTTTACTTCATTAGTCCACCTATCCTTAGATTATTCTCCCTAAATTAGACCCAACCATAGCCATAGCAGCCTTTCTTAACTAAGACCAAATCTGTCAAACACTGCTACACATACCCCCTATATTCCCCACTCCAAGGGGGACTTTCTTGAACTGTAGTAATAATTATCGAAATTGGTATAACTGGGATTGGGACGCAAAATAAAGCAAATTGAGCAGCCTAACAAATTTTAATAATCTCGAATTTTTCTAAAAAATGTTTTAAAAAATACTATTTTAGAACCAAGAATTTATTTTTTTTATCTACGGCTATTATCTAAAAGTTTCCTAGCTAAACTTATTGATATCAGTTATACTTATTAAAGAGCCTATTAGCTAAACTTCTTAAATAGTGTAAAGTTCTGACAACTTTAACTTGCGGCTTTCTTTTTCATAGCTTGCTTACCGCAAAACATCATCAGAAAGGGCATTCTATTTACAGACAGTCTTTTTTTAAGATTTTCTGATTTAAGTATGATAGTTGACTTGTCAACCGTACAACAACGCAGATTTGTTGTCTATTTATCTCCCTAGAACTTTTTTAAATATAATTTGATATCAGTGGTGCATTTTTACCTGTTTCTTAACAAACAGCTTAGGATCTGGTGTTAAATTTTGACGACCAGCCATTGATTTTTACCCGTATTTTTTCCCATGCTGCAAAATATTAACCAATTCGTTCCCCAAAAAAACCCTCACCGGCCCTACAAGCAAACCCAAAAAAGACCCACAACAAAAACGACTATTTTTTCCTTTACCTTTGTGATGGTGTCTTTTTCGCTAAATTTATTTACTGTCCCCACAGCAGCCCAAACATCTCAAGACTTAGAACTACAAGTAGGAATTATACAAAGATTTGGTGAAAAACCTAATGAAAAACTTACCATCAAAGCCCCCGCAGGCGATAGATTATCTTTACGTTTTAACAGCACAAGCGGAGAAATTCAAACTATTGAAACAACTTCTGTAAAACTCGAAACTCTCCCTCAAACCCTACCCACACCGGCTTTAGATGAAAAACTTATATTAGGTAGTTATCGTAGTTTTGAAAGCGCCGAAAATACCGCATCCGAATGGAAAGCCAAAGGCATTGAGGTAGAAATTTCTCAACCCAAGCGCTGGCAAGTTTGGGCAAAACGTGATGTGTACAGCACACCTTTACTGAGACGGATGCTGTTAGAAACATTGCAAGCAAAAGGAAATACAACCGCTTATTTAGACTCAAAAATTGTCCAACAAATTCCTGTGCTTAGTGCAGTGGTAGGCAAACAGCGCTATAACTTGGGAAGTACAGAAATTAGTGCCGGTACCGGCATTATTGAAGTTATCCAAGGCGAAGAAAAACCCAATTCAAACAAAGAAAAACCCAAGGGAATTATTTATGGTGGTAGTTTGCGACTTCAACCAAATGCCTACGCAACTTATACCTTAGTTAATTTAGTTTCTTTGGAAACTTATTTGCGGGGAGTTGTACCGCATGAAATTGGCGGCGAGGCTCCCTACGCATCAATTGAAGCCCAAGCAATTTTAGCTCGTACTTATGCTTTGCGTAATTTAAGAAGATTTGCAGTAGATAATTATCAACTTTGTGCTAATACCCATTGTCAGGTATATAAAGGACTAACCGACACTTGGCCAGAAGCTGACCGCGCCATCGCCGCAACAACAGGAAAAGTCCTCACCTATGACCAGGAGTTGGTTGATGCTTTGTACTACTCAACCAGTGGAGGAGTAACCGCTTCCTTTAATGATATTTGGAAAGGGCCAGGACGGGCTTATTTGCAGCCGGTAATTGATTCGGTGTTGAATATTTGGGATTTAAAAAATCAGAGTTTAAGTTCTGAGGCTAATTTTCGCAAATTTATCAGTCTAAAAAAAGGCTTTAATGAAAACGAAGAAGACCAAGAGTTATTTCGGTGGCGGGAAGAAAGTAGTTTAGAAAACCTGAATAAAGATTTTAAGGAGTATTTGCAGGAAAAGCAAAATTCTTTAGTGAATTTTCAAACAATTTTGAATATGCAGGTTATAGAGCGTTCTAGTTCCGGGCGAGCGCTGAAAATGCTTGTTCAAACGAATGCCGGCCCAATTGAGATAGAAAAAGATGAAATAATGAAAGCCTTTTATGCACCTTGGAGTACGCTATTTTATGTCGAGCCGGTTTATAAGGAAGATAAAAAAACCCTCAAAGGATTTGCCTTTATTGGCGGTGGTTTTGGACATGGTGTAGGAATGAGTCAAACAGGTTCTTATAAGCTGGCACAACAGGGTTGGTCAAGTGAGCAGATTTTGAGTTTTTATTATCCGGGTGCTCAACTTCAATTACTAAGCGACGCGTTGACTTTTTGGCGTGAACCGGCAGATAAACCCAACACAAAAAATTAAAAAGCAAAAAAGGAAGAGTGGGTATTGACTCTTCCTTCTTTTGGGCAATTACAACAGCATTGCCCCTATATTTTTATCTCTCTGTGCAAGGCCACCGGGTTTAAAGAGGGGTTTAGTAGAGAGCCTCTTCTTGGTGGGTCATAATGGTGCAGTCAGAGGAGGGGTAAGCAACGCAAGTCAGGACATACCCGGCTTCGATTTGGTCATCATCCAAGAAGGACTGATCGGACTGGTCTACAGTACCTTCGGTAATTTTTCCAGCACAGGTAGAACAGGCACCAGCGCGACAGGAGTAGGGCAGATCGATACCTTGTTCCTCAGCTGCGTCCAAAATGTACTCGTCATCGGGCACTTCAATTGTGGTATCTAGGCCTTCTGCTTCGCTGATTAACCGGACTTTGTAACTTGGCATTTAGTGTTCCTCTCAAGTAACGGAGGTAAAGATAAGTTTCCATTATGCAAAGCCGTTTGCGCTATAACGCTGGCGGTTTGCTGATAAGTTCTTCCTGTTTTTGATAGTACGGGAAAAAAACAACGCTGCAACACTAAATGACAAGATATTTTCAATAAAATTTATTATAAAAATTTCTAATTTCATCCTGATTGCTTATATTTAATGGCCAAATGGCCGCTGAAGATGCTGGTTAAGGGTGCATCTTGGGTGCGGTACTATCAACTCAATAGGTTGTATTTCAAAGGTTTAAAGGTGACTGAGGCTGTTACAACTACAAATAAATTTCTGGTTTCCCCGGTTCGGGTCGGTTTGGTTGGGACAGGTTATGCTGCGAAACTGCGGGCTGAAGCAATAGCTGCGGAGTCACGGGCGCAATTAGTGGCTGTGGCCGGTCATACGCCAGAAAAAACCGAGGTTTTTAGCAGAACCTATGGCGCTGTTGCTGAGGTTTCTTGGCGCCGGTTGGTAGAGCGCGAGGATTTAGATTTGGTGATGATTTCGACCATTAGCCGGGATCATGATTTGATTGCTCGTGCTGCTTTGCTTGCCGGTAAGCACGTTGTGGTTGAGTATCCTTTGTCTTTTTCTGTGGCCGAGGCTGAGTCTTTGATTGCTTTGTCAGAAAGCTTGGGCTTGCTTTTGCACGTCGAACATATTGAATTGATTGGCGGTGTTCACCAAGCTTTGCGGAAAGAAATACCCTTGGTGGGTGAGGTTTTTTATTCTCGTTATATTACGGTAAGTCCGAAAAAACAGGCTCCCTATTCATGGAGCTATCAGGCTGATCTATTTGGGTTCCCACTGACAGGGGCGCTTTCTCGCTTGCACCGGCTTACAGATTTATTTGGCAAAGTGGCCACCGTTAGTTCGGAAATTCGTTATTGGAATGCTTCCCAACCAGGATTTTTTAGGGCTTGTTTGTGTACGGCTCAATTACGTTTTTTGTCTGGGGTGGTGGCTGAGGTTGTTTATGGTAAAGGGGAAACTTTTTGCTCTGCTGAGCGTAAGTTGGAAGTTTATGGGAATGATGGGGTACTAATTTTTGAGGGGGATGAGGGGCGTTTGGTGCGGGCTGAGGTTGTGGAGCCGGTGGACGTTGGCCCAAGACGTGGTTCTTTTGCCAAAGATACCCAAATGGTGATTGATTTTCTTTTAGAGGGTACACCTTTATATGTGACTCCTCAAGCTAGTCTTTACACGTTGAAAGTGGCTGATGCGGCGAGTCAATCTGCTCAAACGGGCCTTACGGTTGCTGTTGATGGTTGACACAAACACAGTATCCTATTCTGAGAGCTAACAATTATTTTGCTGAGGAGTTAGAACTTGGAATCTAACATCTGGACACACATACCCATATATTAGTTTTTGGGTATGTTTTTTGACTCTAGTAGCTTTCATCTCAATTGCTCAGATAAGTCTGCGTAGGTTGGTTTGAAATTAAGCTCTAACTTGTCAATTTTCCGTAGGGCGTATAATATAAAAAATTTCATTTGAGAGGTCGAATCAGATGCAGTTTGCTGGAAAACAGATAATTAACAGACCCTACAACTAGGAGAATAGGGGTAATATTTAGCATTGCTTTATCCTACAAAAGTTTCATTATTTTTGTCTGATAAATATAAATCACTAAGTATTAACGTCATTTTTTTGAACCAAAAAATCCTTGGTTTTGATAAATTGAAAGCTCCTAACATATCGTTAACCGGCCATGAATAGCAGCGCTTAAAATGGAAAAATTTTTATTTCTGGTAAGATAGTTAAAGCTATTTTGAAAAAAGCCTGATTTTGAAAACAAATTTTTATAGAGGAACAATCTATGGCAGCGACACTTGAGCAAATTTCTACCTTTTTAGATAACCGGGGCTGGAAATATGAAGTAGACGAAGAAAATAGCCGGATTATTACTGGAGTTTATGCAGAAAATTTAGACAATTTTTTGATTGTCATTCAACTAGATGAAGACGGAGAATTTTTTAAACTTTTTGCCCCCCAAGTTTTAACAGGTCTTCAAGATCATGAACACAAAGATGCGATTTTACAAACCATGCTTTGTATTTCATGGGAAACAAAAATGCTGCAATGGGAATATGACCCTTCTGATGGTGAAATACGCGCAATTATTGAGTTTCCTCTGGAAGATTCGCTTTTAACAGAACGGCAATTTAACCGATGTTTAAGTGGGTTGGTTCAAATGGTAGATGATGTGGCTATGCCTAGGCTTAAAGAAGTGATGGAAACGGGAGAAGATCCGGGGGATGAAGATATGGGAGAAAGATTGCTTTTGACTCTTCAAGAAGAAGCCCCAGGACTGCTGGTGATGTTAGAAAAAGCTATGGAAGCTCGCAAGCGGCGGGGGACGTTTCCAATGGAAGAGTAATGAAGGATAGAGCAAAAAGACAGGAATATTAAGGGAATTTGTGTGTGTAGATTATTAGTCTGTTAGGGGTGCGCTAACTTTAAATTTGTCAAAATAACCCTTACATAATTCTTGATATTCCATTGTTTAGAGGCGGTTTTTTCAGATTTATTTACTATAACGCCTAGATATAGATAAACCCGCCTCTAAAACCCAATTTATTGTTTAACGGCCTATTTTGTTTGGTATGTTTTTACAACCGCCGGGGATAGTTTCTCTGGTTTTTGAACCGCCCCAAGCGCAACAATAATAACGTTGTTCTTCATCCATGCGTTGAACATTAGAAAAATCGGCTCCTTCGATAACAGCGCCGGTGTATAGGCCGGTTTTATAGTCGGGGATTTCTGTACGACTGCGGGGTGTAGCATTTTCAGCAGAACCGTAGAAAAAACGCGCTCCTTTGATATCAGCACCGGCTAAAGAAGCTTCGTATAAAATGGTGCGGGCAAGATTTGCTTTTACTAAATCGGCTCGGTTTAAATTAGCTCGAATTAAATTTGCATCGCTTAATTCTGTCCAGCGTAAATCGGTGTTGGAAAGATCGGCACCGGCAAGCATGATTCCTATATCAATAACGCGGACTCCATAGTTACGATCTTCTTCATAACTGCCATTACCGTTAAGAATAGGCCGGCCTAAATGGCGGTCACGTTTGAGAGGTGTTAAAAGTCGAGATTGAGATAAAAATCGCAAAACTTTAGCTTTGCCAGAAGCATCCACACTAGCAAGAATTGCCGCTGTCCGTCCTTCGCAAAAAGAACGTTCTTGAGGCCAATCTTCTAATAATCCTTCGTCATCTAAGGCTAAATCAGAAATACCTTGAAAATAGGCATCAATTGTTTGTTGTTGAGTGAGGGTATTTTGTTGACTGGTAAGGCGGTTTTGTTCTAAGGTCAGGTCACGAGAAATAACGTATTGTTGCCAAGCAATATAAACTGCTAAAATTGCAATAAAAATTTGCCCGACAGCGCCTATCCATTCTGCTAAACTACCAAAGGCATCCCATTGAATTTCTTTTGCCCAAAGTGCCAGATTTTTGGAAACTTCAAAAAATTTAAATAACCCGAAAAAAGCAAAAATTATAGCAAAAGCAGCAAAAATTCGGAGGCGATCTATTGGAGGTATATAGCTATCTAAAACGGCGACCAACCAAGGTACAAGAATTAAAAGGGAAACAAAAAGTGTAATAAAAGCACCGGCAATTCCGATTAAGCTATTATTAAATACTAAACCGGCCCCCATGATAGTAAGGGCGGCGATGATAACATAGATGGGGTTGGCTTTCCAAAAGGTTTGGGAGCTTGGGGAGGTAACAGTAATTTCTGTGTTTTGCGGAGGTTCGGGGGGAGTTGGAAATGCCGGTGGAGATGCCATCATGGGGGTAGTACCATTGCCATGTTCCTTTGTTGTGGCGGACTCTGTAGGGTTTGGTTCAAGCGTCATAAATCAGTTTGTATTGCGTTTCTACCATTTTAGTTTAGGGATTTATCGTTATAGAGGTTTTAAGTTATCTGAAGTAGGAAAATGGTCTTTAAAAACCCAGTTGCTTAAAGTAAATGAGTTTTTGGCCTAGCAGAGTTATCTGAATTATTTGCCAAAAGTCAATAATTAGTGGTCAAAGCACTAATATTTTCCCTCGTCGGCTGTAAAAACTAGAAGTGTGGAATATCTGACGATGAAAAACTAATCCTCACTAAGGACTAAATCAATAATTTTTGCCGCTAAATGAGGCCACAATTGACCGCGCCGGCTCCATGTTGGTAGATGTCCTGGAGGGGCTTTGAGATTAAATATTAGTTGATTGTAAGGTAGGGTAGTAAAATTTTTCCGCCAGCCTATTACATCACAAAAATCTTCATATTTGCCGTTGACTTTTTGCCAAATTTGACCTTGAATACTAAATCCAAACCGGCCTTGACTATATTCAAGCCACAAATTATTAAGAGTGCGTAAATCTCGGCTGGGAAAATTTTGGATATCTTCTATATTTAATTTTCCTTCTTTTTCTTTGCCGCAAATTAATAACATTAAATTGGCTGTTTCTCTATCAGCTTCTTGCCAATTACCGTTAGCTAATAAATCTTTTAAGTGAGAGTAATTTATATCGTTAGCTGAACTCCATTCTGGAGTTGTTGGCGCCGGCATTTCTTTAAATTCATAATTGTGGGTAAAACTTATATCTAAACCTAATAATTTTAACCAAACTGGAATCGAGTGGGGACGATTTTGCGGTTCTAAAGCCATACCTTCAATAATGGCATTATTAACTTGGTCAGAAATTAAAGGATTAAGTTCTTTTGGAGGAATTAAAAGGTCTTTTTGGTATTTAGAAAAACTACGATCTCGCTTCAGGGCTGCTTGAGGCGCTTTGCCAGTTAAAATTCCATAAAGTGTAGCTGCCAAACCATAAACATCAGTATAGGCACCCCTTAGAGCACGTTTATCATATTGTTCGACCGGCGAAAATCCTTCCGAAGTGTATTCGGTATGAACTTGGGTTAAATTGGGAGTAAATCCACGAGCTAAACCAAAATCAATTAATCGAGCTTCTGAGCGATTTTTTGTCACTAAAATATTCAAGGGTTTAACATCGCGGTGCAAAACACCTTGGTAGTGAACAAAAGTTAAAGCTTGTCCAATTTGCCCAATGTAACGTAAAGCCTCTGATTCGGATAAAGTGCCTTCTTCTTGTATTAAACTTGCTAAATCTATCCCCTTAATATATTCCATTACAACACACCATAATGGGTCTTCAAAAATTAATTCTCGTACCTCTACAATATAAGGATGAGAACATTTTGCCAATCGCAAAGCTTCATTTAAAAAATCCTGTTGGCATTGAATAAAATCGACTCTTTTTCTAACTTTATCATTGAGAGTTTTGATAGCAACAAACGAGCCAGTATCGGCTTCTTTGGCAAGATAAGTAATACCAAATCCTCCTTTACCTATAACTTTTTCGATGATATATTTTCCTGATTGTAGGATATGTCCAGTTTCCCAATTCATAGAATTATTTTTGATTCTTAATTAAACTTAGGCAAAAACCCGGTTCCTTGAAGAAACCGGGTTTAAAAAGCTAATAGTCTATCCCTACATTAACCCTCAACTTTTGAGAAAGCTGGTATTAGACTGTGGGTGTGGTGTAAGGATTGATGCCAATTTGAACACCAACCGTCAGAGAAAACTCGAAGGTTTGCTGGTAAGTAAAATCGGTACCAACTTGTACACCAAGCTGTTTCGCCATTTCTGCACCGTACTGTTGTTCATATTGATCAAGAGACATAACCTTTGTTGAGGTTGCGTAGCCTTTTTCTAACCCTGTTGTAACCATAAAGTTTAGGGTTTGTTCATAGGTTACTTGATCAATTGAAGTTGCTCCAAATTCGGTCAGCAAATCTTGAGCGTACTTGGTGCGATACTCTTGGAAATCAACCGCTTGAGAGGTATTGTTTCCTTTTTTCAAACCTTCGCCGGTGATGTAGTCTTTGAGTTCGATGTCGTCAATTTCAGCATCGGCATTTTTATCAATGGTTGCTTTATTGGTCTCAAGATCACTGGCGTAGGTGGTTTTATACCACTCTTTATCAATAACCTCAGAAGTTTCTAAACCTTCGCCAGAAGCTTGTGCCATGTATTCCTGAGTGGTTTCAGGCTTAACAGTGTAAGCATTTTCTGCGTTGTAGTTAGCAGCAACTTCTTCAGCTTTTTGATTACGGAAGTAATCGGTTTTGTAGGCAGTTGGTACGAGGTCTTTATCTTCCGCAAGTTTCAACCCTTCTTCGCCGAAGGCAAACTCTTTGATCTTGGCAATTTCTTCTTTGTCAAGTTTCTTGAGTTGTCCGTAGGGAATCTTCAAAGCTTTGGCAATTTCTTTGAGGAAGTTCTTGGAATAAACTTCAACATCAAAGGCTGAAACATCGGCAGATTTTAAGCCTTGATCGTAGGCAAGTTTGATGATTTTCCAGTCGGCATCGCCGGTAATTGATTTGGTATCTTCTAGGTATTCTTTATCGATATATTTCGACAAACCACCTAATTTCCAATCAAGAATGAGTGAGTCGGTAAACTGGGTTTTGTCTTGAACAATATCAACAGAAACATCGAAGTATTTAGCGATTTCAACTGCGAATTCTGTTCGGAGATAATCGACTTTTACAAACTCTGTTACGTCGAGTCCTTCTGTTACCCAAGCTTTACCCATGTAGTCAACAATTTGCTGGACAGATAGGGTTTTAGCAAAGGCGATTTTTTCTTCATCGGTCATTGTAGGAGTGCTGGTGCCGTCATCAGTGCCGGTGCCATCGTCTACGCCGTCATCAGTGCCTTCGGCTTCTAAAGCAGTATAGTAGTCAGCAATTTTGATGGCGTTCACCTCAATAAAGGCTGCGGTATCAATTGCTGAGACATCTAATTCAAGAGTTTTGCTTTCTAATAATGTCTTGAATTCTGCCTTGTAGCTCAAGTCAATGATTTGCTTATCGGTGAGTTTGGTGACATCAAAGGTTGCAGCATCCACTCCCAAGAAACCGGCAACTTCAGCGGCCGTTAATTGTCCACCTTTGATCCAAGCTTCGATTTCACTGCCGATGTATTTAACATCAATTTTTGAAGACTCTGTGCCGCACCAATCAAGAATTTGTTGGTCTGTTACAGCAGTGGTATCTGTGGCAACTTGTTCGGCAGTTACATTCAACGAACTGGCAATAGCTGCGGCAAATGTTGTCCGCATATATTGGACATCAATTACAGTTGCATCAACAGTTAAACCAAGTTTTTTGGCTTCGGTGAGAATGAACTCTTGCACATCTTTGACATCGATTTCTGAGACATCTTCGACACCAAAGAATTGCTTGAGGGCGTCAGCATTAGCTTGGACGGCGATAAAGCCTTCTACCTTAATTGGAGAGAGTTTATCAACGCTGAAATCTGCTTGATTGACCAGTTCGGTATAGACATAGTTGAGCAGTTCCGTATTGCTTAGGGTGGCGACTGCAACACCGGCAGCATTTACTAAGTTGGATGACTTAGCAAAACCACGCAAGAAATCCATGTCTAAATATTTTGAGAAACCGCCATATTTGAAATCAAAAACTAGACTGCTGCTGAGGCTATCAACGCCGGTGGGATTGGTAGTTAAATCAATGCCAAAGGCTGCTGCCAGTTCAGCTTTATAGGTAGTTTTGATTTCTGTAATGACTTCGGCATCAAGGAAATCTTCGACTTTTTTGATTAGTCCTTTTTTCAGACCTTTGCCTTTAATAAAGGCTGTTATTTGTCCGTCGGTGACTTCTTCAATTGCGGCGGCACCATAGGCGGCTAATAACTCAGTTTTGAGTGTGGCGTAGGTTGCATCGGAGGAAAGTTTGACTTTGATATCGTCAACTTTGAAACCAGATAACTTGATTTTTCCCCATCCTTCACCCAAGACATAAAGTTTGAGTTCTTTATCGTCTAAGTCTTTGAGTTTTTTGCCTTCCGAGGTGGTTTGTTCACCGTATTTCTTGAGAACCCACTTTTTGTCAATGTCAACACTGCTTTCATCTAAGAAAAAGCGAGCGATTTTTTTGACATCAAAGCTGGCAAGGCTGGTGTCGTCTAGTTTGAAGTAGTTTTTGAGTTGGAGGGCGAATTGGGTTTTGTAGAAGCTGACATCAACGTATTTGCTGAGATCAAGCTTCAGTTCAAAGCCTTTACCGCTGATAAATTCTTTGATTTGTTTTTCGCTGAGTCCTTCGAGTTCGGTATCAGCAACGGTTTCGCTACCAAAGAAGTATTCTTTGAGTTTGAGTTTGATGGTTTCGTCTTTGATAATGCCTTTGAAATTGACCTCACAAGTGCCAAATTCTTTGTCGGATGCTGACACCAACATGAATTTTTCTATGGCTTTGAGGTCGAGGGTGCCGGCGGTGATAGCGGCTTTGATTTTGACAACAAGATTAGCGCTGTTAGAAACGTTTAATTCGCTTTCTTGGATGCTTAGTTCTGTTTGGTAGAATTTGGCAAGTTGAACAGCGTATTTATAGAAGCCATAGTCAATGTTGACCATCTTGCCTTCTGAGGCATCGGCTGCATCAATTACTTTTTTGTCGCTGACTTTGGCAGCATCTTTGAGGCTGTCTACTTTGACACCAAATTTTCCGCTGACGTGATCTGCAAGTTGTTTGACGTTTTTGGCTTTGAAGCCAGAGGGGTTGAAGAATGCGGAGAGTTTGTAGCCTTCTTTTGCGCCTTCGCCGTTGACGAATTCAAATAAGCCTTTGTAGTCTATTTTGCCGTCAACTGTGAATTTTGTTTTGAGTTCGCTGTCTTGTTTGAGCAAAAAGTCAAAGTTGATTAAACGGCTGGGACTTTCGCCTATTTGTAATAAGGCTTCGGAGGCTGCGGAGGCGCTTAGAGCGTCTATTTGTACTTCGGTGTAACCGGCAGCAATAAGTTTGGCTCGAATGCTGTTGTCTGTGAGTTTGCTTTCAATGTCGGTGATGTTGACAAAGGGTGCAGGATTGAGTTTTTCTTCTTCTGCAAAAGCTTGAATTTGTGTTAATTGTTCTTGGGTGAGATTTTGTTGGTTTTCTAGGTCAAAGGTGGGGAATTGGATTTTTAGTTTTTCTAGGTTGGCGGAAATAACGAACCCGATATTTAGGTAGGGGGTCGGTTGGGCTAGGGGTGGTGGGGTGGTGGGGTTCCCGTCGTCATCGCCTGGTATGGGGCCGTCGTCATCACCGGGTAGCGGGTCGTCGCCACTGCCGCCTGGTAGGGTGTCGGTGCCGCTGTCGTCGGTACCGCTGTCGCCGGTCATGCTGCCGCTGTCTTCGGTCATGCTACCGCTGTCGCCGGTCATGCTACCGCTGTCGCCGGTCATGCTGCCGCTGTTGGCGGTGAGGCTGCCACTGTCGCCGGTCATGCCCTCTAGTACGGTGTCGGTGGCGCCGCCACCGGCCATATCGTCACTACCGCTGCCACCGGCCATGTCGCCGCTACCGCTGCCACCCATGAAGTATTCGATGCTGACTTGGGTAGAGGGAGAAATGCCTAGTTGTAAACCGGCACCGGTCATAAATTCAAAGACTTGTGCCAAGTCGAGGCTTTCGATTGACTCAACTTTGAACACGCTTAGGAGGGTTTGGGCGTTGGTTTGGATATAGCCTTTAAAGTCGATTAAGGAAGAGAAACTACGTTCTTCTTTAAAGCCGTATTCCATTAGGTGATGGATGGCTTCCAGGGGAGTCATTCCAGACAAATCTGAGTTGGATTTGCGGTAGTAATCTAGGTCAATAAAGGCTGAGAATTTGCGGTTTTCTTGTAAGCCGTATTTGATGAAGTGTACAAGGGCTTCTTGGGCGCTCATTGTTCCCAAGTCCGAGTTGTTTTCTCGGTAGTAGTTCATGTCGCAAATTGCCGAGAACCGACGATTTTCTGCGAGGCCGTTTTTGAGGAGGTGTTGGAGTGCTTGCTCGTCGGTCATGCCGGCGAGGTCTTTATTTTGTTTGACGTAATATTTAAGGTCAACAAAGGGTGAAAATACTCTGCCTTCTTTGAACCCGTTTTTCATTAGGTGTTCAAGGGCTTTTTCGGGTTTTATTCCATAAAGGTCTTTGTTGAGCAGGCGATAAATATCTAGGTTGACAACTAGTGAAAAGGTGCGCTCTTCAAATTGACCATGTTTGACAAAGTGTTCTACTAGTTGTTCGCCTGTTAAACCGGCTTTTTGTAGGTCGGGGTTTGAGAGGAGATAAATGTTGACGTCGAGTAAGCCAATGACGGTGGTAAACCGGCCTTCTCCTTGTAGGTATTCTATGATTTGGCTGTCGCTGAGTTCTTCTACGCTATCAACTCCGTAAAATTGAATCAGCAATTCGCTGTAGTTTTCTCTACAGTATTTTACTTTGGGTTGTTCGCAGGTGATGGCGTAGTCGTTGTTTTCTTTGTTGGGTTTGCCGGTGTCGATTTTGATTTTGCCGCTGTTGCCTTTTATTTTGCCGGTGTTACCTTTTATTTTGCCACTGCTGCCGGTGTCGCCTTTCATGCTGCCGGTGTCGCCTTTCATGCCACTGCTGCCGGTGTTGCCTTTGATTTTGCCGGTGTTGCCTTTCATGCTGCCGCTATTACCTTTCATGCCGCTGCTTGTTTGCATTTCTGTTGCTGTGTTGGTAATTGTGAAATCTCCTGTTGGGGTGCTGCCGTCAGGGTTAACGTTATCGATAGTTTGAATTTGTAAGATTGGATCGCTAGTGTCGGTCATCATAGGGTCTGGTTCGGCTGCGAAGGGAGTGCCGGTTAGCGGATCGGTGGTAGTTGCTACGTTTGTGGCCATAAAATCCTCTGCAATAATTTACGGAAATTGTTTTTTGGGGAAAAATTGAATCAATTTTTCTCGATTTATCGCTTTCAAGTTTCAGTAGTTTTTTGGCTATTTGTGAATAGCTTTTTCTGGAGTTTATTCCATTCTTCTTTTTGTTTTAAGTCGAGTGGATGTCTTGAAAACTACTGGGATGAAGGAGGTTTTTTGGGGGAAACATTGACTTTAAATGCTGGTTTTTTCTAAACAGGATGGTGGTTCTTGCTGTTAGTCATTTTTCCGTCATTTTGTCTATTTTTTCCTTTTATGTTCTCTTCAAAGCTTGAAAGGGTTTTATTCTTTTACACCCTAAAAATATTTAGATAGCACCTTTCTTTTTTATAATTTACTTTTTGAAAAAAATCATCAGTAAATTCACTGAAAAGTGCTGAATACTGTCGAATAAAACAGGTAAGAATCAACAGCAAACCCTCTTTAAAAAGAACATAAAAAAACAGTACCTTGACGCTTTATAGCGTCGGCTAAGGTTGGAAGTTTTAGACAATTAATATATCTGAAATCTTCCGTCCAAGTGGCACTGATTAGGGAGGGTTGATTTTGCCTGAATTTCCGAAAATCTAGTCAAGATTTGCAGAAACACAAAAGACAAGACGCGGCGATTATTTTTTTTGTTCCCAGAAGCTAAAATGCTTGTAACTAGAGAACTTTGACTCTCTATAGGTTTAGGAAGTGGACTATAAAATAGTGGGAAATTTAAGGCCAACCTGACTTAGCTAATGGAAGAGGATTAATATTTATTCAAAAAAGTTATCCCGACAATCTATCTTTAGATATAAAATTTTTTTTGGGCCTTGGCCAATAACTAGAAGGCCCACTTAAGGTAAAACATCTTTTTTTGATGGACATTTAAGGTTTAATAAATTAAAAGTGTTTTAGGTTTTTTAAGGTTATAGATATAATCTATTTTTGCCTTTTTGCTAACAGCCAAGCTTTTTAAAAATAACAATTTTATAAAGATTTTAAGTGGGATGCGTTTTTAAGGATAGGATTTTGAGAAAGATAAGCTTTGTAAGGAGTGGGAATTTTAAATTTTTAAAATTGAAAATGATCAAGACAAAATCTGCTGTTTCTAAAAATTTTATCAATTATTTATTTAGTGTTTAAAAATTGTGGTATTTGCTGTAATTACTTTTGGCTCTAATGATGAGCCTGTAATCAATTTAATAAAAGCTTTAAAAGCATTAAAGCAACAGGTTAATGTGTTATCAATTTCTCCTGTGTACGAAAATCCGGCTGTTAAAATTGAAAATAGCCCTGCTTATTTTAATGGGGCTTGTTTAATTGAAACAAATTTATCGCCTGATGTTCTGTGCGAAGAGGTTTTGTATGGGATAGAAACTAATCTGGGTCGCCTGCGTGGTAAAGAAGGTAAAGTAAAATGCAGTATTGATCTTGATTTGGTGCTTTATGATGAGAAAGTTTTATTAACTCCAGTGATAGAATTACCGGCACCAGATATTCTAAAATATGCCTATGCGGCTGTGCCATTAGGTGTTTTAGTGCCAGATTGGATTCATCCAATAACAAAACAAACAATGGCTGAAATCGCCAGAGAATTTTGTCAAGAAAAAGCTAAATTTTTTCATAGAGTTGAAATAGATGCAATGCTGATCAAGGAATTATTTAATGAAAAATTATCAACTCAGCAGCCGGTTGTGGGTTGGCATTGGCGAAAACTGCCTTTAAGTAAACGTAGTGGTTCGCAAGTTTTTCAGGCTTTATTTTTAAATGGAAAAAATTCGGAAATTGCTACGCTTTTAGAAAGTCCAAACACTGAGGAAAGTCCGTTAGCAAGATATTCTATTTGTGCCGGTTCGCCTCGTTGTGCTGAGGGTATTTGCAAAATATGGACACCGGCTGTCGGAGAAATTTTGCCTTTTTTACGGGGATTGTTGAATTGTAAAAAATCCCAGGAAATGCCATCTATTTTGCCTCCAGAGTTACCTTTTACCGGCGGCTGGTTGGGATGGTTGGGGTATGATTTGGCTTGGGAGATTGAAATATTACCGCATTTTAATGAAGATTCGCTGCCGTTTCCGGTTGCATTTTGGTATGAACCCGAATATTTTGCAGTTTTGGATCATAAAGAGCAAGTTTTGTGGTTAGCGGCGAGTGAGTTGCCAACACTTGATGTTATGGAAAAAAATCTTGAAAATGCCGCTTCAAAAACGTTGATATTATCTTCACAAGCTGAAGAAGGGGTGGTGGAACCAAGTTTTAAAATGTCTCAGACGGAGTATGAAGAGGCGGTACGACAAGCGAAAAAATATATTCAAGCAGGAGATATTTTTCAAACTAATTTATCTTTGCGGTTTGAACTGGAAACGAGTTTTGATAGCTGGGCAATTTATCAAGCTTTGCAGCATATTAATCCTTCTCCGTTTGCAAGTTATTGGCAAACTCCTTGGGGGGCAATTATTAGTTGTTCTCCTGAAAGATTAATTCAATTAACTGGAAAAAAAGTGGAAACTAGACCTATTGCCGGTACGCGCAGGAGGGGTGCCACACCGGCAGAGGATGTAGCTTTAGCCCAAGAGTTGCTGAGTAATATTAAAGAACGGGCAGAACATATTATGTTGGTAGATTTAGAACGTAATGATATTGGCAGAGTTTGTGAGTGGGGTTCGGTTAAAGTTGATGAGTTTTTAACAATTGAACGCTACAGTCATGTGATGCACTTGGTTAGTAATGTTGTGGGAAATTTAAGAGAAAATTATGATGCGATTGATTTAATTAAAGCTGTGTTTCCAGGGGGAACTATTACGGGTTGTCCGAAGGTACGCTGTATGGAAATTATCGAAGAATTGGAACCTGTGAAGCGTAATTTATTTTATGGTTCCTGTGGGTATTTAGACTGGCGGGGCAACTTGGATTTAAATATTTTTATTCGGACGCTTTTATATAGCAAAAATGTAAATTCTCAAGGCGCAAAGGTTTGGGGACAAGTGGGGGCCGGTATTGTGGCCGATAGTGACCCGGAAAAAGAATGGAAAGAGTCGCTACAAAAAGCGCAAGCTCAACTTAATGCTTTGAAGTTAGCGGCAAACTTTCAGTAAAAAGTTATCTGTTTTTAGGCAAGTTAATAATTTAAAATTAATCTAATGTTTGCAACATGATTTTGAACATTTCTATGATAATTTGTGGGTTATTGTTTTTGATAAAACTGCTATAAATTGGGCTACCATTAAGCTCAATTAGCCAATAATTTCCCTGTTTATCGAGGGCGATATCTGCGCCAACATAGTTAAGGGGAAGGGTTGGCACAATTGGCTCAATAAATTTTTGGATTTTTGATAAAATCTTAGAGTCTGTTATATGTAAAGCTTTCGCACCTTCCCAATGTAGAGGCGATAAATTGCCAATAAATTCGGCTTCGGCTTTACTTTTTTCATACAACAAAACTAGTTGATTTTTTAAAAAAACTGCCCTATATTCTCTATCAATCTCAATATATTGTTGAGCTAAAGCTACTTTGTCATAGTCTTTACTGTTGACATTAAAAATAGCTTTTAGGGAAGATTGGATGGTTTCTTTATCTTTACAAAAAAAGACATTATTGCCTTGACTGCCGGTATTTCTTTTAATAATGACTGGCAGGGTAAAATTATTTACTATGGTTTTTAACATAGATTCAATGTCTTTTTCTTTAATATAACCAGGATTTCTTTCTTGCCAGTCACCGGCTACAAAGGCCAGCGTTTTAGGCATATTAATTTTATTTTTTAACAGTTCATAGGTGTAGCCTTTGTCTTCAAAAATTTTAGCGATGACGTGCAAATTAAAGGGGGTTATTGCTCCAAAAAAATAATATTGTTGGTTTTTGGTAATGCGGATAAAATTACCTACCTCATCTATCACTTCCCAAGCAATATTTAACTCTTTGCAAGCTTGAATCCACAGTTTAATATGTTGCGGCATTTTGTTTAATATTTGTTTTTTTAGAAAAAAGGCCGACAAAATGCCGGCCCCAAGTTTAGGTATTCATCTAACTAGAATAAGCTTCCATTGGCAAACAAGAACAAACAAAATTTCTGTCACCAAAAGCATTATCAACACGCCCCACCACCGGCCAGAATTTATATTCTCGTGTCCAAGGTGCCGGGTAAGCTGCTTGTTCACGAGAATAAGGCCGGTTCCACTCAGCAACCATTAAACTTTCTGAGGTATGAGGTGCATTTTTTAGCAGGTTATTTTCCGCATTCATTTTGCCAACTTCTATCTCGGAAATTTCTTCACGAATAGCAATCATGGCATCACAAAAACGATCCAATTCTTCAAGAGATTCGCTTTCGGTTGGTTCCACCATCACAGTACCGGCAACCGGCCAAGAAACCGTTGGTGCATGAAATCCGTAATCCATCAATCTTTTAGCAATATCCTCCACTTCAATTCCCGCAGATTTCTTAACTCCGCGCAAATCTAAAATACATTCATGGGCAACAAAACCGCCATTTCCCTTGTACAAAACCGGGTAATAATCTGCCAGCCGGCGAGCCATATAATTTGCATTTAAAATGGCAATTTTAGTGGCATCTGTCAACCCATCAGCCCCCATCATGGCTATATACATCCAAGAAATCGGCAATATACTTGCACTACCCCAAGGTGCCGCAGAAACCGCCCCAATATTTGTTTTTTCCCCTAATTTCACTACAGAATGTCCGGGTAGAAAAGGCAACAAATGTTCGGCAACTCCAATGGGCCCCATTCCGGGCCCACCGCCACCATGCGGAATGCAGAAAGTTTTGTGTAAATTGAGGTGGCAAACATCAGCCCCAAAATCACCAGGCCGGCATAAACCAACCTGGGCATTCATATTTGCCCCATCCATATAAACTTGTCCGCCGTTTTGGTGAATAATCTCGCAAATTTGCTTGATTTCTGCTTCAAAAACGCCATGAGTTGACGGATAAGTTACCATCAAAGCGGCTAATTCTTGACTATGTTTTTCGGCTTTAGTTTTGAGGTCGTTAATGTCAATATTCCCTTGTAAATCGCATTCCACCGGCACAACTTTCATGCCACACATCACTGCACTGGCAGGGTTTGTTCCGTGTGCAGATTGGGGAATTAAACAAATATTACGATGGGTTTCACCGCGATTTTGATGATATTGCCGAATCACCAATAAGCCCGCATATTCTCCTTGGGAACCGGCATTTGGTTGTAAAGAAATTCCTGCAAAGCCGGTGATTTCTGCCAGCCATTCTTCTAGCTGGTGAAACATAATTTGATATCCCAAGGTTTGCGAAGTTGGGGCAAAGGGGTGAATTTTTGCAAACTCTGGCCAACTCACCGGCATCATTTCTGCGGTGGCGTTGAGTTTCATGGTACAAGAACCCAAGGGAATCATCGATGTTGTTAACGATAAATCTTTGCTTTCTAATTGATGCAAATAACGTAACAATTTTGATTCGGAATCATAGCGATTGAAAACCGGATGAGTCAAATAATTGGTTGTGCGGGATAGGGCATTATTGATTGGTGATTGTGTGTTTAAGTCTTCGACATTAAAAGGTAGGGTATCACTGGCGGCAAAAATATGCCATAAGTCGATGATTTCTTCTAGGGTTGTTGTTTCATCTAGGGAAATACCTACGTTTTTATCATCAATAATTCGGAAATTGATGTTATTTTTTTCTGCGGTTTTTAGCAGGTAACGAAGTGATTTTTCTCCTAGTTCCACGCGGAGAGTATCAAAAAATAATTCGGAACCCAGTTTGTAGCCTAGTTTTTTCAAGCCATCGGCTAAAAGAACTGTCAATTTATGAACATTTTCTGCTATTTGTTTAACGCCGTTAGGCCCATGATAAACCGCATACATACTTGCCATTACTGCTAGTAAAACTTGGGCTGTACAAATATTACTGGTGGCTTTTTCTCGGCGGATATGTTGTTCGCGGGTTTGGAGGGCTAAACGGAGGGCCGGTTTTCCATTGCTATCTTTAGAAACGCCAACAATACGCCCCGGAACTTGTCGTTTATAGGCTTCTTTTGTGGCAAAATAAGCGGCGTGGGGCCCCCCGTATCCAAGGGGTACACCAAAGCGTTGTGTGCTTCCTACGGCAATATCTGCACCAAATTCGCCGGGGGGTGTGAGTAAACAAAGGCTTAAAATATCGGCGGCTACGGTGACTATGGCGTTATTTTGATGGGCTTTTTCGATGAAGTTTCTATAGTCATAAATGGCTCCATCGCTGGCGGGATATTGTAGTAATGCGCCAAAAATTGGGGTGCTAAAATCAAAGGCTTGATGATCACCAATGATGATTTCTATTCCTAATGGGATGGCGCGAGTTTGAACGACTTCGAGGGTTTGAGGATGGCAATCTTTGGAGACAAAAAAGGCTTTTGATTTGCTTTTTGATACGCCATAACTCATGCTCATTGCTTCGGCGGCGGCGGTGCTTTCATCGAGTAGGGAGGCGTTGGCTATTTCGAGGCCGGTTAGCTCAATAATCATGGTTTGAAAGTTGAGCAAGGCTTCGAGTCGCCCTTGGGCTATTTCGGCTTGATAGGGGGTGTAGGCGGTGTACCAACCTGGATTTTCTAAGATGTTTCTTTGAATGACTGGTGGCGTGATGCAGTCATAATATCCCATGCCTATAAATGAGCGAAAAATTTGATTTTTGGCGGCAATTTGTTTAAGTTCTTTTAAGGCTTGGTGTTCACTGCGGGCTTGCGGAAGTTGTAGCGAATGTTGTAGTTTAATTGTGGAAGGGACGGTTTTATCGATCAGGTCTTCTAGGCTTTTTAGTCCCAAAACTTCGAGCATTTTTTGAATTTCTGTGCTGTTTGGGCCAATATGCCGACGGGCAAAGTCATCATTTTTGATGATAGATGGGCCGGTTTGGATGCTCTGGGAAACGGTTTGTTGGGGATTCATTAGATTACGCATAGAAGTGGTTAATTAGTCCGCAGGCTTATTATTTTGTAACAATTACCGGCAGTTTTGGACAAATACGGAAGAATTTCATTTAATTTGCATTAGTTTAAGAATTTGGTGGGCAAAGCCCACCCGATAAACAGGTTATTTGCCTTCAACTAGGGAGGAATATTGATCAGCAGAGAGGGCTTCGTTTATTTCATCAATGTTGTTTACCCGGACTTTAATTAACCAGCCTTCTCCATAAGGATCTTCGCTTAATTGTTCTGGGTTGTCTATTGTTTCGCTGTTTCGTTCGATGACGGTGCCGGTGATTGGTGATTTTAAATCTTCAACGGCTTTGACTGACTCGACGGTACCAAAGCTTTCGCCTTTAGTGACTTCTTCGCCGATCTCTGGGACTTCCAAGAATACAATATCGCCTAATTCAGAGATTGCAAAGGCGCTGATGCCGATGGTGGCGATTTCTCCGTTTAAGCGGATGTATTCATGGCTATCGAGGTATTTCAAATCCTTGGGGTATTCTAAGCTCATCTGGGTTCCTCACACAAAATAAGTTGAACGAAAAGGAAGGATTGTCTGGTGATGTCTTCCCTTTTTTTTATTATTGCTGAAAATCACAATTATATATATGGTGGTGTCCAATGGATAAAAAAAGGCTGAAAAGTTTTTTAATTGGGGATTTTACTTTTAAACGTTTGCTGCGTTCTGTACTTTTTGTTTATGCTAGTGTTTGTTTTTATGGATATTTTTTTACGGAAAAACAAATTTTTCAGCCGCAAATTTCGACTTATCAAGATGATGGGGATGTTATTAAGCTGACTTCGGCTAATGGTAGGCGTATTTCTGCTATGTATTTGCCTAATGCAAAGGCAAGTTTTACTATTCTTTACAGTCATGGTAATGCGGAAGATTTGGGGGATATTCGGGTTTATTTACAACGGTTACAAAAGTTGGGGTTTAGTGTGTTTGCTTATGATTATCAAGGGTATGGAACGAGTGAGGGAACGCCCAGCGAACAAAACGTTTATGCTGATATTGATTCTGCTTATAATTATCTAACACAATCTTTGAAAATTTCACCGGCACGAATTATTGTTTATGGCCGGTCTGTGGGTTCGGGGCCATCTGTTGATTTAGCTAGTCGAGAAAGGGTGGCCGGTTTAATTTTAGAAAGTCCTTTTATTAGTGCTTTTCGAGTGGTTACAAAAGTTCCTATTGTGCCTTTTGATAAGTTTGCGAATATTGATAAAATAGCACGAGTCCGCTGCCCGGTTTTGATAATACACGGAACTGCTGATGATGTTATTCCATTGTGGCATGGTGAGGCGCTTTTTAAAGCAGCTAATCTGCCTAAGCGTTATTTGTGGGTTGAGGGGGCAGGTCATAATGATTTGGTGGAAGTGGCGGGGAAAAGCTACGATAAAATTATGGATAATTTTGCCAATTTAATCAATTCAAAACTACCATGATAAGTTTAATAATTTTAGAAAAGTTTGAGAAGATTTTTAAGGAAGAAATCCCGCCCGCAGATGTTTTTCAAAAGTTGTTACCTTTATTAGTAGAACAGTTACAGTGTGACCGCTGTTTTGTTTATTTACGAGAACCAAAGAGTCGATTGGGAAAAGCGGCTTTTTGTTTTTGTCGCAGTGACGAATTTTTGGATGTGACCAGCACTGAATGGAAAGAGGAACCGCCTTTTTTAGAGGATGAAGATCCGATGTTTGGGGCGGCGTTGCGAACTGATCCGACAATTTTTGTGGAGGATGTCGAAACGGCTGATCCGCAGGTGGTAAAGAAAGAGTTTGAACGGGAAAATTTTGGGCATCGGGCTTTAATTCATGCCCATTTGTGTTATGAAAATCAGTTATGGGGTGTGTTACAACCTTGTGTTTTTGGTGACGCGCGTCAATGGTCTGAAAAAGACCGTTATCTCATCAATTGGGTGACGCAAAAAGTTACGCCGGTGGCGGTCAATTATGTTAAGTCTGAGTTGGGAATTTAGGTTAATTTTTTGAGTGAATTTTACTGTTGATTATTTTTATAAAACTAATGGTTTGAGGTTGGGTTTTGCCCACTATTTTCTGGGTGGAAAAGCCCCCATATTTTGTTTTTTTTAGTTAAAATAAAGATAAGTTAAATAAAGAAAAAACGCCTAAATATGAAGATACAATCTGGTGTTTTAGTACATTTAGGATTTGGTAAATATGTGCGGTCAGATCGGGTTAATGCAGTGCTTCCCATTGAGGAAGATAGGGGCCCCGGAAGACGTACTTTTGTACATTTAGAAGGGCAAACTGATCCGGTGATTGCGGCGCGGGCAGAGGATACAATTATCCGCGATTTGGTGCAAGAACCGCGAGAAGTAACTCAAAGCCGACAGCAACAAGAAATTTTGCAAGATTTGCTTGCAGATTTGGGGAATGTGAATGCAACGGTGCGCCGGTTTAGCCGGGATGAAGGTGGGCTGGATCTGGATCGTTTAGAGCGTCGAATTCGCCAAATTTTAGAGGGTGTATAACCCTTAGGGGCGGTGCAAGTTGACCCGCCCCTCTATCTAAATTCTAATGACTAAATTGCAAATTGTTTCAATTAATAACTGGGGGTCTACTGGCTTGGTTAAATAAAAATTGAAACCGGCATTATAGACTTTTTGTTTGTCATTTTCGGCAGCATAAGCAGTTAAAGCAATGGCAGGAAGAAGACCTCCTTTTTCGGGGGGTTTTTCGCGCAAACTACGAATTAATGTATAACCGTCTACTTCGGGCATACCAATATCACTTAAAACTAAGTCAGGAAGCCACTCTTCCAAAATTGCTAAAGCCTGTGTTGCGGAGGCTACTTTTCGCACAGTAGCGCCATATTCTTGCAGAGTAAAGCTAACTAATTCTAGGGTGTCAGGCTCATCATCAACTACTAAAATACGCAAATTGGCTAAAGTGGAAGTGACAAAATTTATTGTTGCTTTTTCACTTATTAATACTGAGGAATTTTCCATATTTTCTCTTAACAAAGGAAAGCGAACTTTGAAGGTAGAACCTTTGCCTTCTCCCTCGCTAAAAACCGAGGCGCTACCGCCGTGACTTTCTACTAAATGACGGACAATTGCTAAGCCTAAACCCAAACCACCATAGGAACGAGTGGTGGTACCATCGGCTTGACGGAAGCGATCAAAAACAAAGGGTAAAAATTCGGATTTGATCCCAATGCCAGTGTCGGTGATGCTAATTTCTGCAAAAGAACCAATCTGTTGTAAGTGAATTGTAATTTGCCCGCCATTCGGAGTAAATTTAATGGCATTTGAAAGTAAATTCCAGATAATTTGACGGAATCTTTCCGGGTCTACCCACATCAAATTAATAGCAGGATCGGAGATTAATTCAACTATAATTGATTTAGCTTCTGCGGCAAGACGGAAGGTATCAATGATTTGAGAAATTAAAGATTGAGCTTGCACCCATTGAGGTTTGAGAATTAGTTTGCCGGTGATAATTCGGGAAACATCTAGTAAGTCTTCTATTAATTGAGCTTGAGTTCTGGCATTGCGGTCTATGGTTTCAAGGGCTCGTTGAATTGTTGCTTCATTAAATTTGCGAGTTTGTAATAGTTGAGTCCAGCCTAAAATAGCATTTAAAGGTGTTCTTAATTCGTGAGATAAAACGGCTAAAAATTCATCTTTAAGCCGATTTGCTTCTCGCGCTTCTCTATAAAGTCTGGCGTTATCAAGGGCGCTAGCGGCACGGCGGGCAACTTCTTCTGCTAGGGTAAGATCGGCTCGATTATAGCGGTTTTTTGTTTCCATTCTCATAAAGGAAACACAGCCAAATAATTGCCCACGAGAGCGCAATGGAATGACCATAATTGAGCGAATTTCTAAGGCTTTTAGCATTTGTAAATGTTCTTCACTTTGGGCGGTTTCTTGTAGCATTTGCTCAGAAACTTGAGGCTCAAAAGTAACTTTTCCTTGACGTAATCTTTGCAAGATTGGGTGATTGGGTTTATGTTCTGGAGGGTAACGACGGTGAATTTCTTCGAGTAATTCTTTTTTGTGTGGATCGCTACAAGCAACACCTAAGAGACGCAGAGACATGGTTTCTTCAAAAATATCTACAAAACAGCCATCAGCTATGGTGGGAATAGCGAGTTGTGCGAGGTTAGAAAGGGTGGTTTCCCATTCTAAAGAACCGGCAAGAATTGTACTGGCTTCTACTAAGAAAATTTGTGATTGTTCTGAGCGCCGGCGTTCACTGATATCGTCAATAATAACAACGTTGTATTTTGGGTGGCCGGTGCTATCTAAAACTGTAGAAATGTTGATATCTACCCATACAATTGAGCCGTTTTTATGAAGATAGCGTTTTGACATTGAGAAGTCTTTAATTTCACCGGCCCTTAATCGGGCATTTTTGGTTAAATATGCCTGTAAATCATCAGGATGGCTGAGGTCTTGAAATCGTTTTTGTCTTAGTTCTTTGGGGCTGTAGCCGGTGATATGGCACAAGGCAGGGTTAACTTGTAAAAAATCTCCATTTAGTGAAATTAAGCCAATACCAATGGCGGCTTGATTAAACATAACGCGAAAACGTTCTTCGCTTTCGATGAGGGCTTCTTGTACTTGTTTTCGTTCACTAATATCTTCAATAATGCCAAAGCCATATTGAATGTTTCCTTGGTCATCCCATAGGGCAGAAGAGGTGAGGTTAACCCATACAATTTTGCCATCTTTTCTGATGTAGCGTTTTTCTATAGAGTAACCAGAAATTTCATGTTTTATTACTTGTTTTGCTAGATTCCAATCAGCCTCTAAATCTTCTGGGTGAGTAACATCTTGGAAATTCATTTGCCGTAATTCTTCCTGAGAATAGCCAATAATTTTGCTCATGGCTTGGTTAACTTCCAAAAATTGGCCATCAAGCGCCACTAAGGCAATGCCTACTCTGGCTTGATTAAACATCACTTCAAAGCGTTTTTCACTTTCTTGGCGAGCTTTTTCGGCTTTCTTTTGTTCGCTTAAATCTAAATAAAATCTGATAATTTCTGCTGATTGATCTACTTTATTTTGTATTAAGGCTCCGCCGATTAAAATTGGAACTCGACTACCATCTTTACAAATATATTCTTTTTCAAAAGGCGTGGATATACTGGTTTGGTAAAGTTGTTGTCCGGTTTCTAAATCTCTATATTCTGGTGCAGTTATATCTATCCAGCTAATTTGATTGGCTTCTAAGTCTTGCCGGTTGTAACCTATCATGTTTAAAAAGTAATCGTTGGCGTATGTAATTTGGCCTTGCAAATCTCCAAAGGCAACGCCAAAAATATTAGATTCAACAAGGCTTCTAAATCGTTTTTCGCTTTCTTCCAAGGCTTTGTAGGCTTGTTTTCTTTCTGTAATATCTTGAAAATAAACAGCTAAACTGTCTTGCGACGGGTAAGCATGAATTTCATAGTAACTATCGTTTTTTAAGCCGCTTGCTTCAAAATGTACGGCGGTTTGTTCGCTCATTGCTTTGTAATAGTTTTCATAAAAAATTGTGCCCACTGTTTCTGGCAAAATTTCCCAAATACACCGGCCCAAAATTTCTTGGGGTTTTTCAAAAATCATTTCTTTACAGCGCTGGTTAATGTAAGTGAAGCACCAGTTATGATCTAATGCAAAAAAAGCATCGGTAATACTTTCGAGAATATTAGCAACTTTTCGGTTTGCTTCTTTTGCACTTGCTTCTGCTTTTTTGGTTTGGGTAATGTCTGCCATAATGATGCCAATACCCACCGTTTCGCCTAGGGTATTTCTGACTGGATAATAGTTGGCTAACCAGTATCCTTCACGAGGAGGATTTTCTGCGGTTTTGGCATTAATTTCTACGTTAAGTATTGGTTGGCCGGTTTGTAAAACTTTTTGGAGTTGGGGTTCAATATTTTTACTAATTGCCGGTATGACTTCTTTAAATTTTTTTCCTAAATGTTCTTCCACCGGCAGCCCGTTAGTAGCAGCAAGTTGGTCGTTAATACGAAGGTAAACTAAGTTTTTATCTAAAAAGGCAATGCCTACTGGCGCACCGGCAAAAAGTGCATCGATTAAAGATAATAATTCTTCTTTTCTTTCTAAGGCTTGTTGGGTTTGCCTATAAAGTTCTGCTACTAGTGATAAAAGTTGTGCTTGACATTGTAAGGTTTGCTGGTTTTCTTGATGAAATTTTGCATTTTCTAAGGTAGTGGCTGCTCGATGTGCTAAGTTTTCTGCTAGTGATAATTCTAATGGGTTGTAAAAGCGATTAGATTCAGCAATTGCTAACAGTATTGCTCCCCATATTTGTCCGCGCACAAATATGGGTAAGATCATTACGGTTTTAGGGTAGAGTTCTTCGATTAGTTGCCGCTGTTCTTGATTGATTGTTTTTCCTAGGCGTTGGAGGTTAATAATTGCTTGGCTTGCTGTTGGTTTATCATTGATAAAAATAGGTTCACCATTTTGCAAAACTGTGGCAACTAAATTCTGAGAATTTCTCACAAATTCTGGTTCAAATTTAGATAGTTCTTTAAGAATTTTGTGCTTTTTATTGTTTTGATGGGCACTAGCAACTTGATATATATTTTGATTATCTTCTAATTGATAAATTAAACAATAATCTCCCAGGAAAGGAACAGTTAATTGTGCTAAGGTTTCAACAATTTTTTGGGAATCAGTAGAGGCGGCTAGAACTTTTGTAGCTTGAGATAAGAAATCATATTGTTTTTGAATTATATCTTCAGTTTTTCTTTGCTTTTCTTGAATTTCTTTTTCTCGTTTCTCAAAATATTTTTGTTTATTTAATTCTTTTTGTTTTCTACGAGTTATTTCTTCTATATAAATAAAAGTTCCTGCTTGGTTTGGATGAATTTTAATTTCCCACCACTTTTTAGACTTGGAAACAAATTTTTGAAATTTTTTGTTTTTCTGCTCATTTAATGCCTGGTCTAATTTTTCCTTTAGTTCTTCTAGGGGCGAATTATCTTCTAGTTCTGTAATTTTTTTGTTAATATAATCTTGAAAACTTAGGGAAGAAATTTTTAAGTAATTTCTAGCTTTTTGATTAATAAATATTACCTGATTATGACAGTCAAGAACTACTATGCCTTGCGAAACATTTTCTAATACTTCTAAAATATTTTTTCCATTAGGTTTAGGGGCTTTTGTCTCTAAAGCATTTTTAGTATTTTGATTAGATTTTTGATTAAAATCTGAATTCCTAGAACCCTTTTTAAGACGAACATTACTCAACAGAGAATTTAATAGAGAGGCTTCCACCATAAAAGCCACTGTTTGCAATTTAAATGTATAGTCAAAATCAAGAATAACTGTTTGAAAAAAGTCTTTGTTAAAATTGTTTCTTAAGATAGATGTAAAATATATAAAATCTTTATCTAAATAAAGATAAATAGCCAAAATTGTTCCACAGACAGTTGCCATTAAACCGGCTGCGAACCCTAGCCACCAAGCACTGAGAATAACACCAGCAAACAACACCAACCAAGGAACATTAGAATCGCTTGTTTGTTGTAAAAATACTCCGCTTAATAACCCCACCAATAGGCATAATCGGAAAAGGGCACTAGGGGGAAAATGTAAGGAGAAATGGTTTGTTTTCATGGGCTAAAAACCGCTCTAGGACTCTTTAAGAAGGTCAAAACAAACGGCTGTCATTTTGTTGTCTGACGAACTTGGAAACTATTGTAGCGAATAGTGTTGTTTACCACATCAGTTATTTATAGTGGTTATTAAGTAAGCGCCTTGCTAGAGTCCGTTTGTTTAATTTTTACGGCAGCCTAACCTCTATTCCTATTATTCATAAGAGCAAGGCGCATTTTAAACGTCTAATTAAAGGTCTAAACCACAGATATTTAGATATTTAAACTGCTAGCAGAACTTGTATCTAAAAATAATGTTGCGTGGGATTGTTTTCGGAGAATAGTGGCAGGAATTTGTGGATCAATAGAAGATTCAAGTATTTTTTTAACAATAACTGCTTTGTGTTTTTCTGGCGCAAAGCAAAGAATTTTTTTTGATGCACAAATGATGGGAATAGTCAGAGTAAAAGCATATTGAGGAACAAGTTCAACTTCAGCAAAATTACCACTCTCAACAAGTTGTTCTCTGGTTGTATTATCTAGTTTTATGAGTTTTACTGTTTTTGGATCTTCAAAATCTGCAACTGCCGGCTCGTTAAAAGCTATATGTCCGTTTTTTCCAATTCCTAAACATACTAAGTCACTTGGGTATTTTTCTAAAAGTTGGCTATATCGTTCGCATTCTTGTAGGGGTTCGTTGGTGTCGCCTTCTAGGTAATAAAATTTTTTAGGTTTAACTAATTTTTCGACTTTTTCCCGCAAATAGTAGCGAAAACTTGCGGGATGATTGCCATCAATTCCTAAATATTCATCAAGGTGAAATAAAGTTATTTTTGACCAATCTAGTTCGGATATAGCTACCAAATATTTAAGGAATTCTATTTGAGATTGACCGGTGGCTAAAATAATATTTGCAGAGTTTTTTTGCTTGATAATTTCCAGCAAATATTCCCCAGCAACTTGAGCAGCTTCTTTTGCCATTTCGGCCAGTGAATGGTACACTTGAACTCTTAGCGCATCCACCTGAAAATTTTTGATGTTGTTAGAGAATGATGCAGGACTGGTAAAGTTTGACATAGAGCCGAATTTATATCCTCTCAGGATTTTTTGGAGGGAGTTTTTATCCCGGCATCTATGATAGTCCAGAGTGTTCGCAGAAAAGCAATACTAATCAAAATTAACATTAAAGCAGCCAAGCCTGCAAAAGGTGAAGTGATTGTTAGCAATAATAAAGCAAACACTAATACGGCTAAAAATGCTTGTTTCATAGTTTAGTTTTTCCTTTGTTATAAACTTCTCAATCTCCGCTGATTGAAAATTATTTGTAGCAATTATGAAATAGTAGCTGCACCTAGCACTGTTAGCAAAAGTTTGACTGTTTGCTAACTATTAACCTTCGCAAAAAATCCGTACTTTTTCAAGAAGTTCTTGTAAATCAAGCGGTTTACGAATATAGTCATTAGCTCCGACTTGGATACCCTGTTGAGCCTGAGTTTCTTCGTAGGCAGTGATTAAAACTACAGGCAATTCTTGTAAGTTTTGATTTTTTCGGATCCGCTGAGTTACTTCAATACCAGTCATTCCCGGCATCATTACATCTAACAAAACCAGATCAGGCTGCACTTGAGAAATTTTGGCGAGAGCATCACTGCCAGAGGTGGCAGTTTCAACTTCATAACCTTCTGACTCCAGCACCGTCTGGAGCAAAAATAAGTTATCTTCTAAGTCGTCCACCGCCAAAATGCGGTAAGTTCCATTAGCGATCACAACAACCTACTTTTTATGAGTATTAAAAGATTTGGTCAATGAGTTTTAGTAATTTATTTTTACTAAAAACTTTAACAAAAAAATTGTTAACTATAATACAAGTTTGCCTAGTCTCTTTAAATCCTGGCATCTATCTTTGGACAGATTAAAAGCTATGATGTTACTTAAGGAAAATTTAATATTTTCTACAACCCTGTTTCTGTCAAGTTTTCATGATTTCAAAAATAATAAATAATTCTAAAAATTAGCTTCAAAAAAAAAGCTTTTCTCTGTCCGGTTGTGGCTGCTATTTAAAATTGTTTAATAGGAATTTCCACCACAAATTCACTACCTTTTCCTAAAGTGGAACTGCAAGATAAAGAACCTTTATGCTTTTGAGAAATGATTTGATAGCTAATGGCTAAACCTAAGCCTGTGCCGCTGCCGACTGGCTTGGTGGTGAAAAACGGATCAAATAATCGCGCTTTCACTTCTGAGTTCATTCCGGAGCCGGTGTCAGAAATAACAATCACAGCCTTTTCATTATCCCTCACAAATGTGTTAATTCTAATTTGTCGCAAGGTAGAATTAATTTCTTCAGCAGAAAGGTGTAAAAGCTTCTCATCAAGAGCATCAATAGCATTAGTTAAAAGGTTCATAAACACTTGATTAAGTTGACCAACATAGCATTCAACATCTGGTAGATCACCATAATTTTTAATAATTTCAATCGCTGGATATTCTGGTTTAGCATTGAGGCGATGATCTAAAATTAGCAAAGTATTGTCGATGCCTTCATGCAAAGAAACTGCCTTAATTTCAGCTTCATCCAAGCGAGAAAAAGAACGCAAAGACCTCACTATGTCGCGGATACGAGTTGCACCAAATTTCATTGAACTCATCAATTTGGGCAAGTCTTCAACAAGAAAATCTAATTCGTAATTTTCAATGGCCGTTGCAATTTCTGGATGAGGATTAGTATAGTGACGCCCATACAGATTAATTAAATCTAGCAAAGATTCAATATATTCATTAGCGTGTTCCACATTCCCAAAAATAAAACTTACAGGATTATTTATTTCGTGGGCAACACCGGCCACCAACTGACCTAGAGATGACATTTTTTCGCTTTGAATAAGTTGCGTTTGAGCCCGTTGCAAATCTTCTAAAATTTCTTCGAGTTGACGCGCTTGCAGAGTAGCTAAACGGGCTGTTTCCCGCGACTGAGCATATAATTCTGCTTGAGAAATAGCAATTGCTAACTGGTCACAAACTGCTTGTAATAACTGTTCTTCGCCATCTGTCCACGGACGTTTTTTATTAAAATGACAACAGGTTACTGCCCCTATTTCTCCATTGCGAATTACCAAGGGAACCGTTAACAAAGAAACAACTTTTATACTATTTAAAAAGTCTTTAAATACTTTATCTGTTAACGTACATACATCATCAATACGGATACTTTCTAAAGAAGTTAAGCGCAGGGCAAAGGGACCAACTTGATCAAGGGTAAAATTCCCCAACAAGCTAGGCCCATTTATAAGATTAGATTCACTGACAACTTGCCACACCGGCGGATTTTCTTGAGGTTTATACCAAGTAAAATGACAATTTTCAATTTCAAAAAGTGAAGAAATTTCATTAACAGCTGTTTGTAAAATTGTCTGGATATCTAAACTGTTACGAATTTGACTTGCCAAGCGATTAATCAACATTTCTCTGTTAGCTTTTTCTAACAAAAGCGCTTGGGATTCTAGCAAATCCATTTCTATTTTTTTTCTACTGGTAATATCTTGAGAACAACCTAATATCTGTTTTGTTTTCCCCTCTTCAGTTCTGGCAAAAATTGTTTCTCGGCTAAAAAACCAGTGCCATTCTCCCTTGTTATCTTTGATGCGATATTCAATTTCAAAAATTCTGTCTTCCTTTGTTTCTGCCAGCACCGCGTGATACTCTATAACAGAAGGAAAGTCCTCTGGATGAATTAGGATAGGCAGCACATTTTCGCCCATTTCTTTAACTTCTTCGGCCGAAAAACCCAGCAAATCAGTTACAGGAATATTGCAATAAATATTACACCTTTCTATTAAGTCATAAATATATAAAAGATTAGGTATCGTTTCAGCAATTTGCTGACTAAAATGCTTTTCAGCCCGCAAAGCATCTTCAATTTTTTTGCGTTCAGTGATATTACGAGAGACGCCTATTAAGCCTATAATATTTCCCGAAGCTTCGCAGTAAGGGTTTTTAGCTGACAAAAAAGTAAAATTTTCACCCTGACTGCCAGGTATAGTTTCTTCGAGCATTTCAAAACCTCCCTGTGTCATAATCCTCAGATCACTTTCTCTAACTTTTTGCCCCCATTCTTTACCTATCAATTCCTCATCATTTTTGCCAACAATTTCCGAAATATCTTTATTAAAAAAAGCAGCAGTTGCCGAATTTGCTAAAATATAATTTCCTTCCAAATTTTTGACATATATGGCATCCGATACACCTTCCAAAACTGCTTGCAATAAGTTATAGCTTTCTACTAGAGAAGCTTCAGCCTGCTCTCTATCCTTAATTTCTTGAGAAAGTTGAAAGTTAGTTTTTTCTAAATCTTCAGTTCTTTTTTGGACTAATTCTTCTAGGTGTTCTTGATATTTTTGTAGTTCAATTTCTGCTAATTTTTGTGGAGTGATATCACGGGTTATCCCAAACATTCTAACAACTTCACCACACTCATTAAAAATTGGATGACCCTGACTATACATATAGCCTAGAGACCCATCAAAACGTATAATTCTATATTCCATTTCATAAGGATTTCCCTGGAAACCTTTACCTACATTTTCCAGCCAAATATTTTTATCCTCTGGATGAGCTAACGCGATAATTTGTTCATAACTAGGCTCACGATCCTTGGGATCTAGCCCATAAATTCGGAACAGTTCGTCACTCCATCTAATCTCCTGAGTAATAACATCAAATTCCCAGCTACCAATATGTGCTAATTTTTGTGCTTCAATTAAATTTGCTTCACTTTTTCGCAGTTTTTCTTCAATTTGTTTCCGCTCAGTAATATCTCTTGCTATTCCTACCAAACCCGCAATTTTTCTTTCCTGGTCTCGATAAATTGTTTTCGTGCTTTGAAAAGTTTTTACTTTCCCTCCTTGGGTTAATACTTCTTCAATAGTTTGTGTTTCGCCTTTCTTAAAAATTTCTCGGTCATTTCTCAAAAGTTTTTCGGCAATTTCTGGCCCAAACAGTTCTACATCTTTTTTACCAATAATTTCCTCAGCAGATTTTCCAAAAAATCTCACTCCTGCTGAGTTAATTAAAATATACTGGCTCTCCAAATTTTTTACAAAAATTGGGTCAGGAATTGCCTCTAATACCCCTTGCAAAAGGCTATTACTTTCTCTAAGAGCAAACTCTGTTTGTTTGTTTTCCGTAATATCTGTATTCGCTCCTACCCATTCTCTAACGCTTCCATCCGGCTCTAAAACCGGCACCCCTCGCACCAAAGAATAGACATAGGTCCCATCAATTTTTCGTAAACGATATTTGGTTTCAAAAACTGTTTTATTTCGCAGGGAATTTTCCCAAAGTTGAGCAGTCTTAGTTCGATCTTCAGGATGAAGTGCATTTAACCATCCCCTGTTTTGCATTTCTTCTTTTGTTTGGCCGGTCATCTCTTTCCACCCCGGCACATCAAACTCAATTTCTCCCTTTGCATTAGTTACCCAAAAAATTTGAGAAGTTGCCTTTGCTAAATAACGCTTTCTTTCTTCTCTGCGGTGCAACTCTTTTAAAGCTTCTTTTTCCGTCGTAATAACTTGTTTGGAAATAATTAAACCCCCCACGTTTCCTTGTTCATTTTGCCAAGGAACAATTGATACTTTTACCCATTCACCATTTTGATTTTCTCCAACTATGTATTCCTCAAAACTGAATTCTTCTCCCTCAGCCAAACAGCGACTATGAATTTCTTTTTCTTCTTTTGTAGTTAAAGGAAAAACTTTATAATGAGAAATACCCAATACTTCTTTTTTGATATTATGTTGCTCTAACCACCGGCTTGAACATAACAAATATTGCATTTGCCCGTCAAACATTGCAAAAGATAGGTTTGTACTTGACAAAAAACTCAAACATAAATTGACTGGGTTTAAAACCACATTTTCTTGATCTAAGTCCAGGGAAATAAGAGCTACCATATCGTTCTTGAATTCATCCTTACATTTTAGTGAAAAAACCTAAATTTCGACAACTACCGTTTGCTTTACATCCTGAAAAATTGTCTTAAATTTTATTTAGCAATCAACCTTATAATAAATTTTAATAATCGTCAAGCGAAGTTTCACCTATTTTTCTCTCAAAACAAAAAAGAAATTTATAATTTAAATAAGTAAACCCCCAAATCAGCAATTACCCCTGTTTGATACATTGTGACCAACTCGCTCTCACCAATAAAACAACCCAACAATAATAACCATTTATATCTCTGGCCTTTTGCCGAGAAAGCAATCGTAACAAATCTCGCAAAAAATCAAAGCATAATTTAACACCAAATATTTATAAAATATAATATAATGAGCCATAAAAAAGCACCAAGCTAGGCCATTTTGTCAAAATCAAGAAAATCAAACCCTTGAAAAGCAAGATTTTGTAAAAAATCTGTCCTCCCTACCGGGAAAGCTTGGAAAAAAACATTCAAAAACCACCAAAATTTTCAAAGCATAAACTTCTTTGTCACAATAGTCTTAAATCAATCAGGAAAACAACCATGAAAAATTACGCAGCCATCCTCATAGGTATTAACGAATACCAAAACTTCTCTCCCCTAAGCTATGCAAAACAAGACGCCCAAGCCCTAGAAAACTTTTTAATAGAAGAAGCAGGCTTTGTCCCAGATCGTTGTCTACTAATGACACCAACCTCCCCACAAATCGAAAGCCACTCGACCTATCCCAACCGGCAAAACTTACTCAAAATGATAGACAACCTATGCCGGCAAAAATTACAAACAGGCGACGTCTTGTGGTTTTTTTTCAGCGGTTACGCAGCCCACTGGAACGGAGAAGACTATATTTTAGCCGTAGAAAGCACCCCTACAGACATTGTTAACACCGGCATTTCTATCAAAGAAATTTACAACATTCTACGTTCATCAAACGCCGAACAACTATTAGTATTACTCGACATAAAACGCCCAATAAGTATCAATTATCCCATCGGAGATGCCACCATCAAACTTGGCCGAGAACTCGAAATTCCCACCATAGTTTCTTGTAAATCTCGGCAAACTTCTAGCGAAAGTCCCATTGTTCAACACGGATTTTTTACAACCGCCCTATTAGAAGCCCTGCGTTCAAACAAAAACCAAACTATCGGCAACTTAGGAGACTATCTAAGCGAACGCTTACCGCAATTGTGCGAAGAACACTACAGCCATCGACAAGATCCTCTCATCGCCATCGTCCCCGAACACCACACCACAAACCTACTACCCGAACTCAGCCAAACACCGGCCTCCTCCCTCTGGGGAAATGCCGTACCCACAGGTATTGCAATCGCCGGAGCAAACACAGCAACAGCAGAGCGCCCACTCCTCTCCCAACCAAAAAACCCTACCCCACCTCAACCCCAACCCATCGCCGCCGCCATCGCCACACCACCCCCACCCCAAAC
>DATNQM010000039.1:0-141824 GCA_036704045.1 Halomicronema sp. | reverse complement strand
ACCGCCACCGGCATTACCGCCACCAGTATTACCGCCACCAGTATTACCGCCACCAGTATTACCGCCACCAGTATTACCGCCACCAGTATTACCGCCACCGCTGTCAATACCAGAATTATCATCAGTTGGTGGAAAAGGAATATTACCACCGTTATCGATGCTGGGGGATAAAATCGGAGGTTGAGGGTTTCTAAGTTTGATAAAGTTGGTGTCGCCCGTCAGAAAATCGGGCTGTATGCCTTTAAGAATGGCAAGATATTCTCCAAGAACCTTATCTTGAATGATGGTATAACCGGCAAATTGGTCAGTACCGGCAAAAATATTAAGTTGATCGTAGGTTAATCCACCGATAAGGGAAATAACATCATTACCTGTTCCAAAGTCATTTAACCAGTCGGCATCGATAATTTGGGGGCCGCCGGTGCTGATATAACCAGGAATATCATTGCGCCGGCCTATAACAAAAGTATCATCCCCTTCTGAACCAAAGATTGTATCAGCCCCAAGATCGCCGGAAAGTAGATCGTTGCCTTTATCTCCATAGAGGAGGTCGTTATTTTGACCAGCATGAAGAGTATCATCACCATCGCCGCCGCTGAGGGTGTCGTTTTCTTCGTTACCGTAGAGTTGATCGTTGCCTTCTTCGCCTTCGAGGGAGTCGGTGCCCATGCCACCAAGGGCGGTATCGTTATCTAAATCGCCACAAATGATGTCATTCCCAATTTCTCCAAAAAGTAGGTCATCGTTTTTCCCGCCGTGAAGAGTGTCGTTTTGTTTACCGCCGTGAAGAGTGTCGTTTTCTTCGTTGCCGCCAAGCCAGTCTGCTTGTGTGTTTCCAAACAGGAGATCCTTACCTTCGCCACCTTCAAGAATATCGTTCCCGATGTCTCCACACAGGGCGTCGTCTCCCTGTTGACCATTGATGAGGTCGTCTTCTTTACCGCCGTGTGCAGTGTCGTTACCTTCGCCACCAAAAATGCTGTCATTGTCGATGTTGCCGGCTAACCAGTCGTTGCCTTTGTTACCTTCTATCCAGTCTTTTCCGTTTCCACCAAGGGCGGTATCGTTTCCTAAGTCGCCATAGAGGAGGTCGTTATCAAGTTGTCCAAAAATTATGTCGTCTTGTTTGCCGGCGTGTAGAGTATCATCTCCTTTGCCACCGGCTAGGGTGTCTTTGTCTTCGTTGCCGGCGATCCAGTCATTGCCTTGATTGCCAAAGATGAGGTCATCGTTTTGTAATCCCAAAACAATATCATTTTCATCCAGACCTTTTATAGTATCTGCTGCGGATGAACCTTCAATATAGTCGCGGTTATAGGTTGCTTGATAAATAGACATGGTTAGATGTACTCCCTAGAAAAACGGCTCTCGCTGCAAGCATCTTCCTTTTGCCCATCTTCTTAGTCAGGAAAAGATGAGGAGAATTAATTGTTTATTGACAGCTATGTTTTTGTTAGCTGACAATAATGTTTTGTCGCCGTCACTGGGCAATTTTTTTGCTGGTGTGACTAAGACATTCCCATGCCCAGAATTAGCTTTATTTTTCTCCTGAAAACTCTTCCATTTTTTTAGGAAGTATGTTATTTGTTGCCCGCATTTTTAGTTTCAAACAATGTCGGTTGGTTAATGATTAGTTGTTGTGCTTTTGTTTTCTGCACTAGCCGACTTTGTTTGTTTTTTGCTGGCTGCGTCTAGGTTTTTACTAACCAGCGCTAACTTTTGTATTTTTGTAGTTAGTTTTTTAAAATGGGAGATTGGTTAAGTAGTTTTTCGGAGATTTTGGCTTTTTCTGGTCTCAAAAGGGAGATGCACCCAGCTATTATGATTTTATTGTAACAGGGTTATCAGTAAATGTACTGATATTAACCAATAATTTGCATTTATTTTAAACATAAAAAAAAGTTATCTTAAAATAAGATTCCATACTTTTACTTAAAAAATTTCTATATATTGAGCATTGACGTTCCCAAAAAGTTGTGATAATCCAAAAAAATAAATAAAACAAGTTTTCCTTAAATCTGCTTTAGGAAAGAAAAGCAAGCAATTGTATAAACATTTAAATTGCATTCAATTTTTATGGCTAACTAGCGACTACAAAATTTCGTGAAAATTAGTAAAGGTTTTTGTATTTGAGCGAATTGAGTTGAATTTTTGGCTAATTTTAGAAAATTATGGGAATAAAGTAGTGATATTAAATTGTGATAGACAATAAAAAAACGGCGACTAATTATGACTAAAAAACTAAAAATATATGCACTTAAATTGAATTTAAATAAGCTGAATTTTAGAAAAATAGAAAAACTTTATTAAAGATAATAGCTAGGGCATTTGTTGAAAAATTAAAGTTCAGTCTGCTTAAGTAAAACAACAAAAACCATGAATAAAACAAGGTTTTTATCCATTTTAGTAAGCTTTTTTTGTTCTGGTATTGTATTTATCTTTGAGTTTGCTGTTTTGGTGAGTTGAAATAGTTTAGTTTTGCTGAGTTATAGGTTATTTGTCATACCGGCGGGGTGTATAAACCCATACACCCTCATGGGGGCGTGGTAGTATCCGAGTTTGACTAGAACCGATAAGAATGATTGTCCGCATATCAGCAGTTTCGGGGGTAAAATTTTGGAGGGTAAAAATTTCAACAGTTTGGCCAACTCTGCCACAATTTTTTGCGACAACAAGGGGTGTTTCGGGATCTCGATATTGCAATAAAATTTCTTTAGCTTTGGCTAGTTGCCATCTACGTTCTTTGGAAATGGGATTATAAAAAGCGATGACAAAATCTGCGCTGGCGGCTGCTTTGATGCGTTGTTCAATGATTGACCAAGGTTTGAGGATGTCGGAAAGGGAAATTGCACAAAAATCGTGTCCCAAGGGGGCGCCAGCAAGGGCGGCGGCTGCCTGCATGGCGGAGATGCCGGGGCAAACTTGAATTTTTAGGGTGTCCCATTGGGGGTTTTTTTCGCGTTCTAAGACTTCAAAAACGGCGCTTGCCATTGCAAAAATGCCTGGGTCTCCTGATGAAATGACGGCGACTTTTTTGCCGGTTGCGGCTAAATTTAGGGCGTGTTTGGCGCGTTCTAATTCTTCTCTGTTGTCTGATTCGTGGCGGGTTTGATTTGTGCGGAAGGGTTCGGCTAAATTTAGATAGGTTTTATATCCGATCCAGTCGGTTGATGTTTTTAAAATGTCTTTAACTTCAGGGGACATCCATTTTTCTGAACCTGGGCCGGTGCCAATTATTGCTAAGTGTCCGGGTTGGTGGCCGGTGTTGTTTATATCTATAGGAAATTCGGCAATTGCTAGGGCAAAATCTTCTGTTGTGGCGATTAGTGAACTATTGTCACCGGCTGCTTTTAAGGCAAGAGATAAAGTTGTTTTTTCTTGAATTTCTGCGGGAGTAAAAAAGCGGATAGGAAGATTAAGTTTTTGAGCAATTTCGACAACTGCGGGATGATTTACATCGGAATCAAGGGTGAAAATTGCGGAGAGAGATTTGGGTGATAATTGATTGGTTGTAAGAATTTCTTGGAGTTGATTAATTTTAGATTCGGGGGTGGTTTGGGAGTCTGGTATAAAACCAATGGCTATGGTGGTTGGATGATAAATTAAGCAGTTTTTGGGAGGGGTAATTAATTTTTCTGTGATTAAAATTGTGAGATTTCCATTACTGGAAATGGGTAGTTTACTTTGGGTTAACCAAGGGGCATTTCCTTGGAGGTTTAATGTGTTACCGGCCAATAAATCGGAGATGAAAGTTTTGGCGTTTTCGGGGTTAGCTAAATGGTAGCCGGTGGGGGGTGATAAAAGGGTGGTTTGAAAGCGAATATCGCCGGTGGTGGTGATGGCGGGCGAGACGTTTAAGACGGAGGAAATGCAGCGGGCTAAGTGGTTAACGCCGTTAATTCCTCCTAGTAGGGGTACGACGGCGCTACCATCTTCGGCGATGGCTAAAAGGGGGGGTTCTTGCCATTTATTTGAAAGTAATGGTGCCAGGGTTCGGATGAGGATTCCGCTGGCACAAATGCCGATAATAGGTGTTCCTTCGCTGAATAATTCTTTGAGGGTGTCGCTAAAGTTTTGGAAAAAAATATCGACGTTTTGAGTACGATTTTTGAGGCCGTAAATTTTGGCTTCTGGTAAAGCTTTTAAAATTTGACGGGCTACAGAAAGGCTATTTTGACTGAGGATAATAATGGCGGGTGATTTGTTGTTCATGGTTGCCATTTACTGGGGATGACAATCATTGAGAAGTAAGGTACTTCTTCGGGGGGTATTTGATCGATGGGTACAAGTCTTTGATGTTGGGTGGTAGCGTGTTCGATGTAGCGAGCACGATCATTTAATCCCAGGTCTTTTAAGACTTGATAAACTTTGCTAAAATGCCGCCCTAGTTTGATAATTACGGCTGCATCGGCGTGGGCTAATTTTTGTGCTAAATCTTCGGCCGGTAAGATGGCAGATAATACCATAAAAACATCGTTGCGATAGGTTAAGGGTGTCCCTAATGCTGATGCGCTTCCCATCATTGATGAGATTCCGGGTACTACTTCGGTGATAAATTTATTAGAAAGTCTATTGAATATATACATGAAAGTTCCATAAAAAAATGGGTCGCCTTCACATAATACGGCTACGTCTAATCCTTGATTGAGATATTCGGCAATTTTGTCGGCGGCTTTGTCGTAATAGGGTTCGGAAGATTCTTCTAATTTGAAGGGGAAATACATGGGTATTTCGATGGGGTTATGTTGCAAATATTCGGCAACAATTGACCGGGCTAAGGTTTTTCCGTTGGGGGAAAGGGGATAGGCTACAACGGGAGATTTTGATAAGATTCTATGGGCTTTTAGGGTGAGTAATTCGGGGTCTCCGGGGCCAATTCCTAATCCATAAAGTTTGCCGGTTTGCATTATTCTTCCTCTTTTGCTAAAGCGTTAACTGCGGCGGCGGCAATGGCGCTTCCACCCCGCCGGCCATGTAATGTAATAAAAGGGACTCCGCGACTGTTTGTTGCGAGTTCTGCTTTTGATTCGGCGGCGCCAACAAATCCTACGGGAAATCCTAAAATAGCTGCTGGTTTTTCTGCGCCTTTATCTAACATTTCTAAGAGATAAAATAGGGCGGTTGGCGCGTTTCCTACCACAACAATTGAGTTTTGTAAATGGGTTTTCCAAAGTTCTAAGGCGGCGGCTGATCTGGTGTTGCCAATGCGTTTTGCAATGTTGGGAACTTGGGGGTCATTTAAGGTACAAATGATGGGGTTTTCTGCTGGCAATCTTGCGCGTGTTATGCCTTCTGCTACCATTTTTGAGTCACACAATATTGGGGCACCGTTATTGATGGCTTTTTTGGCGGAATTTACGGCGTTGGGGGATGCTTCTATTTCGCTGACAATATCAATCATCCCACAGGCGTGAATCATGCGAACGGCTATTTTTGCTAAGTCTGGGGGCAATATTTCTAGGTTGGCTTCTTCTCGGATAGTTTGAAAAGATTTACGGTAGATGTCGTCGCCGTTTCGGATGTAGTCAAGCATATCAATTTTGGGGGTTGGGTTGATTTTTGATTGGTAAAAATTTTAGTTATTGAAATAAGTTTTTGAGTTGGTTTTGGGTATGTCGGTTTGTGAATTGCTTAAAGGTTTCTTGGTTGTGAGTTCGGTTTTGTTGATAGGTTTTTAACATTTGTGTTATGAGGTGAGGAAGTTGATCGAAATTTACGTTTTCGTGAATTAATTGCCCAAAAGCTTCGGTATTGTTTCTTAGATAAATATGATAGTTTTCTGGTTTTCCTTCAAGTTTTATTCCTAATAGGGTGATGTCGCTTGGGGTATGTTTTGCACAGGATTTTGCACAGCCGGTGAAGTGAATTGTGATAGGAGTATCCAGGTTTATTTGTTGTTGCAAATATTCTGCTAAATTTAAGCTGTGATTTGTGGTGTCTGTGGCAGAACTTGCACAGCCTTTGTTACCGGCACACGCAACCAAGCCGGCATAGGGATTATGGGTTGAATAGGATAAGTTTAGGTTTTCTATTTCCTGCTGTATTTGAGCAATTTTTTGTTCAGAAATATCAGGAATTAGTAAGTTTTGCCAAGGTGTAAGTCGGATATTTCCGCTGCCATATTTTTCTGATAATAGGGCTATTTTTTTTAGCTGGGATGCTTGCAGTCGCCCTAGGGGAATAACTATTCCTAGATAATATAATCCCGGTTGTTGTTGGGGATGGATGCCAATATGCCGGTATTGTTCAATATTTTCTTGGGCAATTTCTGGTAAGTCAAAATTTTGGTTAAGGGGAAAGTTTAGACGGCTTTTCGCTTTATTTAAATAAAATTCTATGCCAAAGTGTGCTAAAACTTGCCGCAAACGTGGTTTGGTAGTGCCGGTTTGTTGCGGAATTTCTGAAGAAAGTTGTAGGTAAGTTTGGGCGAGGGAAATTGTAAGGGGTAGACATTGTTTTGGTTCTAAAATAATGCCGGTGTTAAGCAGTTTTCCTCGTGTTTCTACATTCAAATACAAGCGAAAATAAATCTTATTATTTAGGCCGGTGGCGACAAACCAAATATCATTAGGATGAGGGTAAACCGGCACCGATTCTCCACCATCAAATCCTACACTAAATTTAGCAGACAATTCTCCTAATTCAGGATAATTAGAAAGGCTTGCATCCAAAGCCTTAACGAGGGGGCGAGTATCAATTAATTGCTGAGGATCTATCCCCGCCGTCGGACTTGCCATAATATTACGAATATGGTCAACTTTTGGTGTTGAACCGGCAAGTTTTAAGGCTTGGAAATTTGTAAAAACTCTTGCAGGAAGGTTTTTAGAAACTCCGCGAAATTGGAAATTTGCCCGGTTGGTTAGCTGAATAAAACCATCTGCAAATTCTTCAGAAAAATTGGCAACTGCTAACGCTTGTTGAGAGTTAAGCATTCCACCGGCTGTCCGAATTCGAGATAAAATTCCATCAAAAGTAGAAGTTCCATAAAATAACCCCGGACAAGTTATTTTTTCAGAAAATTCTACCAAACAATCGCTTTTTTCCATCGCCGCCGAGAAATTCGATAACAAAAATATTGGCAAATAGCGCTGTGTTTAATACAGCGCCATTTTTCGCTTAAACCGGCAAAATTGCCGCTACAATTTCCGAAGTTAAAAATGCTGCGCCGGCACCACAAATCACAAAACCGGCAAACCGCAACGTCAAAGTAGGTTCTTCTTTTGAACTCTTTTTCAAAATCGTTTTACCTACAAAAAATGCCGCCATTGCAATGAGCACCTGAATGACACTAAATCCGGCTAAATATGCCACTACTTGCGTCATTTGTGCGCCAAAAATTGCTTCCCCATAGGCATAGCCATGAAACAAACCAGCCAGCGTCGCTAAACCCGTAACAATTAAGCGATTTGGGGTATTTTTCATCGCTAATAAAATTCCAAATAACACCAAAGAAGCCGAAACAAAAAGCTCAATTCCCGGTACAGGTAACTGCATTAAATGTAATGCTGTTCCTAACATTGAAGCTAAAACAAATCCAACGGGAATCATAATTCCTTGAACTGTTGTAGCAGCAAGTAATCCAATCGCCACAACAAATGCCAAATGATCAACCCCAATTACCGGATGAGCTAACCCAGAAATAAAACCTTCAAACGCATTCTCTGGAAGCATTCCACCCATCGCATGATGAGCAGAAGCAGGCATCATAAAGCCCAACAAATTAATACCAATTCCCGCACATATTACGGCAATTCTTAACAGAAAAGAGCGAATTTTTGATAACTCCAGATTCTTTTTAACCTGAATTAATGCAGAACTCATTTTCACCCGTACCTCGCAGATGACGAAATAATTAACTTTGTTATCGGTGGGTATCCTGACTCAGAGATTGAACTACAAACCTCATTACAGTTGCGGGACAGCGACGGATTTACACCGCACTTTCCCCCTTACGTCTGGCGGCTGATCCCCACCAGAACCGATGTATTTTCCCAAATATACCATCTTCAGGCATCTTGAAACGCAAAAATCCCTGTTTTCCGTTTCAAGCTTCAAAAGCATATCATAAAAGTTTAAAAAGAATTGATAATTTTCATTGTCTTTATGCACACAGACGAGCTTTTGTCTTTACAAAATGCCTTGATTGATACAATTCAAAAAAATTTATAGCTGCTAATTTTAATAAATAGAGAAAAGCCGGTGCTACAATGAACAACTCACCTACTCAATCTAATATTATTTGCCTTTATGCTTTCTTTTACAACATCAAATGAAACCCAATCTATCGTTAAATGGCTATCAGTTGTCGGCATTGGTGAAGACGGAATAATTGGCCTTTCTCCTGTCGCCAAATCTCTTTTAGATAAAGCAGAAATTATCGTTGGTGGTAGCCGACACTTAGCCATGCTTCCGCCTAACGATACACGAGAAAAAATACTTTGGAATTCTCCCATAGAAACCACAATTGAAGAAATAGTTAAACATCGCATGAAGCCTGTTTGTATTCTTGCCAGTGGCGACCCGATGTTTTACGGCATTGGTGCAACTTTAACACGTCGAATACCTCTAGCTGAAATGACAATTATTCCCCATATTTCTGCTTTTAGTTTTGCTTGTTCTCGCTTAGGCTGGTCTTTTTCTGAAGTAGAAACATTAAGTTTATGTGGTAGAGATCCAAACTTTCTTAACTCTGTCCTTTATCCAGGGGCAAAACTATTAATTTTAAGTGCCGGAAATTCTACCCCCCAAGTGGTTACTACAATTTTAAATCAAGCCGGATTTAAAGAAAGTAAAATTACAGTTTTAGAAAGACTAGGAGGAGAACATGAGCGAATTATAGAAGGCATTTCTGAAAACTGGAATTATCCCGAAATTTCCGATTTAAATACTATTGCTGTAGAGTGTATTTCTGCGGAAAAAAACATCGGATACTCGCGTTTAGCCGGCCTTCCAGATAATGCCTATTACCATGATGGACAACTAACAAAACGCGAAATTAGATCCGTAACTTTAGCCGCCCTTTCACCCTTACCCGGACAATTATTGTGGGATGTAGGAGCCGGTTGTGGTTCCATTAGCATAGAATGGATGCGAGCTCATAGACAGTGTTCTGCTATTGCCATAGAACAAAATTTAACCCGACTGCAATACATTGCCAATAATGCCTCAGCTTTAGGCGTTCCTAACCTCAAAATTATCGCCGGCAACGCACCAGAATCTCTCAAAAATCTACCTCAACCCCAGACTATTTTTATCGGTGGAGGCTTGACAAAAGAACACTTATTTGAAACTTGCTGGAATGCTTTAGAAACTGGGGGCCGGTTAGTCGCCAATGCTGTCACCATTGAAAGCGAGCAAAAAATAGTTGAATGGCAACAAAAATTAGGCGGAACCTTAAGCAGAATAGCTATACAAAGAGCCGAACCCATTGGTAAATTTTTGGGATGGAAAGCCATGTCACCTGTAACCCAATGGGTAGTAGTAAAGCAATAAAATTTAACCTTTAGATAGATAAAAAATAACTTCAAATAAGATAACTCTCTCTAAAGAATCAAAATTCATTGTTAGCCCATTTCAACCTTTAGATTGAAGTAAAAAATAATACAAATATGACACAGTGTAAGTAGAAACACACATTTTCAAACAAAACCAAAAGGTCATCAAAAATGGATGTTCAAAATAAGGATCTACCAGAAATAGATCCCACAGAAATAGAAGATGAACGAGTGCTTATTTCAGAAGATCACCGCTCATTTCTGGAAAAAGTTATGCAGCAAGGTGGACTCGCCGATCCCTACGATGCAAGAGACATGACGGAAATTGTTTATCGTGTCATGCGCGACATGATGACAACCGAAGCCGCAGATCGCGTCGAAGGAGAACTCCATGAAAAAGTCATGGAAACCGACGAAAAAGTGCTGCAAATGGAAATTTCCGACATTTGGAAAGATAGTAATCCTCTCGTAAGATTCCTCAGTCGGGTTCGTCCACCTTGGCAGGGCCCAGGCATTTTTAAAATTAACTCAGATCGCTTTTTATTCCGCGTTGCTAATGAAGGCGGACAGCCTATTGTAGACCGCGAAAGAGTCATTAAAGCCGTCTTTTCTGCTACCAAAGATGAGTTATCTGAGGAGCGAATTAAAGAGATTGCTGGTTGGCTTCCCGAAGGTCGAGTCCGCGAACTTTGGCAAGAAGCTTAAGTTTAAAAAACTCAATTTTCTAAACCCGGTTTCTTTAAAGTGACCGGGTTTTTACGCTTGATTTAATTTTTTTAAAATCTATAAAAAAGAAACCAGGTTTTTAGGCTTGATTTAATTTTTTTAAAATCCATAAATAAGCACTATTAACATCCGTAACTACATCTCCCACCGGCACCGGCGGACGCTTTACCATCACCACCGGCAAACCCAACTCTCTCGCCGTCACAATCTTTGCATAAGTTGCCTCTCCCCCACTATTTTTACTAACAATAACCTCAATTTTATATTTAACTAATAATTCTCTTTCTGAAACCAAAGAAAACGGCCCCTTATCCAACAATAACTCACCCTTGGGAATTCTTATTTCTGGTGCCGGTGGGTCAATCATCCTCATCAAAAACCAGATATCTTGCAAATCACTAAAAACCCCCAACTCTTGCCGGCCAATTGTTAAAAAAACCCGCTTAAAACCTCCTAAAACTTGCGCTGCTATTTCATTACTTTCTACCTCTATCCATTCATCCCCCTCTACCTTTTCCCAAGCCGGCCGAATTAACATCAAATGTTGCACCCCACACCCCACACACGCCGCCGCCGCATTAAACGAAATACTGCGCGCAAACGGATGTGTCGCATCAATGACCAAATCAATTGTTTCTTTTTGTAAAAAATCTTTTAACCCAGCCTCACCACCAAAGCCTCCCACCCTCACATTTCCCGCCACCTCTCCCGGTTTGCGAGTCCGGCCCGCTAACGACGATATCACCTCCACCCCTTCCAAAAACGTCACTCGCCGCGCCAACTCCGCCGCATCGCCAGTTCCACCCAAAATTAAAATTTTTTTCATTTTAACTTAATTTTTGCTACAAATTAAAATCTTAAACTTACTTATATTAAAGCTTTTTTAAATTTAACTAGCACAATTTTAAAGCTAAACTTTAAAATAAGTACGGTTTTACTCCCTTACCTTGTACGGTTTACCCACCCATTTAAGGATTGCAACAAAAGTTTACATTGCGTAATATAAAGTTACAAAGATAAAAAATAAAGGAAAAAAACAATGAAAACTCGTTATGTTGTAGATCAAGGCGAACTTTTAAACAACTTTGCAATAGAACCACAAGTTTATGTAGACGACAGCAAACAATTTGGCTTCAACGAACGCTCAGAAAAAATTAATGGCCGGTTAGCAATGATTGGTTTTGTATCACTTTTAGCCCTCGAAGTAATTACCGGACATGGTTTAGTTGGTTGGTTGAGCAGCCTGTAGGGATAAAAAACAGCAATTTAACAACTAAATAAATCCCTAAAACTAAAACAAGGTTAGAGTTTCAATCTCTAACCTTATTTATTATTTTCTAAAAAATGCAACAATAACAAACAACAAAAATTATTAGAGAAACCGAGCGGAGGGATTGTAAAGTTTTATCCTTCATGGTAAATTTTGAGAAACTAAACCAAAAGGATAAATAAAAAAATGTCATTATTACTCACCATAGCAACCGATGAATCTTATAGCCAGACTCTAAAAACGGCCTATTATGCAGTTTTAGGAGTAGGATTTCTTGCCGCCGTAGTCATTGGTTCTATTGCCTGGTATAACTCCAAAAGACCGGCCGGCTGGGAAAATGCCGAAGCACCTAACTGGGTTCCCAAAGTAAAATCATCCGAATCAAACCCAGACGAACAAACCAAATAAACTTAAACAAAAAATCTACCAAAAAAACCAAAAAAACCCGGTTTGTTGCAACTAAACCGGGTTTTTTAAATTTAATCCAAACAGTTAAACAATTGTCGGATTAATATCCGTATCCAAAAGCAAAGTCGCATTGCCTAAAGTGTAAGTGTTATAACCGGCAACCGTTGCAGCCCCCGCCTGCCAAGCACCACCAGTCAAACTCACAGAACTACCGGCCACACCATCAACAAAAAGCTGATTTGTAGTTTCCGACAAAGCCAGTAAATTTAGACCAGAAATAGTCAAACTAGCACCGGCCACACTAAGATCAATACGCTCAATGCTAGAAACGTGGTTATTAACAGCATTTAAATCCAAACTAAACGCAGCATCCAAACGCAGCGTATCCACACCCAAACCACCATCAACACTACGGAAACCGCCATCCGCAATACCAATCAAATCATTACCCGAACCACCATAAAGCACATCCAAACCACCGGCCCCTGTCAGCGTATCATCAGCGGTACCGCCAACCAAAACATCAGCAGCAGTAGTCCCCGTCAACGTATCAGCCGCCGCCGTCCCCTGTTGAGTCACCAAAGCCGAGAAATTACCCCCATAAACTATATAAGCCTTACCAGCATTTAAGCCTTCTGGGCCGGCACCAGGTGCACCAGTAATCACATCAAAAAAACCATCCCCATTCACATCACCGGCCGTGCGAGTACCATTCCCAGCAAAATCAGAAGGCGACTCACCCAACATCACAAAACCGCCGATCCCAGACTCAACACCGGCTAAAGCAACATTCGCCGTATCAGCCTTACCAAACACAACATAAGACTTACCCGACGCCGTGCCATTGGGATCAGAAAGATTAGACCCCATAATTACATCACCAAAACCATCCGCATTCACATCTCCAGCCGCACGAACCGGCCGGCCAATACGGTCTTCTTCCGACTCCCCAAAAATTGTAAAACCACCACTTCCCGCAGCTATCGAACTCATATTAACCAGAGTTCCATCAGTTTTACCAAACACAATATAAGACTTCCCCGCTTGTTGCGCCGTTGCTGTCGCACCAGTAGCCCCAACAATCAAATCAGACAAACCATCCGCATTTACATCACCCACCGTGCTAACAGAAGTGCCGGTGCGGTTTCCAGCGGCTTCCCCCACCATCGCAAACCCCCCAACACCGGCCCGTACATCACTTAAATTAACCGCCGTTGTCGTAGTCCGGCCGCCAAAAACCACATAAGCAATACCCGCATCATTACCATTGGCATCAGAACCCGACGCCCCAACAATCACATCAGCATAACCATCGCCATTCACATCCCCCGCCGTCCGTACAGAAACGCCGGTGCTATTTCCAGCTAACTCACCATTCATCACAAAACCGCCATTTCCAGCGACCACATCCGTCAAATTCACCGCTGTGTTATCAGTTTTGCCAAACACCAGGTATGCCTTACCGGCATTCACACCCCCCGCCGTATCAGCACGCGGTGAGCCAATAATTAAATCAGCCAAACCATCGCCATTCACATCACCGGCATTACTCACAGAATTACCGGCTTCATCATCAGCGAATTCTCCATTAATAGCAAAACCGCCACCTGCACCTGCTGCCAGTTGAGACAAATTCACCGCTGAGCCATCAGTTTTGCCAAACACCACATAACCTTTACCCGTATTCGGCAAACCATTGGCATCCGCAGAAACCCCACTAACGATAATATCCGCAATGCCATCAGCATTAACATCACCGGCCGCGCTGACTTCAAAACCTGTTCTGTCACCGGCTGCTTCGCCATTAACCACAAACCCGCCATTACCGGCCGAGATATTGCTTAAATTAACCGTTGTACCGTTGGCTGTAAGAAATACCGCATAAGCTTTTCCAGCATCAACTGCCCCGCCCACATCAGCACGAGTAGCACCTATCAAGACATCCATCAAACCATCATTATTGAGATCACCTGCCCAACTTACGGAGTTACCAGCATTATCTCCCCCAGCTTCACCCAACAAAGCAAAACCGCCGGTATCTGCTGGAATGCCAACGCCTGTGGCGATGGAACTTAATTGCACTTGGGCTGTAACCGGCACTGTTACCGCGCCTGTGGCAGTTGCAGAACCATCGGAAACAGTATAGTTAAACGTTGCATTGCCGGTAAAATTTAAATCGGCAATAAATGTAACAACACCGTTTTGCAAAGAAACGGTGCCGCCGGTGCCGTTCGTTACCTGGGTAATGCTAAGTTGACCGTTATCAGGGTCAGAAGCATTTGCCAGTAAAGTTGCAACGGGAATTTCAAAGGGACTGCGTAATAAAACTGGGGTGGTTGTGTATGCTGTAGCCACCGGCGGCGCGTTAACGGTAACATCAAATGTTTCTGTTGTTGTGTTTGTACCGTCACTCACTGTCAAGGTAATGGTACTGTTGCCAAATTGACCGGCAGTAGGCGTGTAGTTTATTGTTGGGCTTGGGCCGGTTGTATTTACGCTCAGGCTTTCATTGGGGATTAAGTTGGGATTAGAGGAAGCCAGGGTATAGGTAAGTGTTGCCGGTGCCGTCTCAGCATCGGTAATTGTGAGCGGAATGGGGTTAACCGCTGCGTTTTGGTTAACTATTTGATTGGGAATATCGCTAATTGTTGGCGCTTCATTAATCGGTGCCGGTGCCGGTGCTGGTGCTGGTGCCGGTGTTGGTGCCGGTGTTGGTGTGGGCTCCGCTATTGGTGGTGTTGGTGCCGGTGTTGGTGTTGGTGTTGGTGCCGGTGCAGGAGTTGGTATTGGAGTTGGAGTTGGAGTTGTACCACCATTATCAACCGGCGTTGTTGTGTCCTCACCATTACTAGAATTAGCATTAGGATTAAATCGAATTAAGTTACCTTCACCAACCAAAGAATTAATACTAACGCCGGGTAAAATTGCTAAATATTCACCCAAAACTTTCTCTTGAATAATTGTATAACCGGCAAACTGGTCGGTGCCGGTGAAAATATTAAGCTGGTCAAAAGTCAAGCCACCAATTAAAGAAATAACATCATTGCCAGTGCCAAATTCTGTTAACCAATCTGCATCCAGAATGCCGGGCCCGCCGGTGCTACGATATCCGGGGATATCATTACGAAGACCAATTACAAAAGTATCATCTCCTTCGCCCCCAAAAACTGTGTCTGCACCAATATCACCATAAAGTAAATCGTTGCCAAGATCGCCATATATTACATCATTACCTTGTCCGCCATGTATGAGATCATTGTCTTTTCCTCCATACATTGTGTCGGCTTCTTCATTGCCAAAAAGTGTATCCTCGCCAGTATTTCCGCAAACTGTATCTGTGCCGGTGCCACCAGCAACAATATCGTTTCCTAAATCTCCACAAACTTCGTCATTACCAATATCGCCATAAATTTCATCGTTATCTTGACCACCGTGTATAGTATCGTTTTCTTTGCCTCCATAAATCGTATCGTTGCCGGTGTTTCCTCCTAGCCAATCTGTTCCTACATTGCCAAAAATTAGGTCGTTATTTTCGCCGCCTACTACAAGATCGTTCCCTATGTCGCCGCAAAGTGCATCGTCTCCTAAATCTCCAGAAATATAGTCATTATCTTTACCGCCGTGTACGGTGTCTTTATCTTTTCCACTATAAATAATATCGTTGCCGGTGTTGGTGCCTATCCAGTCTCTACCTAAATTTCCAAAAATAATATCATCTCCTTCTCCCCCCAGACCGATGTCGTTTCCTAAGTTTCCTAAAATAACATCATTGTCAATTTGACCTAATAAATAATCGTCGTTTTTACCACCGGCAATAGTATCGTTTTGTTTTCCACCGGCAATGGTATCGTTGCCTTCATTCCCGGCAATCCAGTCGTTATCTTCATTCCCAAAAGCCATATCATTTGCTGGTAAACCAATAATAATGTCGTTGCCTTTGTCGGCTTGTAAAATGTCTTGGGTAGGTGTGCCTAAAAGGAAGTCTGCTTCGTTTGTGCCGCGATTAATTTGCATGGTAGATGTTTTTCCTATTTCTTGGGAATTTAGTTTTTTTCATGAAAAACTTGGCTGCAAGCTTACAGTCTTGGGCCAAATAATCTTACTTTTTAGACAAAATGATCCCCATCGCTTTGAGGCGATTTTGAGGGTTATATTTTGCGTAATTTTTTGGCTATTTTTGCTGTTTTGAAAACAATAATGCCACCCTTATTATTCTTTTATATTTGATGATATATAAATAAAACTCTATCTCTAGTAATAAAGTTTTTCTTAATCTCTCGATAGATTATTGTTGTGCTTGTAGAGCTTTATGCAATATTAATCAAACTAGCTTAAGCGGTTTTCAATGACGAGCTAGGCTGATTTAAAAGCTGTTAAATTTACAGATTTTTTAGGAATTTTCTCAGCAAAAGGCTTTTTTAAAACTTTAAATTGAGAATTTTTTTAGAGATTTTGTATTCTCTAATTTATACCAGGCGGGGTGGAGATTTTTGTTCTCATACAAATTCTAGCTTTAAAATATTACCTATTTTATTTAAGCGTCTATCTGCGGTTAAAAAATAAATGCTTCAAAGACAAATTCAGAGGCCGAAAAAGTCTCTCTTTAGAGTTAATTTAGGATAAAATCGACAGCAGAAAATCTGCTGAACAAAATTTTTAGCTTTTCTCATCTAAAATTTAAAGCCTAAAATCTTCAGCAGATTATCAATAATTCTGCTATCAAAAATTCTCTTAGCTGCCGAGTTCTTTTGAGCGGATGGCTGCTGCTTTAACTGCTTCAATTAAGGCAGAACGAAAACCGGCCTTTTCAAGTTCAGCCAGTCCGGCAATAGTTGTTCCCCCTGGGCTAGTGACGCGATCTTTTAACTCAGCTGGGTGCATTTTAGTGTCGCGTAACATTGTAGAGGTACCCAAAACCGTTTGTAATGCAAGACGCGCTGCTATGGCTCTGGGTAAACCAGCATAAACACCGCCATCTGTCAAGGCTTCGACAAGAATGGATACATAAGCAGGGCCCGAACCAGAAAGGCCGGTGACAGCATCCATCATAGATTCAGGAACTTCGACCACATCACCTACAGCTTGCAAAATTTCCCGTGCAGAGTCTAAATGTAGAGGTTGGACTTTTGAGCCTGGGGTAATGGCAGAAATGCCGGCGCCAACAGTTGCGGGAGTATTTGGCATAGCCCTAATTACCGGCCACCCCGGAAAACCGCTCTCAAGTTTACTTAAAGGAGTACCAGCTAAAATAGACACGACCACCGGAGCGATTTCTTCAGGAAAACTCGACAAAGTATCACTCAAGTCACTAACTACCGTCTCAAACACCTGGGGTTTAATAGCTAAAAACAAAACCTCTGTAGCACAAGCCGCAGCACGGTTATCTGCGGTAACACCGACATTATATTGTTGGGCCAACAACAAGCGACGCGCCTGGTTTGGTTCGCTTATCAAAATTTCTGCGGGTTCGTAAATTCCTTTAGAAACAAGGCGAGATAAGAGCGCTTCGCCCATTATCCCGCCGCCGATCATACCGAATTTGATTGTCATGGGTCAAAAGTCAGGGGTCAGGTGTCAGTGAGCAGTCAAGTTTTGATTTTACGTCCGACTGACCCCCTCGCACTGACTTTTTAGAGAATCAGAGAATTATTGAGCCATTCTCACTTGCTCAGGAGTCCAGGGGGCTTGACCGGCCGGCCGGGTAGTGGGGCGGAGATGAGGTTGGAGAACATCATGCACCACACCGGTTTGAGTGCTGACTTGAACACAGCTAGGAGTGAACAAGAAAATGCTTTCGCCAATGCGTTCTTGATGACCATCAAGGGCATAAGTACCACCGGCAATAAAATCGACAGCACGTTGAGCCTGATCAGGATCCATAAGAGTCAAATTAAGCACCACAGACTTACGCTGACGCAACGCTTGAATAGCTTGGGGCATTTCTTCAAACGAGCGAGGTTCCATCACCAACACTTCTGAAATACCGTTAGCGGCTCCTGGCATACCAATTACATTACTCATTGCTGAACCCATTCCCGACGTTGATCCCATCATAGCTGTACTTGTTCCTGCGAGAGATTGATCGCGCAGACGGCTGCGGTTGGTGGTGTCGGCTGCCGGTGCGGGGGCTGTTTCCTGGGGGTAGACGTTTTGATATCTGTCTCCTTCCATTTCATCGTAGTCATATTCGTAGTCAACCGGCTGATTAAGACCTACAAAATCTCGTAGTTTGGAAAAAATGCTATTCACGTCTGACGCTCCATCACAACTAGGGTTATTTTGGCAAAAAGTAAAGAGTTTTTACAAATTTCTTCCGCGATTTTTTTAACAAAATAACGGAAGTTTCTAAAGATGCTTTGATTGCTTTTTGCTATTTTTCAGCAGGGTTGACAGGATTTTCTAATTTGGGAACTCGTTTTCTAGGAATGCCAGGTTTTTTTTTAGAAATTTTCCGACTTATTACTTTTTGCATATCCCATAAAATCGATGATTCCAAGCCGTTGCTTGCTCCCAAACTAGAAAATTATTTTACACCAACAGGTAACGTTTATTTGTTTGTTTACAAATTATGCGGGGCGTTCTCCAAATAAAATCGTGCCTAAGCGTACCATTGTCGAGCCAGCTTTGACGGCCAGGTGATAATCTCCTGACATTCCCATAGACAGTTCCGACAGGGGAATTTGAGGCCACTGTTGGCGAATTTTTAGGGCGAGGTGGCGGGCATTTTCAAACAAAGTCAAGGTTTCTGATTCATTAAGTGTGAGGGGTGGAATAGCCATCAAGCCTTGAATAGAGAGATGATGGCATTCAATGAGGGCCGGTAGTTCTTCAAGTAATTGTGGCTCCGTAAAACCTTTTTTATTAGGATCTTTTTCGAGCTTTACTTGCAGACAAATACGAGGACTAACATTGAGTTCAGCGGAGAGCCGGTCGAGACGCTGGGCGAGTTTTAAGGAATCGACCGAGTGAATCCATTGGAATAGTTGTAAAGCTTTTTGGGCTTTGTTGCTTTGTAGATGGCCTATCAAATGCCAGGTGATATCTGGCAAGTCTTGCAGTAATTTTTGTTTGGTTTCGGTTTCCTGGATGCGACTTTCACCAAAATCTCGAATGCCTGCTTGGTAAGCTTCGCGCATGGCTTCGGTCGGCACTTGTTTTGTGACGGCGATGAGACGAACTTCCTCGCTTAAAGAGGCCCGGATCTTAGCAATGCGTTCAGCAATAGACATTCTGGGATTTTTTGGAGGGTTTACTTGAGAGTCCCACCGGCTAGGGGGGAGTTAGAAAAATGTACGTTGGTGGACGTGTTGTAATTGCTCGTATTCTTTTTGCTGGCCGGTGCGCCGCAGCAAGCGTAATCGATTTTCTACCATCAGACGAGCATCTGCGCGGCCTATGGGTTCAAATTTTACGCCTCCGGGGCCGGTTGTTACTAAAAAAAACAAGCGTTGTGCGTAAAGGGTGGTAAATAATTCCTGAAAATCTCCTACGATACAAACCCGGTAAAGCAGGCCAAAGGTAGGATGATTCAGGTAAGTTTCTCCTTCCATTGAGTGTTTTGTTAGCCTCTCAAAGTGGTGAAGGTTCAAACGCAAGGCAAGGGGGATATGCTTGCGGGGGTGGTGGTCGCCGTGTTGGTGAACGGCTGGCATAATACGATTGCTGTTGCCTGGGAATAGTCCCCATCATGGCTGATGCTGACTTGCCAGCAGCAGTTTCCCCAGTTGGCGGCAATTTCGGCAGCTTTCCCGTACAAGCAGACGTGCGGCGCACCGCTTGGCAAGTTTTGTATTTCAATTTCGGTGTAGGAGATACCTCTCCAGCCGGTGCCAAGGGCTTTGGCTATGGCTTCTTTGGCTGCCCAACGTCCAGCGCAGCGCGTGGCTGTGGTGCGGGGTTGGTTGGCTAGGGCAAGACAGTGTTGCTGTTCTGCTCTTGTGTACACACGAAGCAAAAATCTCTGGCCAAAGCGGTCTAGTGCTGCTTGAATTCTAGGAATATAAACGATATCTGTTCCCAGGTAAACGGTCAATGTGTTTTCTCTCGACTTTTCCAATTTTAAATTTATGGGAAAATGTCACTCAATGCTAGGGTTTTTGTCAGTTCTTCTTGTTTAGTAACAGTTTTGACAAGTCTTTGAGCACCTGGGTAGAGATTGTTTCTGCTGTATTTGGCAAAATTTTGCCCAGTTGTTCTAATTATATCTATATGGTTGAGGTGGGTTGTTGAACTGGAAGATGTATTTGAATTAATTTTCAGATCAAGAGTCTTGACAATTTTGATTAAATATGAATTTATATTTTTGCCAAGATTTTTTATTACATTTGCTTATTTAGGATGAGAGTTGTATTTTTTAACCCCACAAGCTGATGTTTTTTCTTTTGCTTTCTGGGTTTTGGTTATTTTTTTGCTGTATTTGTTCAGATGTGGTAAGAAAAATTTTCCTGAATATACTTTAAGTATCCCATCCCCAAATTAAGCGAAACCCCCACAATATTAGTAAGCTAATTAAGGCTAGAGAGTCTCCTGTTCGTAAGTGTAATTGATGCCATTGGACTCGGTGCTGGTTGGGGCTTGTAAATCCTCTGACTTGCATGGCGCTTGCCATTTGGGAGGCTCGTAAAAGTAAGTTTTGTAATAGTTTTTCGGTTACAATTAACCAAACTTGGGTTGCTCCTTTGAAGCCTATTTTTTTCCAGTTTATTGCTCTGGTGGAAACCGACCGAATTAAGTTTTGTATTTCTTCGAGGACGAGGGGAATAAAACGCAAGGATAAGGTGAGGGTAAGGGCTATTTCTGTCACCGGCCAGTTAAACACTTTCAAAGGGCCCAAAAAATTCTCTAAACCGGCGGTAATTTCTTCAGGGGCTGTGGTTAGTAAATAAAGGTTTGTGCTGTAAATTAAGGTAAATAATAATGTGCTGACATTTAAGCTTAAATCTACTGATTTGCGGGTAATTTTAAACGGCCCTTGTTGAAATAAAATGTATTTATAATCGGTGGGTTGGGGAAGTTTTTGGGGTTCAGTTTTTGGGGGTTGTTGATTTGAATTTGGGTTCTTTTTCCAAAATTGTAAATATTTTAACCAGGAGTTTTGTTCAGGTTCTGGTTGGGGTGGTAAGGTAGCCGGTTGTTGGGCAAAGGTAATGTCATTAACCGGCATTCTGGGTTGATAGTTAATTCCCAGACCATCCGGGGCAAAGCAAGTAAACACAAAAACTACCACACATAAAATTAATAACCACCCCATTTGTTGTCGCCAAACTCGCAGGGGAATTTGAGCAGTAAGGGTAATAAAAATCAATAATACAACTAAGCCAATCCGCCAAAAAGGATTAGCTAAAATTGGGGCTAATAAAAATGTCATCAACCATCCAACTTTGACGCGGGGATCTAATTTATGAAGCCAGGTAACAGGTTGTTCGAGATAAAGTCCTAGGGGTAAAGATTTTAATAAATCCATGAGTTGATTTTAAATTAAATAGAGATGGTTTTTTAACGTTGTTTATGGGATAGCATTTTATCTGCCCTAACTGCCTTTTTTAACGGGGTAACTAGAAAAAGTTTACTGGAAAATTCCCCCTTTTTAAGGGGGGTTGGCAGGCTATTTTGGGAAAGAAAAGGCATTTTTGACCTAGCGAAGTGTTCGGAAAAAGAGTATATCCAAACCGGCCCCTATCTATGCCCATCTTCTATTTTTACCTTATTGCTCGATTAGAAGTTTCTCGTTCAGCTTCGCGGGTTTTTTTGCCACGCCACAAAAGTTTGAGAGGGCTGCCGGTGAAGCCTAATTGTTTGCGAAATTGACTTTCTACATAGCGACGGTAGTTATCATTAAATCGCTGGGGATCGTTAACAAATAAAACGATACAAGGGGGCTGACTGGTAACTTGAGTACCGTAATAAATTTTACCTTGCCGGCCTTGACGATTGGTTGGCGGACTATGCCAGCGTACTGCTTCTTCAAGTACCTCATTGATGATAGCGGTTGACACGCGCCGTCTGTGTTGTTCTGCGGCGGTATTTACAAGATCAAGAATGTTGGTTATGCGCTGGCCGGTGAGGGCGCTGACAAAAATCATCGGCACCCAATTTAGGAAATATAGGCGTGATTTTATCAAGTTTTCGTATTCATAAATGGTATGGGAGTCTTTTTTAACTGCATCCCATTTATTGACGACAAGAATACAGGCGCGTCCGTCTTCTTCGATGCGACCGGCCAGTTTTTGATCTTGTTCAGTTACACCATCTAAGGCATCAATTACTAATAAAACAACATCGGCGCGGCGAATAGCTTTAAAAGAACGATTAATCCCAAAAAATTCCGGGCCATATTCGACGTTTTTCTTTTTGCGAATACCCGCAGTATCGATAAGACGATAGGTTTGGTCTTTGTGTTCAACAATCGTATCAATGGTATCGCGGGTGGTGCCAGAAATAGGGCTAACAATGGCGCGATTTTCTCCCACAAAAGCATTTAAAATACTTGATTTTCCGACATTTGGACGACCAACAATAGCAACTTTAATTTCGTTTGTTTCTTCGATTTCATTGCTTGGTGGGAGGTACTGAATTACGGCATCAAGTAAATCGCCGGTACCGCTTCCGTGAATACCAGAAACAGGGTAGGGTTCGCCTATTCCTAATTCCCAAAATTGGGCAGCAAGCATTAATCCTTGCTGAACAGATTCGCATTTATTGACAGCCAAAATGACCGGCACAGTCTGTGTTCTTAACCAGCCAGCAATTTCGGCATCAGCATCGGTGGGGCCGGTTTGCCCGTCTACTACAAAGATGGCAACTTTTGATTCTACAAGGGCTGTCAGGGCTTGTTCGCGGATGAGGGGGAGAAATTCAGTATCGTCGTCAAATACTAAACCGCCCGTGTCTACGATTTGAAATTCTCGGTCTTGCCAGAAAGCGCCTCGGTAGGTGCGATCACGGGTAACGCCTGGTTCGTCATGCACGATAGCGTCTTTTCCGCCGGCAATGCGGTTGACGAGGGTAGATTTTCCGACGTTTGGCCGTCCGATAACGGCAACAATTGGCAAAGACATAATCGCGGGGGTTGAGATGGCTATAAACTTTTATTATATCTTTTTTTTACTCAGGTTTTGCGGCTTTTTTTAGTGGAATTTCGCTGTCAGAAAAATTTTAATTGTGGGTTTTGCCCACTCTAGGATATGGAAAGGGTTATTTCTTTACTGGGATTGTTGGTTTTTGTAGGTATTTCTTATGGTTTTTCAGTGAACCGGCGTGCTGTGCGTTGGAGGCCGGTTTTGTGGGGAATTGCTTTACAGTTTATTTTTGCGGTATTTATTTTAAAAACGGCGCTGGGTTTGGCAATTTTTCAGTTTTTAGGGGATGTGGTGAGTGGGTTTTTAAATTTTTCTGATGTAGGGGCTAAGTTTGTTTTTGGTGACAAGTTTACAGAACATTTGATTGCGTTTAAAGTATTGCCAACTATTGTATTTTTTTCGTCTTTTATTGCTCTACTTTATCATTATGGAATTTTGCAAAAAGTGGTGCAGTGGGTGGCTTGGGGTATGGTGCGAACAATGAAAACTTCGGGTTCGGAAACTCTTTCTTGTGCAGCTAATATTTTTGTAGGGCAAACAGAGGCACCGCTTATAATTAAGCCTTTTTTAGAAACCTTAACAATGTCGGAGTTACACGCGGTAATGACAGGGGGTTTTGCGACAATTGCGGGTGGGGTTATGGCTGGTTATATTAGTTTTGGAGTGCCAGCAGAACATTTAATTGCAGCTTCGGTAATGTCTGCACCGGCTGCTTTGGCTATTTCTAAAATTTTTTATCCTGAAACTGAAAAGTCTGTGACTGCCGGTGAGGTGACTTTGAAGGTGGAAAAAGTCTATGCAAATGCGGTGGATGCGGCGGCAACAGGGGCAAGAGATGGGGGAATTTTAGCTTTAAATGTGGCGGCGATGTTGATTGCTTTTTTGGGTTTGTTGGCGATGTTAAATGGGTTTTTGGGTTGGGTTGGTAGCGGGTTTGGTTTGCCTCAGCTTTCTTTGGAATGGGTTTTATCTTTTGTTATGTGGCCGGTGGCTTGGCTGATGGGTATTCCGCTTGCTGATTGTGGTCAAGTTGGGGTTTTATTGGGTAAAAAAACGATTTTAAATGAGTTTATTGCCTATTTAGATTTAAAAAATTTGATGGAAAAAAAGGCGATTTCTGAGCGGGCTATAATTATTACTACTTATGCCCTTTGTGGGTTTTCTAATATTGGCTCAATTGGTATTCAAATTGGTGGTATTGGTGGCATTGCCCCTCTACGTCAAGCTGATTTAGCGCGCTTAGGATTTCGGGCTATGATTGCCGGTTCTATTGCTTGTTTTATGACGGCTTGTATTGTCGGAATATTGTTATAAATTTATGCTTAGAAAACTCTATATTTCCTATCTCCCAAGCATAAATTTGTTACTTACAAAGATTATTCAATAACCGATCCCGTCACGGATTCACTAAATACTGTTTTGTAGACAAAACCGGCTAATATTGCTCCTAAAATCGGGGCAATCCAAAATAGCCACACTTGGGAAAACAATTCTGTTCCTGCAAACAAAGCTACGCCGGTACTACGGGCAGGATTGACAGAGGTATTGGTCACAGGAATACTAATAAGGTGTATTAGTGTGAGACCTAAACCGATAGCAATTCCTGCAAATTGTTGGGGTGCTCGTGGATCTGTTGAACCCAAGATAATCATCAAAAACATAAAGGTCATTACCACTTCTGTGATTAAGCAAGCTAAAAGTGAATAACCTCCAGGTGAATGTTCTCCAAATCCATTGGTAGCTAAAGGATTGGAACCAGAAAGACTAAATCCTGGTTTACCACTGGCAATTAAATAAATCACGCCTGCTGCAACAATTGCACCGACTACCTGGGAAGCAATATAAGGTAGCAATTCACCGCCAGGAAAGCGTTTACAAGCCCATAGCCCAAAGGATACTGCCGGATTTAAATGACACCCAGAAATGTGCCCAATTGCATAAGCCATTGTTAAGACCGTTAGCCCAAATGCCAGGGAAACTCCAACAAATCCTAAGCCTAATGGAAAAAGTGCGGTTTCACCTATTTTTGCACCATCGGCTGTAAAGGCTGCGGCTAAAACTGCACTACCGCATCCACCTAAAACAAGCCAAAAAGTACCTATAAACTCAGCAATACATCGTTTTGCCAAAGAAAACATTTCTTAAACTCCTCATTGATGGCAGTTGCCCAGAGTTTAACTCAGTTATCTTAAATTTTCTCAATTTAAATTTATTTTTTAATAAACCTCTGCATTTTGTTATATTTTTTAAATTTTAATTTTGTGCCAACTTCCACTTATCTCCCTAACTTCATGGAAAGTAGGCTTTTGTTTTAAGAAAATTTTACAATTCTATCGGTTCGTTTAATGCTTCAACTACGGCTTGTAATGTTTTTTTATTTCTCACTAACATGGCATGGGCAAACACCAAGACTTTTTTTTCTTTTCCTAATAGTTGTTTTGTTGCTTCTATTCTTACTTGTGCTGCACTCGCCGCCGGCACAATTATAAAATCATAAGGAGTCCAAATTGAAGTAAATTTGATTTGTCCTAACATCTCAACATCGTGATTTAAATCTTGCAAAAATAAACTCCCCGGACGCATTTGCAAACACCCAGGCAAGGGCAAGAAGTAGGCCATTCTTGTGCCATAATGGGGGGAACCAATCGTTATTAATCGTTGTACTCTTTTAATACCTTCTAACCGTTGTACATAATACCGGCTGACTATTCCCCCCATACTCAACCCAACTAAATCGATGGGCTGTTGTGGAGGAAAGGTATTTTCTACATATTCTGCTACTTGTTTTGCCAACAAATCTAAGCCAATGATGCCATTATATTGCTTCATATTTAAGGCATAAACCGGCCAACCTCTATCTGATAAATAAGCAGACATTGTATTGAAAATACTGGCCGGTCTCAAAATTCCATGTACTAAAACTACTGGATTTTTTGGAGGTATTTCTTGGTCTTTCAAAATTTTTCACCCTTTTAAATTTAATGATAATAAATTGATTTTAAATTTTGTACTTCTTCTGTTATCGGTGCAGATAATTCCTCAAGGACAACCTTTAAAACGCGCGCATCGGCCGCCATCCACCCATGAACCAAAACCGGCACAACCACATTTTTTCCCACCGGCATTACAGAACTAGAAGTCGGCAAAATCATCAAATCGTAAGGAGTCCAAATTGAAGTAAAGTTAATCTGTCCTAAAACCTCACAATCTCGATTTAAATCGGCTAAAAATGGGCTACCTATCCGCATTTGAATACAACCAGGACGCAAAGATCCAAAGGCAGTAGCTGTGCCATTATGAGGAGAGCCAATAGTAATAAAACGATCTACCCTTTCAATACCTCCAAGTCGCTGTAAATAATATCGGCCCACAATTCCTCCCATACTAAAACCCAACAAATCAAAACTCTGGTTAGGGCTAAAATTTTTATCTACATAAGTTGCCACTTGTGATGCCAATTTTTCTAGCGCTACATCCCCATTATTCGGAATCATGCTTAGGCTATAAACCGAGTAACCTAAGTTTTTTAAAAACCTCGACATGGGATGAAAAATTGCTTCGGTATCCCACAACCCATGTAATAGTAAAATTGGATTAAGTTTTTGACTATTATTCATTGTTTTTCCACCTTCTTTACTTGATTATATTTTAATTTCTAATACTATTTATTTGGTCTTGCTTTATGACAGCTTAAAAGTTGTCTATACTTGATTTTTAAAATTTAGTGTTCCTTAGATTCTACCAATCTTAGCCACACAATAGATAGCCGCAAAACCTAGCTTAGTTTCTCACGAACCAACCACCCCAGCAGCAAATCTTAAAGAGGTAGGGCCGCAAAACCGGGTTTATGTTAATTTTTATAAAGAAAACCGTTGTTTACTTGTGGTAATTCTTACAAAACTTCATAATAAAGCGCAGGTCATTAATATTCCACCGGCCCCAAAAACGGGATACTGGAATATAAGAACCTTCAAATCAATTTCCGGTATCATCGGGATATATAAAAGAAGCGTTCAATCGGATAGCAGTTAGGAGATCATAGAATGTTCGGTTTTCTTAAAAACATATTTGGCGGAATATTTGGCTTTTTGGGTAAATTATTAGGCTTGGGCAAAAAGTCTGAATATGCACTAGAGTTTGAGCCAAACTCAGCAGGAAAAAGCATTGCACCTAGCAACCCGGCACCCAAAGCAGAAGTTTCTACAACAGCAGCTAAACCGGCAAAAGTAGAAAAAGCGACAACAACCAAAGAAAAGCCTGTAAAAGCAGAAACCCCGGCACCGGCACCTGTGAAAAAACCAGAACCGGCAAAAGCCCCAACATCTGTAGGCGGTTTTTCTACGCAATATTTAACATCTTCAGGTTCGGCTACGCGTCGGCGTCCGGGTGCCAATATGAACTCTTATCTCGACATGGCACGCCAAGTTAAAACAACTCGCTAGGTATTAGATATTAGGGATTGGCAAAGCGGAAAATAATATCAATAAACTCTTAAATCCAATCCTAAACTTATCGGCGTTAATCTGAGTGCTCGGCGGCTAAATTCTTCACCCCCACTATTAAAGATGGGGGTTTTTTCAGCTAATAAATTAACTGCCTAATGTGTCAAAATAGCCGATACTAAAGATGTGGCTACCACAGGGGCTGTTACGGCTCGTAAGATTCGTTTACCCAAGGAAACACCAAGAAACCCAGCTTTTAATGCTGCTGCTTCTTCCTGCTGCGTTAACCCTCCTTCTGGGCCGGTTAAAATTACAATTTTTGATAGGGAATTTTCGAGTTTAGGTCTTAATTCCACCAAGCAATTTAATAGGGGCGGAAATTCTCCCCGCGCTACACAAATAAAAGACAATTCATTGACAAAAGACAAGGATTGTGTATAAGTTATTGGCTCTAAAATTTCCGGTACAATTTGTCTTTCTGACTGTTCTGCTGCTTCTTGAGCAATGCGTCTCCAGCGTTCAATTTTTTGGGGACTTGGTTTAAGTAATGTCCGCTCACTAACAACCGGGACAAAACAACTAACTCCCAATTCTGTACAAGAACGAACTACATCTTCAAAACCATTTCCTTTTGGCAAAGCTACTAACAAAACAACTTCCACCGGCAACTCATTGGAGGCCGGCATCTGTTCTAAAACTTCTGCGACATCAAGGTTTAAAAACTTTGCTACCCACCATTCACCATATACCATTGCTATAAAACAATCACCTTCCCTTAACCGCAAAACCCGACTTAAATAATGCTGTTGTTCAGCCGTCAGATTAATTTGCCGGTTGGTAAATTGGGAAGGTGAAATAACTAGCCTTTGCAGTTGCGCCAAGATTTTAATAGCCTATAAAACAAAAAAGGTAAAAGAGAAAACAACCTCTTTTACCATTAACCAGATTTTAACAACTACCCTTCATTGGTATTAATGGTTTTTAGATAACCTTCAATAACCTCTGTAGCCAGTTGAACAAGGGGTTTATTTTGGCGCTTGGCCTCTGCTTTTAATTGCGTATAAACCTCGTGACGCAGGCTAACCCGATGACGGATATTAGCGGGATCTGTAGTGGTTTCTGTTGCCGGCTCTTCAGCAAGAGCAACTTGACCATTTGTAATTACGGGTGTTAGTTCTTGAACGTTCATTTCAGTAAGTTGAGTGGTCATCGTGGGAGCAACTGAGTAAGAGGTAGTAAATTGGCGGATCTCATCAAAGCCAACTCGGTTACAAAAATCGCCAAAACTTTCACCGGCCTGCCGTTTTTGTTGGAATAATACAAAAATTGGCTCCAGAAAAGTTTCGAGATTTTCAATGTTCAGTCGGTCAATGTAGGGCTGCGCCAAGCGAGTTTGATTGGGACAACCGCCCAGCCAAACTTGATAAGTATTGGGAGCATTGCCAACAAACCCTAATTCCGCCATATACGGACGAGCGCAACCATTGGGGCAGCCGGTCATACGGACGACAAAATGCTCGTGTTCTAACCCCAATTTGGCCAACAGGTTCCGAATCCGATCCAGTATACCAGGGATAGCCCGCTCAGACTCAGTGGTGGCCAGTCCACAAGTTGGTAATGCGGGACAAGCCATAGAATACCGTACTAATGGATCAATCTCTGTTTCTTTTTTGATACCACAGCGCGATAAAATTCCCTCAATTTCGCCTCGGATGGCTGGTTCGACATCATAAAGTAAGACGTTTTGGTGTGGTGTCACCAACATCGGCAAGTTATATTTGCTAACAATTTGATGCAGGGCTGTTTTTAGCTGGAAACCGTCTTGATCTTTAATGCGGCCATTTTCTATAGAAATGCCGACAAACAATTTGCCGTCGCCTTGTTCATGCCAGCCTAGGAAATCTTCGTATTTCCATTCTGGTAAGGGTTTGAGGGGTTGAATTTGTTTGCCAAAATAAGTTTCAACCTTTTGCTTAAATTTTTCTACTCCCCAGTCATGGAGTAAATACTTCATCCGGGCGTGGCGCCGGTCGCTGCGGTCGCCGTAGTCGCGTTGCGTGGCTACGATGGCTTTTACCAAATCATACACATCATCTTTGCCGACAAAACCAATCGGGTCTGCTAGGCGGGCAAAGGTTTCTTCTTTGTTGTGGGTACGTCCTAAACCGCCACCGGCAAAGACATTAAAGCCTACCAACTCACCAGCCCCATCGGTCATTACCACCAATGTCAGGTCTTGAGAATATAAATCTACTGAGTTATCTCCGGGTACTGTCACACAAACTTTAAATTTGCGTGGCATATAGTGGGTACCATAAATCGGTTCTTGGGAGTTGGAAGTATTACTGCCATTGATGTTGCGTTGTCTGGCGGCTTTGACGGCGGGATCTTCTTCTCCTGAAAAAGCTTTTTCTCCATCTACCCAAATTTCGTAGTAAGCGCCGGTTTGGGGAGCCAATAAATCGGCAATGTTATTAGCATAAGTGAGAGCGTATTGATAATCGCGTCGGTTTTTAAAGGGGGCCGGTGGAGCCATTACATTGCGGTTGATATCTCCACACGCACCTAAAGTTGACCCCATATTTTTAATAATAGAGGCCATAACTTGTTTTAAATTTTTCTTTAAAACGCCGTGAATTTGGAAAGCTTGACGAGTGGTTGCCCGCAGGGTGCCATTTCCATACTCATCACAAAGCCGGTCAAGCGTCAAATAAAGCTCTGGCGGAATAAAACCCCCCGGACACCGGGTTCGCAGCATCATCTGGTAATCTTTTTCTTGACCTTTGACCCGGTTATCGCGGTTGTCTTGCTGATAGGAACCGTGAAATTTAAGAATCTGTATAGCGTCTTCTGTGAAATGTGTTGTGTCTTGCAACAATTCAGTTGCCACCGGCTCGCGCAACTGATTGCTGCGTTCTTTGAGACCTTCTACCTTTGAAGGTTTGCGTACCGGATTGTCGCCCGACGTTTCGCTAACAGGGGAAATAGAAATAGGAGTTTTAACCATGAGTTCGATACAGTCAGAATTAAATTAATTGCTTTTTGGGTCGGCAGAAGTTTTTGCTGGCCGGTGAGCAGGACAGTGAAGGCATCAAAAAATCAGTTTTTTTCAGCCCACAAAAGCTTTCCCCGGAAATCCGCTCGGAATTGTGTTCTTTATAGTAATTTTATCATGGCCTTTGGGCGTCCCAACATTTTTTTAGGAATTTTAAAGAGATGAGGATGCCTGCACCTGTAAGCAAGTTTTTAAGCTCTACTACGGTGTAGTCAATTAGTCAATAGCTTTTGTGAATTATGTAAACAAACGCTCACAAGAGAAATATTTTTTTTGCAATTTTTTGGTGAATCTTTACAGTACCGGAGAAATGGATACACTGTCTAGGGTCTATCAAAGAAATTTAATATTACATATTAAATCTCATTTATAAAGCGTTTTTTTTGATGTTCTTGATTGCAGCATTAGGGATAAAAATTTTTAGTCGATCCAATAGGAGATAAACAGAAGTCAAGCTTCTACTTTTCTTGTTAAATTTATCGATTTTTTTAAATAAAAATGCTATATATAGTGTTTTTTAGCCCTGTGAAGTAACGCAAAAACAGAGTTTTAGAAAAAGTCAATGTACTTTAGATAACAGAAAAACCTTTTAATATATTCTTATAAAAAAATTAAAGCTTTGTATTAGTTATGTTGTGGTGGAGAAAAAACAGAGATTTTCTCTATAATAAAAAAACCCGCCTTCTTAAAAGAAAGCGGGTGAATAGGAGAACACAAAATTGAAGCAGAGAAAACTTTAATTATTAGAAGCGATAACCGCCGCCTACTTGCACACTCACAGCAGAAGCAGGGCTATCTTCATAGGCATTAATTCCAAGCTTAGCATCGCTAAAAAGAACTATGTCGCGGGTAACTTTCGCTTCAACGCCGGTGGTTAGAACCACAGAATCTTTATTTCCGATAGGAGTTGGGGATCCATCTCTTTCATGGAAAGCATAACCAACACCGGCATAAACGTTAGCATTATTAGTCACCGCCAAATCATAAGAAACCATTGGCATAATAGCACTGGTTTCATTACTAAAAACCACAGCACCACGAACAGAAACCGGCGCATTAGGAATAGCATAACGGCCTTGAATACTACCCCCAGTATTTGCCGCATCTCCCTCTTGACCACCATTAGTTACACCGGCAGCAACACCAGCACCAATATAACTATCTTTCATCGGTTGAGGATTAGCAGAAGCATGGCTTGCAGACATCAAAATAGGAGCAATAACGAGAGCAATTTTCAGAGCATTTTTGAGAGTGCGTTGCATAACTTTTCTCTTTTTTTGTATTAATTGTTGTTTGCTTTGTTACCCTCTTAGTCGAGCTATTTTTGCTTAAGTTCCTACCACAGACAGTTTTGTAGACAGTTAAATAATTGTCACAATAAAATTATCTTTCTTCATTATTTAAAACCCTTACCAAACCTACAATTTATACTCATCAGGAAATAATACAAAAGAAATCAACAGCAGACAAAAAACAAAAAAAAGGCGTATTCCCCGGAGGAACACACCTACTGATAGAAAAAAAATAGATTTAAGCTTCTACTTCCTCAAAAACTTCGTCTGTTTCTTCTTCATCGTCAGCGCCCGACACAGAATTAGCAGAAACAACAGCACCTTTATCAAGCTGTTCGCGGACTTGCTTTTCGATTTCGTCAGCGATTTTCGGGTTTTCTTCGAGATATTTAATAGAATTATCCCGTCCTTGACCGATGTTATCACCTTTATAGTTAAACCAAGTTCCTTTACGGCCAAGAACCCCCGTCTCTTCCGCCATATCTAGCAAGCAACCAAGACGAGAAATACCTTTGCCAAAAAGGATATCAAATTCTGCGATACGGAACGGAGGAGCGACCTTATTTTTAGCAACTTTAACTTTAGCGCGGATACCGTATTCCTCAGTGCCTTTTTTCAAAGTTTGAGAACGGCGGATATCGAGACGCACCGAGGCATAAAATTTAAGAGCATTACCGCCCGTCGTAGTTTCTGGGTTGCCGTAGGTGACACCAATTTTTTGCCGCAACTGGTTGAGAAAAATAACAGTACAGCCAGACTTACCAATATTGCCGGTGATTTTTCGCAACGCTTGACTCATTAAACGGGCTTGTAAACCCATGTGAGAATCGCCCATATCACCTTCAATTTCTGCGCGCGGTACCAAAGCAGCTACCGAGTCAACCACCACCAAATCAACAGCTACCGACCGCACAAGTTGATCCACAATTTCCAGCGCCATTTCCCCATTGTCGGGTTGAGACACCAGTAGGTTTTGGGTATCGACATTGAGTTTAGCAGCGTAAGTAGGGTCGAGGGCGTGTTCTGCATCCACAAAAGCGGCAATACCACCGGCTTTTTGCACTTCCGCGATGGCGTGGAGGGCGAGGGTAGTTTTCCCAGCGCTTTCTGGGCCATAAATTTCAATAACCCGTCCCTTGGGCAACCCACCACCCAAGGCGATATCCAGAGTCAGCGATCCGCTGGAGATGGTTTCCACCTTCATGCGGCTGGCATCTCCAAGGCGCATGATTGACCCTTTGCCAAAACTTCGCTCGATTTGCGTGAGCACCGCGTCTAATGCTTTTTGCTTTTGGGGGTTGGCGGTGATTTCTGCTGGGGGCGTTTTTTGCCTCATGGGGTTTGGGTCGTCCTATTTATAAAGTGAGTTACCATTCTATTTTCAGGGCTAGTGGCTAAGCCTTATCATTGCATCCAGGGATGGGCATCCATACTTGGCCACCGCTGCCCTTGCTATGCTTTCCCGGTCGCTTATTTTTTTGGCGTACCGAACGGGTGTATTTCTTGCAGGTTTTTAGCAAATTCGGTTTTGCCGGTTCCACTTTTCTATTTTAGTTTTTGCTTAGGCGTTTGGGCGTTAAGAACCTTAAAGATTGTTGACTTTTTTTTCAAATCCATCAACCCTAGGGATTTTAACCAGTCTCTACAAGACTAAACCTCGGACGGTTGAGGTGCAACTAGTTAAAACCAGGTGTCTACACGACTGAAGTTGCGCCGCCACTGGTTAAAACCAGGTGTAAACACGAATGAAATAAAAACCCCTGGAGGGGGTTGAGGTTAATGGTGAGGCTTGTGTTTAATGCCAGTGGCTTAAGCTTCAATCGAATTTTTGAACCCCTGTAGGGGTTTTCTGCCCGAAATATAGACACCGGCTTCAACCGGCGACTTAAGCAATACTGCCGCGTTTTCGGGTTTCTTTGTAAGAAGTCCCAACATTTTTTAATCCAGCTTTAATCATTTCTCTTTCCAACAAAGCAAAAAAATGATAACGATCTCCCCCTTTAACAACCGCTTGGTTATGGGCTTCTGCCAAGGCGACTGGATAACCATAACCTTTTTGAACTTGGGCAACAGTTAAACTTAAAGTTGTTTCCAAAAGTTCAGAATTTTCTACTACCCATCCTGGCACTTCTATACGAGCAATTTCGGAACCAACATTAACATAACAAAAATAGACAGTATGGTGACCATAACATTGTAAAATAGGCGCACAACTCCGCCACAAAGGACTTCTTTGCCCAGGCTTTAAAACTGTTTGCCACAAAGCCACATCTCGCAGAGGTTCAAAAACTTGACAAGGAGCTTTTTTTGGTAGTCCAGGTGAATTAAAATCCAGGTCTGGGGCGCAATAACTAATACAATTTGGTTCCTTATGAACACAAGCTTCTAAACGTAAAAAATTAATAGCTTCCATACTACGAGAAGCACTGAGATATCCAACAATAGGAATACCAGCAGCTTCCAATTTATCCCAAGCTTCTAAAACTTCTCCTAAAATTATATCGCGGGCTTCCGAGGCAATCGCTTCTAAAAACCAGTAAATTAATGAACCATCAACGAGAGAAATTGCCGGCCCCAAAGGAGGTGAAGTTTCCCACAATGAACAAGCTAAATCCGCTAAAACCGTAGCTTCAGTTGCTGTTCGTTTATATCCCATCCATTCTTCGGTTCGGATACCCCACTGACGAGACTCATATAAATCTTCAGCCCGATAATAAACCTCTGGTAAACTATCTAATAAAGGGTGTTTACTGACTCCATAATGCAGTACAACTCTCCCCACATTAATTAGATAGCAATAGGCAATTTCGTGATGACTGGGAGCAATTTGAGAACCATCTGTAGCAATGACAGTATGGGTAGGAGGAGGTGCAGGAATTGAAATCCGGGTGTCTAAAGGTTCTACGGGTTCTGCGGCCGAAAATATGAGCCGGTTTTTCCAATCTTGTTGTTTTTTTACTAATTCTAAGTGATGCGTTTGGGCTTGCTGCATTAATAGTTCGGCTGTTTCCAACCGGCCTTTTGCGGCTGTTGCTTCTTGGGTTAGGTGTTTGCTTATGCCGGGGAGTTTGCCAGCGAGTTTGTTGATGTCAAGCATGGTTTTTTTGGTTGGGGGTTAGGGAGGTTTTATCAAATTGGTGTGAAATAATAACTTTAAAAGCTAGGGAAATAAGATTTTATTACTCTTCCAAATCCGCGTAGTTGTTTATAGTAGGCGCGGCTTACTTCATCGCCCGTTTCTGATAATATATCTATGCCTATGCCGTTACGTCCAATTTCTTTGCCTGAACTATGAATATATTTATTCTCGCCAAGATATAAACCAACGTGGGTGGCTTTTTGGGGATTGCCAAAAAAGATTAAGTCTCCGGGTTGTAATTCGGAAATTTTGAGGGGTTTGGTGAAAGCTTCTTGTTGATAAGCGTCTCTTGGTAACCAAATTCCTACAGCCAAAAATGCAGCCTGCATTAAGCCAGAACAATCATAATTTGGGGCAATAGTTCCACCCCATAAATATTCGTTGGGGGTTTTCATAGCGTTGTGGGTAAAGGCGATAACTTGCGGTAAACGCTGTTGTATTTCTTGCTGGGAAACGCTAACGGGTTGATAGGGTGTTTTTGAGGTTTCGAGGTTTTTGAGTTGTTCTAGGGTCAGCCACCCCGGATAGTTGTCTTCGCAAAGTTCAATTTTTAGGGTGTCGGTTTCTAGGGAATGAATACAAAGGTTGCGGTTTTTGGCTGCTTGGGTGGCTAGGCGTTCGCATTTTGGCGAGTCATAAATATCTAAATTCGTTAAACAACGATATTGAATGCGGGATGCTTGAGATGAGTTGGTGGCAAAATTGGTTTGGAGTTCAGTAAGAGAAATCATAGAATTTAGTGGATTTTTGAAGGGAAATTTTACAGTTAAGATTTTGGGAGGAAAGGAAAATTTTTTTGTTTATGGGCTGGAGATAATTTGGTGGGTGAGGTTCTGTTGCAATATTTTTCTAAAATAGGATAGCTACTGACAAATGACCCCTGAGAAATTATGACTTTTTTTCGTAATGATGAACAACTCGAAAAGCTCGTAAGCGAAATTTTAGAGGCTACTTGGCACGAGTTTCCGAGTTTGACGAAAAACCAAATTGCGGTGACGTGGGTGGTTTATGATCCACCGGCACCTGTGAATACGGGGGGTGCGTTGAGTCCTGATGCGTTTTGGAATCATCCTGTGCGGGGGGTTTCTTATCGGGGGGGTGAACGTATTTATCCGGCCAGTATTGTGAAGTTATTTTATTTGGTGGCGGTGCATGAATGGTTAGAAAAGGGGATGTTGCACACTTCCCGCGAGTTGGAAAGGGCGATGCGGGATATGATTGTCGATTCTAGTAATGATGCGACAAGTTTGGTGGTAGATGTGTTGACCGGCACGACGAGTGGCCCAGAGTTGTCGAAGGGGCCCTTTGAAACTTGGAAGCAGCAACGGAATATTATTAATCGTTATTTTCAGTCGCTTGGTTGGCCAGAGTTGGGTGCGGTGAATATGAACCAAAAAACTTGGTGTGATGGCCCCTATGGTCGGGAGAGAATGTTTTTAGGGGAAATGATGGAAAACCGCAATATGTTAACGACTGATGCTTCGGCGCGGTTGCTTCACAGTATTGTTGGGGGGGTGGCGGTTTCTTCGGGGCGTTCCCAGGCGATGATGGAGTTGATGCGGCGTTCGCTTGATCCTGCGGAGTTGGCTGATGATCCTGATAATCAGGTGACGGGGTTTTTGGGGGCCGGTGTGCCTCAAAATACTCGATTTTGGTCGAAGGCTGGCCTGACAAGTCAAGTCCGCCATGATGCGGCTTATATAGAGTTGCCAGAGGTACGGCCTTATTTGTTGGTTGTGTTTACGGAGGGTAAGGCCCATAGCAAGAATGAGGCGATTTTACCTTTTGTTTCAAGTCGGGTGGCTGAGGCGATTGTTAATTTGTGAAAAATTTAACTCTGCTACTGGTTGCTTTTTTGAAGGTGCGATTGGGGTTTGGTTTTTCTAGTAGCAGCAGTTACCCCCATAGGTGAAAGGTTTATTTTGGGCTAATAACAAGACAACCCTGTAAGGGGGGGCTTACAGGGTTGTCTTTTGGGGGTTTTTGGGGATGGGGGACGGAGAGGGAGGGATTCGAACCCTCGGTACGGCCTTTCGTACCGTACAACAGATTAGCAATCTGCCGCTTTCGACCACTCAGCCACCTCTCCGTGCTCACAATTAATGATAGTAGCACAACTTTTTGTGGTTGTCACAAAAAATGCAAAATTTTTTTTGGGTATTTTTTGGCCAATGCCAGGCTTGAAAAGGATGGGAGTTGGGGCGATGGCAGGATTTTTGATGGGCAGAGTCGTTTGTAGGAGGGGATTGGAGGAATGATGGAAGGTTATTTAGGTTTTAGCCCAATTGAGTAAGGTTGCAATTAGAAAAAGCAATTGACGAAACAGATTTTTATTTGATGCTTAAGGGTGATAAAAGAAACATAATTTTGTTTTAAATTACGGCTTTTAAACGCATAGCGGCTTGGGTTAGTTGTTGAGTACCGGCTTTGGTTTGACGGATACCAGAAGCGGATTCTGCGGCACCTCTATTAATGGCGTTCATAGCGTCAAGAACTTGCTGAATGGCGAGGGCTTGTTGTTTTGCATTTCCGGCAATTTGCTGACTGTTTTCGACAATTTTGTTCATTCCTCCTGACAGGGATTTAAAGGCTTCTGCGGTTTTTTTAACAATTTTTACGCTAGACTCTACATTGTTTGTTCCTTCATTGCTGACTTCTACTGTTGATTCAATGGCTTGTTGTAGATTTGTGACTAAGTTGTTAATACTTTCAGCCGATTTTTTACTTTGATCTGCTAAGGTGCGTATTTCTTTTGCTACTACTGCAAATTCTTTGCCATAGTCGCCGGCTCGGACGGCTTCAACGGCGGCATTTAGTGCTAACATATTTGTTTGATTTGCTAAGCTGCTAACTAATTTGGAAATGTTGCCAATTTGACGGGTTTGCTCACTCAAATGACCTATTTCTTCGGAAATTGCTTCAACTTTTATTTTTAATCTTTCCATTTCTTCTAAACTTTCTTGGACTGCTTGATTTCCGTCTGCTACTCGATCAAGGGCTAAACGTGCACCGGCTGCTGCTGCTTCTGCTTGTAGTGCTGATTGTTGTGATGAAGTTGTCAATTCATCCATTGTTACAGTTGTTTCTTGTACTGAAACAGACTGCTGAGAAGATAAACGTTCTTGTTCTTCTAAAGTGGAAAGAAGTTGTAGAGAAAAGGATGAAACTACGGCGGTTAATTGTTGAATTAAGCCTAATAAATTTTTGATTAAAAAAGTTCCGACGAGCAAAACTACAATTAATGTTAAAACCGTGACGCTGGTGGCTGCTGTTCTTAATTGTCCAATGGATGCGAATACTTCATTTTTTTGTAGTTCCGATATAAATATGAGGGGATGAACTTTATTGTTTTTGTTGGGATAAAGTGTGTAATAACTTAATAATTGATTGCTGTCTTCTGTTATTAATCCTTTTTCTCCTGATAGCAATTGGGTTGAAATTTTTTCGGGATAATCTTGGGTTATATTATAGTTTTTATTTAGGTCGAAGCCAAAGGTTTTTTCCTGGTCAGGATGGGAGAGGTAATAACCATCTTGGTTGATGACAAAAAAAGTTGTTTTGTTTTTTGTATCTTCGGTTTTTATGTCTAAAAAATAATTGGCATCAACATTAACAATTAAAATGCCTCGTCTATTTCCTTTGCTGCTATAAATTGGTGTACTGACTCGAAGAACGGGATGATAAGGAATTTCTATTTTATCTTGTTCTCGGTTTAAATTTACCTGGGATACATAAACTTCTCCTAATTTTAGCTTCATCGTCTCGATAAAATAATCGCTTTTTGCTTTATTTTGCATTTCGTTTTGCGGCACAATTTCGATGTTTTGTTTATTAGAATTTAGCCGCACTCTTTCCTTTCCTTCTTCATCTATATAACGAACCTGGGAATACTGTGGCCGGCTTTCCATCAAGGATAAAAAGATTTGGTTTAATCGATTGACCCATTGAATATAAGACGATTTATCTTGTGGATCAACACCGCCATTTTCTCTAGCGCGGATGATTCCTGATACGGGAGGCATTCCTCTTAAAAATAAAATATCTTGGCTAATATTTTCTAAGAAGTTATCAATTCTTTCGGCGGTTTTTGATGTTTCTTTGTCTATAATTTGTAAGGATAAATCTGTAATCGCATTGGTTGCTACCGAAATACTATACCAGCCTAAAATTAAAACAGGTATTAGGGTACTAACGGCAAGTAAAGTAATGAGGCGGGTTTGAAATTTGGTAAGATTTTTGATAGCTTTCATGGCTTTTAGGGGTTTATAATTCCCGAAAAAATTACAAGTTAGTTTAAGTTTTTAGTTTGGGGAATTGGGATCGGATTAAAACTCAAATTCTACAGAGTGCTGCTAGTTTTGATGGGTTCGTAAAATCTCGAAAAACCTTAAATATTGAGCAAAACTTTGACTCAATTAATAGGAATATAAAAGCACCCGACTGCTTGTGTTGTATGATGGTTATTTTAAATAATATCTTTTTTCTGGGGTTCCGGGTCATCTTGTAAGGCTTCTTTAATAATTAGCTGGACTTGAGATTTTACTTGTTCATAATCTTTAGAAGCACACCAGGGACGGACGGATAAAAGAGTACCGGATGCAATGGAAGTGACTACAGCGGTTGGATGGGGTTCGGAAAAAACTAAAGGGTGAGACTCAACCAAAACCAGTAAATGAGAAATTGTTGTAGAAATGGGTCGTTCTCCAATGTTTACATCAATATCTACCCGTCGTGTTCTCATGGCTGTTGTATTCTTTAATGTTCCATTAAAAAGCTGAGCATTAGGTACGGTAATTTTGACATTATCTGCTGTTAAGAGGGTGGTGGAAAAAATACCAATTGCATCAACTACACCGGCCACGCCTCCGCCTTCAATATAATCGCCTACTTCAAAGGGTCTTAAACTAATTAACATTACTCCGGCTGCAAAATGAGAGAGGGTATTTTGCCAAGCTAAACCAATGGCTAAACCGGCCGCGCCTACCACTGCGACTAAACTTGTGGCTTGAATTCCAACTGCATTTAAGGCCGCAACTCCTCCTACTACCATTGTTAAAATTTCTGCGGCTTGAATTACAAATTTTCTTAGGGTAGGTTCAGTCCGATTTAGTACCCTCCGCATGGTACGGCTAATAATATTAATTGCTACTCTTGTTAGGAGTACAATTCCTAATGCCCAAAGTAGTTGGGGAATAATAGAAAACAATAAGTCTAAAAATTTCTTCCAGACTTCTACTGCTTGCAAAACATTAACGTAATTCCGTAAATCGGTATTTCCTGCCGGTACTTGGAGGAGTGGGTTTAAAAAATAATAAAGGGTGATCATTGGATTTTAGATTTTAGTTTTAATTTCTAAGAAAAGATGTTTGAGATGTTTTTAGTATGCCACAAAGTTTCCCAGAATAAATCTAAAATCTAAAATCTAAAGTTTCAAGGTTGTGCTGGCTGTTGTTGAATTTCAAAGGGTTGACCTACCGGGACGCGGGGAAGCCGGTGTTTAAAACTACAGAGAATTTCCCAAGAAATTGTGCCAAGCATTGTTGCCCAATCTTCCGCAGTAATTTGGTGTTTTCCTTCGGTTCCTAACAAAGTAACAACTTCGCCAACTTGTAAGTCAGGAATTGCTGTGACATCTAGCATCAATTGATCCATTGTAATTGCACCAATTTGTGACACCCATTCACCGCGCAACAAGACTTTCATTTTATTGGAAAGATTGCGAGGAATACCATCTGCATAGCCAATGCCAACGACGGCTAAACGCATGGGCTGACTGGTAATAAATTGATGCCCATAACTGACGCCGGTACCGGGTTGGAGGGTTTTGATTTGAGTAATTCGTGCTTTAATTTGCATGACCGGTTTTAATTCTACAACCGGCTTTAAATGGGGGGCTGGATATAGCCCATAAATAGCTAATCCTATTCGCACCATATCGTAGTGCAAATGAGAATTTGTCAATGCGGCTGCGGAATTGGATAAATGCAGTTTTGGTATCGGTAACCCGGCGTAACGAAGGGCAGAAATTGATTTTTCAAAGCGCGCATATTGTTGGGACATAATAGTAGTATCTGGACTATCTGCGGTAGCAAAATGCGAATAGATACTAGCAATTTTTAAGTTAGGACAAGCAGAGACGCACTGTACAAATTCGGTGGCTTCCTGCCAAGGAGAACCCAGGCGCGACATTCCGGTATCAAGTTTGATATGCACCGGCAACGTTATTTCTTTGCCATTGGCAAAAGATAAAGATTGTAAGGTTTCTGAAAATATCAAAGCCTGCTGAGGAGTGCATAGGGTGGGTTGTAATTGCCACCGAACAAGCGTCCGTACTTGTTCGGGGGTATTGGTGGCCCCCAAAACTAAGACCGGCGCTGTAATGCCGCTTTCGCGTAGTTCAATTCCCTCTGGGATGGTGGCGACTCCTAACCAGTCGGCCCCGGCATTGAGAACTATTTGCGCTACTTGCACGGCTCCATGCCCGTAAGCATCGGCTTTAATGACTGCCATTAGGTCAGTTTTTGGAGAAAGTAATTTTTTTAAGTACCGCACGTTTTCTGCAAGAGCGGGCAAGCTAATTTCTACCCAGGCCCGCTCACAGCGCATTGATGCTAAACTTGGACTTTGCTCCCAACTCAGCATTTTTTTGCTCCTATTTCACTCACACCAATTAGCACTATAAAACTATTCGAGATTTCTGGTAATTCTATGAAAGAGTTATAGTTTCAGACAAGCTATCAACAAAAGTCTTTTGCTGTCTTCTAACGCTGATTGTTGTTTTGGTAAAAAAGTAGAGTTCGGTTGCTCGTAAAAGATAGTATTGCCAGTGAATAACTTAGGTTAGGATAGGTTTTAAGGGACAAACACAAGAATACAAGGGAGGAGTTGCACAGTTGTAAATTTTAGATTTTAACTTTTAAATTGCCATTAAAATACGGGGAGTCATAATACCCTTTCTGATTTTTAATTTGTTTGTTGAAAAAAGTAAAAACGCAATTTAATATGTCGTTTGATTAAGAACAAAACACCAAAGAAAGGGCGTTAAAAGGCTGTATCTAAATTTAAATAAACATTTTTTCGCCCAGAAATTGCAAAATCTAAGATTTTTTCTTGAAAGTTTCTGAGGAATTTTAAAATTTAAAATTTCCTGGGAAAATGAATTTGAATTTTTTGTTATCAACCTGTAGCCGATAATAAGGGTGTTATTAATTTTTTATTTTTTTGATAAAGGAATAATAATTGCATGAAGTTGCGAACAAAAACACTATTAATTGTTAGCTTAACCTTGGTCAGTTTGGTGGGTGTTTTGTTTGCTACATCCTATTTTATTTTAATAAGAAGTCTGAAACAAGCTGAGATAAAAAACACTCGTCAAACGGTGGAAGGAGTTTTAAATATTTTTGTTCAAACTACCGAAGATTTTAGTATTCGCTTTGATGATTGGTCAGCTTGGGATGATACTTATGAGTTTATCAAAAAACCAAACAAGGCATATATTGAATCAAATTTAGTAGCAGAACAACTTGCTAATTTGCGAATAAATTTAGTTTTGTTTATAAATTTATCAGGTAACTTAGTGTTTGGCACCAGTGTAGACCTTACTAACAAAGAATTGCAACCTGTTCCTGATGATTTTAAGCCTTATATTTCTTTAAATAATTTGCTTTTACAACACGATAAACCATCGAGTCGGCACGATGGAATTTTGATGTTGGCCAATGGCCCTATGATAATTACTTCTCAACCCATTGTTACGAGTAAAGGAGTGGGCCCTATTGAAGGTACGTTAATTTTTGGACGTTATCTTAATGAAACTCAAGTTGAAAGATTACGAAGAATTACTAGATTATCTCTGGATATTTATAGTTTAAATAATACGCAAATTTCACCGGAAATTGTTAAAATTAAAGAACAGTTAGTTAAAGAAGAAATTTCTCATAAAAAAGAGTTAAATAGGCTTTTTAAAAATCAGACTTTACCAATTGATAATAATCAAAAATTTACTCCAATTTTAGTGAGGCCGGTGAATGAGCAAATGATTGCCGGTTATACCTTGCTGAAAGATATTTATGGAGAACCTGCCTTAATTTTACGAGTAGATTTACCTAGAGAAATTTATAAACAAGGTGAAATTAGTCAAAAATATTTAGGGTCTTCGCTACTATTAGTTGGATTTTGTTTTGGTGGCTGTACGGTCATTTTATTAGAGCGTTTGGTACTTTCAAAACTAGCCGATGTAAGTGCAGATGTTACTCGTATAGGCAAGAGAAAAGATTTATCGATGAGGTTGCCAATCAAAGGTAATGATGAGCTATCTAGTTTGGCAAAAACAATTAATGAAATGCTCTCAGCCTTAGAAAATTCTCAAAAAGAAAGACGCGAAACTGAAGAGAGATATCGTGCTGTTGTTGAGCAATCTTCTGAAGGTATATTTTTATTTGATGTTGATACAAAAAAAATTATAGAAGCCAATAAAACCCTAGAAAATTTGCTTAAATATAGTAGTAATAGCCTGGTTGGAGTCAGTATATACGAAATTATTGAACATAACAAAGACAGTATTGATCAGAACCTCCAAAAAGTCTTAGAAAAACCTAATCATCAAATAGGAGAACGTCAATATAGACGCAAAGATGGATCTTTAATAACTTGCGAAGTTAGCGCCCATATTATTTTGTATGAAGGAAGAAAAGCTATTTGTACAGTGGTGCGCGACATTACAGAACGGAAAAAAGCTGAAGCTGCCTTACTCGATAGTGAAAAGCGTTTGCGTCGGCAAAATCAAATGCTAGTAAATCTTGCCAAAAATCGTAGTCTAAGCGAAGGAGATGTGCAAGGGTATTGCCGAAATTTAACCGAAGCCGGTGTCAAAGTCTTGGAAATTGCTCGTGCTAGTGTGTGGCTTTATAACTCTGATTATTCTGTGCTTTCCTGTGTAGATTTATATGACCAAAAAACAAAAAAACATTCCAGCGGAAATACATTAAAATCCGTAGATTATTCTGCTTATTTTAAGGCTTTGGAACAAGAGAGAATTTTGGTTGTAAAAGATGTTTATGTTGATCCAAGAACCGCAGAATTTCGCTCGTCTTATATGACACCTTTTGAAGTAAGAGCGTTGTTAGATGCTCCGATTCGTATTGGTGGTAAAATTGTTGGAGTTGTTTGCCATGAACACAGAGGTAAACCTCGAAATTGGACGCAAGACGAGCAGAATTTTGCTTGTTCTATTGCTGATTTAGTTGCCTTAAGTTTGGAAGCGAGAGAACGACAAAAAACCCAAGAAGCTTTGCAGGAAGCTGAAGAAAAATATCGGATGATATTTGAAAATGCAGTGGAAGGGATTTTTCAAACAACACCTGAAGGTAAATATCTCAGTGCTAATTTGGCCCTTGCTCGCCTTTATGGTTATTCTTCTCCAAAGGAACTTATAGAAAATTTAACAGATATTAATCAACAGCTTTATGTAGAGAAAAACCGACGCTTTGAGTTTATCGAAGCAATGCAAGCTAGCGGAGCAGTTTGGCAGTTTGAATCTCAAGTTTATCGACGAGATGGCAGTGTAATTTGGATTAGTGAAAATGCTCGGATTGTTAAAGATGATCAAGGACAAAATCTTTATTATGAAGGTACTGTAGAGGATATTTCTACGCGCAAAGTTATGCAAGAAGCGTTGAGATATCAGCAAGAACAAGCAGAAAGATTGCTTTTAAATATTTTACCGGCCGCCATTGCTGAACGTTTAAAACTAGAGCAAGATACTATTGCTGAAAGTTTTTCAGATGTGACGGTTTTATTTGCTGATTTGGTTGGGTTTACTCAACTTGCTGAAGAAATGCCACCTAAAGATTTGGTTAATTTGTTAAATAAAATATTTTCTGCTTTTGACCGGCTTGCAGAACAGCATAATTTAGAAAAAATTAAAACTATTGGTGATGCTTATATGGTAGTTGGTGGTATTCCCACACAGCGAAGTGATCATGCTGAAGCAATTGCGGATATGGCTTTGGATATGCAGCAAGAATTAATTGCTTTTAATAAACAAACTGGACTTAGTATCACAATGCGGAGTGGTATTCATACTGGGCCGGTGATTGCCGGTGTCATTGGTATCAAAAAGTTTATTTATGATTTGTGGGGAGATACGGTCAATATTGCTTCTCGGATGGAGTCTCATGGAATCCCTGGCACCATTCAAGTCAGTAGTGTAACTTATGAGCGATTATCTCAAAAATATTTGTTTAAAAAACGAGAACCTATCTATGTAAAAGGAAAGGGACAAATGGTTACTTATCTACTAACTGGTAAACGTTAATATAGAAGTAAAATCGGGGTGTTATTGTTGATTGCGATAGGCTGTTAATCAGAGGCTTTATGAAATACTTTACGTTTGGAAACAGTTTTCCTAAAAAATATTATTCTTTAGTTACCATTGTCGTTGTTTTTACTATAATTACTATAATTTTATTTTGGTCTCGTTTTGAAAAACCTACCCTCAACTACCCCAATACAAAGAAAATTGAACAAGAAATGGTGCAGACAGTAAATGAACCAATCCAACCCATTCCAGATTTTATAGCGCTGGATTCAGAAAAAGTAGCTCTAGGAAATAAATTATTTCACGAGCCAAAGCTTTCAGGGGATAATAAAATTTCCTGTGCAAGTTGCCATGATCTTAATAAAGCGGGTGTAGATTGGCAGAAAGTTTCTGAGAGTGTGAATGGTACTTTTACGCAATTTAATAGCCCAACAGTTTTTAATAGCGGTTTTAACTTTAAACAAAATTGGAAGGGTAACATCAACTCCCTTGAAGAACAAATAGAAGGGTCAATTTCTCGGCCAACAAGTATGGGGAGTAGTTGGAAAAATGTAATAAATAAACTTAAGAATGATTCTGAATATGTCCGGTTATTTAGACAAGTTTATTCCGAAGAAATTAGCAAAGAAAATGTCAAAGATGCCATAGCAACTTTCGAGCGTTCTCTATTTACACCAAACTCTCCATTTGATAAATATTTAAAAGGAGATACCAACGCCATCACCAGCCAAGAAAAAGAAGGCTATAAAATTTTTAAAGAATACGGTTGTGTCAGTTGCCATCAAGGTGTCAATGTTGGCGGAAACTTGTTTCACAAATTTGGTATTATTGGCGATCCTTTTGCCCGTAAACCCACTGGTATTACCCAAGAGGATCTTGGGAGATTTACTATAACAAAAAAAGAAGAAGATCGTTATGTTTTTAAAGTGCCCAGTTTGCGAAATATTACCCTCACTCCTCCCTATTTTCATGACGGTTCAGCTGAAACCCTCAACAGTGCTATAGCTATTATGGCGAAGTATCAATTGGGCCGAAATCTGTCTGCATCTGAAATTGATTTAATTATGAAATTTTTGCGAACCTTAGAGGGAGAGTATCAAGGAAAGTCATTATGAAATATCAGAAAAATTTTGTTAAACTAGCCATTTTTCTATTGTCTTTTTTGGTGTTTTGTTTTTTATTATTCAAATTTTTGTCCGTAGATTTTATTGAACATGACCGTTACAATGGTTCTCTGCGCCGACTTAATCAAATTGATGCAACCCTCAATAAAGATGTTTTTGAATTGAGGTATGGAGTTTTAACTCATTATGACTCGCTTGTGAGAGGAGTGACAGAAATTCAAACATTGCAAAAAAATCTAAAAAATATGCCTAAATTTATGGATGAACAAGGCATCAAAACACTGAATGCAAAAAAAGAATCTTATCAAAAAGTCCAAGAAAAGAAAGAACAATTAATAGAAAAATTTAAATCAGGAAATGCCCTTTTAAAAAACTCTTTGTATTATTTGCCGGTTTTAGCCACAGAACTAGCCCAGGAAGCCTCAAATAATGGCGACGATATCTTGGCTATTCGCATTAACGACCTATTAAAAGACGTGCTTTTGTATAATTTAACATCCAGCGAAGATATTGCCCCAAAAATTGCCGAAAAACTAGAAAATTTTAAAGCAAATAAAAACGAATACTCCTTGAGAGTAAAAGATAAAGACTTAGATTTAATGGTGGCTCATGTAGAAGTTATATTAAAAAACAAACCAGAAGTTGATTTACTAATACAAAATCTAGTCTCCTTACCCACTGCACAAAAAGGAGAAGAACTTTATAAGACTTATAACCTTGAGTATGAAAAAGCCTTAAACTCATCAGGATATTATCGCCTACTATTTTATATGTTTTCCATTGTTTTAATTAGTAGCATATCTGCCTACATAATCTTAAAACTTAGAAACGCCGCCACAATAGTTAACCTAGCCAAAGAAAATATTCAAACCGCCTTAGAAGCCACCCAAGAAGCCGAAAAAAAATATCGCAGCATATTTGAAAACTCCACCGACGGCATATTTCAAACCACACCCGAAGGAAAATATCTCAACGCTAACCCCACATTATCAACCATTTATGGCTATGATAGCCCAGCAGAACTAATCGAATCTATCACCAACATCTCCACTCAACTTTATGTCGATTTAAATAGGCGTGCTGAATTCATAAACCAAATGACAAACAAAGGCTCCATCGCCCAATTTGAATCACAAGTTTATCGCAAAGATGGCAAAATAATTTGGATTTCTGAAAACGCACGTTCTGTAAAAGACACAAACGGAAAATTACTTTATTACGAAGGAACAGTCGAAGACATCACCAGACGTAAGCGCATGGAAACCGCCCTTACAGAAAGCGAAAACCGGCTAAGAATTCAACAAGAATCCCTCGTAGAACTAGCAATGTCAAAACCAGTTTACAGCGGTGACATCATTGCAGCCTATCGAGAAATAACCCAAAATGCCAGCCACACTTTAAGCGTAGAAAGAGCAAGTATTTGGCATTATAACGCCGATAAAACTTGCCTAAAATGTATTAATTTATATCAACAAAGCTTAAAAAAACATAGCAGTGGAACAGAAATTTTAGCCGCCGACTTTCCTGCCTATTTTAAAGCAATGGAATCAGACCGCGCCATAGCTGCCAACTACGCCCGAACCGATCCTCGCACCAAAGAATTTTGTGAATCATATCTCATTCCTTGTGGCATTACCTCCATGCTAGACGTACCAATTAGGGTTGCCGGTCGCACCGTTGGAGTAGTATGTTTAGAACAAGTTGGAAAAGCCCGAAAATGGGCCTTAGAAGAACAAAACTTTGCCAGTTATTTAGGATACATAGCCGCCCTATCAATCGAAGCCAGCGACAGAAAACAAGCCCAAGAAGCCCTGCGACAAGAACAAGAAAAAGTCGAAAGATTAATCTTAAATATTTTACCGGCCCCCATAGCCGAACGACTCAAACAAAACTACACATCCATCGCCGATCACTTTGAAGAAGTCACCGTACTTTTTGCAGATATTGTAGGCTTCACCCAACTTTCTGCACACATTTCGCCCACCGAATTAGTCAGCAACCTCAATCAAATATTCTCCAGTTTTGACAAACTAGCCGACCGGCACGACCTCGAAAAAATCAAAACCATAGGAGACGCCTACATGGTCGTTGGTGGCTTACCAATGCCCAGAAAAGATCATGCCGAAGCCATAGCAGAAATGGCCCTAGATATGCAATTAGAACTTGCCAAATTAAGCACCGAAATAGGCATAGACTTTAAAATTAGAATTGGCATCAACACCGGCCCAGTTGTTGCCGGTGTCATCGGCTTAAAAAAGTTTATTTATGACCTTTGGGGCGACACAGTTAATACCGCCTCTCGAATGGAATCACACGGCATTTCTGGTTCCATACAAGTAACCGAACCTACCTACCTTCTTCTCCGTCACAAATACCAATTTCAAGAAAGAGGAATTATCCACGTCAAAGGCAAAGGCGACATGATAGCCTATTTACTCACCGGCAAGCAAAACTAAAACAAACCCTCCCCCACAAAGATGAAACTTAATAAAAATGTTAATCAAAATTCTCATCTCTGAACTATCAAAACGATCACAAAAAATACCCATACGCCTCGCCCTAGTAGTACCCTTTACCCTAGAAATATTTATCGCCGTTGGACTCACCGGCTGGCTTTCCATCACCAACGGCCAAAAAGCCATTAACGACGTTACAAATCAACTCCACACAGAAATAACCAGCCGTATTCAACTCCACCTAGAAACTTACCTCACAACCCCCCTTTTAATCAATCAACTCAACGTAGACAGCTACCAACTAGGACAAATAAATTTTAACGATTTACCCAGCCTAGAACGTCATTTTTGGCAACAAATTCAACGCTTCAACACCATAAGTTATCTCTCCGTTGGAACAGAAAAAGGCGAATTTATTGGCATTGAAAAAACATCTAAAAACTTGCGTATTGTCGTAACAGATCAAACCACCAACGGAGACGGCTATCATTACGCAACTGATAGCAAAGGAAACCGAACCAAACTAATTAAAATTAATCCAAACTACGACCCCCGCCAAAGACCTTGGTATCAAAAAGCAAAACAAGCAAAACAAGCCGTTTGGACAGAAATTTATCCAGTCTTTGCCGAACAACAACTCACCATCACCGCCGGCTTACCCGTCTATGACAAAACCGGCACCATAACCGGCGTATTTATCACCGATCTTGTCCTCTCACAAATCGACGAATTTCTCCGCAGTTTAAAAATAGGAAAAACCGGCAAAACCTTCATCATTGAACCCACAGGAATGCTCGTAGCCTCTTCCACCCCTCAAAAACCCTTCCTACTCCAAAACAACACCATCAAACGCATCCACGCCAGCCAAAGCAATAACACCTTAATCCGAGCCACAGCAAACCATCTAAAACAAAAATTTGGCAACTTCACAACCCTGGGTAAAAACTGCACTAGCCCTTGCAACATTTACTCAGAATTTAGCCTTAATAACCACCGTTACCTTATTCAAATTACTTCTATTTCATCCCCTCATAATTCTAACAATAATCTCAATATTCCCGATTGGCTAATTGTAGTTATTCTCCCCCAGGCCGATTTTAACGAACAAATACAAACTAATACCCGTAACACTATATTGCTCTGTATAACCGCATTTTTTATAGCATTTCTATTAGGATTAATCACTTCTCGTTGGATAGTTAAACCCATACTAAGAATCAATGCCGCCGCCGCCGCCCTCGCCCAAGGAGACTGGAATCAAATAATACCAACACAAAGACTACTCGAACTAAATATACTAGCTCGCACCTTCAATCAAATGACTCAACAACTAAGGCTTTTATACTCCGACCTCGAAACCAATGTCGTTGAACTTATGCAAGTCCAAGATGCCCTACGACGCAATGAAACAAACTATCGAGAACTCGTACAAAATGCCAATAGCATGATCGTCCGTCTCGACACCACCGGCCACATCACCTTTTTTAACGAATTTGCCCAAAGCTTTTTTGGATATACAGAAAACGAAATCCTCGGTCAAAACATCCTTGGAACAATTCTACCGCCCACCGAATCTTCAGGTAGAAACTTAGTCAACTTAGTCGAAAATATTTTGCAAAACCACCAAGAAAATAACCTAAATGAAAACGAAAACATCCGCCGCAACGGACAACGAGTATGGGTCTCTTGGACAACAAAAACCCTACGAGACTCTAAAGGAAATCTCACCGGCTTACTGTGCATTGGTACCGACATTTCTGAACGCAAAAAAGCGGAAGATGCCCTCTTTAAACGCCAACATTATTTAGACGCCATTGTAGAAGTTCAAAGGCGCTTACTCGCCAACAACGAAATCAGTAATTGTTCTGCTGAAATATTGGAACCCCTCGGCCAAGCCTCCGGTGCTAGTAGAGTCTATTTCTTTAAAAATCACCTGCACACAAACGGCCAACTATTAAGCAGTCAATATTCCGAATGGTGCGCCCCCAACATTTCCTCACAAATTCATAACCCCCTTTTACAAAACCTACCTTTAGAAAATTATTTTCCTAGATGGATTCCCATACTTTCTCGTGGCGAACCTGTCACCGGCTTTATCAGAGATTTTCCCATAACAGAACGGCAATTTCTTGAACCTCAAGGCATTATTTCTATTTTAATTTTACCCTTAATAGTTCAACAAGACTTTTTTGGATTTATTGGCTTTGACAACTGCATACAACACAGCCTCTGGGAATCTTCAGAAGTCGATTTATTAAGCGCTGCCGCCTTTGCTCTCGCCCTCAACTTAGAGCGAATTATCGCCCAAAAAGCCCTACAAAAAGCAAAACAAGCTTTAGAAATTCGCGTTCAAGAACGTACTGCCGAACTAGCTCAAAGTGAAACCAGATTTAGACGACTTTCTGAGGCAACTTTTGAAGGCATTGTCGTTCACGAAGGCACAACAATTTTAGATAGTAACGAAGCCTTTAATCGAATGTTTGGTTATCAAACAGGAGAAAAAACTCCTACAAACATTCTGGACTATATTGCCCCAGAATCTTATCCTATCATTTTAGATAATATAGCCATTGGCTCAGAAAATCCTTATGAATTAATAGCCTTAAAAAAAGATAAATCACCCTTTTATATCGAAATAGAAGCAAAAATAATACCCTATCAAGGATCTCAAGTGCGAGTAGTAGCCCTGCGGGATATCACAGAACGCAAAGCAGCAGAAAAAGCCCTCCGAGAGTCCGAGCAAAAGTTTTCAACCGCCTTTAGACAAAGCCCTAATGCCATCACAATTACGAGAATTTCTGATGGCAAAATCGTTGATGTTAGCGATGGTTTCCTAAAAATTACAGGCTACAGTCGTTCCGAAGTAATTGGCCGCACAACCCTTGAATTAAACCTTTGGGTTAATCCAGAAAACCGTGAACAAATTCAACAAACTATCCGCCTACATAGTACCCTACGAAATCAAGAAGTTGAATTTCGCATCAAATCCGGTCAAACCATTGTTGGATTACTCTCTGCCGAACGCATTACTTTAGGAGGAGAACACTGCATTCTTTCCGTCACCGCCGACATCACAGAACGCAAAAAAGCCCAAGAAGCCTTAGCAAGAGCCCTCAAAGAACAAGAAAGTATTTTTGAAGCCCAACTAGATATCATGTTTGTTTTTGATTTAGATTTAAACCTCATCAAGTGGAACAAACAAATGGAAATTGTCACCGGCCTAAATTCCGAACAACTCAGAGGCAGATCCGCCCTATCTTTTTTCTTAAAAGAAGACCAAGAAACCATCGCCAGAGGCATCCAAAAAGCCCTAGAAAATACCACCCCGGCCAATTGGACAGAAGGACATTTAATCGCCAAAAATGGAGTTTTATTAGACTATCAATTTAGCGGCGTTTCCCTCAAAGACGAAAAAGGAAACATCATCGGCTTTACCGGCGCCGGTCGCAACATCACCGAAGCCAAAAGAGCAGCAGCAATCCTCCAAATTGAACAAGAAAACTCAGAAAAATTACTTTTAAATATCTTACCAAAAGCCATCGCCGAAAGATTAAAACAACAAACCGGCCCCATAGCCGAAAGCTTTCCCGACACAACCGTCTTATTCGCAGATATTGTTGGTTTCACCAACTTATCCGCCCAAATTTCACCTCAAGAATTAGTAGAAATACTCAACAAAATTTTCTCTAGTTTTGATCAACTTGCAGACCGACATGGTTTAGAAAAAATTAAAACTATTGGCGATGCCTATATGGCCGTTAGTGGCGTACCAATACCCCGAAGTGATCACGCAGAAGCCGTCGCCAATATGGCCTTAGATATGCAAAAAGAAGTATCCCGTCTCTCCCAAGAAATCGGCTTTTCATTTGACATCCGCATCGGTCTAAACACCGGCCCCGTTGTTGCCGGTGTCATTGGCCTAAAAAAATTCATCTATGACCTATGGGGAGATACCGTTAACACAGCATCTCGCATGGAGTCTCAAGGCATCCCTGGTAGCATTCAAGTCAGCGCCACCACCTATAATATTCTTAAACAAAAATATCTTTTTCAAAAACGCGGTACAATTCAGGTCAAAGGAAAAGGAGAAATGCAAACATATCTGCTCATTGGCATCCAAAGCCTTTAACTTACTACAAATGCGATTTCCGCCCTTTGTAAAACCATCAAAAACCAAAAAAAACTGACCGCATATTGCCCCAGATATTCTGATCAAATTAGGGGTTATATTTTTATTTTTATTTTCTAAAATATAAATATTTATACTTTTTTTTGCTCTCCAAATCAATATCCATTATAATTAAAAACTAAAAATTGAAAAAACATTCCTTCAACCCTACCCCAGTAGACCTCACCTCTCTCTAATTCAAAAAAAACCTAAAAAATCAAAAGCACAAAAACAACATGAACAATAATAAAAAATCGTCAGGAGTCGTCTTAATTGTAGATGACACCTTAGACAACATAGAAACCCTCACCTATTATTTAACTCAAGTAGGCTTAGAAGTCTTGACAGCCCCAGATGGAAATAGCAGCCTAAAAAAAGCCCAAGAAACCAACCCAGATTTAATTATTTTAAGCCTAACAAGTCCTGAACAAATAGACAACTTTGAAACCTGCCAAAATCTAAAACAAAACTCCTTAACAAAAAACATTCCAGTCATTTTTATAAGTAACCTTTCTGAAGTTGTGGATAAAGTTAAAGCCTTTAAAATAGGCGCAGTAGACTACATAACAAAACCCTTTCAACCCGAAGAACTTTTAGCCAGAATCAACACCCACTTAAATCTTAGTAAACTGCACAAAAATCTTGAAAATAAAAACCAAAAGCTTCAAGAAGAAACCCTACAAAAGCAAAAAATCGAAGTAGCCCTTAGAAACCAAATTGCCCGCGAACGAATTCTCGGAGCAATGAGAGAAAAAATAAGACAATCTTTAAACCTCCAAGAAATATTAAAAAACACCGTCGAAGAAGTCCGCAGATTTTTACAAACCGACCGAGTAGTGATATACGAATTTCAACCAGACTGGAGTGGAATAGTAGTCGTAGAATCTGTTACTAAAAGCAAATATTCTATTCTCAATAAAAGAATAGAAGATAAATGTTTTGCCGAACAATATATTTTGCCCTATAGACAAGGAAGAACCCACACCGCCAACGATATCTACAAATCCAACCTAGAACCTTGCTACATTAAATTTTTAGAAGAATATCACGTTCGTTCAAACCTAGTAGTACCCATCCTTCAAACAGACCGTTTATGGGGACTATTAATCGCTCACCACTGCACCGAACCCCGCATCTGGGAAAACTTAGACATAGACTTACTCAGACAATTTTCCTCCCAAATTGCTATCGCCATTCAACAAGCCCAACTTTACGAAAAACTCAAAGCAGCCAACCAAGAACTTCATCGTTTAGCCAGCCTAGACGGCCTAACCCTATTAGCAAACCGCAGAAAATTCGATCAATTTCTCAGTCAAGAATGGCGACAAATGGCAAGAAACAATCAACCACTCTCCTTAATTTTATGTGACGTCGATTGTTTTAAACTTTACAACGACACCTACGGACATCAAGCCGGAGACGACTGTTTAAGACAAGTCGCCCGCGCCATGACTAACACAATAAACCGGCCAGCAGATTTAATCGCTCGCTACGGAGGAGAAGAATTTGCCATCATCCTACCAAACGCTGACCAAAACATAGCCCTAAGCACCGCCGAAGAGATTCGCCTAGCCATAAAAAACAAAGCCATCCCCCACACCAAATCACCCATCAGCAAAATAGTTTCCCTAAGCTTAGGCACCAGCACCATCATTCCGTCCGCTGACATCTCCCCAGAGTACCTCATCGCCACCGCAGACAAAGCCCTTTACCAAGCAAAACAGCAAGGAAGAGACCGGGTAGTAGTCGGAGTCCTCGAAAAAGTCTCCCATCGAGACTAAGCCCCATCCTAAACTTCCAAAACCTTTTTATTAAAACCAGTTTCTTAAAACCTATCCAACAAACCTTGTGTCCCCCTGGGACACAAAACCCAATCCAGCCATTCCAAAAGCTCCCACCCTTCTTGTCCAACTGTGCTAGTATCTGGGAAAAATATTCTCCCTTATTAAAAATCTAATGGGCAAGGTTCTAGTCCTGAACGCCTCCTACGAGCCGCTAAACATCACCAGTTGGCGGCGAGCGGTCGTTTTGTTGCTCAAAGGAAAAGCCGAACAAGTCGAGCATAACGGCAAATTCCTCTCTGCCGAAATTCCCCTGCCGACGGTTATCAGGCTACGCTACTACGTTCGCGTTCCTTACAAAGAAATTCCCCTGACCCGCCGGAATATCTTGCACCGAGACTCCCACACTTGTCAATACTGCGGATACACCGGCGACGACCTCACCCTCGATCACGTCCATCCGCGTTCGCGTGGTGGCCCGGATACCTGGGAAAACATCGTCACCGCCTGCGTCCGCTGTAATGTCAAAAAAGGCAACCGCACCCCCAAAGAAGCAAATATGCCCCTAGACAACCCACCACGTCAACCCTATAGTGGCCTTTACTTTGAGGTGAGCAAACACCTAAAAAACGGTCACAATGACGAATGGCATAAATACGTCATCGGTTCCTAGTCCCCGGTCGTTGAACAAACGCTGGGGGCTTTTTGCTAGAAGCCATAGTTTTTTATAGAGGTGTCTGCCGACAAACCCTTATTCGGCAGACCCACATTCCCTTATTCACTTTTTTTTGTCAAGATCAACTATAGAGATTTGACCCTGTTTTTAAATAAACTAGAAAACTTCAAATCTATTATCAAAAATCTGTCACACTCATCTAAAAATCTATTTCAACTCGCTTTCCTTAAGCCATGCCCTCTTCTCACTCCCTATCCACATCGAACCAAGCCACAATGGCATCTACTACAAAACGTTCTAATGCTGCTAATGACTCCACCGAGTCTAAGCCTGAACCGGCCGATGAGCCCCACTCAGTCGAAGCCACTTTTTTTGAGACTGCTACCATCGTCAAAACTCCATCAACTAATAGCCTTGTGCCTCTACCCCAGTCGCCCGACAGAAAACTGGAGGCTTTGCGGCAAACCCTCAACCGGCATCGAGGCGAACGTCAATTAGTTATCCTTCAAGACTTCCCCGACCCGGACGCCCTCTCTGGTGCCTGGGCCTATAAACTGATCGTCCAACAATACAACATTGTTTGTGACATCGTATATGCCGGTGCTTTGTCTCACCAAGAAAACATTGCCCTAGTTAAACTTACCGGCCTTCCTGTTACTCGTTTGGCCGTAGAAACAGCTAAGAAAAAAGATTTATCTATTTATCACGGCTGTGTTTTAATCGACAACCAAGGCACTACTAGCACTCTGATGCCCCAAATTAAAGGGGCTAATTTGCCTATTACGATTGTTATTGACCACCACAGCGAACAAGGTAATACCGATGCGGAATTTGTTGATATTCGTCCGCATATTCGGGCTACTGCTACAATCCTCACTCAATACCTGCAAGCCGGTTTACTGAAATTTGACAATCAAATTAATGATCATGTCAAATGTGCTACTGCTTTGATGCACGGTTTACGGTCTGATACTGATGCTTTACGTCAAGCACAAGAAGAAGACTTTTTAGCCGCTGCTTTTTTGAGCCGGTTTTATGATAGTCAACTACTGAGTGCTGTTTTGCAAGCTTCCCGTTCTAAGCGGGTTATGGATGTTATTGAGCGTTCTTTGCATAATCGTATTATCCAAAATAATTTTTCTATTGCCGGTGTTGGTTATCTACGATATGAAGACCGCGATGCTATCCCCCAAGCTGCTGATTTTCTTCTCACTGAAGAAAATGTTCATACTGCGGTGGTTTATGGCATTGTCCATGATGAAGACGAAGATTTGGAAGTGGTTACCGGCAGTCTCCGTACCGATAAATTGACGTTAGATCCTGATGAGTTTATTAAAGAGGCTTTTGGACAAGATGCTCATGGCCGATTTTTTGGTGGTGGCAGAAGTCAAGCCGGCGGTTTTGAAATGCCGATGGGTTTTCTTTCTGGGGGAAATGAAAATAAAGAATATGCTCGCTTAAAATGGGAGGTTTTTGATATGCAAATTAAACAAAAACTTCTGGAGTTGGTTAACCCTGATACTAGCTATCCTCATCATGCTGATTAGGTTTTTTGGGGTTTGGTTTTGAGGGGCGGAGGTTTTTTTTCACACAGAGGTCTCAGAGGTAGGCACAGAGGGACACAGAGGGTGTTTTTGTGTTTTCTCTGTGTGGCAAGGTTTTTTAGGAGGCTGGCTTTCCTACTTCTGCTAGTGCTTGGTCGGGTAAGGCGTAGACTGTGGATATTAGTTTATCATCGTCTTTGATAATTTCGGGGAACCTTATCCCTGGCAATATTTCGACTGCAAATATTTCTTGGACTGCTTCTTCAAAGCGCAAAAATGCTACGGTTTCTCCTATTTCAATGTTTACTACCCACACTCCACAAGTTCGTTCTTTAATTTTTTCAGTAATGGAAATTAAGCTAAAAATAGCTGTTTCTCGTACTTGCGATAAACCGATAAAAGCAAGTTTTCCACAAAAACTAATTCCGCGTGTAAACCCAGGCACAATTGCGACGGTTTCTAAATTGCCGGTTTTTAAATCTACTGTTGCTAAACTGCCATTTCCTGATTCTAAAACCCACAATTTTCCGGCATACCAACGCGGTGAATGGGGCATTGATAGTCCTTTTTTGATAATTTCGTTTGTTTCAATATCTATTAATATTCCTCCGTTGACTTTATTTGCTCTCCAACCCCCTGCACTGTCTGTTTCTCCTAATACTGTTACATATTTTGGCCGGCCTTCTACTATCCCTAACCCATTTAAATGACAGCGATCTCCTAATCCTAAATTACTAATAAATTTGGGTTTCCATCTTGGGACAAAGCTATGGGCTACGTCTAAGGTACACAAGCAGGAAAAACGGGTATTTACAAACCACAATTCTTCTTTTGTCCATGCCATTTCGTGGATGTCTATGTTGCAGGTGATATGAATATTTCGGGGTAAAAAACACGCATCATATTTGCCGGTTTCATCCAGGCATTTTGTGACGGCTTGCATATTCCTAAATTCCCAAATATGTGAGTTTGTTCCTATTAGACATCTCCGAAAAAGAATCAAATTATGGTATAACAGGATAAAATTGTGTATCTACCCTGAGATTATGAGCAACATAGTTGAGTATATTCATAACAACCCTGAAGAATCACAACGGCTATTAGGACTGCATTATGAACAGAAGAGAGCAACTTATAGAGAAAGCAATAGAGCTACATAATAATAAAAAAGAATTGGCAGAATCTAAAAAAGTCAGGCTGATTCTAGGAGGAGGTGGACGCAAGCAAAAATTAACTCCAGAGTCACAAATAATTTTAACATTAACATATTTACGTCATTTGACAACATTTCAGTTACTGGGCATTCAATTTGGCGTAAGTAGTCTGCGAGCAAATGATACGTTTAACTATTGGTTTCCACTCCTGGGAGAATTATTACCACCAAGTTTAATATCACAGGTAAAAAAAACTCCAACGACCACGAAATTGTTAAAGAACTGTTAACGGAGTTTGAGTTAATAGTGGATAGCTATGAACAGCCCATAGAAAGACCTGTAGAGCATGAAACACAAAAAAAGTATTACTCAGGTAAAAAGAAAACTCATACTAGAAAAAACCAGCTTATTGTCCTACCAAATGGTAAAGATATTGTAGATGTAAGGGCTGGTAAACCAGGTCCCAAAAGTGATATCAGCTTATTTCGTGAAACCTCCCAGGAATTTGAAACCAAACAGAGGTTTAATGGCGATAAAGCTTAGGAGGGAGAAGAGTCAATTAAAACCCCTCATAAAAAACCGAAAAAACAAGAATTAACGCCTGAACAAAAGTCTAGAAATAAAGAACTAGCATCCTCAAGGATTTTTGTTGAACATTTAATTAGGTTAGTCAAAATATTTAGAGTCGCACAAGAAAGATTTAGATTAAATGCCCAGAAATATGAACAAATAATTCTGACTATTTGTGGACTTGTAAGATTAAGTATTGGTACGTTTATTTTGTAGGTATAAAAAATTGCAAATTCCCTTGATAAATTTTGCTCCCAGAGGTGCTATTTTTTGGCTAATTCTCAATAGCAGGCATTTTCTTCTCTGATTCTTGCGTATAATCCGAGCATCTTTGCACTTTACCTTCATTTCTTCCAAAGCAGTCATGGTGAAGGTTAGATACTTTTCGGAGATGTCTAATGACTTTATCGATGCCGGTGACGGAAACGACAGTGTTTTTGGCGGTAAAGATGACGACATCCTGAAAGGAAACACCGGCATCGATATACTGCTAGGAGACATCGGAAATGACAGCATTTGTGGCGGCGAAGACAACGACGTTTTAATAGGCGGCAATGGTGATGACTTGCTAGATGGCGACATCGGAAATGATACCCTCACAGGAGGAGCCGGTGCAGATATGTTCGTCTTAGGACAAAACTATGGCGCTGAGGTCATTACTGATTTTTCTGGTACTGATGACTTATTGATTTTGGGAACCTCCTTAAGCTTCCAGCAATTATCGCTTTCTTCTGCGAATAATTCGACATTAATTCGTGTTGCGGGAAGTGGTGAACTTTTAGCAACACTTCAAGGAGTGGATATCAGCCAAATTGGAGAACAAAACTTTATGATGGTATAGGCATATTTTTCACGCAGAGGACACAGAGGAAAACGCAGAGGACACAGAGAAGATTTTTAACTACCTCTGTGTACCTCCGTGCCTACCTCCGTGACCTCTGCGTGAAAAAAAATCTATCGCTCAAAATAATAGCTGAACTGTGAAACTATATCTTATCCGTCATGGTATCGCCGCCGATGCCGCAGAAAACCAACCCGACGAACTTCGACCCCTCACCGACGAAGGGAAACGCAAAACTCAAAAAATCGCCAAACGCTTACGAGAGTTGGAATTAGAGTTTGATTTAATCTTGTCTTCCCCGCTGGTGAGGGCAAAACAAACGGCAGAATTGCTTAAAAATGTCGGTTTATCTTCTAAACTAGAACAATCAATTTTTTTGTCTCCCAATGGAGATATTCAAGGCTGGTTTGATTGGCTTTTGAAGTGGCAGGCTGCCGGTGGTGATAGTCTGGCTTTGGTAGGTCATCAGCCAGATTTGGCGAATTGGGCGGAGTTGTTGGTGTGGGGAGAGGCAAAAGAAAAGCTCGTTCTTAAAAAAGCGGGTATTATTGGTTTAAATCTGCCTCAAGATGGTGTGCCGTTAGGCCGGTGTGAGCTATTTTGGCTTACTGCACCTAAGTTTTTGATCGGCTAAGTTTTTATGTAATTTTTGTTTAATTTTTATTGGTTTTTTTAGCGCAAACTGCTTTAAGGGTTTTAAAGTTCTGTTGGCGCTTCTGTCGCTAAAAAGTTTTGCAAAATAAATTGTAGAGTATTTTGGGTGGCCCGAATTAAGCCTAGTCTCGCTTGAGAAAGTTCTGGGTTTTGGGTTTTGATTTCTCCCCAAATACGACAACTACTATGGAAGCTAGAAAAGGCTTCACAGAGGCTTGTAGCCACCTTGAGGGGGTTTTGGAGGGTGCCGGTGGCAAGGGAGTCAAGAGTATCTGCTAAACGCGAAATTAAGGCGTTTTCTGAGTATTCTTGGAAGCGCAACTTTTGTGAAGAATTCAGCCAGGGTATGGGCTCCGGTGTGATTATTTGGTGTGTGTTTTGTTCGAGAATAATTAAGTTTTCTCGGTGGCCGGTTTGCAGCAGGGAACAACAGCGGGCGTGGGTGTACTGTATGGTAAATAAGGATGATGAATTACTGGCTGACATTGAGGGTGGAAAAGGCGAAACTAGGGATGTGGAAATAAGATTTTGTAACCATGTGGCTAACCCCATTGGAGTGCTCTGGAATTTTAGCCACCCAGGTGCAATAACTTCAATATTAAAATTTAAGCATTCGCTATTAAGACGGGTGGATAAGTAGTCGGCGAGTTGGTTGCTTTTTTTGTCATTTTGGCTGCTGGCGAGTTTTAGGGCTATGGGGGATAGGTAAATTATTTCTATGGTGTTTTTTGCTCTGGTTAGGGGAATGGTTGTAGGTTCAGAAACTAAATTGTTTTTCTCGATGGCGGTTTGTAGTTGGGCCAATATTTGAGGTTTAAGTGATGGTATTTGGCTTAAGTTCACATTAAAATTTCTCATTTGATAGGATTGTAGAGTTTTGATTTTCGTCTAAAGTTAAAAAGTTATAGCCTTAATTTGGGATTTTATGGCTAGGACTAGGGGTGTAATCATATCGTTTTTGGCAGGGGCGTTCTAAGTATCCTGAAGTTTGCTTTTTAATTGGAAGTCTTGTTTGCTACTTTGACTTTTTTTGCAAGGGCCTATAAATAAAGTAGATGGAACTTAAGAAAGGCCAAGCTAGTTGTATTCTTTAGTGAGCTTGAAAGGCGTTTTTTATGTATTCCTCTTTTCATTCTGAAGATTCTCGCCCGTTTTTAACTTGGCAGTTGATTGTAGACTGGGCGCAGGTTCACTATCGCTGTCGTATTTTTAACAAAGATGAACGCATTCCTGCTAGACCTCAGTTACTTTATTTGGTGCAAAAGGGTGCTGTGCGTTTGGTGGGGAGTTCTCAAATAAGGGCGGTGGGTTTGAATAAGTCGGAGTCTCCTGTAGAGGAAGTTGATTCGGAGGCGGCGTTTTTGGGTTTTGTGGGGGCCGGTCAACCGTTTGAAATTGTTGCTCAGTCTCCTTTTTCGCTTCAAGCTTATGCTCATGTTGATGAGACGGCTGTTATTTGGATGTATTGGCATGATTTGGAAAATTGGCCTCATTTTCGCCGTGAGGTTTTGGATGCGTTTCGTTATCAACACCAGCGACAGTTATTGTGGTTAGCTACTTTGGGGCAAAATCGCACTATTGACCGGCTTTTAGGTTTATTGACTTTGTTAATTGAAGAGTATGGTGAACCTTGCGAGTTAATACAAAAAGGTGAAGTTCAACGGGTTTATTGTTTGCCTTGGTCGCTTACTCATTCTCAGATTGGTAGTGCTATTGGTTCAACTCGTGTTACGGTGACTCGATTGATGGGAAAATTACGCTCAATGGGTTTAATTCTCTCGCAAGGTGATAATGTAATTTGTTTGCCGGTTTGTGCTGAGCGTCTGGAGTCAAAATGAGTGAAAGTAGGTTGAAAAAATGGCAGGTTTTGCAGTCAGAATTGGTTTTTAATCATAAATGGTGTCAAGTTCGTAAAGATTCTGTTTTACTTTCTAATGGGGTTGTGGTTGATGATTTTTTTGTGAATATTCGCCCGGAAATTGCTTATGTTTTTCCTTTAACAAAAAATCAGGAAGTTGTTTTTGTCAGGCAATACCGGCATGGCGTTGGTGAGGTTCTTTTGGAGTTGCCGGCGGGGGCTTTTAATGCGGCGGTTGAAAGTGCAGAAGTTGGGGCTATGCGGGAGTTGACTGAGGAAACTGGTTATGTTTGTGAGTCTTTGATTCCTCTGGCTACGCTTTACGGTAATCCAGTTAAGGATACAAATAAAATTCATTTATTTATAGGTTTGGATGCGGAGTTTAAACAAGTTCCGGTTTTAGATGTGACTGAGGAAATTGAGGTGGTTTTAGTGCCGGTTTCTGAGGTTTTAAATAAGGTGGTTTCTGGGGAAGTTAGTGTGGCTGGTTCTGTGGCGGCTGTGTTTTTAGGTTTGCAGTTTCTGGAAAAGAATGGATTATAATGGGTTTTACCATCCCCAAGTTCCGAAACTTCCTTTAAAGGGCCCGACAATATCTTTCGTAATCCAACCTCCATAGAAACCACCAGGTTGAGGTTCTACTTTTTCGCCGTCTACATAACAAGCATCCATTGGGCCGGCATAAAAGGCAACATAATCTTTAATTTCGGCAAAAGTAGGGGTGGGATTATCATAAAACCACGCAACTTTTTCGAGGATTTTATCTCCTACTTTGACTGTATAGTAGCCGGCGTATCCTTTCCACTCACAAAAACTTACACCGGCTGTTTTTGTTAAATATTCCATTTTAATGTCTTCGGGCGGAATGTAATACGAGGGCGGATGGCTTGTTTCTAATACTCTTTTAGCCCTTGTGGTGTTGGCAATTATTTCTCCATTAAAAATTATTTGAATAAGTTTTGATGTATCTTCCAGTCTTGGTGGCCGGGGATAATCCCATACAGATTCTTGGCCGGGTTGTGGTTCAATTCTTTCTATTCCCATTTTTATAGTTTTCTCCTAATACCAATTTCCCTAATTATTACTACAGTTCAAGGAAGCCGCACCACCTTAAACTCCCCCTTAGAAAGGGAGATATAGATTTGCTATAACTTCTTTAAGTAGATTTGACAAATAAAATATACATGATATTTTTGGTACTTTCAAGTATCAATTCATGGCAAATAATAAGTTTTTCGAGACGCAATTACAAAAATATCACGTCTCAAAAATTTATTTGCACAAAACTTGTTTAAGTAGGAATCAATTCCCCAGGACGCAAGCGCGACCATTTGCCAGTTTCTTCTTTAAAGCTTAAACAACCTACCACATCCCATTCTTTCCCAAAGTCGCCGATCTGAACAATACGACCATCGTCTGTTACAACGACTTCGGGGAAGGAGTGGTTAACATTAATTGTGGGTTCAATAGGCTCAAAATCTGGCGTAGGGCTCAAGTGAGGCTGTTCGTGCTGTTCTTCTACCATGTGGTATGTAATGCAGCGGTCTACATAATGGCAATTTACACAAATACACATGATCCAAAACCTCGTAACTTTTCAAAAGAGTTGCTTAAAAATCTGAGAGTTGACGATTAAGGCAAGATAGGGGCAAAATTTTTATTTCAGGCGCTTGTGCTTTGCTTTAATAAAGAGGTGTGATTACAATAATTTAACGCGAATTTTTATATTTTTGGCACTGTTTCCTCTTTGGATTTTTTGTGATGCAATTTCCCTCAACAGCGATTTCTGCTCTTTCTCCTGAAAATTGGCCTTTTAGCTTAGAATTTTTACCTCCGGCTACTTGTTTAGTTGGTGGTTCTGTGCGAGATGCTTTGTTGGGAAGAAAAAGGGAATATCTGGATCTTGATTTTGTGATACCAACTGCGGCAATTGAAACGGCGAAAAAAGTTGCTAATCACTATAAAGCAGGTTTTGTCGTATTGGATGCTTCTCGGCATATTGCAAGGGTGGTGTTTGCCGGTGCAACAGTAGATTTTGCTCAGCAGGAGGGAGGTTGTTTAGAAACCGATTTACACCGGCGCGATTTTACAATTAATGCTATTGCTTACAATCCTTTTTCGGGTGTTTTTATTGATCCTTTGGAGGGTTGTAATGATTTGCAGGCCGGTTTAATTAAAATGATCTCTCCTAGTAATTTAGAAGATGATCCTTTACGGTTGTTGCGCGCTTACCGACAAGCTTCACAATTGAGTTTTACCATTGAACCAGCGACAAAAACAGCTATCCGCGAACGGGCATTATTACTGGGAAATGTGGCAGCAGAACGAGTAAGGGCAGAATTGGCTTATTTACTACCAACAGTTGAAGGAACTAAACAGCTAGAAGCTTTATATGAAGATGGTTTATTGGCCGTTTGGTTAAGTTCTACAGAAACAAAAGTTTCTTTACTGGCCAAAGTGGACAGTGCAGCTATTCTATTAAAGGAAAGAGAACCGAAAATTGCGGCAGAATTGGCTAAAAATATCCGTGAGGGGATAAAAACGCCTTTAATAGCAATTGCTAAGCTAGTTTGTTTGGTAGGTTTTGACGAAGTTAAGGCGGAGGAACAACTTTTAAACTTAAAGTATAGTCGGGCTGAAATTCAAGCGGCGCTTGCGGTAATAAGAAATTTGCCGCTGGTTTTGAAGGCGGAATGTTTGTCTATCCGCGATGAGTATTTTTTGTTTCGGAATTTAGGATCAGCTTTTCCTGTCTTAGCGGTGGTGGCGGTGGCTTTGGGTGTGCCGGTGTTGAGAGTGGTAGGTTTGGTGGGCCGGTTTTTTAACGCTGATGATTTGGTGGCTTATCCACAATTGCCAATTAGTGGAAATGATTTAATCAAGGCGCTTAATTTAACGCCTAGTCCACAAGTAGGTCAACTGTTAACAGAAATTAGCATTTCTGTGGCTGAGGGTCGAATTTTCAACCAACAAGAGGCGCTGGAATATGCTAGAGAGTTGTTAAAAATCTCTTGTAACGAATAATAAAGTTTAAACTAGAAAATTTTTTAGTTTCATCAACAGCGCTAAGAAGCTAATTTTTTGGCTTTACAATAGCTCCTTATGGATAGAGGAATATAATTTTATGCTATGGAGATAAGCTTTTTAAAATTTTGATAGTTTTTTGGCATTCGGTCTGCGAGAGACTGATATGGGGTTTGATAGTGCTTTTTACTCCACAAAGCTTGGACTAAATTGAGGGTTGTTATTTTTTAGCAATTTCATGTAAAATTAAAACAAGTAAGCGACCATAGCTTCCTGCTTAAACTAACGTCCCCCACATCCAACATAAATACTTGAATAATTCAAGTATGTTTACTTGACCAATCCTGATTTTTTTTAAGGAAAAACAAGTATCCAAACAGACCAGCCTTTTATGACAAAATTAATGCGCTGTTGGCAAAGACTTTTAGTCAAAAAATTGTTTTTTGATGGCGGAAAGCTGATAACGCCTTAATTCTGATATGCCTTTGGGCTGAAAAAATAAGTGGGTAGAGATGAGTCTGTAGAAAGATGAAGAGGATGCAATGGATTATTAGGATGAGTCTAGGATCAGCTATTTATTGAACAAGCTTTCACGAAAAAAGGAGCAAGAGAATGGCAGAGAAGAGCAAACGCGGATTTGCCTCGATGGATGCAGAAAAGCAGCGTCAAATAGCTAGCAAAGGCGGACACGCCGCACATCAAAAAGGCACCGCACACGAGTTTACCCCCGAAGAAGCTAGGGAAGCCGGCCGAAAAGGCGGGGAAGCGGTAAGCAAAAACCGCGAACACATGGCACGCATTGGTAAAAAAGGTGGGGAGGCTGTTAGCCGAAACCGCGAACATATGTCTGCTATTGGCAGAAAAGGAGGAGAAGCTGTTAGCAAAGACCGGGAACATATGTCAGAAATCGGTAAAAAAGGCGGCCAACAAAGCCATAAAAATACAAATAATAGCAAAACCGCTAATACCGAAGAAAAACAAAGTACAAGTGAAGAGGAGTAAGCTATTAACCCCTTATCCTAAATAGGGGTTAATGCGAAATTCTTATTGTTTATCGAAAATGGATTTCGATTTTTTAGTTTGATTGATAAGCGCGTGCAATAAGATTCCACAACTCTCCTTTGGGTAGTGATCGCTGCTGTAGGTGAGTATTTGTCTCACCTGCGGCAGCGATTCCAGATTTTAAGGCGGCTTCAATTTGCCCACCGGCACACCAATCTCCGCAACAAACTACTGGGGCAACGTTTGCAGAACTTAAAAAAAGTTGGGGAATGGGTTGGCGGACAAAAGCATACCGCCAGCGATGAATTTGCACCCATTCGGGAGTATTTAACCAAGTCATTAAAGATTGGCTTGCTAAGTTTAATAGGTGTGTAGCAGCTGGTTGTAAGTCTGGTTCATCCAAATATTTTTGGGCATATTCTGGGCTGCTGTGAAAGACAAAAAGGGGCTGTTTCGATAAGGAACGTTTGCTGCTATCCCAACCGGCCCACGCTAAGTCATAATTTTCTGGAAACTTGACACTGCGCCACACGGTTGCTCGTTGGTTTAAATCGCTGGAGTGGTTTGGCTGGTAGCCGGCCATGACACTTAAGCAAGCATCATATTCAACAGAGCATAAATCAGAGAAAAAGTCAATAGGAAAAAAAAATTTATTTGGTTCAATTAGAGGGACGGCTTGGGGGGCTGGAATGGCGAGGATAACCGCTTTGGCTTGGAGGTGTTCGGTGGCCGGTTCTGGGTTGCCCGCAACTTCGAGGGTGAGATCCCAAGTTTTCTCAGAAGTTGGTGTCATAGCAATGAGACGCCTGCTTTTAAAAATATCTAAGCCGCTGGCCAAAAATTTGCCGATGCTATTCATGCCCTGGGGGGCGGCATAATAAATTGTCCAGTTGTTAGATGTAGCTGGGGAAAGGTTAGCGGTTGTAGGTTCCCAGAGGTAGGTGGTATCTGTCCAGGGTTGAATGATGAGATGTTCGGATAATTCGTGAATTAAACCTTGCAACAAATCGCCTTTGGGTTCAAGGTAGCGAGCACCGTGATCTGCTACTGTGTCGCTAATCCGCCTGGTGGCCAGTCGTCCGCCGACACCGCGCGATTTTTCGATCACTGCTACAGAGTAGCCGGCCAACCTTAACAATGAAGCACAAACTAAACCACTAACACCGGCACCAATGACGGCTACATCTAAAATTTCGGTCATAGATTGCTATTTTGAGTTTCTGGAGGCTTTAACCTTAATCCACCTAACCCAGAGCAGAATTCCCTAAAAGGAAGGGAGAGAAGATTAATTTGTCTGTTGAGTGGAGATTACAAATTTATAACATTCTTTTCCCCGTTTCCTTCTTGGAAAGACGGCTAGAGGCAAGTTTGGTTAAAAAAAATTTTTAGTTCGTAGCTAATAAAACGTCATAACCCAAACACAATAGTAGAATAGGTGAGAACGGGTTACAGTGCGGAAAACACCGCCTGTCCGTGCCTACTGTCGCAGGAGGAAGCTGACTTTGGACGAGCTACGCTCAGCGTTGGAATTGGCAACCGATGAAGAATTACAGCAGTTAACTGATATTCTGTTTTGTCGCCGGTTCAATCCCTTAGATTATGTGCAAACGCCCGAACCGATTGATATCAAAAGCAGAGATCGTTGCTCGTGGTTAGATGCGATTGAGCAAAGATTTCGCTATTTGGCTGCGGATGGAATAACGGTTTTACGGGGTAGCACTTCTGAGGTGACTTATCGACAAGCTTTGATTAAAGTTTGCCGCTATTTGAAAATTCCTTTTTCTATTAAAATCTCAACAACTGATTTAGAGGCTGAGGTGTTTTTGTTTTTGATTGGTCAAGCTTGGCAAAATTTGCCGGTGGCTGAACAACAAGCACTGACGCTAAGAGTGCAAAAAGCTTTGGCAAAATCAAATTTTTCTGAACCTTTACCGCTTTCTGTGCAGAAAAATCCTTTTAGTTTGTTTTTTAAAGGCGGTAGTGCTTTGGCGGTTTCCTCTGTCATTCAACCCTTTTTGCTACAACAATTTGCTCGCCAGTTTGCCATTCAATTTGCTCAATATCAAATTGCTAAAGAAACGCTGGCTTTGGGCGGTTCTGTGGCGGCTGCGGGGGTAGAAAAATATGTGGCGGTTCAGGCGGCTAAACAAGGTATGACGGTGGCTGCGGCTCGTTATGGGGCTGTTCGGACAATGTTATCTTTTGTGGGACCGGTGCTTTGGACTTGGTTTTTGGCTGATTTGGGTTGGCGGGCTATTGCTACTAATTATGCGCGGATTATTCCGACGGTTTTTGCTTTGGCTCAAATTCGTTTAACTCGTGCGGAGTGCTGGGAATGGGCTTGAGGATTTTAAATATTAGGTTTTAGATTTGAAGGAATGAATAAAAGTTTAAGTTTGTCAAGTCTAAAATCTCCTTGGAACTGCGCCCAAATAGGTCTATTTTTTTTGCCTTTGAGTCCGCTTTTGGGTGCGGTTTTTGTTATTTTGGCTTTGTTGATTAGTTGGCGAGGAAATTTTAAAGATATTCGTCGGCTTCCTGTTAATCGGGGTTTGGCTATTTTGGCCGGTTGGTTATTTTTTATTTGTTTTTTTTCGGATAATCCTGGTAATTCTTTTTTGGGTTTGTTTAATTTTTTACCTTATTTTGCTATTTTTTCTGGGTTTAGTTTGTTACTGAAAACTACAGAACAGTTGCGGCGTATTGCTTGGATTTTGGTGATAGGTTCTGTGCCGGTGATTTTGATTGGTTTGGGTCAGTTGTTTTTGGGTTGGAAGGGGCCGATAATTTTTTTGGGGGCTGTAATTAATTGGATTTTGGCACCAGGAGGTAATCCTTTGGGGCGGATGTCTTCGGTGTTTGAGTACGCGAATGTTTTGGCTAATTATTTGGTGATTACATTTATTTTTTCTGTCGGTTTATGGCTAGAAAATTCTCAAGCTATTACATGGTTATTTAAGCCTATTTTTCCTTTTCAGGTAAAGCCGGGGTATCGGGAATACGGGAAATTTACGTTTTTAACATTGGCGGTTTTGTTAAATGGAATTGGATTAGTTTTAACGAATTCTCGGAATGCTTGGGGTTTGGCAGTAATTGCCTGTTTAGTGTTTGCTTTTTATGCCGGTTGGCGGTTATTAGTGGCGGGGTTTGTTGGCGGGGCTGGTGTGGTTTTTTTATCGGCTTTTGGTCCTGATCCTGTACGTCAACAGTTACGGTTAATTGTGCCTAAATATGTTTGGGCAAGGTTAACCGATGAGTTGTTTGTTAGACCAACACCAACTTTAAGAATTACGCAGTGGAATTTTGCCTGGAATGGTACTTTGTCTCGGCCTTTTACTGGTTGGGGTTTTATTAATTTTCCAGCCCATTATTATCAAGAATTTGCTTTAATGTATAAAGGTCAATCTTTGGAATGGCCGCAACATCCCCACAATTTATTTTTGATGTTGAGTTATGAAACTGGCTTGCCGGCGACGTTGTTTTTTTGTGGTCTAATAGGTTGGATTTTGGGCCAGGGTTTGTTGTTGTTTAGGGCCGAAAAGTATTTTGATACTGCGGCTGATCGTTTGATATTTTTTACTTGTTTAATTGCTTTTTTTGCAACTACAGCTTTTCATTTGTTTGATGTAACGTTGTTTGATTTGCGGGTGAATCTTTTAGGGTGGTTGTTATTGGCAGGTATTTTTGGAGTGGTGTTAGAGAAAAGAGGGGTGACAGCTTAAGAAAAATTATTATATTTTGGGTTGGGAAAGGTCTTGAGAGAATTTTACGCTAAATATTTACCTTAAATATTCATTCAAATTTAAACCTCTCCGCACCAAGATAGAAAACAGAAAAGATGGAAAAACCGGCAAACTACCGTTTTTATTAGCCTAAGCCACCAAGAAGATACTGCAAACAACCGCGAACCTCGTTAAAATAGTCAAACACCAAACCACACTAAGCACGGAAAAGCTTCAGTGACACACAATAGAGGCACCGCAAAAACCCAATACCAAAAGCTGCTCGAACATAGCCAGCACAACTCCTACTACAATATTCTGGGGTTACACCCTTCTGCCTCTGCTATTGAGATTCGGCGAGCTTACTGGGAACTTAGTAAACGTTACCATCCCGACACCACCGAACTTAGCCCCGACAACGCCAAAGAAAAATTCCAAAAAATCAACGAAGCTTACGCCACCCTCAGTAACCCAGAAAGGCGGATGGTTTATGATGAAAAAATTCGCTATTCTCGAATAGTCGTTTCCTCACCTGCCCAGGTTAACCAACCAAAAAATAAACCCTACCAATCAAACTCAGCTTACCTAGACCCCACCGACCGGCCTCTTTCTGGCGGTGAAATATTTGCCCTGTTTCTGTTATGCCTAACCTTTCTTGGCTGCTTATTCCTCGCCCTCATTGTTGGGATCACACGAGGCGATACTCACCCACCAACCCTGACACTCAACCCACCAGCTTTAATTACTTTTTCTAATCCTTTGAATTCTCAAGTGCATAGCATATTTAGTGAAATAAGTCAATAATAAAAAGCAAAATATTAGTTAACTTTTGTAAACAATGCCCAACTTTATGACCACCCCACCAGCAGAAACACCCCTATACAACCACCCGTTACCCGAAATCGAAAAATGGCTGATTAACCTAGGTTGCCAACAAGACAGAACAGAACTACATTCCTGGCGAGTAGAACGTCCAAACTGGCAAGCCGAAATCATACTAGACATAGACCAGCTAACAGTACGCTACATCAAAGCCGGTGCTGATGGTTCAGACGTCCAGAGAGCCTTCAAATACTCCCTCAGCCGCAGCGACGTAGAACAAGCAGTTTTTTCTGGCCCTTAGAAATTACAGGCCGGTTTTTGTAGGGGCAGAACCCGCTGCCCCAAAACCCTAGAACCCAATCAAACCTTACCAAACCGGCGCTGACGTTGCTGGTAATCTCTTAACGCAACGTGGAAAGCGGGCCGGTCAAAATCAGGCCACATAGTATCAGTAATATAAATTTCCGCATAAGCGACCTGCCACAACAAAAAATTACTAATTCGCATTTCTCCAGAAGTACGAATCAGTAAATCAGGGTCACAAATACCCGCCGTATATAAATGTTTCTCAAACAAAACCTCATCAATTTGATCAGCTTGAACCTTGCCTTCCTGAACCAGAGAAGCAATAGACCGGCAAGCCTGTAGAATCTCATGGCGGCCCCCATAATTTGTTGCAACAGTAAACTGAATACCCTCATTATGTTGGGTAGCTTCCATCGAGCGGTCAATTTCAGCCCTCAGAGACTTTGGCAACGAATCCAAATTACCAACAAACCTAATCTTGACATTCTCCTCCATCATTTCCCGCAACTCTTGACGCAGAACCCGCTCAAACAGAGTCATCAAAAAATCGACCTCTTCCAAAGGCCGGCCCCAATTTTCCGTAGAAAACGCATAAGCAGTAAGCGCCCCAACACCCCAATCTCGACAGCAGCGCAACAAATCTTTTAGGGCATCCACCCCGCGCCGGTGGCCCACAATCCGGGGCAACCCTTGACGCTTGGCCCACCGGCCATTACCATCCATAATAACTGCAACGTGCTTAGGTAGCCGTTCCCGGTCAAGGTCAGCAGGTAAATCCTTTAAAATACTGGGCTTTGTAGTCATTTTTTATCACCAGAAGCCGACGAAGGAAGACGCAAAAAGCGAGAAACAAGTGCCAGAGCACGGGAACCAAAACGTCCCAACAAGCGTAAATTAGGGGCCACAGCTTCGCGATCAACAGATTGAGAAAAGCGAGCCTCCAGAAGTTCCTTAAGTTTACTGCTCGTGAGAGGTCGATTTAACCCACCCCTTTCCGCAAGTGAAATAGACCCTGTTTCTTCAGATACAACAACACAAATACAATTTTCGACCTTTTCCGTCATTCCCATCGCCGCACGGTGGCGAGTTCCCAACTGGCGAGAGGCCGTTCGTTCAGACAAAGGCAGAATCACCCCCGCCGCCAAAATCCTAGAACCTCGAATCAAAACTGCTCCATCATGTAACAAAGTAGAAGTTTGAAAAATAGTTTGCAACAATTCCTTAGACACTTCCGCATTTAATCGTACCCCAGGCACAGAAAAATCGCGCTCGTCAATGGGCAAACCGGTTTCCAAAATCAATAAAGCACCGGTACGATTTTGAGACAACTCCTTAACAGCATCAACAATCTCATCAACCACAGTATCGGCCTTGGGTATCGCAGTGAGAGCCGGTTGAAAAAGAACCCCCACATCTCCCCGTCCTAACTGTTCCAAAAAACGGCGAAACTCCGACTGCAAAATCACAGCCATCGCCACCGCCGAACCAACCACCAACTTTTCGAGCACAAAACTTAAAAGCTTTAACTCCAAAGAAGTTGAGATCGCCGTAGCCAACATCAGAAGAATTAATCCCCGAACCATCCACAGCGTCCGACGCTCACCAATAATGACAAGCACCATATAAGTCAAAGCCAGAACCAACCCAATATCAATAGGGCTTTTTAGCCACTGCATCCAAATATCGGTAAAGTGACGCAGTAAAGTCTGAGTCCAGCTAATATCATGATTGGGACTCAATTTCATTGAAAAAGAGGGGAATGATGGGCTGAATTTTGTAGACAATGAACTCAGCAAAGCGAGTTCCTCTTGCTTGATTATATTGGGGACTGGGGACTGGGGATTAGTAAATAGTAAAATTTTCTTTTACTTAGAAGTTGCAAGAACTTGTAAATAGCCTCTTTGTAGAAAGCTATGCCCACCCGCAAGCCGATGGTGGGCTTAACAGAAAACCTACTTATTAAAAGTTAGAATTCTGTAACCGAGCAGGTAGCCGGTCATGGCGTAACAAATCAACATAATTTTCCCGTTCCAAAATAAGATTAGCTTCACCATTCTTCACCAAGACCGCAGCCGGTCGGGGTAAACGATTATAATTCGACGCCATACTGTAGTTATAAGCACCCGTCGCCATTACCACCAAAATATCCCCCGGATGAGAAGCCGGCAATTTGGCACTCTTAATCAAAATATCGCCAGACTCGCAGTGTTTGCCAGCCACCGTCACCGTCTCAGTAAGGGGATCTTTCATCCGATTTGCCACCACTGCCCGGTAAACTGATTGATAAGTAATAGGACGAGGATTATCCGACATCCCACCATCTACAGCCAGATAAGTGCGAATTTCTGGGATAACTTTTTGAGAGCCTATGGTGTAAGCCGTCACGCAAGCAGAGCCAATCAAAGACCGGCCAGGCTCACTCAACAATCTCGGCAAAGGCACATCCTGAGCCTTACAAGCTTCAGTCATCGCCTCACAGATCACTTTTACCCAAGCATCAATACTCGGTGGATCATCAGACTCGGTGTAGCGAATACCCAAACCACCACCGACGTTTAACTGTTCCACCGGCAACCCATAGGACAAAGCCAGTTTATACCAACCTACCAAAACACCGGCCAAATCGCGGTGAGGTTCCAACTCAAAAATCTGTGAGCCAATATGGGCGTGTAAACCAACACAATCAACGTTAGACTGCTGACGGAGATAATCAAAAACCTGCTCAACTTGATCAGGATCGAAACCAAACTTGCTATCGAGGTGGCCGGTGCGAATATACTCGTGAGTATGGCACTCAATCCCCGGCGTAAAGCGCAACATGATGCGAACCGGCTCTGATTTTGCCTTAGAAATATCCACAACAGTAGACATTTCCAGCCAATTATCAACCATAATCGTGCAGCCGCTATCGACAGCAAACCGCAACTCTTCTAGGGATTTATTATTGCCGTGAAAATAAAGCTTATCACCAGGCACACCGGCTTGTAGTGCTGTGTAGAGTTCGCCACCAGACACTACATCAATGCCTAAACCTTCAGAACCGGCAATGGCACAAACCGCCAAACAACTCCAAGCCTTTGAAGCATACAACACCAGCGAATCACCCGCCCAATAGCGTTTAAAAGCTTCACGATATTGACTAGCAGCCGCGCGTACCGAGTCTTCATCTAAAATATAAAGCGGAGAACCAAAACGAGCCACGAGATCCGCCACATCACAACCTCCGATTTCGAGGTGTTCTTTGTGGTTCACCTTAGCCGTGAGGGGTAAAAGATATTGATTAGGAGAGCGTTCTGCCCCGTCATTCGTTGCAGGTAAATACTGACACCCAGAATTTTGAGGGTTGGCAATGGTTGTGGATGACATGGTTAAGAGATAATTTTTATTCGGTAAACTGATGCTCAAAAAGCATCTTATTCTTTAGTGTACAATTGGCTGCTATTTCCTTGATAGAACTAAAACCCCTCACCCCAGAAAATTTGCCGGCTATTATCGAACTTGATCGCCTGTGTTTTGGCGGTTTATGGACACTCGACGGCTACAAACGAGAGTTGGATAGTGACTGTAGCGACTTACTAGGTTTATTTTTATTGCCGGTTGAAGTTGGGGCGAGTGGGGCGGGCATCTTGCCTGCCTCTTCCCCGCCCGCCCGTCTGATTGGGATTGGTTGTCTGTGGGCAATTTTGGAAGAAGCCCATATTACGATTTTGGGTATTGACCCAGAGTATCGCAATTGTGGGTTAGGGCAAGCGATGCTGGTGGGTTTGATGACATCTGCGTTGGGGCGGAAGTTGGAGAGGGCGACGCTGGAAGTTAGAGTTTCTAATGTAGCTGCGATTTCTTTATATGAAAAATATGGGTTTAAAAAAGCGGGATGTCGCAAGGGATATTATCAGGATAATGGTGAGGATGGGTTAATTTTATGGCGGGGTGGGTTGCATCATCGGGAGTTTCCAGAAATTTTACGAGGATGGCAACAAGAAGTTAAGGAAAGGTTAGGTAAAAAAGGGTGGATTTTGGAATTTTAATGGAAAATTTCAGCCATAAAAATAGGTATTTTTTAAGTTTTTTACCTATTCTTGTAAGTTTGGCTTGGCTTTATTTAAGTCAATGTTTATCAATTAATAAAAAGCTTAAAAATTCCTAAATACAATCAAAAATTAAGCAATATATCTATCAACAACACTCCTTTTTTAAACCTATCTTTCAGATAACACCGAAACCTAATTATCCCCGAACATAAGCGGCCCGGAAAGCATCCGCAATAGCCTATAAATGCTGTTTTGTTATATTTTTATATAAAATCTCTAGTCTAGTGGTTAGATGGTCGATTTTTAAGTATTTATACTGTTGATTGCACAAAGGTAGAGCCTTTATATTATTTTAGTAATCAGCCTCAAACGCTCACGACAATTTTTTCACTCTCTACAAATTCACCGCTTACTCATGGCTAAACAAAGTATTTCTGCTATAAACCGCCGTCATTTTCTGAGTTTTGTTGCTTTAGGAACTTTCAGCTTGCTAACAAAAGACCTACTTTATCCAGCGAGTGCCCAGGCGGATATCGGCAAATTACCAAACAAAACCGACACATTAGAGACTTATCATATATATACTCCCTACACAACAGCCAAAAAGGGAGCAAATGAAACATTTCTCTTGCGTTCAGGAGATATTTGTACGGTAAAAATTCCCTCTAAAACTCAAGATAACCAAGAGATTACTATCGCCAAGCAAGGCGAAAACGCTCAAGATATTCGGGTAGTTATTCATACACTATATGATCGAAACATCCGCCTCGGTGAAAAAATTTATCAAGAAATTGACTCCACACAATTTATTAAAAACTCTACTAAAAATAAAAGCAAACAAGCTTATGAGCAAGTAGAAGAAGCTGAGGATATTGATGATTTGATTGCCTTAGATTTACTCGATTATGTAATATCTTCCTCAAAACTAGATCCAGACATTAAACAGCGTTACCAACTAGCCAGCACTAACTCGCGTTTACTCGCAATTGAGCAAACCCTGGAAACAGCATTAGGCAAATCTCAACTCAGTGAGACAGAGAAGAAACAAATTCGAGGAACTTTTGCTTATGTCCGAGCAGGTGAGCCGGTTCCAGACTTTAAGGCACTCACCGATATTGATTCGATTGTAACTAATTCTGCACTACCTTTAGAAATCAAAAATAGTTACTCTTTAGCCAGTGCTACATCACGAGGCTTAACCGTTGACTTTATTCTAGTTAAAGAAATTACAGAAAACCAACAACTGACAGATGAAGAAAGACAAAACTATCTGTCAATTTATACGCAAGTTCGAGATGGCAAAAAAGTAGAGGATGAAACAAATTTAAAGTCCCTAGACTCTTTCATTGAAAAGGCAAAAATTCCCCAAAATGCTAAGACAGTTTACTTCATTGCAAGGCAGGAAAAGATTTTAGAAAAAAAAGGCAATTTTACTGAAACACTAATTGCACTTAAAAACTCTTTTCAAAATGTTGAAGATCAAGTCACGGATGTAACAAAAAAAGGCGCATCACTTGTTCCTAATCTTACTAAAATCCTGACCGCTGTGGGAGCAGAAACTGCAACAGGAGTGACCATTAGCAGTTTATCGGGAGGGGCTGCAACTAACGCAACTTTAGCTTTTTTAGGCGGTGGTTCTGTAGCTTCTGGTGGTTTAGGAATGCTGGGAGGTTTAGCCGTAGCAACCGGAGGAGCCGCATTGATAGGAGCCGCAGGAATCGTCTCTTTGGCGTTAGTTTCTCAAATGGATAACGAAGACAAAAAGAATCTCGGAGTTGCTATCGGGACTGGAACTATTGCCGGTGCTGCATCTGTTTTAGCTGCTTGGACGGCTGCGAGTGCTTTTGGAGTGGCGGGTACATTATCTGGTGCTGCTGCTTTAACCACAACTATTGCGGCTCTCGGTGGATTGGGGATAATCACCGGCGGTGCGTCGCTTGTTGCATCGGGTACAGCATTTGCAATTTGGTCATTTCTTAAAGCTGGAAAAACCCGCGATCAGTCCTCCCTACACCAGTTAGAAGCTCGAACTTATACCTATACTGAAGAGACAATTAAAGGTGATTTCGCAGCTTTTATTTCCCAGAATTTGAACAAGGAAGAATACACAGAAAATAATATTTTTCTGGCTCCTTGTATTCCACTAGATAAATTCTCAAATGCTTTGTCTGGATGGCTAAATATTTCTCCAGAAGAAAAGGTAGTGGCTTTAATAGACACTAGTATTGCGTTCTTGAAAGGAGGAATCGTTTTTACTGAAAGTCGCCTCCACTGGACAAATGACTTCATGGATTACCAAGATTTAGGGAGATTTGTTAACACAGAAACAAACATAACTTCGCTGCTATCTGACGCAACCCAGAAAAAGAATTTGTCTAATTTGACAAACGTGATAGATATTTTATCTGAGTCGAACTATGCTACTAATCCCCCTAAAATGAAGCAGTTAGTAGATTTAATTGGCACCGACGAAAACTTATCGGAACTGGTCTCTAATGAGAAATATAAAGGCAAGTTGGCAAAATTAAAATCAGCGGTAGATATTTTATCTAGTAAGACGAATATAAAGGATCCGTCTCAAATGAAAAATTTAGTTGATATCTTAAGGCGTGAAACAGACTTTAAAGATTTTTTTTCTAAGCAATTAGTTCAGCAGTTATTGGACGATAAATACACACAAGACTTATCAAAAGTGAAAGAGGTAATTGATGAGTTTATCGATGATTCTGACAAGAAAAAGTTTACTCAATTGCTGAGAAAAGTTGCTCAAAATATAGCGTAAAATAAGCGCCTTACCGGCCTCAAATTTACCAAAGGATTAAAAGAGGCCGGCCCAAACTTCATCACCCCCGAACAGAACCGGCCCGACAATCCCGTAACCAAGCCCGAACAGCCCCCGCAATAGCCCCGTTACTACTATCACGAGGCGGAGAAACCGGCCCCATCGTTGGATAACCCCCCATCCGAGAAAACATCATCACCAGACGCCAACCCCCCTCAATTTCCGTCAAAAACAACCAATGATAACCCTGTAACTGCACCACCTCACCCCTCACATAAACCCTCTCCAAAGTAGTAATAAAAACCTGCCTTGGTTCATCATCAGAAACCGGCTTTTCAGAACGACCAACACCCAAAGGTAAAGCTTCAAACTCCGGCCGGCCAGCAATCACCAAATAACTAGACCTAGACTTATCAACCTCAATTTTGGAACGACGAAACTCACGATTAGCATACCCCGGTAAATCCCTCACCAAAAGCTTAACTAAAACCTCCAAATCCCCCGGACAAATTCGCGCATTTTCTCGCCTTTCTTGTGCCAATTTCGCATTCACCGGCCCCCCAAAAAAAACCAACCAAAAAACAACAATCAACAAAAACCTAGGGACGACATAGCCCACCGGCCATATCGTTGACCTAGCCAACCCCACCTTAAACCCCTGCAATTTCATCGCAAACTCTTTTAAAAGCATCCGCCGGCACCGCAGCCGAAGTAATAGGCCGGCCAACCACCAAAAAATCAGCCCCCGCCCGAATTGCCTCCCCTGGAGTCATTGCCCTCCTCTGGTCGCCCGCCTCTGCCCAAACCGGCCTCACCCCCGGACACACCACCAAAAAATCATCCCCACAAACTTGCTTAATGCCCGCAACTTCTTGGGGAGAACAAACCACCCCAGGCAAACCCGACTCTTTCGCCAAAAGCGCCATCTGCAAAGCAAACTCCGGCAACTCCACCGGCACCTTCAAATCAAACGCCAAATCCCGCGAACTCAAACTCGTTAAAAGCGTAATAGCAATCAATTTAGGCGGCTCCATCCCCCCCAACGTAGCCCCTTCCACAGCCGCCAATTGAGAAGCCTCCAGAGCCTTTCTACCGGCCGTAGCGTGAATGGTGAGCAGGTCAACCCCATACCGGCCCGCAGCCCGACAAGCACCGGCCATTGTATTAGGGATATCGTGAAGCTTCAAATCCAAAAAAATCTGCTTTTGCCGGTCTTTTAACTGAGATAAAATACTAGGGCCAGAACTAACAAATAACTCCAAACCAACCTTCCAAAAACACACCTCTGGCAAAGCATCAACTAACGCCAAAGCATCAGCTTCAGAAGGCACATCAAGAGGAACAATAATACGATTATTAGGAGATAGCATTTTTTAAGAAATTAGGTATTAGTGATTGAAACAGGCAAAAAACTCGAAACAAACTTTGTAATGTAGGGGCCGTGCCCCCGTGCCGGCCCCCAAAATACCGGCCCTCAACCCGGCCATCCAAATCAATCAAACTAAACGTACAAACTTTTTCTTACCAACTTGTAACACTTTACCTTGCAAATCAGCCGCACTGTCAAAAGTCAAATTAACATCCTCAACTTTCTCACCATCCAGACGAACTGCACCGCCTTGAATCTGCCGGCGAGCATCACTACTTCCAGTACATAAACCACTAACATTTAAAACATAAAACAACTTTGCAGGAAACTCCACCGGCCCTAACGAAAATTCTGGCACCGCATCCGCTTGTTTTGCATCCCCTTGAATGAGAGTCAAGGCTGCTTTTTGGGCTTCTTCAGCCGCATCCTTCCCGTGATATTGACTCACCACATCCACCGCCAAAAGTTTTTGCCGATCACGCGGATTTTCTGGTAAATCACAAATAGGTAAATTTGTCAATAGCTCAAAATATTGTTCCACCAACTTATCCGGTGTTTTTTCCAGCTTGGAATACATACTCAGCGGATTTTCTTGTAAACCCACATAATTACCCAAAGACTTAGACATTTTTTGCTCACCATCAGTCCCAATTAAAATCGGCATCAGCAAGCCAAACTGAGGTTTAATGCCAAAATGACGCTGCAAATCACGACCCACAGCAATGTTAAACTTTTGGTCAGTTCCACCAAGTTCTACATCAGCCTGTACAGCCACCGAATCGTAACCCTGCATCAACGGGTACAAAAATTCATGTAAAAAAATCGGGTTTTCCTTTTCGTAGCGTTCCGAAAAACCTTCCTTAGCAAGCATTTGACCGACAGTCATCGTACCAAGTAACTCTAAAATTTTAGATAAATCAAGATTAGAAAGCCACTCAGAGTTATAGCGAATTTCCAACCGTCCCGGCGTGTCAAAATCTAAAATAGGCTTTACTTGCTCAAGAAAAGTAGCTGCATTTTCAGCAACTTGCTCGGCTGTTAATTGTTTACGGACATCAGATTTTCCTGTTGGATCACCAATGCGAGCGGTAAAATCACCTATGATCAACACGGCAGTATGACCGGCATCTTGGAAAGCTCTTAACTTTCGCACCGGGATACTGTGACCCAAATGAATCTCACTGCCAGTCGGGTCAATACCTAGCTTTACCCGCAGAGGACGGTCGGATTTCAACAAACGTTGGATAAGATTTTCGTCAGGGTCGCTAGAGTCGGGCCGGTCGGGAAAAATATCACTGATACCCCGACGCAGCCAAGAAAAATCCACCGCTTGCTCGGACGTTATTTTTGAAACCATAGTTTGAGAAAGCATAACTTGATTGATTACACGCACTATAAAACTTTAGGCCAGCGAGCCCGAAACGGTAAAAAATTTCACAGCCAGATTACTATATGCAAAAATTGTAGAAATATCTATATGATGAACTTAAAAAACTCTCTTGTGGCTCTCAGGGTATCATTTAGTAGACTTTTTTTCTGTCCTGATGGGTAGGTGGGGTGGTGGTGAAAATACTAAAAGTAAAGGGATTTGCCGGTGTCAGAGTGCCAGTTACCCTGTACTCAAACTAAAATTTTTAAGGAATCAGCCCACAATAGTTTGTTTCGTACTGTAAAAGTTGGCGGAACCATTGAGCCTTTTTCGTTGAGGATGTGATAAAAGCCGTGTCATCAAACACAATTAGACAAGAACGAGTTAAAAATACAGCCCCGATCTTTGGATTTGTCCAAGGAGTCAGCAAGGTAACAGCAGGCACACTTTTAGGCATTACCATGTTGGCAAGTTCGGTGGTGGCCGGTGGGCTGGTGGGCTTAGCGATCAGCTTCCGAAACTTGCCGGATGTCCGAGTTTTGCGTAACTATGTGCCTACAGAAACCACCCACATTTACGACATCAACGGCACCCTTCTTACAAGTATTCACGATGAAGCAAATCGAGAAGTTGTACCCCTCAATAAAATTTCGCCTGATTTAAAACGAGCTATTTTAGCGATTGAAGACAGCCATTTTTATACGCATCATGGCATTAACCCTGGTGGGGTTTTGCGGGCAATGGTGGCAAATATAGAAAGTGGTAGAACCGTTGAAGGGGGTTCTACGCTAACGATGCAGTTAGTCAAAAACTTGTTTTTGTCTCCCGCCCAAAAAGTTAGCCGAAAAGCTGCGGAAGCAGTGATGGCAATTCGTTTAGAACAAATTTTTGGCAAAGAACAAATTTTAGAGTTATATCTAAACCAGGTTTACTGGGGACATAACTTGTATGGCGTGGAAACCGCCTCTCGCAGTTATTTTAATAAGTCTGCTTCTCAGTTAAATTTGGCAGAGTCGGCTATGATGGCCGGTTTGGTACAAGCCCCTGAAGAGTTTAGCCCGTTTGTGGACTATAAAATTGCTAAACAGCGACAGGCGATTGTCCTTAACCGGATGAAGGAACTAAAGTGGATCACACCCCAAGAAGCCGAAGCTGCGAAAAAACAACCCCTGAAAATTGGTAAAGTTACGTCGTTTCCTGGTAGTAAGATTCCTTATGTTACCAATGCAGTCGTACAGGAATTGAGCAAACGCTTCGGACGGGATGCGGTTCTCAAAGGTGGGATGCGAATTCAAACTACTATTGATACAAAAATGCAGCGGTTGGCTGAAAGAACTGTTAAGGAAGCCTACGAACGTCTGCGCTATCAAGTTGGTAATGACCAAATGGCACTGGTAGCAGTGGATCCCCGCACTCACTATGTTAAGGCTATGGTGGGTGGGGTAGATTTTGAGAAAAGTCAATATAACCGGGCTGTACAAGCTCAGCGGCAGCCGGGATCAGCTTTTAAACCGTTTGTTTATTATGCGGCGTTTGCTTCGGGTAAATATGGCCCGGATTCGATTGTGATGGATACGCCGGTGACTTACCCAGATGGAGATTATGGTTATTCACCCCGAAACTATGGTGGTGGTTATTCGGGGGCTGTGTCTATTCGGCAAGCTTTGGCTGTGTCTTTAAATATTCCTGCTGTTAGGTTGGGGCAAGAAGTTGGTTTAAATAAGGTAATTGAAATTTGTCGGACTTTGGGGATTAAAAGTCCTATGCAGCCGGTGATTTCTTTACCTTTGGGTTCTGTGGATCTTACTCCTATGGAAATGGCTGGTGCTTTTGCGACTTTTGCGAGTAATGGCTGGCATTCGGAACCGACGTTTATTGTCCAGGTTACGGATAGCACCGGCCAAGTTTTGCTCGATAATACGCCTAAACCGCGATTGGTACTTGATCCTTGGTCTGCTGCTTCTATTAATAGTGCTTTGCAGGGGGTTATTAACCAAGGTACGGCAACTTCAGCGGCTATCGGCCGTCCGGCGGCGGGTAAAACCGGCACTACGTCTTCTGAACGGGATATCTGGTTTGTGGGCTATGTACCACAGTTATCGGTGGCTGTTTGGGTAGGCAATGATGATTATACTCCCCTGGCAGCTGGAGCGACTGGAGGTAGTTTTGTGGCACCGGTGTGGCGTGATTTTATGAGTCAGGCACTACAAGGGGTGCCGGTGGAGTATTTCAAGCCGGCTTCTGACTTTGATCCGCCCCAATAATTCACGGAAAGGGGAATGGTGAATGGTGAGTTGGTTGGTAAAATTTATGCCGTTTTCTTTGATTGGGTAATGGCAAATTAAAGCCATCTAATAATCACCATTCCTTAGATTTTTAAGAAATAATTTTTAAATTTTTCACGGTTGTTTCTCTAACTCAGCCTTCATTTTTTCTAAAGTAAAATTCATTTGGTCAAACATTTGTTGAGGAGTCATGCCAAACTGACCTAGCTGAGTTTTTAATTGCTCAACAGTCATTTGTGCCATAAAATCTTCGGAAAGTTCAAAGCGTTTCATAAAAATGCGATAGCGATCCATCATCGCTTCCATTTGGTCAATGAAAAGCTTTTTGCCTTCGCGGTCAAATTTGCCATAACTACCGCCTAATTTAATTAGGGCTTGATAGTCCTCAAATAATTGTTTAGCTTCTTGCTGTACGATTTCTGAATCAAAAAATCCCATTGCCCCGATTACCTTATACTCAACAACTAAGTAAAAAGTCGCCAATCGCCTGTATTACCTAACCATATTTTAATGCAGTATCAACTTTTGGCTAAGATTTTCTAGTGCGGAAAGCCCTAAAAGCGCACCGGCCCAAAACGGTCAAGGGGCCAAAATCGAAACACAGCGCGCCCAATAATATTTTCCTCTGGTAAAAATCCCCAGATATGGGAGTCATTGCTGTAGTTACGGTTATCTCCCATGACAAATAAAGTCCCTGGGGGAATATTGGCGGCTGACATTTCATAATTGGGCTGTTGGGCGATGTAATTTTCTGTTAAAGGTTTTCCATCGCGGTAGACTTTTCCTTGCTTAACTTCTATGGTTTGACCGGCCCGCCCTATAATTCGTTTAATAAAAACTTGTTCTTTTGTGTAACCTTCTGCTTGCAAGGCGTCTGGAGGAGCAAACACAACAATTTCTCCTGTGGCCGGTGGGTGAAAATGATAGGATATTTTTTCGACTACTAATCTATCTCCAACTAATAAAGTTGGTACCATCGACTCGGAAGGAATAAAACGGGGTTCTGCGACAAAAGTCCGAATTAAAAAAGCCAATAATAGCGCCACTACTAAAATTTGAATATTCTCTTTTTGCTTTTGCCATAGCCTTACCAAAAAAGGAGAAGTTTCTAAATTTTTATCGTCTACGGTCATTGTTTTGTCCTAATGTTGTTAAGTATCTATTGTTGCATTGTTTGATGGTATTATAACCACATCCTATAGCAGATAAACGTAGATAAATACGGTTAGCTATTTCAACAAAATAAAAGCCTAATAGCAAGGTGGTTTAAAATAAAAAAACCGGCAGAGACTTAACTATCTCCACCGGCATTGATTGTCATAACAAATGAATTAACTTTCAGAAGCTTGAGGCAATAACTCGCGGGGTTTATCTGCCGGTAAAACTTTGATTTGTCCTTCTTCATTGACATCAACAACAGCAGTATCGCCGTCCTTGACTTGACCTGAAAGGATTTCTTCTGCTAAAACATCCTCTAGTAGGCGCATAATGGCGCGGCGGAGGGGACGAGCACCGTAGCTAGGGTTATAACCTTCTTTAATCAAACGCTCTTTAAAGCGGTCGGTTACTTCCAAACTAATATTCTGTTCCGTCAAGCGTTTAAACACATCTCGCAGCATAATTTCTGCAATTTGTGTAACTTCTTCCTTGTTCAATTGGCGGAAGACGATAATTTCATCAAGACGGTTGAGGAATTCTGGTTTAAAGAAGCGTTTTAGTTCTTCATTTACCAGAGAACGAATGCGATTGTATTGAGCTTCTGCTTGGTTATCTGCGAATTCAAAACCGAAGCTGCTACCGCCTTTTTCAATGACGTTTGAGCCGATGTTTGAAGTCATAATCAGTAGAGTATTTTTAAAGTCTACTGTGCGACCTTTGGCATCTGTTAACCGACCATCTTCAAGGATTTGCAAAAGCATATTGAAGACGTCGGGGTGGGCTTTTTCAATTTCGTCAAATAGGACGACAGTGTAGGGCCGGCGACGTACTGCTTCCGTTAATTGTCCGCCTTCGTTATAACCAACATAACCTGGAGGTGAACCAATTAATTTAGAGACAGTGTGGCGTTCCATGTATTCGGACATATCTAACCGAATCATGGCCTCTTCGGAACCGAAGAAATAGGCGGCTAAGGCTTTTGTTAATTCGGTTTTGCCGACGCCGGTGGGCCCAGAGAAGATGAAACTTGCGATAGGCCGGTTGGGGTTTTTCAGGCCCACTCTAGCGCGACGGATGGCGCGAGAAACGGCTTTGACGGCTTCTTCCTGACCAATGAGGCGCTGGTGCAGGGTATCTTCCATGTGTAGCAGTTTTTCAGATTCGGACTCGGTGAGTTTGTTCACCGGCACGCCTGTCCAGCTTGCTACAATGTGGGCGATGTCTTCTTCTGTGACTACGGGGGAGACTTCATCGCCGGTGCGGGTTTCGGTTTTTTTGGTTTGGGCGATGGTACGGATCTCTGCTTTGATTTCCATTTCCCGGTCGCGCAGTTCACCGGCCCGGTCGAAGTCTTGAGCCCGGACGGCATCATCTTTTTCTTTGAGAACTTGTCGTAGTTCTTTGTCTAGTTCTTTGGCTGCGGGGGGCAGTTGAGAAGTGAGCAAACGAACACGAGAACCGGCTTCATCGATAAGGTCAATGGCTTTGTCGGGCAGGAAGCGGTCGCTGATGTAGCGGTCTGAAAGTTTCGCGGCGGCTTCCAGGGCGGCGTCGGAAATTTTCAGTTTGTGGTGTTGTTCGTAGCGTTCCCGCAGACCAAATAAGATTTCGATGGTTTCAGGAACCGAGGGCTCGCCGACCATGACCGGCTGGAAACGGCGTTCTAGGGCAGCGTCCCGTTCGATGTGTTTGCGGTATTCATCGAGGGTGGTGGCGCCGATGCACTGGAGTTCTCCGCGTGCGAGGGCCGGTTTGAGGATGTTTGCCGCATCAATGGCGCCTTCGGCTGCACCGGCCCCAATGAGGGTATGTACTTCGTCTATTACCAGGATGACATTGCCGGCGCTGCGGATTTCATCCATGATTTTTTTGAGGCGTTCTTCAAATTCACCGCGATATTTTGTACCGGCTACGAGTAAGCCAATATCGAGGGTAACAACGCGCTTATCTTCGAGTATATCTGGGACATCGTTGTTAGCAATGCGTTGGGCTAAACCTTCAGCAATGGCGGTTTTGCCGACTCCCGGTTCCCCGATCAAGACTGGGTTATTTTTGGTACGTCTGCCTAGAATTTGAATTACTCGCTCAATTTCTTTGCTGCGTCCTACTACCGGGTCTAGTTTACCTTCGGCTGCCATTTGGGTTAAGTTGGAGCCAAATTCATCTAGGGTTGGTGTTTTGGTGCGTCCTGCCGGTGCGCCAATGGTGGCTTCTGCGGTTTCGCCCAACATTCTAATAACTTGGGTGCGGACTTTTGATAGATCCACACCTAGATTTTCTAACACTCTTGCTGCTACGCCTTCTCCTTCGCGGATTAGACCTAAAAGTAGGTGTTCTGTACCGATATAATTGTGTCCGAGTTGGCGAGCTTCTTCGAGGGATAATTCCAGAACTCGTTTTGCTCTAGGGGTGAATGGTATTTCTACCGCTACGAACCCCGAACCCCGACCTATGATTTTTTCTACTTCAATCCGGGCGTCTTTCAGGTTGACGCCCATTGATTTTAGTACCTTTGCGGCGACTCCTGTTCCTTCTCCGATTAATCCGAGGAGGATTTGTTCTGTGCCGACAAAATTGTGTCCCAGGCGTCTTGCTTCTTCCTGGGCCAGCATGATCACTTTTATGGCTTTTTCTGTAAAGCGTTCAAACATGGCGTTTTCTATCACCTGCTGCGTGCCCGTAGGCTGATTTTAGCACAGGGTTTTTGTGTGGCTGTCATGCTTGAGACAGAAGGGGGATCGGGTTTTACGGTTTTTGAGGTGGGGTTGTGGGGGGCGGGTTCTTTTTGGTTTCTATTAGTTTTAGTTGTTTGCTGTTATTTTTTGTTTTTTTTGTTTTTTATAATTTGTTTAATATCAGTATTTAATTTTTTTATTTTTAAAATACATACATAAAAACAAAGAAAGTAAAGGTAATGCTATAAGTTAATTTTCAATTTCAGGAAAATGGATGTAATAAAAATTCTAGTAAAAGATGATTTATTTGCCTCTTTTTAAGCGGTTGTAAAAGTAGGGGCAGCAAATAATGAAATGCTTGGCTTTCTTATATAGTTTTTAGTAACCAAGAAAAAAGAAAGAATTAAAAATTTATGATCGTCAGGTTAAACTAGCGCTTAACCCAACCTACAAAATAATTTTTGCTTATTTTTTGAGAATTGTTGTTAGAAAGAAATAACCCTACTCACTAAGTCCTGCGAGGGGGTTAAGCCACCGGCAGATTTCTTTTTTAAGCTTGTTGAGGTCGCGGTAGGCTTCTTGCTTAAACCACTGGCCGATGGCATCAATGGGGGTGAAAACTTGACCTACCGGCCAGCTGACATCTTGACCTAATGGGGTGACGTGGGTGCCGGTGATGGTTTGCAAAGATACCATCCCTGGAAATTTGGCTTGCAGGAGTTTGTTTAAGGTGAGGGTTTGATCAATGTCATCGTTGGTAAATTTGACAAGGAGATTGCGCCGGACTTGGTAGCCTTTAGAGATGATGGAGTCGGTTTCTTTGGGGGAGGGGGTAAATTCGACGGAGACGAAGGGGGAGACTTGTTCGAGGAGGGGAATGGCGCGGGAGGCGGGATAGTTGTTAAAGGAGATGAGGATATTGCCGGCTCGTTCGATGTCGAATAAGCTACCGATAAGGAGGTGCAGTTTGCAGCCCATGCTGTGCCCTACGCCATAAATGGGGAGATATTGACGACGGATGAGACGGGTTGATTGAAGCCGGTTGAGGGTTTGTTCAAAACTCCAAAGGACATCGCGGGCGATGGCGGTGTGATCGAGGGTGTTGATGAAGGGGGTGGCGATGATGGCGTAGCCCTGTTGGTAAAGCTGTTCGAGTAACCAGCGATAGGTGAGTTGGGGGGCGCTTGCTACGAAGGCACCGCCGAGAAAGTGTACTATGCCGGTGGGGCGTGGGGGAATTAAAACCCAGTTGCCTGCTACTTCCTGCCAGTCGTCCATGCGGAGTTTTTGTGATGATGGTTCTTTTTTTAGTTTAGCGGGGGGGTGGGGAATTTTTTGTTTGGCTTTTTGGTATTGGGGTTGGGATAGGAAGGGGATGGAGTGAATGAGGTAATGGTTTTAAGTTAGGTTTATCATGGGGCAACTGTAGGAAAAGTAAGGGTTTTCTAAGTTAGAGACATTTTTAATAAATGTTTTAGCAATTCTTTATTAGTGTTTAATGAAAGCTTTAAGATTCCATAATAAAAAAGGGAGATAAATTCTCGTAAAATTTGCCTTTTTCTGTTAGATAAGGGAGATAGTGCTTTGGGGGTGGGTGAGGGTGAATGCTGAGGGGGTGAAGTGTTTAAATTGGTTAAATTGCAATGAATGGTTAGTTTGATGACTTTTTTGTAGGCTGGTTTGTGATTAATTCATTTTGGGGGCTGTTACAGCGTCAGAATTAAGGTGGTTGCCAAAATATACAAAATTATTAAGAAAATATTAGATTGTATTTAAAATTACAAATACTGTATTGAGGATTACAAAAAAGTAGTTTAGATGTAGATTTATGAAGAAGTGGAAAAAATAAAAACTTAAATATAAACTGAAAGAGAAAAGATTTTTTCAATAAAAATTGAAAGGAGAAATTTGATTAAAAAATCAGAGCTTTAGAAAATTTTAAAAAAAATTAAGTTTATTGTAATCATTGACACGCCAACTGTGGGCTAGATGGGTTAAGAAGGAGAAAAAGTGTAGTTCTAATGTATTGGAGGGAGAGTAAGGGTTATGGTTAATCACAAGAAGGTTACGGAACTGAGAGCACAGAGAATTAAGGCTGTGGGTCGAAGTTATGGGAGTGAGCAGAAGCCTTGCATTAGTAGGGAAGTGATGGGGGGACAAAAATTTCAAGCTTCTAATTTGGTTGATAGTTTGCGGCACGCGCTAGATTTTCATCAGATAAAGCAGGAATTAAGAAACTCTAAGCAAGAGTTGCAAGTGCTGGAGGAGAGATTTCGGAATGTTATTGATAAAAATGCGGACAGTATTATTATTTTGGATGAGAGGGGGATGATTCGTTTTGTTAATCAGGCTTCGGAATTGTTGTTTAATTGTTCGGGAAGTGAACTTTTAGGGAAAGAATTATTTGGAAAGTTTGTGATAGAAAATAGTTCTTATGATATCAGTACGGATGTTTTGTCGGTGGGGAAGACGACGAATTCGGATATGAGGGTGGTACGAACACAGGTAGATATTGTGAATTGGTATGGGGAAAAAGCGATTGCAGAAATGCGGGTGGTGGAGACTGAATGGGAGGGAAGGCTGGCTTTTTTGGTGTTGTTGCGGGATGTAACGGAGAGGAAATTGGCGCTGGATGCTTTGCAGAGAGAAAGAGATTTTTCTAAAACTTTGGTGGAGTCTTGTCCAGCGTTTTTTATGGCGTTGACGGCAGATAAAAAAATTTTGATGATGAATGATGCGATGTTAACGGCGTTGGGTTACAAAATGGATGAAGTGGAAAATCAAGATTATTTATCGATGTTGTTAGCGAGTGGGCAAGAGGTGAAAGTTTGTGAGGAATTTGAGCGTTTAATAAATTTTAAAGAACAAATTTTATCGGAAAGCTATGTAGTGGCGAAAGATGGGAAGTTATTGCTGGTGGAATGGCACAGTAGGCCGGTGTTTGGAGTGAAGGGGGAATTGGATTTTATTTTAGCGATGGGTATTGATATTACGGAACGCAAAAAAGCAGAAGTTGCGTTGAAAGAAAGTGAAGCGCGGTTGCGAGAGCAGACGGAATATTTACAGAAGACGCTTTATGATTTGAAACAAGCGCAGGCGCAATTGGTGCAAACAGAAAAAATGTCTTGTTTGGGACAAATGGTGGCGGGGATAGCGCATGAAATTAATAATCCGGTGAATTTTATTTATGCAAATTTGTGTCATGCGAACCAGTATATGAAAAGTTTGTTAGAACTGGTGGAAGTTTATCAGGAGAACTGTCCTAAACCTACGTCAAAAATTGAAGAAAAGATAGAAGAGATTGATTTTGAGTTTTTGAAAACGGATTTCCCAAAATTGTTGAATTCGATGGCGGTAGGGGCGGAAAGGATCGGGGCGATTGTTTTAAATTTACGGAATTTTTCACGGATGGATGAGGCGGAGAAAAAGCCGATGAATATTGAGGAGGGGATTGATAGTACATTGATGATTTTGCGTAATAGACTGAAGGCAAAGGGGAGTTTAGCGGAAATTAATGTGGTTAAAAATTATGGAAAATTGCCGTTGGTGGAGTGTTGTGCGGGTTCTCTAAATCAAGTTTTTATGAATATTTTGGCTAATGCAATTGATGCGGTAGAGCAAAAGCAAAGAGAGTGGCTAAAAAATCACGAAAAAACAGAAAATGTTAGGGATTGTGGTTTGGAAGTTTATGTTCCTAATATTGAGATTAGTACAAGGTTACAACATGATAGTTTGGTTGAAATCCGCATTGCTGATAATGGGATGGGGATGAGTGAGGCTGTTAGACAGCGGTTATTTGATCCGTTTTTTACGACAAAACCGGTGGGGAAGGGAACGGGTTTAGGGTTGTCGATTAGTTATCAAATTGTAGTGGAAAAACATGGGGGAAAATTGTTTTGTAGTTCGATACCTGGGGAGGGGACTGAATTTGTGATTGAAATTCCGATTGTGACTAAGTTAAGGGGGGATGGTTAAGCCAAGAAAATGTCTGTTACTAAGGGTTAAGAGTGGTTAAATTTTGATGACAAAAGACAAAAAATATTAGGGTTTAAAATTCGTCAAATTCATCGGTTTGGCGCAAGGTTGAAGGGGGGCGTTCGTTACTCCAAGCCCACCAGCTAGAACCACAGTTACATTCATAAAATTCTTGCCATTTGCGACGGTGATCTTCGGTGTAGACGGGGGAACGGCGGTTAATCCAAACTTGTAAAGCTTCCATTGAGGTTGCTTTGCATCTGGGGCAGGAGAAGTCCCAGGCGTGAACGGCTTTGTTTGTCCACTGAGGGGGGTTTAGGTCAAAAGCATCCATGTCCTGAAATTCCTCGATTTATTCATCATGATTATCTCTGATTTGAGGCCGGTTGATGTATGGGGGTGAAATTTACTGGAGTAGTTTACAAATTGTTAAGATTGCGAGTAAATTTCTTGTTACTTAATTATTTTAGAACGACGCTGCTATTACATTGTGTCATTTTTAGTTATTCTCTTATTGTCTGGGTGGTGTCGTTGCCGGTGCATGGAGTTTGAATGATTCAAACAGAAATGACACTCACACAGGCTAAGGGTTTTTCTTCTGTCAACCAGCAAGAGGATTAAATTTCATGCCTCCTTTGATGTATAACGTTATTTCGTTTCTTGGCATTTTTGGTTTGTGTGCGATTGCGTGGTTGTTTTCGGAACATCGCCGTATTGTTCCTTGGCGTGTGATTTTTTCTGGTATTGCTTTGCAATTAATTTTAGGGGCTTTTGTTTTTCGGGTTCCAATTACGAGAGATTTGTTACAAGGTTTTAGTAGTTTGTTGGATGGGGTATTTTTAGCGGCAGATACGGGTGCTAATTTTGTTTTTGGTAGTAATATTGTGCCGTTGCCAACGAGACCGGCTGCTGTGAATTTAGGTTATATTTTTGCGTTTCGGGCGTTGCCGACGGTGGTTTTCTTTTCTGGTTTGATGGCTTTGTTAGAAAATATTGGGGTGATTCAAGTCATTACTAATGTTTTTGCTAAGATTTTTTATAAAGTAATGGGTTTGAGTGGGGCTGAAGCCCTTAGTGGGGCGGCGAATATTTTTGTGGGAATTGAGGCGGCAATTGTGGTTAAACCTTATTTGCCGAAGATGACTCGTAGTGAACTTTGTGCGATTTTGGCTTGTTGTTTTGGTACGGCGGCTTCTTCGACTTTGGCGATTTATGTTAGTTATTTGAGGCCGGTTTTTCCAAATATTTTAGGTCATTTGGTGTCGGCTTCTATTATGGCGATACCGGCTTGTTTTGTGTTGTCTAAAATTTTGGTTCCTGAAACAGAAATGCCTCTAACTGCTGGTGGAATTCCTGCGGAGGAAAAAATTAGTAATCGTCAAGCAAAGGATTACACTGGTACTGATTTTGATGGGGAAGATTTGGAAGAAAAAGAAGAACGGATGGCTAAAGAAACGGCTATGGGGGAACCGATTCAGCGAGTTAGTCCTTTGGATGCTGCTATTTTGGGGGCGTTGGAAGGGGTAAAAATGGCTGTTTCGATTGGGGCTGTGTTGATTTTAATTGTGGGTTTGGTTTCTTTAATTAATCAAATTTTTGCGGCGTTGGCGGCATTACCGGCACCGATAGGAACTGTTTTTCAATGGTTGACTTTGGCTAATATTCAAGGGGCGTTATTTTATCCTTTGACTTTGTTAACTGGTGTGCCTTTTGAGGATTCTTGGACTGCTTCTGTGATTATTGGGCGTCGGCTTTTAGAGACGGCTATTCCGCCTTATCAAGCTTTGGCGGAAGCTGCAAAAAATGGGTTGGTGAGTGAGAGAACGGTTTTGATTGTAAGTTATGCGCTTTCTGGGTTTGCTCATTTGGCTTCGGTGGGGATTTTTGTGGGGGGTACTATTGCTTTGATTCCGTCTCGACGTAAGGATATTTCTGAGTTGGGTTGGAAGGCTTTGTTTGTTGGGACGTTGGCAACTTTGATGATTGCTTGTATTGCGGGGGTTTTTGATAATGGTGATGCGAGTATTTTAGGGCAGAAAGTGGCGCCGGTGCAGCAACAGCAGGTGTCTCCGCCACCGCCACCGGCACCGACTCCGACTACGGCACCAAAAGTTAGTCCAGAAGTTAATAAGACTCCAAAGGTGCCGGTGAAACGGTGATTTGGAAGTGGAGATAAATGATTTAAAACCGCAGATAAATGCTGATGAATAGGCTAGTTTTTTGGTTGGGTTAAAGAAGTTAGTTTTGTTTATCTGCGGTTGATTTTTTGTGAGGTAGTAAAAAAGTATGCATCAAGATTCTGAAATTCAACGGTTGTTAGATTTGTTACCTGCTTCTGCACGGATGGGGACAAAGATTATGAGTTCACCACAGCAAAAAGTTGTTGTTGAAATTCCTTTTCCGATGCCTTGGGCGGTGGAAAAACTTATTTTAATTAATTTTGATTTGTGGGAGAAAATGCCGGGACAGCAGCGAGATTTGTTGTTGTTGAGGAGTGCAATTTGGTTGAATAAAATACGGTGGTTTAAGTTTGATTTGTATCAGGTATTAATGGTGGCCGGTGTGGTGGGGACTTTGGTGGAATTGGTGCAAGTTGATGTGGTGGGGGTAATTGTTGGGGGGGGTTTGAGTGTTCTTGCTGGTGGGCAAGTTTGGCGGTCTAATCATAGTTCTGGGGTTGAGTTGCAGGCGGATGAAGAGGCAATTAGGGTGGCGCAAAGACGGGGTTATTCGCCAACGGATGCGGCAAGTTTTTTGTTGAAGGCTATTGAAACTGTGGCAAAAATTGAGGGGCGTTCTGGTTTGAATTTTATTGAGTTAATTCGCTGTCAAAATTTGCGGTCTTTGGGGGGTTTGTCGTCGGTGGAGGTTCCCGATTCTCTTAGGGGTGACGGGTAGGGTTTTGATGTGTTTGTTGTGGAATATGTGTGGTTTTTTAGGGTGGTATGCTGTGAGGTTTGGGAGGATTTTATTGATGGAAATAATTAGGGGTTTTTCTGTCTTTAGATGGGTGACAGAATTGTAGTTTTTAGGTGTTGGGTTTGAGGCTTGATTTTTTAAATTTTCTATAATTTTAAGGAAATTAATAGTTTTAAAGGATGAGATTGTTTAAAAGTTTGAACAATTTATAAAGTTGGTTGATAGGGGAATAGATAAGGAGGCCGGTGAGGCGAACTGAAGTTGTATAAATTGTTACAACTCACGATAGAGGTAGCTTTATGTTTAGAAGATTAAGTTATATGTAGTTGTCTAAATTAAATGATTTTATGTTTGTCTCCACTACAACTTCTAAGGAAGTTTTCTTTTGTCCAGAAGAGTCGGATTTTTATGCTTATTGTTTGGAGTCTTTAGTTTTAAATATTTGCAAAGGTTCTAATTCTATTGTTGAATTTGGAACTGGGGATGGAATGCCGATGATTAAGGCTTTGTCGAAAGCAAATTTTACGGGTAGAGTTCACGGATATGAGTTAAATAAACTGGCTTGTGAGGTGGCAAAAGCAAAAATTGCTAAGGCTGGTTTGAGTCAGAATTTTGTGCTTCATAATCAGTGTTTATTTGACTCTATAAAGCCACCGGCTGATTATTTGGTATCCAATCCTCCTTATTTGCCGGCGAGGGATAATAAGCTTTATCAACCGCTTTTACATGGGGGAATGGATGGCATTACAGTAACAAAAAAATTGCTCGATTTGGGTTATAAAAATGTTATGGTTTTGGCTTCGAGTTATTGTAACCCAGTGGGCTTAATTGAGGATGCTAAATCTAAGGGTTATTTGGTTGCTAATTTTACGGTTTCACCTTTGCCCTTTGGGGAGTATAGTTCGGAACCAAAGGTGAGAAATCGGATAGCGGAAATGCGGGAAAGTAATCAGGCTTTTTATTCAGAAAGGCTGTATTTATTGGCCGGTGTTTTATTTACAAAGCAGCAAAAGGGTGTGGTGGATGTATCAAAGGAGTTATTGCGTATTTTGACTGCCTTATAAATACAAAATTTGGATTTTAAAAGTGCCGGTTTCTGGGAGAAACCGGCTTTTAATTTAAGTGCAAGATGCTGCCATTTCTGCGTCTTGAATTGATAGAACTACAGCTTTAGCAGCCCGGTCACCGATGAGTTTTTCTTGGTCATAACCAAGGACTAATTCCCAAGCATCATTGGGATACATTTCAATTAGGGGAAGGGCGACATTTTCTAGCATCCATTTACCATGCCTTTCATCTTCTTTGATGTGCAGTTCCCAATAACCCATTGCTGCTTGAGATAGTCCCAGACGTTGGGCGGCTACGAGATAGTTTTGATAAATGGCGGGGCCGGCTATTTCAAAGTAAGTAAGTCCGCCATTGTAGCGGAGAAAATGTCTTTTTCTTTCGGTTAATAAGAAGTTGTGGTTAATTGAAGCTAGAACGTCTGCTGGGACGATATTAAAATAAGCTTCTGGTTCGGTATGCAGTCCTAAATCTGCTAACATTTGTGCAAAAAAGGTGGAGTGTTTACGAGGCAAGCGACCGCCACCGTATTCTTCAAAAAGAACGCGAGTGAGGGTTGCTTGGACTTCATTAGCGGCACCGCCGATAATCCGAGATAACCGGCTTGCTTCAACTAAACCATCAAAAGAGGCGATAGATAAAAGATGCTTGTAACCGGTTAGACTCATGCTTTCTCGAATAAACCGGCTTTCTGGGGTAAGGGGTGGGTTTAAGTCGTATTCTCCGCGTTCTATTAAGGCTTGTTTGATGTCGAGTTTTTTGATTGATTCTACATCAAGTTGTGACAGTTCCCATGCTTGCCAAGGTTCCTCTATTTGGTCGCGGATTTTTCGTAAATAGGCGGATCTTTCGTTTTTATAGTTCTCTAAATCGTCGTACCAAAAAAGGTTAAGACGATTAATTTTATATAAAATTCTCATTAAAAAAAGATGGGCTGATTCTTGGCATAAAGGGGAGTGATAGGCGCGTTGAATGGCAGAGGCTAGAGTTTGTTCAAAGTCACTAATTAGGGCGGCTTCTTCAATAATTTTATTGTCTAAATCTTCCATTTCTAACAGCGTTATAAATTGCTGTTCGGCTTTTTCATAATTTGGAGTTGTTGGGGGTTTTACAGGGAAGACTGGAATTTCTAATTCTGTGTTTAGGGTCAAAACTTCTGTCTTAGTCATGGTAAAATTTTTAGGTTGTAGTGAGTTGAGATTTGTGGAATTCTGCACAAAAATGGCAGAGTTCGTTGTAATGGTTGGGTTATAATTTTTACGATAACAAGTTAGTCTATAAATTACGTCTTTCAATTGATATAAAAAGTAGATAAAATTAATCCCTAATTCCCACCTTAAGAAAGAGGAAAGAGGGGTAGAAAAAGTATATTTTAAGTTGTAAATTAGCGTTTAGGCCAGGGAATGTTTGGATCTGCTGCTAGCTGGCGGGCAACTGCGGCTGCTCCTTCACGGTTAATGTGACTGGGGTCTTGAAAATAGTTGTTGCGTTGTAAAGTAGAAACTGATAAATTGCGAAAAATAAAGCTTTTTTGCTCAGATTCTTGCTGCATTTTTTGCACGAATTTTTGTTCGGCTATGTAGCGGGTTGTATCTAAATAATCTTGTGTTAGAGGTAAGTTGACAAAGACGAGGGGTATTTTCCGAGATTGGGTAAATTTAGTAAGATTTGCTAAGGCTTTTGTTTGTTTGCCCTCAAGTTGAAATTCGGTATAATCGTTGTCAAATTCTCCACTAACTTTGGGATTATTTTGATAGTATTGAGAGGGAGTAAATTGGGTGTTCACTGGTAAGAAGCCATTGGCATCAATTTGTTTAATAATTTGAGTGGGTTTTGTAGGATTTACAATGCTTGCAGTTTTATTAAAAGAAGTAAGTTGAAAAGATTCTTTTGGATTAGGGTTAGAAGTTGCTAATAATTCATTTAAAGAGGGATAAAGACCGGCAATTAAGTGCTGATAACCGGGGGAATTAATAATTGCTTGATAGGTGCGATCTGGACGACTACTATTAAAAGCCCTGGCACCATCTGCCCAAATAATAATTTGGGGTAATTGTTCAGGTTTAAGAAGTTTGCGGAGCATAAAATCTACGACTTGAGCAGTTGCACCATTGACTGAAAAATTATAAATTTGTAGTCCTTTATAGCCCTGGTTGGCTAGAGATTGTTGTAAGGTTTTTGGATCAATTCCTTGCAACGCACGGGAACTACCAACAATTAGAATATCTGCTTTACCAACGGCTGCTAAATAAGACAAATAAAGAGCTAGTTGTTGATCAAGTATGTGACTATTAAAGGTGGGAAAAGAGAGAGGTAAATCACTTTTTGCGGCTTTTTGTTGGGCGATAGTAAAGTTTTGCAAATATTCAGTAGCTTTTTTTTGAGCAAAGGCTCTTTTAGGGCTGTTAGGAGGTACTTTTTGCATATATTCTACGGCTTCTAGCCAGGCCAATGCGACATCGTTTAATTGTTGGGGTGTTTTTGCTGTTTTTGCTAAATTGGCTGCTTTAGTGGCGCTTCTAACGCCTTCATAAAAAGGATCAAGTTCTTTGACAGGGAGAGTGGCAGGTACAGTTGTTACTACTTTTTGTGGGGGGGATGGTAAGGAACAGGCGGCGAGTATTAATACGGCGGCGGCGGTTAATGAGTAGGTTATTAAGTTAGGTTTGACCATGATTGAAAATATTTTTTGCAAGGTTAAGGTTTGCAGTGATAAAGTTGGTAGCCATAGCCGTTGATGTAGGGCAATTTTTCAGTTTTTTGGGTGCAATTTTGGTCTTTTAAATTGACGGGTACTTGGAAGTTTACAAGCCATAAATCTAAAGGTCGGGGAAGTTTTTCCAGGGTTTTTTGCAAAGTTTTGGGGCTTTGGCAAGTGGTTTCTTGGCAAGGGATATTTTTTTCATGGGCGAGAAGAAATTGGGGTTTTGTTTTTGGTGATTGTTTTTTAAATTCCCAAGCTAGGCCCATCATTTCTCCAACTTGTACTAAAGTTTGATGATTTGTAGCTATTAAAATTGGTGAGTTTGGAGTGGTGTTTTGTTGAATGATGGGAACGAATAAATCGGGACGATAATATTTTTGATAACCTAAGTTAGAGACGACGGTGATGGCGCTGAGTAATGCCATTCCCCAAATCAGAATAACGGATTTTTGGGAATGAGAAAGGGAGGAAATTTGATTTTTCCAGGCTGTGGCGAGGCTGGCTGCAATGAGGAGAATGACGGCTGGAAAGTAAACGAAGTTGTATCGAGCACCGCGTGTAATATCGATGCCAAAAATGTAACTAATGATGAAAAATTCGCTAATAGCGCTGAGGATAAAGGTGATTAGGATGGTGGTTGAAAGTTGGTTATTGCCGGTGAGTTGTTTTTTAATTCCGCGCCATAAAATGGGTAAGGCCCAAATAAAAAATATGAGCATTATTAAGGCAGATATTATTAGAATAAAAATATTAGGATGTTCGACCGGCAATAATGAAAGCATCGTTATCCAAGCAGCTAAGGCTTGGACAATGGGGTTAATTAGGCTTAATAAATTAAAGCTACCGTCGCCGTGTATCCATTGGGTTTGATCGTCTCCATAAATTCTTAACCAAAGGGGTGTCCAAACTAAGGTTCCGACTATGGTGCCGGCAATAATGGCATAAAGTGATGAGAGATTTGTGTGGGGTATTTGAGGTAATTTTTGAATAATTTTAAGGTTTTTTAAGACAGGTAAATGATTGGCAAATATGAGTAAAAATAAAACGCTGGTTTCGGCGATTAAGGTAAGGACAAAAAAGAAATGAGTTGCCATTCCCAGCGTGTTTATGATGACCCAAGTTAAGCCTAACCAGGTGGGAATTTTGTTGTTTTTGTAGAGGTTTTCTAGGGTTTGAATTAAACAATAAAGGGATGCAATTACCCACAATGTACTCATTGTATAGTGACGGGCTTCTTGAGAGATAAAAATAGAGTAGGGGGAAACTGCCATGAAGGCTGCGGCTAATTGGGCTACTACATTTGAACGAAAAGCTAGACGGGCGAGAAAATACATTGCAGGGATAGATAAAACACCTAAAAGCGCCGGAAAAGATCGCGCTACCCAGATAGAAATATAGTCGGAAGATGGGGGAAATAAGTAGGCCCAAATATGAGCTAAAACAAAGTAAATGGGGGGATGTACATCTTCTCCTGTGATGTAATTTACGACGTTTGTTAAGGGCGCTTCGGGAAGAATTTTTAGGGGAGTTAATAAAGCTTCTATGGAGATGGATTGATCGAGGGGGGTTGTTTTAAATGAACGGCCTAAAATAGCTATGAGAGTGGCAAATTCGTCTGTCCAAGGAGGTTTACCTGCGAGGTTAGAAAATCGTAGGCCGGTGCCAATAACTACCCATAATAAAAGCATTACAAAAGGGTTTGTTATTGAGTTTTTATTTAGGGGTTGAGAATTGTTTTGATTCATTTTAATTATTTATTTTTTATCTACTTCTGTTACACGCCAACTGAGTTTTAAGTTAATCCAAAAATTCCAGAATGTGACAAGCCCTATGGCGATTAAATTAGCTAGATATTCATTAATGCCTAATAGATTATACAGCAAGTTTAACAAGGCGACATTTAAAAATAGGCCAGTTAAACAAATTAAGTTAAATTTTAAAAAGCGTTTGATGCGCTTTCTTTTACTGCGTTGGTGTGTGGAAATATCACCAAATGTCCAGATATCATTCCATAAAAAGTTATTAATAATTGCAAATTCTGCGGCAATTATTTTACTACGAGTTAAGGGTAAGTTAAAAATTCCATCGTGGAGTAAATATAAGATAGCCATATCGACAAAAACTCCACTAAAGCCAACAATTGCAAAACGCAAAAATCGCTCGATTGGCCAAAGGGAAAGACGTAAACGAAGTAGGTGTTGAATGTATTCAATATATTGTCTGGATGTTACTTTGCTTTCGCCTTCTTGACGTTCTTGAAAAACATAGCCTACTTCACTAATCCATTTGATTTTGCCTCGCCCTAAAACTTCTATCAAAATTTTATATCCTAACGGGTTCATTGTAACACCAGAAATTGCTTCTCGGCGTACCAAAAAATACCCACTCATAGGGTCAGAAACTCTACCAATAACTTCTGGTAATAAAATTAATCCTAGGAGTTGAGCACCCCGTGATAAAAAGCGTCTAATTACACTCCAATCACTAACTCCGCCGCTGTCTAAATGGCGGCTGGCGGTGGCTAAATCGGCGCCGCGTTGTATTTCGCGCCAAAGTTTTAATAAGGTTTCTGGGGGATGTTGTAAATCAGCATCAATAACTCCTAAAATATCGCCTTTTGCAACTTGCCAACCGCGAATAACGGCTGTAGAAAGTCCGCGTTCTGTGTCGCGCCGCATAACGCGTAATTGAGGGTATTGTGACATCAGGTTTTGGGCAATTTCCCAGGTACGATCTGGGCTGTTGTCATCAATAACAATAAGTTCATATTGCCCAAATATTTCTGTGTCTAAAAGTTGGGTCAGTTGAATAATAATATCTTGGATATTTTTGGCTTCATTATAAGTTGGAATTACCAAGGAAAAACGAAAGTTTTGTTCATTTTTTTCTTGAAGAGGTTGGGGATATATTTGCAAAGGTGATTCGGGGATTGGTGATAGTAATTTTGGTGAATTGTAGTTCATTTATCTAATTTTTAATTTGATAAAGATTGATGGTAAATTTGTCAAGGTCTTGGGTTCCAAAAAGTTCTTGATTTTGAGTTAGTTTAAATTTGGATTTTAAAACTTTTTCCACTTTTTGTTTTTCTGTGGGGGTTGATGGGGGCGACCAAATGGGCGCTGCTACATCTATCCAGAGAATACGCTGATAAATGGATGCTTCATAGTTTAAAAGTTTTTCGAGGTTAGGGGATAGATTAGCAGATTCTTGCGCTAAAAGCATCACTGCTGCGTTAGGTTTGATGTAGTAGGCTAAGCGCAAAACGTAGCCCCAAGCGCGTGAATTCATGGCAATTAGGGTGGGGGTGGTTGGTTGTTGTTGAATTAGGTTATTGATGCTATGAAACATTTGCCTGTTTCTGATGCTAAAGTCTCCCAAACTTACACTTAAATACAATAGCAATAAGGTTGCAATTAAAGGTTTTTGCCACCGACTGGAAAGATGGTTAATTGCAAGGGATAATAATAGCAAAGTTCCGGGCAAAATTATGATGCTTTTTGAGTTTTCAGCCAGGGTATATTTTTGGGTAGCAAAGTCTACGCAAAAGGCAATGACGAGAGGAAACAAACTTAAAATTAAAGCAATGCCTAATTTTTGGCGGTTTTGATGCCATAAAATACAAATTGCCCCCAATAAAATTAGGGCAAATACAAGGCCGATAATAACAATTAAGTTTAGTGGTAAGCTGGTTTGCCAGTCTCCAATTAATAGGTTAACTCCCAAGGATTCTCCTATATCTTTAAGGTGTAATAAAAAGGAAATAAAAATGTTATTTGTGGTGTTAAATCGTCCTAAATCAGCATTTTTTATTTGCTGCGAAAGTCCCCAAACTATCCAAGGAATTGCTAACAAAAATCCTAAACTTATCCGCAAAAAATGCAAAAAAACTTGGTAGAGATTTTCGTAATAAATAAAGACAGCTAAAACTGCTAAGGCTACAATAAAATAAGCATATTGATAAAAAGTCATTAATCCAAAAATAACTGAAAAAATTAAGATAAGATTCCAGAAAAATTGCTGCCGGCGAGATAAGGTTTGGGTAAGCAGTTTTAGGGAGGCTAAAGCGCTGATAATAACCCACAAAACCAGGGAGTTATACATTCTGACATTAAGAGATTGAAAGAAAAAGAAAGGATTGAGACTTAATAAACTGGCAACAATTAAACCGCAACGATGATTAGCAATAACTTTTCCCAATTCATAGGCTGCAAAAATGGCAATACAGCTTAGGAAAACTCCTAAACTCCTCATAGCTGCTTCGCTATTGCCAAATAAACGCAACCAAAAATGTTGAGAAATAAAAAATAATGGTGGGTGGGGTTCGGCGGCTAATCCTCGTAATAAATTTTTAAAAGTTATTAAAATGTCTGAAAAATTAAACTCTGCTGGTAAAGTTAATAGCGATGAGTAGCTAGATAAAGATACGGGAAAACTTTCAGGAGTTTGATAGGCATATTTTTGACCTGTAGCTAACAATAAAGATAAAATTTCATCATACCAAAACTCTCTACTTCCTAAGTATAAACATCTTAAAAAGACTCCTAAAAATAGGGTGACAATTAAACATTTTTCTAAAGATATAAGTGTAAAAAACCTTGCCAAATTCAAAGAACGATGATTCATAAAAAATAATTTGGTTGACAAATATAGCTATTATGGACAAAAATAAGAGCGTTTGGGCGTTAAATGGGTGACAGCCCCAAGATCAATCCTTATAAATTAACCCACCGGAGGGGCGTTAAGTGTTGAACAATAAAAAAAGTATATTTTTAATCTCAATTGCCTGTCTTATTGCTACGGGAGTCACCCTGTATCTAATGGGATTTATTAATCCTGAAATTATCCAAGTTTGGTTAAAAAAAGCCGGTAATTGGGCTCCGATTATTTACATTATATTGTATGTTGTTTTTACAATTTTAATTATTCCTTCAACCACTATGAATCTAGCAGGAGGCGCGATTTTTGGGCCTTGGTTAGGTACATTTTGGACGGCTTTGGCGGCGGTAATTGCGGCTGTGGTGAGTTTTGCATTTACGCGCACTATTGGGCGGGAATGGGCAGCAAAAAAACTGGCGGGACGTTGGCAAGTAATGGATGCAGAATTGCGTCAAGGGGGACTCTTTTATATGTTTGCAATTCGTCTTTTGCCCTTGATTCCCTATGGTATTGTTAATTTTACAGCTGGGTTGACTTCTATTCGGTTTAAAGATTATTTTTGGGGTACTGTTTTAGGAACTGTCCCTGGAATTTTACCGTTTGTTTTAATTGGTAGTTTTGGTTTAAAAGCTTTGCAAACTGGGGATATTTTGCCTTTAATGGGGGCTTTTGCTCTTACGGGTTCACTTGTTGGGGTGGCAACATGGTACCGCCGCCGTCGTACAAGTCCTGAAAAAGCTTTGTTAGAGTATGAACAATTGAGTCAAATAAATTCCACCACCACCCAAAATTTGGATTAATTAAATATTGAAAAAACTTCATTTAAATTAAACATTTTCATCGAATAAGGTTCCTAACTGTTGCTTTAAAAAGATTTACCTCTGCTGATTTTCAAGCTTGTGCTATCATAGCGATTAAATCCGAAAATAGGCTTTTTCAAAACCGGCCCAGCTTTCCCATCAAAAAAATGATCTTTCAATAAAAATAGTCCGTTGTGCTAATAAACGTTTACCACCAATAAAAAAGCGTTATGAATTCTAATGTTGAAGTTATCTTAAATCGTGCTTTAACCGGCATCGATATTTCCCCGGAAGAAGCAGTAATTTTGTTAAATCAAAAAGACCAAGAAATCCTCAATACAATTCAGCAAACTGCCGATATACTCCGTCAAAAACAAGCAGGAGAAACGGTAACTTACGTCTTAAATCGTAATATAAACTTTACCAACATTTGCGAACAACATTGCAGCTTTTGTGCATTCCGGCGCGATGCCAAAGAAGAAGGTGCTTTTTGGTTAGATTTTGCTAAAATTCTTGAAAAAGCTGCCGGTGCTGTCGCTGAAAATGCAACAGAAATTTGTATGCAAGGAGGCTTAAATACCGAAGCCAAAATTAACGGCAGTTCCTTACAGTTTTATGTGCAATTAATCCAAACAATTAAAAAAGAATTTCCCCACATTCACCTCCATGCTTTTTCGCCTCAAGAAGTGCAATTTATCGCCAGAGAAGATAACTTAACCTATGCAGAAGTTATCACAAAATTGCAAGAAGCCGGTGTAAATTCTATGCCAGGAACCGCCGCCGAAGTATTAGTTGATGAAGTGCGCCGAGTTATTTGTCCAGAAAAAATTAATAGCAAAACTTGGTTAGAAATTGTAGGGACTGCTCATCAATTAGGTTTACCCACAACTAGCACCATGCTTTGTGGACACATTGAAACTCCCCAACAACAAATAGAGCATTTAAACTTGATAAGAGAACTGCAAAAAACCGCCATAGAAAAACAATATCCTGCCAAAATAACAGAGTTTATTTTATTGCCTTTTGTGGGAGCAATGGCACCGGCACCTTTGCGGCGCAGAGTTGGTAGAGATCAGCCGGTTTTATTAGATACTTTGCTTTTAACTGCTGTGAGTAGAATATTCTTAGGAAATTGGATATCTAACCATCAACCAAGTTGGGTAAAATTGGGATTATCTGGCGCCCTTGAAGCCCTTAAATGGGGGTGTAATGATATTGGCGGTACCCTCATGGAAGAACACATTACTACAATGGCAGGAGCCGTTGGCGGAACTTGCAAAACTCCCCAAGAATTACGCTGTGCAATTGAATCTATAAACCGGCCCCATCGGCAGCGAGATACTCTTTATAATTCTAAAGAGCATTTTTTAAGTTATCCTGGTAAATTGGCAACTGCATCGGCTACTTCACACTGACAAATTGCGATGTTTGATAAAATAAAAAACGACCTACAAACCGCCATTAAAAAACAGCCGCAATCGGCTCGCTTGCTCAGCGCAGGGGCTGCCGTTTTGGTGATAGGAGGCTCCCTCGCTACCTACTGGCTGATTGTGCAAAATAACCAAATAGGCAATACTCCCATCGGTTCTGAAGTGATACCGCAGAATGCTGCTTTTGCAGTTTCCCTAACAGCAGATAGCAATCAGTGGCAAAAATTCAAACAATTTGGTACACCAGAAAGTCGCGCATTGATAGATGAACAAATCAAGCAATGGCGCAATCAACTTTTAACAGAAAAAGGTTACGATTACGAAAAAGATATTCAGCCTTGGGTGGGACGCGAAGTAATGTTAGCTTGGCTTACTCCTCAAACTTCTGGCATTGTAAATCAACCCCTATTAATGGTACTGCCAGTGAGCAATGGAGGCCGAGCAAAACAGTGGTTTAATAACCCTTCTAAAGCATCAACTGAACGTACTTATAAAGAAATAAAAATAAAAGAAAACTTGACCAAAGAAAATAGTTTTTCCGTAGCACTTTTAGATGAAAAATATGGACTAATTAGCAATGATCCTAAAGCTTTAGACCAAGCAATAGATAGCTATAAAAATGGTCAATCAATTACCAAAATTCCCGGCTATAGTCAAGCCTTTGGTCAACTAGAAAAAAGCGGCTCAGTTGCCCGTGTATTTGTTAACTTTCCCGCCGCTACTCAGCTGGCAGCCATGAATTCTGTGCGGGCTATTGCCCCAGAAAATTTAGAAAAATTACAGTTGCAAGGAATCGCCAGCAATCTTACTTTAGAACCCGAAGGATTGCGTTTTCAAGGGATATCTTGGTTGAAACCGGATAGCGAAAAAAAACAAATTGTTGAAAACAATGCTAAAAGCATTAGCAGCAAAGTGCCAGCTAATACTTTAATGATGATTTCTGGCACAAATTTACAGCATTTGTGGAAAGATTATGCAGAAAATGCAGATGCTAATCCCCTCGCACCAATGAGCCCTCAATGGTTAAAAAATGGCATTGCTTCCAGCACCGGCCTCAATTTAGAAAAAGATTTACTTTCTTGGATGTCAGGAGAATTTTCCTTATCTTTAATTCCTGATGCGGCAAAAACTAACCCGCAATTTCCTACCAGTTTAGTATTAATGGTGCGTTCCAATGACCGACGTGCCGGTGAGGAAGCCCTGAAAAAACTCAATAAAGTAATGACTGATAAATATCGCTATAAAGTTGAGGAAACTAAAGTTAATGATCAATTTGTTACAAATTGGACATCCCAATATGGAGGCATTACTCTCAGTCACGGTTGGTTAAATGGAAATGTCGCATTTTTAACTTTAGGAGCACGAGTTACCCCCACCTTTAATCCCCGCCCCCAAACTCCTTTACCTGCTTCGGAAACGTTCCAAAAAGCCATGAAATCTAAATTAGAAAATCCAGGCGGACAATTATTTGTTAACCTTGAAGAAATTATGGGTAACAAACAACTTTTCTTCCTGCAACTTCCACCTGTTTTTCAAACAATAACCGGTGCTATTCGTACCATTGGCTTTACAAGTGTAGTAGCTAATGACCGCAATACAAAATTTGATATTTTGCTACAAATGAAACAACAAACACAACCCGTAGTTTCCCCAACTCCTACCAATAAACCTCAACCTTCCCCTTCTCCGCAAAAAAAATAAACTATGACACCAATTAAACTACAACTACCAAATTTTTTACGTTCTAAGGGTCATTCCAGCCTGTCTATGATAATGATGTGGGTGGGAATTAGCATCACTCTTTTATTCGTTTTAATCGCCTTTTTAGCCCCTGTTTTTCAATCCTGGGGATGGTTACAAAACCCCACAGAATTTTTAAAAAACCCCGTCCACGAACCCCCATCCCTTAGTTATTTATTTGGCACTAGTCGCCAAGGTTACGATGTATTTTCTCGCACCTTATTCGGTTCCCAAGTCGCCTGGCAAGTCGTTATTTTAGCTACAGCTTTAAGTCTTTTTATTGGTGTTTCTTTGGGCTTAGTAAGCGGTTATTTGGGAGGCCGCCTTGACCGAATTTTGTTATTTTTCATGGATACAATTTACACATTGCCCGGACTTTTACTATCTATAACTCTCGCTTTTGTTGTAGGTAGAGGCATTTTAAATGCCGCCATTGCTTTGAGTATTTCTTATATTCCCCAATACTATCGAGTTGTCAGAAATCACACCGTTAGTGTCAAAACTGAATTGTTTATTGAAGCCGCCCAAGCAATGGGGGCATCCACTTGGGAAGTCTTATCAAAATACTTGTTTTTAAACGTTATTCAAAGCGTCCCCGTTTTGTTTACCCTCAACGCAGCCGATGCAATTTTAACCCTTGGAGGTTTAGGCTTTCTCGGTTTAGGTTTGCCCGAAGAAACAGCCGAATGGGGACATGATTTGCGTCAAGCTTTAGAAGCACTACCCACCGGCATTTGGTGGACAACATTATTCCCTGGTTTAGCCCTAACTTTAATGGTAGTTGGTTTATCTTTGTTGGGTGAAGGTTTAAATGAATTCGTTAATCCCAAATTCCGACAATAGTTTTCTCCTCTCAAAAATAAGCCTGTAGGTAATAGGTTAGGCTTTGCATATCAAAGTAAAAGCAAAGCCTACAAAAAATAAATAAACTGTTGGAATTAGCATTTTTTATGAAAGATAATTTATCCATTTATCCCCCCATTCAACCAATCCCAAAAAACGAAAAGCGACCCTTTTGGTCAGTAATGATTCCTACTTACAATCCTTCAGAATTTTTAGCAGAAACTCTTGAAAGTATTTTACAACAAAATATAGACCCAAACGAAATCCAAATAGAAGTAGTCGATGATTGTTCACCTCAAAATAATACCCAAGAAATTGTTAACAAAATAGGCAAAGGACGAGTTAATTTTTATCGTCATTCTCAAAATCTTGGGATCAGCGGTAATTGGACAAGCTGTATTCAACGCGCTAAAGGTTACTGGGTTCATATTCTGCATCAAGATGACCAAATTTTACCTGGATTTTATCAACGGTTTCGTCAGGTTATCGAACAAAACCCCACTATAAATACTGCATTTTGCCGCAATATTTATATGGATGAATTAGGTAACTGGCAATATCTTTCAAATTTAGAAAGTATTTACCCCGGTTTTTTATCGGAATGGTTAAATAAAATTCTTATTTCTTGTGCAATGATGTGCCCTGCTGTTGTCGTTCGTCGTAGTGTTTATGAAACTTTAGGCGGCTTTCATCCAGAGTTAAAATATGCCTTAGATTGGGATATGTGGAAGCGCATTAGTGCAAACTATAAGCTTTGGTATGAACCCGAACCCCTCGCCTGTTATCGCATTCATCCAACTTCCACAAGTAATCGCTTAATTCGCAGTGGCGAAAATATTTCTGAATTATTTAAATCTATTGAAATTACCAAAGAATTTTTTCCCGAAATTGTTACAAGTGATTTATTAGAAGCAGCAAAAGAATATCAAGCAAAATTCGCTTTTCATCTCGCCCAAGGTTTAATTGCTAACGGTGAAACTTCGGCTGCCTTTTGTCAAATTCAGGAAGCTTTAAAAGGCTGTCAATCTCCTAAAGTATTACAAGCTTTTGGGCAAATTTTGAATACTCCTCAATCTACCCACTTATTAAAAATAATATCTGAATTACTGGTTAATTTAGACCTTGAGCAAATTTTGACCCAAGAGACAACTTTACCCGACTATATTTCTTTAAAAGAACTTAATTTAATTATTTTTCCTGACTGGAATAAAAACGAAGATTTGCTTTGTCAAGAATTAAGCACAGTTTTTGAACAAATTATCAATCATCCTAATAAAAATAAAATGCTTCTTTTGGTTTACACCGGCTCTTTTTCCTCGGAAGATGCCACATTAATTTTATCAGGAATTATGATGAATTTGTTTATGCAAAATCAACTCGAAGAAACTGATGCACCAGAAATTATTTTTATTGATGATACCCTAACTTCCCAACAATGGCAGACGTTGTTAGGAAAAATTCAAGGTCAAATTTCCTTACCAAATGAAACTCTTAATAAATTATTCGCTGCTAATATTCCCTTCTATCAGTTAAACAATGCCAACAATACTCCTTTGTTGTCTTAACATATAAAAAAACTTATTTTTGCCAAAAAATGTTATAATTTATTTCTAATCTCTTAAATTTCTATGGACGCTGATTTTCCTATAACTAGCAATTTTGAAGAAGCCGAAAAAACTTATCTAAAAATTTTGCAAGACGATCCAACAAACTCAGAAGCTTTGCAAAATATAGCGGTAATTTATTATCTAACTAAGCGTTATCAAGAAGCGAAAGACTTGTTAGTAAAAAGCATTGCAGAAAATGGACTTGATGCCAGAGGCTATTATACCCTCGGTTTGGTATTAGAAAAATTAGGTCAACCGGGGTTAGCCGCACAAGCTTACAAAGATACAATTGCCCTCGATGAAATGTGGATTGATGCCTATAATAATTTAGGAAATCTTTATCTATCTGCTGGAAATATTGAACGCGCAGAAGAACTTTTTTGGCAGGCACTTACAGCTGACCCCGATCAGTTTGGCAGTTATGTAAATATGGGAAATTTACTGGTGTTGCGCTGTCAAATTGATGAGGCAATAGAGGCGTATGAAACTGCCATAAAACTTAAACCAGGAGACGAAGAAATTTTACAAAACCTGGAAATTGTCCGAGGCTTACAAAAAGATCCAGCCCAAGCCTTATTATATGCAGGAAATTATTTTTATCAACATCAAAGATATCAAGAAACCATAGAAATTTTTACCCAATTTTTAGAACATCAAAAAGGCGAAGTAACTTTATACCAAGCCTTAGCCCATAGTTATCAAAAACTGGAACAATTAGAAAAAGCTATAAAAACTTACCGCGAAGCAATTATAAATTACCCAAAATGTGCCGATTTGTATCTTGGGTATATAGGAGTTTTAGGAGAAACAGGAAACCCTAACGAAGTTACAGTAATTGCCCAAATAGCATCTAAATTATTTCCTCAAAAAACTTTATTTAAATTTATTTATTACCTCAATTTACCTGTTATTTATAATAATTATCAAGAAATAGAATATTACCGCTCTCGCTATACCGAAAATTTAACTGAGTTAATCAAACAAACGCCCCTAGAAACTGAACAAGATAAAAAAAATGCCTTATCAGGAATTAGCCAACATTCTAACTTTTTTTTAGCAGCCCAAGGTTATAGTAACATCGACTTACAAAAACAATATGGCAACTGGGTACACAAAATTGTAGCGGCAAATTATCCGCAATGGGTACAAAAAAGAAAAATGCCGCTAATGGGTGAAAATGGCAAAATTCGCATCGGTTATGTTTCCGGTTGTTTTTGGGGACATACTGTTGGAAAACTCAGCCTGGGATGGGTAACTCAACACAACCCAGAAAAATTTGAAATTTATTGCTATTACCTAAACAACCGCGTAGACGAATATACTGAAACCTTCAAAAAACACAGCCATAAATTCTCTGAAAACCTTACAGATATAGAAAAAATTGCCGAAGAAATTTTAGCCGATAATCTCCATATTTTAGTTTATATTGACATCGGACAACAGGCTCAAATAACACCCCTTGCAGCGATGAAACTTGCGCCGGTTCAGTGTACAACTTGGGCCCATCCAGAAACTTCAGGTTTACCCACCATTGATTACTTTTTATCAAGTGAATTAATGGAACCTGCCAACCCTCAACAACACTATTCAGAACGAGTTGTTTTACTTCCCAATCTCGGAATTTCCTACGCAAAACCGGCCCTAATACCTTCTACAAAAACCCGTGCAGATTTTCAACTTCGTAACGATGCTGTTGTCTATCTTTGCTGCCAAACTTTTCATAAATACTTACCTCAATATGATGGCGTATTTGCTGCCATAGCCCAGAGAGTTCCTCAAGCCCAATTTGTATTTATAGCCCGCCCTAATTCGGCTATTGCGGAAAGATTTAGGCAGCGAGTTAAACGCTCATTTGCTAACTACAATCTCAACTTCGATAACTATTGCGTAATTTTGCCAAAACTCAATGAAAATGATTATTGGAACCTCAACTTAATTTCTGATGTTTATTTAGATAGTTTTTGCTGGTCAGGTGGACACACAACTCTCGAAGCTTTAGCGTGTAATTTGCCTGTGGTTACTTACCCAGGGGAATTAATGCGAGGTCGGCACTCCTACGGTATTTTAAAAATGCTAAATCTCTATTCTCTTATTGCCAAAGAAAAAGCAGACTACATAGAAATAGCTGTTCGTTTAGGGACAGATCATGTCTGGAGACACAATATTATTGAGCGTTTGAAACATCACCAAAATGTTCTTTGGGATGACTTAAAACCCATTAAAACTTTAGAAGACTTTTATCAAAGGTTGGTTATCAGCTAAATTTTTTTCACCTAAAACTAGGTCAAGAAAATCTGCCTTTTGATTTTTAATTTATGCCTTTCAAAAAACCTTAGAATAGATAATAGAAAAAACTGCATCTCATTACCATGAAAAACAAACAAGTAATAGGCATCGATTTAGGCGGAAGCGCCATCAAAATAGGGCGATTTGATCACAGTGGAAATTGCCACGAAACCCTCAGTATTCCTACCCCCCAACCGGCCACTCCAACCAGCGTTTTTCAAGTCATGGCAGAGGCTATTTCTCAACTTGATCCCAAGCAAGAATGCGCCGCTATTGGTGTCGGGACACCGGGGCCGGTGGATGCCACAGGACGCATTGCCAAAGTCGCCATTAATCTTAGTGGCTGGCACAATGTACCCCTCGCCGACTGGTTAGAAAAAAACACCGGCCTGCCTGTGATCATGGCCAATGATGCCAACTGCGCCGGCCTAGGCGAAGCTTGGTTAGGGGCCGGTCGCCACTTTCGTAATTTAATTATGCTCACATTAGGTACCGGAGTAGGGGGAGCAATTATACTAAACGGAGAGTTATTCACCGGCCACACTGGCTCCGCTGGCGAACTTGGTTTAATCACAATTGACCTATACGGTGCAGAATGTCATAGTGGCAATAGGGGATCATTAGAGCAACACGTTTCTGTCCAAGCAATTCGCCGTCGCACCGGCGCTGAACCTGCGGAACTCGGCCACTCAGCGAAAGCAGGCAACCGTCAAGCATTAGAATTTTGGCAAACTTACGGACATCAATTAGGGGCCGGTTTAGCAAGTTTAATCTATGTTTTAACCCCAGAAGCGGTGATTTTAGGAGGCGGAGTTGCGGCGAGTGCAGAATTTTTCTTACCAGCAACCATCGCAGAAATTGAGCGCCGAGTCATCCCAGAATGCCGGTCAGACTTACAAGTTTTAACCGCAGAATTAGGTAACACTGCCGGCATGGTAGGTGCCGCTAAATTGGCATGGCAGATAGCTAATAAATAAACCTTAACTTGGTAAGGCAGGCATCATATCTGCCTCTACCTTGCTTTTTTAAAACTAACTAATGACTAACAACAAACCCCGTTGTTTTCTCAATATAATCCAAAACTTTGTGATAAGATTCTGGGTCACTATGCTGAGTGACAACGAGGGGTTCGCCATTAGGTAAATAAAGCGTTACTCGGCCATTCCAAAAAAGGGAAAAAGCACCTATGCGATCTAGATCGATAACGTGGGTTTGTTTATCCCGTTCGTAATTAATTTTGATCCAGTACGCCACAAAACCCCCTTATCTCTAGTGCCGGTGCTATCATTCCCTTAAAATACTTCTGCCGTTAAATTACGCATTGGTAAGCTTTGCAACTTTTCCATTGATGCTTCCATAAATCCTTGAAATAGGCAGTGAGGCGTATTAGGGCAAGACTGAAACTCTGGGTGAAATTGCGTAGCAATAAAAAACGGATGATCGCGCAATTCAATTATTTCTACCAACCGGCCATCGGGAGAAGTTCCGCTAATGACAAAACCACTTTCTAGGAATAAGTTACGGTAGGCATTATTAAACTCATAACGATGGCGATGACGCTCATAAACTACTTCTTGTTGATATAGTTTAAACGCCAAAGTATCCGTCGCAACTCGACAAGGATATAAGCCTAAACGCATCGTTCCTCCCAAGTCCACCACATCATGTTGTTCGGGCAATAAATTAATAACCGGATTGGTGGTGAGGGGATCAAATTCGGCACTATTGGCATCTTTTAATCCCCCAATATGCCGAGCCCATTCTATTACAGAGCACTGCATTCCTAAACATAATCCCAAGAAGGGAATTTTATTTTCACGGGCGTATTCAATAGCCGCTATTTTGCCATCAACTCCGCGAATTCCAAAACCCCCTGGCACCAAGATTCCTTGGACTCCTTTAAGGTAGGGATGAGGGCCGTTTACTTCAATTTCTTCGGAGTTTACCCACCGTAAAGATAGCTCACATCCCGTAGCAATGGAAGCGTGACGCAATGCTTCTACAACAGATAAATAAGCATCGTTCAATCTCACATATTTACCAACAATGGCAATTTCAACGCGGTCGCCGCCTTGATATAAACGTTCTACCAACACTTGCCAATCGCTGAGGTCTGGCTTTCGCTGTTCCAGGTTCAACAAATCTAACACTTGTTCCGCGAGTCCTTCGCGTTCAAGACTCAGGGGTACTTCATAGATGCTACTGGCATCTATAGCGCTGATCACACATTCGGTCGGTACATCGCAAAATTCCGAAAGTTTATCCTTCATTCCCGGTTGCAGGGGTCGATCAGACCGGCACACTAAGATATCTGGCTGAATACCAATAGAACGCAATTCTTTAACTGAGTGCTGCGTTGGTTTTGTTTTCATTTCACCGGCCGCAGGAATCCAAGGAATCAAAGTAACGTGCATATATATCACATTATTTCGTCCTACATCTTTACGAAATTGACGAATTGCTTCCAAAAAAGGCAACGATTCAATATCACCAACCGTCCCACCAATTTCAGTAATAACTACATCAGGATTTGTATTTTTTGCCACACGGCGAATGCGTTCTTTTATTTCATTGGTGATATGAGGAATCACCTGTACCGTTCCCCCTTGATAATCACCACGACGCTCTTTATTAATGACTGCTTGATAGATACTGCCAGTAGTGACACTATTAAGACGTGACATTGAAGTTTCTGTAAAACGCTCATAATGTCCTAAATCAAGGTCAGTTTCTGCCCCATCTTGAGTTACAAAAACTTCTCCATGTTGAAACGGACTCATAGTGCCTGGATCGACATTTATGTAAGGATCTAGTTTCAAAACAGAAACCGAATAATCCCGTGATTTCAGCAACCTACCCAAAGAAGCCGCAACAATTCCCTTACCAATACTGGAGACAACTCCGCCGGTGACAAACACAAATTTCGTCATAAAATTCTTTTGACCTAACAAATCTACGCCCTACGCTTGGTATCAATTGTGCCACAGTGGGCTACAGTTTGCAGCCCCCTTACTTGGATGCTGTTACCGGCAAAAAGTGACACATCTGATGATTGCCAAACAACAATCACTCTTTATTCCAGAGGTTTTTTGACGTTCTTATTAATTTTACCCTCCTCAGTGTAAATTTGCTCAAAAAAATTTATAATGCAAGCCTTATGATTAACTTTTTTACTGTCTCTCATGTTTTTTTACCTAGCGCCCAGTAATTTTAAATTTTTGTTTATAGGCCATGCTTATAATTGTGCGGATTACTGCTATATTGACAAGAATGATTTTAGTTAAATCTGTAAAGGTAAAAACTTGATGAACAAACTTCTAGGATTATCAGTAATGAGTTTTATGATGATAGTCTCTCCTGCCCATGCTCAACAAGGTTTATTTGTGGCCTATCCATCCCCAAATCACAAAACCATTTCCGAAAAAATCTTTTTAATTGGAACTGCACCCCCTGGCGGTGACGTATTTGTTAATAATCAAAAAATTGAGCGCAGTCCGGCGGGTCATTTTGCGCCAAGTTTCCCTTTACAACTTGGGGAAAATTTATTTGAGTTGCGTTATCAAAATCAACAATTGCAAATCAAAGTTACACGAGAATCAGCCCTAAAACAAATGCCTATGGAATTGGGTTTTGCGCCAGATTCTTTAACACCATCGGCAGATATTTACCGCCAACCAGGAGAATTAATTTGTTTTGGGGCTGTAGCACCGGCCAGTGCTCAAGTCACTGTTCAATTAGGCGATAAAATTATCCCTCTTTCTGCTACTCAAAAAGTACAACTTCCACCTAATTCTGCTGTTTTAACCGATTCTAATCAACCCACCATCACCGCAGAAAAATATCAAGGTTGTGTGGCTGCATCCACACCAGGTAACTTAGGAATGCCTTTGTTTAAAGTTACTTTAAATAACAAAAGTTTTCTCCAAAAAGCACCCGGAAATGTAATAATTTTATCAAGATCCCAAATAGAAATTGCTGAAGTAACAGTGGATGCCGGTGTGGCTAGAACCGGCCCCAGTACCGATCATTCGCGCCTGACTCCTTTACCCAAAGGAACCCAAGCAACTATTACCGCAAGAGATGGAGAATGGTTACGTTTAGATTATGGTGGCTGGATAAAAGGTAGCGAAACCAAAATTTTTACTGGCCCTGTTCCACCAAAATCTCTTATTCGTAGTTTAGCATCCCGGATAGTGCCAGGGGGAACAGAAATATTATTTCCTTTAGAAGTAGCAGTACCCGTTTCTGTACAAGAGGGAGGAAATACATTCACCCTGACTTTATACAACACAACAGCCCAAACAGATACTATTCGTTTTGACGATAATTCTTTAATTTCTCGCTTAGATTGGCAACAAGTTGCCCCGGAACAAGTGCAGTATATTTTCAACTTAAAATCAGCCCAACAATGGGGTTATAAATTAGAATATCGCGGCACAACATTGGTACTAACTTTACGAAATCCACCCAGCAGAGAAAATTCAGGCCCACCCTTATCTGGGATGACAATTATGCTCGATCCGGGTCATGGAGGGCCAGAAGATTCTGGGGCACGGGGGCCGAATGGTTATCCAGAAAAAGACGTGACTTTGGTTGTTTCTAAATTATTAAGAGAAGAGCTAATTAAACGTGGTGCAACTGTTTTAATGACGAGAGAAGATGATATAGATTTGTTACCCGGAGATCGGGTAATGATGATTAATAAACAAGAACCTAATCTGGCTTTAAGTATTCACTACAATGCTTTGCCGGATAATGGGGATGCAATGAATACAAAAGGTGTAGGAATGTTTTGGTATCATTCTCAAGCCCATAGTTTAGCCGTGTTTTTACATAATTATTTAGTAGAAAAATTAAACCGGCCTTCCTATGGAGTTTTTTGGAATAATTTAGCCTTAACCCGACCTACAATTGCCCCTTCGGTGTTGTTAGAATTAGGATTTATGATTAATCCCTATGAGTTTGAATGGATTACCAACTCTGAAGAACAAAAAAGGCTAGCTCGTACACTGGCAGATGGTATTACAGAATGGGTGGAAAAAAGCCGATAGGCAAGACGACTTATCTCTCTTAAATTGTTTAAACTAGGGTTGCCAAAACGGCAACTTTTCCACTTCTTTTACTGTTAATTGTACATAGGTAATATCAGGAGACTTAGCAACATTTTCTCCAAAATAACCTTCCTCACCATCATGGGCATGGGGGCCACTAATTTGTTCAGTATATTTATTTCTCAGTCGGGCTTGATTAAAAGGAGAACCAACAACCCAAGACCACCGGGAAGCAAAAATAATGCCCCCAATATCTTCAATTAAATCTCTTTTGCCTTTTAAATGATAAACATAGTTTGCCGCTTCAAAACCATGATTTCCATCAAAAACCCCCCCTATTGAAACCACAAAAATTTCGGAATTTATCCATTTTTTTAAATAAGTTGCAGCCCCCAGAGAAACTTGAACACCACCACTTGTACCAATCAACACAATTTTAATTGGTTTTTTGGGATTTTGTGGCATGGCATTTTGGGCATTCATTCGTTCAATAATGGCATTAGCAATACCTTGATTGTAAACCGGCCCATAGCGAGAATCCACAGAAATTGCAAACCGCCAAAGATTACGAATTTTGATCAAAACTTCAGCCCCACCAAGCCAGCCGGTGGCATCATTTGCAAACTGCCAAAACTTAGCTAAAGGCCGGCCTCCACCTAAACTTGTATTAGCAGCAGAATAGGGAAAAACATCAGAAACGACTACACAATTTGGGTGGAGTTGAAGTAACCGATTTAAAAAATAAGTTTCCCCTGGAGTTAATTCATCGGCAGAAAAATCTCCTACTCCAGGCAGAAAAATAATATAACAAGTTTTGTTATTATCATTAACTTTTTGAGGTAATGATGTTGTGTTGTTAGTGGGTGTTAATAAATTTTTTGGCTTGTTTTTTCGTAGTCCCAGAGATTCTGCACCTTCCCCCAACCACCACACCAATGTCCCCACCGGCGAAGTAATTCCCCACACCAGCAAAATCACCAAGCCAATCGCCAACAAATTTAACGTTCCACCCCGAAGCCACCCAAGCAGCCGGCCAATTAGTTGCAACATTTAATAATACATAAACTCAGAACCAGGATCGTAGTATTCTATCAAAGTTATAGCTAATTACAAGGGGAGAAAAGAATATGAAAGACCAACCAGCCCAAACCAATTTTAAAACAACGCTTTGGAATGCACTTATTTTAAATGCAGATTTTTATGAAAATGCTAGAAATACTCCTAGAAATCACCGCATTGCTAGAACAATAGTTCTTTTATCGGCGGTTTCTCACCTTTTGGGTAGTGCAATTATTTTATTGATTAATTTAGCTCAACCTTTGATTCTTTTTGTGGCTTTAATCCTAGATGGTCTTAGTGTTATTGGTGGTTATTATTTTTGGAGTTTTACTATTAATATAATTGGCGAAAAAATTAAACCAAATCATGTTAGCTATCAAGAGCTATTAATTCCTATTGGCTTTGCCTATGCTCCTCAAGTTTTGAATTTTTTAACTGTTATTCCCTTATTAGGTCGGCCTATTGAATTGATTTTATCTGTGTGGAGTTTGTTAACAGCAATTGTTGCTGTTCGGCAAGGGTTAGATATTAAAACTCGATACGCAGCTTTGATTTGTTTGGTAGGCTGGCCGGTGATTCAATTAACTATCGGTTTTGTGCAAGTATTTCAGCAAGAATTAGTGAAAAGGTTTTAAATAAATATTTTTTTGCATCTGTCAAAACTTTAGGTTTCACTAAAATTAACTACAATTGAAAAACCAGAAAAATTTTCCCTAAATGTCTAGCTAGATATTATATTAACTACCGTTAACTTTTTTTCGGGAAACATGACTTTGAGAAAAAAAAGGCCGATTTTAAACCGGCCCTCTTAATCAATTAAACAGCTGAAGCAACGGCGTAAGGACTGGTTAATTGTTCAAGTTGTTTCACCAATAAACTGAGGAACAAACCTACATCTGTTACCACACCAATTGACTCTACAGAACCACGATCACTGAGTTTTGTAACCACAGCAGGATTAATATCAACGCAGACCATTTTCACCCCACTTGGTGTCATATTTCCGACGCCAATAGAGTGAAGCATGGAAGACAACATCAAAATCATATCCGCATCCCTAATTAAGCGGCTATACTCTTCCTGTGCCTTAATCAAATCCATTTGTGTATCCGGCAAGGGGCCATCATCCCGAATCGAACCGGCTAGGGAAAATGGCACATTGTGCTTAACACATTCATACATAACACCTTTTGTGAGAATGCCTTGCTCAACGGCTTTGGCTATACTTCCACAGCGGCGAATTGTATTAATGGTTTTGAGATGATGCCGGTGGCCACCGCGAACCGCTACCCCGCGCTTCATATCCACGCCGAGAGATGTTCCCATCATCGACTGTTCCATATCATGTACAGCAATCGCATTGCCACCGAGCAAAGCCTGCACATAGCCTTGCTGAATTAACCACGATAGATGCTCTGCGCCGCCGGTATGTATAACTACCGGCCCAGCAGTCACAACAACTTTACCGCCGCGATCCCGAATTTGGCGCAACTCCCACGCTACCTGATCCACAACTAACTCAACGCGGCGCTCGCTGGAAACGCCAGAAGACATAAATGTGAATTCTTGAGTATTGCGCTGTTCGCGCGATTCTTTTTTGCGAACCGTGCGAATGCCAAGGACATCAACAATTACTTGCTCACCGACTTTGAGTTCACGAAGTAATTTACAGGTAGCCACCGGCGTTTCTGCTTCGTAGGTAATGGCTATGGCGCCATCCATACGCTGATTTCGTACCCTTACCCACTGGCCATTTATGCGTACTTCCGTTGGATAAATCGTTGTAACGTAAAAATCATCTGGCCCAACGCCGTCCATTTCCACCGGCTCCAGGTTGGCGTCGCGTTCCTCTTCTGGCAGGGCAACTGCGCCTAAATCTATTAATTGTGCGACGATTTCCTCCATCACATCGTGAGAAGGAGCCGATACTTTCACCTGAGCGGAGGAGGTACTTTGACGCTGTTCACCTAAGTTAAAATTCAAGACTTGGAAACTACCGCCACATTCCATAATTCGGTCAAGGGCACGGCTAATTAAACCAGAGTCTAATAAATGACCTTCCATGCGAATTACGCGACTTTCTACCGGCACATTGGCGTGACGTTGTTCGCGTACCGGTTCTGTGACTCGCAGAGTCAAACACTTTGAGGCACCGCCGGCTTTTAAAAATTCTGTGAGGGGTGTTTCAATGAGTTGAAAACCTAAGTTGTGCAAGCGTTCTTTTAATTCGTGACTTGCTTTATTCATAATTACAATTTCGTCAACGTTAACCGCATTGCAAGCAAAATTAACGGCATCAGCTTCAGAAATTGCAATTCGTTTTTCTGGCGGCACTCGCATTTCTATAATTCGGTTGGAATAGAAATCAAAGGCCGGTGGATAATACAACAAATAACCACCCGCTAAAGGACAAAAACAAGTATCAAGGTGATAGAAACGTGGGTCTACTAATTGTAAAGAAACCACCTCAATATCAAGCCATTTGGCAATATAAGGATGGGAATCTAATTCGGAACGAAAACCATAACCGGCCCACAACCACCGACCTTCGCGATCTAAAAGGGCATCACCGGCCCCTTCAAAAGGTAAATCTTTGGGCAATTCATAAACATTATAACCTTGCGATTCAAACCATTCTTTAAAATGTGGTTCTTCGCCTTGGCGTTCTGGATGATAAAACCGAGATAATACAACATTTTGACCCAAAACAAGGCCGGCATTGGCTGTAAATACCATATCCGGCCACCCTTTTTGTGGGGGCACTAAATCAACAATTGCATGATTTTTAAGGGTGTGGAAAAGCTTTTGCCACTGCTCAACGGCGCGATCTCTCGAAGATTTATGAATATTTCCTTCCATCCAAGGATTAATCACATAATCCACGTCGTAATGGTCAGGAGAACACATGAGGTAGCGAATCGAATCGGTCATAATGAAACCAAGTTATAAAGAAACAAACTTCTATTCAAACAATTTGCATTAAATTAATGCACTCACCGGCCCCTTCTTTAGAAGCCGCTCTTTTTTCTGGCTGGTTGATTGCAGACAGTCCAATTTTTAATCGTATCACGCTGTTGCCTAGGAATTATGTTTTTTTGATTACATTTTATACTTTCATGTTTTTATTTTAAAGCTTTATTATTTCTATGCCTTTCTATCGGTTTTAAATAAAGCAACTTCATCGCAAACTATTGTAATTGTTTTTAATTTTGAGGCATAACCAATAGGGGGATTATGTCAGAAAACCCTAACATAATCCTCAAGAAAAAGCCAGTACATTAAATTTCATGGTAAGACGAAAGGTTTTTTAAAACTTGCTGATAAACGCTTTCTAAATCGTGAAAATAGGAGTTTTCGTCTCCTTCAATTCCAACAAAAAATAAATGCAAACAAGGCAAGCTACAATCTTCAGAATCTATCCTATCTTCATGTACGCATAAGCGCACACAACCAGTTGAAATTTGAGCATTTGTTTCTTCTGTTATTTTTAATAAAAGATTTTTAATAGAGTCATATTCCTTTTCATTGCGAGGAATAATTCCTACATATCTTTGACGCATTACTGCATCGGGAGTAGAAAAATGTCCTTGGCAGGTTGAGTAAGTAATACACTTAAATTTTAAAATGAAAACAGTTGCTAATTCTCTTATTCCACTTTCTAACGAACGTTTAAATTTGCGATGATAACGGGTAAAAATTGGGGAATTAAAACAAGCTGTTGTGCCATCGGTGTTAATATGTCCCTCTTTACTTTCTCTGATTATTTCTCCTTGTTTTTCTTCTACAAAAGGATCATCCCAAGAGGCTATAAATTGTTTTAATCCGCTTAAATAAGTTGGCATAGTTTTTATGGGGCTGATTTTCAGCTTGCGACACCCTAATCATGAGTTTATCAAATTTTTAGGGCTGGTGTAACAAGAAACCTGTTAAAAACTTAAAAGTTGGAGATGATAAAATTTTGGGTTATTATGAGAGCAAAATAACTGAGGAATAAAAAGTTAATATGAAAATTGCGTTTCTTGATTTAAGCGACAGAAACTATAGCATAGAAAGCGTCTATCAAATACCTATGGGAGGTTCGGAGTCAGCACTTTGCTATCTTGCGGAAGCTTTGGCAAAACTAGGGCATAAAGTTTGGTTATTTAACAATATTTTTGCGGCTGTAATATCACGGGGGGTGATGTGTGTGCCGGTGAATTCTGTAACGAATGAATTATTGCAAAATCTTGATGCTTTAATTGTTTTAAATATGGCTATAGCCGGCACAAAAATCAAACCTCTTATTGGTAAACAAACACGCTTAATATTGTGGACGCAACACGCGCCTGATCAACCGGCAGTTTCGGCTTTACAAAACAGCGAAGAAAGAGATATTTATGATGCTTTTGCCTTTGTTAGTGAATGGCAACGCCAAAAGTATATAGAACAGTTTAATATCAATTTGAATAAAACTGGCATTCTCCGTAATGCTATTTCGCCTAGTTTTTATAAACTTTTTTCTAAGGAAATATCAATCATTACTCAGAAAACAAAACCGCCGGTTCTGGCTTATACAAGTACCCCCTTTCGTGGTTTAGATATTTTGGTTGAAATTTTTCCAAAAATTCGCCAAGCGATTCCTGGTACTACGCTGAAAGTTTTTTCTAGTATGAAAGTTTATCAGCTTGCTGATGCAGATAATGAGTACAAATTACTTTATCAACAATGTCAAAATACAGAGGGAATAGAGTATATTGGCTCAATTCCTCAGCCAGAACTTTCTGCTCAATTAAAGTTAGTTACAGCCCTTGTTTATCCAAATCATTATCCTGAAACTTCCTGCATTGCTGTGATGGAAGCAATGGCGAGTGGATGCTATGTTATTACCAGCAATTTAGCTGCACTCCCCGAAACGAGTGCCGGTTTTGGTTCATTAATTTCTGGAGAAAATCCAGAAGAGTATAAAAAACATTTTATTGAAGAAGCTATCAAAATTTTAAAAGAATATGTTAATTTTGAACATTATTTAAAACAACAAGTTGAGTATGTTAATATTTTTTGTATATGGCCGGTGCGAGCACATGAATGGATTGAATGGTTAAACCAAATTGGTGATGTTCAAAAGTTGGCTTACACAGCATTTTTAAAGGGTAATTATGGTGAAGCCGCAAAGCTTTATGAACAAAAAATTGAGGAAAATTCAGAAATTTTATCTAATTACTGGTATTTGGGATTAACTTATTTTTTAAATGGCGAAGAATTGGATGCAGAAACCACCTGGATGTTAGCACTTAGCAATAGTCAACCAGAAGAAGTTGAAGAATTTATTGGGATTTTGCAAACTGAAGCCGAACGTCAAAAAAGTCTTTTAAATTATCAGATATCTGAACGTCTTTTACAGTGCATTTCTGAAATTGTTAATTAACTTGTGAATGATATTACTCTGAAAAATTTAAGAATACTTTTGCAAGTATTTTTAAAACCGGCAACCCTTCTGGTGACGCCAACAATGCACCTAAACGCTGCATAACTTCTTGAGATTGACTGCATTTTAGCCCTTCTTGGATCTGTGCAAGGGCACCGGCCAATTCTTGAGAACGCAGTAATTCCCCTGCTAAATAAAAAGCAAAAATTGCGTGATGATCGCAGGATTTTTCGATTAATTCAGCGGGCAAAAAAGCGCGAGAAATTTCTATAGCTTGACGCGCATCACTAATATTTGTAGCAGTTAAAATTAACCGAGAACTAGTAGAAATAGGATGCCAACGATAACCGGCTAAAACTTGCGGTTCATACCAAATAGGATAATGTAAAGCAATACGTTTCCACATATCCCAATCTAAAGCACAAACTAATTTTGGATGAAAACCCCCTAAATTTTCATAAACACTGCGTTTAACAACAATTGCAGGACAAACCATACAACATTCTACGCCAATTTTTTCTATCCAATTTTCCAAAATACCGGCAGTGTTTTTTTCTAAGCTAGAAAAGCCTTTCCAGTTATTATTTTCATCCACATAAATATTGCGACAAAAAGCCGCGCCAACATCAGAATTTTTTTCTAAACTTTCTTTGAAACGTGAATAAAATCCTGGCATTACAAAATCATCTTGATGCAAAATATGCACCCATTTTCCCCTTGTTCTTTGCAGACAAGAATTCCAATTTCCACCAATGCCAAGATTTTGAGGTTGCCGATGAAATGTTACTCGATTTTTACCGATTTTCTTAACAATTTCTTCTGGGTCATCCTTTGTCGAACAATCATCAATAACCTCAATTTGCATCTCATCCGGGCCCGGATCTTGTTTTAAAATGCTTTCCAGGGCTTTTTCTAGGTATTTTGAATTATTATAAGTTGGAATCATTACCGACCAAAAAGGTCTTTTTTCGACCTCCACCACCGGCTCTATTTTTGGATAATTAAAGAGTGTCATTTTATTCTATAATTAGATTAAGTTTTTCTAAAGCAACCCTTGCCGGCCCAAAATTTTCATCAAAAGAAAGGGTCAATTCAAAAGCAGTTTTTGCCTCTTCTAACCGGCCCAATTCCACAAAAACACAACCCATATCATAGGCGGGATACAAAGTCATATAACCTCCATCAAAAGGTTCTCCCGTGTAGTAGCTTTGCTCTTTTCCTATATTAAGACAAACTTCAAAAAAAGCAATGGCTTCCTCTCTCAAACCTAACCCCCGATGCGTCACTCCTGCCAAATAATTTAAAGGGGGAAAATTGGGACACCATTCTAAACCTCTTTGAAGTAAAAATTGCGTATCTTCAAAATTTTTCTCTTGCAAAAATCTTACGGCCAAATTAAAAAGCAATGATGGTACAAATCTAAAATCTTCGGGACAGTTTCCCTCCATAAAATTTAAAAAAAGCCGATCAAAAGCCTCTTGATAACACTCTGCTGCTTTGGCCGGTTGCTGAGTATCCCCATACATCGCCGCCAAACAATAAAGCAACATTAAACTTAACCCTTCTTCCTGGCGAATTCTCTCTAAAATTGGAATATTACGATTAATATTTTTTTGGAATTTTACCTCTGTTGTTTCGTAACCATAATGTAAAATTTCTAAAGATTCTAAACAGCCAATTTTCTCAGAAGAAATCAGCTGGTTTTGATACCTCAAATCTTCGTGAAAACGTTGCTCAAACCTCAATTCTGGCAGATTACAAAATAACCTCAAAGTATGCAAAGGTGTCATTCCATCTGTTTCAGAAACTTCTCTTCTAAGCAAAGAATATCCAAGCAAATCAGAATCAATTAAACTTTGCCTAAAGTTATCATCAAAAACCACTAATTCTTCATCGGCATCCAACACTAAAACCCAGTCACAACTCACCAAAGAAAGGGCATAATTTCGCGCCGCCGCAAAATCATCACACCACTCAAAATAACCAACTTTCGCCCCAAATTTACGCGCTATTTCCACCGTGTCATCGGTAGATCCAGTGTCTACCACAACCATCTCTTCTACATAGGGTTGAACGCTTGCTAAACACCGTCTTAAATTCTCACTTTCATTTTTAACAATTGCACAAAAAGAAATACTTGGTTTATTCATTTATTGCCTATTTATTGCTAAAAAAAGGTGGGTAAAACCCACCCTAAAACTTACAAATGACTTTCAATCACTTGCCGGTATTGGCTTTTTTGCTTAACGCCCTTAAACTCAGTCAGTAACTCCTTCTCTTTGAAAAATTGCACCGTTGGGGTTCCTGTCACACCGGCATTTTGAGCAATATCAGGATCTTCTTCAATGTCAATTTCTACATAGTGAATTTTCCCATCAAACTCATCAGCAACCTTACCTAAAATTGGCTTCAAAGTATGACAAGGCCCACAGGTTGGTGAGGCGTATTTTACCATAATCAACCTGTCACTATCATGGAATAATTTTCTCAAGGCATAGCCTCCAGTATGGCGGGTTCTTGTTATTTCAAAAGTCTCCGCCGTATCTGCTTTTTGCTCATTAACAGTTTCCTTGGGTTTTTCTGTTTCCTCACCTTGTTTAAATTCCTGGGCTAAATTATTAACAGATAACCAACGTTCTGCTAACATCGCCGCCATACAACCAGTACCGGCCGCCGAAATGGCTTGTCTAAACTCGTGATCTTGCACATCTCCCGCTGCAAAAACACCTTCCACAGACGTTTCAACTGAACCATGTTTTGTTACCACATAGCCAATTTCATCTAACTCTAATTGCCCTTTAAAAAGCTGGGTATTTGGAGTATGACCAATGGCATAAAATAACCCCTTCACCGGCAAATCACTTTCCTCACCAGTCTGGGTATTTTTTAACTTCACTCCATCCATTCTGCCATTAGCAACATCTCCATAAACATCCACCGCTACTGTATTCCAATGCACAGTAATTTTAGGATTACTTAAAACGCGTTCTTGCATTGCTTTAGAAGCACGCATTTTATCAGTACGCACCAACATATTAACGTGCGAACCATACTTTGTGAGATAGATTGCCTCTTCCGCCGCCGTATCACCGGCCCCAATCACCGCCAAGTCTACGCCCTTAAAAATTGGCGTCGCACCATCGCATATCGCACAAGCAGAGATTCCACGACTCCAAAATGTATGCTCACTTGGTAGTCCTAACCGTTTGGCAGTGGCGCCGGTGGCAATGACAATACTGTGGGCTTTAATCTCCCGTTCTTCAGACTTTACAGTAAATGGACGCTGTGTGAGGTCAACCGATATCACATCTTCTGTGTATAGCTCTGCACCCCAGCGTTCAGCCTGAGCCTTCATCCGCTGCATTAACGCAGGCCCAGTTATACCTTCGGGAAAACCAGGGAAATTCTCAACCTCAGTCGTGGTCATCAATTGACCACCAGGGATACCCCCCATTTGGTAGCCCTCAAACACCACCGGCTTGAGATTGGCCCGACCCGCATAAATCGCCGCTGTATAGCCCGCCGGCCCCGAACCAATAATCACCAAGTTTTCTACGGTTGCCATATCCTTTATTAAACTCATAACGACTTCGACTTAAGCGCATTATAACCCTTTTTCCTTATTATGAGTTGTGATTATCATCACAAATGCACAGGTTTCAAGTGCTACCTAATCGCAACTACAAACAAAAAAACGCCATTACCTGAGATTACAAATAACTCGATCATCCTCCTTAACCTCCACATTTGTACGCAAATAATCTCTTGCCCAATTACAACCATCCTGCAACAAATTCAACTTTAAAATACGTTTTAAATCCCACAAAATCACTATTTGATCATCAGAAGCCGAAGCAATTGTATCACTATCAGGACTAAAATTAACACTCCAAACTGTCGCACTATGGCCGGTGAGAGTCGTGACCAACCTGCCTTTTAAATCGAAAATTTTCACCGTTCCATCCCAACTTCCCGTCGCTAAAAATCGGCCATCAGGACTAAAATCAATACGAGTAAAACTATCCTCATCTCCCTCAATATTTCTCATAGAAACATCATTTTTTTGTCCCGCCTTTGAATTTAAATCCCAGAGATTAATAATCCCCTCTATCGTCGAAGCAGCCACTTTACTACCATCAGGACTCAACGCAACCCCCCACACCTCACCCCTACCGGCATCCAGAGTTTTTAACAAACGGTAATTAGCCCCATCATCTCCCAAAAACTTCCCAAAAATTTCCCAAACTTTAACCGTTCCGTCGCCACTTCCACTTACCAAAAATCTCCCATCATTGCTAAATTGTAGTGCATAAATTCTACTATTATGCCCCTTAAGTGTTGCCAGTAAACTACCTTTTTTATCCCAAAGTTTAATGGTAGTATCATCACTTCCTGATGCAATAATTTCGCCACTAGGACTAAAAGCCAACCCATGAATCAAACCATCATGTCCTGACAAAGTTTTTAAAAAACTGCCATTTTTATCCCACAATTTAAGAGTACCATCTGCACTTGAACTAACCAGATTTTTGCCATCAGGACTAAAACTAACTGCCATCACAGCCGCCTTATGACCGGCCAGAGTTTTTAACAAAATACCCTCTCGCGTCCAGAGTTTAATTGTACTATCGCCACTAGCAGAAGCAATTACTTTCCCATCAGGACTAAAAGCCACTCTCCAAACAGCAGAAGTATGTCCATTAAACGTTTTCAGCAAACTTTCTTGGGGCTGCCAAAGTTTAACAGTTTTATCCGTACTAGCAGAAGCAATTACTTTTCCATCCGGGCTAATAGCAACTCCATAAACAGCCGCAATATGTCCCTTTAAAGTAGTAATTAAAGTACCATCTAGCCGCCATAATTTAAGAGTTTTATCCGCACTAGCGGACACAATTTTGCTGCCATCCGGGCTAAAAACAACTCTCAAAACTCCTGCATCATGTCCTCGAAAAGTCTTAAGCAAATTACCTTTTGTATCCCACAACTTCAGCGTCCCATCATCACTAGCCGAAACAATTTTACTACCATCAGGACTAAACGCCACATTCCAAACCGGTGCCGTATGACCTTTAAAAGTTTTGATAAAACTTCCATCCAACCGCCAAAGTTTCAGCGTATTATCTGCACTTGAACTGGCGAATATTTCCCCATCAGGACTAAAAGCCAAAGACCAAACTGCTGCATTATGGGCTTGAATAGTTTTTAATAATGTTCCGTCAAGTTTCCAAAGTTTAATTGTTTTATCAGCACTCGCACTCGCAATAATAGGGAGAGTTGGATGAAAATTAATGTCCCAAATAGTTGCCTTCTCGCCGGTGATTGTTTTGATTAAAGATCCGTCAGGTTTCCAAAGTTTAATGGTGTTATCTAAACTGCCACTTGCAATTATTTTACCATCAGGACTAAATTTCACTTTATAAACAGTAGTTTTATGTGCCTTCCAGCTATTAACCAATGTTCCATCACTTTTCCATAGTCTAATAATTTTATCTTGACCGGCCGTAGCAATTGTTTTCCCATCAGGACTAAAAGCCACTCCCAAAACCCCGCCACTAAAGCCAGATAAACGGTTATATTCTGTAACTCCATAAACAGCACGTTGCAGCACAGATTCCACATTTTTGTTAATAGTTTCATCAGGGTCAACACGCCAATTTTGCAGATTACGTTTTGCTTTAATTGCTGCTATCAAGGCATCTAATTTTTTATTAGAAGCAAACAGCGCCTCCGAAGATTGCGCCAAAGCTTTAATTTCGTTTAAAGAAGCCTGCCGGTATTGCCAAAAAGTCGTCATTGCTAAACCCATAGAAAGCAATAAAGCCCCACTAGCCGCCCCTAATAACAAACGCTGAAGTTTGAGATTTGTCTTTTCTTGAAAAAGTCTTGCCTCAACTTCTTTCGCCCGTTCCACTTCCAAACTTTTTTGCATTTCCCGCCGGTCTTGTTCTTCGCTTTTGGCAAGAAACTGGTAATCTAAATCACTTAAACTTTTGCCAGTAGCCCAAACTTGTGCTTCTATTAAAGCTTGTCCTCGCAATAAACGCGATTCATCCTTTTGATCAGAAGCAAGCCATCCTTCTAAACTTTGTGAATAAGGTCGCAGTTTTTCTAATTTAGTTTTTACCCATTTAACGTTAAAAATTTCTTGATAAATTTTGTTTTTTATTTGTAAATAACCTTGACTTTTAACCACCAAACCTGACAAAATTAATTCGATATGTTCCTGGCTATCATCCGCCGCAATTAAGGGCAAAGGCTGGGTTACAGGTGCTAGGTAAGATTGTAAAATTTGCTGATAAATTCCTAGCAATCTACTGACTTTATTTTCATTACTTAAAAGTCGGTCACGAATCGTTCTTAAATGTTCTGGTTCGTCTTGAGATTCCCAATTTTTAACAATCCGTTTTTGGACAATTAAAGATATCCAAAAACTCTCTTTTCCACTAGAAATTAAAAATATTTCTTCATCCTCTTCATCCATCGAATTTCCAACTATTTCTGACACTAAACTGCACAACTTTTGTGTTAAAAATGGTTGGCCTCCTGTCCAATTTAAAATTTCTTTGAGTACCTTTTTAGGATCGCTGACTTTGCCTAAAAACCCATTGGCTAAAACCTCCGATTCTTTAAATGTAAATCCCTGTAATTTAATCGCTTTTCCCATATTAAAAGGGGTACGTTTTTTGTCTAAAATTAAATCTGATGGCGTTGCAACTCCAAAAATAGCAAACGTCAATCTTTTATATTCAGGATTAATAGCCCGCTGGTTATAACAAAACCTAATAAAAGCAAAAAAATCATCTCCTGAAAAATTTAAAGACAAAATACTATCAATTTCATCAATAAAAATAACCAAATTAGAGTTAGGAAATTTCTCAAATAAAACATCTTCAATGAAATCACTTAAACGCTGCAACAAAGACACATCTTCTCTCTCATTCCACCACGCTTTTAAATTGAGCTTTCCCATCAAATTAAAACCGCGCCACAACTCTGTTACAATGCCCTTATACCACTGTTCAACCGTGATGTTTTCGCTACCGATCCGAGTCATGTCTAAAGTGCTACATTTGTAACCCTCATTTTGTAATCGGCATCGCGTTCGCACCAAAACAGAAGACTTCCCCATTTGCCGGCAATTTAAAACATAACAAAATTCACCATCTTTTAAACCATTATATAAATCCGAATCTGCCTGTCTGGTAACATAACTAGGAGCATCAGCAGATAAACTTCCGCCTACTTGATAATGTTTTATCATTCAAAGAATTTTTTACAATATTTTTTACAAATCAATCAAACAATTTATGACCTAAATAAACTATCCTCTCCTCCCTCGGTTAATTTTACTAAAATACTACAATTTCGTCCCAATTTTTTCGCTTGATAAAGCGCTTTTTCAGCCGTTTTGATCAACAGATAAGGCGAGACATTTAAATCTGGTATAGTGTAAGTAACTCCCAAACTAGCCGTAATCACATTCGCTGGTAAACCGCCAATATTAGCAGAATGATAAATTGATAACTTTTGGATATTGTTTCTAATTTTTTCTGCAATAATTTTCGCCTTACACTCATTAATATTGGCTAAAATTATTGCAAATTGATCATCTCCATAGCGAAAAATGTCAACTAATTTTTCACTATTTATTTGTTCAAAGTTTCTTGATTTGCTAATTTCTTGGGCAATTTTTTGTAAACATTCATCTCCCGCTTTATTCCCATAACTGCGATTATAAAGCTTTAAATAATCCACATCCAAAAAAATCAAGGCTAGAGGAGATTTTGTAGCCGCCAAAGTTCGCCATTTCACATCTAACTCATCCTCAAAACTACGACGATTAGGTAACTTAGTCAAATCATCTATTTTAGACAAATTCTGCAACTCTAAATTTTCCGCTTGTAGTAACAATATTTTTTGTTGTAAATTTTCTAATTCTTCAAATTGCTGGTTAGCAAAATACTTTTGGTAAAGTTGACAAGATATTACACACTCATTTCCATCTATCTTTACCAAACCCATACTTTCTAACTTATAAGCAAAAATATGATTTAGCTTTGTCTTACCTTTAGCGTCAAGAACTTGTTTAAAAGCATTCGCTAGTTCTGGTGAACGTTGCAATGCCAAAAACTGAGAACGTAAATGATCTTTATAAATACCGGAAAACGTTGGTGATTCTGTGAGAAGTTGATCTAAACTTAAAGTAGAATCCGTTGCTAAATAATAAAGAGCTAACCGCACTAAATAAGGATGTCCTCCAACCATTTCTATAAGTTTTTTAGCTTCCAATTCATTTTGCCAATTCATCCCATGACGAGCCGCTAAATCTTCTATTTGATGTAAATTAAATTGAGGTAAAGATAATGGCAAGCCCACATTAAAAGGCGATTGATTAATATTTAGAGTTAGATAAACTTCTGTAGAATGTACTACCACTAATCGCAACTTTTCTAAAGCTTTTTCTTGCTTTGCTTCTTCATGCCAAGACCTCAACAAAGCTAAAAAATCCGCCGCAATTTTAGGATACTCAAAAATTAAATTAACTTCATTAAAAGCCAGCACTAAAGGACGTTCATCTGAATCCAATAAATAACCTTGAAAATAAAGAGTTGTACTAATTTTACTGCCAATATCTTCATCCCAATAATCATCTAATTTAGGCAAAAGATTTAACTGCCTACTCACATTCGCACAAAACCAGCGGAAAAATTTTTCGCCCGACAAAAAAACCTCTTCATCGGCTTGCTGAAAATCAATATAAACAGTACGATAGTCAGCCTTTGTTGCACGATCCAACAACCGCATAAGCAACGAAGTCTTTCCCATTTGTCTCGGTGCTTTAATACGAACCACCGCTCCAGGCTTGGTAATTTCTTCGTAAGCCCGATTTTCTAAAGGTTGTCGCTCAACATAAAAGAGAGAGCCCAAAGGTATAGGCCCACTTGGAAATTCAAAGCTCATACCTAATATTTTCATAATGTATATTTTAAATATTATAGCATTTTTAAAAACCCGTTAAAAAGTCACAAATTTTACCAAAGAAAACTTTAACTTTATCAAAACATGGCCTTACTACGCTTAAATAAAAGTTTATACAAAACAATAGTTTGTGATAACATTCAAAACCATCTATCCTTTGAAATCAACAACAAAGTTATAAAATAAAATATAACAATCATTATCCCTAAACCATTATGCAGCGAATCTTAGAACCTGAAGTCATGGATACTTGGCAAGAAGCTATTGAATATGATGCAATGGATTTTACAGAAGTCAATCGTGCCTTTGCTGAAAGCGTAATAAAACTTGCACCACCGGCACCAGCAACAATTTTAGACGCCGGCACCGGCACCGCACGCATCCCCATCTTTATAGCCCAAATGCGCCCCCATTGGCAATTAACCTGCATTGACTTATCCCAAAATATGCTCAAAGTTGCCAAAGAAAACATCAAACAAGCCAATTTAGAATCCCAAATTAACCTGCAATTAGTTGATGCAAAAAAAATGCCCTATCCTGACGCTCATTTTGACTTAATAATCTCTAACAGCATCATCCACCACCTCCATGACCCCTTACCCTTTTTCTATGAAATAAAACGCGTCTTAAAACCCAACGGCGGCATATTTATAAGAGACTTATTAAGACCGGCATCCCCCCAAATTGTAGACACTTTAGTAAATCAATACACCAACAACTGCAACACCCACCAAAAACAACTATTCCGCGACTCACTCCATGCCGCCTTCACCCTCCCAGAAATTCATCTTATGATAGAAAAAACACAGCTACAACCCATCAACATTTATCAATCTTCCGACCGGCACTGGACAGCCGAAAGAACAACAATTTAAAACATTTCGCTCCCCATCAACTAGGGAGCAAAAACCACCCTACTGTTCATCAACTTGACGCAAAACCTCAGCTTCCGCCAGACTATCCTCCGTATCACTAACACTAGAATTAACCAAATAATTTAACTTCAACTCCTCCAACCAATCAGAAAGTAAAACTTCAATCTCCCTAAGTGTTTGAGAATCCTGCAACTGATGGCGCAATTCCTCAATAAAATTTCGCGTTAATTGCTCCATAATTTGCTTAGCTTCCCCATCCGAATAAGAACTTTTTACCACATCCACAGTAGCCCCAGCCAAATAATTAGCCAACTGTTCTATCAAATCCGCCGGCAAAACACCAAAAGCCGGTATTTTTAGCAACCCTTGATAAACATTAGACTGTTTTAAAACCCCTTCTATACTGTGATACATCAACGCCTCCAAATTTGGCTGCACAGAAGGCAAAACCTTATGAACCGCCACCTGCATCAACCGATCAGTAATCGCTTCTACCTCATCAATATTATTCACCGTCACATAAGGTTTAGGAGAAAGTAAAAACCTCGCCGCCTCGCCACTGCGAATTCCATTTTGCAGCTTATTAATAATCCGAATAATCACTAAATCTGTCATTTGATCTGCCAAAGGAGCAGCCGGTTCATGAGACGCTTGAACCAAAAAACGATCAAACTTCAAAAACCCCGCTTGATGCAAACGTACCCCCACAGAAATAACCCGCAAAACCTGCAAAAAAGGCAAAACCAAAAACACATCATACCAACGTCGAATCATCGCATCTAGCCAAGTCTTCACAGACAGACGCCGAGACAACCAATAAGTCCCAATCAAAAACTCCAACCCAAAAAACGCAATAAAAAAACCATCAATCATCCAAAAATTATCAATTGGATAACCATATTTATTAACATCTCGAAAATAATTAGATAAAATTAACGGGCGAATTTTAGAATTAAAAAATATCAGTTCCGATTGCCAACCAGCTTGATTCAATCGCTCCTTACTCCAAAATTTCTCAAAAGCTTCTTTTGCCGAAATTGTGCCAACATGATTAGAAATTCGTTGTTGAATTTGCGAAAAATTATAAACACCCGAACCTTGAGAAAAAGGATTTTCATCCATTAAAATGTCACTTTCCTTTCGCAGCTTTTCCAAAAGTTTTTGACTTGCAGAATTTTCTAGGCCGGTTTGTGAAACCTGCGCCCCCAATTCATCCACAGTCCTCAAATAGTTTTGCGTCACAGGATGCGGTTGAATACCTTTAATGGGATCATACACACTCACAACCAAAGGAAACTGACGCACATAAAAATTACGCAGAGGAATATAACTTGTATTAAAAAAAACTAAAATTAAATTGATCAACGCAATCAAAGCACTAAATTTCGCCCACCTAGAAACAGGATGCAATGTTTCAGAAACTTGAGGATTAGAATTTACATTTAAAGACAGTAGTTGCATAAATCACAAGCCATAATCTAATCATTAATAATTCAATTTTGCCTGTTTTTATCAATATTTGACCTAACCCTAAAGGATGAAAAATTTAACCCCTAGACTCATCCTCAGCCCACCGGCTTACTATCCTCAGCACAACTAAAATTCAGGAAACTTACCCTCTCTCACTTCCCTACAATACTCCTGCAACGCTTGCCCAATCGTCTCTTGCAAATTAGCATATAATTTCACAAAAGGAGGCTGTCGATTAGACAAACCCAATAAATCCGCCGTCACCAAAATTTGCCCATCACAAAAACTTCCCGCCCCAATACCAATAGTAGGAATCACAAGCTGCTCTGTAATTTCCTTCGCCAATTCTACCGGAATATGCTCTAAAACAATCCCAAAAGTTCCTGCATTTTGTAAAGCCAAAGCTTCCCTTAAAATTCTTTCTCCAGCCTCCTTAGTTTTGCCTTGTTGACGATAGCCAACCTGATGAACAGATTGCGGTGTTAAACCCAAATGACCCAACACTGGAATACCGGCCAAAACCAAACGCTCCACCGTTTCCACAATCTCTGGATAACCCCCCTCCAACTTCACCCCATTCGCCCCCGTTTCCTTCAAAATTCTTCCCGCATTTTGTAGCGCTTGCTGCGGAGATTCTTGATAACTCATAAACGGTAAATCTACCACCAACAAAGCTTTTTTTACACCACGCTTTACCGCTTGGGCATGATGAATTACAGCATCCATTGTTAAAGGGAGCGTCGTTTCCATACCCAACGCTACCATCGCCAAAGAATCCCCCACTAAAATTAAATCTACCCCCACTTTATCCAACAACTCAGCAAACAAAAAATCCCACGCAGTCAAAGCCACAATAGGACGATTTTGCTGTTTCCACTGCATCAATTGTTGGATAGTAACCGCCATATTTCCTAAATTTTCATTATGTAGAATAGGCTAATATTATAACAAGAATTTAAAAATACGCAACTGCTTTTTAGGATAAGTAGAAGTCCAACCAAAGAGCTATACTTTGACAACTCTTTTGTTACCTCATTAAATTTTTTGCTTTGCCTGTGAATAATTTATTTTTTAACCCTAGATACCAGCAAATAGGTTATTTGTTGCAATTTAATTGTTAAACATTTATCATACTTCACTTGTTTTGTCAAACTTATTTACCTGGATTATCTATTTTTAGCAGCATTCAAAAATCTCTGCCTTAAACAAATCCAAACCTAATAAAATTAGCGAAAACCTAAAAAACGCAACACAGGAATTAGCACATAATAAACCCATCCCAAACAAAAAGCACCACTACTTCCTAAAAAAGCAAAAAATCCCAAACAAGCCACAAAAGCTTCCCAGCCTAATTTCCCAGGCAAAGCAGAAGATTTAAACAAAAAACTTAACTCTAAAGGAAAAAGCGTCAGGAAAACTAGCATAAAAACCGCCGTCCCCATAGCAGCTAAAGACCCCAACAATAAATGATGCTTTGGCAACCCTAAACCCAACGTTAGCGAAGCAATACCAATAGCAGAAAAACCCATAAATTGATTTAAAATTTGTACTGATGATGGTGGAATTGTTTGGGCGAAAAACCATCCTACTATATATCCCAAAATCCCCAGAAAACCGGCTCTCCAAAATTTTCTTTGTTGAGAAAAACTCCCCGACTCTGTTAAACCTAAAGCAGTTCCTAAACCAGCTATAACAAATAAAAAAAACACAGGTTCAATTACTATGTCACTCTCAAAGTAAGCCAAATTTGCTGTTAGCCAAACCGCTAATCTTTTACCCACCGGCACTCCATAAACCAACCAAAAACCGATTCCAGCCCCCATACTGCCTCCCAAACCGGCCATAATCATTCCCAGCAATGTATCTAACACTGCCTGAAACGTATAAATTAAAATTTTCCAAAAGTTTTTTGTCAAACCGGCCAACAATTTATATAAAACCTCACCAATTAAAACAAAGGGCGTAATAATTAATTTCACAAAAGATAAAACTACATCAAAACTTCGCAACGCTTTAGCAACACGCTTACGCCGACGAGAAATTTTCGCTAAACGACCCAACAATTCCCTCGCAGAAGCCGGCCGGTTTGACGGAACCAGAGAAATCATCTCATCCAAAAGATCCCCCAAACCAGGATTCACCTGTACATGAGAACGCCACCGACATACCCCCGTCAGCGGATCATCCAACTCCCCCGGATACCGGCCCGTCAACAAATGAACAAACGTCCGGCCCAAAGCATAAAAATCAGCCTGGGGGCCAACCACCCCCCCAGCAATTTGTTCAGGAGGGCTATAACCAGGAGAAATCAAACGAGTTGAAATACTCGCCCCTTGATTTTGAGTACCTTTATATAAATGACTAGAAAGTTGCTTAACACCACCAAAATCAATCGCCACCAACTGCTGAGTTTCCCGACGTAACATCAAATTGGCCGGTTTGAGATCCCGGTGAATAATCCCCCGCCGATGCAATAGTTGTAAAATATCTAACGCCTGATAAAGCCAACCCACCGCCAAAACTTCAGGACAACCCTGCGGGTAACGTTCCAAAACTTCCTCAAGGGTTTGACCATTAATTTTTTCCATCACCATACAAGGCAGAACCCGCCTGCTGGGGTTAATAACCTGCACCCCAAAATAATTATCCACCTCCACCCTGGGAATTCCCCCATGACGCAAACTTGCTAAAACTTGCGCCTCTTGTTCAAACAAACGTAAAGCTTGTTCGGAACTTTCAATTAAAACCTTAAGTACCCTTTCAGTTTGCGAGACAAGATCAAAAACCGTATATGTCACAGCAAACCCACCACTCCCCAACTGTTGCAAAGGAACATAACGATCTTGTAGCTGCAAAGAAGTACCGCAACTTTGGCAAAACCGATTTCCCCACCTTTGAGAAGAGGGACGGGGACAGTCAGGATTAATACAGTAAACAGAAGTTAAAGAAAAAGACTGAGGCACAATAAATTAAACAAAAGTGTGCAGGCGCGAGTCTATATTGTGGCTAATTTTAGCTGGGAAAGGGGACTTCCGTATGCTGGGCTTCAATTCTGGAAAGACTTAAACACACAAATTTATCACCTCTGACAAGAGTATTTATGCTCAACTTTTTATCATGTAACTTATTCTTAAGAATTCGCAAAAAAGATAAACAAAAATTATCAATCGATGAAAAAGATTTGAAGAATAACTTATTTGATCCCTGATATAGTGTAATGAGCTTGACAAAAACAAGCAGCTGAATCGACGATTTAGGAAGGGGTTATGACTTACGCTTCAACGCAGACGCAGACCAAAACTGGCTACAAAGCCGGTGTTAAAGACTATCGACTGACCTATTACACACCAGATTACACACCGAAAGATACTGATATTCTGGCAGCATTCCGCGTCACCCCTCAGCCTGGAGTTCCCCCCGAAGAAGCCGGCGCTGCTGTGGCCGCTGAATCTTCCACCGGCACCTGGACAACCGTGTGGACAGACTTGCTGACCGACTTGGATCGCTACAAAGGCCGTTGCTACGACATCGAGCCCGTCCCCAACGAAGATAATCAGTATATTTGCTACATCGCTTATCCTTTGGATCTGTTTGAAGAAGGCTCCGTTACCAATATGTTAACCTCCATCGTAGGTAACGTATTCGGTTTCAAAGCCCTCCGCGCCTTGCGTTTAGAAGATTTACGGATTCCCGTTGCTTACTTAAAAACATTCCAAGGCCCGCCGCATGGTATCCAAGTAGAGCGCGATAAATTAAACAAATATGGTCGTCCTTTGCTGGGTTGCACCATCAAACCTAAACTTGGTTTGTCTGCTAAAAACTATGGACGCGCTGTATATGAATGCTTGCGCGGTGGTTTAGACTTCACCAAAGACGACGAAAACATTAACTCTCAGCCCTTCCAACGTTGGCGCGACCGTTTCTTGTTCGTAGCAGATGCGATCAAGAAATCTCAAGCTGAAACCGGCGAAATCAAAGGTCACTACCTAAACGTAACCGCCCCCACCTGCGAAGAAATGATGAAACGCGCCGAGTTCGCCAAAGAACTCGAAATGCCTATCGTCATGCACGACTACTTAACCGCAGGTTTCACCGCCAACACCACCTTGGCTCACTGGTGCCGTGATAACGGTGTGTTGTTGCACATCCACCGCGCTATGCACGCTGTGATCGACCGTCAAAAAAATCACGGTATCCACTTCCGCGTATTAGCCAAAACCCTCCGTATGTCTGGTGGCGACCACATCCACACCGGTACCGTTGTGGGTAAACTCGAAGGCGAACGTGGCATCACGATGGGCTTCGTGGACTTGCTCCGTGAAAACTATGTCGAACAAGACAAGTCTCGCGGTATCTACTTCACCCAAGACTGGGCTTCTATGCCTGGTGTTATGGCCGTTGCTTCTGGTGGTATCCACGTTTGGCATATGCCGGCATTGGTGGAAATCTTCGGCGACGACTCCGTATTGCAATTCGGTGGTGGTACCTTGGGTCACCCCTGGGGTAATGCTCCTGGTGCAACTGCAAACCGCGTTGCTTTGGAAGCTTGTATCCAAGCTCGTAACGAAGGCCGCAACTTGGCCCGCGAAGGTAACGACGTTATCCGCGAAGCTTGCAAGTGGTCTCCTGAATTGGCCGCAGCTTGCGAACTCTGGAAAGAAATCAAGTTTGAATTCGAGGCAATGGATACGGTCTGATAACTGGTTATTAGTCATGGGTCATTGGTCATTGGTTTTTTGCTAATAACAAAGAACAAAGGACTTAATCACCCCTGACTCCTCTAAATAACTGTCTTTGGTATTAGATTCCTAATGGTTGTAATTGAAAAGTAGTGCCCAATGCTTTTTAGGCAAGGGAAAGCGGCTAAGTTGTTGTACCTAAAGCAATAGGAGTTTTTACTCCCGCTTGCAAAAGATTTTGGTACAAGAAGATAACTGCAATATCAAAAATTACAACCAATATGGATATAAAACAAATTGCCAAAGATAGTGCTAAGGTGCTGATGAGTTACCTGACTTATCAAGCCATGCGAACTGTACTAGCTCAACTTGATGAGACAAATCCTCCCTTGGCTTATTGGCTGCACAAGTTTTCTTCGCAGACCAAAATCCAAGATGGTGAAGCTTACTTAACAGAGTTATTTCTGGAAAAACCAGATTTGGGAATTCGGATATTGACTGTGCGGGAACATCTGGCGCAGGAAGTGATGGACTCTTTACCGGAGATGGTTCGCAGCGGCCTTCAGGACGCAAATATGCAGCATCGCAAGCAACATTTAGAAAGAATGACGCAGTTAAATTTACCTGAGACGGCATCGCATCCCGAACAGGAACCAAGTCAGCCTAATTTGGATAATTTATCCAGTTAAGAGCTAACTAAGTATTAGCAATTACACAAATCGTAGATAGTTCTGCAAGACACTGAGGAAGACATGAAGACCCTACCCAAAGAGCGCCGTTACGAAACTCTTTCCTATTTGCCCCCGCTTACTGATGCTCAAATTGCCAAGCAAATTCAGTATGTTTTGGATAATGGCTATTTCCCCGCAGTTGAGTTTAACGAAAACTCTGAGCCGACTGTATATTACTGGACAATGTGGAAGTTGCCTTTGTTCAGCGCCCGCAGCACCAACGAAGTTTTGAACGAAGTTCAACAGTGCCGTAGTGAATACCCCAACTGCTATATCCGCGTTGTTGCTTTTGACAACGTGAAGCAGTGCCAAGTTTTGAGCTTTATTGTTCACAAACCCAATACTCGCGGTTATTAATTTAATCCGCATTTGTAGCTCCTTGAAATATAGGGCTACAAGTATAAGGCCCGCCGGTGCGGGCTTTTTTTTTAGAAAAAAATTAATTTTTAATTGGTTTCCTGCTCTTAGTTTATTCGACACAACAAAACAGCAATTTTGTATATGTTAAATGTTTTGAAGGCAATAATTTGCAAAAAAGCCGGTGTCCTTGGTTTAGATGTAGCTATATTACTGAGCTTACAGGCGTTGTTGTCGGTGGGGCCGGTTCAGGCAGCACAAACTTTTACTTGCACCGGCACTATGAGAAATGGCTGGGTTTATACAGCACAATATGTAGATGGCCGGTTTACGCAAATAAGCTGGAAACGGGCCGGTCAACCACCGCAAGTTTCTACGTTAAAATATGATAGAGAAAACAGCAAAGGTCAACCAATCTATCGGGGAAATTTCCAGGCGGCGACGGCAGTAACACTGGTGGATCTTTCCAGAGGAAATATTAAGCCTGGGGCGCAAATTTCTGTGGGTGTTGAAGAGTGGGGATGGGCTAGAGGTAATTGTGGCATAAATCCAAAATAAACAGCACTCTCGCACCTCTATGAAGCCCTGATTAAAACTTTAAAATCCGCATTTATTCTTGCTGAAATTGGGGCGAAATAATCCGTATCAAAATTATTGATTATTAAACAAATTTGAAAAGGTTATTAATTAGCTAATTGCCCTCATAATGACTGCTCTAACTATCAGAAAACCAACAATGTTTAAAAAAATATTCAAAACCAACCCTTTTGTCATAAAATTTTAACCATAAGCGTAAAACAAGCACTCGTAAACTAACACAACAATGGCATATTATATTTCTCCTCGCTTTCTCGATAAACTAGCAGTACACATTACAAAAAACTTTCTCGATCTTCCTGGCGTTAGGGTTCCTTTAATTTTAGGTATTCACGGACGTAAAGGCGAAGGTAAATCTTTTCAATGCGAATTAATTTACGAAAAAATGGGCATTGAAGTTGTACACATGACTGCCGGTGAATTAGAAAGTCCTGATGCGGGTGATCCAGCGCGTCTAATTCGTTTGCGTTACCGTGAAGCTGCCGAACTAATCAAGGTTCGGGGCAAAATGGTTGTATTAATGATTAATGATTTAGATGCCGGTGCCGGTAGATTTGACTCTACTACACAATACACCGTTAACACGCAGTTGGTAAACGGTACATTAATGAATATTGCCGATAATCCTACCAACGTTCAACTGCCCGGTAGTTATGATTCTACACCTTTACATCGAGTCCCGATTATTGTCACCGGCAATGATTTTTCTACCCTTTATGAACCCTTAATTCGTGATGGAAGGATGGAAAAATTCTATTGGGAACCAAACAAAGAAGATAAAGTGGGAATTGTAGCGGGAATTTTTGAACCAGACGGAATTTCTCGCAGCCAAGTTGAGCAAATGGTCGAGACTTTCCCTACCCAAGCAATTGATTTTTTTGGGGCTGTGCGAGCAAGAATTTATGATGAACAAATCCGTGATTTTATTTATAAAGTCGGTTTTGAAAAAGTTTCATCACGGGTAGTAAATAGTTCTGATGGGCCGCCGAATTTTCTAAAGCCAGATTTTAGCTTATCTCGCTTAATTGAATTTGGTAACTTGCTGGTGCAAGAGCAAAAACGCATTCAAGATATGGGGCTGGTAAGAGAATATAATCAGGTCTTAAGAAACCCCAATCAAAATCAAATTTTTAACGCACCGGCACCCACACAAACTATCCTTGTACAGCAGCCCATTGCACAGCAGCCGGTTGTTACTTCTAATACTAGCGGTAATGGAAAAACCGGCCTAAATCCAGAAGTGATGGAACAGGTGCAACAGATTTTCAGTAGGGGTTATCGCTTAGGAATAGAATATGTAAATCAGCGCAAGTTTAGGACAAACTCTTGGACAAGTTGTGCATCTCTTTCTCCAGAAGAACAAGATTCAGCAATCACAGCAGTTCAACATTGCTTAAAAGAGCATAGTGGTGATTATATTCGTTTGGTAGGAATTGAACCAAAGGCAAAAAGGCGAGTCGTAGAAACGATTATTCATCGGCCCCATAATTAACTATTTTCTTTGTTTGCTAAGCTTATAAAAGCCCAGAGGAGAGCAGAGAATTAATACAAAAAAGCTCCCCAATTTCACCCAACAAAACTCTGCTTTCCTCTTGTTTAAAAATCAGATTTTAAAAGTAATTCTGCCGATGTAATACCTTTTCTAAGAATTGTAGTAATCCTATGATTTTTTTGTAAGCATCCTTGCAAATAACTGAAAAAAACTATTGTATATTGTTTTACAATTAGTATCACTTATTATGAATTTGCTATAATTGCTAACCAAGGACTCAAAAATTTTGCCTACCCCACAAACCTAAAAAATAAGGAACTCTAAAAATGGCAATTACAGAAATAGAATACGCTTTAATGACTAATCTTAAAGATTCAGGAATGATGCCAAATCAACCTCATGTTTTAGAATTTGGTGAAAATAACTGGTATGGAGATGTGTCAATAGAACAACTTTTACACGATATCAAAGAAACTGGGAGAAGTGATAGTGAAGAATTGGCAAAAAAATTA